>CAVXYF010000026.1:0-57671 GCA_963765835.1 uncultured Acidobacteriota bacterium | reverse complement strand
TGTAGGTCCGGTTGGCAGCCGCCGGCACTTCGCCGCACAGGCGGAACCCTTCGACGAGATCGTCGATGTATGTCAGATGATAAAAGATGTCTCCGGAGCCGAGCACGACAAAACGGCGGCGCGCCACGCCGCGAAAGAACTTGAGCAGCCGGCGATCGCCCGGCCCGTAAATGCCAGATGGACGAGCAATCGTGACAGCCAGCCCGGTGCGTGCGGCGGCCTCGCGCGCGATTCGCTCGCCGTCAACTTTCGTCTCCTGATAAATATCGCCGGGCCGCAGCGGGGCCTCTTCATTCGCGGCGGTGCTCGATGTCCCCGTGCACGCCCACCGTGCTCAACTTACAAGTCGGCGAACGCCGCTCGTCGCTGCCGCATCGATCAAGTCTCCGACTGCCGTGGCATTGACAGCTCGGTAGGTCGCCTTGGAAAGGCCGGCCTGCCGGTAGACCGCGCGATGTGACAGACGACCTCGATATCTTTCACGGCTCGTGCGAGCGCCGCACGATCTTCGAGCCCCCCCGGCACCGGTTCAATACCCGCGGACTCCAGCGGCTTTTGGTCCGCCGATTCACGCACGAGGCCCCTGACCTGGTACCCACGCGTGACAAGCGCACGCGCAAGGTGACCACCCGTGAAGCCGGTTGCGCCGATAATCAGGACGCGCACCGTCGTGCTGTCAGAGTGACGGGCGATCCAGCCAGCTTCAGCATGCCCGCGCTCGCAAGCCCGCTCTCGATACCTCGCGTGAATCCCGCCGAGCCGACCGCCTTGTGAAGCGCAATCGGCAGGACGAACTGTTTGTGGAGAGAGATGATCCGAAACCCGTTGCGGTCAAGCTCGCGCGCGATGCTGCCGGCGCTGAAGACTCTGTACGCTTCAACCTTGCTTCCCAGCGTGCGTGCGATCCGGCGCCAGACCACCTGCATCGAGGCGAGACTCGTAGAGGCCGGGTAATCGATCACGAGCTGATGACGGCTGACACGGCACAACTCGGACAGCGCCTTTCGCCAGTCGGGAACGTGCATCAACATTCGCAGGCACACGACGGCGTCGAACGATTGACTCGGATAGATCAGTGCGTGCGCATCCCCCTCGTCGAAGTCGACCGACAATCCTGATTCCGCAGCGCGCCTTCGTGCGACCGCCAGCATCTCGGCTGACGCGTCGACACCTGTGACCAGAGCTCCGCGCTTGGCGAGGGCCAGCGCCGCACGCCCAGTGCCCGTCGCCATGTCGAGAATGCGGCGCTCGGAGACGTCGCCGAGAGACTCGGCGAGCACGCGCTCCTGATCTTCGAGGAGGATTCGTCCGATCGGGCCGCCGAAACGCTCGGCGTCGAAGTTCGCCGCCATCGCCGGATCGGCGTAGGTGGCATAGCTGTAATGGAAGGGGTCGGGAGGGGTTTTCGAACCAGCCCCCGCGAAAACCCCTCCCGTCCCCTTTTCCGCCATCATGCGACCAGTGCTTCGCACGCTTCACGCGTGCGCTGCAAATAAGCCTCGTATGTGTCCGGTTCTCCGCGAGCTGTCTTGCCGCTTCGCCGACGCGCTTCGCCGATTGGGGATCGTTGATGGCCCGGAGAATGCCGTGCGCGAATGCTTCGGCGTTCGGCGCCGTCAGTATGGCGACCTCATCGGAGAGCACCTGAGTATGCGTCAGCAGCCGCGTGGCGACGATCACTCGGCCCGAACGGAGATACTGATAAATCTTCAGCGGCGTGTTCGTGCCCGTGCTGCGCGGCGATACCAGCACGTCGGCGGCATCCAGGTAGCTCGGAATTGATTCGGCGGGCTGCTCGCCGGTGAAGATCAACCCACGGCGCCGGCAGCTGCGGCGTTCGCCTTCGCGCGCGTGACCTGATCGGGCTTGCCCCCGGCGAGCACGAACCGGACGTCGGAGCGTTCGCGCCGCACCAGGGTCGACGCAGCAAGAAGAAGGTCCAGACCCTGATAGGGCTCGAACGTCCCTGTGTACATCACGATCGGCGTCGTCGCGTCGAGTCCGAGCGAATCACGGATCGCTTTGCCGCTCCCCTGAATCGGCGCTTCGCCCGATCCAGGTGCGTTTTCAATGAGCACGGTGCGCGCCTCGGGCACGACCTTTCGCGCGGTTTCCTGCAGGTGCGGGCAAATGACGATCGTGACGCGCGATCGTTTGATGGCCGTTCGTTCGAGGCGCTGAAACGCCCACCGAAGAATCGCCGAGCGGCTGAAGGCAAGTTCTCGAGCTGCTGCGGCAGGCTCGAGTGCATGTCGTAGAGATGTGGAACACCAAGCGCGGCTGAAATCACGACTCCGATCGCCGCACCTTCCTCGTGCGAGTGGACCGCGTCGTACCTGCCCTGGCGCGCTCGGTTGATAGCCGTCAGCGTCAGCGTCATGTCGAGTAACAGTTTGGCCATGGAAGGCCCGATCTTCACATGCCTCACGAATGGCGGCCGGGCCGCGCGAAAGATCCGCAGGCCTGGCATGTCGACATCGGTGCCGAAGGGATAGGTGACGAGATCGACCGTGTGGCCGAGGTCGAGAAGCGCCCGGATGCGGTGATACTCGCTGAATGGCGTCCCCCGAGGCTCGAAGAAGGGCTCGGGAGCAATCATCAGAATCCGCATTCCGCGCTTTGGCGATTGTAGGGAACCGGTTTCGAAACGTCAAACGCGAATCCTCGGATGCTACGGACCCGTAAGCACTTGTGCTACCATGATCAGCGTTTCGTGTCGACCGATACCTTCCGCCTTCATTACCTGGCCAGAAGCGTCGCGGGGGTTCCCCGGGATCTGGTGAATTCGTTGGTCGTCTCCCGATTCAAGCCGATCCGCCCTACCGTTCTCATCTACAACTGCACCTTCGTCTGCGATGCCCGCTGCGAGATGTGCGGCAACTGGAAGATGGGCGATCGAAAATCGGATATGACGCTGGATCAGCTCGACGGCGTCATGGCGCATGGTTTCTGGGGAGCGATCGAGAATCTGAATATCTCGGGTGGCGAGCCGACGACGCGCAACGATCTGCCCGAAATGGTGGAATTGTTTCAGCGCCGCCTTCCGCGCATGCGCAAGATCGGCGTCAACACGACGGGCCTGACGCCGCATCGAGCGATCCCCATGCTGACGCGCATCGTCGAGTTCTGTGCCGATGAGAATTTGCTGCTCAGCATCCGTGTGTCGCTCGATGGGATTGGCGATGTCCACAATCAGGTTCGTCAGGTCAAGACCGGCTTCGACAAGGCTTGTCAGACGATCGAGGCGATGCAGGCGCTGGCGGAGAAACACTCGAATTTCCAGTTCGGCATTGCCGCGACGATCTTCGCGATGAACCTCGAGGACGCGGATCGCCTGCTCGCCTGGGCGAAGAGCCGCCGCCTTGACATCGTGTTCAACATGCTGCGCTTCACCGAGAACATGTTGAACAACAAGAACCTCGAAGAGCAGATTCAGTTTCGGCAGCGCGAGAAAGATTTCATGCGCAAGTTCTTTCTCGATCGCGTATCGGAAGAGTCGGTTCTGAGTGGCCAGTCGTTCATGTACCTGCATTACGCGGACATGATTGCCAACGGCTACCAGCGGACGATGCCGTGTCCGTTTCAGCGTCAGGGTCTCCTTTTGAACCCTGAAGGAAACCTGTTTTACTGCGAGAACTCCGAGAAGCTCGGAAACGTCCTCGATGAGAGCGCCGAGGCGCTGTACTTCAGGCTGGCCAACCTCGCCCACCGCGAAGAGATGAAGAAGAACGTCTGTCCCACCTGCCTGAGTCCGTGCCAGGTCAATGTGGGCGCCATGAAACAAGTCGTCCCTTACGTGAAATTCCTGCGCCGCGCCTATAAGGTCAAGCATGATCCGGCGCGGCATCTCGAAACAATCCCGCCTGTCCGTTGAATTCGGGGACGGACGCTCCCCGTGCGCGTTCCCGTCGGGGCGGCGTTCTCCGCCTGATAATCGCCGCAGCGCTCGTCTTCTATTTCTTCGCGCGAGCCGATCCGAGTGCCGTCGTTCGGGCATTTTCACGGGTAGCGGGACCACCGCTCCTGATTGTTCTTGCACTGGTGCTCATCGATCGCGCGCTGATGGCGTACCGCTGGTTCGTCCTGCTTCGACCGCTCGAACGCGAGCGCCTGCCGCCCTTCGGCGTGATTCTCGAGACCTTCTTCGTCAGTACGTTTCTGGGAACGTTCCTGCCGGGGAGCATCGGCGGCGACGCGGTTCGCGCGTACAGCCTGTCGAGGCACGGCGTCCCGCTCGGCGATTCGATGGCATCGGTGTTCGTGGACAGGATGCTTGGGATTCTGTCTCTGCTCCTGATGGCGCTGCTGAGCCTGTCGCTCGCACGCGATCTGGGATCGGATCGTGCGATTCTCGCGGGCCTCGCCGCGGCTGCCTTTGCCTGCGCCGTTGCGGCGATGCTGGTGTTCAGCAGCGCGGCGGAGGCACGGTTTGAAGCGCTCGTCGCCCGCGTGCCGCGGGAATCGATTCGCCGCGTGCCTTCGCAGATCCTCGGCTCGCTCCGGCGGTATGCGCACCATCGGCGCGCATTGATCCTCGTCCTCGTCGCATCGCTCGCCGTCCAAATCCTGCGCGTCATCCAGGCCTATTATTTGGGCGCCGCCATGGGTCTCGCGCAGCCGCTGTCGATTTACTTCGCCTTTGTGCCGCTGATTCTGCTGGTGATGCTGCTGCCGGTTACCGTCAACGGCATCGGGACATCTCAGGCCGGGTTCGTCTGGCTGTTTGCACGGGTTGGGACGCCGGCGCCCGAGGCGTTCGTTCTGTCGGTGCTCTTTGTCGGGCTTCAGTTTGTGGGCAACATTCCCGGAGCGGTTTTCGTAATCGCCAGGACGGTTTCGCAGGCCACGCCGCGGGGGCCGCTTCAGTAAACGCTTGACAGCGTACAGCTTGGTTGCGTACGATTCTCGCCACCTCCCAGCTTGGTGGTCTGAGTTCCCAGCTCGACCACGTCTAAATCACTGGCACCACTGTTCCGATAAACCTAAGAGAGCCTAGAAATGGGCCGGGGCTGTTTCTGTACACAGGGTGTTTATGTCGAAGAAGACAATCAAATCTCGGTGGGTGCTCGGGTTACTGCTATCGGCTGTGATCGGCTCTGGCTGCCAGGTTTCCAAGAGCGCCAACCCGTTGAGTCCGTCTGTTGCCGGGCCAATCGAGGGGGTCAACATCACGCCGCCCAATCTGCTGGAACCAGGACCGGACTGGCACATTCAAATGCGGGATCAACCGCTGAAATTGATCTTCCAGAACTCGGGCACGTCTGGCCAGCGTACGCTGTTCTACACGCTTGAAATTGCCACAGACTCGGAGTTTAAGTCGATCGTTTTTACCCGGACCCGCATCGAAGCCGGCAGCGAGGTGACGACGTTCCAGTTGCCGGACGTCCTCCCGACCGGACGGACTTACTGGTGGCGCGTCCGTGCCGAGGACGGCGCCAACGTCGGCGCGTATTCAAAGGCGGTCAGCTTTGTTGCCGTCGCGACTGTGACGCTCGGTGCGCCAACAGCCGCCCTGCCGAACGGAACGACGAATCTCAGACCGGAATTCAGGATACGTGCCGGCAGCAAGTCGGGGCCGATCGACCGCATTTCTTACATGGTGCAGGTCGCGAACAATCAGGCATTTTCATCGATCGCCGCCACGTTTGTCGTCGACGAAACCGGTTCGGAAACCATCATTCCAGGTGGCTATTCCTTCCTCGGCAATCGCACCTACTACTGGCGGGTGCAGGCTCGCGACAGTGGCGAGAGTCGAGCCATCAGCGCGTGGTCGAACGTGCAGACCTTCAGAACCGATGAACCATTGCCACCGCCGCCACCGCCGGGCCCGCCAGACGACGGCCCTCCACCGCCTCCAGGGCCTCCGGGCGACTGGGCGAATTGCGGATCGACCCCAGGCGGCGGGATAGTGCAGTGTGTGAGGAACGCGGTCTATCGTCGCAGCACGCTGGAAAATGCGTTCGATATCACCAAGCGTGTGGCGTGGTTGCTCCGTGGCAGGGGCTACGGACTCCTGCTGAAACCTGGCGGCGAAAACATCATCACCTGGAAGGGCAGGACCGTCTCGATCAGCCGCATCATGCTGCCGAATGGGAAGATCATCAAGGTGCTGTCCGACGCAGGTCCGGGTGGTTCAAACGGTGCATCCTGGCAGGAGTGCGATGACACAAGAGACCTCGAGTGCTTCGTCGAGCGCGATCGCTACGTGCCGGCGATGCAACCGGAGTGGTAAGTTCGTAAAACCCGGACCTGCCATCGAGCAGGTCCGGGTTGGAAAAGATTTAAAAGCGCAGACGCAGACCGCCGCCGAGCTGGACGCCGCCAACCTTCAAACCGTTGAACGTGTCGAAATCCGCGGTAGCGCCTGCATATCTGAGGAAGACGCCGGCGCCGTAGTTGGGCCGGACGTAGTAGTTGATATTGGCGCCGATGTTGGCCCCGACAGCCGTCGTCCTCTCACGGACCGTACCAAGACTGAGGCTCTGTGTGCCTGACGGAACCGAGGCCGTCGTGAATTCCTGGCTGACATTGAAGAAGGACGGGCCGACGGAGAGCGCGACCTCAATCTTGTCCCTGACGGAATAAAAGTACGAGAGCAGAAGGTGTGTGGCGGTTTCCTTGTGTTTGAGATCGGTGGCGGATGCGGTGACATTCGCTGGTCTGTTGAAGGCCACCGGACTTGGAATCGACGCGGCGACCGAGCTGTTGCCCTTGTCGCCGAAGGTCGACACGCCGATACCAACACCGAACGACCCACCGCCGAACGACATCGACATCGGCAGGCGATAGCTGGCGCTGATATCGAACAAACCTCCGCCATCGACGCCCTGAGCCGTACTGATGGTGGCCGTCTCGCCGTAGAGCGGAAAGCTGGTCGTCGTGGTGATCTCTCGCGACTGCGTTTGCGCACCGCCGTTGACGTCAATCAAGTATTTGGTGGTGGAAGGTTGCGTCTGGGCTGTCGCGGTCGAGCTGCCTGCGAGACAAAAACATGCGGCCAGCGCCGCGACGATCGTCTTTGTATGCATCGATCTCCTCAGCGTTCGGTTGGGTTGATGATCTGATCGGTGTTCAATGAAAGTTCACGTGACGGCAGACATCGTAACATCGATCAGTTCTCCACAATTCTCAGCGATCCCGCGTTTCAGGGTTTACACCGCATCAGGTGGCGTTTATCATTAGCGCGACGTTCGCCAACGTCGCACCCTCACGAACAATTGTTTTCACCGATCATCAGGGAGCAGTGCATGCAGCAAAGGTTTTTGTCCGCGCTTTTCAGCCTCTCGATCGTTGCGCTCGTGTTTGGCTGTTCGAAATCGGAACCGCTGACGCCGACGGTCCCTTCGCCGCCGTCGACTGCGCCGGCTGATGGCACCACGCTGAAAGTGACCGCCCCGGGACTCGTGTCGCCGGTGAACGACTTGCGATTGGAGAATTTCACGGCACCGCCACTGAATGCGAGTGGCGCGCAGCCGACTGAGGGCGGAAATGTCTCTCCGCAGTACCGCTTCCAGCTTTTGAGCAATAGCGGTGCCGTGCTGCAGGACTCGGGCCTGCGCGCGTCGACCACCTGGACGCCCACAGCGACGCTCCAGTTCGACACCAGTACTCTGGCGGTCCGGGCCGAGCTCGATGGTGATGTTGGTCCGTGGTCGGCGCGAGGATCCTTCCTGAGCGCGAAAGGCAGCTTCTTTCGGGGTCAGGAAATTCTTGACTTGCTGACCGACGGCCAGACCGTCGGCAATCGAATCGGTGGCAGGTTCGTGCCCGGTCAGGGCTGGCAGGCCACCTCGCAGTCTGACGGCATCGATTACGACATCCCGACCTGTAACGCGTGCACGATCGAATGGGATGTGACCGCCTTCGGCAAGGCCGAAGGTCGCCAGGTGAGGAAAGACCTCAAATGGTTGGCGATGGGCGACGCGACCACCTGGGGCAGCTTCGGTGAATTCCGCAACCATCCGTGGAAGATGCATCTGGAGCAGCGCGGCGATGGCAATGGCACCGGCATGAAGCTGATTTGGCGTAACGGCCGTAACGGCGATGGCGACCCCGGCGATCACGACACCAAGATTGATCCAACGGGTATCGACTGGCGCCAGGATGGCGTATTTCACTTCACCGTGACCTGGCACCCGGGTGGATATCAGGTCTGGGTCGGCGAAATTCAGAACGGCACGTTAGTTGGCAACCGGATATGGTTTGCCGGTTCGTTCAACCGCGCGTATGCTCCGCCGAATCACCGCATCTCGATTTGTTGCGACCGCGCAGCGAAACGCTCGAGGGAACCTACCGCAACTTCAAACTCTATCCAGGCCCGCCGCGACCCAACTGAATGCCGTTCGACGGCAGCATGCAGGGACCGGAGATGGCTCGCCCACCTCCGGTCCTTTTTGTGTACGCCTAGAAGATTTTTTTCCCCAGTCCGATCAACCTTGTTTCCACGGGGTGCGATGCGAAATGCCGGTTCTATCGCTGAACGCGGGCGCGTGGCGGACATACCACTCGTAATTCCTGATGAGGGCCTCCCGGTTGGAGTAGCGCGGTTCGAAGCCCAGCACTTTCTGGCTCGTTCGATCGATACCCACGAATCGACAGCGGCCTCTCGTACACCCACTCGTACACCGGCGAGAGTTTCAGCGTCTCCAGCACCTTCAGCACGAAAATGAGTGGCCCCGCCGGCAATGACCGCACTTTCCTGCCATGTCCGGCGTGGTCGAGAACGGCCTGAAAATCATCGCGCAAGGTGCCGAATTCCTTCGCTCCGACGTTGAAGACCGTGTTCACCTTCGCCGGATCGCCCGTCATCGTCGCGTAAATGGCGTCGCACAGGTCTTCGACGTCGAGCAGCTGATATCTGTTGTCGCCGCGGCCGATGACGGGAAAGCCGCTGCCGGCCTGGGCCCAGTCGTACAGGATCGACCACACCCCGAGCCGCTCAGGTCCCACGAACGTCTTCGGCCGGATACCGGAACGCAGAGGCCACGATTTCGAAACGACGCACACTCGTTTTCGGCCAGCACTTTCGCCTCGGCGTACGGCCCGATGATCTCGATCGAGCTGTCTTCGCCTGCACCCGAGGCCTTCGTGCCGTAGACGGCTGTCGACGAAATATGGATGATGCGCGAGATGCCGGCGTCGAGCGCCGCCTGCAGAACGTGCCGCGTGCCGTCGACATCGGTCGACATAATCGCCGCGGGCGTATAGAAGGGAGCGCGGCGGCGCAGTGTAATGACGATGTCGCATCCGCGAATGGCGTCACGCACGGCTGCGATATTCCTGATATCGCCCGTGATTGCGGTGATGCGATCCCGTTCCGGATAATCGAACGGAGCGATATCAAACGACACGATCGAGTGGCTCCGGGCGAGCAGATAGCGAATCATATTGATGCCAAAACCGGCGCCTCCGGTGACAAAAACCGGGCGGCCGGCTGTGGTGTACTGTGCAGGCATGGATGACGTCTGGGTGTCCGAGTTCATTCGATCGTTGCGCTATAGAGTGTCACGTCAGGGAAGGCCATCAGAGGTGTGAGCTTCGCGAGCACTTCCGGATGCACGCGATCCCGATTAGTCCTCACGACGACGTGCGTCACACTATAGCGGCGCAACGTGTCGGCGGCCTCGTCAGGACTTGTTTCGCCGAGGTGAAGAACAGATCGATATCCCGGGCGCGCTGCGCGCTGCCTGCCGCGTATTGCCCTCTCCCCACCCAAGGACGACGCGCCGATCCGCGACCACTGTCATCAGCGATGGCGCGGTCGGCCGATTGTGAAGAATCACGGTCGAGTCCGCGTCCTGCCTCTTCAGGTAGTCGGCGATGCTCAACTCGTTTCGCGTCAGAGCGGCGAGAGCCGGACGCTGGTTGTCGGTCCACTTGCGCGCAAGATAATGGATGGATGAAGGGATTGACACGATCAGCGCTATCGCGATCGCAGCCGCGCCGGCCGAGCGATGGGATCGTGCAAATGCCGACAAGCCAACGGCGGCGAAGATCCACCAGACGAACAGTCCCGTTTGATAGAACTGCAGCGTATCGTTGTACGGGTCTGTTGCCAGGACAAACGGAATCGCCACACCGGCAACGACGATCCAGGCGAGGATCGCCACGCAGGTCCGTTGGACGCGGCTGGTCCCCTATCGCCCGCCAGATGTGCGGCGCGCCGAACCAGGCATGCCCGGCCCGACCGCGAGAAACACCGCCGTCGCCGCCAGCAGGAAAAGCGGACGCTGAAACCCGGCGATCGGACCACGGCTTCGGCGAAACGCGTGAACGCCCCCGTGAGATCCAGCTTGATGAGCATGCGCTCGGGACTCCGCCGTGATCTGCGAGGTCATGAACGAGGACGGCACGATGGCACGCGTGCCCGACCTCGCGAAGTTCTGCGCCGAGAACGACCTCCTCATGGTGACGGTCGCGGACCTCATCCGCCACCGCATGAAGACCGAGCGGCTGGTTCACCGCGTGGCGTCTCCGAATCTCCCCACCCGGTTCGGCGACTTCACCCTCGCGGCCTACAAGAGCGACGTGACCCACGAGGAGCACATCGCGCTCGTTCACGGTGAGATCCGGGAAGAAGAGCCCACGCTGGTCCGCGTGCACTCCCAGTGCCTCACCGGGGACATCTTTGGATCCTCTCGATGTGACTGCGGCGCCCAGCTCGCGCTCGCCATGGAAAAGATCGTCGAGGCGGGAAGGGGAGTGTTCCTCTACCTCCTCCAGGAGGGGCGCGGCATCGGTCTCGTCAACAAGCTCAAGGCCTACGAGCTACAGGACCAGGGGCACGACACGGTGTCCGCGAACGAAAAGCTCGGGTTCCCGCCGGATATCCGCAACTACGGCGTGGGCTGCCAGATCCTGCGGGACCTCGGCGTCCGCAAGATGCGGCTGATGACGAACAACCCTTCGAAGTACGTGGCCATCGGCGGCTACGGCCTGGAGATCGTGGAGCGGGTCCCGCTGGAGGTCCATCCTACCGACGGATCGCGCCGCTACCTCGAAGCGAAGAAGAACAAGATGGGACACCTTCTGAAGATGGTGTAGACCGTGCCGGACGGACAGCTGCCAGCGGATAGCTGATAGCGTCCTCCTCGCATCCAGAGGAGGATTTTCATGTCCAAGCTCTTCGAGGTCGTGCCCCCTTCCCCGTCGGGCCGCCGCATCGTCCGATTTGCGATCGTCGGAATCGTCCTGCTTCTTCTGCTCGTCGGCAGTCCCATCACCGTGATCCCCGCCGGCCACGTTGGCGTGAAGGATTTCTTCGGGAGAGTTTCACCGGACATACTCGGTCCCGGTGTCCGCATCGTTTTCCCGTTCACGCGGGTCGTGAAGATGTCCATCAAGACCCAGGAGGTCAAGGAGACGGCGCAGGTTCCCTCGAAGGAAGGCCTCATTATGGATCTCGAGGGGTCGCTTCTCTTCAGGCTGGACCCGGAGAAGGCCGACGACATCTACAGGACGATCGGAAAGAACTACCAGGAGATTGCGGTGGAGCCGCAGATCCGATCCGCGATCCGGGAGATCACCGCCTCTTATGAGGCGAAGGTGCTGTACTCCGCGGAACGTGAGCGGGTCGCCAAGGAGACGCTGGCGCTGTTCAAGAAGACCGCCAGCGATCGGGGGATCATCGCCGAGGCCGTCCTGCTGCGAAAGATCGGCCTGCCGGACGTCGTCGCCAACGCGATCCAGGAGAAGCTGCGCCGGGAACAGGAATCCGAGCAGATGAAGTTCGTGCTCCAGAAAGAAACGCAGGAGGCGGAGAGGAAGCGGATCGAGGCGCAGGGCATCGCGGACTTCCAGAAGATCGTGGCCGCAGGCATAAGCCCCGCGCTCCTCGAGTGGAAGGGTATCGAGGCCACGGAGAAGCTCGCGACGAGTCAGAACTCCAAGGTGGTCGTGATCGGAAGCGGAAAGAACGGGCTGCCCATCATCCTCGGCGGCGACGGCAAGTGATTCCGCGAAGCGGAATCATTCCGAGCGAAGCGAGGGATCTTTCCGGAGGAGGTCTAGATCCCTCGAACCTTCGGTCCTCGGGATGACAGTTGCGGCCCTGGAGCCGGTCGTTCTCGAAGGCCACCACGTTCGTCTGGAACCACTGTCGTTGGGGCACCTCGAGGACCTTTCCAGGGTCGCCTTCGACGAAGAGATCTGGCGCTGGACGAGCGAGCGGGCGCTCTCGCTCGACGAGCTTCGTGCCTACGTGGAACGCGCGCTCGCCGCCGCCCGCACCCGCACGGTCCTCCCGTTTGCGACGATCGCGCGCTCGGAGGGTCGGGCGATCGGCAGCACGCGGTTCGCGACCTTCGAACCGCAAAACCGCCGCGTCGAGATCGGTTGGACCTGGATCGGACGGGCCTGGCAGCGTACCGCGATCAACACCGAAGCGAAGCACCTCATGCTCACGCACGCCTTCGAGAAGCTCGGCTGCGTCCGGGTGGAGTTGAGGACCGACGTCCTGAACGAGCGCTCCCGGTCGGCTATCCGTCGCATCGGCGCCGTGGAGGAAGGCATTTTGCGAAACCACGCCATCACCTCCACCGGGCGGGTACGCGACGACGTCTACTACAGCATCCTGGAAGACGAGTGGCCGGGCGTGAAGGCAGGGCTGGAGAGACGAATGGAGGCGAGGGCCTCCAAAGTCACCGCCCCTCGTACCAGCGCCTGAGGGTCTCGGGCGGCACGCCCGCGAAGTAACCCGCGGCCACCCTCCAGCTGCGGAGCATCTGCCGCAGCGGTCCCGATTCCCGGTACCGGCGGGGTGAGGTCACGGTTTTTTCGCGTCGGATGACGAACCGTCCCACCTTCCGCAGGCGCAGGACGAAGTCGAGATCGTCGCAGAGCGGGAGGTCGCGGAATCCCCCGGAGCGCACGTAGGCCTCCCGGCGGCAGAAGATTCCCTGGTCGCCGTAGGGAAGCCGGGCGAGGCGCGACCGGGTGTTCGCCCACCACGCGATCCACCGCATCGTGGCTCCGGATCCCTCGTACGCCAGGGAGAAGGCTCCGCCGTCGGCGCCCTCTTCGACGGCGCGCCGGATGATCGCGAGGACGTCGTCGGGCGGGCGGGAGTCCGCGTGCAGGAAGAAGAGGATGTCGCCGTGGGCCTCCGCCGCGGCGCGCGCCAGCCGGCTCCCCCGGCTGCCTTTCCCGGGGAGAACCCGGGCGCCCGCGGCGAGCAGGTCGTCGGGCAACGGTTCGCCGAGGTCGCCGTCCGGCACGATCAACAGCTCCACGTCGGGCGGATGGCAGAACCGCAAGAAATCGGGGGCGATCTCGGCCCCTTCGCCCTTGACCGGAACGATGACCGAGATCATCGAAAATAAGGTTGCGGCTGCAGGGCCGTGGGCCCTGTCCCCGAATAAGGAGGCGGCTGCAGGGCCGTGGGCCCTGTCCCCGAATAAGGAGGCGGCTGCAGGGCCGTGGGCCCTGTCCCCGAATAAGGAGGCGGCTGCAGGGCCGTGGGCCCTGTCCCCGCAACTTTCTCAAGGGGGGCCGGTGCTAGCATCGTGGCAGTGAAGCTTCCCATGCCGGCGGCCGTTCTCGCCGGCGGCGCTTCCAGGCGGATGGGTCGCCCCAAAGCGGCCCTGCCCTGGGGCGCCGGCAACCTCCTGGAATTCCAGACCGGCCGACTGTCGACGCTCTTCAGCGAGGTCTTCGTGGTCGTCAAAACGACTCCGGACTTCCCCATCGGCCCGGCGAAGATTCTGCTGGACCACTCGCCCGAGCACGCCGCCATTCACGGACTCCTGCGCGCCCTCGAGGAGGCGGAGGACCGCATCCTCATCCTCGCGGTGGACCTGCCCGGCCTGAACCACGACGTCATCCGGGAAATCGCGCAGCGCGGACTCCAGACTCCGGCGCCGGCGCTCATTCCGGAAGCCGACGGCCGCCTGCAGCCCCTCGCCGCGGTGTGGCGCCGGTCGGCTGCCCGGTTCGCGCGGCAGCGGATCGAGAAGGGGATGCTCTCTCTGGCGGCCCTGGCGGACGAGGTGGCAGCCGAGGTTCTGCCGGAGAAAACGTGGCGGCCGTTCGATCCGAGTCGGGCCGCTTTCGCAAACATGAACACGCTCGCCGACTGGGCCGCGCATCGGGAGCGGGGATGACCGAAGAGGGGGAGCCGCCCTCCTCGAAGCCGCCGCGCGGGAAAACTCCCCGGCGCCCCCGATCCACCACGCTGCGCCGCAACGTCCTTCACTTCGACTCCCGGGGCCGCGCGCGAATGGTCGACGTCGGGGGGAAAGCGACCACGCGGCGCCGGGCCGTCGCACGGGGCCGGGTCCGCATGGGCCGGGCCGCCTTCGACGCTCTCGCGGGCGGCCGCCTTTCGAAGGGCGACGCGCTGGCTGTGGCCCGCCTCGCCGGGATCCTCGCCGCCAAGAAGACGGCCGAGATCGTTCCGCTCGCGCATCCCATCCCTCTCGAATCGGTCGTCGTCGAGTGCCGGCTGGACGCGAAGAACCGCGAGGTCGTGGTGACGGCCACCGTCTCCACCTCGGCGCGCACCGGGGTCGAAATGGAGGCCCTGACCGGCGTCGTGGGCGCATGCCTGGCTCTCTACGACATGGCAAAAGCGCTGGATCGCGCGATCGAAATCCGGGAAATCGTGCTCCTCGAAAAGACCGGCGGCCGGTCCGGTCCCTATCGGCGGGGCTGATCCTCGACCGCCGGACCTGCGGTCACCGACTCTTCCGGCGGGGGATACAGGTAGGTCACGCTCGGCGGCCGCGTCGGCGCGGACCGGGTCGGGGGCGGAATCTGCGCAGTAGGCACACGGCCGGCGCTGGGAGTCCGGGTCGCAACCGGTCGGGACGCGCTTTCCGGGTCCGAGGACGGCGAGCCAGTCATCGAGGAGACCCGCACGAGACCGAGGACCGCGAATGCCAGGGTCGCGAGGAAGACCGCGACGGCCAGGTAGTACCCGAGGCGGGGCCGGTCCGGGTCGACGTCGGGGTCGGGGTCGGGGTCGGTGTCGAACATCACCGACCCCGCGCTGCAAAGGGACGACCAGCGATGGCGACTACCCGCCTCTCGTATGCATCTCGCGGTGCGGGTCTCGTCGGAGCTCCGAGACCGGAAGGAGAGGCGTTCGGTTCCGCGTCTCCCGCCGCTCCTCCGCCCCCCGGTCGGCTCGCCCGCTCCACACGGCCTCGATCTTCGCGCGGATCTCCTCGGCGGAAGTGCCGGAGCGGAGCGGTGCGCGCAGGTCTGTGCCTTCGGCGGCGTAGAGGCACAGGTACCAGATTCCGTCGGCGGTCAGACGGCTTCGGTCACACGTCCGGCAGAACGGCGCCGTCGTCGAGGCGATGATGCCGAAAGTCGTTCCGTCGGGGAGGGCGAAACGCTCGGCCGGGGCCGGTCCGGCGACGCCGAGCGGGGTCGTCGGTCCGTACCGGCGGGCGATAACGTCCAGGATCTCGGTTCGCGAGACGACCTTCTCCGGAGACCAGTGCGTCGCGCCGCCCACGTCCATGTACTCGATGAATCGGACTTCGGCCGGAACGCCGCGGCCGTACTCCAGGAGCGCGACGATCTCGTCGTCGTTGACGCCGCGCACGATCACGGAGTCGATCTTCAGCGGCCGGAAACCGGCGCGAGCCGCCGCGTCGAGTCCCTCGAGAACCCGGCCCAGCCGGTCGAACCGGGTCAGCTTCTCGAAGCGGCCGGGATCAAGGGTGTCGAGCGATACGGTCAGCCGCCCCAGGCCCGCCTCCCGGAGCGCCTGCGCCTCGCCGGCGAGCAGAATGCCGTTGGTCGTCATCGCGAGGTCGGACAGACGGCCGGAGCCGGCGAGCATGCGAACGAGGCGGGGCAGTTCTCTCCGGAGGAGCGGCTCGCCACCCGTCAGGCGCACCCGCCCCACCCCGAGGTCGGTGAATGCGTCGACCAGGGTCCCGATCTCCTCGAAGGTCAGGATCTCCGCGCGGGGCAGCCAGACGTAGTCCCGCTCCGGCATGCAGTACTCGCAGCGGAGGTTGCAGCGGTCCGTCACGGACACGCGCAGGCTCGTCAGCGGGCGCCCGCGCGTGTCGAGAACCGTCATGGCGGCTATAGTAACCGCCCGCCGCGCCCCGTCATTCTTGCGGTCCAGGGAGTTCGCATGTCCGATCCGATCCGCGTCGCGATCATCACCGTTTCCGACGGCGTCGCCTCGGGCGACCGCGAGGATCGCGGAGGTCCGGCCTGCGAGGAGGCGCTCGTCGCTTCGCGCATCCCGCACGCAATCGTGTCTCGCGAGACGATTCCGGACGAGCCCGACCGGGTCGAGCAGAGCGTGCGCATCCTGGCGGATTCGGGCCGGGTCGACCTCGTCGTGCTCACCGGCGGGACGGGGCTCTCCCCGCGCGACCGGACTCCCGAGGCGGTGCGCCGCGTTCTCGACGTGGAGGCGCCGGGCCTTGCGGAAAAGATGCGGGCCGAGACCGGGCGCGACTTCCCCTCCGCCTTTCTCTCGCGTCAGGTTGCCGGAGTCCGCGGCCGCACGCTCGTGATCGCGCTGCCCGGATCTCCGAAGGGGGCGGCGGACTGTCTCCGGGTCGTGGCGGACCTCCTGCCGCACGCGATCGAGCTCGCGCGGGGAGAGAAGCCCCGGCACCCGCAGCCGCAGGCCGGAGCGAAGGCGTGAACGGCGCGGACCGTCGGACCGTCCTCGGGGTGGACGCCCTCCTGCAGGACCCGGAGGCGATCGCCGGAAAGCGGGTGGGTCTTCTCACGAACCACGCCGGAGTGACGGGGGGCGGCGTGCCCACCTGGAAGGCGCTGTTCGGCGTGCCGGACATCCGTCTCGTCCGGCTCTTCGGTCCGGAGCACGGCGTGGACGGCGGCGCGGAGTACATGGAGGGCGTCTCGGCGTCGGTCCACCGCGAGACGGGGCTACCGGTCGTCTCCTTGTACGGCACCACCGCGGAGAGCCTGAAGCCGCGAGACGAGGACCTCGCGGATCTGGACGCGCTCGTCTTCGACGTTCCGGACGTGGGGAGCCGCTACTACACGTTCAACTGGACGATGCTCCTCGCGATGAAGGCGTGCGCGCGGCTGGGAAAGCGGTTCGTCGTCTGCGACCGCCCCAACCCGCTCGGCGGCGCCGTGGAAGGCGCGCCGCAGGATCCCGACCACCTCTCCTTCGTGGGCCTGCACTCCATACCCGTGCGGCACGGATTGACGTCTGGCGAGCTCGCGCGCCTTCTCGCCGCCGAGTGCGACCTCGACCTCGACCTCGTGGTCTCACCGATGCGCGGGTGGGGGCGGGACACCAACTTCTCGGATACCGGCCTGGCCTGGATTCCGCCCTCGCCGAACATTCCGACGGTCGCGTCGGCCCGCGTGTATCCGGGGATGTGCCTCCTCGAGGGGACCAACGTGTCCGAGGGACGCGGGACGACCCGGCCCTTCGAGTTCCTCGGAGCACCCTGGCTCGACCCGATCACGCTCTCCGACGAGCTCGCGCGGCAGGACCTGCCGGGAGTCGACTTCCTTCCCACCCGCTTCCGCCCCGCGTTCGAAAAGCACGCCGGCCAGACGTGCGGGGGAGTGATGCTCGCGGTGCGGGACGTCGGCGCATTCCGGCCCTTCGAAACGGGACTGGCGGTGATCGCGGCCATCCGCGACCTCGCGCCAAAGAGTTTCCGGTGGCGCAGCGAGCCGTACGAGTTCGACTCGCGGCTCGCGATCGACGTTCTCACCGGTTCTCCCGGCTTCCGCGAAGACCTCGACGCGGGGAGGGGACCGCTCGCCCAGATCGCCCGTCACCGCGAAGAGGCTCCGAAGTTTCTCGCGCGGCGCGATCCGTTTCTGCTCTACCCGGACCATCGCCCCGCCCTCGTGGCGTTCGTGGGAGGGCACGACTCCGGCAAGACGACGCTTCTCGAGAGGCTCATTCCGCGCCTGAGGGCCCGAGGCCTGGACGTCGGAGCCGTCAAGCACACGTCCCGGGACCTCGAGGACGACGTGGCGGGGAAGGACTCGCAGCGACTCGGCGCCGCGGGCGCGTCCGTGTGGTCTCTCGTGACGCCCGGCCGCTCAACGGTTCGCCGACGCTGGGATGGCGCTTCGCTGGTGGACCTCGTCCGGGAACAGTTCTCCGGGTGCGACCTCGTCCTCGTCGAAGGGTACAAGTCCGTCCCGATTCCCCGGATCGAAGTGACCCGCGCCGGGATTTCCCGGCCGGAGGTCGCGGGCGCGGTCGCGCGCGTCTCCGACGCTCCGGCCGCCGACTCCGTTCCGACGTACCGCTTCGAGGATCTGGATGAAATCGAGGGCGCCGTGCTCCACCTCGCGGGCCTGGATCGTGGCGCCGTCCGCGGATAGCTGACAGCTCCTCTTCCATGTTCATCGTTTTCGACCTGGACGGCACCCTCATCGACGGCTACGTCGGAATCGCGCACGCACTCGAGTTCGCCATGGAGAAGCTGAACGTCCCTCCCCTTCCCCGGGAGCGCGTTCGCGTG
Source organism: uncultured Acidobacteriota bacterium (assembly GCA_963765835.1). GTDB lineage: Bacteria > Acidobacteriota > Thermoanaerobaculia > UBA5066 > Gp7-AA6 > Gp7-AA6. The sequence goes on along the minus strand of CAVXYF010000026.1, from coordinate 39,231 downwards.
ATGGTGGGCCGCGGGCTCGAAAGGCTCCTCGAGGAAGCGGTGGGTCCCGAGCTCGCCCCGCAGGGCGTCCTCCTCTACCGGGAGCGGTATGCGGAGATCGCGGACGAGGAGACGATCCTCATGACGGACGTGCCGCAGGTCCTCGAGCGTCTCACGCAGTCCGGACACGGGCTCGCGGTGGCGTCGAACAAGCCGGCGGAGTTCTCCCGCCGGATTCTGGAGGGCAAGGGGGTCCTCGCGCGTTTCGTTGGGGTCGCCGGACCCGACGCGGATACTCCACCGAAGCCGGACCCGACGATGATCCATCACCTCCTCCGGATTGCTGAAGCCACGGCGGAGGAGACGGTGATCGTGGGAGACATGGAGATCGACGCGGAGACCGCGCTCGCCGCCGGAGTTCGCTGCGTGCTCGTGCCGGGCGGGTCGCGCAGTGCGGAGGATCTTGCGTCCGTCCCCGCGGACGCGCATCTCGCACGGCTCGCGGAGCTGCCGGAAACGATCGAGCGGTGGACCCGAACCTCCCGGACGGCGGGGCCTACAATCGCGCGATGAGCCGCATCGTCGTCGCCGAGGAAATCTCGCCGGCCGGCCTCGAGATCCTGCGCAAGGGGGGACACGAGGTCGTGGAGATCGCGGACGCCCCGCGCGAGAAGCTCCTCGAGGAGCTTGCGACGGCCGACGCGCTTCTCGTCCGCAGCCGGACGAAAGTCGACGCGACTCTGCTCGCCGCGGCGCCTCGGCTCTCGGTCGTCGGGCGCGCGGGAGTCGGGGTCGACAACGTCGACGTCGCCGCGGCTTCGGCGCGCGGAGTTCTCGTCATCAACGCCCCGACCGGTAACGTCGTTTCCGCGGTCGAGCACACCTTCGCGCTCCTTCTCGCGCTGCTCCGCCGCGTCGTTCCAGCCTCGACGTCCCTCGCCTCCGGAAAGTGGGAGAAGTCGAAGTTCGTGGGCTCCGAGCTTGCGGGCAAGACCCTCGGCATCGTGGGACTCGGCCAGGTCGGCTCGCGCGTCGCGGCCCGGGCGCGGGCCTTCGAGGCGAGACTCCTCGGCCACGACCCCTACCTCCCTCTCGAGAAGGCGCGCGAGATGGGCGTACCACTCGTCTCGCTGGACGAGCTCCTCGCTTCCTGCGACATCCTCACTCTCCACGCGACCGCCACGGAGGGCTCGCGCCCGCTGCTGGGACGGGAGGAGCTCGCGAAAATGAAGCCGGGCGCGGTTCTCGTCAACGTGGCGCGGGGGAGCCTGGTCGATCGCGTCGCTCTCCACGAAGCGTTGACCTCCGGCCGGCTGACGGGCGCGGCGCTCGACGTCTTCGATCCGGAGCCTCCGAACCCGGCGGATCCACTGCTCTCGCTGCCGAACGTGGTCGCGACGCCGCACCTGGGCGCTTCGACGGTCGAGGCGCAGGAGCGGGTCTCGCTCCAGACCGCGGAGGCGGTGGCCGAGGCGCTCGCCGGAGCGTCCTACGTCCCCGCGGTGAACCTGCCTTTCCGCGGCCCGAAGGACGCCGGCGGAGCCGCCGCGTGGATGGGTCTTGCCGAGCGGATGGGGCGCTTCCTCTCCTGCGTCGCGGCCGAGCGGCTGCACTCGATCTCGGTCGAGACGTGGGGGCTGCCCGAGGACGTTCTCCGTCCGGTCGCCGTCGCCGCGGTCAAGGGCGCGCTCCAGACGCACTCTCCCGAGACGGTCAACTTCGTCAACGCCCTCTTTGTCGCCGGAGAGCGCGGCCTCGCGGTCGCGGAGACCCGTCACGAGGGGCCCGGCAACTACGCGCGGTCGATCCGGGTGACGCTGTCGGACGGCCGCGCGGAAGCGCGCGCGGTCGGGACGGTCTTCTCGGGCCGGGACGCGCGCGTCGTCGAGGTGGACGGCCTCCCGCTCGAGTTCCGACCGGAGGGAACGGTCGTCTTCCTGCGGAACCGCGACGTCCCCGGCGTCGTCGGCCGGGTGGGGACGATCCTGGGCGACGGCGGGATCAACATCGCGGACTTCTCGCTCGCCCGTGGCGAAGGGGACCGCGCCGCCGCGATCATCGCGGTCGACTCGGTTCCGCCGTCAGACGTGCTCGCCACGCTCCGGAAAGCGCCGGGCGTCGAGGAAGTGCGGGTCGTGACCTGGTGAGTCGGAAACGGGTCGTCGTTCTCTACGGAGGCAGGTCGGTCGAGCGGGAAGTCTCGCGGGTTTCGGCGCGAACGATCGTTGCGGCGCTCGACCGCTCGAAGTACGACGTGATCCCGCTGGCGGTGGGCGAGGACGGTCGGTTTCTCTCTGCCGCGGATTCGGCGCGTCTGCTCGCTGAAGGACCGGTGCCCGAGCGAATCCGACGGGCGGAGCCCGAGAGCCAGGCCGTCGTTCCGATGGAGATCTCGCCCGGACGGGCCGACGTCGTCTTCCCCATCATCCACGGCACCACCGGCGAGGACGGAACCCTCCAGGGATTTTTGGAGTTCCTCGGAATCCCGTACGTGGGCGCCGGCGTCACGGGGTCGGCAATCGGAATGGACAAGGCGGTCTTCAAGTCCCTTCTGGCCGGCGCCCGCATTCCGACCCCCCGATTCGTCGTCGTGCGTTCCTCGGAGCCCCGGGCCGCAGCGCGAGAACGGGCCGCCGGCCTCCCGCTGCCGCTCTTCGTGAAACCGGCGACCGGCGGATCCTCCGTGGGCGTCGGGAAGGTGAAGGACCTCGACGACCTCGACGCCGCGCTGGACGAGGCCTTCCGCTACGACGAGCGGGCGCTCGTCGAGGAGGGGATCGACGCGCGTGAGCTCGAATGCGCGGTGCTCGGAGACGAGGAGCCCCGGGCGTCGGTGCCGGGCGAGATCGTTCCCGGCCACGAGTTCTACGACTACGACGACAAGTACCGGGACGACAAGGCGAAGCTCCTCATCCCCGCGGCCGTCCCGGACAGAGTGTCGGACGAAATCCGGCGCCTCGCCGTCGAGTCCTTCCTCCTCTGCGGGATCTCGGGGATGGCGCGCGTCGACTTCTTCCTGGAGCGCCGGACCGATCGGGTCCTGGTCAACGAGTTGAATACCCTCCCGGGCTTCACCGCGATCTCGATGTATCCGAAACTCTGGGAGGCGAGCGGAATGCCTCTCCCCGCGCTGCTGGACGAGCTCATCTCTCTCGCCCTCGCGCGGAAGGAGAGGCGAAACCGCCTTTCCCACAAGCCACCCGCCGAGCTCGCCTAGACCCTACGCTTCGGTGCAGGGCCGAAGGCCTCGACGAAAGTCGGGGTTACGAAAGATTCTGTACAGGAAATGGGCCGGGTTCCAGTGGGCCTCCGACCAACGTCCAATTTACCGGCGCCTCCGGCAATGACACAAAGTCTGCGGAGGATTCCCCCCCATGACACGTCGGAAATTGCGCAGATTGAGCTGGCTGCCTCTCGGCTCGGTCGCGGTGCTCGCGGTCCTGCTGTGGGGACGAGACACGTTCGGTCATTCGCCCGGCGACGAGACCATCAGCATCGCGACGACCTTCGGAAGTCTCGACGGCGGCGCTCACGACGCAGATGGACTCGTGAACAACTCCGTGACGATCAACGGCAACCTCACGATCGCCAACGGCGGCTCGATCACCTGCAACGATACGGGTATTCCGAACAACGACGCCTGCCCGATCAATCTCATCGTCACGGGCGATCTGGAGATCGAGGCTGGAGGGTCGATCCTGGCGGAGAACCAGAACGCCGGAGGAAGCGGCGGGAACATCTCGATCACGGTCGGCGGTGATTTCACGATGGAGGGCACGAGTGGGGCCACTCCGGGGGGGAAATTTCGGCCGAAAAGGTTGGAAGCACCGCCGGGACCATTCCTCCCAAGGCGGGCGACATCACGATCATCGTCGGCGGGGTCACGGTCGTCGGCGGGAACGGTCAGTGCAACACCAGCAGCGGCGATATCCTGATCGAGAAGGGCGCCGTGATTCACGCCGGTTCCACGAGCAAGGCTGGGACGATCAAGCTGTACGCCGGGCACGACATCACGGTGGACGGGCTGATCGAATCGGGGCAGGCCGGCGCCACGAATACGACCGAAGGCGGGCCGATCGTCCTGGACGCGTGCTGCGCGATTCTGATCGACGACGACGGCGTCGTTCGAAGCGAGGGGGACGATCCCGGCGCCGACCTGGTTCATCTGGAGGCGTGCGCCGTCACCGTCAAGGGGGTGGTCGAGTCCTTCGGGCCGGGGCACGCCACCACTGCGAGCGCTCTTTCCAACCTCTGTCTACCAGCAAACCGCCCCGGCAAGCCGGCCACCTCGACCGCGTGCGTGGAGATCTGGTCGGGCACGACGATCACGATCGACGGCACTTCGCCGGAGAACGGCGAGGTCCGGGCGGACGTGGGTCAGTCGGGAGGCACCAGCGGCCGCGGCTGGATCGATCTCCTGGCCAACCTCGACATCACGATCATCGGCGATCCGACGCTGCCGTATCCGACCGACAACAACGTCACCACGCCCGCCTGGGCGGTTCACGCCAACATGGGGCTGCAGAACGGCTTCGGCGGGACGATCGCCGTTCAGTCCAAGGCGGGGAGAGTCTCCGCGAGCGGGCGGGCGATCCAGGCCAACGCGTCGACTGCCAGCAACGGGGGCAGCGGCGGCCGCGTAACCGTGGAGGCCGGGGGCGTTGGCGCGGGCGGCAACGTCGATCTCGACGGGTCCTCGATTCAGGCCATGGGCGACAACACCGGCGGAGGATCCCAGACCGGAGGGAACATCTCGATCCGGTCGTTCACCGGCGACATCACCGGTGCCGCGCCGGGAGCGCTGAACGCCAGCGGAGGCGCGGGAGACGCCGGCGTGGGAGACGAAGGCGCGATCACCCTGACCTCCTGCACGACGCCGCCGTCGTACACGGGCACCTCGAGCCCGGCCGCGGTGCCGTTCTCGCCGGTCTGCCTGCCGACCATGCCCACGCTGCCTGCGCCGGCGGACACGCTCCTGCCGGGCACCGGTTGCGTGCAGTTCTGCAGCCCACCGACGCCGACCAACACCGCGACGGACACGCCGACGAATACCCCGACGGACACACCGACGAATACGCCGACGGACACGCCGACCAATACGCCGACGGACACTCCGACGAATACCCCGACGGACACGCCGACGAATACGCCGACGGACACACCGACGAATACCCCGACGGACACGCCCACGAATACGCCGACGGACACGCCCACGAATACGCCGACAGACACTCCGACCAACACGCCTACGGATACTCCGACGAATACGCCGACCGACACACCGACCAACACGCCGACGCCAACCGCGACGGACACTCCGACCAATACGCCGACGGACACTCCGACGAATACGCCAACGGACACACCGACCAACACACCGACGCCAACCGCGACGGACACTCCGACCAATACGCCTACGGATACTCCGACGAACACCCCGACCAAGACGCCGACGAATACGCGGACGAATACGCCGACCAACACGCCGACGAATACGCCGACCTTTACCCCGACTCCAGTTCCCCCCGGGGGGAAGATTGCGCCGACTGCGACCACGTGCAGCGACTTCACTGGCGGGATCGCTTCCGACCTGACGCAGGTCTTCTATGGCGTCAAAGGATCGAAGATCAACAGCGTCGCGCCGGGCGTGCTGTTCTACTACTCGCACTTGAACAACGTCTCCGCCGGGGACGTCATCGAGATTCAGCAGACCAGGGTGCTCGTCAACGGGACTCCAGTGACCCCGTTCTTTGGTGTCCACCAGGGCCAGGTGAAGCTGTACAACCTGGATTGCTCCACCAGCAACCAGTTGAGCGGCCTGACCATCAACAACGTTACGGGCGTCGTGAGGTTCACCGTGACGGGCTCCGGAAGTTTCATTCTCGGAATCAAGTACGATCCGGGCACAGTCACGGGCACGACGGTTGGCAGCCCGCGGCCGACGGTCAAGTACAACTTCATCACCAAGCGCAACACCATCCCGATCGAGACGGACCCCGACGGAGTGAATCTGACGCCGAAGCCCTGAAGCCGATCCCTTTTCGAGCCAGAAGGGGCGCCCGCGGGCGCCCCTTTTTCATGCGCCGGCCCTTGCAGGACAGTCGGTCTCAGCGTCTCCAGATTCTCTCGTACCACTTCGGGGTCGACGCTTCGGCGCCGAGCCCCATCCGGTTGCGGACCCTTTCGATGCCCCAGCCCGTGAGCGACGCCAGGCGTCGCGCCTCGGCTTCGTGCCGGCGCCGCACTTCGCGGCGATACTCCTCCGCGCCGCAGGAGATGGTTCCCGTATAGGGATGGCGGAGCACGTAACGCCCCTGGAAGGTGGTCTGATCCGCGGTCTCCTGGAGGACGAGGTCCTCCGGGAAATGGCGACCGTCGTAGCGGACGTGGAGCCGCGTCAGAAAAACGTCCTGTGGGCCCCCGGCATCGCGGGTCTGCCAGAAGGCTCCCAGGGCGCGAAGCTCCTCCCGGGTAGGCGGGTCGGCGGCGCATGGGTCGCATCCGCTCGTGTTCCAGGCGTACTCGAGGAACACCGCGCTCATGCGCTCCCGCCGGACCTGTTCCGTGAAGAGCGCGCGGTAGAAGTTCGCGAAGTCGGCCTTGACGAAGAGGGGCACGTCCACGTCGGACGGCAGCTTCACGGTGCGGTAGTTCGTCGACTCGACGCGGCCGCGGCGCGTCAGCGTGTACAGGAAGAGCTCCTGTGGTCCGTCCGCGTTCACCATCCCGAGGCGGATCGGCAGCATGAACTTGGGCGACTCGTACGCCACCTGGATCGGCCGCAGTGCGGAGAAGCCCAGGCGCGCCTTCTCCTTCAGGTTGACCTTCGCCACGAAGAAGCGGAGGTTCTGGCGGATGTAGCTCCCGAGAACCGCTGAGGCGCCGGGCGGAATCCGGTAGCCGTTCGCCTTCAGCCAGGTCTCCAGGCCCCGGGACTCCTTCGCCGAGAGAATGAGGATGTCGTACTCGCCCACGGTGTAGCGCGCCTCGACCGTGACGCCAAGGCTCCTCGGGCGTCGCGCCTCGGACGCCTTCTGCGGCGCGGCGGATGAGAGGGCCGCCATGTCCCGTTCCGCGACGGCGCAGGGATCCCCGTCGTGGTACTCGACGAGGCGTGGGGCGGAGTACGCGTCCAGGCGGTCGATCAGAGCGGGATCGCCGACGTGGATCTGCTCCTTCGTCAGAAAGGTCGGGACCGGCACCACGACTGCGAACTCCGTGGGATCTCCGCGGAAGTCGTTCGCCATCGTGAGGACCGTCCGGTCCCCGTCCCGCGCGAGGACGACCTGCGACGCGCGGTTAAAGAGCTTCGCGTCCGCCTTCGCCACGTAGAACCCGCAGAACGGGAGCGCGGGCCGGGCGAGCAGGGAAAGGACCAATACGAGCGAGAGAGGTCGAAGGAACCGGTTCATGGCGCGCTCCTTTCGGGAAGCGAGGAGACCCGCGGCCGGCGAGGACCACCGGTACCGGAGGCCCGGAACGATTCGGTCGAGCAGGGGCACGAGGGCCGAGAAGAGGGCGAGCGACCAGAGGAGGCCGTTCGTGCGGAAGAGCCGGAACTGGACGAGCGCCGCGCCTCCCGCGACCAGCAGCGCGAAGAGGATCCTTCCGCGTCGCGAGTCCGGAGTCGTTTTCGGATCCGAGATCATGAAGAAGGCGAAGAGAAGAAGCGCGCCGCTCTGGAGGCGGTGCAGGGGAATCGCGAACGGCTCGCCGAGCGCCAGGGACCTCCCGAAAAGGAGGAGCCCGTAGAAACCGAGGAACGCCAGCGTGACGTCGCTCCTCGCCGCCCGCCGCACGACGAGGAATCCGGCGCACGCGATGCCGAAGGCGAAGAACGCGGCGGTTCCCCACTGGCCGGGGGAGACCCAGACGCGGTCGGTCAGCAGCATCATCGCGACGAGCCCGAAGTTCGTGGGGTTGAAGACGTGCTTGCCGTTCCAGCGGAGGACGAACTTCGAGGCGACGGTCACGAAGGCGGCGGCGACCGCGAGCAGCGCGGAATTCGTGCGGAGCAGGAGGCAGAGCGAGAGGCCGGAGATGAGAGCGCTGCGCACTTCCACCGAAGGGAGGCCCGCGGCCCGGGAGCACGCGAGCTGCGCCGCAAGGACGGAACCGATCAGCAGAGCCACGCGCGGAGGAGACACGTCGAAGTGGAGAAAGGTCATGCCGTAGAAGAGGAGTGATGCGAGAGCGCCGATCTGAAAAAGGCGTGGATCCTGGCGCGCGAGGCGTTCGAGAATCATCGTCGTCCCCGGGAAGTGAGACACCGTCGCCGCGCGCCGGTTCCCGGTCGCGGCGTCTCGCGCGGTTAGAATCGAATTGAAGACCATGCCTGTAGAGCGCGGCAGCTCGCTCGGTCCGTACCAGATCCAGTTCCGCCTGGGGGGTGGAGGGATGGGCGAAGTCTGGCGCGCTCTGGACACGCGTTCGGGCCGCGAAGTGGCGATCAAGGTCATTTCGCCGCAGGCCTCGAGCGACCCCGACCTGTTGAGCCGCTTCTTGTCGGAGGCGAAGGCCTCTTCCGCGCTTCACCACCCGAACATCCTGGCCGTCTACGAGGTCGGCGAAAGTCCGGCGGGTCCCTACATCGTCATGGAGTACGTGGACGGGGGCAACGTCCGCTCGCTCCTACAAGAGGGGCGCCTGTCCGTGGCGCAGGCAGTGGATATTGCGATGCAGGCCGCGGAGGGAGTGGCCAACGCCCACGAGGCGGGGATCGTGCACCGGGACCTGAAGCCCGACAACCTCATGATCACGTCCGGCGGCGTCGTGAAGATCCTGGACTTCGGCCTCGCGCGGTCGCTTCGGCCCGAGGACGCGGCGGACGGGGGGCGAACCGCTGCGGGGATGATCGTCGGCACGGCGGCATACGTTTCGCCGGAGCAGCTTCGGGGCGAGAAAGCGACCGAGCGCTCCGACGTCTTCGCGCTCGGCGTCGTGCTCTTCGAGATGGCGACCGGGGAGAACCCCTTCCAGCGCAACAATCCGATCGAGATGTTCAGTGCGATCCTCCGCGACGATCCGCCGCCGTTCGAGGAGAAGGTCCGCGACGCGCCGGAGGAGCTCTCGCAGGCGGTGCACCGCGCCCTGTCGAAGCGCCCGGAGGATCGCTATCCCACCGCCCGGGAGCTCGCGGAGGACCTGCGCGGCGTTCACGCCCTCACGCACGTCCGGCCGCCCGAGGAGGCTCTACCCGAAGACCCGGCCGCCGCGCCTTCCCGTTACCTCACGACGATCCTGGTGGCCTTCGGCCTGGCCGCCCTCCTCCTGGGAGTGGTTCTCTTTCAGTGGGGCTGCTAGAGCTCGCTCGCCTCGCGCATCCGGACGGGGAGAATTGGGGTCAACGCTGAATCGCTGCATTGGGGCCAGGGCTGAATTCAGCTATGGCACGGAGAATTGGGGTCAACGCTGAATCGCTGCATTGGGGCCAGGGCTGAATTCAGCTATGGCACGAATTCAGTCATTCAGCGTTGACCCGCTCTCGCGCATCCGGACGGGCGACGCCGGCATCCGGTCGAGGACGGGGAGGCCGTTCTTCCCATAGTCCGAAGGCGAGAACTCCCGTCGGACATGCGTGACGCAGGCGGAGCAGCGCACGCACTGGGGGTCCTCCATCGGAAGCCCTTTGTTCGCGAAGTTCATGATGTCGATTCCCTGGTGGCAGACCGACGTGCAGACGTTGCAGGAGATGCACTTCGACTTTCCGGGAAGATCCGGAAGCGCGAGAAGCGCGTGTAGACGTGCATGAGCGCCGCGAGCGGACAAGCGAAACGGCACCAGACGCGGCCCGAGAACCAGAAATAGAGGCCGACGCCGATGATCCCGGCGAGGAAGATGTCGACGACGTGGTAGTAGTCGAGCTGGACCCCGAGAACGGACCAGTTCGAGAGCAGTCCTTCGTAGAACTTCGCCGGCGGCGTGCCGACGCGAGTCGGCCAGACCAGGAGATGACCCGGGCGAAGAAGAGAGGGAAGGCCACGGCGAGGATCACCTGGCCCGTCATGTTCACCCGGTTCCAGATCGGGCCGTGCGGCATCTTCTGGCGCTGCGTGTCGCCCATCGTCTCGGCCAGCGCACCGCACGAGCAGATCCAGCCGCAGTAGGCCCCCTTGCCCCAGCGCCGGATGATCAGGGGAATGAGGACGAACGTCTGGATGAATGCGATGACGAGCCACCACGCAGCGGCGCGGCGGTGAAGACGTTCCAGATGAAGAGCGGCCAGGCCAGGATGAAGCCGAAGGCGCGCCAGTACTCCCGCCCGTGGCCGTAGTCGGCGGCGGGGAAGAGGTTGTCGGCGAACGTCTTTCCGAAACCGGCAGTCGAAGGCGCCGTTGTGGCCGAGCCACGGCAGGACGATGATAAGGGAGCAGGAAGAGCGGCACGAGCTGGATCGCGGTGAGCGTCGACGGTCTGCGCCGTGACGTACGGGGTCTTCCGCACGCCGGATCCGGCGGATTCCGAAGAGGAGGATGCACAGGCTGTAGGCGAGCGAGTAATAGAAGCCGGGCTCGCGCGAGCGAGATCGCGAGCGTGCCGGCGAACGTCGCCGGGATCCCCGCCTCGAGCCTCTGGACGTTGTACGGGAAGAGCCCGTGTTCTGGAAGAACTGGTTGACGGCGCCGCCCGCCTTCCAGTTGTAGAGGAAGATGCAAAAGCGAGAAGAAAGCCGACGAAGGCCGGCGTACGTCGCGGCGCGTCCACTCGCCGCGGATCGGAATCCCGGAGCGCCGGAAGAAATCGAGCGGCGCCTCCCGGCCGAGCATCGTGAAGACGACGTCGTTCGGCAGAGTCGATCTCCCGTCCGGACGTCGTCCTTCAGGATGACGCTGCCGTGCCTCGATCCGTACGACCTGCGTCCCGAGCGCCAGCCGGACCGAGCCGGGCGGGTGATTCCCCGCTGCCGCCATGAAGTCTCCCGTGGAGGTCGTGACCCGCTCCGACGTCGGGTTCTCGACGGCGACCGGGGCTGACGGGTTCCTCTCGAGCATCCGGATCGTTCTCGACGTTCTCCGGCTTCGGCCGGGCGAACTCCTTCTTCCGGTAGGACAGGGTGACGTGCGCCCCCGCGCTCGCGAGCGCGATCGCCGTCTCCAGCGCCGAGTCGCCGCCGCCGACCACGAGGACCTGCTGCCCCACGAATTCCTTCGGGTCGTACAGGCGGTTGAAGACCTTGTCCGGGTCTTCCTCGCCGGGCACGCCCAGCTGGCGGTGGTTGCCGCTGCGCCCGATCGCGATGATCGCGCGGCGCGCGCGGGTCACGGTCCCCCTGTCGCCGTGGTGGAGGAGCAGTGTCCCGCCCTTTCGCTCGATCCGTTCGATCCGGGCCGACGTGACGTCGATGCCCGCCGCCTTCCGGCGCGCCTCCAGGTCCTCCAGAAGCTGCTCCTTGGGTGCACCTCGGCGCGGAACTGCAGCTCGCCGGCCGGCGTCATCCCCGTCGGGTAGGTGTAGATCGGCTTGCCCTTCGGGAAATTCGCGACCGTCGAGAAACCTCGGTCGCCTCGAAGACCGCGAAGGTCAGGCCCGCCTTCTTCGCCTCGATCGCGGCCGCGATCCCGGAGACGCCGGCGCCGATGATCGCGACGTCGAGGACCTGCGGATCAATCCGGAGGGCGCTGCCCGCGGAACTCGGGCTCCGCCAGGATGGCCTGCACCGCGCGCGCCCCGGAGTCCGAGCGAGAACTTGAGCAGCGGAACGCCGGTCAGGTCGCCGACGATGCGGACCCCGGAGAGCGCCGTCGTGCCGTCGTCGCGGACCTCGGGCAGCGACTCCACCGTGCCGGCTGGCCAGCGGGTGTGAAGCCAGTGGATGTAGCGGCGAAGGAGTCCCATCTTCCTCCCGACTTACGAGTCGATTCCGGCGGCGGATTCCCGGCTATTCTCACCCGGATGCCGGAGCTTCCCGACGTCGTCGCGTACCTCACGGCGCTCGAACCGCTCGTCGTGGCGAAGAGGCTCCTTCGCGTCCGTCTCGGGAGCCCTTTTCTCCTCCGCACGGTCGACCCTCCGATCACCGCGGCGAACGGCCAGGAGGTGGTCGGAGTCCGGCGTCTCGGCAAGAGAATCGTCTTCGACCTCTCGGGCGACCTGCACCTCGTCCTCCACCTCATGATCGCCGGACGGCTTCACTGGAAGAAGGCGGCTCCCGGTCTCACCGCGCGGACGTCGCTTGCTGCCTTCGACTTCGCGGACGGCACGCTGCTCCTGACCGAAGCCGGCTCGAAGAAGCGCGCCTCGCTGCACTTCGTACGGGGCGAAGAGGCCGTGGCGGAGCACGGCCGCGGCGGCCTCGAGGTGCTGGACGCCGACCTCGGAGCCTTTCGCGCGGCCCTGGCGCGCGAGAACCACACGTTGAAGCGGGCCCTGACCGACCCGAGGCTCTTCTCGGGGATCGGGAACGCCTACTCCGACGAGATCCTCCACCGAGCGCGGCTGTCGCCCGCGAAACTGACGTCGCGGCTGACCGAGCCCCAGATCGGGGCTCTCTACGAAGCCGTCCGGACCGCCCTGGGGGAGTGGACCGATCGGCTGACCGCCCAGGCGCGGAGGGCGTTTCCGGAGAAGGTCACCGCCTTCCGCGAGGGGATGGCCGTGCACGGTCGGTTCGGAAAACCCTGCCCGGTCTGCGGCACGAAGGTGCAGCGGATCGTGTACGCCGAGAACGAGTCGAACTACTGCCCCACGTGCCAGACCGGCGGGAAGTTGCTCGCGGACCGGGCGCTGTCGCAGCTCCTGAAGGGGGACTGGCCGAAGACGCTGGAAGAGCTGGAGCTGCGGAAGAAGCCGGTCGGACTCTAGTCCGTCGGAACCACGATCCCCTCGAAGCCCTCGTCCTGGAGCGACTCGAGCTCACGCTCTGCGTCCCGGCGCCCGTCGAACGGCCCGACCTTCACCCGCGACAGCCCGCGGAAGGGCTCCAGGAAGACCCTCCGGCCGGTGCCGCGCACGCGCTCGGCATGGCGCTCGGCGCGCAGCCGGTCCGCGAAGGATCCGATCTGCACGGCCCAGCGACCCGACGGCGACACGACGTCCTGGACGACGCCGGACGACACGACGTTCAATCGAACCGGGCCGACTCCCGGGCCCAGGAGCTCGATCTCCCGGGCCGCCGCTCGCGAGAGGTCGATGACCCGGCCCGCGATGAACGGTCCGCGGTCGTTGATGCGGACTCGAACGGTCTTCCCGTTGTCGAGGTTCGTCACGTCCACGATCGAACCCAGGGGAAGCTCCCGGTGCGCGGCGGTCAGGCGCGAAGAGTCGTAGATCTCGCCGGACGCGGTCGGCTTTCCCTCGAAACCGTCGCGGCCGCCGTACCAGGACGCGACGCCTTCCTCGACCCAGCCGGACGCGGGTGGCAGCTGCTGCGCGACGCGGGCGGGGGAGCGGGACGCGCACGCCACCGCGAGGCTGGAAACAACCATCGCGAAACGGACGGCGGTCCGGACTCTCACACCTTCAGCGAAACGGGCTCGGCCGCCTCGAGGTGCTCGAGCGCGGGGTCGAGCTCCTCTCGGACGAAGACTTCCACCTGCTCGGCGGCCCGACCCACGAGGCGCTCGGGACGGGCGGCGTCCGCGAGCTCGGCCGCGGTGATCCGGAACGCCGGATCCGCGGCGATGCGTTCCAGCAGGTCGGGAGGTTCGCCGCTCGCGGCACGGCGCTCTGCCGCCTCGCGGGCGTGAACGCGGAGGCGCTCGTGCACCTCCTGCCGATCCGCGCCGCGGCGGACCGCCTCCATCAGGACGTTCTCGGTCGCGAGGAAAGGCGCCTCGGCCTCGAGCCGCCGGCGGGCGACGTCCGCGTGCACCGCGAGTCCCGAGAAGACGTTCTCGAGCAGGACGAGGACCGCGTCGGAGGCCAGAAAAGCCTGCGGCATCGAGATGCGCCGGTTGGAGGAGTCGTCCAGAGACCGCTCCAGCCACTGCGTGGCCGCCGTCATCGCCGTATCGAAGGAGAGCGCGATCACGTGACGCGCGAGCCCGCAGATGCGCTCGGCGCGCATGGGGTTTCGCTTGTAGGGCATCGCGGAGGACCCCACCTGGGAGGTCTCGAAAGGCTCTTCGAGCTCGCCGTCGTGCTGAAGAAGCCTCAAGTCGGTGCCGATCTTGTGAGCCGACTGAGCGAGGCCGGACAGTGCCTGCACGATCCGGTCGTCCTGCTTGCGCGAATACGTCTGGCCCGAGACCGCCTGGCGTTTCTCGAAGCCCGCGCGCCGCGCGATTGCGCGGTCGAGCTCCTCGACCCTTCCCGAATCCCCGTCGAACAGGCTCAGGAAAGAAGCCTGGGTGCCGGTCGCCCCCTTGACCCCCAGGAACCGCAGTTCAGTGCGGCGGCGTTGCAGTTCCTCGAGGTCGGTCAGAAGGTCGTACGCCCACAGCGCGACGCGTTTCCCCACGGTCGTCGGTTGCGCCGGCTGGTAGTGGGTGTACGCGAGCGTGGGAACCGCGCGGTGCTCGAGCGCGAGGTCACGCATGCGGCGGAGGACGGCGACGAGGCGCCGTTCGACGAGCCCCAGGGCCTCCCGCAGGATGATGAGGTCCGCGTTGTCGGTGACGTAGGCGGACGTCGCGCCCCAGTGAATGATCCCCCGGGCGTCCGGCGCTGCTTCCCCGAAGACCCGCACGTGCGCCATGACGTCGTGCCGGGTCTTCTGCTCCTCGCGTCCCGCGGCCTCGAAGTCGATGTCGGAGAGGTGCGCGCGCATCTCCGCCACGGCCTCTTCCGAGATCGGAAGACCCAGCCGGCGCTCCTCTTCCGCCAGCCACAGCCACAGGAGCCGCCACGTCTCGAACTTCCGCTGACGGGAGAAGAGGCGGAGCATTTCCGCGGGACGCGTAGCGCTCGAAGAGCGGGTTCCCGTCCCCGTCAGGCGTTTTCATCTTCTTCCCACTCGCCCACGGTGAACATCCCCACGACTTCGTTCCCGCAAGCCAGGCAGAGCGCCTCGGAGACGTGCCCGGCCTCGACCTCGAAGACGTAGCAGGGAGTGTTGCACTCCTTGCAGAGAAGGTAGGGGATCTCCCGTTCCTCGTTCGGCTTGGAAGGGGGTGGCTGATCCGTCAAGGTGTTCTCCGGATCATTTTACCTTTGGTACGTGGCGCGAGGAGTCTCCGCGAAGTAACCGAGCGGAGGAGCCTCGCGCCGCGGGAGCGTGAGCAAGCGAGGGATCAGGCGCTCGGTCGAGGCCGTCCCGCCGAGCCAAGCGCCGGTGGCGCAGCCAGATCCCGAGCGAGGCGAACGCGACGTTCCTACCAGACCTCACAGCGGTCGGCCGCTGCTCTCACCATCGGTGCGTCCGGCTTGCACTCGAACGTTCGCTGGAATTCGGTCAGGTTCGACAGCGGGCCGATCACGCGGTACTTCCCGATCGGGTGCGGATCTCCCTGGACCATCGTCCGCGCGAACTCGGGCCGGACGGCGTCGCCCCGGAACTGACCCCACGCGATGAAGAACTGCTGGTCCGGCGTAAATCCGCCGACGTCCGGGAGAGGAGGCTTTCCCTTCTGCGAGATCTGGAAGGCCCGGTAGGCGATCTTGGCGCCCGCGAGGTCCCCGATGCTCTCGCCCAGCACCAGCTTGCCGTTGTGGTGGATTCCGGGTTCCACGAAGTAGCCGTCGAACTGCCGAACCACGCAGGCCGCCTTCTCCTGGAATCTCTTGAGGTCCTCCTCGCTCCACCAGTTGTTCAACCGGCCCTGAGCGTCGAATTGGGCGCCTTCGTCGTCGAAGCCGTGGCTGATCTCGTGCCCGATGACGACCCCGATGGCGCCGTAGTTGACGGCGTCGTTGTTCTGCATGGAGAACGCGGGCGGCTGGAGAATCCCGGCGGGAAAGACGAGCTCGTTCAAGAGCGGGTTGTAATAGGCGTCGGAGGTCGGCGGCGTCATGCCCCAGCGGCCGCGATCCACCGGCTTGCCGATGGTCCCCAGGTTGTCCTCGACGTTGAACCCGCGTCCGGCGAGAACGTTCTCCCAGAGGGACGACCGCCGGATCTTGACCCGGCTGTAGTCCTTCCAGCGGTCGGGATACCCGACCTTGGGGTTGAAGGTCGACAGCTTCTCGAGAGCCCGCTTCTTCGTCTCTGGGCTCATCCAGTCCAGCCCTTCGATCGTCTCCTTCATGGCCAAGCGCAGGTTCGCCACCATCTCCTGCATCCGGGCCTTGGCCTCGGGCGGGAAATATTTCTCGACGTACTTCTTTCCGAGCGCCTCGCCCAGCTGCCGGTCCGTGGACTCCACGCAGCGCTTCCACCGCGGCTTGAGCTCTTTCGCCCCCGAGAGGTACTGGCCGTTGAACGTCCAGTCTTCCCGTACGAAGGCGTCCGACAGGGACGGGGCTGCCGAGTTCAAGAGGTGCCACCGGAGGTAGGTTTTCCAGTCGTCGAGCGGGGTCGCGGTGAGCTGCCGGTCGAGCTCCGAGAGGAACTTCGGCTCCGCGACGTTGACGTCACCCGCGTTGAGTCCAGCGGTCCGGTAGTAGGCGGGCCAGGCGAAGTGGGGCGTCAACTTCTGAAGGTCCGCGAAGGACGTCTTGTGGTCCGTGTTCTTCGGGTCCCGGAGCGCCACGTTGTCCAGCGAGGCCTCGGCGAGCTTGGTCTCCATCCGCAGGACCGTCTCCGCCGTAGATTTCGAGGCTGCGGGCGAGTCGCCCGCCAGGCCGAAGATTGCGGCCACGTGGGCGAGATATTTCGCGCGAGCTTCTTTGAAGCGATCGTCGGTCTTGACGTAGTAGTCGCGGTCCGGCATTCCGAGGCCGCTGGCGTAGATCTTCGCGATGACGTCGTTCGGGTTGTGCGAGTCGGACTCCCCGCCGAGGAAGAAGGGCACGCCGATCCCCATCCGGTGGAAGCGGGCGATCATCTTCTGGACGTCGTCCGCGTTTCGCATCGCGCGGATCTCGCCCAGAAGCGGGTCGAGCGGCTTCACGCCCAGGCGATTCACCGTAGCCTCGTCCATGCAGGCGCCGTAGTAGTCGCCGATCAGCTGCTCGACGGATCCGGGCTGGGCCTTGCCGGCCGTCGCGGTCTCGTCGAGGAGCTGCTTGAGCTGCTCCTTCGTCGACTCGCCAGCCGCCCACCGCCGGCTCCAGCGCGGCATGGAAGCCGGGATCGGATTCGCCGCCCGCCAGGCTCCGTTGGCGAATTCGTAGAAGTCGGTGCAGGGATCAGCCTTGCGATCCATGTCCGACAGCTCGATGCCCTTCTGGGCGGCGTCCTGGCCGGAAACCGTTTCCAGAAGAAGGAACGACCCCAGAAAAAGAAGAGTCGCAGCGCGCATCCGGTTCCTCCGAGTGAGAGGTACGCAGATCCGTTTCCACGGTTGCGGGGCGGCCTGCGCCGGCGCGACTTTATCCCTCCGGCCGGAATCGGCTTATTCGACCGTTACGACGAAGTTGCCGCACCCCTTTCCGTTGACCGTCGCGACGCACGGTGTGTAGGGACCGGGCGGCGTGCCCGACGGAACGGTGATTCCCACGAGTTCCCCTCGAAAGGTGTCCTCCTCGCCGTAGAGAAGGATTACTGACCCGGCGAACTCGAACGTCGCCACCGGAGCGGGGACGAAATTCGATCCCCGAATGATCCAACCCCGGTCGCTCGGATAGTAGAGCGTCGTCCGCTCCGCGCTCGTGACGACGGGAACGCGCGACGGATCCGGACCCGGCGTCGGAGTCGGGAGAATGTTCGGAGTCGGCTGGTTCGGATTCGGTCGCGTCGGTGACCAACCGTCGTCATCGCAGCCGACAGTCATGAGAGCCGCTGCGGCGAATACGGCGAGAGTTTTCCAAATCATCGGGACTCCTTCGTTTCAAGCGGCGTCATTCGAGCGACAGGTCGACCTGGAAAGGCTGGCTCGAGCTCGCGCTTCGCCGCGTATCCAGGCCGACCCACAGCGTCATCTCTCGGGTGCCCACCGGAAACCGTGATTCACAGCCTGAGGACGAACAGAAATTCCACTGGACGAAGTTGGCCGATCCGGATCCCAGGAGCAGATATGTGTTTCGCTCCGGCCAGGTGAGCCGCGCGACGATGGTTCCCCGGCGGGGAGGGACAACCAGGAAACTCTCGCACGCGGTGTTCAGGTCGCCGTATACGTCGTCCATGCCGTGGCAGAAGAGGCTCGCAGCACTCACCGCTCCATGAATCGTCTGCGGGAACGTCGAGGCTGCCGGTCCGGTCGGGCCCGAATCGTCCGAGCACCCGGCGGCGAGCGAGATGCCCAGCAATGCCGTCGCGAGAATCTGGCTTTTCACGTCGAACTCCTATGAATTTCGTGGCTTAGGGCACGACGACACGGAGGATCCGGCCGTCGCCCGGGGCGCAGTGGTAACCGCACTCCGTGATGTAGAAGGCGCCGTCGGGACCCCGGGTCAAGCCCGACGGGAAGGTCAGCCCGGAAAGGATCGTCTCGGCGTTGCCCTGCGGGTCGAGCCGGACCAGGCTCCCCGTGCCGGGCACGAATATGGGCGACTGCAGAGCGTAGAGTCGATGCTGCTGATCGAAGGCGATGCCGAGAACGGCATGCAACCCGGTCGCGAAAGGCTCTGCAGTCCCGTTGCGGGAGAGGCGATAGATCCCGGCCTCGAACGACCGCTCGAGGTCCGGCACCGGCGGAAAGACCCCGGGCACGAAGGCGATCTGGCCGAGCGTGCCGACGTAGAGGTCGCCGCGGTCCACGGCAAGCGTCGTGTAGGTGTAGTCGCCGAACGTCGCGAAGAGATCGTTGACGAGGTGCACCCGCCCGTCCGAGGGCTGCACCGATACGAGCAGGCCATGGTTCGGCTCCACGGCGTAGAGCCGCCCCTGATCGAAAATCATCGAGTACCAGGTGCCGTCGGGCTCGTAGTCGGGGTTGCGCGGTTGCTCTGCGCCCTTCGCCCCGGGGTTCGCCAGGAGCCAGGCGCTCAGATCGGCGATCATGGAGACACCGCCCCCTCCGACGGCGTAGATCCCGTTGTTCGCGTCGGCGTGCGCGTGGGAACAGCCGGCGCCCGAGATGAGCGCCAACAGGCGATTTCCGGCGAAGGTCACGGAGCTCACGCCCTGCTTGTCTCCGCCAATCGCCGGAGTCGCCTCGGTGGAGGGAAGCCCGTCTACCAGCACGGTGACCCTGCCGTCTTCCTCGATTCGGACGACCCGGGCGCTGTTGCCACCGACGAAAGGACCGACCGGAAATTGGACCTGATCACAGAGACCGACCGTCGACAGAGAGCCGCCGCCCGCGCCGGCCTCGGCCACGTAGAGACGCTTGTCCGGACCGAACGCGAGCCCCCGCGGGTCGTTCAGGCCGGAAGCAATTTCGCGGACCTCGACACCGGTTACGGCCCGCGAACTCTGCGCCATCAGGTTCGACCCCATCGTCACGGTCGCGACGACCAACGCCGCACCGAACTTCATTCCCCTCATGGTCTTTCCTCCTTTAATGCCAAAGCCTTCGGTTTCTCGGGGACCGCGCTGCCTTCTGCACATCAGAGCGGCCAGTACCCGGTCGTGCAGTTGAATTCCTTCTCGAAGTTCGCGCTCAATCCATCGTCCGCAGCGATGTGTACGCCCACGAAGAGTCCCGCACTGCAGGGGATGTCCTCGTTGTGTTCGACGAGAATCTCGAACGTGACGGAGCCGAACGCTCCCACCTGGTAATCCTGGGAGCGGCTTTCGTTTTGGGGGAAGGCGTAACTTGCGGGGCTCCACACGCCGTTCGGCGTGACGGAAATCGGGATGCCACGGGCTTCGCGCACGTCGAAGCGGACGGTGAACGCGTGGCGGTATCCCGAGTGCGCCGGAGCCAGAGCGAACTCCACGACCGCGAGCGGTCCCGGGAGCGGCGTCGGAGTAACGGTCGGTATCGCCGTCATGGTCGGAACGGCTCCGGCCCGTTCCGGCGCGGTCGGTGTGTCACCGTCGCAGGCCGCGAGCATTCCGAGGGAGATCAAGAGACCAAGTGCGGTCCAGGACCGGCGACGGGGTTTGTGCTTTTCCGTCATTCTCGTCTCCTCCTCGTCAAGGGACCGTCACCTGGAAACTCCCGCAACCCTTCCCGTTCGGCGTAGTGACGCACGGGGTGTAATTCCCCGGCGCAGTCCCCCGTGGCAGCACTCCGCCCATGACCTCACCCTCGAAGGTGCTCAGCTCAACACTCAGGGTGATCACCGACGCTCCAGATTCAAAGGTCGCTATCGGGTCGGGCACGAAGTGCGATCCGTAGATGTACCAGCCGCCGAAGCCCGGGTAGAAAAGATTGGTCGGCTCGGCGCGTGTGACGACGGGCGCGAGCGAGGGATCCGGCGTCGGCGTTGGCGCGACGCCTACAGTGGGCTGACTCGAGGTCGGCTGCGTCGGCACCGCCTGGTCGTCGCAGCTCATGACGAGGATCGCCGACGCCATGAGGATGCCGACAGTCGTCCGGGTCATCTCTCCTCCTTTCTTTGCGGTGCACCGCCCGGAATTGCCTGCGGTTCTCGCCTCTAATGACAGAGGCGTGAGAATCAATCCGAAACCGCAATGGGTCCTGAGATCACGGCCGTAGAATCCGGACTGCCACTCGCATGACCAGCCGGAAGATGCCCGCGGCCGCTGAGCCGGCTCCCGGCGTCACGGACCTCCTCGTCGCGTGGAGGCGAGGGGATGCCTCGGCGCTCGAACATCTCGTGCCGCTGGTGCACGGGGAGCTTCGCCGGCTCGCCCGCCGCGAGATGCGCCGGGAGCGCGCCGGCCACACTCTTCAGACGACGGCTCTCGTCAATGAGGCATACCTCCGGCTCGTCGACCTGAGCCGCGTCCAGTGGCAGGACCGTGCCCACTTCTTCGCGATGTCCGCTCGGCTGATGCGGCGGATCCTCGTCGATCATGCCCGCGCCCGTGAATCCCGAAAGAGGGGAGGCGGCGCCAGGAGAATCTCCTTCGATGAAGCGCTCGTCGTTTCCGACGAGCGCGGCGCGGACCTGGTGGCGCTGGACGACGCTCTGCAGGCGTTGGCGGCGTTCGATGACCGGAAGAGTCGGGTGGTCGAGCTGCGCTTCTTCGGCGGACTCGGCGTGGACGAAACCGCGGAGGCGCTCCACGTCTCCCCGGAAACTGTGATGCGCGACTGGAGGCTCGCCAAGGTCTGGCTCCTGCGCGAGCTCGGCGGCGGTCGCTCCCGATGACTGACAATCGCTGGACCCGGATCGATTCCCTGTATCACGCGGCGCTGGAGCGCGAGCTCGGAGAGCGCACGGCCTTCCTCGCGGAGGCGTGCGGCGGGGACGAAGACCTGCTGCGTGAGGTTCAGTCCCTGCTCGCCTACGAAGCCGCGTCGGCTGGATTTCTCGAGCGCCCGGCTCTCGAGGAAGCCGCGAAAGGTCTGGCGGCAGACGAGGGTCTACCTACCCCGCAAACCCGGATCGCCGGCTACCAGGTTCTGGCGCTTCTCGGGGTGGGCGGTATGGGCGAGGTGTATCGCGCGAGAGACGTGAGGCTCGACCGCGAGGTCGCGCTCAAGATCCTGGCGAAGGAAGTCGCGGGGCATCCCGGGTTCGTGGACCGGTTCGAAGAGGAGGCGCGCTCCGCGTCGGGCTTGAACCATCCGAACATCGTCACCATCTACGGCGTGGGGGAGTCCGACGGCGTTGCCTACATCGCGATGGAACTGGTGCAGGGGCGCACTCTGCGGGAAATCCTCGCGGAGGGGTCCGTACCCGTCCGCGTAACCCTCGATCTCGCAGTGCAGCTGGCGGAGGCGGTGTCGGCCGCGCACGCCCGGAGGATCGTGCACCGCGACCTGAAGCCGGAGAACGTGATGGTTACTTCGGACGGGCTGGTGAAGGTGCTCGATTTCGGCATCGCGAAAAGCGATCGTGCCGGGACGCCTGCGACGGCAACGGAACCCGCGCTCTCGAGCCTGGCGGGAAGGACCGAAGCGGGGACGGTTCTCGGCACGATCGGGTACATGTCTCCGGAGCAGGCCTCGGGTCTCCCGGCGGGACCCGCGTCGGACCAGTTCAGCTTCGGCGTGATCCTGTACGAGATGCTCTCGGGTCGCCGCGCGTTCGAGCGCGGCACGAAGGCCGCGACGCTGGCGGCGATCATCCATGAGCGTCCGGAAAACATCGAGAGCCTCAACCCCGCGGTGCCCCTCTCGCTGCGCGCGGTGCTGGCACGATGCCTCGACAAGGAGCCCGCAAGCCGTTTTTCGAGCACCCGGGATCTCGCGGCCGAGCTGCGAAGGATCCGGGAAGTGCACGCCGGTAACCTCGGTTGGACCCGCCGTCGTGCGGTCTGGGTGGGTGGCGCGGCGGCGGCCGTGGCGGCGGCCGGGATCGCGACGTGGCGACTGTGGCCGCGAAGCGCGGGGGTTCGGTCCCTGGCCGTGCTGCCGTTTGCAAACGTTCTCCACGATCCGGAGGTCGACTACCTCTGCGACGGCATCGCGCAGAGCCTCATCCGCGGGATCTCGGGCCTGCCGTCTCTCGCCGTCAGACCGCACAGCGCAGTCGCCAACTTCCGGGAGAAAGAGGTCGATCCGCGCGAAGCCGGCCGAAAGCTCGCCGCCGATGCCGTCGTGACCGGAGCCGTGACCCGCGCCTCTGGACGCCTGCACATCACTGCGGAGCTCGTTGAAGTCGCGACCGGTGCGCGACTCTGGAGCAATTCCTACGACCGCGCCGCGGGGGACGCGCTCGGTGCTCAGAACGCGATCGCGGCCGCGATCGTCGACGAGGGAGTGCGCCTGAGGTTGACCGGGGAAGATCGCCGCCAGCTGCGTAGCCCCACCAAGGATCCGGCCTCGTACGAGCTGTACCTGCGCGCGATCCACCTCTGGGGGGACGAGACCGAAGCCGCCTACCTGGACTCTCGCGGCCTCCTGCGGCAGGCCCTCGCGCGGGATCCGGGCTTCGCGCTCGCGTACGCGGCGCTGGCGACGACGTATTCGGTCATGGCGATCGACGGCTACGAGCGGCCGGCGGCGGCGTGGCCGGAAGTGAGCGGAAACGTCCGGCGCGCCCTGGACTGGGACCGGGAGCTGCCGGATGCGCACTCGGAGGCGGCGTCGGCGCTCTTCTTCTTCCAGTGGGACTGGTCGGGGGCCGAGCAGGAGTGGGACCGTGCTCTGCAGTCCCGGGGCGGCGGATTCGTCCCGGACTTCCTGACTTCGCGCGCGCTCCAGCGCTGGGCGCTCGGGCGTACGGACGAGGCGCTCGCGCTGGCGAGAAAGGCCCGCGAGCTCGACCCGCTGAGTCCGGCGTTCATCCTCAAGGAGGCGGACCTTCTTCTCCAGACCGGGCAACTCGATCCGGCGTCCCGCCTCTACGAAGGGGTCATCGGCACCGATCGGGACGATCCCCGCGCGTACTTCGGCCTCGCCGAGGTGCGTCGGTTGCAGGGGCGCTTCGACGACGCGATCGACTCGCTCCGCCGGGCTCACGAGGCCGCAGGAGACCAGTCGCTGCACGACTTGTTCGCTACCGCTCGGGGAGTCGAGGGGTTTCGCCGGATCGAGCGGGCGACCGCGAAGGCGGAGCTCGATGCCCTCGACGATCGGCTGGCGGGGGGCGCGTACGCTTCTCCGCTCGACTTCGCACGAGCGCTGGCGCGGCTCGGCGAGGGAGAGCGCTCCCTCGCCTATTTCGAACGGGCATTCCAGGACCGCTCTCCGGGGCTCGTGTTCCTGAACGTCGATCGCGCCTGGGATTCGGTGAGGAACGACTCGCGATTCCAGGCGGCGGTGCGACGGGTCGGGCTCCCCGGATGAGAAACGGGGCGACGGTGCTACGCTTTCACTACGAACCGGAAGGTCATCATGAATTTGAGAACGTCGGTATTTGCTCTCCTGCTGATTTCGGGAACGGGCATGTCCGGGGATCTTCTGGCCTGTGGGGACAAGTTCCTGGTCGTTGGCCGCGGGACCCGTTTTCGACGAGCGTCGATCCCGCGCGCTCCGGCCGCGATCCTCGTCTACGCGAACCCGGCGTCGAACCTCCCGGCGGCGCTCGCGAACGTTGCCGTCGAGGCCACGTTGAGCAAGGCCGGATACCGGCCGACGACGGTATCGAGCGCCGAGGAGTTCGATCGAGCGCTACGTCGGGGCGGATGGGATCTCGTGCTCGTCGACGTCGCGGAGAGCCGGAGTCTGGCCGGTCGCGTCACGGGAAACGACGCTCCGGCAGTGCTGCCGGTCGTGTACAACCCGACCCGTACGGAGTGGAAGGAGGCTCGGAGGCAATACCCGTCGGTCCTCCGGTCCCCGACGAAGACCCAGGCATTTCTCGACACGGTCGACGAGGCTCTCTCGATTCGATCGCCGAAACCGAAACCGGGCGTGAAGACCTCGATCTGAGGGGAACCGAGCGTCGCCGCGCCCGCCATCGCGGTTTCGCGAACACTACGCTCGGCGCGGTCAACGTCTCTCTCCTCCTTCTCTTCGGGATCGCCGACTCCCTGGCGGGCCAGGCGTGGGTACCGCCGGCCCGCGCTGGAGCGGTCAGCCTCGGGTTTCAATGGATCGACAACACCGGACACCGACTGAACGACGGCAATCTCGACTCCATGTTCCCCGGGAAGAGCCGGAACGCGGCGATCTTCGTCGCCGTCGACTACGCCTTCACCGATCGGCTCTCGGTCGAGGTCGGCCTGCCCTACGTTTTCGCGAAGTACCGCGGCCCCGGTCCGACGCCCGGCGTCTTCCTGCCGGTGGACAGCTGCTTCTGCTGGCACGGCGGCCTCCAGGACTTCAGCCTCGTCGCGCGCTACAACGCGATCGGCGAGATCGGGGGAGCCTTCGCGTTGACTCCGTCCGTGTCGGTCGGCCTGCCCAGTCGGGACTATGTCTACCGCGGTGAGGCGGTCGTCGGCCGCAATCTCGACGAGGTCGCGCTGGCCGTCGACGCCGGGCTGCGTCTCGACGCGATCTCGCCGAAGCTTTCCCTGCAGGGCCGCTACTCCTATGCGTTCGTCGAGCGGGTCCTGGACGTCTCGACCAACCGCAGCAACGCCGCGGGAGAGGTCGCGTTCCAGCTCACCCGAAGGCTCGTGATTCGAGGGCTGATGGCGTGGCAGTGGACGCACGGCGGGCTCCGGGTCCCGCAGGACCTCAACCCGGATAATTTCGCCCAGCACGACCGTCTTCTGCGAGACCACCATTTCCGGGCGGGCGGTGGCGTCACCTACCAGCTATCGCACCTGGACGTCTACGCGTCCTACGTCGCGTTCGTGGATGGAAGAAACACCCACGTCGGCCGGGCGGTCACCGTCGGCGTCAGCTGGCCTTTCGAGCTCGCTCGGCGCGACTGACTTCGGTCGCGCCCCATAGCGCCGCGCATGTCCAGCGGTCGGACACCATTTGTCCGTTCGCCGGTTATCCTGAAAGACGATGCTCACCACCATCCTCATCGTCTGTCTCGCGGCGCTCGTCGTCGGAACGGTTCTCTACCTGATCCTGCGGCCGCGCGAGGCGGCGGCGGACCCCCGGCTCGACCTTCTCCTCGTCGAAGTGGCGGCGGTGCGGGGCTCCTCGGAGTCCATGGACCGCAGGGTCGAAGACCTCCGGCGCTCCGTGGGCGAGCGGGTCTCCGCGGTCGAGGACCGGCTCGCCGAGGGGCAGAAGAACGTCGCCGATCACCTGGGCGAGATGGGCGAAAAGATGGGGCGCGTCTTCCAGGCGTCGCAGAAGATCCAGGAGCTCGCCGGGGGCATGACCCGGCTCGAAGACCTCCTGAAGCCTCCCAAGGTCCGCGGCGGGCTCGGAGAGACCTTCCTGGAGCAGGCCCTTTCCGACGTGCTGCCGCCGGGCGCCTGGAAGATGCGCCACGTGTTTCCGGACGGAACGATCGTCGACGCGGCGATCCGGGTGGGGGAGTACATCGTTCCGGTGGACAGCAAGTTCCCCCTCGAGAACTTTCGCCGCTCGAAAGAGGCGCCGGAGGAAGCGGACCGCAGGAGAGCGCGCCGCGACTTCGCCAGCGACGTCCGCAAGCACGTCGACGCGATCGCGACCAAGTACATCCGCCCGGGAGACGGCACGTACGACTTCGCCCTGATGTACGTTCCTTCGGAGGCCGTGTACTGCGAGATCGTCTTCGACGAGGACGGGGTCTCGCTGGCGGACTGGGCGGCCGCGGAGCGGCGGGTGATCGCGGTTTCGCCGAGGCTCCTGCACGTCTATCTCGCGACGGTGTGCACCGGTCTGCGCGGGATGGCGGTCGAGGAACGGGCCAAGGAGATCCTGGAGCACCTGTCGGACCTGCGGCGGGAGTGGGATCTGGTGGAGGATCCGCTCCGGACGCTCGGTACGCACCTGCGCAATTCCCAGAAGCAGTACGACGCCGCCAGGGGGGCGTTCGACCGATTCGGAGGGAAGCTCGACACGATTGCCGAGCGGGGCGAAGACGACCCGGTCGAGGGAGTTCCGGAGCTGGCGCTCCTTCCCCGGCCGTCGTAGCCGTCGGCGGCACGACCGACCGGCCGCGCTGTCCGGAATCGGTCCCGGGCTAGAATCCCGCGTTCTTTCGCGGAACGCCGATGCCCCTCAAAGTGAACTCGGAGATCGGAAAGCTCTCTTCCGTTCTCGTCCACCTCCCCGGTCCCGAGATCGACCGGATGGTGCCGGCGATGATGGAGGAGCTGCTCTTCGACGACATCCTCTTCGGCAGCCGCGCCCGGGAGGAGCACCGCCGGTTCCAGCAGGTCCTGGCATACGTCGCCGACGAGGTGATCGACGTGCAGGACCTGCTCGACGACGTGCTCCAGGTTCCGGAACAGCGGTCCGAGATCCTCCAGGACCTGGGCACGGTCCTCGACTGGGGTCCGGACATGGACTACAGGCTGCGGGACCTGACCTCCGAGCAGCTGGCGAGCACCCTCGTCACGGGGGTCGAGCGTCCGGCGTCGGAGACCGCCCTCTCGCCCTCCGAGCTCTACTGGCTCCCGCCGATCCCGAACTACTTCTTCCAGCGCGACCCGCTGGTCATCGTGGGGGATCGGGCGATCCGCGGCTCGATGGCGACCGCGGCTAGGCTCCGGGAGCCGCTGCTGTCCGGCTACGTGGTGCGATATCACCCGCGCTTCGCGGGGAGCAGCGAAGACCGCTTCTGGTTCCAGGAGTTCTCGTCCGACTACGGCCGACCCTCGTCGTACGCCCGGATGCGGCCGACCCTGGAGGGGGGAGACATCCTCGTTCTGCGCGAAGACCTCCTTCTGATGGGGTACTCCGAGCGGACGAAGAAGACCACGATCGAACGGCTCGCGGAGTCCCTTCGGGACCGCGGGTCGCCGGTCAAGAACATCTTCGTGGTCGCTCTTCCTCCGGCGCGGTCTTACATGCACCTCGACACCGTGTTCACGATGATTTCGCGCGACGAGTGCCTGGTGTACGCGCCCATGATCTTTTCGGACGGCGCCGAGGAGGCGGACGTCTACCGGTGTGATCTCACGAGCCGGCCGGTGGCCTGGACGTCGGAGAACGACCTTCTTTCGGCCTTGAAGTCCGAGGGCCTTGACCTCCGACCCATCCGGTGCGGCGGCACGGATCCCATCTCGGAACGTCGCGAACAGTGGACCGACGGCGCCAACGCGTTCGCCCTTGCGCCCGGAGTCCTCCTCACCTACGACCGCAACGAGCGCACCGCGGATGAGCTCTCGAACGCCGGCTATGCCGTCGTGGACGAGGCGGACCTCCTGCTCGGCCGGAGCGAGCTCGACCTGCGCAAGTCGAAGAAATACGCCGTGCGGCTGGCCGCGCACGAGCTCTCCCGCGCACGCGGCGGGCCGCGATGCATGGCGATGCCACTCACGCGGGAGGAACTCTGAGCCTGGCGTCCTGATGACGACTCCCTTCTTCTCGTTCGTCCGCCCTCTCGCCGTCGTCGCCTTCGGAGGCAACGCGCTGCTGCGTCCGGAGGACCCGGGCGACTCGCAGACGCAGCTGCTCCGGGCGCGGGAGGCCGTGCGTCAGCTGCTGCCGGTCCTGAATCGGGGCTACGAGCTCATCGTGGTTCACGGCAACGGGCCCCAGGTCGGGAACCTCCTCCTGCAGGCGGAGCTCGCCGCCGAACGGGTCTCCCCGCAGACGCTGGACGTCTGTGTCGCCCAGACGCAGGGCTCGATGGGGTTTCTCCTGGAGCTCGCCTTCGACAACGAGCTGAAGGGGGCGGGCTTCCGCAAGCGCGTGGTCACGATCGTCACGCAGGTGGAAGTGGACGCCGCGGACCCCGCCTTCCTCCATCCCTCGAAACCGATCGGCCCGTTTTTTTCCCGGGAGCGCGCCGAGTTCCTCCAGAAGACCGCGGACTGGACCATGGTGGACGACGCGGGGCGCGGGTGGCGCAAGGTCGTCGCGTCGCCCAAGCCGCTCGCGCTGTTGAACGTCGACGTGGTCGCAGCCCTCGTGAACCGGGGGCACATCGTCATCGCCGCGGGCGGAGGGGGCGTGCCGGTCGTCGTCCCGGAGGAGGGGGAGCTCCGGGGCGTGGAGGCCGTGATCGACAAGGACTACGCGGCGTCCATGCTGGCCGCCTCGCTTTCCGCGGATCTGTTCGTGATCCTGACGGGCGTCGACCGGGTTTCGCGCGACTTCGGGAAGCCGACGGAAACCCCGATTCCGCGGCTCGACGTGGCCGCGGCCCGCGCCCTCCTCGCGGAGGGGCAGTTCCCGCCGGGCAGCATGGGACCCAAGATCGACGCGGCGATTCGATTCGTCGAGGCCGGCGGCCGGGAAGTGCTGATCACCCGCGCCGAACGGCTCGCGGAGGCCCTGGAGGGCGAAACGGGAACGGTGATCTGGAGGACGGAATGAGCGCGGATCCGAAGGTGTCGGCGAAGCGGGACTACGTCAACGAGAACGACTGGGCGCCCGCGGAGATCGAAAACGTCCTCGACCGCGGGGCAGAGGTCAAGAGCCGCCCGGACGACTGGCGCACCTCGCTCTCGGGCCGGAGCCTCGCGATGATCTTCGAAAAGTCTTCGACGCGGACCCGCGTTTCCTTCGAAGCCGGAATGTTCCAGCTCGGCGGCCTGGGGATGTTTCTCTCGTCCCGCGACCTGCAACTGGGTCGCGGGGAACCGATCTCCGACACGGCGCAGGTTCTGTCCAGATACTGCGACGGCATCATGGCGCGCACCTACGCGCACTCGACCGTCGAAGATCTCGGCCGCTACGCGTCGATTCCGGTCATCAACGGGCTGTCGGACCTTCTGCACCCGTGCCAGGCGCTGGCCGACTTCCTCACGATCCGCGAGAGGTTCGGGACCGCCCGCGGGTTCGGCCTCTGCTACGTGGGGGACGGAAACAACGTCGCCCACAGTCTCCTGGTGACCGGGGCCAAACTGGGGGCGCGGGTCTCCATCGTCACCCCTCCCGGATTCGAACCCCGGCCGGAGGTCGTCGGCTGGGCGGAGGCGGCGGCGCGGGAAACCGGGGGATCCGTCCTCGTGACGACGTCGCTCGAAGAGGGCGCCGCCGGAGCGCGAGCGGTCTACACCGACGTCTGGGCCTCCATGGGTCAGGAGGCCGAGGCCGCGGAGAGGGCGAAGAAGTTCGAGCCCTACCGCGTTACGAGGCGTGTGATGCAGATGGCCGAGCCGGGAGCGATCTTCCTGCACTGCCTGCCGGCCCACCGGGGCGAGGAAGTCGCGGCCGAGGTAATCGACTCCGAGATCTCCGCGGTCTTCGACCAGGCGGAGAACCGGCTCCACGCCCAGAAAGGACTTCTCGTCACTCTGCTCGCGGGCGGCGGGTGAGAGAAGCGAACGTCGCGACCGCCCGCTCCGCCATCTTTCGGGCGTGGCGGTGGGGGCTGCTGATCGCGCTGGCCGCCGTCGCGCTCGTCGCGGTCGCCCTCCTCGTGGGGCGGGGCCGGAACCCGGATGGGGAAACGATCCGGGAGTCGCCCGCGGTGGTCACCGTCGCGGAAGCGTCGCTCAAGCGGGAGCCGGACTCTCGCGGCGAGACCGTGGCGGCGTTGAAGCGAGGGACCGAAGTGGGAGTGATCGCCGACCGCGGCGTCTGGATCCAGGCTCGCGCCGGGGGCAAAACGGGCTACGTGCGGGCGGACGAGGTCGAGCGGGAATCGGATCGGGAAGCCCGCGAGGAGCGGGCAAAGAAGATCCTCTCGTTTCCGGCGGTCTATGGCGTCGTGGCGGAGGAAACCCCGGTGCTCCTGGCGCCGTTCCCGTTCGCAGCGCGCGCCGGCTCGCTCCCCAAGGGCACGTCGATCCCGATTCACGCCGTGGACCACGCGTACTTTGCCTACGAGGACAAGGCGAATGGCGTCGCCTTCGTTGCCTCCGACGACGTCGACCTCGTTCCTCCCGACCCGAAGGTCCCCGACATCGTGCCGGACGGCAGCGCGCGCCTCCGGCGGCTCGAGACGGTCGACCTGGCCCCGCCGACTCCAACTCCGGTCGAGAGCGCGATGCCCCCGGCCCTTCCGCCCGAGCCGTTCCCGCCCGGCGGCGCGCCGGCGCCCGCAGTTCCCCGGGAGGCGGGAGAGGCCTTGATGGAGCCGGCCGTTCTCATCTCGAAGGTGGATCCCACCTACCCGGAACCCGCGATCCGGGCGCAGATCGAGGGCAGCGTCGTTCTCGACGTCGCCATTGACGAAACGGGTCGGGTCATCGACGTTCAGGTGACGCGGGGACTGCCGTTCGGGCTTTCCGACGCGGCAGCCCGGGCGGTCACCCAGTGGAGGTATCGCCCCGCACGTGGTCACGAGGGGCCGATCCCGTCGCGAAAGTCGGTTCGCATCCTTTTTACCCTGCGCGGTGGCCGCTGACCCGGCCGGGGCCGCGCGGTCTATAATTTTTCTCTCGCATGCTGCAAGTGCTGTTCGAAGCGGAGGGACGTTCGCAGGTCTACACGCTCGTCCGCGATCAGGCTTCGATCGGCCGGGCCAGCGACAACGACATCGTTCTGAACGATTTCTCGGTCTCGCGGCGCCACGCCTACCTGAAGCGGGAGCAGGGCGAGTGGGTCCTATACGACAACCACTCGACCAACGGGATCCGCGTCAACGACCGACACGTCCCCAACGCCCCGGTCAACAGCGGCGACCACGCCGTGATCGGCACGTTCACGCTCTCCTTCCAGGAGGAAGTGGCCGAGGCAGCGCCTGCGGGGGGACGACGGATGGTCGACTCGACGTCGACGTGCATCCGGCCGATCGCCGAGTTCAACCAGGATTTCGGCCTCGAGAAGGCGGACGCGTCCGGTGGCTCGAGCTTCAGCGAGTCGACCGCGAATCGGAAGCGGGTCGTCCTCGACGTTGCCTACAAGAACAAGGTCTTCGAAATCCTCGTAGAAGCTGCGGAGCTGGGACGACCTCCTGAAGCCCGGCGTCCAGGTGATCACGCCGAACCCGTTCACCTCCGGCGGCGCGCGCTGGAACGTGATGGCCGCGTACGGCGGCTTGGCAGCAAGCCGCCAAGCCGGCCGCAGGCGAAGGCGAAGCTGCTCCAGCTGTTCCAGAACGTCACTGTTCAGGACAAGAGCGCCCGCGACTCGCTGAACACCTTCCTCGCGGGCAAGGGCGACGTGCTGCTCACCTACGAGAACGAGGCGATCGCCGCGCAGCTCGCGAAGCCAGCACGCTCCAGTACGTGATCCCGCAGGCCGACGATCCTGATCGAGAACCCGATCGCGGTCCTGAAGGACGAGCGACAACAAGGACGAGGCGCAGCCAGTTCGTCCGCTTCCTGAAGACGCCGGCCGCCCAGCAGGTGTTCGCCGACTTCGGCTACCGGCCCGATCGTCCCGAGCGTGCTCGAGGCGAACCGCAAGAAGTTCCCGAAGCGCCCCGGACATCTTCACGATCGACGCATCTCGGCCTCGGCGGCTGGGACGAAGGTCATGAAGGACTTCTTCGACCCGAGCAAGAGCGTCATGGCCGACGATCGAGCGCAAGGTCGGCGGCGTCACTGGCTAGCACCGCCGCAGCAGCTCGCGCCGCGCGTGGCGCGTCACCGAGGGACAGGGCCGGCACGGCCCTGTCCCTCGGCTTTGTCACGACGTTCCTCACCGTGCTCGTCGTGCTCCCCATCGCCGCGCCTCGTCGGCGTCGTCGGGCGAGGAGGGCTGGAGCGGCTTCTGGGACGCGGTCACCGCTCCGCAGGCGGTTGCCGCGCTGAAGCTGACGCTCGTCGCCTCGCTCGTCGTGTCGCTCGTCAACGCCGTGCTCGGCACGATCACCGCCTGGGTCCTCGTCCGCGACGACTTCCGCGGCAAGGCGCTGATGAACGCGATGATCGACCTGCCGTTCGCGCTGCCGACGATCGTCGCCGGCCTGACGCTGCTCGCCCTGTACGGGCCGAAGTCGCCGATCGGCATCGACGTCGCCTACACGCGAGCGGCGATCGTGCTCGCGCTGATGTTCGTGACGCTGCCCTTCGTCGTCCGCACGGTGCAGCCCGTGCTGCAGGAGCTCGACGTCGAGATGGAGGAGGCCGCGAAGTCGCTCGGCGCCTCGGAGCTGACGACGTTCCGCCGCGTCATCCTCCCGAACATCCTCCCCGGAATCCTCTCCGGGATCGCGCTCGCGTTCGCGAAGGCGGTCGGCGAGTTCGGCTCGCTCGTGATCATCACGGGCAACCTCCCGTTCAAGACCGAGGTCTCGTCGGTCTACATCTTCGGCCGCATCGAGAGCGGCGACGGGACGGGCGCGGCCGCGACGGCCGTCGTGCTCCTCGTCGATCTCGTTCGCGTTGCTCCTCTCGATCGGCGTCATCCGCCACTTCGCGACGAGGCACGACCGTGCGTAGGCTCGTCGCTCGCGCTCGGTCGCGCGTCGGCTACCTGCTCGCGATCCTCGTCGGGCCGCTGGCGATCGTCTTCTGGCGCACGTTCGAGGACGGCTTCGACCCCGCGTGGAACGCGCTCTCGCACCCCGACACGGTCCACGCGTTCAAGCTCACGCTGATCATCACGGCGATCGCGGTCCCCGTGAACACGGTGTTCGGCGTCGTCTGCGCGCTCGCGATCGTGCGCCGATCGTTCCCCGGCAAGGGCCTGCTCAACGCGTTCATCGACCTTCCGCTCGCGCTCTCGCCGGTCGTCGTCGGGCTCGCGCTCTTCCTGCTCTACGGCCGCGAGGGCTGGTTCGGCGGCTGGCTCGACCGGCACGGCATCCAGTTCCTCTTCGCGCTCCCGTCGATGGTGCGTCGCCACGATCTTCGTCTCGATCCCGTTCGTCGCGCGCGAGGTCGTGCCGACGCTGCGCGAGATCGGCGACGAGCAGGAGCAGGCGGCGCGGACGCTCGGCGCGAGCGGCTGGCAGACGTTCTGGCGCATCACGCTGCCGTCGATCCGCTGGGCGGTGATCTACGGCGTCATCCTCACGACCGCGCGCTGCCTCGGCGAGTACGGCGCCGTCGCCGTCGTCTCCGGGCGCCTCCAGGGCGAGACCGAGACGGCGACGCTGCGCGTGCAGGAGCGCTACGAGAGCTTCGACCTCGCCGGCGCGTACGCGATCTCGATCGTGCTCGCCGTGATCGCGATCCTCGTCCTGCTCGCCATGACCGTCATCCGGCCGCGAGAGGAGCACGCCTAGGATGTCGATCCCCGTTCGCAACGTCTCGAAGCGGTTCGGCGACCTTCACCGCGCTCGACGACGTCTCGCTCGAGGTCGAGGGCGGCTCGCTGACGGCGCTGCTCGGGCCGAGCGGCTCGGGCAAGTCGACCCTGCTCCGGATCATCGCCGGGCCTCGAGACGCCGGACGCCGGCGAGATCGTGATCTCCGGCGAGGACGCCACGGCGCTCACGCCGCAGAAGCGGAACGTCGGCTTCGTCTTCCAGCACTACGCCGCGTTCAAGCACATGACCGTGCGCGACAACATCGCGTTCGGCCTGACGGTGCGCAAGCGCCCGAAGGCGGAGATCCGCGAGCGCGTCGACGAGCTGCTCCAGCTCGTGCAGCTCGAGGCGTTCGGACACCGCTACCCGGCGCAGCTCTCCGGCGGCCAGCGCCAGCGCATGGCGCTCGCGCGCGCGCTCGCGCCCGAGCCGCAGGTGCTGCTGCTCGACGAGCCGTTCGGCGCGCTCGACGCGCGCGTGCGCGCGGAGCTGCGCGAGTGGCTGCGGCGGCTGCACGACGAGGTGCACGTGACGACGGTGTTCGTCACGCACGACCAGGAGGAGGCGATGGACGTCGCCGACCAGATCGCGGTCATGAACCACGGCCGGATCGAGCAGGTCGGCTCGCCCACCGAGCTCTACGACGCTCCGGCGAACGAGTTCGTGATGGAGTTCGTCGGCGAGGCGAACCGGCTCGGCGACGCGCTGGGTGCGCCCGCACGAGCTCGAGCTCGCTCGACGCCCCGACGGACGACGTCGATCGAGGTGATGGTCGAGCGGATCACGCATCTACGGCTTCGACGCGCGGATCGAGCTCGACGGCGGCGGACGGCGACCCGCTCACGGTGCAGCTGACGCGCGAGCGGCTCGACCAGCTCGAGCTCGAGCGCGGTCAGATCGTCTGGGTGCGCGCCGACCGCGAGCGCGTGTTCGCGAGAACTCGAGTCGCCTGCTCTGGCACGCCGTCATCGATCCGGCGCGAACGCGCCGACGAGGACGGCTCGGCGAGCGTCGTCTCCTCGAGCACGCCGCGCATCGCCGCGCGCAGCTCGAGCCAGACGGGCGCGAGTGCGCGCGCCGGACCGTCGTACTCGACGTCGTCCGGACGCACTCCGCGCACCGTCGCGATCGGGCCCTCGACGGCCCGGATCACGTCGGCGAGGCGTGATCTCCTCCGCAGGCCGACCCAGCGCATAGCCGCCCTCGACGCCGCGCCGGCTCGTGACGAGCTCCGCGTGGCGGAGGTCGATGAGGATCGTCTCGAGGAACTTCTGCGGGATGCCCTGCGCGGTCGCGAGCTGCTCGCCCTTGACGAGCCCTCCCGCGGCGGCGAGCTCGAGCATCGCCCGCAGGGCGTAGTCGACCTTGGCGGAGACCCGCATCGGGCGAACCGTAACGCGATGCGTACGATCGTTCGATGGAGGTGGCGACGCTCAGCAGCGCTGGACGATGGTGCTGGAACGAGCCGGCGCGTACCTGCGAGTGTCGCCGGAGGCACGCCACAACCTCGCGTTCGGGATCCTCTCGACCGCGCGCGCGCCATCCCGAGGTGTATCCCGAGCTGCGGGCGTGGGTCGCCCTCGCGAGCGGGCGTGTCGTCGGTGCGGCGATCCGGACACCGCCGCACAACCTCGTCCTCGCGCAGCCGACCGACGAGCGCGCCCTCGCGGCACTCGCCCACGCGATCGACGACGAGCTGCCCGGGGTGGTCGGAGCCGATCCCGGAGGTGGACCCCTTCGCAGCGGCCTGGACGGCACGGCATGGTCGTGCGGCCGAGCGTCGATGTTCGACCAGCGGATCTACGCAGCTGACCGCCGTGGTGACACCGACACCTATCCCCGGGTCGATGCGCCTGGCGACCGTTGCCGACCGCGACGCTGGTCGCTCGTGTGGTTTCGCGCTTTCTCGGACGGAAGTGCTCCATCCCGGCGACAACGACGAAGCGAGTGCTCGAGCGGAGGGTCGATGCGCGGCTCAGGTCCGAGGACGCGGGCATCGCGCTCTGGAAGCGCGACGGGCGACGGGTGTCGCTCGCGGGCTTCGGCGGGTCGACACCGAACGGCATTCGCATCGGCCCGGTCTACACGCCACCCGAGCTCCGCGGCCAGGGGCTACGGCACGGCGGTCACCGCCGGCGATTTCACGACTGTTGCTCGACAGGGGACGCCGCTTCTGTTTCCTCTACACCGACCTGGCGAACCCGACGTCGAACGCGATCTACATGCGGATCGGCTACGAGCCGGTCTGCGACTCGCGCGAGGTCGCTTCGTCGCTTGACGCGCGTCGCCGTGCGAGGTCAGGGTCGCCCCGATGGACCGGCTGGCGCGCTACGCGGAGTTCGCCGTCGCGTGGGCACGAACCTCCAGCCGGGACAGAAGCTCGTCATCGGCGGCGAGCCCGAGCACGCGCCGCTCGTGCGGGCCGTCGCGGAGGCGGGCTGGCGCGCGGGAGCGGGCGACGTCAGATGCTGCTACCGCGACGAGCACCTCCGCCGCCTCCACGCGATCCACGCGCCGGAGGAGCTGCTCGACCGGACGCCCGACGGCGTCGACGTCGCGCTGCTCGGCCTCGAGGGCGCCGCGTTCGTCTTCATCCTCGGCGACCCCGATCCGGGCCTGTTCCGCGACGTCGACCCCGCTCGCGCCGCCAAGCGGAGCCGCTGCGGCTCGCGAGATCGCCGCCGACCTGACGGCGCGGCTCGCGACCGCCTGGACGGTCATCGCGTGCCCGACCGAGGGCTGGGCGGCGGAGCTCTTCGGCGAGCCCGACGTCGAGCGCCTCTGGGGGAGATCGAAGCCGTCGCGCGGCTCGACGCACCTGACCCCGTGGCGGCCTGGCGCGACCATCTCGCGGCGCTCGAGCAGCGCGCCCGACAGCCTCGACGACCGTCGGCTTCGACGCACTCCGCTTCCGCGGCCCGGGCACGGAGCTCCGCGTCGGCCTGCTCCCGGACGCGCTGTTGGGACACCGCCGCCGCGACGACGACCTGGGGGCAGAGCCACGTGACGAACCTTCCGAGCGAGGAGGTCTTCACGACGCCAGACCGGCGACGCACCGAGGGCGTCGTGCGGACGACGATGCCGCTCCACTGGTTCGGCTCGGTCGCGAGCGAGATCTCGCTCCGCTTCGAGGGCGGCGCGGTCGTCGAGTCGACGGCGGCGACCGGCGAGGAGTTCGTGCGCTCGAAGCTCGAGACCGACGACGGCGCGCCGCTTCCTCGGCGAGGTCGCGCTCGTCGACGTCGACTCCGCGGTCGGCCGGCGCGGCCTCCTGTTCAAGAACAGCCTGCTCGACGAGAACGCCGCCTCGCACATCGCGCTCGGCAACGGCTACACGGACCCCGTCCAGGGCTCGGCCGAGATGACGCCGGACGAGCGCCTCGCGGCGGGATCAACCAGTCGTCGATCCACATCGACGTGATGATCGGCGGGCCCGACGTCGACGTCGACGGCCTCGACGCCGACGGTGCGACGCGATCCTCAGCAGGGCGGGGTGCTCGACTGGCAGACTGGCCGAGTGCGGCGGCGAAGCGCCGCCTTCAGGGCTGCCCCGCCGCAGGCGGGGTCCGGCGGCAGGATCCGCTCGGCGGATTCCTGCTCGCGAACAAGCTAGAGCGGGATGTTTCCGTGCTTCCGCTTCGGGCGCGGGCTCGCGCTTGGAGAGCGTCGCCTCGAGCGCGCGGATCAGGTACGGCCGCGTCCGCCGCGGCTCGATCACGTCGTCGACGTAGCCGCGCTCGGCCGCGCTGTAGGGGTTCGCGAAGCGCTCCTTGTAGTCCGCGATCAGCTCGGCCCGGCGCGCGTCGGCGTCGTCCGCGCCCTCGAGCTCCTTGCGGAAGACGATGTTGACCGCGCCGTCGGGGCCCATCACGGCGACCTCGGCCGTCGGCCAGGCGACGTTGACGTCCGCGCGGATGTGCTTCGAGCTCATGACGTCGTATGCGCCGCCGTAGGCCTTGCGCGTGATCACGGTCAGCTTCGGCACGGTCGCCTCCGCGATACGCGTAGAGCAGCTTGGCGCCGTGGCGGATGATCCCGCCCCACTCCTGCGCCGTTCCCGGAAGGAAGCCGGGCACGTCGACGAAGGTGAGCGAGCGGGACGTTGAACGCGTCGCACGTGCGGACGAAGCGCGCCGCCTTCACCGACGCGTCGATGTCGAGCACGCCGGCGAGCGCGGACGGCTGGTTGCCGACGACGCCGACCGCATGGCCGCCGAGCCGCGCGAAGCCGCACACGATGTTCTCCGCGTACGACGGCTGGATCTCGAGGAACGCGCCGTCGTCGACGACGGTCTCGATCACGCGCTTGATGTCGTACGGCTTGTTCGGCGAGTCCGGGATCAGCGTGTCGAGCTCCGGCGACTCGCGGTCGACCGGATCGGTCGGCGGCGCGTACGGCGCCGTCTCGAGGTTGTTCTGCGGCAGGAACGTGAGGAGGTAGCGCGCGTCCTCGATGCACGCCTGCTCGTCCGGCGCGACGAGGTGCGCGACGCCCGACTTCGTCGCGTGCGCGCTCGCGCCGCCGAGATCCTCGAAGCTGACGTCCTCGCCGGTCACCGTCTTCACGACGTCGGGGCCGGTGATGAACATGTACGACGACCCCTCCGTCATCAGCACGAAGTCCGTGATCGCAGGCGAGTACACGGCGCCGCCGGCGCACGGCCCCATGATCAGCGAGACCTGCGGGACGACACCGGAGGCCTGGACGTTGCGCCAGAAGATCTCCGCGTAGCCGGCGAGCGAGACGACGCCCTCCTGGATCCGCGCGCCGCCGGAGTCGTTGATGCCGACGACCGGGCAGCCGACCTTGACGGCCATGTCCATCACCTTGCAGACCTTCTCGGCGAAGACCTCCGAGAGCGAGCCGCCGAAGACGGTGAAGTCCTGGCTGAAGACGCAGACGGGCCGGCCGAAGACCGTCCCGTAGCCGGTGACGACCGCGTCGCCCCAGGGCCGCTGGTCGCGCATCCCGAACTCGCTCTCGCGGTGGCGGACGAATCGGTCGAGCTCGACGAACGAGCCCGGGTCGAGCAGCAGCTCGACCCGCTCGCGCGCGAGCAGCTTGCCGCGCTCGTGCTGCCGGGCGACGGCCTTCTCGGAGCCGGCGTGCGCGGCCGCGTCGCTCAGCTCGCGGAGCCAGGCGAGCTTCGCCTCGGTCGTCTCGTGGCGGCGTCGACATCGGCCACGTGAGCCTAAGCGTTCGTCGCGCGTGTTTGCCGCAGCGATCGCCGGTACGACGATATCCCACAGCTGCGCGTCGGCGGCATCTGTGCCCGACGCCCTCGAGCCGAAGCAAGCTCGCGCCCGGGATCTCGTCCGCGAGCGCCAGCGCGTGTCGCGAGCGGGAACAGCGGATCCTCGGTGCCGTGGACCACGAGCGTCGGCGCACTGCACCTCGACCGAGGCGTGGCCGGTACGCGGCTCGCCGCTCTCGAGCATCCCGTGGTTGGCCATGCTCGCGCGATGTTCGTCGAGCGGTCGAAGACGCGCCCGGCGATCTCCGCGTATCCTCGTCGTCCGTGTAGACGGAGCCCGGAATGGCCGGTCGCCCTCGACGATGTACTCGACGACCGCATCCGGTCCGCCCAGTCGGGCTCCGCCGGTTCCTCGGCGAAGTACGCCTCGCACGTCCGGCGACATTGGCGGCAGGGCTCGCTGTGCGGGGCGCGCGCTCGGGGCTCGTCGAGACCAGCGTGAGCGACGCGCCTGCGCGCC
>CAVXYF010000025.1:0-24013 GCA_963765835.1 uncultured Acidobacteriota bacterium | reverse complement strand
CGCGGCCTCCACCAAGGGCATCGGCCGCGCGGTCGCGACGTCGCTGCTCGCGGAGGGGTGCCGGGTGTCGATCTGCGCCCGCACGGCGGACGACATCGAGGCCGCGCGCGAGGAGATGGCCGCGGCCGCGCCCATCACCGAGGTCTTCGGCGCGCGCTGCGACGTCACGAAAGCCGAAGACCTGGAAGCGTGGTTCGCCTCGACCGTCGAGCGCTTCGGAAAAGTCGACATCCTGGTCACGAATACGGGCGGTCCGCCGGCCGCGCGCTTTCTCGACTTGACCGAAGAGCAGTGGCGCCAGGGGATCGACACGGTTCTGTTCAACGTCCTCCGGCTGTCGCGCCTCGTCCTGCCGGCCATGCGGGAACGCCGCTGGGGCCGGATCATCCACCTGACGTCGCTCGTTGCGAAACAGCCGATGGAGCTGTTGACGATCTCCAGCACGCTGCGCGCGGGTTTGTCGGCCCTCACGAAGACGATGTCCAACGAGTTCTCGAAGGACGGCGTGCTCATCAACGCGGTGCTGCCCGGTCACATCATGACCGACCGGCAGAAGCACCTGAACGAGATCCGGTCGAAGGAAGAGGGGATCTCGGTCGACGCCTATACGGCCCGGGCCGTCCAGACGATTCCGGTCAAACGCCACGGCCGGCCCGAGGAGATCGGCGACGTCGTGGCGTTCCTGGCGAGCGATCGCGCGAGCTACGTCACGGGCGCCACCATCCAGGTGGACGGCGGCGTCATCCAGAGCACGTTCTAGGGCGCGAACGAGACCGTGCCGGCGGACCCGTCAACGGTTATCCGCTGGCCCGTGGTGATGCGCGAGGTGGCGTCTGGCACGCCCACCACGGCGGGAATGCCGTACTCGCGGGCAACTACGGCGCCGTGCGAGTTCGCGCCGCCCATCTCCATGACGAGCCCGCCGGCCGTCAGGAACAGCGGCGTCCAGCCGGGGTCGGTGGATGGCGCGACGAGGATCTCGCCGGGCTCGATGTGCGCGCCCACCGGGTCGAGGACCACGCGGGCCATACCGGTCACGGTCCCCGCCGAGGCGGGCGTTCCGCTCAGCCCCGCGCCGTCCGCCGACGTGACGAGGCCGGCTTCGGGCTCGGTTCCGTCGGAGAGCAGCACGCTCGGCACGTGCCTGCGGCGCAGCTCCGCTTGGTACGCATGCGCGCCTCTCTCGTCGACGAGCGCGCGCAGGTCCGGCCGCCGACCGCCGCCCGGACTTCGGCGAGATCGAGGAAGAAGACGTCGTCGCGCGGTGTCGATGTCCCGCGCCGAACCAGCTCCCGCCGACCTGGCCACTCGCGGCGTACCGCGGCGAGCGCCAGACCATGTAGTACTTCGGCATCTCGCGCAGCCCCGGGAGCTGCCGCGCCCGCCCGAGGGCGAAGCGCACGAGCGCCGCGCGCAGCCGGCCGCGGCGGCGCGCCCGGCCCACCAGGGTCTCGATCATGGCCTCGGCCTCGGCGGCGCCCCGGGCGAAGAGCGGCGTCGGGCGCGAGCTCCGGGTTCCTCCAGCCGCATGTAGTTGGCCAGCACGCCGAGGATGTAAGCCGGGTCGTCGGACCAGCGGGGCATCCCGACATCGATCTCGGCGACGGCGCGGTGGCCGTAGCGGGACAGGAACTCGGCGAGCCCGGCTGGGCGCGGCGGCAGCGTGCCGTGTGGAACTGCGCCGCGAGCTCCGCCACCGGCCGGCTCGAGCAGCTGCGCGCTGCCGGCTCGTCCTCACGGATCCGCGTGGCCAGCGCCCACAGCGCCAGGTCCATTTCGGTCGTGACGTTGTGCGGCAGGCCGCGCAGCACCGTCTGGAGGCCGCCCGGCGGGACGTCGCCGCCCAGCAGCTTGCCGGCCGAGCCGAGCATCGCGAAACCGGCCGCGGCCGCCGGCATCGTGCGCGGCGCCGACAGGATCTCGTCGCCGAGCACCCGCTCGACGAAGTCGAGCCGTTCGCAGGCGTCGCGGTCGCGGCGGCTCGAGGCGGCGCGCGAGTTCCGCGCCGATCCGCTCGACCCGCGCGCGCGCCGCC
This sequence comes from uncultured Acidobacteriota bacterium, assembly GCA_963765835.1. Classification (GTDB taxonomy): domain Bacteria; phylum Acidobacteriota; class Thermoanaerobaculia; order UBA5066; family Gp7-AA6; genus Gp7-AA6. The sequence continues at coordinate 21,978 of CAVXYF010000025.1, read as the reverse complement.
TCCGGCCGCGCCAGTGCCTGCACGATCGAGATCGGCACCCCGGTACTGGAGCGCGACGCGGCAGCACGCGGCGCGCGAAAAGCAGCCGGGACCGCCGCGTCACCGAGAGCCGCGGGTCCTCGAACAGTTCGCGGAGCACGGCCGCGGAGCGCGCCTCCATGACGTCGAGAACGCGAGGCATCATCTGCGCGCCCGACGCGCCCGCGGAGGACGTCCGATGTCGATGAACAACCGCTGCCCTGCCTCGGCGAAGGCCGGCGGGCCGGCGAGCGGATCGTCCACGCGGATTCCCAGACGCCGCGCGGCGGCCGAGCCGATCACCCGGAACGCCGCGAGGCCCATCGGCGTGATCGGCCGGTACAGCCCTTGAGCGACGCTGAAGCAGAAGTACACCCGGAGACCCGTCGCGTCTCCGCGCGGGCAGCGGGAAGAGCGTGGTGATCGGCCGGGCCTGCGTGAGCCAGAGCGTTCCTTCCGGCGTCGATGGCCCACTCGGTGTCCTGAGGCGCGCCGTAGTGCGCCTCGACCCGGTCGCCGAGCGTCGCGAGCGCGCGCACCTGCTCGTCGGTGAGGCACGCCCGGTCCGAGCCGTCGGGCTTTTCGACGTGGACTGTGCCGCCGCCCGGCAGCGAGCGCACCTCGAGCCGCTTGTCGCCGAGCCGCCGCTCGAGGATCTCCCCGGATTCGGTGTCCACCACGAAGTGGTCCGGATTGACGGCGCCGGAGACCACCGCCTCGCCGAGGCCCGGGCTGGCGTCGATGACCGCCTGACGGCGCCGCCCGGTCACCGGGTTCGCGGTGAACAGGACGCCGGCGACCGCGGCGTCGACCATCCGCTGGATGACCACGGCGAGCCGGACCGTGCGGTGATCGATGCCGTCGTGGTCGCGGTAGACGACGGCGCGGTCGGTCCACAGCGACGCCCAGCAGCGGCGGACCGCGTCGAGCACCGCCTCGGCGCCGATGACGTGCAGATAGGTGTCCTGCTGGCCGGCGAAGCTCGCGTTCGGGAGGTCCTCGGCGGTCGCGGACGAGCGCACCGCCACCGGCGCATTCGGTCCCAGGCGGTCGTATGCGTCGCGCGACCGCCGCCGCGACAGCCGCCGGAATCGGCGCGGCCAGCAGCGCCTCGCGCGCCTTCCCGGCGAGCCGGCGAGGTCCTCGGTCGTGCCGACCGAGTTCTCGAACGGGATCGACGCGGAGCGTCGGCGCCTGCCGGTACGCCTCGGTCGTCACGCAGACCCCGGGCGGCACCGGCAGCCCGGCGCGGATCAGCTCGCCCAGGTTCGCCGCCTTGCCGCCGACGACGGCAGCATTGCCGCGTTGACGGCAGCGAGGTCCAGGACCAGGTCCGGGTGCTGTTGCAAGATGAATCGGGTTGTTGTGCCGGGAAGTATCTCCTATCCTGCCAGCCGGGAAACGGAAAACGGGAAACGGGAAACGAAAGAGAGATATGGCGAAACTCAAACTTCAGGTGGTCACGCCGACGCGGACTGTCGTGGACTCCGAGGCCGACTCGGTCGAGCTGCCCGGAGAGCTGGGCTACCTGGGGATCCTCCCCGGACACACGCCTCTCATCACGGTTCTGAAGACGGGCGTCCTTGCCTACCGGAACGGGACGGTCGACCGCACGCTCGCCATCGCCGCGGGTTTCGCCGAGATTTCCAACGACGCCGTGACCGTGCTGGCCGACTCCGCGGAGGAGCCGGCGGAGGTCGACGTCGCGGCCGCCGAGCGCGAACGCGCGAAGGCGGAGGAGGAGCTGAAAACGGCGGGACGCGAGAACCTGGATGAGGTCCGCCTGCGTCTCGAGCTGGCGCAGGCGCGCCTGGACGTGGCCCGGCGGAAGTAGAACTTTCTGGACTGTGCCGGGTGCAGGCCCCTTCGGGACCTGTCCCCGGGACTTGTTTAGGCGCGGCGGGTTCAGCGCCGTTCTGGACTGTTGCGGGTGCAGACCGTTGGTCTGCTGCGGGTGCAGACCCCTTCGGGATCTGTCCCCGCGACTTGGACTGCGCCGGGTGCAGGCCCCTCCGGGACCTGTCCCCGGGACTTGTTTAGGCGCGGCGGGTTCAGCGCCGTTCTGGACTGTTGCGGGTGCAGACCCCTTCGGGATCTGTCCCCGCGACTTGCTTAGACCTGTCCCCGGTACTTGCTACGATTGTCTCGGACCATGTCTGGCCGCCAGATTCCCGAAATTTCCGTTGTAATCCCGGCTCGGGACGAGGCAGACAACATCGGCCCCCTTCTCGCCGACGTCCGCGCGGCGCTCGACGGTCGCGCCGACTACGAGATCGTGGTCGTGGACGACGGAAGCGTGGACGAGACTCCCGCGCGCCTCCGCGACGCCATCCGCAGCTTTCCGCGGCTTCGCTCGGTGCGCCACGGCACTCCGTCCGGCCAGAGCGCGTCGCTCTGGACCGGCGTGCGCCTCGCCCGGGCACCGTGGATCGTGACGCTGGACGGCGACGGGCAGAACGACCCGGCCGACATCCCGGCGCTGATCGCCGCCCGGGATGCGCGGCGCTCCGAGCGTCTCCTGCTCGTCAACGGCTACCGCCGGTCCCGCCACGACGGCTGGGTCAAGCGCGTTTCCTCGCGGATCGCGAACGTCGTCCGAGGGAAAGTTCTCGGCGACGGAACGCCCGATACCGGCTGCGGCCTGAAGCTCTTTTCCCGAGAGGCGTTTCTGGCGCTTCCCCGGTTCGACCACATGCACCGGTTCATCCCGGCGCTCGTGCGGCGCCACGGTGGAGAAATCCTGTCGGTGCCGGTGCGCCACCGCGAGCGGGTTCACGGGAAGTCGCACTACGGCGTGCGGAACCGGCTCTGGACCGGGATCGTCGACATGTTCGGAGTTCTCTGGCTGCAGCGCCGGGCGACGAACCCGGAGCTCGCCGGAGTGGGATCCGCATCCGCGTCCGAGGAGGCGCAGCGTCCGGCGGCGCGTGAGGAGGAACGTTGAAGATCCCCCCGTTCTGGCTGATCGTCGGCTTCGTCGGACAGGCGCTCTTTTCGATGCGCTTCATCCTCCAGTGGGTCCAGAGCGAACGCGAGGGGAGGAGCGTGATCCCGCTCGCGTTCTGGTACTTCAGCGTCGCCGGTAGTCTCGTTCTCCTGGTCTACGCGATTCACCGCGCCGATCCGGTCTTCATCCTCGGGCAGTCCGCGGGCATCGTCATCTACCTGCGCAACCTCTACCTGATCTCGCGCGAGCGACAGGGAGGGGGCCCAAGCCCACGCCCGCAGGGCGCATGACCCCGCGCCGCTCGGCGCTCTTCGTCGCCGCTCTCTGGGCCGTCGGCGTCGCGGCGGGCCTGGCTGCCCGTCCGGCGTGGCCGATCGACGAGACCCGGTACCTCGCCGTCGCCTGGGAGATGTGGGAGCGCGGCAACCTCCTCGTTCCGCACCTGAACGGGTCTACTTACAGCGAGAAGCCGCCGCTCCTCTTCTGGCTCATCGTTGCGGGCTGGCGGCTCTTTGGCGTGTCGGAGTGGTGGGCGCGGCTCGTTCCGTCGCTCTTCGCGCTCGCGAGCCTCCTGCTGACGGTCCGTCTCGCGCGACGGCTCTGGCCGGATCGCGAGAACGTTGCCCACGCCGCGCCGCTCCTCCTGCTCGGGACCCTCTTCTGGTCGTTCTTCTCGACCGTTCTCCTGTTCGACATGCTCCTCGTGTTCTTCGCGCTGGTCGCGGTCTCCGGCGCGGTCGCGGCGGCGCGGGGCGACGGCCGCGGCTGGATTACGCTGTCGCTCGGGATCGCGCTCGGGATTCTCTCGAAGGGCCCGGCGATCCTCCTCCCGGTACTGCCCGTCGTGCTGACGGCGCCGGCGTGGTCGCCCGGGTTGCGCGGGACGCGGTGGTACCCGCGCGCGATCGCGGCGATCCTCGCCGGCCTGGCGCTCGCGCTCGCGTGGGCGATTCCCGCGGCGCGCTCGGGAGGCCCCGCGTACGGCAACGCGATCCTCTGGGGACAGACGGCCGGCCGCCTGACCCGCGCCTTCGCACACCCGCGGCCGGTCTGGTGGTACGTGCCCTATCTCCCGCTCCTCGCTTTTCCGTGGTGGCTGTGGCCGTCGGCGTGGAAACGCCCGGGCGACCGCGAAATCCGTCGCGACCCGGGAGTGCGCGTCTGCGCGATCTGGGCGGGCGCGGTGTTCCTCGCGTTTTCCCTCATCAGCGGGAAGCAGGTCTACTACCTCCTGTCGCTCCTTCCGCCGGTCGCGCTCCTCGCGGCGAGGCTCCTCCCCGCTTCGGAGACCGCGCCGCGGCGCCTCCAACTCGTCTTTCTCGCTGCGGCGTACCTCCTGCTGGCGGCGGTCCTCGCGTTCGCACGCCCCTTCGGCGCGGCGATGGGGTTGCCGAGATGGCTCACGACTCTGCCGCCGGCGTCGAGCCTCCTCCCGCTCGCCGGCGCGGTCGCGCTCTTCCTGCCCCCGCCACGCACGCGGGCGGCCCTCCTCGAACGCGTGGCCGCGGCCTCGGTGCTGACGCTCGCCGGGTTGCTCTGGGGCGTCGGTCGGGCTGCGGGCTCCACCTACGACGTCACGCCGATCGCGCGATACCTGAACCGTCTCGAGAGCGAGGGGCGCCCGCTCGCGCACGCCGGCCGGTATCACGGGGAGTACCAGTTCGCGGGGCGGCTGCGACGGCCGCTGGAAGTCCTGAAGCCCGGCGACGCCGACGGTTGGCTTGCGCGTCACCCCGAAGGGTACGTGGTCGTCTACTCCAACCGTCTCGTGCCGCGGGCCGACGACGAGATGCGCCGCGCTTTCCGCGGAGGCACCGTCGTGGTGCGGCACGTCCCCGCGAAGGGAACCTCGCGGTTAGAAGGACCCGACGCCGGGAGCAAGGCTCCGTAGACCTGTTGACGCGACCTTCAGCTTCACGACGCCGCCGGCCGCGCCGGGTCCCCGGAGCGCCCGACCCGGTCTCTTGCCGGTCATCCGGCCGTCGTCGATGACGAGAACGCCGTTCACCGCGACGTACCGGAAACCCTCGCTGTAACGGTTCGGCGACTCGAAGGTCGCGGTGTCGCGGACGGTCTTCGGATCGAACACGGCGAGGTCCGCCGGGAACCCCACCTTCAGCAGCCCGCGGTCGCGCAATCCCGCGGACGCCGCCGCGAACGACGTCATTTTCCGGATCGCCTCTTCCAGCCGCAGCACCTTTTCGTCGCGGACATACAGACCGAGGATGCGGGCGGCCGAGCCCCAGCCCCGGGGGTGGGAGCCCTCGTGGGAAAGCGGTCCGTCGGTTGCTTTGGCGGGGGAGTCCGTGCAGAAGGCGACGAGCGGGTGCGCGAGCGCGGTGCGGACGTCCTTCTCGTCCATGATCGCGATGATGCAGCTCGTGTTGGCCCGGTCCGCCAGCACCAGGTCGATCAGGGTGTCGCGCGGGTCCTTCTTTTCCTGCGCCGCGATGGCCGCTATGGTCTTCCCCTCGTACTTCTTCAACGCGTCGGAGAGGACCGAGCCGACCATCACGCCATCCGCGCCGCCGGCGCCCAGGTACTGGTTTTCCCACTCGGCCGTGTCCCGCGCCATGTCGGCTTTCGCGCGCTCCCGCGTGGCGGGATCCGCGAGCCTCTTGAGCAGCGCGTCGCGCCCGCCCTCGCGGACCCACGGCGGGAGGCAGGCGTCGAGGCCGTTCGACGCGCGGTTGTACGGATACTGGTTGGCGCTGACGTCGAGCCCCTTCGCGCGCGCGGCCTCGAACTTCGCGAGGACCTCCGGCATCCGCCCCCAGTTCGGCTTGTACGCCGTCTTCAGGTGCCAGACCTGCGTCCGCACCTTCGCGTCCCGCGCGATACGGAAGACCTCTTCGAGCGAGGAGTCGATGCGGGAGGACTCCGACCGCTGGTGCGTGAAGTACGCGCCGCCGTAGCGCCCCGCGACCTCGGCCAGCGCGGCGAGCTCCTCCGTCGTGGCGTACATGTTGGGGATGTACTGCAGCGACGAGGAGACGCCGAGCGCGCCCTCGCGCATCCCCTGGTCGAGCAGTGCCTTCATGGCGTCGAGCTCCTTGGCCGTGACCGGCCTCTTCTCGGCGCCGACGACGTAGCTCCGGAGTCCGCCCGAGCCCACGAACGTCGCCATGTTGATGGCGGTCCCGCGCTTCTCGAGCGCCCGGAAGTAGCCCTCCAGGGTCTTCCAGTCCGGCGTGACGCCGTACTTCTTGTAGGCGTCGCGCTCCTCGTCGATCAGGCTCTGGTTGAGCGGCGCGATCGACACGCCCTCGCCGGTGACCTCGGTCGTGATCCCCTGCGTGATCTTCGACGCGGCCCGGCCGTCCACGAGGACGTTGTATTCGGACTGTCCCAGCAGATCGATGAACCCCGGCGCGACCACGAGGCCGCGGGCGTCGATCCTGCGCCCGGTCGTCCGGCCGGCGAGGTTCCCCACCGCGGCGACGCGGCCGTCGCTCACCGCCACGTCGGCGACGAACCACGGCGCCCCCGTGCCGTCCACGACGCGGCCGCCCTCCAGGATGAAGTCGTCCGTGGGTGCGCCGGCGGGCTCGATGAGCGCGAGAGGCAGAAGGACTGCTCCGAAGGCAAAAAGCTTCTTCATGCGGTCGAGTCTATGATCCCGGCGCATGCCCCGGGACGCCCTGGACTCGGCGGTCTCACCCGACGCCGGCGCGCGCGCAGTCGACCTGCTCGAACGGCTCGTTGCCGTTCCGTCGGTGACCGGCGACGAGAATGAGGTCCTCTCCCTCCTGGATCGACGTTTCACGGACGGCGGCTGGACCGTGGACTCCATGGAGGTTGCTCCCGGGCGGCGGAACCTCTTCATCCATCGCGGACACCCGAGCGTCGTCCTGACGACCCACGCGGACACGGTTCCGCCCTTCTTCCCGCCGAGGCGCGAGGGGAACGTGCTCGTGGGCCGCGGAGCGTGCGACGCCAAGGCGAGTCTCGCGGCGCAGGCCGTGGCGCTGGACGAGCTCGCGCGCGGTGGGGAGCGCGACGTGGGGCTCCTCGTGCTCGTCGGCGAAGAGCGCGGCTCGGACGGCGCTCTCGCGGCGAATCGCCGCCCGCACCTCGCGCGGTACCTGATCGGCGGCGAGCCCACCGGCAGCCGGTTCGTCGCGGGCTCCAAGGGATGCCTGCGCATCGAGGTCGTGGCGCGGGGCGTGTCGGGACACTCTTCGATCCCGGAGAGCGGGCGATCGGCCGTCGAGCCGCTGCTCGATTTCTTAAACGACCTGCGGGTTCTCCGCCTGCCGGATCACCCCGTCTTCGGCGGCACCACGATGAACATCGGGGTGCTGCAGGCCGGCACCGCGCCGAACGTGATCGCGGAGAGCGCGCGGGCGGAAGTCATCTTCCGCACGGGGGAGTCGATCGAAACCCTCCTCGCGCACGTCCGGCCGATGGCCGAGCGCCGCGTCGAGCTCGCGGTGGGATATCGCTCGGACCCCATCTCCTTCCGGTGCCCGCGAGGACAGACCGGCGACGTGGTCTCTTTCGCCTGCGACCTGCCTCTCCTGCCGGCCTGGGGCGCGCCCATCCTCTTCGGACCTGGCTCGATCCGCGACGCGCACGGCGCCGAGGAAAAGGTGGACCTGGCCGAAGTGGAGGCCGCGGTGGGAGTCTACGCGGGGCTCGCCCGGAGGCTTCTCTCGGGAGGCGAGGCGACGCTGGAGCCCCGGCGATGAAACGAACGGCATCCCTGGCATAGATTGTCCGGACCTGGAGGAAATCGAGTGACCGTTCGACTCCGCTTCCCACTCCTCTTTTTCGCCGCCATCGTGCTCGTTCTCGCGCCGCTGCCCGCCGCCGCGCAGACAGGAAGCTCCCGTATCAGCGTCCCCTACACGCAGTTCACTCTGCCGAACGGCCTGGACGTGATCCTCCACGAGGACCACAGCGTGCCGCTCGTCGCGGTCAACGCGTGGTACCACGTGGGTTCGTCCAGAGAGAAGCCGGGGCGAACCGGCTTCGCCCACCTCTTCGAGCACCTCATGTTCGAGGGGTCCGGCCACGTCCCCGAGGGGGACTTCGACAACTGGCTGGAGAGCGCCGGCGGCGACAACAACGGTTCGACCGACAACGACCGGACCAACTACTGGGAGACGGTTCCCTCCAACGCGCTGGAGCTCGCCCTCTTCCTGGAGTCGGACCGCATGGGTTACCTGCTCGCGTCCATGAGCCCGGAGAAGGTCAACGGCCAGCGCGACGTGGTCAAGAACGAGCGCCGCCAGTCGTACGAGAACCGGCCGTACGGGATGGCGTTCCTGAAGATTCCGGAGGAGATGTTTCCGCCGGGGCACCCGTACCACTGGCCGGTCATCGGCTCGATGGAGGACCTGACGGCCGCCAGCTACGAGGACGTCGTGCAGTTCTTCAAGACCTGGTACGGGCCGAACAACACCACGCTCGTCGTGGCCGGCGACATCGATCCGGTCGAGGCTCGCCGCCTGGTCGAGAAGTGGTTCTCGGACGTGCCGCGCGGCGGTCCGGTCCCGCCGCTCTCGGCGCCGCCCGCCGTGCTCACTGCCGAGAAGCGCATCACCCTCGAGGACAAGGTGCAGCTGCCGCAGCTCTTCATCGGCTGGCTCACGCCGTCCTACTTCGACCCGGGCGACGAAACGATGGACGTGCTCGCGCGGGTGCTCGCGTCCGGGAAGAACTCCCGGCTCTACAAGCGGCTGGTCTACGACCTCCAGATCGCGCAGGACGTCTCGGCCGGGCAGAACTCGAACGCGCTCGGCTCGATGTTCCTCGTCAACGCGACGGCGCGGGAGGGACACAGCCTCTCCGAGCTCGAAAAAGCGATCGCGGAGGAAATTGCGAAGATCAAGAACGAGCCGCCCGCGACGCGGGAGCTCGAGCGGGCCGTCAACCAGATCGAGTCCGCTTTCTACAGCGCCCTGGAGCGCGTCGGCGGGTTCGGAGGAAAGGCGGATCGGCTGAACCTCTACGAGTTCTACACGGGGCGTCCGGACTACTTCGCCGAGGACCTCGCCCGCTACACGTCGCTCGATCCGCGGGACCTGCAGTCGGCGGCGCGTGCCTACCTGAAGGACGACGCCCGCCTCGTGCTCTCGGTCGTTCCGACGGGCAAGAAGTCGCTCGCCGCGGAGAAGAAGCCGTGAGCCGCGTGACGCGATCGGGCGTTACGCTCCTTGCCCTTCTCCTCGCCGTTCCCCTGGCGGCGCAGACGCCAAAGGCGGGATCCGTCGCGAAGCCCGACCGCTCGAAGCCGCCGCCGCTCGGTCCGGTCCGGGCGCTGAAGCTCCCTCCGGTGCAGAAGCTCACCCTCTCGAACGGCCTCCCGGTCCTGCTCGTCGAGCAGCACGAGGTACCGGTCGTGCAGGTGAGCGTCGTCGCCCGCGCGGGCGCCGGAGCGGACCCGCGCGACAAGCCGGGCCTCGCGAGCTTTACCGCGGACATGCTCGACGAAGGCGCCGGGTCGCGCACTTCCCTCCAGATCGCGGACGAGCTCGACTTCCTGGGCGCGGGCCTCCAGGCCGGAGCGGGCTGGGATTCGACGTCGGTCGGACTCCACGTGCCGGTCAAGAGATTCAGCGCCGCGCTCCCGATCTTCGCGGACGTCGCGCTCAAGCCGACGTTTCCGGCCGGAGAGCTCGACCGGGTCCGGAAGGACCGGTTGACCGAGCTCCTCCAGCTGCGGGACGAGCCCCGCGCGATCGCGTCGGTGGCCTTCGCGAACGCGCTCTACGGCCGCGACCATCGCTACGGGACCGCCGCCATCGGAACGGAAAGCTCGGTGCGCGCCTTCAAGCGCGGCGATCTCGCGCAGTTCCATGAGCGGACCTTCACTCCGGCGAACTCGGCGATCGTCGTCGTTGGCGACGTGACGGCGGCTTCCATCCAACCCGAGCTCGAGAAGGCGTTTGGCGGGTGGAAGGCTCCGGCGGGAAGCGCGCCGTCGGCCGTTCCGGCCGCCACGCAGGTGGCCTCGCGGGGAATCTGGATCGTCGACAAGCCCGGCTCCGCCCAGTCGGAGATCCGGATCGGCCGGATCGGGCCGCCGCGGTCGACCAAGGACTACTTCTCTCTGACCGTGATGAACACGATTCTCGGCGGATCGTTCACGTCGCGGCTCATGCAGAACCTGCGCGAAAAACACGGCTACGCTTACGGCGCGCGCTCCGGATTCGACTACCGGCTCTCGACCGGGCCCTTCGTGGCGGCGGCCGCCGTGCAGACCGACAAGACGGCCCCCGCGCTCACCGAGTTCTTCAAGGAGCTCGAGGCGATTCGCCAGACCGTTACCGAAGCCGAGGTTGTGAAGGCCCGAAACTACGTAGCCCTTTCGTTTCCCTCGGACGTGGAGACGACCGGGGATATCGCCGCGAGGCTCGCGGAGCAATTCCTCTACGACCTGCAGGCCGACTTCCTGGACTCGTACGTCTCCCGGATCGGCGCCGTGACGCTCGAGGACGTGCGGAGAGTCGCGAACGAGTCCATCGATCCGGCGAAAGTCGCCGTGGTCGTCGTCGGCGACCGGAGCAAGATCGAGGCAGAGGTCAAGGCGCTGAACCTCGGCCCGATCAAGGTCCAGACGGTCGACGAAGTTTTCGGAGTTTCGAAGAAGTAGCTCATGTCGAAAATCGTCCGCCGGACGCTCATCGGCCTCGGGATCGTCGTGGTCCTGGCGGCGTCCGCGTTCCTCTGGATGATCGGCCCGCGGAACGTGATCGGGATGCTGCGGTACGACCAGCGGCGCGAGGGCGACCTCAAGGTCGGAGATCGCGCTCCGGACCTGTCGCTCGTTGCCCTCGACGGCCGCACGCCCTTCCGGATCGATCCCTCGAACGGCCAGCAGCCGCTCGTCATCGTCTTCGGCAGCTACACCTGACCGCCCTTCCGGCGCTCGGTCGAGCGCGTCGATCGGATGTACCGGGAGTACAAGGATCGAGTTCGGTTCCTGACCGTCTACATCAAGGAGGCGCACCCCGAGGACGAGTGGCAGATGGACTCGAACGAAAAAGAGGACGTCTGCTATCCGCAGCCGCGCACGATGGCCGCCCGCGTCGCGATCGCCAACGACTTCGCGAAGCGTTTCCGCTACGCCGTGCCGCTCGCCGTCGACCGCATGGACAACCGGGCGAACGAGCTCTACGCCGGCTGGCCCGAGCGCTTCTACATCGTGGACGAGAAGGGGACGATCGTGTTCAAGGGGAAGCCCGGGCCCTTCGGCTTCCATCCCGAGGAGGTCGAGGGCTGGCTGGCGAAGAGATTCCCGAAGACAGCGGGCGGATGATCCGTGTGGAGGCCATTCCGACGGCCTATGTGAATTCTCGCCAGCTCCTGGAGGCGCATGTGTCAAAGCCCAAGACCAAACCCACAGAAGTTAGCGCCGATAGTCACATTGCTGCCATCGCGAACGAGGAGCAACGCAATGACGCCCAGACTCTGGTTGCTCTTATGCGAAAGGTTACCAGGCAAGAACCAAGGATGTGGGGGCCAAGCATCGTCGGATTCGGGAGCTACCATTACAAGTACGCAAGCCGCCACGAAGGCGAATCCGCTCTGGCCGGGTTTGCCGTGCGGGGAAGTGAGCTCGTTGTTTACATCGCGCCGGACTTCGAAGGTCGTGATGCTTTGTTGGCCAAGCTGGGAAAGCACAAGACTGGGAAGGTATGTGTCTACATCAGGCGCCTGGCCAATGTCGATCTGAGGGTTCTCGAGACGTTGGTAGGCCGATCGGTAGCAGATACGAGGCGTCGCTATCCGGCACCTAATGAGGACGCGTGAGCAAGCTCGTCTGGAATGACCCGCCCTCGCCGGACTCGCCTGTCCACGGGTATCCGGGCTGTTGAGCGGCGATTGGTACTCTTTACGTAAATGCGGCCCCTTCGGTATTCCATCAACGTCACGCTGGACGGGTGCTGCGATCATCGAGCCATCCCCGCGGACGAAGAGTTGCATCGTCACGCGGCTGAGAACATCGACCGGGCCGATGCCCTCCTTTTTGGCCGGGTGACCTATCAAATGATGGAGGCAGCGTTTCGGTCGCCGGGGACGGGAGCGAGGCCTGATTGGATGGATCCCTTCGCCCGGGCGATCGACGCGGCCAGGAAGTACGTGGTGTCGAGCACCCTGGACCGAGTCGATTGGAACGCCGAGCTCGTGCGCGGGGATCTGGAGAAGGCCGTTCAGGAGCTCAAGCGAGAGCCGGGTAAGGGACTATTCGTAGGAGGCGTGAAGCTCGGGCTGGCGTTGACGCAGCTGGGATTGATCGATGAGTACGAGTTCGTGGTCCACCCCATGCTGGCGGGCCATGGGCCCACGTTGTTTGCAGGGCTATCGAAGCATGTCGACTTGAAGCTCGTGGGCCGGCTGAAGCTCGGCTCGGGGGCGGTCGCGATGCGGTATGAGCCGAGAAGGTAGCCTGGGGACGTGCTCGTGACTCGCCTAACAAGCACGTGCCCGTTCAGATCTACCGGCCCTTTCTCGCAGAGTCGGTGACTCGGTAGAGTGTAGTTGCACGCCCGGTCTTCGCCGGAGCTGACGATGGTCCATCGCGTCGATTTCTACGGCGCCTACAGCCGCTTCACCGATCCGGTGATGGACGCGGTCCGAAAGGAGACGTTCGGCACGGACATCGGTCAGAACAGCTGGGTGACGGTCGACGAGTACGAACGCCTCCTGCCGGAGCTCAACCTGTCCGCGGACGATCACGTGCTCGAAGTCGCCAGCGGCTCCGGCGGCCCCGCCCTCTACCTGGCTCGCGCAACGGGTTGCCGCGTCACGGGAATCGACGCCAACGAGGCCGGAGTGGCCACGGCTTCGGAGATGGCGGCGAAGTCCGGCGAGGCCGGGCGCGTCCAGTTCCGCGTCGCGGACGCCGACGCCCGACTGCCTTTCGACGCGAGCTCCTTCGACGCGCTTCTCTGTATCGACTCCCTGAATCACTTCCGGAACCGGCTGGCGGTGTTGCAGGACTGGCACCGCGTCCTTCGTCCGGGTCGCCGCGCTCTCTTCACGGATCCGGTCGTTATCACGGGTCCGGTCACCAACGACGAGCTGGCCCTTCGGAGCTCCATCGGCCTCTTTCTGTTCGTGCCGCCCGGAGTCAACGAGCGGCTCATCGAGGAAGCCGGCTTCGTTCTCGTGCGGCAGGAAGACGTCACGGACAATGCGGCCCGCGTTGCGGGGCGGTGGCATCGGGCCCGTAAGGTCCACCGCGAGGATCTTCTCCGGATCGAGGGGGAGGAACGCTTCGAAGGCGTGCAGCGGTTCTTCGAAGCGGTGCACGACCTCACGAGCCAGAAACGGCTGTCGAGAGTGGCCTACGTGGTGGGAAAGCCGGGCTGACTCGGAAGCGGATGGAGCAACGTTCCGGAGCCCTGTCCCCGGCGTAGGATCGCCCTTCGACGGTCGCGTTGCCGGCCGCGGCTGGAGGGAGAGGAACATGCGCAGACTGAGCGTTTTCAACAGCGTCACACTGGACGGATATTTTTCGGGGCCCGACGGCGACATCGGCTGGGCCCACGAGGGCGCCGACGATCCCGACTTCGTTTCCTTCGTCCAGGACAACGCAAAGGGCGGGGGGACGCTCCTGTTCGGAAGGAAGACTTACGAGCTCATGAAGTCCTATTGGCCGTCGCCCGAGGCGAAGAAGAGTGACCCGGTCGTGGCGGAGAAGATGAACAGCCTGCCGAAGGTCGTGTTCTCGAGAACGCTGGACGAGGCGGACTGGAGCAACACGACGGTCCAGAGAGACCTGGCCGCTGCAGTCCGAAAGATGAAGGAAGAGCCGGGCGACGACATGGTGATCATGGGAAGTGGAAGTATCGTCTCCCAGCTGACGCAGCAGGGACTGATCGACGAGTATCAGGTCGTCGTGGTTCCGGTCGTCCTCGGTAAGGGGAAGACGATGTTCGACGGCGTCAAAGAGAAGGTTCCGCTGGAGCTGAAGAAGACGCGGAGCTTCGACAACGGAAGAGTCTTCATGCGCTACGAGCCCGTAGCGTGAGCGAGGGATAGGAGGCCCCATGGGTCGACGCGCGGAATCCCTGGCTGATCGAATCGAGGAGGGAGCCGCGGAGCTGGCGAGTTTCGCGGAAGGGCTCTCGGAAAAGGACTGGCAGACCCCGGGCACGAGCGGAAACGACCGCCGCCCGGTGGGCGTGCTCGTGCACCACGTCGCCTACATGTATCCGATCGAGATCGACGTCGTAAAGGCAGTGGCGAGCGGCAAGTCCGTCATGGACGTCACGTGGGAGGCGGTCGCCGGGATCAACTCCCAGCACGCCAGTGATAACGCGGGCGTCACGAAGGCGGCTGCTCTCGAACTGTTGCGGAAGAACAGCCGCGAGGCGGCTGCGGCGGTGAGAGCGCTCACGGACGAAGAGCTCGATCGGGCGGCGCCCTTCTCCCTCTCCTTCGGAGCGCCCGTCACGTCGCAGTTCATTATCGAGGACCACCCGCTGCGGCACCCCTGGCATCACCTGGCGCGCATCCGCAAGGCGCTGGGGCGATAACAGCCGGAGGCCCGGGCCGGACTCTTGCACCCGCAGGAGGGGTGGACTCCCGCCCGACGAGTGTTGCCATCCCGGTCATCCTGAACAAGTCCTCCGGAAGCGCGGAGGACCGGGAGGCGGAGGAGCAGATGCGCGACGCCTTCCGGGAAGCGGGCGCAGAGGTGAATCTGCATCGAGCCGAGGACGGCGAGGACGTCGTGCGACTCGCGCGGGAGGCAGCCGCGGGAAAGAGCGACGTAATCGTCGTCGGAGGCGGCGACGGAACGGTCGGCTCCGTCGCGTCCGTCCTGGCGGGGGGCGAAAAGGCGATGGGCATCCTGCCGCTCGGGACCCTTAACCACTTCGCCAAGGACCTCGCGATCCCGCTCGACGTCGCGGACGCAGCCCGCACGGTAGTGGAGGGCCGGGTCGTGCACGTGGACCTGGGCGAGGTCAATGGTCAGATCTTCGTCAACAACTCGAGCCTCGGCCTCTATCCCCGAATCGTCCGGCACCGCGAAGAACAGCAGGAGCGCCTGGGCCGTGGGAAGTGGCCCGCGTTCTTCTGGGCGACGCTGCACGCCCTCCACCGTCACTCGCAGCTCGACGTCCTTCTCTCCGTGGACGGCCGCGAGGGCCGGCGGAGCACGCCGTTCGTCTTCGTCGGGAACAACGTCTACGACATGTCCGGCTTCGACATCGGGAGCCGCGAGCGCCTGGATGCGGGAGTGCTCTCGATCTACCTGGCCCCGGGCGCCCGTCCCCTCGACCTCATGTTTCTCGCGCTGCGCGGACTCTTTGGACGCCTCCGCTCTTCGAAAGACTTCGAGGTTCTCCGGACGGACGAGCTTCGTATCGAGACCCGGGGAAAGCAGGTCCGCGTCGCGACCGACGGCGAGATTTCCATGCTCGACACGCCCCTTCAGTACCGGGTGCGGCCGAAGGCCCTGCGCGTGGTCGTGCCGCGCGAAGCGCAGGGCCGGAAGGCGTCGTGAGGACGCTCCTCCACCTCTCCGACCTGCACTTCGGCCGGACCGATCCGGCGACGATCGCGCCGCTCCTGGCGACCGCGAAAGAAATCCGGCCGGACGTCGTCATCGTGTCGGGAGACCTGACCCAGCGGGCGCGGCGAGGGCAGTTCCGAGAGGCGCGCGACTTCCTTGCGGCCCTGCCGCAGCCGCAGATCGTCGTCCCGGGCAACCACGACGTGCCGCTCTACAACGTGGCGCTCCGCTTCGCCGACCCCCTCGCGAACTACCGGCGCTACATCACGCACGACCTCGAGCCCTTCTACCGCGACGATGAGATCGCGGTCGCCGGCATCAACACGGCCCGGTCGCTCACCTTCAAGGGGGGCCGGATCAACGAACGCCAGGTCGCGCGGGTGCGGGAGCGCCTGTGCGAACTGCCGGAGAAGATCGCGCGGGTGATCGTGACCCACCATCCGTTCGACCTCCCGGAGGGCCACCTGGAAACGGATCTCGTGGGCCGCGCGCGCATGGCGATGGAAGCCTTCGTCGCCTGCGGCGCCGACATCATTGCCTCCGGCCACCTGCACGTCTCCCACACCACCCACACCGCGATCCGCTACAAGCTGCCGGGTCGATCGGCGCTCGTGGTCCAGGCGGGGACCGCGACGTCCACGCGTGAGAGGGGAGAGCCGAACTCGTTCAACGTCCTCGCGATCGAGCGCGCGCGTATCGCGGTCGAGCGCCGCGTCTGGCGCGCCGGCGACGGCAAGTTCCTTCCCACCGCGCGCGAGGTGTTCGAGCGGACCGGCGAGGGGTGGGAGCGCGCGACGCCGCCTGAGGCCGCAACGAAGGAGCCGCCCGCCGTCGGATAGACTTTTCCAGCTGTGTCAGCCGATGTTCCGGCTCGAAGCCGCTTCGGGGCGACGCTCCGCCGCGACGCCTGGTGGCTGGAGATTCTCCCGGTCGTCGTCGTTTTGGGCCTCTTCAGCCTGTACGCGGCGGCCCGCGCCCTGGAGGGCCGCTACTTCGAGTGGGGCCCCTACCTCTCGCCGTTTTACTCCCCGCTCCTCGACGAGAAGCACAGCTGGTGGCCGTTCTCGCCGGCACTCCTGATCCTCGGGGGGCCGCTCGGTTTCCGGGCCACCTGCTACTACTACCGGAAGGCGTACTACCGCGCCTTCTTCCTCGACCCGCCAGCCTGCGCCGTCGGAGAGTCGCGGCGCACCTATCGCGGCGAGACCGCGTTCCCCTTCGTTCTCCAGAACCTGCACCGATTCTTTCTCTACCTCGCGATCCTGTTCCTGGGGTTCCTCTGGTACGACGCGATCCTGGCGTTCCGTTTCGACGGGCGGTTCGGCGTCGGAGTGGGATCCCTCGTGCTCACTGTGAACGTCGTGCTCTTGACTCTCTACACCTTCTCCTGCCACTCCGTCCGCCACATTGCGGGCGGATCGGTCGACTGCTTCTCCTGCTCGGCATCGCGCCGGGCGCGTTACGGAATCTGGCGCGTGATCTCCGCCTTGAACGATCGCCACGGGCTGTTCGCCTGGTTGAGCCTCTTCGCCGTCGCTCTGGCCGACCTCTACGTGCGCCAGCTCGCCTGCGGCAGCCTTCGCGACGTCCGGTTGTTCTGAGTGGCTCCTCCCTACGAGACCTACGAGCACGACGTCCTCGTCGTCGGCGCCGGCGGCGCGGGATTGCGCGCCGCGATCGAGGCCCTCGGACAGGGCGCGAGCGTCGGGGTCGTCTGCAAGTCTCTGCTCGGCAAGGCGCACACCGTGATGGCAGAGGGGGGGATCGCCGCGGCAATGGCGAACGTGGACCGCGGCGACGACTGGCGCACGCACTTTAGCGACACCATGAAGGGCGGCAAGTTCCTGAACGACTGGCGCATGGCCCAGATCCACGCGCAGGAGTCGCCGGACCGAATACGGGAGCTGGAGCAGTGGGGCGCGCTCTTCGACCGCACAGCGGACGGTGAAATCCTGCAGCGCGCCTTCGGAGGACACACCTTCAAGCGCCTGTGCCACGTCGGCGACCGGACGGGTCTCGAGATGATCCGCACCCTCCAGGACCGCGGCGTGCAGATGGGGTTTCACGTCTACATGGAGTGCGCGGTGACGCGGCTGCTCAAGGACGGGGACCGGGTCTGCGGAGCCGTGGCTTACTGGCGGGAGCAGGGGCGGTTCGTCGTCTTCCGCGCGAAGTCGGTCGTTCTCGCGACCGGTGGAATCGGAAAGGCGTGGCGCATCACGTCCAACTCGTGGGAGTACACGGGCGACGGGATGGCGCTCGCGTACGACGCCGGCGCGGAGCTGCTCGACATGGAGTTCGTGCAGTTCCACCCGACCGGGATGGTCTGGCCGCCCGGCGTGCAGGGAATCCTGGTCACGGAAGCGGTGCGCGGAGAGGGGGGCGTTCTGACGAACCGGCTGGGGGAGCGGTTCATGCAGCGCTACGACCCGGACAAGATGGAGCTCTCCACGCGGGACGTCGTGGCCCGCGCGATCTACACGGAGGTCAAGGAGGGGCGCGGCACCGAGCACGGCGGCGCATTTCTCGACATCTCGCAGAAGCCGGCCGAGTACGTCAAACGCAAGCTCCCCAGCATGTACCACCAGTTCCGCGAGCTCGCCGACGTGGACATCACGAAGGGCCCGATGGAGGTCGGCCCCACGTGTCACTACATGATGGGAGGCGTCCGCGTCGACGCGGAGACCGCGAAGACCACGGTGCCCGGGCTCTACGCCGCGGGCGAGGTCGCCGCGGGGCTGCACGGGGCGAACCGGCTGGGGGGAAACTCGCTTTCCGACCTGCTCGTGTTCGGGCGGCGGGCCGGGCTCGCCGCCGCGGAGAACGCCAGCCGCGCTCCCGCGGCTTCCGCCGACGCGGCGCAGGTCGAGGACGCGGTGCGCGAGATGCTCGCTTTCTTCGAGCCGGCCGACGGGGAGAGCCCTTACGCGGTCCATCGGGACCTGGCGGAGTCGATGCAGGACCTCGTCGGGATCTTCCGCAACGAGGAGGACCTGCAGCGCGGGCTCGCGAAGATTCGCGAGCTTTCGGACCGCGCGTCGCGCGTCCGCGTGGAGGGGTCGCGGCTCTTCAACCCGGGGTGGCACCTCGCGCGGGACCTGAAGTCGATGCTGACCGTCACCGAGGCGGTCGCGCGCTCGGCGCTCGTCCGGAAGGAGAGCCGCGGCGCGCACAGCCGCACCGACTTCCCGAAGACCGAACCGGAATGGGGGCGCCGGAACAACGTCGCCCGTAAGGGGAAGGACGGCATGGAGGTGACGCAGAGTCCGGTGCCCGCGCCGCCCCCGGACCTCGCGGCGCTGCTGGCGGAAGGAGGATGATCGGCCCATGACCGATGCCGTCCTGAAGGTCTTCCGCGGGACGCGCGAGGAGGGCGTCTTCGTGGACTACCGGGTTCCGGTCGCGCCCGGGATGGTCGTGCTCGACGCGCTCCACCACATCCAGGGGTATCTCGCGCCGGATCTCGCGGTCCGGTGGAACTGCAAGGCCGGCAAGTGCGGCTCGTGCTCGGCCGAGGTGAACGGCCGCCCGCGGTTGACGTGCAAGACCCGGATGGACTCGCTGCCGCTCGACGCGCCCGTGACCGTCGCGCCGATGAAGGCGTTCCCGGTGATCCGCGACCTCGTGACCGACGTGTCCTGGAACTACGAGGTGAACAAGAAGATCCCCCCGTTCTCACCGCGGGCCGGGACCGACTGGAAGATGTACCCCGCGGACGTCGAACGGGTGCAGGAGTTCCGCAAGTGCATCGAGTGCTTCCTCTGCCAGAACGTGTGCCACGTTCTGCGGGATCACGATCACAAGGCGGACTTCGGCGGGCCGCGCTTCTTCGTCCGGGTCGCCGCGCTCGAGATGCACCCGCTCGACGGTTTGTCGCGGACGAAGCTCCTGAAGGAGGAGCTCGGCCTGGGCCTGTGCAACATCACCAAGTGCTGCACCGAGGTCTGCCCCGAGGACATCCACATCACGGACAACGCGATCATTCCGCTCAAGGAGCGCGTGGTCGACGACTTCTACGACCCGATCGCGAAGCTCCTGCGGAAGGTGTTTCACAGCTGAGAGCTGTTTGAGGAGGTCCTTCCATGACGTACCAGCTGAAGACCATCTCGAGAGACGCCATTCCCGAGGCCACCGCCAAGGCCGACTGGTACCGGCTGCTGAACGAGCCGGGGGAGGCGGAGTCGATCTGCCGGGACGTTCTGGCCGTGGACCCCGGTGATCAGACCGCGCTGCGCCTCCTGGGTCTCGCGATCACCGACCAGTTCACGGGCGCCGCGTCGGACCGCCGTGCGGAAGCCGAGGCGACTTTCCAGAACCTCCAGGATCCCTACGAGCGGCTGTACTACGCGGGAATCGTCCGCGAACGGTTCGCGAAGGCGCAACTTTCCGCGGGGCGCCCGCCGCACACGTTGATCGTGCTCTTCGAGGACGCGCTCAAGTGGTTCGAGGAAGCCGAGAAGGTCCGCCCGGCCGGCAACGACGAGTCGATCCTGCGGTGGAATCGCTGTGTGCGGATCCTCGAGAAACTCACGGTTCCCGATCGAGACCGGGAGCACGCTCACTTCGAGCCGGCGGACAGCCCGCCGGTCTAGGCGCGTTCGTCGTCGCCGTCTAGGCGCGCTCGTCGTCGTACAGCAGCAGGTCGGTCGAGAGAGGCGCGGCGCCGAGCTGCCGCAGCAGCGTGGCGATCTGGCCGCGGTGGTAGCTCGAGTGGTTGACGACGTGCTGGAGCATGCGGCGGAGCGGATACGCGAACGTCTCCCCCTTCAGGTTGACGTAGGAGATGACCTCCGCCAGACGCGCGGAGTCGAGCGTGTCCAGGAACTCCCTCTGCTCGCGCTCGACGTCCTGCCACCGCGAGCGGATCGTCTCCACGTCCGGAAAATCGATGGAAAACGGCAGGCTCCGCGGCGAATTGCCCCGCCACCGCTCGAGCCAGATCCACTCCGCCCCATACAGGTGCGCGAGGGTGCCGCGGAGGGAGGCGAAGCTGCCTCCCACTTCCTTCGTGAAGTCCGCGGGCGAGACCGCCGAGGCGGCCTGCAGCGAACGCGCATTCGCCCAGCGGTTGTAACCGTAGAGCTCCTGGAACGTCACGAGGTCCATGGAATGACTTCCTCTCAGTCGAGATGCAAATGTGGATCTGACCCCTTCGGGATCAGACCCACCGCGCGGACGCCCTTCGGGATCAGACCCACCGCGCGGTCGCCCTTCGGGATCAGACCCACCCCGGAATCAGTTCAAATAGACTAAGCGCGTGCTGAAGGTCAAGGGAATGCGGGACGTTTCCCCCGGAAAGCGCGTCTTCGTCATCGAAGAGGAGGAGCAGCCGGCTTCCGCCGAAGCGATCGACCGCGTCGCGAAGATCGCGCAGCGCCTCCTCCAGGAAAACGACCTGCCCGGCGAGTTCCACGTCTTCGAGGCCGGGCTGCTCGGATTGAACGTTCCCGCGAACGATCGGACCTTCTTCCACGACGGCATCGTTTTCGCGTCCCTCGACGCGGTCAACGACCCCGGCAAGAACCCGACGATCTCGCAGCTCGCCCTCGGGAGCTGAGCCGCTGAGGATGCGGCGGGTGCAGGGATCTGAACCGCTGCGGGTGCAGGGATCTGAACCGCTGCGGGTGCAGGCCCCTCCGGGACCTGTCCCCGCGACTTGCTTAGGCCTGTCCCCACGACTTTCTTAGGCCTGTCCCCGCGACGCTCCCGGGCTCACCCCAGCAGCAGCTTCGCTCCCGCGACCACCAGCACGGCCGCGAGAACCCTCCGGATTGCGATCGGAACCAGTCGCCGGGCCCCGAGCCAGGAGCCCACCAGCCCGCCCGCGAGCGCGACCGCGGTCAAGGGAAGCGCCGCCGGCGGTACGCTTCCGTCCCCCGCGAGATGACCCGCGAGCCCTGCCGCGGAGTTCACGAGGATGAAGACCGCGGAGGCGCCGGCGGTGCGCCTCGGCTCCTCCCATCGCGCGAGGATGAGGAGCGGCGAAAGAAAGATTCCTCCGCCCACGCCGGTGACTCCTGCCAGAAATCCGAAGAGGACTCCGATCGCGACGAGCGCGAGAGTGGAGGGCCGCGGACGGAGATCCCCCGACGTCTGGCGCATCGCGAGCCGCACCGCCGCGAACAGAAGCACGGCGCCGAGCAGGACCCGGTGTGACGTCGTGGGCAGCTGGATCATGCCTCCCACGTACGCCGCCGGAACCGACCCCGCGCAGATGGGAAGCAGAAGGCGCCAGGGGACGAGCGAAGCGGTCGCGAAGCGAAACGTTCCGAGCCCCGCGACGCCCAGATTCATCACCAGCGCCGTGGGTTTCATGACCGCGGCAGGCACGCCGAAGAGGGCCATCACCGCGAGGTAGGCCGACGCCCCTCCGTGGCCGACCGACGAATAGAGCACGGCGGCCGCCGCGATGAGCGCCAGGAATGCGGCCATCGGCCCGGGTTCGGAGGGCATTGTGCCGAAGAATAGACCGGCAAACTCGTCTCAGGGATCGACCGGCGCGTGTTAACGTTTACCAGGCTACCGAACGAAGCCGTAT
>CAVXYF010000024.1:0-37537 GCA_963765835.1 uncultured Acidobacteriota bacterium | reverse complement strand
AAGGATGTCCTGCTCCACGACGAGAAGGACGAGATGTTCTCCGTTTATCTCTGGCGGACCCGCAGCCGGAGCCACCTGGTCTTTGGCAGCGACAGCCTGACCACCAGCGAGTACCGGTTCCTGCCGGCCGACCAGCCGCAGGGGACGTGGCGCATGATCGCGCCCCGGAAGAAGGACCGCGAGTACGCCGTCGAGCATCGCGGCGATTTCTTCTACATCCGGGTCAACGACCGCGGGCGCAACTTCCGCGTCGTCACCGCGCCCGTCTCCGACCCGTCCGTGGACAACTGGAAAGAGGTCGTCCCCCACCGCGAAGACGTGATGATCACGGGAATCGACGCCTTTGCGGAGTACCTGGTCATCTCCGAGCGCGAAGATGGGCTGCCGCGGATCCGCGTGACCGACTTCGCCTTCGCCCGGGGGCACCGTGTCGAGTTTCCGGATCCCGTCTACGACGCCTCCGTGACCGGCAACCTGGAGTTCGACACGAAGACGCTGCGCTACGCCTATCAGTCCTTCACCGTCCCGGAGTCCATTTACGACTACGACATGGCCACCCGCAAAGCGGTGCTCCGAAAGCGCACCGAAGTTCTCGGCGGATACGATCCAGCGCGGTACGAGTCGGAGCGCGTGTACGCCACGGCCGGCGACGGAACGAAGATCCCGATCTCGTTGCGTGTACCTGAAGGGGACCCGGCGCGACGGTAAGCGCCCCATGCTCCTCAAGGGCTACGGGTCCTACGGCTCGTCGTACGACGTGGACTTCGCCTCCAACCGTTTCAGCCTGCTCGATCGGGGCGTGATCTTCGGCTTCGCGCACATCCGCGGCGGCGGCGAGATGGGCAAGAAGTGGCACGACGCCGGGAAGATGCTGAACAAGAAGAACACGTTCACCGACTTCATCGCCGCGGCCGAGCACCTGATCGCGCAGAAATACACCGGCGACCGGCTGGCGATCGAGGGGGGCAGCGCCGGCGGGCTGCTGATGGGAGCGGTCACCAATCTGCGGCCCGACCTTTTCCACGTCGTCGTGTCGCACGTTCCCTTCGTGGACGTGATCAACACGATGCTCGACGAGTCGCTCCCGCTCACCGTCGGCGAGTTCGAAGAGTGGGGCAACCCCAAGATCCCCGAGCAGTACGCCTACATGAAGGCTACAGCCCCTACGACAACCTCGCCGCGAAGGACTATCCCGCGATGCTGGTGAAGACTTCGTTCAACGACAGCCAGGTCATGTACTGGGAGCCGGCGAAGTACGTCGCCCGGCTGCGGACGCTGAAGACGGACAAGAACCCGCTGATCTTCAAGATCAACATGGCGGGCGGCCACGGCGGGTCCTCGGGCCGATACGACCGGCTCCGGGAGATCGCCTTCGACTACGCCTTCATGCTGAGGGAGCTCGGAGTGAGCGAGGCGAAGAAGGGTTCCTGACCGCCCCCGCCTTCGGCTGCGCTCACGGGATCGACGGATGAACCGGAGAAGGGCCGTCCGCTTCCTGGCCTGCCTTCCGTTTCTCCTCCCCCTGTTCGCGGCAGGAGCGGAGGAGAAGCGCGCGGTGATACGGCTCGTACCGGTCGCGCCCAGGGCGGTCTACCGTCCGGGAGACTCCATCACTTTGGAGCTGCGGTGTCCGACTCTGAAGACGGAAGTCGTGGTGATGTTCAATCCCGGCGAAGGAAAGGAAGGCGGCATCGAAGACCCGATGCAGAGGTGTCCCTACTCCCGATTCGAGCTGAAGATCCCCAAAGACTTCATCGGGACCGGTTACGTTTCGGTTCTGATTCGCGAAAACGGTCAGCTCCAGGGCGACATGTGGGATTTCCAAGTTCGATCCGATCGGAGGCCGAAGGAGCTGTGGATGTGGGACCTCTCCTCCTCCCGCGAGGCGCCCTTCGGCTACGACAAGTGTCCGACCTTCTATTACGCTCCGGGCCGGCCACCTCTATCCCTCAACCTCTACGCGATCATGCCGGACGGAGTGCGGCTGGATTTGTGCGGCGAGGGCGTCGCGACCGTGCGGACGGACCCTCCGGGGGACTTCCCCTTCGCCATTCAGAACGGGTCCTGCACGGTGACACCGCGTCGGGCGGGATCCTTTCGCGTGACGGCGGGCTTCAACGGCGTGACGAAGAGCTGGGTCTGCGGCGTCGAAGCCGATGAGCTCGTCTCCGACCGGAGCCAACCGACCCGGAGGGTCGAGCGAGCGTCTCCTCCTCCTCCTCCCCGCGCTCCCGCGGAAGACGACACGGCCACCCTGCCCCGCGTGCTGCCGAATCCCGGCGAGCCGATGACCGTCGGCGAGTTCCTGGCCAATCCGATGAGGCTGCGCGGACATCCCACGGACGTCGGTGAATGCCGCCTGCTCGAACACTGGACGACCGGGTACTGCTACGTCTACAGCATGCGTCGGGGCGGCAAGGTGTCCCAAACGACGGACGCCCGCTGCGGAGAAATGACGGAGCTGCGCCGCCGCATGAAGACCGCGATCGACGCCGGGGATTGCGGTGACCTCGGGATCCGGGAGGAGGGTCTCCTGCAGGCGAAGCGAGGACCAGAACGGTGCAACGCCCCGCGGCGAGCTCCCCCGAACAGAACCGGGCGCACTATCGGAACACGATGAGCGACATGCGTGCCCTGGCGACGGCCGTGGAGGCGTACGCGGTCGAGTACGAGGGATACCCGGTCGTGGGAGATCTCCGGACGCTGATAAACCTGATCGAGCCGAGGTTCCTCTCGCAGGGCAAGGCGCCACGGATCGACGCGTGGGGGACCTCGTACGTCTTCCTGTGTGATGGCAATCGCTACCGGGTCGTGAGCGCCGGATCGGACCGAACCTTCGAGCCCAATTCCGCGAAGCTGGGCTCAGCGACCGCGGGACGCACAGGCGACGCCGCGAGGGACCTCATCTACTCCAATGGCCATTTCGTCCAGTGGCCCGAATTATCGGTCACGCCGGGAACCTCACGCGGGCCGCCTGGAATCCTTCCCGTGACGTTCGCCGGGAAGGTCGTCGTCGTCACCGGGGCTTCCTCCGGGATCGGCCGCGCCCTGTGCCTGGAGCTCGCGGCTCAGAAGCCGAAGCTCGTGCTCGCCGCCCGCGACGAGAACGCGCTCCGGGAAGTCGCGGGGGCTTGCGAAGCGAAAGGCGCCGAGACGCTCGTCGTCCCGACGGACGTCTCCTCCGAGGAACAGTCGCGTCGCGTCATCGAGCGCGCGGTCGAGCGCTTCGGCGTCATCGACGTGATCGTCGCCAACGCCGGCATCACGATGTGGTCCCCGTTCGAGGAGATGAAGGACCTCTCCCTGTACGAAAAGCTGATGCGGGTGAACTTCCTCGGCGCGGTCTATCCGACGTTTTACGCGCTGCCCCACCTGAAGAAGGCGCGGGGGCGCATCGTCGCCGTCTCCAGCCTGGCGGGGCTCACCGGAGTTCCCACACGGACGGGATACTCCGCGACGAAACACGCGCTCTTCGGCTTCTTCGACTCCCTGCGGATCGAGCTCCAGGGCTCCGGGGTCACCGTCACGATGATCGCGCCCGATTTCGTGGTCTCGGAGATCCACCGCCGGGCCGTCGGCGCCGACGGCCAGCCGCTCGGGAAGAGCCCCATGCAGGAGTCGAAGATCATGAGCGCGGAGGAGTGCGCGCGGCACATCGTCGGGGCCATGGAGCGAAGGAAGCGTCTCTGGATCGGATCGGCGCGCGGCCGGCTCGGCCGGTGGGTGCGCCTCGTCGCGCCCGGGGCGATCGATGCCGTCGCGCGGCGGGCCATCCGGGAAGGCCGCTGAGGGTGAGCCTCTCCGCGGGATCGCGCCTCGGTCCTTACGAGATCATCGGTCTTCTCGGGTCGGGCGGAATGGGCGAGGTCTATCGGGCGCGCGATACGCGGCTCGGACGCGAGGTGGCCATCAAGGTGCTCCCCGAGCGGCTGGCGTCCGACCGGGATCGGCTGGAACGGTTCGAAAGGGAAGCCCGGTCCGCCTCTTCCCTGAATCATCCCAACATCGTCACGATCCATGACATCGGGCGGGCGGGAGCGACCTCCTACATGGCCATGGAGCTCGTCGAGGGCCGGACGCTGCGGGAGCTGCTTGCTCCGGGCGCCCTGCCGATCCCGCAAGACGCTGCAGATCGCCTCGCAGGTCGCCGACGGGCTGGCGCGGGCGCACGCCGCCGGGATCGTGCACCGCGATTTGAAGCCCGAGAACGTCATGGTCCGCACGGACGGCCTCGCCAAGATCCTCGACTTCGGCCTGGCGAAGCTCGCTCAGGCGCCGGGCGGAAGCGCGGAAGGGACCCACGTCTCCACGGCCGATCCGGGACGCAGACGGGAGTGGTCCTTGGGACGGTCGGCTACATGTCCCCGGAGCAGGCGCACGGCCGAGCGCTGGACTTCCGGTCGGACCAGTTCGCTCTGGGCGCGATCCTCTACGAGATGGCCGCGGGAGAGCGCGCCTTTGCGGGCGCGAGCGGCGTCGAGATTCTCGCGGCGATCATCCGCGATGAGCCGAGGCCCCTGGGCTCGGTGAACCCGAAGGCGCCGGCATCTCTCGGTCGGATCGTGGAGCGGTGCCTTTCGAAAGACCCGGAAGAGAGATATGGCTCCACCGGAGACCTGGCGCACGACCTCCGAAGCCTCCGAGAGACCGCGAAGCCCGGGACTTCCGCGGCGATGCCCGCGCCGGCGCGGAGGGACATGCCGCGACCCGTGCTCTGGGTCGCGGGAGTCCTTCTCCTGGGTCTCCTTCTCGCGGGAGCGTGGGGATTGTTCCGGCCCGGTCCGAAGACTCCCCCTGCCTCCGCGCTACGGGCCCGCTCGATCGCCGTTCTTCCTCTCGAGAACCTTGGAGGGCAACCCGAGAACGAGTACTTCGCCGACGGGATGACCGAGTCTCTGATCACCGATCTCGCCCGGGTCCCGGGGATGCTGGTCATCGCGCGCAACAGCGTCTTCCGTTACAAGGGACGGAAGGTCGAGCTGGAGAAGATCGGCAACGAGCTCGACGTGAACTACGTGCTGGAGGGGAGCGTGCAGCGATCCGGGGGCCGGGTCCGGATCCACGCGAAGCTGATCGACGTCGATTCCGGTTTTCACCTGTGGGCCGACCGGTATGACCGGAGCCTGGAGGACGTGTTCGCGCTCCAGGACGATATCTCGGCGAGGATCGCGGGCGCCCTGCAGGTCCAGCTCGCGCCCTCCGGAGCGGGAGAAGCCGCTGCCGTCCCCACGAAGAACCTCGAGGCTTACGACCTCTACCTGCGCGGCAGACATCTCTATCTGACGGCCCCGGGAGATGCCGACAAAGAGAGCGCGATCGCGATGTTCGAGCGCGCCGTGGCGCTCGATCCCGGATTCGCCCTGGCGCACGCGGCCCTGGCGAGCGGCTACGTCGAGAGAATCTTCCGGCGCGACCCGAGGCCGGAATGGGAGGAGAAGGCGCTCGCCGAGACCGAGAAAGCGCTCTCGCTCGATCCGAATCTGCCGGAGGCTTACGTCGCGCGCGAGCGAGTGGTCTGGACGCGCCGGAACAACTTTCCGCATGAGCGGGCCGCAAAGGACCTTCGGAGGGCCCTCTCGCTCAACCCGGGTCTCGCAGAGGCACACGCCGATCTTGCGGCCATATACGTCCATTTGGGTTTCTTCGAGAAATCCGAAGCCGAGTCCAAGCTCGCTCGGAGGCTCGACCCGCATGACCTCTCGATCTCCCATTTCCTCGTTTCCGCGTACTTGTTCTCGCAAAAGTACGACCTTGCTCTCGCCGAGTGCGAAAGGTATGAATCGGAAGTGGCCGGCCGGCGCCACCCATGGAAAGCGCTCGCCCTCTCGAACCTGAGCCGGGAAAAGGAGGCATTCGCCTTCCTCGAAGATGTTCTCGGGATGGATCCGAAGCATCCCGCATTCCAGCGGGAAATGTGGGAGAGCGCTCTGGGCGTTTACGCGGTCCTTCTCGCACGAGCCGGCGACGACAGGAAATCAGAGCAGTACATCGCGCGGGCGATCGAGGCCGACCGGGGCCTCGGTCACTTTCATCACAGCGAGTACAACATTGCATCCGCCTATGCGCTGATGGGCAAGCCGCGGCTGGCGCTGGAGTGGCTGGAGAAGGCGGCGAACAACGGATTCCCGTGCTACCCGCTTTCGCATCGGACCCGAACCTGAGCTCGCTGCGTAACGACCCGGCCTACCAGTCGCTCATTCGGAAGATGCTGGCCGATTGGGAGCGTTACCAGTCCACGCTCTGACGGCCGCCCTGCGGCCCGCCTATTTGCGAGAGACCGTCTTGCGCGCCAGGTAGGCGCGCGCCTCCCCGATCTCGCGGCGCCCTGATCCGTTGCTTCCGGCCAGCTGCACCAGGGAGGCGAAGTGGGTGCGCGCCTTCTCCTCCTTGCCCGCCAGCTCGGCGCCCCGGGCGGCGCCGTAAAGAGCGTTGAACCGCCCGGGCGAGCCCTTCAGGACCGCCTCGTACTCCGCCAGAGCCGGCTCAGCCTGTTTCTGCTCCATGAGCAGGTCGGCGAGCATCTCGCGGGCGGGCTGAATCGGTCCGGGCGTCACCGGATGCTTTTCCGTCGAGTCCTCGAGCGCCGCGGCGTCCGCCAGCAGCTTCCGCGCCTCTTCCGGCTTGCCCTCCGCCTGTGCGGTCCAACCGGCCGCTTCGAGCCGCCAGATCTCCACCTGGGTCGCCCAGTACGGGTTCTTCGCCTCCTTCAGCGCATCCCGGATCTCGGCCAGCGCGGAGGCTTCGACATGCGCAGCGGCGGCCTTTCCGGCGCGGGCGAGGCCGATTCCGCGGCCCAACCGCACGAGTCCTTCGCCCCACGGGTACCTGGTCCAGTCGAACCAGCCCGGCTCGAGGGTCAGCGATGCGGCTTCCTGCCAGTTCCGACGCTCGACCGCCCAGCGGACGGGCGCGGCGGCCAACGCGTATGCCGCGGCGAAGTTCTGTCGATCGAGCTTGCGGATCGCGCGCAGCTCCTCCTGAGCCTTACGTGCGTCCTGCTCCCGTCCCTGCTGAAGGTACGCGTACATCAGGTAGTCCAGGGCATGCGCCTGATCGAAGGAGCCGGACTCCGGATCGGTCTTGCGGACGTGCCGCAGGGCGGATTCCGCCGAGGCGATGTTGGACGCGATGGATTCGTCCCACAGCCCCAGCCGCGTGAAGATGTGCGAGGGCATGTGGAGGGCGTGGGGCGAGTCCGGCGCGATCTTCGAGTACTTCCGGGCGGCGTCGAGTGAGCCGGCGGCCAGAGACGGATAGTCGTAGCTGTGGATGATGTAGTGCGCGATGCCCGGGTGACCCGGCTCCGCAACGAACAGCTTCTCGAGTATCACGCCCGCCTTCTTCTGATTCGTGTAGGTCTTGTCCGTCGGCAGCGCCGTTCCTAGGAGGCTCAGGGCGTGAAAGATCGCCGCCTCCCGATCTTTCGGGTACTTCGCAGAGAGCCCTTCCATGGCCTTCTCGTATCCCTGGGCGCGCGTGCGGTGATCGACAGTCTCGTAGTCGCGGTAGTAGGTTTCGATGGCGGCCACGTAGTCCGCCTCGCGCCCGGAGGGCCCGAGCGCCTTCGCGCTGGCGACGGCGTCGCGTCCTTTCTTCAGCCGGGCAGCATCCGGCGGCTCCCAGATCGGCTCGTAGAGACTCATCGCGACGCCCCAGTGCGCCATGGCGCACTTCGGGTCGGTCTGGGCGGCTTTCTCGTACGCTTTCGTGGCCTCGGAGTACCAGAAGGAGTGGAGCATCGCCGTGGCCGCGTCGAACTGCTTCTGCGCCGCGGGAGAACAGGACGTCTGGAAATGGACCTTGCCCAGCCGCGTGGGGTCCCCGCCACCGTGGTCGTGCTTCTGGTCGCCGTCGGCGAGGACAAAAGAGCCGGCCAGAAGAAGAACTGCGGATACGACGCTTCGCTTCATGGGGCCTCCTGACGAGAAGAACCACGATTTTATCTCCCGGGGGGGCGCCCGGGCGGGTTGCGATACTGTCCTCACAGCCCTTGAGCGAGCCTGAAACGGCCCCCGAACGCTGGCGAGACCGCAGCGGCGGCCTGCGCGTCTTCGGCACCATCGCGATCGTCCTCGGGGTGCTCTGCGCCGGCTTCGTCGTCCTGTTCCTGCTGACTCGGGCCTTGCAACCCACGCAGCGCTGGGAGCCGGCAATTCTCTACGCCGCTCTGGCCGCCCTCTTCTGCACGCTCGGCTTCGGTTCGTACTGGGGCCGGCGGTGGGCGCGCGACCTGATCCTGGTGGGCAGCGTCGCCTGCCTCACGACCGCAGTGCTCGCCGCGCCGTTCATGATCTGGATCGTCGTGCAGCTTTCGACCGCGGATCCACGCATCTCGGGTGTCCGAGACAGCGTCGGGTGCGTCGTGATGGTCGTACTGGCAGTGATGATGGTCGTCTTCATCTCTCTGCCGCTCTCCTTCCTCCTCTTCTATTCGCGGCAGGACGTTCGATGGACCGTCGAGAAGCTGGATCCGGAGAGGCGATGGACCCAGGCGCAGCCCTTACCGGTCCTCGGCGCCGTGCTCCTGTACGCCGTCTCCGCCGCCGGATCCCTGACCGCTCTCGCTCATCCGGTCCTGCCGGTTCCGGGCGGTGTCCTGACGGGCGCGCCGGCCCGCGGCCTCCTTCTCGTGATCGGCGTGGCCTCCGCCATCATCGCCTGGGGCCTTTACCGCGGAAAACGCGCGGCCTGGATGGCCGCCGCCGTCATGACGGCGGTGTGGGGGGCTTTCTCCCTCCTGGCGATTCGGGATCTCGATTTCGCGCAGATGCAGAAAGCGATGGGAGCGTCCGAGGAGGAGATCCGGCAAATGGCCGGCATCGACGTGTCGCCCCCGCTGACCGCGCTGGTGGCCGTCACCGGACTCGCCTGGCTCGGCTATCTCTGGTGGCTGCGACGGTACTTCGGAGCCCCCCGAGCGGCTCAGTAGATGATGACCTGGTCTCCCACCGAAGCCATGTCGTAGAGCTTCCGGATGTCCGCGTCTCCCAGCCGCACGCAGCCGTGGGACACGCTGCGGCCGAGCTGGTCGACGGCCAGGGTCCCGTGTAGCGCGTACCCGGAGCCAATGTTGAGGCGGTGACTGCCGAGGACCTTCTCGAACCGCCGTTGCGGGGCGGTCACCGGCGGCACGATGATCGCGTTGCCGGTCTCGATGATCTCCCCGTGGGGCAGCTCCCGCTCGGTACCGTCGGGGAGGACCTCGACGACCGTCTTCCCCTTGACCTGGATGACCCGGCCCGCCGGCTTCTCCGCGCCCCGCAGCAGCGACCACACTCCTCCGGAGCGGTCCGCCTCCACGGGGTTGCCGGTCGCGACGTCGATACCGGCCCCCGGCGCGAGGTGGACGACTCTTTTCTTCTTCTTGCGGCCTTCCTCGATGAAGTGCCAGGCGGGCGGCACCCAGACGGGGTTCTCCTCCTTCGACACGATGCGGAACCGGCCGGTCGGCGTCTCGAACTTCATCGTCCGGCCCCCCTCCTCGAGCGTCGTTCCCTTGCCCGTGGAGCAGACGGCCTCGAAGATCGTGCGGCCGTCCCGGCGGACATAGACCTTGTTCTCGGCGGTCGAGACCACGATCGTCTGCCGTGTGTCGGTCGCTTCGTCGAAGCGGATCTCGGCGTTCTGCACGTCCGAGCGCAGCCGCCGCAGCTTCTCTTCGCGGTCCTCCGCCGTGTCGCGCAGCGACTCGAGCCGTTCCTCCATGCGTGCGGCGATCAGCATGTCGATCTTCTCGAGACGCCGCAGCCGCGTGAAATCCCTCGCGTTCTCGAAGCCCGCGGCGACCGCGATCGCGGCGAAGCCCAACACGATCACGAAGAGCCCCCACGCTCCCAGGAAACCGAGACGGAATTTCATGCAAACGCCCTCATGGCCGGCTCAGAAGATGTACACGCGGGTCTCGGGCCCCACGCGCTTCCAGATCGCCGCGAGGTCCGCCTCCGGCACCATGAACGATCCGGGCTTGGCCCCGTCGAGCGGGCTCTCGGGAACCGGAGGGGAATGGATGACGTAGTCATCCGACAGGACGAGGACGCGGTTGCCGAGGCCACCCGGAACCCGAGGAGCGGGGCTGGGCGGGCGTTCCCCTTTCATGGCGTAGACCCAGGCCGGAACCCGCCAGCTCGCCCCTTCCAGCTTCTGCCGGACGTTGAAGGAGCCGGTCAGCGGGGCGAACGTCCAGCGCTCTCCTTTCCGGCCCTCGATGGTCCGGGCGGCTCCGATCTCGACCGGCGCGTCGCGGACGATGTGGTCCGCGAAGTGAAGCGACAGCTTCTTGGCTCGCGTGTCGATGGATATGTAGAACTCGTTGCGTCGCAGGTTGCTCAGGTATTTCAGCCGAGCGTCGAGCAGCCGGGCCAGGGTCTTCTCGTCGGTCTCCATCGTGGCGAGCTCCTGGCGGATGCGTTTGAGCTCGAAGGGCGCCGCGGCGTTCTGCTGGACCAGCCGCGCGAAGCGGCGGTCGAGCGACCGGCGGTGGAGGGAGACGGCCCCGGCCAGAGCCAGAGCAAAAAGAAGCAGGAAAAGGTTGACGACGAGCGGCGGCCGGAACAGCTTGCCCGGCCGGCGGAACGCCTGGGTGCGCGTCAGGAAAGCAGTCCGGACGGAGATGATTCCGGACTGCTCCCCGACCTCCCCGCCGTGGCGGGACGCCGGGCCCTCGACGTTCGTTCATTGGTCGTTCCCGTGGTGCAAACTTTCCGCCACGCGGCGCGGGCGGAGGAAATGCCGACGGGCCAGAAGGATACTAGGAGGCTGTCCGAGTAAGGCCCGTCGCGAGCGCGGCGAGGCCACGGAGACCGGTAGCACAGGAAAACCGCGCGGAGGCGTAGTACGCCTACGCCGAGCAAGCGGTTTTCAGAGCATTCCGCTCGCAGCGAGAGAATCGCCGTCGCGCAGCAGGGCATTACGAGGACAGTCTCCTAGGCCGGCTCGGGCTCGCCGGGCGCCGCCGAGGCCATGGAGGAACCGACCGTCGTCCCATTCCGGGAGCCTTCGAGCTCCGCTTCGAGCCGCTTGCGGCGGGTGATGTCGCGGTGGACGTGGATCGCTCCAACCGAGCGCCCGTACTCGTCTCCGAGGGGCACGACCGCGACCTCACACTCGCAGGGGCTCCCGTCCTTGCGCACGAAGCGCAGCTCGCCCGTCCACCGCCCGTTGCGGCGCATGCCCTCCATCACCTGCGCGAACTTGGGCTGGTCGGAAGGCGCATGGAACCATTCGGGCGTCTTTCCGATGAGCTCCTCTTTGGCGTAGCCGAACATCCGCTCCGCTCCGGGATTGCACTCCGTGACACGCCCTTCCAGGTCCGTGACGAGCACGCCGTCGAAGACGTGCTGCACGGTGCGCGCCTGCCGCCGCAGGATCTCTTCCATGCGCGTGCGGTCCGTGACGTCGCGGAAGCTCCAAACTCGCCCGACGGTCTTCCCCGAGACCCTCTGCGGCTGCGAATAGCGCTCGAAAACGCGGCCGTCCTTGAACTCGAGCCAGTCGTAGCTCTGGGAATCGGGATGTCCGTAGAGGTCCCGCACCTTCTTCACGAACTTCTCCGGATCCCTCAGCTGGTCGAGCACGAACGCGAGCGCCTGGTTGTCGTCGCGCGAGGCGACGATGGACGCCGGGATCCGCCACATCTCGACGAACTTCCGGTTGAAGCTGACGATCTTGCCGCCGGAGTCGACGACCAGGATCCCGTCCGCCGTGGACTCCAGCGTGGCCCGAAGAAGCGACATCGTGTTCTCGACCTCTTCGTCGGCCTCCTTGCGCTCGGTCGCGTCGCGAAAGCTCCAGACCCGTCCGACGACCCGATCCCCGACGCGCTGCGGACGGGAGTAACGCTCGAAGAGGCGCCCGTCCTTGAACTCGAGGACGTCGTAGCTGTCCGAGTCCGCGCGGGCGTTCAACCGCATGACCTTCTTGACGAAGCTCCCCGGGTCCCGCAGCTGCTCCACGACCAGCCCGAGCATCCGGTTCTCGTCCCCCTCGGGGGCGTCCACGGGCAGCCGGAACATCTCGAGGAAGCGTTTGTTGTAGCTGACGAACCGCCCCTCCTGGTCCACGACGAGGATTCCGTCCGCCGTCGAGTCCAGCGTCGCCCGCAGCAGCGCGACGGACCGCAGGAGCTCCTGTTCCGCCCGCTGGCGGTCCG
Source organism: uncultured Acidobacteriota bacterium (assembly GCA_963765835.1). Classification (GTDB taxonomy): domain Bacteria; phylum Acidobacteriota; class Thermoanaerobaculia; order UBA5066; family Gp7-AA6; genus Gp7-AA6. Next base: position 25,389 of record CAVXYF010000024.1, on the reverse strand, counting down.
TGACGTCCAGCGCGACGCCGATGGTTCCCTTGATCGTGCCGTCGGCGTGCCGCAGAGGCTCGACGTGGGTCTGGAAGGTCCGGTCCAGCCACGTGATCTCGAAGCTCGAGGATTCCCCCATCAGGGCGCGGCGATGGGCGACGAGCGGCGCGAACTCCGGGTCCCGGATCTGGAAGTATTCGGACACCGTCTTGCCGACCGACTCGTTCGGTTTCTGCCCGAGCCCCTTGAGCCCGCCGCCCGCGGAAGACGTGAAGCGCAGGTCCCGGTCCGTCGTCCAGAGCACCGCCGGCATCTGGTCGACGACGAGCCGGAGGCTGACTTCTTTTTCCCGCAGCGCCTCTTCCGCTGTGCGCCGCTCTTCGAGCATTCTCCGGCGCAGCTCGAGCTGCAGGACGACCTGGCGTGACAGCGCGCGCAGGGCCGCTTCCTGCTGCCCCGACAGTTCCCTCGGGACCGCGTCCAGGACGCAGATCGTCCCGAGCGCATGCCCGTCGGGAGTGACGAGCGGAGCGCCGGCGTAGAACCGGATCTTCGGGTTTCCCGTCACCAGCGGGTTCGTGGCGAACCTCTCGTCGGCGGTCGTGTCCGGGACCACCATGACCTCCCGGTCCAGGATCGCGTGGGCGCAGAACGCGATGTCCCGCGACGTCTCGGAGGCCGACATCCCCTGGCTCGACTTGAACCATTGGCGGTCCCGATCCACGAGCGAAATCAGCGCGATCGGGGTCTCGCAGATGTGCGACGCGAGCAGGGTGAGGTCGTCGAACTCCTGCTCCGGCTTCGAATCGAGGACTTCGTAGCTCTGGAGAGCTTCGATCCGACCAGCCTCGTCCGCGGGAAATGGTGCGCCCATTGAACGGTGTGTGCCCATCCTACAACCGCGTCCTGCCGGGCGAGGAGGCCGCCGGCCGGTAAAATTGGTCCACACCATGACCGGATCGGCCCGGACCCGCTCCGGAAGTGCCGGGGAGAAGGAGAGATGACTCTCCCGCCGGGCTCCCGTCTGGGTCCCTACGAGATCCTCTCCCCACTCGGCGCGGGCGGGATGGGGGAGGTCTACCGTGCGAGGGACCCGCGGCTCGCACGCGAGGTCGCGATCAAGGTCCTCCCCGCATCGCTGTCCTCCGACGCGGGACGCCTGCGCCGGTTCGCGCAGGAAGCGCGGGCGGCGTCGGTGCTCAACCATCCCAACATCCTCACGATCTTCGACGTCGGCGAGTCGGACCGGACCCCGTTCGTCGTCTCGGAGCTCCTGGAGGGACAGACGCTGCGCGAGTTGCTCTCGGGAGGCGCTCTGCCCCGGCGGCGCGCCCTGGACCACGCGATCGGCGTGGCGCACGGGCTCGCGGCGGCGCACGAGAAGGGAATCGTTCACCGGGACCTCAAACCGGAGAACCTGTTCATCACCCGCGACGGCCGCGTGAAGATCCTCGACTTCGGCCTCGCCAAGCTCACGCGGCCGGAGCGGGACGAATCTCCCGGCGGCGGGCACGCGACACGGACCGAAGAGACCCAGCCCGGCACGATCCTGGGAACCGTCGCCTATATGTCCCCGGAACAGGTTCGCGGAAAGGCGGCGGACCACCGCTCCGATCTCTTCGCTCTCGGCGCGATCGTCTACGAGATGCTGACCGGGCGAAGGGCGTTCTCCGGCGAGACCTCGGCGGACTCGATCGGCGCGATCCTCCGGGGAGACCCGCTCGAATCAGCCCGGTACGCCGCCTCTTCCTCCGGGCCTGGAGAGCGTCGTGCGGCACTGCCTGGAAAAGAACCCGGAAGAACGCTTCCAGTCCGCCCGGGATCTCGCGTTCGCGCTCGAGGCGTCGGCGACTCCGTCCTCGGCGACGGGAACCTGGCCGAGCCTGTCGCGATCGAGCGGGCGGGTGGGCCGCGCCGCGGCGCTCCTCGTGGCGGCGCTCGCCGGTGCGGCGCTCATCTGGTTCCTCGCCCGGCCTCGCCCTCCCGAACCCTCTTTCGAGCGCCTGACGTTTCGGCGCGGCCGGGTGGTCCACGCGCGGTTTGCGCCCGACGCCCGCACCGTCATCTACAACGCGGCGTGGGAAGGCGGGCCGATGGAGATCCACTCCACGCGGAAGGGCAGCCGGGAGGCGCAGCGTTTTCCCCTGGCGCCGGCGCAACTCTTCGCCGTCTCTTCCGCCGGAGAGCTCGCGGTCGGCGTCGGACCCGAGGGGCGGACGCTCGCGCGCATTTCCCTCGCCGGCGGGTCGCCGCGCGAGCTGCTGGAGGACGTCACGTATGCGGACTGGTCTCCCGACGGCAAGGCGCTCGCCGTCGTGCGGGAGCTCCCGGGTCGCACGCGGATCGAGTTCCCGATCGGCCGGGTCAAATACGAGACCGCCGGTGGGGTCGGTCACGTCCGGGTCTCCCCGCGCGGTGACGGGATCGCATTCTTCGATCACCCCGTGCGGGGCGACAGCTCCGGCTCGCTGGCTTTGGTGGGCTCGGACGGTCGGATGCGCAAGCTCTCCGAAGGGTGGCGGATCCTGGGCGGCCTCGCGTGGGCCCCGGGGGGGAAGGAGATCTGGTTCTCGGGGGCGCGGGAAGGGCCGCGGTCCATCTTCGCGGTCGATCTCTCCGGCGCCGAGCGGACGGTTCTCAAGATGCCGGGACGCCTGACCCTGGTGGACGTTTCTCCGGAGGGGGCGGCCCTGCTCACGCGCGATACGGCCCGGGTCGAGCTCTTCGGCAAGCCCCCGGACGATGATCGGGAGCGTTCCCTGTCCTGGCTCGACTGGTCGTTCCTGCGCGAAATGACGCCGGACGGCCGCTTGCTGCTCTTCAACGAGAGCGGCGAAGGAGGCGGACCGGAGTACGCGACCTATCTCGCGCGGTGGGACGGCAGCCCACCCGTGCGGCTGGGCCCCGGAACCGGGATGGCCATCTCGCCGGACGGCCGCTGGGTCCTGAACCGGGCGCGGAGCGCCGAGGGACCTCTCTCGCTCCTTCCCACGGGAGCGGGCGTGGCGCGGACGCTGCCCACGGGCGGGATCCGCCCGCAGCGAGCCGGGTTCTTTCCGGATGGCTCGCGGATCTACATCGCCGGCGCTCCCCCGGGTGGCGCCAGTCATATCTATGTGGCTTCGCTCGGCGGGGGAAGCGTCGTTCCCGTGACCGGCGAAGGTGTTCGGGCGGGAGTACGCGCGGTGGCGCCCGACAACGCGTCGATCCTCGGTCAGGACTCGGAGGGGCGATTCTGGCTCTATCCCACGCGACCCGGTACCGGGCCGCCGAAGCCGGTCCCGGGTTTCACCGCTTCGGAAAACGAGCAGCCGATCGGCTGGACGGGCGACGGGCGCGCGCTCTACGTGTACCAGCGATTCCGGCTGCCCGCCGCAGTGTTCCGGCTCGACGTCGCGACGGGCGCGAGGACGCTCTGGAAGGAGATCGCGCCGCCCGACCGCGCCGGCGTCGAGTCGATCTGGTCGCTCGACGTGAGCCCGGACGGCAGGGCGTACGCCTACAGTTTCGGGCGGACCCTCTCCGACCTCTATCTCGCCGAGGGTCTCGACTAGCGCGGCGCTACGGCAGCGTCAGGCGGCCGCGCAGGACGATGAACCCACGCTCCTCTTCCGGCACGCCGAAGCCGAGGAAGGTCCCCTCTCCGGTGGCCCCCCGAAACGCCCCGGTCCCGCCGACGATCGTGAAGGTGCCCTCGAGCTCTCCGCCCGTATCCGTTCCGCTGTACCGCAGTACGAGATCGCCGCGCGCGCCGTCGATCACCATCTCGCCGTTGGTGAACGTCGGGTCGGCGGGGTCATCGATGATGCAGTGCATGTGGTGGACCGACGCCCGTCCGAAGAGTGTGCCGATCGCGCTGCCGGCGAAGGTGACCTGAACGCGGGGAGCGGCGCAACGCGGCGAGGGAGTCGGCGCACTGGTCTGGACGGAAGTCACGAGCGCCGTGAAGCGGCGTGTTGCCGCCTCGGCGGATGAAACGGCTGCGATCGAGGCGATCAGTCCGACGAGAAGGGACTTGATCCGAGGTTTCCTGTGCATCAGTTTCTCCTCTCCCTTCCTGTTCAAGGCTTGACGACCATGACGTTGAACCGCGCGCCGACAGGGATGCCGACGGATCCGGTCGTAGAGGAAATGTTCCAGCGGTCTGCCGGGCACGTCCAGAGGCCGTTTCCGTAGGTCACCATGAGCGGCGCGTTCATGGGAGTGCCGGGCCATCTCGCCGTCACGAGAAGGATGGCGTTGGGATCCCCGTTCGCGTAGACGTTGTCCAGGGCGGTCGCGGCGCCTCCCGCGCAGGAGTTGCCGGCGGTCATCTCGTGGATGAAGACGGGAGTGGTCGAGGTCAGCACGCCGGCCCCGTCCACCTCGATGGCTCCGCTGGCAATCTGCAGAGCGGAGGTCCCGGGACCGTTTCCGATCGCGGCGACGCCGGCGCCGGATGCCCCGGTCACGGCTCCCCGCACGCCAACCCCGGTGACGGTCTCTCCCAGGACTCCCCAGCCGCCACCCTCGTGCGACCCCCAGACGCCGATGCCGAGAGAGCCGGTCCCCAGGCTCTCGCCTCGTACGCCCGCGGAACGGACCCCCGGCGTCGTATCGCTCATCTGTCCGTAGAGCGCCGAGGCGAAACCGGTTCCCGCGGTGTTGATGACCTGGAGGCCGGCTGCTGCGGCGGCGCCCGACCAGCTCTGCGCGAAATGATTGTGATCGCTGCGGGACGCCGTCGTCGCGATGCCGCTGCCGCCGAACGCGACGTCGAGCGTCACCGTGCCCGAAACGCCGCCTCCCGCCAGACCCGTCCCGGCGGTTACGCCGGTGATGTCGCCCGACCCCCCGTCGTCGGTTTCGCAGGTGACCGAGCCGGTGGCGCTGATCGCGCGGATACTGCTGCCGGCCGCGCAGTTGCCGGTGACGCGCTGCTGCACTTCCGTCACCGCGCCGCCGAAGTAACCGTTGACGTCCATGATCAGGTGCGTCGAGGTACTGACGTTGACGGCCATCGCCCCTGTGCCCAAAGGCACGATCGCGGCGTTCGAAACGAGCTGGCCCGCCGAGAAGTTCACGATCGAAACCGGCGGGACCGCCCCTCCCATCGGCCACGCCACGAGGAACCCGATGCCGCTCGGACTCACCACGGTGAAGTTCACGGACACGGCCTCGGCCCCCGCCGGGATCCCGCAGATGCCGCCCACCATCCAGTTGCGCACGTCGGTCGGCCCGGTGAACGCGCCTCCCTGGATCGGCGCCCCGTTGCCCCGCGTGTCCGCCACGCGGCACGGCGGCACCGCCACGAAAGGCAGCGGCGGAGAGGGAATGCCGGCCTTGGTCAGATCCTCGCCCTCGGCGTCGGCTGCAACCGGTCCGGACCAGAAGGCCGGCGCCGCCCAGTTGGAAATCGGCTCGACTTCCTGGGCACCGGCGAAGGAGACGAAACCCAGAATGAGAATGGCCAGACGCAGTTTCATCGTTCGTCCCCCTGAGGTTCGAATTGCGATTCGGCGAGTCGGGTTTCGAGGTCCCGGATCCGTCGTTCCTGGACCTTGAGCTGCCGGTAGAGGGCCTGGATCGCGGCGAAGGCCACACCGTCCGCGTCGGAGGTCGTGATGCGGTTGTCGTACTCGCCGACTCCGAAAGCCGCGGCGAAGTCCTGTGCCATCGGCCCGATGTGCCGGATGGAAGCGCTCTGGCTCTTCAGGTTCCAGGTCTCGATCGGAACCGCGGCGAGACGCTCGAGAACGGTGTCCTCGTCCACGTCGCAGAAGTTCTCCTTCGCGGCGCGGTCCGAAAGCGGCGCCCAGGCGTTCCCTCCCGCCGCGAGCTCGACGCCGACGGTCGGAACCCCCGAGCCATTGATCGCGGAGACGAAGCGTGACCCGCCGACCGCTCGGACGTTGAACTGGTTCATGGCCGTCGAGTCGAAATCGAAATTGCTCGAGTCCGCCCACACGAAGGCACCTGTCAGGTCGGCCCTTGCGCGCGTGCCGGCCGCGAATGCGCTTTCCACCGCATAGTTCAGGGATCCTCCGGGAATGGTGGCAGCGAGCCCGGTCGTCGTGTTCCGGTCGCCTCCTCCGATCACGGAGAGCCAGCCCGCCGCGTTGTTGCCGGCGCCTCCACCGACCGTGGCGAAGGGATCCAGATTGGTGAATCCGTCGTCGGTTCCCGCTCGATTCCCCCGTCCGCCGGCGATCGTTCCATAGGAGTCGAACACCCGATTCGCGTCGGGACCTCCGCCGCCACCGCCGGAAATCGTCGAGAACTCGGCAAGGGGGGTAACGGAGTTCGCCGTCCAACCCCCGATCAGGGTCCCGTCGGGCTGCAGCCTGACCCTCGTGACGTTGTCCACACGAATCTCCAGGGCCTGGCCGTCTGTCGTTCCCAGGAAGTTGGTCGTCGGGTTGGTCCCGGCGTTACCAGTCAGGCTCCATCCGGCGGAACCGGTGTCGTCGGTCTCGCACGTCACGGTGCCGCTCGCGTTGATGACGCGGATGCTGCTGCCGGCGGCGCAGTTGCCGCTCACCCGCTGCTGTACCTCGGTGACGGCGCCCCCGAAGTAGCCGTTCACGTCCAGGATCACGTGCGTCGCCGCGCTGACGTTGACCGTCATCGCTCCCGACCCGAGAGGCACGATCGCCGCGTTCGCGACGGTCTGCCCGGCGTTGAAGTTCAGGACCGACACCGGTGGCACCGCGCCGCCCATCGGCCAGGCCACCAGGAAGCCGGCGGCCGACGGCCCGACCGCGGTGAAGTTGCCGGACACCGCTTCGGCTCCCGGCGGAATTCCACAGACCCCGGAGATCGTCCAGTTGCGCACGTCCGACGGCCCGGTGAAAACGCCACCCTGGATCGGCGCCCCGTTGCCCCGCGTGTCCGCCACCCGGCAGGGCGGCACCGCCACGAAGGGAAGCGGCGGTGACGGAATACCCGCCTTTTCCAGCGAGTCTCCGCTCTCGCCCGCTGGAACCCCGGCCGCCCAGAACGGGGCCGTGGGCCAGTTCGTCAGCGGGACGTCGCTGAGCTCAGGCTCCTCCGCGGCAGACGAGCCCCCTGCAAAGGCCACGAGAACGAGTCCGATGACGGCGATACGGGACACCATGGCGCCCTTCCTTTCCCTGCCTCGCTCATCAGGAGCCCAGTCTTCCGAAATGGCCTCCCGCCGTCGTTTCGGTTTTCCTAGGAAACTGTCAGAAACTTCCTAGTCGCGATGCGGTGGCAGTTCGGGGATTGCCTCGTGGACTCCGGCACCCGGGAGCTTTTCCGGGCGGGGGCGCCGAGCCATCTCTCTCCCAAGGCGTTTCAGCTCCTCCTGGCCCTTCTCGAGGAGCGCCCGAAAGCCCTTTCCAAGAAGGAGCTCCACGAGAGGCTCTGGCCCGAGACGTTCGTGACCGACACCGCCCTGACCGTCCTCGTCTCCGAGGCTGCGCGAAGCCATCGGGGACAGCGCGCGCGCCCCGCGATTCATCCGGACCGTGCCGGTGTTCGGATACGCCTTCTCCGGCCGGGCGGAAGAGGCCGTTCCGGGGGCCGCCCCGGGCGCCGCCTCACGTTTACCGGCTCGTCGGAAGGGATCGCGAGATCACGCTGACCGAAGGGGACAACCTTCTCGGCCGCGGGCCGGACTCCCTCGTGTGGATCGACGACGAGAGCGTTTCGCGCCGCCATGCACGCATCTCCATCCGGGCGGGATCCGCTCTCATCGAAGACCTCGGGAGCAAGAACGGCACGTACCTCGGGGGCCGGAAGATCTCCGGCCCCGCCCCGCTGCGCGACGGCGACGAGATCCGGATCGGCCCTCAGACGCTGAAGTTCCGGTATTCGCCGGAGCCGGCCCGACCCGAAGCGACCTGTCGAGCGGGCCATCCTGAGACGACGGGATCTCTACTCCTCCCGCGGGTCCTGTTCCAGCGCCGCGAGGCGCCGCTCCAGATCCAGGAGCCGGCGGCTCTGCTCGGCAAGCTCGCGCTCCTTCGCCTGCAGCTTCGCGTACAGAGCCTGAATCGCGGCGAAGGCGACGCCGTCGGCATCCGACGCCGTTATGTGGCGATCGTCCTCGCCAACCCCGAACGCGGCGGCGAAGTCCTGGGCCATCGGACCGATGTGGCGGATGGACGGATCCTGGCTCTTCAGGTTCCATCGTATGGGCACCGCGGCGAGGCGCCTCCAGAAGCGCCTTCGTCCACGGCCAGAACTTCGCCTTGGCGCCGCGATCGGAGAGCGGCGAAAGGCGTTGCCCCCGGCGAGCAAGCTGAACGCCGGCCGTGGGAGCCCCCAACCCGTCGACGGCGGACACGAAACGCGCGCCGCCGGTCGAGCGCACGCTGAACTGGTGGGCGGCGGTGGAGGGGAAGTCGAAGCGACGTCGTCGGACCAGACAAAGGCACCGGTGTGGAGGGCCTTGGCGCGCTGCCCGGCGGCCAGAGCGCCGATTCCCAAGCGGCGTTCTCGACTCCCCCGGGATCATCGAGTCGCGCCCCGTGGAAACGTTGTCTCGCCCGCCTCCGACGGCTCCCCAGTTGCCCGCCTGATTGCCCGATCCGCCGGCGACGGTGCCCGACGTGCCGTTCACGGCGTTGTCCACGCCGCCCCCGATGGTCGAAAACGCTCCCGCAACGGTGGACGCGGTGCCGTCAGAAATCGAGATTTTGCAACCCGCCGCCTATGGTCGAAGAGCTCTCATTCACCACGTTCTCGTCCCCGACGCTGTCCCCCCCACCCCCGGCGATGGTTGCGAAGCCCGCCCCGGCTGCGATCCGGTTCTCATCGCCGCCGCCGATCACTCCGCCGTCCGGCTGCAGCCGCAGTCTTCGGGTGTCCGAGGCGCGAAACTCCAACGGCAGAGCGTCTGTCGTTCCGAGAAAGTTTCCCGGAGGAGGCCGGACTTCCCGATCGTCCTCGAGTACCTGCCATCGATGGCCGCCGTGTTCAGCGAGAACACGCCGGCGGAGAGGCTCAGACCAATCCGGCCGTGTACGTCGTGTTGTCGTCCGCCTCGCAGGTGACCGTCCCATTGGCGCTGATGGCGCGGATGCTGGTGCCCGAAGGGCAGGTCCCGGTCACGCGCTGCTGGACATCGGTCACGGCCCCGCCGGAATACCCGTTGACGTCGAGGATCACGTGGGTCGAAGCGCTGACGTTGACCGTCATCGCCCCGGAGCCCAGGGGCACGATCGCGGCGTTGGCGACGGTCTCACCGGCGTTGAAGTTGAGGGTCGAGACGGGGGGTGGGGCGCCGCCCATCGGCCACGCCACCAGGAAACCGGCGGCGGTGGGACCGACCGCCGTGAAGTTCACCGACACCGCTTCGACGCCGGACGGGATGCCGCACACGCCCTGGATCGTCCAGTTCCGCACGTCCGCCGGCCGGAGAAAGCCCCTCCCTGGATCGGCGCGCCGTTGCCGCGCGTGTCGGCCACCGGGCACGGCTGCACTGCCACGAAAGGAAGGGGCGGCGAGGGAATGCCGGCCTTGCCGATGCCGTCCTCCTCGACCCGCATCGGCCGCGACCAGTACGAAGCCACCGGCCAGTTGACGATCTTTTGCTCAGAAAGCTCGAGATCGTCGGCGGCCGTGCCTCGGGTCGCGAAAGCCGTCAGCAGCACGAGCAGACGTGTCACGCGGGAACGCATGGTTTCCTCCTTGGCTCCTCGATTGCGGTGTTCCGGTGTTTTGGTTGGAGACAGTATGGGGGATGAGGTCGTTGCCGGAAAGACATGGCGGTGCTCGGATCTGGCCAGCGGCTCGGGCCCTACGAATGTGGAGGATCATCGGGGCCGGCGGCATGGGCGAGGTGTACCGGGGGAGAGACCCCGGCTGGGCCGCGCGGTGGCCATCAAGGTCCTTGCGCCCGACCTGGCCGCCGACCCGAAGCGCCGCCCGTTTCCGGCGGGAGGCCCGGGCGATCGCGGCCCTCTCCCACCCCAACATCTCCCGATCTACGACCTCGGGGAGCACGAAGGGCGGGTCTTCGCCGTCATGGAGCTGCTCGAAGGCGAAGACGCTGCGCGACGCCATCGCGGCCGGGCCCCTCCCGCTCGGCGCGCCGCGGAGATCGCGATCGCGATTGCCGAAGCCTGGCCGCGGCACACTCCGAGCGGGTCGTGCACCGCGACGTCAAGCCGGAGAACGTCTTCCTCGCCGCCACGGGAGACCAAGCTGCTGGATTTCGGGCTGGCCCGCACGCTTTCCCTCGGACCCGCCGAGAGCGGGAGCGCGGACCGCACGCTCGAGGGAACGGTCCCCGGGATGGTTCTCGGAACCGTCCACTACATGTCGCCGGAGCAGGCTCGCGGCGAAGCGGTCGACGAGCGCAGCGACATCTTCTCTCTGGGGTCCGTGCTCTACGAGATGCTGACGGGGGAGAAGGCGTTTCCCGGAATGACGACGCCGGAAGTGCTCGCGGGCATCCTCCGCGACGAGCCGGCGGGGCTGGGGCAGCCCGACCGGATCCCTCCGAAACCGCCCGCGTTCTCCGCCACGTCCTCGAGAAGACCCGCTCGGCGCGATACCAGAGCGCTTCGGATCTCTCCTTCGAGCTGCGCAGCCTCATCTCTCGGCGGCGGACGTGGCTCCCGCCCCCGCCGCCCCGCGGGACGCCGGCTCCCTCGCCATCCTCCCCTTCGCCAACTCCTCTTCCGATCCGGAGCTGGAGTACCTGAGCGACGGGATTTCCGAGAGCCTGATGAACGCGCTCTCCCAGGTGCCGGACCTGAAGGTCATCGCGCGCAACTCGGCGTTCGTTACAAGGGGGCGACGGCCGACCCCGCGGCGATCGCCCGGATCCTCGGTGTCCGTTCGATCGTGACCGGCCGCGTCTCCAGCGGGGCGAGCGCCTTTCCGTCAGCGTCGAGCTCGTCGATGCCCGCGAGAACCGGCACCTCTGGGGGGAGCAATACCACCGCCGCCTCGCCGACCTCTTCGAGATCCAGGAAGAGATCTCACGAGACATCGCCGGGAACTGCGGTCGCGGCTGGCCGGTCCGGCGGCCCGGGAATGAAGCGTTACACGCAGGACGTCGAGGCCTACCGTCTCTATCTGCAGGGACGCTATTACTGGAACAAGCGGCCGCAACCGGAGTTCTCCAAGGCGCTGGAGTGCTACGAACAGGCCATCGCACGCGACCCGACGTTTGCCCTCGCTTTCGCGGGCATCGCCGACTATTACGGATCCCTGGGCTCCTGGGAGTTCGGTGGGCTCCCACCCCGTGAAGCCTTCCCGCGCGCAAAGGCAGCGGTCGAACGGGCACTCGCCCTCGACGACTCCCTTCCGGAAGCCCACAGCTCCATGGGCCACCTTCAGCTCCATTACGACTGGAACGCCGCCGCCGCCGCCGCGGCCTTCGGCCGGGCCCTGGCGCTGAATCCGTCCTACACGAACGCCCACCACTACCTGTCTCACCTCCACCTCTCCTGCGGGCGGGTCGCGGAGTCTCTGGACGAGAGCCTCCGGTCGATCGAGATCGACCCGCTCGATCAGATCCTCGTGGCGCACCTCGCCTGGCACTACGTCTTCGCCCGGCAATACGACCTCGCCATCGAGCAGTGCGACCGGACACAGGCGATGGGGGACAACTTCTGGCCGTTTTTCTTTCGCGGCTGCGCGCTGGAGCAGAAAGGGGATCTCGACGCGGCGCTCGTGGAATTCACCGAGGCCAAGCGCGGCTCACCATCGAGCACATTCGCCCTGACCGCAGCGGCGCACGCCCATGGCCTCGCCGGCCGGCGCCAGGAGGCGCAAGCGCTCCGCGAGGAGCTGCTCGGCCGGCGCTTCGTGCCGTCCTATGACCGCGCGATCATCCATCTCGGGCTCGGCGAACGAGAGGACGCGTTGACCGCCCTCGAGCAGGCCCCGGCCACGGCGAGCGGTCCACCTGGATGGCCTATCTCGGCATCGATCCCCGACTCGATCCGCTCCGGGGACAGCCCCGATTCGAGGAGCTCGTCCGCCGCGTCGGTCTGGCTGCGTGATTCCCTCCACTCCATGACGATTGCGCAAGGCTCTCGCCTGGGACCCTACGAGGTGGTGGGCCTCCTGGGTACCCGCGGCATGGGCGAGGTGTACCGCGCTCGCGACCCCAGGCTCGGGCGTGGCGCCGCGATCAAAGTTCTGCCACCGGCGCAGGCTCGCCCGTGACGCTGCCGGCGGGGACTACGCCCTCGGTCCCTACGAGGTCCAGGAGCTCGTCGGCGCGGGCGGCATGGGCGAGGTGTACCGCGCGCGCGACACGCGGCTGGAGCGCGACGTCGCGATCAAGGTGCTGCCCGCCGCACCTGTCGCGAGCACCCGAGGTGCGCGCCCGCTTCGAGCGCGAGGCCAAGACGCATCTCGCAGCTCTCAACCATCCGCACATCTGCACGCTGCTACGACGTCGGGCGCGAGGGCGGGATCGACTACCTCGTGATGGAGCTGCTCGAAGGCGAGACGCTGGCGGAGCGGCTGGCGCGGGGCCGCTGCCGCTCGACCGAGGTGCTGCGGTATCGGGGTCGAGATCGCCGACGCGCTCGACCGCGCGCACCGCGCAGGGCATCGTGCATCGCGACCTCAAGCCGGGCAACGTCATGCTGACGCAAGCCGGGCGTCGAAGCTCCTGGACTTCGGTCTGGCGCAGCGCGGTCGGCGCTGCCGTCGTCAGCGGCGTCGCTGACCGCAGTCGCCGACCACGACCAGCGCGCTGACCGCGCGAGGGCACGATCGTCGGCACGTTCCAGTACATGGCGCCCGAGCAGCTCGAGGGCGACGAGGCCGACGCGCGCACCGACATCTTCGCGCTCGGCGCGGTGCTCTACGAGATGGCGACCGGCCGGAAGGCCTTCGACGGGCGAGAGCCAGGCTCGCTGATCGCCGCGATCTGCAAGACGCGAGCCGCCGCCGATCTCGCGAGTCCAGCCGATGCGCCGCCGGCGCTCGACCGCGTCGATCCGCAGGTGCCTCGCGAAGGATCCCGAGGACCGCTGGCAGTCCGCCCACGACGTGGCGCGGCGAGCTGAGTGGATCGCCGAGGCGGGTCGCAGGCGGGCATGCCGGCCCCGGTGGTCTCGCGGCGCCGCAGCCGCGAGCGCCTGGCGTGGGGGATCGCGGGATCTTCGGCGCCGCCGCTCTGATCGCCGGAGCGATGGCGCTTCGCGACGCGAGACCGTCGGCCGCGCGTCGCGAGTTCGTCCTGATGCCGGGCGGGCAGGACTTCGAAACGATGGCCATCGCGCCGGACGAACGGAGAATCGCCATCTCCATCGAAGAACCCGGCGGGGTCACGGCTCTCTATGTGCGCCACATCGGCTCCATCGCGCTCGAGCGGTTTGCCGGAACCGAGGCCGCCGTCGATCCCTTCTGGTCTCCGGACGGCCGCCACATCGGTTTCTTCTCGCGCGGCAAGCTCAAGCAGATGTCGGTCGAGGGTGGCGCTCCCCAGACGCTGGCCGACGCCGACCGTTTCGGCGGCGCGTGGAGCGCGGATGGAACGATTCTCTTCAGTACGGCCTTCGGGAGGCCGCTCGTGCGCATTCCGGCGACCGGCGGAACTCCGGAACCGGTGACGACGCTCGACCCGTCCCGACAGGAGGTCTCCCACTACTGGCCCACTTTCCTCCCGGATGGCGATCACTTCGTCTTCTACGTCCGCACGCAGGATCCCGAGAAGAGCGCGATCTGGGTCGGTTCCATCAGCTCCCGGGAACGCAAGCTCGTGACCCTGGCCGACGCGGGACCCCTCTACGTGGAGCCGGGGTACCTGCTCTTTGCCCGCGAAGGAGCGCTCCTTGCGCAGCGGTTCGACCCGGCCTCGAGGACGCTCTCCGGATCTCCGCTGACCCTGGCGCGTAAGGTCGCGAGCGATCCCGCTTCCAACACGCTCTGGGCGGCGGCCGGCAGGAGCCTGCTCGTCTACGAGGTCTACGGACCCAGGAACCGGCAGCTGACGTGGATGGATCGGGAAGGACGCGTCCTGGGCACTCTCGGCAAGCCGGCGGAATATTGGAGCTTCGAATTCTCACCCGACGAGAAGCGCATGGCCGTGACCCTCGCCGACCCCGAACGCGGGGCCGGCGACGTCTGGCTGCTCGACACGGCGCGCGGGACACGCAACCGGCTGACCTCGGGAGCCACCGACGAATTCAACGCGCGCTTTTCGCCGGACGGATACGTCTACTACACATCGGACCGCGAAGGGTTCTACAACCTCTACCGCCGACCGGCCAGCGGAGCCGGGACCGAAGAAACCGTCCTCAAAAACGGCTTCGACAAGTGGCTGGACGACCTCTCGCACGATGGCGAGGAGCTGCTGTATTCGTCGTTCGACTTGAAGACGGGATACGACCTCTGGACGCTCCCGACAAGACCGAATGGGCAACCGCGGGTCTTCTCTCAGACGCCCATCCACGAGGGCGCCGGGCGTTTGTCGCCCGACGGTCGCTGGGTGGCTTTCGTCTCGAGGGAGTCGGGGAGAGAGGAAGTGTTTCTCGCTCCCCGCGCGAGCCCCGCGAGACGGCAACAGGTTTCCGTTGATGGGGGCAACGACCCGCGCTGGTCGCGCGATGGCACAGAAGTCTTTTTCGTTGCCCCGAACAGGACCCTCATGGCGTCCACGGTCCGCTCGATTGGCGACTCCGCGGAACCGGGCCCACCCAAAGTCCTTTTCCGGAGCGAGGGGTTCCGCTGGGGTTGGGGCAATCGGAACCTGAGCTCCTACGAGGTCGCCGCCGATGGAAGGTTTCTCGTCTCCGTCCCCGCGGAAGAGCCCGGGGCGCGTCCGATCGTTGCGGTCCTGGATTGGACGGCCGGACTACCGAGGTGAGTAGAGGAAGGTCAGTGCCGGTGCTTCCAATGCCCCGGCGGCGCGGGAGCATCAGGATCACGCGGCGGGAGCGGCCATGGGACGTCCCAGAGCGGCGAGGAGATCGCCGCCCCGGCCTTGGACGCCTCTCCGGACAGGTTCTCCGCATCGACCGTCACCCCGAGAAACGCGATGCACATCTCGTCCGTCGTCGCCTCTCCCCAGCGCGCCTCGCGCGGCGGGCTGTTGGGGTTCTGCGGGTTCTCCGCGGAGTTGTCGTAACGCGCCGTCAGATCCAGGCGGCTCGCGAAGGGCAGCGCGATGGGTTCCCGGAACTCGTAGGTGCGCTGCCAGTGGAAGTCCCAGTCGGGAACGTCCACGAGGCAACGCGACGACCCGTCCGGCATCGTTGCCGTGACGGTCATCTTCCGGCCGAGCAGGTGCATGTGCGGCGTAATCGAGTACGCGTG
Organism: uncultured Acidobacteriota bacterium; assembly: GCA_963765835.1. Taxonomy (GTDB): domain Bacteria; phylum Acidobacteriota; class Thermoanaerobaculia; order UBA5066; family Gp7-AA6; genus Gp7-AA6. Next base: position 10,173 of record CAVXYF010000024.1, on the reverse strand, counting down.
GACGCCAAACGGAATGAAGGGAATCGACGCCCGGACCTCCTGGTCGGCCGCTCCCGCCGGGATGACGAAGTCCGTGTTGATGACCGGCACGAACAGGAACCGCTTGCGCACGGCGGATCGCGCGAAGTAGACGCCGACGGAGGTCCGGTCCGGCTCCGATACGCCGGCGAGCGCGCTGTAGTGGACTTGCATGACGACCCGCGAGTTTCCGGGCAAGGGCATTCCGATCCCATCCGGAAGCAGTGACGGCGCGTTGCCCGGCGCCCAGGCGCCCAGGCTGGAGACCATCGAGAAGCCCGGCCCGCCGAAGCACGTGTACCCGGGCCCCGGCTCCTGGGCGTCGAGCTGCTCGGAAACGCCGGTCGAGTCCACGAAGAGAATCACGTGGTGAACCATCGCCGGGGAGCCGGGCACGACCTCCGCGGCGCTGACGTAGCGGTCCTGTTGCAGCCCCGTCGGGAGAACGAAACAGCGATAGATGTCGCCGCGAGAAAAGTCCGGGCGCATCGGCTCGGGCATCGCCAGGACCATGTCCGGCTGCCCCAGCGACCAGCCGTCACCGAAGGTGCGCGGCGGAGGCAGGTCCCGAGCGTCTCCTTCGGGGCGCCTCCCGCGACCCACTGCGTCAAGGTCGCGATGTCCTGCGTCGAAAGCGAAGGGTCGTTGCGGTAATCGGTGCATCCGGCCCCGGCGTGCCAGGGCGGCATGACCCGCCCGGAGACGGCGATGGAGATCTGGGCGCGCTTGGAGAAGGCGTCCGCGTAGGTGGTCAGCGCGAACGGCGCGATGCCGCCGTCGTGGTGGCACTTCTGGCAGTTGTCCTGGAGAATCCGCACGACCTGCTTGTTGAAGGTGACCGGTTCCGCGGCGCTGGGCGGGCGAGGATCCACGGTCCGGGGGGCGGCCGGCGCGAGACGCCGGGACGAGTCTGGGCGATGGAGAACGCGGTCCAGGCCAGAAACGCAGCGGCGGCGGCGAACAACCAGGGTCGTTTCATGGGCGGGCCTCGACCGGGTGTCGATTATAGGCGCTCGGGAGGCGGTTACCGCCGGCCCCAGACACGGACGACCGCCCGGCGGCCGCCCGGGCTGCGCGCCTCATAACGGAAGGTGACCCTCCGGATCGCGCGCTCGTCGCCCCTCAGGTCGATCGCCCGAGAGTAGCCTCCGGCCGGGATGACGTCACGCAAGTCGACGTCCTGGACCGCCCCGTTTCCGAAGTGGACCTTCATGTCGTAGAAGCGGATGGGAGCGCGGCGAACCTCCACGCGGAGCGCGTCGAAGGGTCCCCGGGCCGAGGTGACGAGGATCTCGTCGGTCTCGGCCCGATCGTTGACCGTGCGCTCGCCCAGGAGCACCCATCCGTCGGAAGACGTGGACGCGCACGCGGCAAGAGCCAGGCAGGCGGCGACGATCGCCAGGAAACGCGGTCGGATGAACATACTTTCTCCTTTCGGCGGCGAGGCTGCGGTCATGGAGTGATCGCCGGGCTGGCCCCGTGGCGCGGTGCGGGGTAAGGAGACGGCGCGAAAGGGGAGCGTCCGAGGGCAGTCTGCTGCTGGAGGCTGCGCTTGAGCTCGAAGTACTTCGCGACCTGGTCGGGCATCAGGATCCCGAGGATCTCCGCGTCGAACCGCGAGTGGCTCTGGCGGAGGGACTCCAGGATCCTCTGCTTTCCGGCGCGCGCGGCCTCGACGAGCTGCGCGTTGCGCTCGAGGAGCCGGCGCGCCGCGGCCCGCGTTTTCTCTTCCTGCGGAGGCGTCAGCCCCACCCGCGTCTTCAGAAAGGAGGAGACTTCCGTGACCGCCGCCTCGGTCTGCGCCTCGAGCTCGCTCTTGGGCATCGCCGGGGCAGGTGGAGGCGGCGCCGCGCAGGCCGCGGCAACGGCAGTCAGCAGGGTGAGGGCCAGGGCGCGGGGGCGCATCGGAGGCCCTTTATTTCACGAAATAGAATTCCGGCGTGCCCCCGAACTGCTGGCGAAGCTGGGTCTCACCGCGGGTATCGCGACCGCCTCCGGGCTTCGGCTCTACGGAACGGTCGCGGCGCTCGGCCTGCTCCACCGGATGGACGCCCTGCGCCTCCCGGGGGGCCTCGAGGCCCTCAGTGAGTTGCCGATCATCATCCTCGCCGGCCTCCTCTATGTCATCGAGTTCGTCGCCGACAAGATCCCCGCCTTCGACTCCGTTTGGGACGCCGTCCACACGTTCATCCGGGTCCCGGCCGCCGCGGTCCTCGGCTTCGCGGCCTTCGGGCCCGTGGACGAGCCGTGGCGCATCGGTGCGGCATTGCTCTGCGGCACGATCGCGTTGTCGAGCCACTCCATCAAGGCGAGCTCCCGTCTGGCGATCAACGCGAGTCCCGAGCCTCTGAGCAACTGGGCCGCGTCCTTCTCCGAAGACGTCCTGGTCTTCGGCCTCATCTGGCTCGCCGTGGCCCATCCGATCGCCGCGCTCGTCATCGCCCTGCTGGTCGTCTTCGTGGCGATCCTGCTCGCCTCCTGGATCATCCGGATGATGCGTCGGATGCTGACCCGCCGGAGCCAGGGGGCTCGGACATAGCCGCGGTCAGCCTCTAGCCGCAAACCCGCCGCTTTTTCGCCTCCGAGACCGTCCTCTGCATGCTACGATCAGTGGAATTACATTCATGAAATTCACGGGTGTCGTACGGCAGGACTTTTCGACCGCCGAGGCCGCGCGATTGACGGGGCTGACCGCCCGCCAGCTCGACCATTGGGATCGTCTGGGCTTCCTCAAGCCGTCGCTCTCACCGGCCCGCGGATACGGCTCCGTGCGCCGCTACTCCTTCGACGACATCGTGCGGCTGCGTGTCGCGGCCCGGCTGCGCGCGTCGGGCATCGGCCTGGCGCGCGTCCGCCGGTGCGCGGCGGCGCTTTCCCGGCTGGAAGCCGAAGGCCGCGGCGATCTCGCGCGCGCACGGCTCCTGGTCGTCGGCTCGCGCGTCCTCTGGGCGCGGTCCGACCGTGAGGTCGTGGATCTGTTGAAAGAAGGACAACTCGTCCTCGTCTTCGCGCTCGGTGAGACGGTCGAGGAGACCGCCGGCGCCGTCAACCGCATGAAGCGGGAAGCGCGGCGAGAGCAGGGCCCGGCCGGGGCCGGGAGACGGGCAAGGCGCAGCGTCTGAGCGGGTTTCCGGCATACATCGCGGAGGGAGGTCAGCACGGTTCCGTGACGCAACCACCGGGCAACACGCCCGAGGCTCGCCTCGCACGCCTCGGAAGGCAGCGCGACTTCTCCCTACCGCGCTTCCAGAAAGCCTTCGAAGCCGCAGCCCGTGGGGAAGACCGGGACGAGCTGCTCCGCCATCTGCTCACCGATTGGACCGGCCTCCCGTTCACGGCCGAGGAGGCCGCGGAGAGCTGGCGGGAGATCGAGCGACTGTACCCGGAGATGCGCGAACGCCTCGGTTCTCCGCTGGGGCTTCAGACCGTCCTGCTTCACCACTTCCACAGCCGCGTCGGCGCGCTGGACGAGCCGCGGGTCGTGTCCGAGCGGGACCTCTCCGTGCTGCGCGTCAACGCCATGACGGACCCCCTGACGGGCCTCTACAACCGCCGGTTCCTTCTCGAGCACCTCTCGCGGGAGATCTCGCGCGCCGAGCGGTCCGGCGGCGTCCTCTCGGTCGTGCTCATGGACCTGAAGGACTTCAAGGCCGTCAACGACCGCTTCGGCCATCCGGTGGGAGACAGCGTGCTGGTGCGGACCGCCCGGGTCATCCGGGAGACCCTCCGCACGGTGGACGCCGGCTGCCGGTGGGGCGGTGACGAGTTCGTGCTGGTGCTTCCCAACACGCACCTCGTGTCCGCTTTTCCGGGAGTCGAGCGCATCCGCCGCCGCGTGGGATCTCTTCCGCCTTGCCCGTGCGGTCCGAGCTGCGCATCGGCCTCCACTACGGGATCGCCTCCTATCCGACGGACGGCAAGACGGGCGACTTCCTTCTGAAGACGGCCGACCTGCGCCTCTACCAGTGCCGTGAGCAATCCCATTTTCCCGGTCAGGAGCGGCGGGGCCACCCGCGGTTCACGCCGGAGGAGATGACGGCGCAGGTCGACGCGCAAGCCGGCCGCCCCTGGACCGCGCCCGTCCTCGACGTGGGGTACGGCGGCCTCGCCCTGCGCGCGCCGAAAGGGTTGAAGTGGCCTCCCCGCTGGAGCGTGGAGCTTCAGCGGGCCTCCGGGCCGGAGCGGCAGGTCGTGCGTCTGAGGGCGCTTCACTGGGCGCCGCTGCCCGGTGGGGAGCTGCGCGTTGGGTGCGCGTACGTCTGATCCTTCCACCCGCGCCAGGGGGTTCGGGGGACCACAGGGTCCCCCGCCAAGCTTCGGCGCGATCGTGGGATCGCGGCGAAGCGGACCGAGATCACGGCGAAGCGGAGATCGGCGCGGCGGCCGGAGCGACGGGTGACCGACCGCGCCTTCGCCGCCCACCGGACGGCGGCCTCGGCGCTCTTCATTCTCTTCTCGCTGCTCGTCGCCGCCTTCGGCTTCGCGGACCCGCGCGCCATCTCGGCCGCGGCCGCGGTCTCCCTGGCGTCGCTCTGGATCTTTTCGCGGCCGGCGGTCCAGCGCGGCCTCGCGCACTTCGCCTCCCCGCTGGCGATGCTCCTGGACCTGTGCCTCCTCGTGGCAGGGATGTCGATCGCCGGGGGCGTTCGGAGCCCCTATGCCCTGTTGCTGCCGGCCGGACTGGCGCTGGCCTGGGGTCTCGAGGGGCGCGCCGCGGCGCGGTTCTTCGCCGCGCTCTCGGTCCTCGCCGCGGGAGCTCTCGTTCTGCTCGGGACCGTATCGCTCGAGGACCCGGCCAGCCGCCTTCCGCTGCTCGCGATCGCGCTGACTTGTCCGGCGCTGCTGGCGGCGCTCGAATCGGCGGACACCAGCCGGCGCGCGGAAGCGTCCGAGAGCCCGCTCGCGGCTTCCTCCTCCGCATCCGCGTCCGACGCCGTGGCTTCCGGCTCACGCCACACCGACGGCGAAATTCTCCACGACCTGCGTTCTCCGCTGTCGGTCATCCGCGTGTACACGGACCTGATCGCGGAAGGCGCCCGGCGCGGCGAGCTGCCCAACGCGGAGCACCTGGGCAACCTGAAGCGCGAGGTGGACCTGGCGGAGCAGCTCGTCGAGGGCGCGGGCGGCAAGACGGGCGCCGCGCGCGCGCCTCTCCACGGCCGCCTCGAACGCCGATCCCCTGCCGCCTCCCGCGACGGCGGACCTCGTCGAGATCCTCGGCTCCCTGGCCACGGCGTACCGCCTCTCGCGGGCGGGAAACCGGCGGATCGAGTTCATCGCCGAACGGCCGCAGCTGCCGGTCGCCGCCGAGCCGGTGGCGCTGCAGCGGGCCTTCCGCAACGTCATCGAGAACGCGATCAAGTACACGGCCGAGGGGGGCGAGATCCGCATCCGCGCGGGCGCCGCCGGGCCGCACGCCTTCGTGGTCGTCAAGGACACCGGGATCGGCATGAGCGCGGAGGAGCGGGCGCGGGCCTTCGACTACGCGTTTCGCGGATCGGGGCGGTCGCGACGGGCAAGCCGGGCAAGGGCATCGGGCTCGCGTTGACCAAGGAAATCCTGGAAGCCAACGGCGGCCGCATCAGCCTTTCCTCGGAAGCCGGCTTTGGCTCCGAGGTGACGATCCTGCTGCCTTTCCAGAGGGGCGCGCGTGGCTGAGCTGCGCCGCCGGGAGTCGCGCCGACTGGCCGCTCGGATCGTGGTCGTGGATGACGACGAGTCCGTCGGCTCGGCCATTCGCGACGTGCTCGCCGAGGATGGCTTCACCGTCGATTCCCCCGGCGACGCGGCGGCGGCGCTTCCGGAGCTGCTGCGCGAGGCGCCGGACCTCGTGATCCTCGACGTCAACATGCCGGGGATGAGCGGGTGGGAGCTCTGCTCGATCCTGCGGCGGCAGTCCGCGAACCGAGAGCGTCCCGATCCTCTTCCTGACCGGACGGCAGGAAGTGAAGGACCGGATCACGGCGATGCAGCTCGGCGGCTCGGACTACCTCGCCAAGCCGTTCGGCGCCGATGAGCTGCGGCGCAAGGTGCGCGCCCTTGTGGACGACGATGACGACGACAATGCAACGCCGGACGTGAAGCCGTGAGCACGAGCCGGCGCGCCCCGCTGCGCCCCGACCGGCCGGGACCGCCGCGCGACCTCTCGCCCCAGGCGCTGGAGCGGCTGAGGCAGGAGAACATCGTCTTCGACAGCGTCACGGGACTTCCGATTCATCCCTTCGAAGACCCGGAGCGCGTGGCGGCCATCGAGCGCATCGAGCGCCTGGGGGTCATCTATCTCCAGATCGGAAAGTTCTTCGGCTTCGAGGAGCTCTACGGCTGGGAGGTCTACGATCGCGTCCTCGTCTCCGTCGCCGCCGGGCTGCGCGAGGACCTGGCCGCGTCCCGCCTGGCCCCTTTCTTCGTCTCCCTGCGCTATTCGGGCTCCGACGGCTTCTACCTGCTCTTCGACCTCCCCGCGCCCGCGCGCGGACGGCCGTCCCCACGCTCGAGGAGGAAGCGGCGCGCCTCCAGGCAAACACCGTCCGGTCGCCTCCGCGTTGCCTTCGGGGGAACGACGGTGGACCTCATGAGCGTGCACGTCGCCACGCATCGCGCCCGCGACAATCCCCAGGTCCGCCCCTCGCGCCACCTCGCCCGCAACCTCCAGGAAGCCGCGCACATCGTCACGCAGCACCAGACACGGGAGAAGCTCGAGCTGTGCGCCGATCTGAAGTCCCTCATCGGGCGGCGGAGGCTGAAGGCCGCCTTCCAGCCCGTCTGTCACCTGCCCGACGGGGACGTGCTCGGATACGAAGCCCTGATCCGCGGGCCCCGCGGCAGCGCTCTCGAGCAGGCCAACGTGCTCTTCGCCGTGGCCCACGAGAACGACATGGACGTCGAGCTGGAAACGCTCTGCCTGGAGACCATCTTCGCGCGCCTCCCGCGGCCGGTCGGCTCGCGCCAGCTCTTCGTGAACGCCTCCTCGACGCTGCTGCGGCATCCCGTGTTCCTCGACGAGCGCAACCTGAGGTCCATCAATCGCAGCCATGGCGACGTCGTCGTCGAAATTTCCGAAAAGGAGATGGTCGGCGACTATTCCTCCTTCGGAGAGATCCTCGAGAAGATCCGGGCCGCGAAGCTGAAGATCGCGATCGACGACGCCGGCTCCGGTTATTCGGGCCTCGAGACGATCCTCTATCTGCGCCCCGACTACATCAAGGTCGCCGACTCGCTCGTCCGCAACCTCGAGGTCGATCCGATCAAGCGGGAGATCATCGCGAGCCTCGCGGCCATCGGACACCGCATCGGCGCGACGCTGATCGCCGAGGGGATCGAACGGGACGAGGAGCGGCAGGCCCTCGTGGATCTGGCGATCCCCTACGGGCAGGGATTCCTCCTCGGCCGCCCCTTGTTCCACGTGCCGCGCCGAACGGCCGTATCCTAAGCGCTGTCGTCGAAGCCCTTGGCCTCGAGCAGGTCACACTGAAAACGGGCGGCGCGGTCCTGTGCCGCTCCGTCTCTCTTTCTGTCTCCGCGGGGACTGCCTATGCCCTCCTGGGGAAACCGGATCCGGAAAAACCACCTGGTCCGGTGCATCGCGGGGAAGATCCGACCGTCGGAAGGACGTGTACTCGTTTTCGGGGAGGACCCGCGCCGCACGAAGCGCCTCGCTCTGGTGGCGGGCGAACCGGCCGCTGGAGGTTGCTGCGCCGGCCGCTGCGGGCGGACGACGCTCTGGCGACCGCCGTGGCGCGTCCGGCGGATCTCCTCCGCTCGACGAGCCGGCCTTCGAGGACCCTGCCCTGGCCCGGCAACTTCTGGCGGAGGAGACCCGGAAAGGCCGGACCGTTTTCCTCGCAACGTCCGATGCCGCTTCCGCCGCCCTGCTGGCGCACCGGGTGGGAATCCTGGCGGGCGGACGCCTCGTGCTGGACGAGGACTACATGACGCTCAAGCAGACCTTCAGCCGCCTCCGATATCCAACGAGATGACGGAGACACGGCAGGAGTACGGCAACGAGCTCGACGCGTTCGACGCGGTCAGCGTCAAGGTTCGGGGCTGGGGGATCGAGGCGATCGTGTCCGACTTCGACGAGGAGAAGTTCGAGCGCTTCCGGGCGACGGACGGAGTCCGCGAGCCTCGCGCCGAGCCCCTTTCGCTGCCGGAGATCTTCGAGGCCGTGACCGCACGTGCGCCTCGCGGTTGAGCTGGGGGCAGCGCTCCGCTATCGTCGCGCCCCGTGTCCGGATTCCACCGCGCGGACGGCGAGCTGGCCTGCGACGGCGTCCGACTTCCGACATCGCGCGGGAAGTCGGGACGCCCGTTTACGTGTACAGCCGCGCGCTGATCGAGGAGAACTACCGGCGGTTCGACGCCGCTTTCGCGCCGGTCCCGCACGTGGTGTGTTACGCCGCGAAAGCGAACTCGAACCTGGCCGTGCTGGACTGCCTGGCCCGCCTCGGGTCGGGCGCGGACGTGGTGTCCGGCGGAGAGCTGCGTGCGGTGCTCGAGCAGGGTTTTCCTCCCGACCGGGTCGTCTTCTGGGCGTCGGGAAAACCGATGAAGAGATCCGCGACGGCGTCTCGGCGGGAATCCTCGCCCTGAACATCGAGTCGGAGCCCGAGCTGCGAAAAGTGAATTCCGCCGCGCTGGAAGCGGGAGTTCGCCGCGCAGGTCGCCCTCCGGGTCAACCCGGACATCGACGCGCGCTGCTTGTGATGCCCAAAAACTGGCGGCAAGAATAGCAATCCATCTACGATCGAAAGTGGCGGCATTTATCAAAGCAACAAAAGCAGAATCTTACAGAATTTGGACGGCGGCTACAGGCAGAGTGTCCAGACTGGAAAGAGAGTGCGATGCTGTTCCCGATGACAACGGCAAAAAAATACCTCGCAGGACTTCTAAACAAGCTGCGCACGACTGTGTCGACTGTATCAGGAGCTCAGCCGACTTATAACATCGGCTGAGCCAGAACGTGTAGTGGTTCCTGCGACTTGAAGCGATTGCCGGCCGATCGCTTGGTGAAAAGCGGAGTGTTGTCGGAATGGCTTTACGCTCATATCGCGATGCCTCGAGGGGCTAGGCTGTATAGAACATGCGCGGTGATGGAATGGATGGGACAACCCTCCATGTCAGTGACCAAAACAAGCTGCCTGTTGAGGCACCGCGACAGCCGCGGGCATTTGCCCCGTGGTGCGTAGAGCGATGAAGGATTGGCCCACTCGACGGGATACGATGAATGGGACTTCAGGCGAGTCTGAACGATACGAGGAGAGAGTCGGTCTGCCAAAAGGGACCGTTCAGAAGCTCGCTAGGGGCGAAACCGATTGCCCACGCTGGCTTGCCCGCCCTTGTGCGTGCAATATGCCCGTAACATAGGCTTCGTGGATGGATACGGCTGGCCTGATTGCGGTTCGGTGAATGTCCGCAGTCGCCATCCGTTTAGTCCATAGGTCATGGAAATAAGCATCGTATTACTCGCTTTCAATTGCGCTAGCCAGAGCGACCGGCATCTGTTCCGTGACATCAGGTTCCAGCCCAGGTCAGAGGTGCTTATGCTTTCGCCGCGGTGTCGATGGTCGCGACGCAAGGCAGAGTTTCACCGATACCACGGCGTGTCTGGTCTTGAGCTTCTGGGCGGCTCCGCGCCTGAGGCTTGCCTGAACGCCACGCTCACGGAAGATCACAACCGCGAATATCGACAGGTGGCGATTATCGATGCAGAGGGTCGCAACGCCGCCTTCACTGGAGAACAAAACAAGGATTCCAGAGGCCATCAGCTCTGCGAGGAGATCGTCGCCGCTAGTAATTACCTGGTTTGCAATGACGTGCTTGAAGCGATGATCGACGGTTTCCGCGATGCCAACGGTGAATTGGCAGATCAAGTGCTCGCCGGCGTCAAGGCAGGAGAAATGGCTGGTGGTGTCCGTGAGGCTGCTGTCGATCCGGCTTAATTGTCGTGGTCATGTACGATCAGATTCAACTCCGGGGGGGCCGACGTTGACATACAGATGACTATGTGGCTAGTGTGATCCCGGCCATGTTCGAGGCTCTTGCACAACACCGGTTGGGGAGTCCGATCGGCTACACGATCCCTATTCGACTCTTGATCGTATATGCCCGTCGACGCCCAAACCGCGCTCACAGACTTGTCCGGCAAGCTTGAATAGT
>CAVXYF010000023.1:0-77672 GCA_963765835.1 uncultured Acidobacteriota bacterium | reverse complement strand
CCAACGCGGTGCTGTTCGTGCGGCCGGCGCGCAATCTCCTCGAAGGGCACCGCCACATCATCGCGCTGCGCAACCTCAAGGATGCGGGTGGCGACACCATCGCCGCGGGCGACGTCTTCCGCGCATTCCGCGACGACCTGCCCGGGAACCACCCCGACGTCGAGGGCGCCGCCCGCACATGGAGCAGATCTTCTCGACGCTCGACGCGCGGGTGTCGACGCGCGGCGACCTCTACCTCGCCTGGGACTTCACGATCGCGAGCGCGACCAACCTCGCCGGACGGATGCTGCACATCCGCGACGACGCGTTCCACAAGCTGGGCACGGCCGCGCCCGACTTCACCGTCGACGCGCGGTCGAGGAGAACCCGGCGCATCGCGCGCCGGGTCGACCGGCACGTTCCACGTGCCGCAGCTATCTGACCTGCACCGGCGGGCCGCCGGGCTCGACGTTCAACTACGGCGCCGACGACGGCTCCCGCGGCGCAACGGCAACCTGCAGTACGCGACCTCACCTGCCGCGTGCCGCGCTCGGTGGTGGCGTTCGCGTCGGACCCGGCGTGCAGGCGCGGCCGGCTCGCTCTACGGTCACGGCCTGCTCGGCAGCCAGGGCGAGGTCGGCGCCGGCAACGTCCGCGACATGGCCAACGAGCACAGCTTCGTCTTCTGCGCGACGGACTGGATCGGCATGTCGAGCGAGGACATCGGCAACGCCGTCGGCGATCCTCGTCGACATGTCGAACTTCCCGCCGCTCGCCGACCGCCTGCAGCAGGGCATGCTCAACCCGCTCTTCCTCGGCCGGCTGATGATCCACCAGGACGGCTTCGGCTCGACGCCGGCCTTCCAGGGCGGCGGCGAGCCGCGTCATCGACCGCAGCGAGCTCTACTACGACGGCAACAGCCAGGGCGGCATCATCGGCGGCGCCGCGACCGCGGTCGCCCAGGACTGCAAGCGCGCGGTGCTCGGCGTGCCGGGCGATGAACTACTGATCCTGCTCAACCGCAGCGTCGACTTCGACACCTACCGCAGGTCTACGACCCGGCCTACCCGGACGAGATCGACCGCAGCTTCGGCTGCTCCGATGCAGATGCTGTGGGACCGCGGCGAGGCCAACGGCTACGCGCAGCACATGACGGACGACCCGTGCCCGACACGCCGGCCCACAGGTCCTGCTGCACGCGGCGTTCGGCGACCACCAGGTCGCGCAGTCGTCCGTCGAGGATCCAGGCGCGCACCATCGGCGCGCGCATCCACGGGCCGGCGCTGGCGCGGGCGCGCTACCCCGACACGAGCCGTCCTCTGGGGCATCCAGGCGATCGGGCGTCTCCGTACGACGGCTCGGCGATCGTCTTCTGGGACAGCGGCACGCCCGTGCCGCCGATCGGCAACCTGGCGCCCCGCGATGGCGAGGATCCGCACGGGATCCGCGCAACGATCCCGCCGCGCGCGGGCAGAAGCCGGAGTTCCTCAGGACCGACGGCGTGGTGGTCGACGTCTGCGATGGCCGCCCGTGCACGGCCACCCAAGCTGACCTCGAAATCAGCACTTTCGAGAGTGAATTCAAAGGCTTCCGCCGGGTCAAATGTCGGGCGGAGTGGATGTACGAGATCCGATCTCGTGCTATTTCCGAAAACGGTTGGTTGTCGACGAGTCGCGTACGGCGCAGCATGATTCCTGCCCGGTACGAAAGCTTGATCGTCCTCCTTCCTTCATGGGCCAAGAGTGGCCTCTTTCAAATCTGGCCTGAAAGTAAAACCAGGGCCGAAACGACCCGATGTTAGAGGAGAGAAATGGGTAGGAAGCTCTACGTGGGGAATCTGTCTTTCAGCGTCGACTCGTCGGCCCTCGAGCGTCTGTTCGCGGAGTACGGTACGGTCGAGAGCGCGACCGTGGTGAGCGATCGGGAAAGCGGGCGCAGCCGTGGTTTCGGCTTCGTCGAGATGAGCTCGAACGAGGAGGCCGAGGCGGCGATCAACGCGCTGAATGGCCAGGATAATGGCGGCGGTGCGCTGACCGTGAACGAGGCCAAGCCCCGTGAAGACCGCCCCCGCGGCGGTGGCGGTGGCGGCGGTGGCTTCGGTGGGCGTGGCGGCGGCGGTGGCGGTGGCGGTGGTGGCCGAGGCGGTCGCAGCGGCGGCGGCGGTGGTGGCGGTGGCTTCGGCGGCGGCCGCGGCGGTCGTTACTAAGAAAAGATCCCGAAATAGATCGGTGGCTGCGGGAGTGGGCGCGGACGGGAACGCGCACCACTCCGGCTCGCCCAGAGAGGAAGACTGGATGACGCGCGAGGAGCGCGAAGAGCTCGAGGGCCTGGCAACCCTCCTCACCCGTAAGCTCGCCGTCGTTCTGGCCGGCGAGAACGGCTACCGCGAGATCGACTGCCCGGAGTGTCGGGCCGCCGCGCGTGGGAGCCGAGCATCGCGCGACGTTGCGCCCCCGATCGCGGGCTGCCCGACCTGTGCCGGCACCAAGCGGCTATGGTCGAAGAACGGTAGCAAGCGCGACGCCGTCACCCGCAGCGACCGAGAGCTGATCGCTCTCCTGCAAGCCGCGCGCCTGAGACCACGCGCGGTTCCACCGGAGCCGGTGCGGACCGATGAGCGAGCAGAGCCCAGCCGAGCCCATGGCGGTGTACCCCGCCCCGCAAGCAGCGCAGCTGGCTCTGGCACTTCTACCGGCGGTCGGTCCGGCCGCTGTTCTCGAAGCCGCTGTCGCGCTTTGCCGCCGGGTCGTTCCCTACATCTACCTGCTCTACATGCGCCTGGTCTGGGCGACGAGCAGGCTCGAGGGCAGCGAGGATTCGTCCTGAACGACATCTCCAATGCGCACGACGGCGCGATCGCGCTGCTCTGGCACGAGGAGGTGTTCACCGTCGCCTTCGGCTACCCGTACATCGGCGTCCGCGGCCACACGCTGGCGAGCCTCGGTGAGTCGGGCGAGGTGATCACGCGGATGCTCGAGCTGTGCGGCTACGTCGTCTTCCGCGGCGGGTCGAGCTCGGCCGGCGCGCCGCCACACCGACGTCCTGCACGAGATGATCGCACACATGCAGACGACGCCCGGCGTGATCTACGGCCTCACCGTCGACGGCTCGAAGGGACCGGCCTACCGGATGAAGATGGGCGGCGTCCTGATCGCCCGCGAGTGCGGCGGGCCGCTCGCGCTGGTGCGCACCTGGTACAAGCGCAGCATCCGCCTGAAGACGTGGGATCGCATGGCGGTGCCGCTGCCGTTCAACGTCATCAAGTACTACCTGCGCGGACCCTACTTCGTTCCCGAGACGCGCACACCGACGCCGGCCTGGCCCGCTTCCGGCTCGAGCTCGAGAACGGCCTGATCGATCTCGCCGCGCAGAGCTACGAGGACATGGGGCAGTCGCGCCCGGCGAACCTCGTCAAGCGCGAGGACACCGGCGAGGCGTCGGCTGCCGCCGAGATCGCAGCCGCCAGCTGACGCCGCGGCCCGGTCTCAGCGACTCTCGACCGAGAAGCTCCACGCCTTGCGGACCTCGGCGCGCGGCGCCAGGTAGTCGTCGGCGAAGCGGCGATGATCCGGATGCGCGCGGTAGGTCGCGAAGTCTTCCGGAGTCGCGAAGCGGATGGTGATGTTCACGTCCCACGACGCTTCGCTCGCGGCGTCGCCCGGTCCGCCCGCGGTCACCGAGACGACGCCGGGTAGCGGCCGCAACGCCGCCAGGGCCTGCGCCGCGATCTCGGCCCGGGCGGCCGGATGGGCATATTCCTTCTTGAGCTTGACGAGCACGACACGGTCGATCACGAAGCATCCTCCTGTTCCAGGTGGGGTACACCGACTGTTAGCGCGCCGGCGGCCGCCGATCCCGTCCGCGTCCCTTTGCCGTCGGCTCGGTGATCGTCGCGACCGCGACCGGCAGCGGCGAGAGCACCCGCTCGTCGCCGCGCGCGGCCGCGACCAGCTCCGGCGGCAGGCTGCGGCGGATCTCCTCGACGAGCGCGTCCGCGATCGCGCGGCGGAGGTGGCGGCGGTGTGGACGAAAGCTCACCTCGCGCATCGGGACCGGCGGCGCGAAGGGACGCACGCGCGCGCGCCGCGCGGGCGGCAGGCAGCGCACCACGAGCTCCGGCAGCACCGTGACCCCGAAGCCCTCGTCGACCAGGCGGATCAGCGTCTCGAAGCTGCCGCTCGCGAAGCGCACCGCGCCCTCCCCTCTCCGCTGATCACCGAGTCGCGGCTCCCGCAGAGCTGCAGCACCTGGTCGCGGAAGCAGTGGCCCTCGGCCATGATCCAGACCGGCTCGCGCGCGAGCGCGCTCTGGTCGATGCGGCGTCCGGCGGGCGAGGGCGTGGCCGGGCGAGACGTAGACGAAGAAGGGCTCCCGGTAGATCGGCCGCTCCTCGATCTGCGGCGCGCGCGAGTGGCGTCGCGGCGATGCCGCCGTCGAGCGCGTCGGCGCGCGAGGCGCTCGAGCATCGGCTCGGTCTGCACCTCCTCGATCGACGAGCTCGACGAGCGGGTGCCGCCGCGTGAACGCGGGCAGGAAGAGCGGCAGCAGGCTCGGCGCGAGCGTCGGGATGATGCCGAGGCGATAGCGACCCGGAGAGCGGACCGGCCGACTCCGCGATCACGTCCGCCATGCGCTCGGCCTCGCGCAAGATCGCGCGCGCCTGCGCGAGCACGCGCTCGCCGAGCTCGGTCGGCACCACGGGCTGGCGCGAGCGGTCGAAGACGCGCACGCCGAGCTCCTCCTCGAGCTTCTGGACCTGCTGGCTCAGCGCGGGCTGGGTCACGAAGCAGCGCGCGGCGGCGCTCGCGAAACGAGCGCTCCCGTCGACCGCGACCAGGTAGCGGAGCTGCGCGAGCGTCATATTCGATAAGTTCATCTGATCACTCAATCATAACAATCGATTTGACTTATCACGAGACGGAGGCTATAGTCCTTCCAACGACGGGCGGTGAGCCGGATCCGGCGCGGCCCGCCGGACGAAAGGAGATCGAGGATCGCGTGCTCGAGAATCGAGAAGGTCAGAGGATTCCCGAGGTGACGTTCAGGACCCGCGAGGGCGGCGACTGGAAGGAGTGTCGCACGAAGGAGCTCTTCGGCGGCCGCACGGTGGTCGTGTTCGCGCTTCCCGGCGCGTTCACGCCGACCTGCTCGTCGAGCCACCTGCCGCGCTACGACGAGCTCGCCGCCGGTCTTCCGCGAGGCCGGCGTCGACGAGATCGTCTGCCTGTCGGTCAACGACGGCTTCGTCATGGAGGCGTGGGGCCGCGACCAGGGCGCGAAGAAGGTCCGCCTGCTCGCCGACGGCAACGGCGACTTCACCGCAGGGCATGGGCATGCTGGTCGACAAGCGCGACCTCGGCTTCGGGCAGCGCTCGTGGCGCTACTCGATGCTCGTGCGCGACGGCGTGATCGAGAAGATGTTCATCGAGCCGGACAAGCCGGGCGACCCGTTCGAGGTCTCGGACGCCGACACCATGCTCGCGCCACCTGGCGCCGAACGCGAAGCCGCGCCGGCTTCGCGACGCTCTTCACCGAGCCGGGTTGCCCGCACTGCGCGCGCGCCAAGAAGGCGCTCGAGCGAGCGCGGCTAGACTACGAGGAGATCGTGATCGGGCGCGACGTCGAGCGCGCGCGCTCGGGCGGTCACCGGCGCGACGACGGTGCCGCAGGTCTTCATCGAGCGGCAAGCGCATCGGCAGCGCCGACGACCTCGCGCGCTACTTCAAGAGGCTCGACGCCGCCGCAGCCTGACCCACCAACCCACGGCGACGAATCGGCACGGCTCGATCGTCGCGCGGAATCGCCGAGCGCGGCATCGAGGAATGACGGCCGGCGGCCGCAGTCCAGCCGGGCAGGTCGCCTTGCGCCCCGCGCAAGGCGACCCGGCCGGCGCCACAGCAACGACCGCTCCACGCGCGAAGCGGCACGCCAACCGAGCGAACCAGCGAACGAAAGTTACTTGCTGATCTTCGTCACCGGGATCCAGCGATCCATCACCGCCTGCAGCTCTCCGTCCTTCTGCCACTCCTCGATCTTGCCATCGAGCAGCGCGCCGAGGGTCGCGAAGTCGCTCTTGCGCACCGCCCAGGCGAGATACTCGTCGGTCATCGGACGGTAGATCCCGACCAGCTCCGGATCCTCCTTCGGCGCACGGCCGACCACGCGCCAGACCGTGGGCGCGTCGTGGATGAAGTAGTCGACGTCACCGCCGCGAACCGCGGCGAGCGCCAGGTCGACCGAGTCGAACGGCACGATCGTCGTCTGGTCGAGGTGGCGGCGCGCATAGGCCTCGCCGGTGGTGTTCTTCTCGACGCCGATCCGACGTCCCTTCTGGTTCATCGCCTCGGGGTCGGAGAGCTTCACCATCTCGCTCTTGCGCACCAGCGCCATCTGGCCGACGCGCAGGTACGGCTCGTGAAGCTCACCAGCTGGCTCCGGCGCTCGGTGATCGAGACACCCGACATGACGACGTCGATCCGCTTGTCGCGCAGCGCCGGCCAGAGATCGTCCCACTCGAGCTGAACGAACTCGATCTTGGTCGGCAGCTCCTCGCCGAGCTTCTTCGCCAGGTCGGCCTCGACGCCGACCCCTTGCCGTTCTCCTCGAAGGCGATCGGCGGATAGTTGGTCGCGATTCCGACCTTGAGCTCGGTGGGCGGCTTGATCGCAGCAGCAGCTTCGGCCGCGGCTGGCTTCGCATCGCTGGCGCCAGCACGCGGAGCCGCGAGCAGTCCCACGGTGCCGGCCGCTGCCAGAACCACGAGCGCACGCGGCAGCAAAAGACGAACGAACCGATTGGTCATCCTAGAGCTCCTCCCCCACGGCTCGCCCGCGGTCCTCTTTCCTGTCGTGAAGCATGGAACCGAGGCCTTCGTCCATGGGTGACATCGCGTGCGTTCCGGGGCAGAGTGGCGAGGTGTCGTCCGCGCAGAGCTGTGACGTGCTGGTGATCGGCGGTGGACCGGCGGAATCGACAGCCGCAAAACTGCTCGCGAAGGCCGGCAGGCGCATGGTGGTGGTGCTGCTGGAGCCGGTCGATCGGCTCTCGCTGCACACCGGTGGTCACAGCTGGATGAGGAGCCCCGGTGCCGATCTCGCATAGCATCGAAGCCGACGCGGTCGGGATCGAGAACCTGTCGATCTGCCTGGCGCTGCGCCGTGCAGTCTTCGTCGACGAGCAGGGCGTCGATCCGGCGATCGACGCCGACGGCCTCGACGAGAGCTGCACGCAGTTCCTCGCCTGGGTGAACGGCGTGCCGATCGGGACCGCGCGCATGCGCGTCGTCGACGGCAAGGCGAAGGCGGAGCGCGTCGCCGTGCTCGACGACTTCCGCGGCCACGGCGCCGGGCACGCGCTGATGAACGTCGTCGAGAGCGGGGCGCGCGCGCAGGGTCTGCACACCGTGTACGTGCACGCGCAGCAGGGCGCCGTGCCCTTCTACGAGCGCATCGGCTACGTCGTGAGCGGCCCGCCATTCGTCGAAGCGGGCATCTCGCACGTCGCGATGGAGAAGGACATCTGAGGGTGACGGCGGCGATCGGCGTCCGGATGCAGCCGTCCGGAGCCGCGTCAGCAACGTTGGCGACGTGGCCGGAGTCGTCTGCGTGCGCGCCGACGCGCGCCAGGTGCGCGGGCTCTGAGCTTGCAAGCGTCCGATCTCGATACCCGCGTGGCAGACGGGCTGCCTGACGTGGCGCCGGAGAGCGTCCGGCTTCCGCCGGCGCTCGCCGACTGCGCCTGGATCGTGCTCTGCGGCGCGCTGGTCGCGCTGCTGGTGCGCCCCTTCCAGGACACGCCGTTCGTCGACGACTGGGTCTATGCCTGGTCGGTGCAGCGCCTCCTCGACGGCCACGGCCTGCAGATCCTCGACTGGTCGTCGCATCCAAATTTCGCGCACATCCTCTGGGGCGCGCTGTTCTGCGTGCCATTCGGCTTCTCCTTCGTCGCGCTACGCGTCTCGACCTGGGTCGCCGCCCTGCTCGCGCTCTGCGCGCTGCACCTGCTGCTGCGCGAGCTCGGCGTCGCGCGGCGTGACGCGTTCCTCGGCACGGCCGTGCTCGGCCTGAACCCGATCTTCTTCATGCTCGCGGCGACCTTCATGACCGACGTCCCGTTCCTCGCCGCATTCCTCTGGGCGACGTTCGCGCTGGTGGCGGCGATCGAGCGCAGGAGCGATCGCTGGCTGGCGGTCTTCGTCGTGCTGTCCTCGGTCGCGGCGGCGGTGCGCGTGGTCGCGCTGGTGACGCCGATCGCGGCCTTGCTGACGCTGGTGCTGCACGGCGGCGCCTGGGGTCGGTCGGCCGGCGCGCCTGGTCGCCACCGCGGCCCCGCTCGGCCTCTTCGCACTCATCATGCTGTGGGGTGCCGGCCGGACGGTGCACGTCGCGGATCTCACCGACGTCGTCGGCTCGCCGTTCTTCCGCCGTCGCTACCTGCACGAATCGCTCACCCGCTTTCCCGAGCTGGCCCTGCAGGCCGTGCTCTGCGCGGCCGGCTCGCTCGGCGTCTGGCTGCTGCCCCTCGGCGCGGCGCTGACGACGCGGCGTGCGCTCGTGCGCGCGCTGCCCGCGCTCGCGATCCTCGCGCTGCTGGTCGGCGCGGCGTACGCGACGCGCATCGACTGGCCGTGGGCGCTCGCGCCGAGCTTCACCTGGACCTACGGCGAGCTCGGTGCGACCGAGTCGCTGGTCGCGGCACGGCCCGACCCCTCCACACCCCTCTGGATCTTCGCCGCGGTCACCGCGCTGGGCTTCGCCGCGAGCGCGCTGCTGGTCGGCGTCGTCGGGTGGCGGCGGCTGAACGCATCACGAGCCCTGCTCGCCTGGTCGGTCGCGGGACACCTGGGCCTGCTGGCCATCCTCTGGCTGTTCTACGATCGCTACCTGCTGGCGCTGCTGCCGCTCCTGGTCGCGCTCGTCTTCAGCGAGCGTCCGCGCCTCCGCCGCGGCGTGCTCGTCGCCGGGCTCGGCGTGCTCGCGCTGCTCGGCGCGGTCGGGGTGCGCGATCACCTCGCCTACAACGCCGCGCTCTGGCGATCGGTCGACGTGCTGCGCGCGCGCGGCGTGCCGGATTCCGAGATCGACGCCGGCTACGTCGTGGACGGCTGGCTGCAGTTCGCGCGACCCGAACACGCGCCGCGCGCCCCGGACGGCAGACCGATGTTCCCGTGGCTCGTCGACGCCGGCGGGCTGCTGCCCTACCAGGTCGCGAACCAGCCGCTGCCCGGGTGGCGCGTCCTCGAGTCGTTGCCGTTCGAGCGCTGGCTCGGCCGCTCGGGTGCGCTCTACGTGCTCGAGCGCGACGACCGATCCTGAAGCGCTGCGGACGCGCACGCTAGCGCGGCGCCTGACCGCGCATCACGCGGTACCAGACGAAGTCCGGCAGGTTGCGCATCACGAAGCCGATCGCGTTCCAGGGGAACACCGGCACCGCCGACACGCGCACGCCGCGCTCGATCAGGTCGACGGCGCGCTTCGCGCCGTCCTCCGCGGTGATCAGGAACGGACGCGACTTCATGTGCCGGTTGAGCGGCGTGTCGATGTAGCCGGGCGCGAGCGTCGTGACGACGATGCCGGCGTTCTCGACCTCGGCGCGGACCCCCTCGAGATAGGCATTGAGGCCCGCCTTCGACGCCGAGTACGCCGCATGCCCGGGCAGCCCGCGGTAGGCTGCGACCGACGAGACGCCGACGATCTGACCACCGCCCGAGGCGCGGAACAGCTTGACGGCGGCGTCCACCGTCGCCATCGCGCCGATCAGGTTGGTGCGCACGATCCCGGCGTCGATCTCGAAGCCGTCGCGGCCGGCGAAGTGCTCACCACCGATGCCGGCATTGGCGATCAGCAGATCGACCTTGCCGAAGCGTGCCGCGAGCTCGGGGATCGCTTCGTGCACCGCCGCGCTGTCGTTCACGTCGAGGACCGCGGTCTCGACGCGCGCACCGCTGGTCTCGGCCTCGATCTCGCCGCGCAGCGTGGCGAGCACGTCGCCGCGCCGCGCGCACAGTCCGAGCGCATAGCCCCTGCGCGCGAGCTCGAAGGCGAGCGCGCGCCCGATGCCCGAGGACGCGCCGGTGATGATCGCCGCCTTGCTCACGACAGACGCTCGATCAGGGTCGCGTTGGCGAGCCCGCCGCCCTCGCACATGGTCTGCAGGCCGTAGCGCCCGCCCCGGCGCTCGAGCTCGTGCAGCAGGGTCGTCATGAGCTTCGCGCCGGTGCAGCCGAGCGGGTGGCCGAGCGCGATCGCGCCGCCGTTCACGTTCAACCGCGCGGGATCCGCGTCGCGGAACTCGTCGAGCCAGGCGAGCGGAACCGAGCGAACGCCTCGTTGACCTCGTAGAGATCGATGTCGGCGAGCTTGACGCCCGACCTCGCGAGCAGCTTGTGCGTCGCCGGGATCGGCGCCGAGAGCATGACGATCGGATCGTCGGCGGCGATCGTCATCGCATGGATCCGCGCGCGCGGCCGCGCGCCGAGCGCCTTCAGCCCGCGCTCGTTGGCCAGCAGCAGCGCCGCCGCGCCGTCCGAGATCTGGCTCGACGTGCCGGCCGTCAGGAGGCCGATCTCGCTGAGCGGCTTCAGCGCACGCATCGCCGCCATGCTCGCGTCGCGGCGAATGCCCTCGTCGGCCGTCACGCGCTCGGTGGTACCGTCCTCGCGCGTCGCCTCGATCGCCATGATCTCGCGTGCGAAGCGCTCCTCGAGCGTCGCCGCAGCGCCCTTCTGGTGGCTCGCGAGGCCGAAGGCGTCGAGGGTCTCGCGGTCGAGGCCGCGCTTCTGCGCGAGCATCTCTGCACCCGCGAACTGGCTGAACTTGGCACCCGGATAGCGGCGCTTCATTCCCTGGCCGTACGGCGCGCCGTTGCCGTTCTTGTGCCCGGCGATCGCGTTGGCGCCGATCGGCACCAGGCTCATCACCTCGACGCCGCCGGCGATCACGACGTCGTGCACGCCCGCCATGACGGCCTGCGCCGCGAAGTGCACCGCCTGCTGCGACGAGCCGCATTGACGGTCCACCGTCGTCGCCGGCAGCGTCTCGGGCAGGCTCGACGACAGCACCGCGTTGCGCGCGATGTTGGTCGCCTGCGCGCCGACCTGATTGACGCAGCCGAAAACGACGTCCTCGATCAGCGCCGGGTCGGCGCCGGTCCGCGCGACGATCTCGTCGAGCACCGCCGCGCCGAGATCGATCGGGTGCCAACCCGACAGCTTGCCGCCGCGACGTCCCGCTGCCGTGCGCACCGCGCCGACGATGTAGGCCTGCTCCATGACGATCTCCTCGCTGCTGTCGCCGTGCGGACGCGCGGCGCTGTCGGCGGGACTTCTAGCGATGCGGTGCCGGCGGCGCGAGCACCTCGAGCACCGCGACCCTGCGCCGGCGGATGCCGGCGCCGCGAGCGCGCTACTGCAGATTGAGGTCCGGATACCTCTGCTTGTAGAAGTCCGGCACCGGCTCGGGGTTGCGCTCCTCCAGCGGGCGCCGCGGGCCGAGGTACGTGCCGGTCGGGGTGTCGCAGCGGGCGCCCTCGTTGTTCTGCCACGTGCCGTTGCTGCAGAACAGCGAGAGCCCACCCGAGCACACGACGGCGTTCTCGGGATACTCGCTCCCGTCGAGCATGCATCTCTGCTGGGCGTGCGCACCCGTCGCCACGGCGACGAGGAGCCCCATCATCGACAGCGCGATCTTTCGCTTGCGGCTCATGCGTGGCCCTCCGAGTCGGGACGATACCAACTCCGCCGGCGCGATCCGAGCGGATCACGACCGCTCGATGCCGGGCGCACCCGGCGTGGCACCATCGCGGGGGTGCTGATACGGATTGGACGGGCAGTGTCGCGCGACCGGGCCGTCCTGCGCACCTCCCGGAAGGAGCGGAACATGGCAAAGACAGCGACGCAGCGAAGCGCACGTCCGGTCCGCGACCACGAGAGCAAGCTCCGGAGGCTCGTCGTGCTCGACCTCCTCAAGGGGTGGACGATCCCGCTGATCGCGCTCGGCGTCGCCGTTCTGTTCTGGCCGCTCTCGATCGCCGGGCTCGTCGAAGCAGCACCCGCGATCGGCGTAACCGCAGCCGCCCTGCTGGTCGCCGCGCTGCACACCGGACTCGCCGACTTCTTCGACGAGCGCACGACGACCGTGACCGCGGCGACGCTGATCGCCTTCGCCGCCCTCTGGGCGTTCGTCGTCTACACGCCGTTCGAGGCCAAGCTGAGCCCCGGCCACGAGCTGTTCGCGGCGCAGCTACCGCTGCATGGCGCCCCCGCGACGGTGCCGATCGCCGGCACCGCGGGGAACTACCGCATGGTGGTGGAGGGCAACCTCGGCACGAGCGCCGACCACGCGAGCCGCTCGGCGCACTACCAGATCGGCGTCACCGCCGACGGCAGCACGGCGCAGACCATCGAGGGCGACTTCAGCGACCGCTGGAGCCAGCGACGCTCGGGGCGGCGCGGCGTGTCCAACGTGCACGTGAGCCACACCGCGCACGAGCACCCGCTGACGAGCGAGAACGGCGCTGACTTCCACGTCGCGCTCGAGAGCCTCTCGCCCGGCGCGCACGACGCGGTCGGCGTCCGCATCTACCGCGACACATTTCCGGCGCCGCTGTTCATCGGGCTCGGCACGGCACTCGCGGCGGCGGCCATCGTGATCGACACCTGGCGCTTCACCGACCCGCAGGACCTGCTGCTGACCTCGATCACGCTCGGCTCGCTGCTGGCGGTCGCGTCCTTCCGGCGCTTCGCTCCGCCGCACCCCGGCTTTGGCGACCTCGCGTTCAACGGCGCGGTCGGCGCGATCGCCGGCGTCGCCGGTGGCCGCGTCCTGGCGCGCATCGGCCAGGCCTTGCGGAAGCGGCGGCACTGATCGGCCGCGCCGCGACGCACGCGATCGAGCGCTCCGGCTGCGCACCGCGGCCCGACCGGATATGACGTGCTCATGATCCCGCCCGCCCGCTGCTGGAATGCTCCTCCCAGGCTTGCTCTCGCCGGGACGATGCTCGTGTGCCTGCTCCACATCGCCGGCTGCGTCGCGATCCAGGACGAGGACGACGACATCAGCGCGATGGAGCCGCTGCCCACCGCGTCGAAGCTGCGCCCGCGCCGGCGAATCCGGCCATGACGGACATCCTCATCGTCGACATGCACGAGGAAGCCGGATCCGATCCTTCGCTGATCCGCGTCGTCGGGACCATCATCAATCGCAGGAACCAGGACGTTGCCCGCGTGATGGTGCGGGTCGAGGCGCGCGACGTGACCGGCCGTGCGCTCACGCGGGTGACCGTGCCGGCGCTCTCCGAGGTCATTCCGGCGGGCGGCGGAACGTCGACCTTCGAGGCGTCGGTGCCGCGCAGCAGCGCGATCCACGACTACAACGCCGAGATCGTCGGCCGCTAGGGCACGTCGGCACGGCGCGACGTCCGCTTGCGCACCGTCGTCCGATGCTCCTATCGTCGCGTAGCAGGCGCGACATGCCGAACGAACCCCGGCGCAGCGGACCGGCCGTCGACGGC
Source organism: uncultured Acidobacteriota bacterium (assembly GCA_963765835.1). GTDB lineage: Bacteria > Acidobacteriota > Thermoanaerobaculia > UBA5066 > Gp7-AA6 > Gp7-AA6. The sequence continues at coordinate 64,183 of CAVXYF010000023.1, read as the reverse complement.
GACGGCGTCCGGGCCACCACCAGCGAAGGCGGCATCCGTCGCATCGTGTACCTGCTGCTCGCCGTCGTCGCGCTGGTGGTCGCGACCGGGCTGCTGTTCATCCCCGCGGCGGAGCGCGCCGTACCGAGCGACGGTCGAGCGACGACGGGCGCACCGGACACGGTGACCCGTGACGAGACCGGCGCGCGCGTGGCGCCGCGTCCCGTGGGCATTCCGCCCGAGAGCGCAACCGCCGTCGCGACGAAGCCACGCGCGCAGCCGCGACGGATGTCCGAGGAAGCCCTGCTCGCGGCGCTGCAGCGCGCCGAGGCCCGCGGCACGATCGAGGTCGGCGAGCCCGGCGACCAGGGCGGGCTCGCGGCCTTTCCGCCGCCGGGCACGAAGCCCATCAAGCGCGGTATCGTCGTTCCCGAGGACTTCGCGCTGCCCCCGGGCTACGTCCGCCATTACCAGACGATGGACGACGGCAGCCGGCTCCCCGCCGTCCTGATGTTCCATCCCGACTTCGAGCTGGTGGATGCGGACGGCCGGGTGGTGCCGCTGCCCGAAGACCGCCTGGTGCCACCCGAGCTCGCTCCGGAAGGCCTCGCGATCGACCTGCTCGACGTGCCGGAGCCCGCGATCGAGCTGGTCGAGCCGCCCGGCGGCGGACGGGTACGCTCGCCAGCGCCGTGACGCCGGCACCAGGCCGCGAACGCATCGCAACGCGCTCCCTGCTGCTGGCGACGATCGCGATCGCCGTTCATGAAAGACGGAAACGGGAAACGGGATCCCGAAACGGGACACGGGACACGGAACACGGGACACGGAAGGCGCGTGTCCGCTCGCCCTTCTGCTGGCTCTTCTGGCAGCGCCGCTGATGGCGGACACCCCCGATGACCGGGACGAGTTCAAGCGGACCTTTCAGAAGACCGTGGCCCTCCGGCCGGGGCAGAAGCTCCGCATCGAGCACTCCAACGGAACGATCAAGGTCCGCACGCAGCGAGAGCCCCAGGTCTCCATCTCGGCAGTCATCCGCGTGTCGTCGTCCGACGTGGAGGGGGCGCGCAAGTTCTCGGAGGGCATCCAGATCACCGTCGAGGAGACCGGAGCGGGCGTGTCGATCGTCACGCGTTATCCCGAGAAGAGCTGGAACTTCGTGGGCCGGGGCTTCGTGTCCTACTGGTCGACTACGACATCGCCATGCCCGAAGCGGCGCTCCTGGAGGCCCGCAACAAGTTCGGCAACGTGGACGTCACGGGCCTGAAGGCGCCAGCGGACATCAAGAACTCCAACGGGTCGATCGCGTTTCGCGACGGGAGCGGCGCGCATAGGCTGGAGAACTCCTTCGGCAAGATCGACGTCGCGCGAAACGAGGGAAACGCCACGATCGTGAACAGCAATGGGAGCGTCGCGGTGCACGACCTGGGCGGCGACCTCGACCTCGTCAACCGTTTCGGCAGCGTGAATGTGGCCCGGGTCAAGGGGCGCAGCCGGATTTCCAACGGCAACGGCAGCGTCGCGCTCACGGGCGCCGGGGCGCCGGCCGACATCACGGCCTCGTTCGGAGGCGTGACCGCGAGGGACATCGCCAGCGATCTCTGGGTCAAGGCGACGAACGGCTCGGTGGAGGCGTCGAACGTCCAGGGGGACGCGACGCTCGACGCCTCGTTTGGTGGAATCCGGTTCTTCGACGTCCGCGGAAAGGTCTCGTGCACCGGATCGAACTCCCGGGTGACCGGCGCCCGAACGGGAGGCACGGTCCTCGTGCGCAACTCGTTCGGCGCGGTGGACATCACGGAAGCCGCCGGCGCCGACATCGAGAACTCGAACGGAAAGGTCACGGTCCGCGGGATCCGGGGCGGCGCGGTGCTGACGACGAGCTTCAGCCCCCTCGAAGCCTACGACGTGAAGGGCAACGTGACCGCGGTGAACTCGAACGGGGCCCTCACGCTTGCCGACATCGGCGGGGCGGCCGACGTTCGGAACCAGTTCGGGAAGGTCACTCTGAACCGGATCGGCGGGCAGGCGAAGGTCACCTCCGAGAACGGCGGGGTTTCGCTGGTCGAGATCCGCGGGCCCGCCGACATCCGCACGAGCTTTGGCCTGATCGACGCGGCCCACATCCAGGGAGATCTGACGGCCGAGAATTCCAACGGCGCGATCAAGGCCTCCGACATCCGGGGCTCGGTGCGGGCGCGGACGTCGTTCGCCTCCGTGACGATCGACGGCGTTCGCGAGAGCGTGGATGTGGACAACCAGAACGGGTCGGTGGACGTGGCGGGCCTGGCGACGGGGTGCACGAAGCTGACGCTCAAGACGTCCTTCGCACCGATCCGGATCTACCTGCCGGAGGGATCGGGATACGCCGTATCCGCGCGCACGTCGTTCGGCCGGATCAGCACGGAGCTTCCGGTCGCCTCCTCGGGTTCGGTCAGCGGCGAGTCCCTGAATGGGAAGATCGGCGACGGCCGGTGCGAGGTCACGCTCCACAACAGCAACGGCAACATCGACCTCCTGAAAGGCGCCGGCCGCCGCTCCTAGGCTACGGGCGCGGGTAAACGCGGAACTTCGGCTCCGCCGCCAGCGACTGCCGGGAGAGGAACTCCCACGCAAGGCCGTTGATCTCGTCCGCGCGGCGGTAGTAGGCGTGCGTGTGGTTGCCGATGATCTTGAGCTCGACCGGAAACCCGCGGGAGACGAGGAGGTCGCGGGTCGCCTCGACGACCGGGAGGGGAAAGAACTCGTCCTGGCTGCCCACGACGAGCAGGAACGGCACCTTCCGGGTGGCGTAGCTGAGGACGGACTCGTGCTGCGGGGGCAGGGAGCCCGCGCTCGACACCGCCGCCGCGAAGTACTCCGACTCCATCGGGGCGATGAAGAAGTTCATCACCGCGCCCGCCGAGTGACCGAAGAGGTAGACGCGGCGGGCGTCGATCGGCAGAGCGCGGCGGAGTTCCTCGATCAGGTCGTGGAAGAAGACGGGCCCGTCCGTGGCTGTGTTCCACGCCGCCCGGACGGTGGCGTCCGGCCCGACGACCACGAAGCCTTCCTTCTGCGCGAGCTTCCTCCACCTCTCGACGAGGGGGCGACCGTCCGACCCGGACCCGTGCAAGGTGACGAGGAGGGGAGCCGGCGGGGCGCCGGCGGGGCGCTCCGGCACGAAGAGGTAGTAGGGGCGCGACTTCCCCTCCGAGAGAATCTCCCGCTTCTCGATTTTCGCCTTTGCCGGGAGCGCGGTGGGGCTCGCCAGAATGAGGCCGAGGAGAAGGAGGACCGGGCGCGTCAAGGTTTTCTGATCCTACCGAAGGAGTGGCCGGCCAGTGCGACAATGCCCGGTCCATGGCCGAACCGTCCGATCTCGAGGAAGCGATCCACGCCGGGGGCATGGACGAGCTCGTCCAGCTCGATCCCGACCACCCCGGTTTCCGCGATCCCGATCTACCGGCAGCGCCGCAACGCGATTGCCCGGCTTGCGCTGGAGTATCGCGCCGGCGACCCTCCGCCGACCGTCGAATACACCGACGCCGAGCACTCCGTCTGGCGCACGGTGTGGGAGCACCTCGCGCCGCTGCACGCGACGAACGCGATCGCCGAGTGGCGCGACGGGGCGGCCGAGCTCGACCTGGACCAGAGGTTCATTCCGCAGCTGGGAGAAGTAAACGAGGACCTGAAGGCGAGCCCCGGCATCGAGATGCTGCCGGTCGCCGGTCTCATCTCGGCGCGCGGCTTTCTCTGCTCGCTCGGACGGGGCGTCTTTCTCTCGACGCAGTACATCCGCCATCACTCCATGCCGCTGTACACGCCGGAGCCGGACGTCGTTCACGAGCTCGTGGGACACGCCACGAGCTTCTTCCGCCCCGAGATCGTGCGGCTGACCCGGCTCTTCGGCGAAGCCGCGCAAAACGCGGACGCTCACACGCTCCGCGAGCTCGAGCGCGTGTACTGGTACACGCTCGAATTCGGCGCGGCGCGGGAAGGGAGCGACGTCAAGGCGTACGGCGCGGGCCTCCTGTCCTCGTTCGGGGAGCTCGGACGGTTCGCGTCGCAGGCCGAGCTGAAGCCATTCGACATCGGAGAGATCGCGGCGACACCCTACGACCCGACGAGCTACCAGAAGGTCCTCTTCGTCGCGCCGAGCTTCGCGGAGATGGAGAAACGCGTCGCGGGCTGGCTCGAGGAAGTCATCGGTCTGGGCAAGTCGCGGGGACAGCCTGAGCAAGTCGGGGGGACAGCCTGAGCAAGTCGCGGGGACAGGTCCCGAAGGGGCCTGCACCCGCAGCAGTCCACAGGGGCCTGCACCCGCAGCAGTCCAGAGGGGCCTGCGCCCGCAGCAGTCCAAAAGCGACCCCGTTGACGCGCTGACCGGGGTGGGAATCGAGCTCATCCGGTTCGCGTGTCCGATCTTCGGCTCCGCTCTCCTGGAGCGGTTCCTCCAGCTCCTGGATCTCCTCGCGCACGGCCTCGCCGCGGCGGCGGTCGGTCTGGCGCTCGTCGTCCTGGGTCTCGCCACGCGAAACCGGCGCTTCGTCCGCGTCGGCCTCGCGCTGCTGCTCGCCGCGGCGCTCGCGGGGCTCGCCGCGAACGGTCTGAAGCTCGTCTTCCGGGTTCCCCGCCCGCACACGCCGGGCTCCTTCAGCTTCCCCTCGGGCCACGCGACGACCGCCTTCGCCGTCGCCGCAGTGCTCACCCGCGCCTTCCCCTCGGGCGGGCCTCTCTTCGCGTTCGTGGCGCTGTTCGGCGGTCTCGCGCGGGTCTACTTCCGCGACCACTACCTCGTCGACATCGTCGCGGGCGGCCTCCTGGGAACGATCATCGGCCTCGCCGTCGCACCGCGGTTCTTCGGAACGGAGTCCGGAGAGGCGCCGGTGCCGTCCGCGCCGCGCCGCAGGGCGTGGGGGTGGGCGGCGGTTGGGGTCGTGGGCGGAGCCGCGCTGGCCTGGCTGGCCGTCTACGAGTCGGAGTTGAACGCGCACCGGGCGACCGCGCGGCCGGACGATCCCCGGCCCGTAAACGTCGCGATTCGCTTCGGCACTCCGGGAGCGAGAGGTCTCCTGCGGGAGGGATGGTCGGGAGACGAGAAGTGGAACGGCACGTTCCCCTTCACGTGGGCGGAGGGAACCGAGTCCCGCGTCTCGGTTCCGCCCCTTCTGTGGGGCGAGTACCGCGCGCGGCTGCGCGTGAATCCGCTGGTGACCGGCGAGCGACTGTCCTGCCAGGTGATCGACGTGAGCTTCAACGGAACGCGGGTCGGGCAGGTCCTGCTCGACCGCGGTTGGAACGACTACGAGGTCTCGATTCCGGCGCGGCTCATCCGGCCGTCCGGCGCGAACAACGAGATGAAGTTCCTCTTCGACTACGCCGCGGTTCCGGGCGACCACGACTCCCGCCGCCTGAGCACCGCCTTTCGAGACCTGGAGATCCGGGCGGTCCGCGCCCAGCCCACGCCGCCGGCCCTGGCGAGATAGTCGGCCCGACATCCCGGCGGCTTCGGCAGTCCCCGCTCGCTCGGAATACAGGAATACACGATTGACCCCTCTGCAGCACCGCTCCCGTCGGATACACGATCCCCTACCGCAGCGACATCCCGGCGGCTTCGGCAGTCCCCGCTCGGATACAGGAATACACGATTGACCCCCTACCGCAGCAACCGCTGGAATGCCCGCACGTCCTTCGACGTCTCGAAGAGGAGCTCGCCTGTCGCCACGGAGACCACGGTGAATCGCGGGGCCGGTCCGGGCGTGTCGTTCCACGCCGAGATGGACAGGCCCAGGCGCGCTCCGTCCGTGGAGTAACCCGAAATCGAGCCGAGGACGTGCGCGAGCGAGCGATCGCGCAGCGGCCGTCCATCCGAGAGAAACGCGATCTCGCGCGCGGGCTCGTCCTTGGTCAGCGAGGCGATCACCGGCATCAATGTGGTCGGACCGGTCACCTCGATCCACGCGGCGGACTTTCCGTCGGGCGACACCTTCAGCGATCCGGGGACCGGCAAAACAGGGATGGCGGCCGCGCGGCGCGGAAGCTCCTCCGTCGAGCCGACGGCCGTGCGGGACGTCAGCCAGAGGGCTCCGAGCTTCCCGTCGATCCGGACGATCCGATCGGTCGCACCCACGCGGACGCGAGCCTCCTGCGGGAACGAGCGCGTGCCGTTGCCCCGCATCGCGTGCAGGATCGCGGAGCGGGAGATCAGCTTGCGGCCGTGGGTCTTGTTGGCCAGGAGCGCCGCGACGCGCCCCCCGGCCGGACCGATTCGGTTCTCGAGCGTGGCGATCGGTTCCATCTTCTCCGCGGCGAGGAGGTAGCGGCCCAGCACGAGCGCCGAGTCGCCCAGCCGCTCGGCGGCGGACGCGAGGACCGCCGGTTCCGACGCCGATTCGACCAGCTGCAGCCACGCGGCCGTTTCCTGCCAGAGACGCGGGAGGGTGATGCTCGTCATCGGGTACCGGGCGCGCAGGAGCCCGGCGGTTGCGCGGTCGCGCAGCCCGCTCAGGTCTCCGGAGGATTGTCCCTTCGTCATCTCGAGGACGCGCTCGAACGCGTCGCCTCGGTAGAAGTGACGGAACGCGCCGCCCGGCAGGTCGGGCCGGGTCGTGATCGCGAGCCCGGCGGGGTAGCCCGACCCTTCCACGTTCGCCAGCGCTTCGGCGGTTTCGCCCAGCAGGAGCTCGACCGAGGGGTCCAGCATTCCCGCCTCGCGGAGCCGCTCGGTCGCCCGCAGGAGGAACGCCGCGGCGAGGCGGCGGTACGTCTCCGTGCGCGCGAACGTGCGGCCGACCGTCACGAGGTCCCGCGTTCCTTCGGCGCCTTCCGGAAACACCGCCGTGACCTCGCGCGCGACGTATCCCGCGGCGGGCGCTCCGGTCGGGGGGTTGGGGACGTCCACCTGCAAGTACCGTTCGCCGGCCGCCAGGAGCTTCAACCGTGTTCCGGCCGGCAGCACTCCGAGCGCGCGGGCGTTGCTCTTCGGCTTCTCGCGCACCACGGCTTCCCGGGGCATGACGAAGAGGTCGGCGCCGGGGAGTTCGGTTTCGTCCGCGACAGCGGCCGAACCCGGGGCCAGGGACAGCAGCGCCGCGAGCAGCGAGGCAGAAACGGGAATCCATCCGTTGGTCTTCATGGCGGGATCTCGTTCTTTCTTTTCGATCGGAGGTTCAGTTCAGTTCGGGCGGGGCGCCTTGTTGGCGGCCTGCCGGACCGCCGCGGTGCGGGTCTTCGCGTCGGACGGAGCGCCCTCTCCACGGACCGCGCGCTTCACGACCTCGTCGGTGAACGCCTCTCCGCCCACCGTGGGCGTCAGGATGACCTGCACGTTCTCGGAGAGCCGGTCGGCGAACGTCTTGGGAATCAAGAGCGGGTTGGCGGAGACGAGCTCCGCTTCGCGCTCCAGGTTCTCGAATTGCGCGAGCGACGTGGCGCGGATGGAGTACGCCTCGGCGTCGGCGATCGTCTTGCGCCTCTCCGCCTCCGCTCCCGCCTGGATCTTCGTGACCGTGGCTTCGGCCTGGGCGCGCCGGACCCGGGTCTCCCTCTCGGCTTCGGCCTCCAGGCGCTTCTGCCGGATCTCCTTCTCTTTCTGCTCGAGGATGAACTTCATCGCGTCCGACTCCGCGCGGGCGCCGATCAGGCGCTGCGCCGCGATCCCCTCCGCCTCCTTGATCTGGCGCGCCTTCACCGCCTCGGCCTCCAGGCGGATGCGCTCGACCTCCTTGGCCTTCAGCTTCAGCGTGACGTCCATCCGCTCGGTGTTCTGGACCTCGTCCACCATCGCGACCCGCCCGCGCTCGAACTCGGCCGGCAGGACGAGGTCGCCGATGAGGACCTCCTTCAGGACGATGCCGCTCTCCGTCAGGCGCTCGCGGGCCTGGCGCGCCGCGACGTTCGCGAGCTCCTCCCGCTTTTCGGAGACGATCTTTCCGACCTCGTAGCGCGGCGCGACCGCACGGAAGGCGGCCGCGAGGACCGGCCCGACGAGCTCGCGCTCCGGGTCCGGAGGGAGCGCGGCCCACTTCGCCGGCAGCCGTGCCCGGTCGATCGCCCAGCGGGCCTGGACCGAGACCTGCGCGACGACGCCGTCCTTCGTCGAGATGTTGAAGCTCCCCGGAGGTCCCGAGAGGAGACGGTCCGACACGCGCACGATGTCGATCTCGTAGAGCGCGCGCGGGCGGAAGTGGGTGCCGGGGGGCAGGATCTCCAGGCTGCCGGTGAAGCGGTTCACCGCGACGCCGACGTGACCCGGCTGGACGGGACGCAGGCTGCGCTCCCCGAACTGGTAGACGAAGAAGCCCAGGAGAGCGATCGCCAGGGGAAGGAGGGTCCGGTGGATCGGAAACTTCGAGGGGGGAATCCGCCGGCGCCGGATTCTCGCGAGGACCCGCCGGAAGAAGCTCGAATCGCGCCGCGCGCCGTTCTCCGGGACGCTTGCGCCTGCTGCGGGCTCGGGGACGCCGTGAATCTCCATCCTGTCCTCCCTGTCCGGCGGCGCCGTGATGACGCGGCCGGGCGAAGAACACTTCACGGGCTGTGCCCCGAAATCTCCTGCAAATGCGGGCCCTCCCGCCACGCTGCATATCCAATTCAAAGAATTTTGATGCAATTCGAAGAATTGGGCTGGCCTCGGCGATAATGCCCGGCGTGGATCGGGAGCAGCTCGCCTCGGCCGCGTTCCGTCTGAAGCACGACCTGGGAAAGGCCGTCCGCTGGAACGCGCCGGCGGTGCGGGAATCCGATCCCGAGGCCCTGCGCCGCAGGCTGGAGTGGGACCTGGTCGGGACCCGCACCGGCGCCGGCGGCGCCGCGAGCGCCGTCGCGCTGTTCGACTCCTGGTCGAAAGGGGATGGATCTCTTTTTCACGGCCTGGCGCGATACGAGCAACGGATCGACCGCGTGCGAGAGGCGGTGGACGTGGTCCGAACGCTCCTCCCCCGACTTTCGGAGCTGGAGTGGGACGACCTCGTCGCCCTCGACGACGCCTCCCTTCGAATCCAGGAGGAGAGCCGGGGGCTGTGGCGGGACGTCGTCTCGACGGTCGGGTCGGTCCCGTGAGCCGCTCACCGCGGGTCCTCGTCGTCGACGATCAGCCGCGAGCCGCGGAGCTCCTCGCGCGGCTCGCCCCCGACCTCACGCTTCTCGAGGTCGGCAACCGGCCCCATGCGCGTTCGTTCGGGGAGGCCGAGCGGATTCTTTCGAGCTCGCGCCGGCCGCCGGACGTCGTCGTCCTCGACCTCCGCTTCGACATTCCCGACGAGGAGCTCCTTCCGGACCGCAGAGCGCTCGGGGAGGGGAGCGCGGCGCGCCGGCTGCGCCAGGAGCGGCGCGATCGGCAGGGCCTTTTCATCCTGGAGCGTTTGCGCCACCGGTTTCCGGACCTCGCGGTGGTCCTGACCACGGCGTACGCCGAGATCCCGTTCGAGGAGGAGGCGCTGAAGCTCCGGGCCGACGCATTCACGTACGCGGTCGGCGAGGAGGAGTCGAGCGGCGAGGGGCTGCTCAAGCTGATCCGCCGCGTCCTGGAGGAGCGCGAGGCTCCGCTCTCCACCGGGAAATTCTTCTGGGGCAGGAGTCCCGCCATGCGCGAGCTCCGGCGCCGTGTCCGATCGCTCGCCCAGACTCCTCTGCCGCTCCTCGTGACGGGTCCCACCGGGACCGGGAAGAACCTTCTCGTCCGCGAGGTCATCCACCCCGCCTCGGGGCGCAAGGGCGCGTACGTTCCCTTCGACTGCGCCACGGTCCCCGAGACGCTCTTGCAGTCGGCGCTCTTCGGGGCCGTGCGCGGAGCGTTCACCGGCGCCGTGGTCGATCGGCCCGGCGTCTTCGAAGCCGCCCGCAACGGGACGCTCTTCATCGACGAAATCGAGAACCTCACCCCCGACGCGCAGAAGACTCTCCTGACCGCGTTGAACGACGGAAAAATCCGGCGGCTCGGGGCGACCGCGGAGATCCCCCACAGCGCGCGGGTCGTCGCGGCTTCCAACACGGACCTGGCGGCGCGCGTGGCGGTGGGGACGTTCCGGTCGGACCTCCTCATGCGGCTGAATCCCGCGCTCACCCTGGAGCTGCCGCCGCTCTCGGAGCGGCGCGAGGACCTGCCGGAACTCGCGGACCTGGTCTCGCGCGAGTTCTTCCGCGACCCCGCGAACCGGCGCGAGGCGCTGGCCGCGGCGCGCGCCGCGGGTGGATCCGAGCCCGCCGGAGAGTTCGAGCTCGTCCGCGGCGAGAGCGCCGGAGCCGAGAGCCGCGCGCCGGTGCTGTTCGTCCTTCCGGCGAAGGCCTGGTCCGCGATGACCCGCCACGCCTGGCCCGGCAACGTCCGCCAGTTCGAGATGGTCGTCACCGACATCCTCGCGTCCGCGCTCTACGGGGGAATGCCCCCCTCGATCGACCGGGTCGGCCGCGCGGTCTTCTCGATCGAGGCGCGGATGGTCTTCGGCCTGCTGCTCCGGGGCGCGGGAGGGAGATCCGGCCAGCGAGCGTCTCCTTCTGCCGAGGCCGCGCGCCTCCTCGGTCGCCGGCTTCCGACGGGAGCTGGAGCGCGCCGCGTTCCGCGCGCTGTTTCACGAGGCCGGGGGGGACTTCGAAAAGATGTCGCGGCTCATGACGGGGTCGTCCCGCGAGGCGCGCGCGGCGAGACTGCGGTTCAACCGCCTGGGCCTGTCGGCGCGCGAAGAGAAGTGACCGGCGCGTCCGGTCTCGCCGCTCTCGTCGCGCTGTCGCTTCTCGCCGCGCCCGGCGACTGTCCCGAGGACGCCGCGACCCTCGCGTCCGAGGCCGACGCTCTCGTCGCGACCGCGGGGCCGAGGCCGTCCGCCGCGGCTCTCCAGTCCGCCCGCCGCCTCTATCGCCGGGCGCGCGTCCTCTCGCCATCGGCCGAGTTTTCGCTTCGGGCGGCGGACCTCTCCTGCGCGGCGGGAGACGGTGAAGAGTGCGGCGACCTCCTCTCCGAGGCGGCGGAGATGAGCCCGGCGTCTCTCTCTCCCGCCGACCGGTTGCTTCTGGCCCGGCGGGCGGAGTCGCGCCGCGCGTGGAGCGAGGCGATCTCGCACTACCAGGCCTTGCGGACGTCCACCCCCGACTCCTCCCTCTCCTCGTGGGCGCAGGACAGGATCCGCCGCCTCGAGATCGAGACCGAGGCCCAGTCGATCCCGGCGCCGGCCGCCGCGGTGCCGCCGCCGGAAGCGCGGCTCGCGCTCGCCGAAGCGCGCCGCGCGCTCGCGGCCGGGGACCTTCGCACCGCTCGCGAGAGGCTGGCGATCGCGCGGAGGCTCGCGCCCGGGTATCCGGATGCGGCGCTCGTTCTCGCCGCGCTCGAGACGCGGGAGGGCCACGTTCCCGAGGCGATCCAGGCGTACCGCGAAACTCTCTCCGCCGACCCGGCGCGCTTCGAGGCGCTCGTGGGGCTCGCGAACCTGCTCTGGGACGAGCCGGACCGCGCCGCGAAGGAGGAGGCCCTTTCGCTGACGGACCGGGCCCTCGCATTGCGGCCGGACTCCGCGTCGCTTCGGAAGACGTCCGCGTTTCGCCTGGCGGAGTGGGGAGACGCGCCGAATGCGCTCGCCCGGCTCGACGCGTACCGCCGCCGCGCGAGTCCGGAAGAGAGACAGGCGACCGAGGCCCTGCGCGAGAGCCTCGCCCGCCGGGTGGACGCCCTTCTCTCCGGCACGACCCCCGGCGGCGAACCGGAGGTCCCGGAGATTTCCTCTCCCGCGGCCGACGAGTGGAAGGTGGCTCAGGCGTACGTCCGGCGGGCGGATCCCGAGTCGCTGACGTCGGCGCTCGAGCACCTGCGCGAGGCGGAGCGGCTCGATCCGACCTTCGCGCCCGCGCCGGAGCTGGCCGGCAGCATCTACGAGATGCGGGGCGAGCCGTCGCTCGCGCTGAAGGCGTACGAGCGCGCGATCGCCGCGGACCCCGCGCGCGCCGGCGCGTACGAGCGCCTCGCGTTGCTCCTCGCGCGTCAGCCCGGACAGGAAACCGCCGCGGAAGAGGCCTGGCGGCGCGCCGAGCAGGCCGGATCATCCGAGGCGCTCCATGCGCTCGCCGTGGCGGCGCAGCGGAAGGGGCGCCGGGGCGAGGCACTGGCGCTCTACCGGAGGTACCTCGCCGAATCTCCGGGCGGCGTGCACGCCGAAGAGGATTCACGCTCTGTCGCGAGACTCGAGTCCGCGCGCCGGACGAACCTCGGCGCGATTGCCGGCGCGGCCGCGGCCCTTCTCCTCCTCGCTACGGTCATCGCGTACCGGCGGTTCGGCGGCCGTACGTTCGAGGAGTGGATCCGCGCGTACCCCGCAAGAGCCCACGGGGCGCGGCCGATCGTGGGGCGCCTGCGCCACGAGGTCGTCAAGCACGGCGGGCTGCTGCTCTCCGACGCGGCGAGGCGGTTGTCGGAGCCGGACCCGGAAGCGCGACAGCGGACCGCCGAGCTCCTGCGGTCGCGTCTCTTCGGCGCTTCCGACGCCCGCGGTCTCCTCGCGCAGTCCGCGGATGCGTTCGAACGGCTCCAAGCTCTCGCGCGCGAAGACGGCGTCCGGCTGAACCTGGAACGGAAGGACCCCCGGTTCTCTCCGGTCGCGAAGGGCTCCCGGATTCTCCGCCGCCTCGAGAGATCGCTCGACCGGATCGTGGAAGAGGACGACGCCGGCACCCAACGGGTCGCCGCGGATCTCGAGAGGGCGGCTTCGCTCTTTCGGTTAGCCAGCGGGGCCGGGATCTCCCGGGTGCTCGACGAAGCGTCGTCGACGCGGGCCAGCGCTCGGGAGCTGCGGGCGGTTCTCGATCGCGTCTGCGCCGAGCGGGAGCTGGCTTCCTCTCCGGCGCTCGGATGGAGTGGCCCGGAGATCACGGTCCGCGTGGACCCCGCGGACTGGGACACGATCTGGCGCAACCTCTTCGCGAACGCGCTCGATGCGGCGGGGGAGATGCCCTTCTCCGACGTTCGACTCGGAGTCTTCGCGCAGCTGCTCCGGGATCCCATCACCGGGACTCCCGTCGCGCGGATCGTGCTCGCCGACAACGTCCCGCGCCCTCTGACGGCGGAGATGATCCGGGGCCGCGCCGCCGACCGCGGCTGGGGCGTCGTGGCCGACCTCGTCCGCCGCAACGAGGGCACGGCGGACGTCGGACCTCCGCCCGCGCCTCCGTACCGGAAGGGGATCGTGCTGGAGCTGCCGGCGCTGGAGCCGGAGGGACCGGCATGAACGGCGCCCGGAGAACGGTCCTCGTCGTCGAGGACGGAACCGAATACACCGACGCCTTTCGGAGCCTCGCCGCGAGCGACTCGGGAGACTCCGTGGAGCTCCTCCGCGCCGGGGACGGCGCGGAAGCGCGCCGGATTCTCGCGGAGCGGCGGGTCGATGCGCTCTTCCTCGACGTCGTCTTCGACCGGACATCAGCCGAACGGCTGCTGGGAAACCTGGAGGACGTGATCCGGCGATTCGGAGGGGACCGGCAGCGTGCCGAGCGCCACCTCGCGGAGAACCAGGGGTTCTATCTCTTCAACGAGCTCGCGCCGCTCCTTCCGGAAAAAATCCCGGTCGTTCTCGCCTACGACTTCTCGGCGGAGCCGGAGCGCCTCGCCGCGCTGCGCGAACGGTGCTCGCAGCTTTCCGGGATTACCGACGGGGCGCCTATCTCGGCGCTGCTGGAGAGCCTCACCAGCGGTGGTACGCCGGGTGGCCCTCCTTGACCGCGACGAACGTGCCGCGGCAGGTCGCGGTCACCTTGCCGTTCGCCTCGAGCGTGGCGTCCACGACCGCGCGGTCCTCCGTGGACTCGACGACGTGCGCGCGCAGGTGCAGCGGCGCGTCCATCGGAGTCGGCCGCGTGAGCCGAACGTGGAATTCGGCGGTGACCGTGCACGGCGGCTCGTCCGCGTCCGCCTTCTTCATGAGGTGGTGCGCCGCCGTCCAGTTGCTGTGGCAGTCGAGGAGCGCTCCGGCGATCCCGCCGTTCAGGATGCCGTCGAACGCCTGGTGGTGCGCCTCCGGCCGCCACTCCGCCACGACCTCTTCCCCTTCGACGCGACTCTGGATGCGGAGGCCCTTCTCGTTCGCCGGTCCGCACCCGAAGCAGCGGTTGTTCGGCGCGTAGGTCTCCTGGAGGCTCGGCATAGCGAGCGATAGACTAAACCCCTCCACGAATCCGGGAGATCCTGTGCAATTCGCGAAGACCCTTTTTCTGGCGGTTGCCGTGTCGCTCGCCGTGAGACATCCGGCGCCGGCCGGCGTGGGTTTCTTGATCTACGTGAAGGCCGACGCGTCCGGAGCGAACAACGGCACGACCTGGGCGAACGCCTTCACGAGCCTGCAGTCCGGCCTCGCCGCGTCGGCGCCGGGCGACGAGATCTGGGTCGCCGCCGGGACGTACAGACCGACGGCGACGGCCGACCGCACGATCAGCTTCGCGTTGAAGAACGGCGTCGGCGTCTACGGAGGCTTCGCGGGGACCGAGACGATGCGCAGCCAGCGCAGTCCGGTCACGAACGTCACGATCCTTTCCGGCGACATCGGGACAGTCGGGGTCACAACTGACAACAGCTACCACGTCGTGAGCTCGGACAGCACCGTGACGGCGACCGGGATCCTGGACGGAGTCACGGTGACCGGCGGCCGGGCGGACGGCGGAGCGGATCCGACGGACCGGGGCGGCGGCGCTTACGTGGACCAGGGCAGCCCGACGTTCGTCCGCGTCATTTTCTCCGGCAACCACGCCGGCAATCGGGGTGGTGGCGTTCGGGTCGCAGCGGGAAATCCGTCGTTCACGAACTGCGGTTTCCTGGGAAATACCTCGGTATCGGCGGGGGGCGGACTGTCCACCGCGTCTGTCGGGAGCCTGCAGATTCGGAGCTGTGTCTTCCGAGACAATTTCGTGAACAACTCGACGGGCGGTGGAGGGATCGAGGCGACGGGCACCGTGACCATCACGAATTCGGAGCTCGCGCAGAACCACCCCAACGCTGCGGATCTGTACGGTCCGAACAACAGCCTCATCAATACGACGGTGGACTCGAACAGTACTTATGGCGTGTGGTTCTATGGGACGGGC
This sequence comes from uncultured Acidobacteriota bacterium, assembly GCA_963765835.1. GTDB lineage: Bacteria > Acidobacteriota > Thermoanaerobaculia > UBA5066 > Gp7-AA6 > Gp7-AA6. The sequence goes on along the minus strand of CAVXYF010000023.1, from coordinate 49,168 downwards.
AACGTCATCATCAACTCGATCGTGTGGCCGGTAGGGTTGACTTTTACCGGCGGCGTCTCCGTCACCTACAGCAGCGTCCCGGGCGGTTTCGCCGGGACGGGGAACAACGACAACTATCCAACCTTCGTCGATCCACCCGCGGATCTGAGGCTCGCCCCCGGGTCCGTGGGGATCGACGCCGGCAACAATGCCGCCGTACCCGGCGGAGTCACGACCGACGTCGCGGGGTTGCCGCGTTTCTTCGACGACCCCGCCGCCTCGAATTCGGGCGCCGGGACTTCGCCGATCGTCGACATGGGGGCCCACGAGCGCTCGACCGCCGCGTCCTTCTTCACCGTGACTCCGTGCCGCATCGCCGACACCCGCGACACGGACGGTCCTTACGGCGGACCCGCCCTCCTGGCTGGTGGCGAACGGGTTTTCGTGGTGGCGAATCGGTGTGGGATTCCCGCGACCGCGAAAGCCGTGTCTTTGAACGTGACAGTGACGCAGCCGGCCGCGCCGGGTTTCGTGATCCTTTATCCCGGCGGCTCGCCCGCTCCATCCGTTTCGGCGATCAATTTCCGAGCCGGGCAGACCCGGGCCAACAACGCGATCGTCCCCCTCGGCGCCGGCGGAACCCTGGCCGTCCAGAGCATCGCTCCGACGCACTTCATCATCGACGCGAACGGGTATTTCGAATAGCCCGCGGCGCTCGAGCCACGGCGCAGAAGCGGACTTTCGGAAATAATGCGGCCTCGATAACCGGAGGTTCTCGATGAGAACGGGACCGATTCGCGCTCTTTCGATGGCCCTGCTGCTCGGGACACTCGCCGCGACCGCCGCCGGGGCCGTCCGACCCATCACCGAAACCGACCTGCTCAAGTTCCAGTGGGTGACGGACCCGCAGATCTCGCCGGACGGGCGCGAGGTGGCTTACGTCCTCGTCCAGGTCAACGAGAAGGAGGACCGGTACGACACGAGCCTCTGGAGCGTCGCGACGTCGGGCTCCGGCGCGCCGAAGAGGCTGACCGCGGGACCGCGCGACTCCTCTCCCCGCTGGTCGCCGGACGGGCGGACGGTGGCGTTCGTCCGGGCCGCCGGAGAGAAGGACAAGCCGCAGATCTTCCTGCTCCCGATGTCGGGAGGCGAGGCGCGAAAGCTCACCGACCTTCCGAAGGGAGCGTCGGCGCGCCGACGTGGTCGCCGGACGGCCGCACGATTGCTGTTCACGAGCTCGACGAACGACGAGGACCTCGCGGAGAAGAAGAGCGCCGCCGGAAAGACCCCGGCCGGACCTCGAGAAGAAGGAGCGGGACGAGAGGAACAAGCCGCGGATCGTGACGCGGGCGATCTACCGCTTCAACAACCAGGGCTGGCTGGATCCCGCGCACCACTCGCACGTGTGGACGGTCCCCGTGACCGAGGGAACCGAACCGGCCGAGCCGAAGCAGCTCACCAGCGGCCGTTACGACGAGGGTGACCTGCTCTGGAGCCGCGACGGCTCCCGGATCTACTTCACGTCGAACCGCGTCGACGAGCCGTACTACGACAACCCGGACAGCAACCTCTACTTCGTGCCGGCCGGGGGCGGAGCGATGCAGACGGTCATCGACGTCGCGGGTCCGGTCGGCGATCCGTCCCCCTCGCCCGACGGCTCGCGCTTCGCCTTCACCGGTTTCGTCAACCCGGGGGAGAGGCAATCGCACACGAACAACGAGCTCTTCGTCTTCGGCGGCGGGAAGGCGACCAACCTGACCGCGAGCTACGACTTCGAGCCGGGCAGCGACCTGGCCGGGGACCAGCGGCCGCCGCGCGGCAGCCTGCCCGGCGCCATCTTTTGGACGCCGGACGGCCGCTCGGTGATCCTCACCACGACCGAGAAGGCGCGCTCGAACCTCGTCCGGGTCGATGCGGCGAGCGGGAAGATGGAGCCGCTGACCACCGGAGACCACGACGTCATGGCGTACACGGCGACGCCGGACGCCTCGAAGTTCGCGGTCGCGATCGGCGACGCGACCCGCATCGGCGACATCTACTTCCTCGACGCGCGCTCGAAGAAGTTGACGCAGTTGACGCGCGTCAACGACGCCCTCTTCTCGCAGCTGGATCTCTCGCCTCCCGAGGAGATCTGGTACGACGAGCTTCGACGGCAAAAAGATCAACGCGTGGATCCAGAAGCCGCCGGGCTTCAACCCGGCGACGAAGTACCCGCTGATCGTGGAGATCCACGGCGGGCCGCACACCGCGTACGGCCACATCTTGTACCACGAGATGCTGTGGCTGGCGGCGAAGGGCTACGTCGTCCTCTACACCAACCCGCGCGGCGCGACGTCCTACGGCCAGGACTTCGCGAACGTCATCCAGTACCGCTACCCCGGCGACGACTACAAGGACATCATGGCCGGAGTCGACGTCGCTGCTGAAGCGCGGGTACGTCGACGAGAAGCGGATGGGCGTCACGGGCGGCAGCGGCGGCGGGCTCCTCACCAACTGGACCGTGACGCAGACCGACCGCTTCGCGGCCGCGGTGTCGCAGCGCTCCGTCGCCGACTGGATCTCCTTCTGGTACTCCGCGGACTTCACGCTCTTCCAGCCGTCCTGGTTCCGCAAGAACCCGTACGAGGACCCGGAGGAGTTCCTGTCCCGCTCGCCGGTGCGCTACGCCCCGAAGATCAAGACGCCGATGATGTTCATCGAAGGGGAGGAGGACTGGCGCACGCCGACGTGGCGGGGGGCGGCGCGATGTTCCGCGCGTTGAAGGCGCAGAAAAAGACGGCGGTGATGGTGACCTTTCCCGGCGAGAACCACGAGCTCTCGCGGTCGGGAAAGCCCTCGCACCGCGTGGCCCGGCTGCAGCACATTGGGAACTGGTTCGACCGGTACCTGCTGGGGAAGAAGATCGACCTCTACGACCTGCAGTAGGGTGCAGGAGATGAGCGAGTCCGCCACGTCCGACGCCGCCGCGCACGCCCGGATCAGCGCGCGGCTGCGCGATCACGCAGTCGAGATCCGGCGACTCCTCGAGGGGCTCGACGAAGACGCGCTCAACCGGCGGACGATCGCGGGGAAGTGGTCGCTGAAGGAGATCCTCTGCCACATCGCGCGAGTGCAGCGCGTCTTCGACGTCCGGCTCGACACGCTGCTGTCGGAGGACAACCCGGAGATCTCGCAGTACGGACCGGAGGGGGACCTGCTCTTCGAGGAGATGGCCGACCACCCGGCGACCGAGACGCTCGAAGAGTTCCTGATGGAGCGGGGGCTGCTACTCGGACGGCTGGAGAAGCTCACGCTCGACGAGTGGCACCGGCCCGGCCGCCATCCCGAGTACGAAAACTACGACGTCCACCTCCAGATGGACTACCTCGCGCATCACGAAGCTCACCACGTCTACCAGATGTTCGAGCGCCGCACGCCGCTGGGGAAGGTGCCGCCTGGACCCTGAGAAGAGCAGAGAGGGCTAGGGGTGCCTTCCCACGGCGACGGAGACCCGCCCGTCGTCGGAAACGGTCGAGAGCAGTCCCCACAGGATTCCGCCGCCGCCCGTCTTCGTGACCCGGATCTGCCCCTCCGAGATGCCTCCCGCGTCGAGCCGGGCGAGGACGTCGACGAGAAAGAGCGTTTCTCCCGCCGCAATCGTCCGGGTCGTGGAGCCCAGCCGTTCGCCCGAAAAAGCGAACGCCTCGATCTGAACGGAAAGATCCGAAGTCAGCCCGATCTCCGAGACGAAGAGGTTGGAGTGTGCGCCGGCCGTGCCGATCCGGAAGGGGAAGGCGAGGACGCCGGCGTTCAGGGCGACGAGCGTGGAACGCCGGAAGAGCGGCAGCTCGATCGCCTGGGACGGCCGGGCGCGGTTCACGACGCGCGCCTGGACCGTCGGCAGCTCCTCCGCGTCGTCGGCGCCGATGAAGAGGCGTCCCGTGAACCGCCCGAAGTCCGCGGACGTCGCGACGACGCGCGTGGTGCCATTCCGGGGCAGCTGCGAATAGGCGATCCCGCAGGGCGAGGTGACGCAGACGAAGGGGTGCGGCTGTTCGCCCGCGAACACGGAGAGAGTCCGGTCCTCCAGGTTTGCGAAGTCGATCTCGGTCTCCCACGTTCCGGCGACGCCGGCCCCGATCGCGACGAGGACGTCGGCGTCGTGCCGGTCCGAGCTGCCGGCTCCGGAGGCGACGAGGAGGAGCGCGAGAACGAGCGGAGGGGCGAGCTTCCTCGGGTTCATCGGGTTGACCTCTTTTCTTCGAGGAGTTTTTCCATGGCCGCGCGCATATCGTCGTAGTCGCGCCGCGCCTCCGCATCGGCCGAGTCCTTCGCGAAGACACCGCCGGGGTGGACGTGGCGAACGACCCCGTTGCGGTCGATGAGGAGCGAAGCCGACGTCCAGCTGCTGTCCGCCCGGTCGAGCCACAGCCGGCGCAGCGCTTTCCACTCGTCGTCCACGGCGACCGGGAACCGGAATCCGTAGGCCGCGGCGGTCTCTCGCACCGCCTCGACCGACGTGGGACGCGGACGGGGCTTGGGCGTGTAGAGACCGATCACCACGAGCCCGCGCGAGCGAAACTCGCGGTCGAGGTCGTTCAACGCCGGCGCGGTCGCGCTGCAGAACGGGCACTGCCGGTCGGTGAAGAACCGGATGAGAACGACCTTGCCGCGCAGCTCGGCGAGCGTCAGCGGGCCGCCCTGGACCCACTCGAGCGCCGGCAGCTCCGGGGCGGGTTTTCCGACGACCGACGCGGCCGCGAGGAGGAGGGCGAGGAACACGCCGGCGATTCTAAGACGCGCGAATCAGTATGATCCGCGTCCATGTCGGATCTTAATCCAGGGACCATCACCATCAAGCCGAACGGCCCCTACCGCGTCGAGGGAGGGGTTCCACTCGAGGGTCCCGAGGGCCAGCCCTACGAGCTGAAGCCGGCGTACTCGCTCTGCCGGTGCGGCAAGTCCAGCAACAAACCGTACTGCGACCGGACCCACCAGGAGTGCGGCTTCGTCGGCGCCGAGACCGCCGACCCGTCCCTCACGTCGGGCCTGGACGGATCTCCGGCAACCGCAGTGGCATCGTTGATCCGAGTCGAGCGGGATGGTCCCTACGAGGTCGTGGGCGCCCCGAGGTTGACGTATTCCGACGGGAGGATTTGTGAAGCGAGCGCGTCCTATCGTACTCTGCCGTTGCGGAGCTTCGAAGAGCAAACCGTTCTGCGATGACTCGCACCTCGAAGTCGGTTTCCGGGACCCTTAGCCTCCTCGCCGCGGCAACCCTGGCGGTCGCCGGGTGTGCCTCGGGAAAGCCCGCGCCGGTGAGCGCCCCCGTCGAGGCTCCGGTGACTGTCCCCGTCGAGGCTGCGCGGGCGACTGCCCGCGCCGAGGCCGCGCCGGCCGCGTCGTCGCAATTCGCCACCTACGACGGGAACCGCGTCCGGTACGAGAACGTCGGGACGGGTCGGGAAGCGCTCGTGCTCGTGCACGGTTGGTCGGGCGACGCGAGCGTCTGGAGATTCCAGATGCCGGAGCTCGCGAAGCGCACTCGGGTGATCGCGATCGACCTGCCGGGCCACGGCGCGAGCGACAAGCCCGAGACCAAGTACTCGATGGACTTCTTCGCGGGGGCGGTCGAAGCCGTGATGCACGACCTCGGCGTCGATCGGGCCGTTCTCGTGGGCCACAGCATGGGGACGCCGGTGATCCGCCGTTTCCATCACCACTATCCGGACAAGACTCTCGCCCTGGTCGCGGTGGACGGCACGCTGCAGAACCTCTACTCCGGAATGCTCGACCCGGTGATCGCGCAACTGCGCACGCCGGCCTACAGGGACGTCGCCTCCAAGTTCATCGCTTCCATGTTCACCAATCCCGGGACCGAAGCGCTCCGGGACGCGACCCTCGCCACCGTCCTCGCGACTCCGCAGCACGTCATGGTCGGCTCCTTCGAAGGGATGCGGGATCCCGAGATCTGGAACGACGATCCGATCCACGTGCCGCTCCTCGTTCTGAACGCGAAGTCGCCCTATTGGACGCCCGCGTACGTCGACTACGTGCGAAAGATCGCGCCGCAGGTCGACTACCGGGTGATCGAGGGGTCCGGTCACTTCCTCATGCTCGAGAAGCCGCAGGAGGTCAACGCCGTGATTCTCGATTTTCTCCAGAAACAGAAGCTTCTCGGGGGTTGACGTTGCGCGTTCGCCTCGCCGCGGCCCTGCTCGCGCTTCTCGTCAGCGCCGCGCCGCTTGGAGCAGTCGACCGCAAGCCGCTCACGATCGACGACATGTGGGCAGTGCAGCGCGTTGGAACGCCGCGGCTGTCTCCGGACGGGAAGACCGTCGCCTACACCGTTTCGGTCTACGACATGGAGGAGAACAAGAGCAACGGCGACGTCTGGACCGTGCCGCTCTCGGGAGGGACTCGCCGCGCCGCCTGACCACCAACAAGGCCTCGGACGGTTCGCCCGCGTGGAGCCCGGACGGCAAACGGCTGGCGTTCACTCGAAGCGCGAGGGCGACACGGCCGCGCAGCTCTACGTCCTTTCGGTAGACGGCGGCGAGCCCGAGCGTTTGACCGAGATGCCGATCGCCGTGACCAACCCGAAGTGGGTCCGGCGACCGGCGGATCGCGTTCGTGTCGCACGTGATCGCGAGCGCCGAGTCGCCGGCCGACACGAAGAAGGCGCTGGAGGCCCGCGAGAAGAGCAAGGTCAAGGCGCGCGTCACGGAGAACCGGCTCTTCCGATACTGGGACCGTGGCTGACCGACGACGAGTTCCCGCACATCTTCATCGTGGACGTCGCAACGCGGAAAGTGACGGACCTCCTGCCCGGCTCGAAGCGGCTCTTCGACCTGCAGGAGGGATCGGGCAGCTTCGACATCTCGCCCGACGGCTCGTGGATCGCGTTCGAGGCGAACGGGACGCCGGAGCCGTACCGCTCGCTGAACCGCGACGTGTTCCTCGTTCCGACGGGGGGCGGATCGGTCCGGAACCTGACGGAGGCGAACGCGGCCGACGACAGCGATCCGGTGTTCTCGCCGGACGGCAAGTCGCTCGCCTACGGCGTGGAGGTCAAGGCCGACGGCTGGCCCGACCGGACCCGACTCGCGCTGCTCGACGTCGCGAGCGGAAGGAGCCGCCTGCTGACGGAGCCCTTCGACGTCTCCGCGAGCGGTTGGAGCTGGTCGCCGGACGGCCGGACGATCGTCTTCCACGCCGAGTCGCGCGCGCGGACGAACCTCTACGCGATCCCGGCGGCCGGAGGAGTGGCGAAGGAAATTCGCCATGGCGGATCGACCGCCGGCGCCGAAGTGTCCCGCGACGGCCAGGTGGTGTTCCAGGTGAGCAGCCTGACGGCGCCGCCGGAGCTCGCGGTCGTGCGGCTCGACGGAAAGGGTTCCCGCGCGTTGACCCACGTCAACGACGATCTCGTCTCGCGGATCGCGTGGGGCGACGTCCAGGAGTTCACTTTCCCGGGCGCGGACGGCGACGCCGTCCAGATGTTCGTCGTGTACCCGCCGGGATTCGATCCGGCGAAGAAGTACCCGCTGGTTCACATGATCCACGGCGGGCCCGTGGGGACGTTCGGCGACGCGTTCAGCTTCCGCTGGAACCCTCAGGCGTTCGCGGCGCCGGGATACGTGGTCCCGATGGTGAACTTCCACGGCTCGTCCAGCTTCGGCCAGAAGTGGGTGGAGTCGATCCTGGGCGCGCACCCCGACAAGCCGTTCACCGACGTGATGAAGGCGACCGACTTTCTCATCGCGAAGGGTTACGTGGACGAGAAGCGCATGGCCGCGGCCGGCGGTTCGTACGGCGGGTTCCTGGTGAACTGGATCGAGGGCCACACCGACCGGTTCCGCGCGCTCGTCTCACACGCCGGCGTGTACAGCCTGCTCGGCCAGTCGGCGTCGGACGCGTACTACGGGCGTCAGCACTCCTACGGCGGATATCCCTACACGGAGCTCGAGAACATCGAGCGATGGACTCCGAACCGCTTCGCGAAGAACTTCCAGACGCCGATGCTCGTGATCCACGGGGAGCGTGACTTCCGGGTCCCCGTCGGCCAGGGGCTGGAGCTCTACGGCGTTCTTACGACGAAGGGCGTTCCCGCGCGGCTCGTGTACTACCCGGACGAGAACCACTGGGTCCTGAAGGGCCAGAACTCGAAGCATTGGTACGGCGAGGTGCTGGGGTGGCTCGCGAGATGGCTGGGGTCAACGCTGAATCGCTGAATTCGGGTCAGGCCTGAATCGCGGAATGCAGCCATTCAGCGTTGACCCCAACTCCCAACCCAGCGGTAATCGCGGAAGAACTCCCGGATGTCCTGCGCCAAGAGCTCCGGCTCCTCCAGCGCGGCGAAGTGGCCGCCGCGCGGCATCTCGGTCCAGCGTCGGACGTCGTAGACGCGCTCGCCCCACTCCCGCGGCGGCCGGTCGATGTCGCCCGGAAAAATCGTCACCGCGGTCGGCACGCGCACGCGGTCGTCCGGGCCAAACGCGCGGGGATGCCGGTCCCGCTCGTAGTACAGCCGGTTCGCGGAGTTGATCGTCTCGGTCACCCAGTACAGCGTGATCTGGGTGAGGAGCTCGTCCTTCGTGAAGCGCCGTTCGACGTCGCCGCCGGAGTCGCTCCAGCTCCGGTACTTCTCGACGAGCCACGCCGCGAGCCCCGCCGGCGAGTCGTTCAGGCCGTACCCCAGTGTCTGCGGTTTCGTCGCCTGGAGGTGGTCGTAGGCCCCCTCCTTCTCCATCCAGAGGCGCTCCTCCTCGAAGAACGTTCGCTCGGCGTCGGTGAAGTGGCGCGCTCCCGGGCCCAGGTAGGGCCGGACGACGTCGGAGACGTGGATCCCGATCACGCGGTCGGGATAGTCCAGCCCCATCAGGGCGACGACCCCCGCGCCAATGTCACCTCCCCGCGCCGCGAAGCGTCCGTAACCGAGCGTGTCCGTCATCAGCTTCGTGAAAAGCTCCGCCATCCGCGTCTTGTGCATCCCGGCGGCGTGGGGCTTCTCGGAGAAGCCGCAGCCGGGCAGAGACGGCACGACCACGTCGAACGAGTCCGCCGGATCGCCGCCGTGTGCGCCCGGGTCCGCCAGCAGGGGAGCGAGCTTCGTCATCTCGAAGAAGGTGCTGGGCCAGCCGTGCGCGAGAAGGATCGGCATCGGGCTCGGCCCGCGGCCCTCCTCCCGGAAGTAGTGGAGCGTCAACCCGTCCACGTCGGTCAGGAAGTGGGAGAAGGCGTTCAGCTTCCGCTCCTGCTCGCGCCAGTCGAACCCGTCGCGCCAGTACGTCAGGAGCTCCCGAAGGTAGTGGCGGTTCGTCCCGTAGTCCCAGCCGCTGCCCGCGACTTCGTCAGGCCAGCGCGTCCGAGCGGTGCGATCGCGCAGGTCCTCGAGCGCTCCCTCGGCGACGTCGATCCGGAACGGCTGGATCATTCGACCGGAAGGTCGAGCTGCGGGACCGCCTCGGGAGCGGGCGCCTCGCCTTCCCCGTCACCTCCCTCCACGAGGTTGTGCAGCGAGGCGCCGAGGAGTCGCACGGGACGCTTTCCTGCCTCCGTCTTCTCGAGGAGGGCCACCGTCCGGGAGACGATGTCCTCCTCCGACGCTGTCGGGGGTTGGCGCGTCTCGCTTCGGGTGATCGTCTCGAAGTTCGAGTACCGCAGCTTCAGGACGACCGTGCGCGCCAGGATCTTCTTGCGCTCCAGCGCGGCCGCGGCGTGGCGCGCGAGCGCCTCGAGCTCCCTCCGGATCTCCTCCAGGTTCGTGAGATCCCGGGCGAAGGTCTCCTCGCAGCCGATCGACTTGCGTTCGTGGTTCGGCGTCACCGGGCCGATCGTCCTCTCCGAACGAGAGGCGGCGCAGCGATTCCGCCCAGCTGCCGACGGCTTTCCGGAGGACACTTTCGTCCGCGGTCCGCACGTCGACCAGGCGCACGATCCCCACGGCGCGCAGGCGGCCAGCGGTGACGGGCCCCACGCCCCACAGCGCGTCGACCGGTAGCTCGGAAAGGAATCGCTCGACGCGGTCGGGAGAGATGACCGTGAGACCGTCCGGCTTCTTCCAGCCGGACGCGGTCTTCGCGAGGAACTTGTTCGGTGCCACCCCGGCCGAGGCCGTCAACTCGGTCTCTTCCCGGATGCGGCGCTTGATCCGGCGCGCGACCTCGACCGCGAGCGGCTCCCCCCAGGAGTTCTCGGTCACGTCGAGGTAGGCCTCGTCGAGCGAGAGCGGCTCGACCAGCGGCGTGACGTCGCGGAAGATCGCGAACACCTGCCGGGAAACCTCGCCGTACTTGGCGAAGTCCGGGCGGACGATGACGAGCTCCGGACAGAGGCGCACGGCGCGCGACATCGGGACCGCCGAGCGCACCCCGAAAGTCCGGGCCTCGTAGCTCGCCGCGGCCACGACGCCCCGGCTCTCGGGCCGCCCTCCGACCGCGACCGGCCTGCCGCGCAGCGCCGGGTCGTCCCTCTGCTCGACCGACGCGTAGAACGCGTCCATGTCGACGTGGAGGATCTTGCGGAGCGCGGTCACTTGCCCGCGGCGGTCAGCCAGTTCGTGACGATCGCGAGGCGGCGTTCGAGCTCGGGAGCGGGAACGCCCCGCGTCGCATAGATCACGTTGCCGTCGCTCGAGACGGCATACTCGAACGGCGCGTCCTCCCTCCCGCCGGGCGAGAAATCGCCCGAGAAGAGAACGCGGGGAATGCCCGCAGAGAGTCCTGGCTCCGACCGGATCTCGCTGGACAGGAAATCATTTCCATTCCGATAGAGGAGCTCGCGGCCTCCGCGCGTCCAAACGGGCTCGACTCCACCCTCGCTCGAGACTTTGATTCGGCCGCCGGTCCCCGAAAAGGGCCGCACGTAGACCTCTTTGCGCCCGGATTCGTCCGAGACGTACGCCATCCACTGACCATTCGGGGAGAAGGTGGCGGCGGATTCGGCGTACGGAGTCTCCTGCCATTGACGTGGCTGCCCCTTTTCGCCGGGCGAAGCGAGCCAGACGTCGCGGGTGGGTTGGCCACCCGTCAGGCGGTGGACGACGATGTAGGCAATCGTCCGCCCGTCCGGAGACCAGGAGTTGGGAAACTCCGCCGTCTCTCTCACTTCGGTCGGCGCGTTGGTGAGGCGCCGGGCCGGGCCGCTGCCGTCCGCGTTCTTCATGTAGAGGGTGGGTGCGCCGACGGCGAAGCCCGAGTAGGCGAGCTGGCGGCCGTCTGGAGACCAGACTGGATTGAAGAAGCGGCCCGGCTCCGAGGTGAACGGAGTGAGCACCTTGCGCTCGAGGTCGTAGAGGACGAGCTTGCAGGACGGTCCGTCGCATTTTTGAACCGCGAGCGTCTTCCCGTCCGGCGACAGGCGCGGGTCCCCGTACCAGGCGGCCGGGAGCGGCAACGGTTTTTCGACCCCTTGTCGATCGAGCCGGAGGACGACCGATCGCGAACTGGGAATTGGCGGGCCGTCTGCGTATACGAGCGTGCCGTCGATCGAGATCGCAACGCTCGCGGATCCGAATTCGGAGTCGATCGTGATCCGTTCCGCGATCGGGACCGGAGAGCCGGTCACCGAGAGTCGCGTCAGGTCGAAGGGCACACGGAACATCGAGCCACCCCGGACGAAGAAGATCTGCCCCGCGGCATAGCGCGCGAACGGGCTCCCTTCGAGCACGACGGTCCGGCGGCCGCTCTTCGGGTCCAGGACGACGATCTGCGAGCTCGCGACATCCTGAAAATCCTGGCCAAGGACCATCGTCACGAGGATTCCGCGGCCTTGCGGAAGGATCTGCGGCCAGAGATGGGAATGCTCTCCGCGGGAGGAGTCGAGCGTCGAGACCAGCTCGAACTTTCCGCCGGTGTCGGAAATGCGGGAGAGCGGGCCGTTCGCCGTGAGAGTGAAAACGATGGTTCCATTCGCGTCCCACGCGGCGCCCGCTGTCACCGGCGGCACGAGCGAGATCCGAATCGGCGATCCTCCCGCGAGGGGAACCTTCTTCAGCTCCGTGGTCGTGAAGAAGCCGAGCCATTCGCCGTCGGGCGAGAAGAATGGACTGAACCCCCCTTCCGTCCCGGCGATCGGCTCCGCGACGGCTTGTTCGAGGCCACGACGGTACAACCGGGAGGCACTCTGGCTCGTCCCCCGGAAAACGACCGTTCGGCCGTCGGGCGAGACGGCGATCCCTGGACGGTTCGCGAAGCTCAACCGGGTATCGGCGGGAAGCGGAAGGACAGCGCGGACCGGCGTCGCGCGGACCGGCGCGGTGGGACGTCCGAACTGTCGACTGACCGAGAACGTCGCCACGATTCCGAGCAACGCGCCGGCCAGAGCCCAGAGGAGCGGCGGGGTGCGCTTCGGCCTCGATGCCGGAAGAGCTGCGGCCGAGTCGGAGCCTGGCGAAGCGATGGCTTCGTCGATGTCCAGGCGCGCGTCGCCGATGTCACGCAGCCGTCGCTTCCCGTCCTTCTCGAGGCATCGTCGCAGGAGCTTGCGAACGGCCGCCGAGGTTTGCGCGGGGAGCAGGCTCCAGTCGGGCTCGGCTCGCAGGATCGCTGCCATCGTGTCGGAGACCGTCTCGCCGGGAAACGCGCGTTTTCCGGTCAGGCATTCGTAGAGAACGCATCCGAACGAGAAGACGTCCGAGCGCCGGTCGAGACGCCGGCCGCGCGCCTGCTCCGGGCTCATATAAGCGGCGGTCCCGAGGATCACGCCCTCCTGGGTTCCTCCCGACGTGATCGTCGGCGAGAGCGACGGGTCACCGGTGGGGGATGACTCAACGCCGCGCGCTAGCCCGAGGTCGAGGATCTTCACGGACCCGTCTGGCCGGATCATCACGTTGGCGGGTTTGAGATCGCGGTGAATGATCCCGGCGTCGTGAGCCGCCTCCAGGCCCGCGGCAATCTGAGAGCAGACCGCCAGCGCGTCGTCTATCGGCAGCGGTCCGCCGGCGAGCCTTTGCGCCAGATTCTCCCCGTCGACGTACTCCATGACGAGGCAGGGCGATCCCTCCGCAGTCTCGAGTCCGTAGATGGCGGCGATGTTCGGGTGATTCAGCGCCGCGAGGAGCCGAGCCTCTCGTTCCAGTCGTGCCAGACGCTCCGGGTCTCGCGCGACGCTCTCGGGGAGCGCCTTGATCGCGACTTCGCGCCGCAGCCGGGTGTCGCGGGCCCGATAGACCTCGCCCATGCCCCCCGCGCCGAGCGGCGCGAGGATCTCGTACGAACCGTGTTTCGTGCCGGAGACGAGAGTCATGGGTCGGGATGCTGCCGTCGGGAGACATCATAGGTCGGTGAATCTCTGGAAGAGCCTGCGCGGGCTGCCGAAGGCGGTATGGGTGCTCTCCGGCGCGCTTCTCGTCAACCGCGCCGGATCGATGATCCTGCCCTTCCTCGTGCTGTACGGGACCCGGGAGCGGGGCCTGTCCGCCGAGCAGGCCGGACTCGTCGTCACGTTCTTCGGCCTCGGCACGATGCTCGCCTCTCCGCTGGCCGGCCGGCTCGCCGACCGCTTTCCGCCGATCGGGATCATGCAGACGTCGCTCGTCGCCGGCGGCGTCGCCGCGATGACTCTGCCCCTCGCGAAGAGCTTCTCCGCGCTGGCCGCCGGAATCTTCATCTGGGCCGTGCTGTCGGAGTCGTACCGCGCGCCGGGTCTCGCGATCATCGGGGAGATCACGTCAGCCGAGCAGCGGAAGCCGGCGTTCGCTCTCGTCCGGTTGGCGGTGAACCTCGGCCTGTCGATCGGGCCGGTCGTCGGAGGCCTGCTTGCGGAGCGGTCGTTCCGGGCGCTCTTCGTGGTCGACGGCGTGACGTCGGTTCTCGCGGGTGTGGTCCTGATCGCGCTGGCGAAACGGATGGACCTGCCGTCGCGGGTGGCGCGCGCCGTGACCGCCGGCGCCCCTCCCGTGCGCGCCGCGCTGCGCGACGGCCGGTACCTCTACTTCCTTGCCGCGATGGTGCCGGTGCTCGCCGTCTTCTTCCAGTCCTTCGGCGGCATGGCGCTCTACGTCGTGCGCGACCTGGGCATCTCGACGACCGTGTACGGCCTCTTGCTGGCGATCAACACGGTGCTGATCGTCTTCCTGGACGTTCCGATCAACGCGGCTACAGCGGAGTGGCCGCACGGCCGCACGCTCTTTCTCGGCTGCGCGCTCGTGGGGATCGGCTTCGGAACCCTCGCCTTCGCGCGGTCGGTGTCGGCGGTTGCCGCGACCGTCGTCGTCTGGACGTTCGGCGAGATCTTCGCCTTCGCCTCTCTGAACGCGGTCGCCGCGGATCTCGCCCCGGCTTCACGGCGCGGCGAGTACATGGGTCTCTTCCAGATGGCGTTCAGCGCGTCGTTTCTCGCGGGCCCCGCGCTGGGCGTGTTCGTGCTGGAGAGGTTCGGACCCGCCGCTTTGTGGGGCGGTTGCTTCGGGGTGGCACTCCTGTCCGGGGTGCTGCTGGCCCGCGTCCGTACGCCGGCGCCGGATCCCGCTTAGTCCCGTCAAGCGACCGCGACGGCCTAGGGCACCACCGCGATCGCTTCGACCTCGAGCAGGTAGTCCCCGCGGACCAGACCGGTCACGCCTACGGCCGTGCCCGCCGGCGGATCCGCGTTTCCGCGGAAGTACTCCTGCCGGACCTCCCGATACGCCTCGATGTTCTTCGAGATGTCGACGATGTAGATCGTCAGCTTGACGACGTCCTTCTCGGTCGCCCCAGCGCCGGCCAGCGCGACCTTCAGATTCTCGAACACCTGCCGTGTCTGCGCCTTCATGTCTCCCGCGCCGACCAGGTTGCCGGCGGCGTCCTGCGCGACCTGTCCCGAGACGAGGATCAGCCGTCCGCGGGTCACCTCCGCGACGTGGCTGTACCGGGGCGACTTCGCGAGCCCCGGCGGGTTGACGAAGCGGACCGCCGGAATCTTCGGCGCGGCGAGAGCGAGGATCAGAAGATAGGAAGACAGCATGGGGAACATGGATACCTCCTGCGGCTGAGAAGCAACGGGGGTACTTCGTTCGCGCGGACCGGATGAAGTCCCTGGCTGCGTGCGGTTTACGGCGAAAGTGGTAAGTGGAGACCTGACCCCTAGTACTCGACGAGCAGCCGTGCGGCCCGCTCGATCTCGGCCTCGCCCGGAAGGTAGAACCCCTCGAGCGGCGGCGAGTAGGGCACCGGGGTGTCGAGCGCGCCCACGATCCGCACCGGCGCATCGAGGTGCTCGAACGCCTCCTCCTGGACGATCGCCGCGAGGCTCTCGCCGATTCCGCCGGTCCGCGAGTCTTCGTGCACGATCAACAGGCGGCCGCAGCGGCGCGCGAGCGAGAGCAGGGCCTCCCGGTCCATCGGAACGAGCGTGCGCAGGTCGAGGACCGCCGCCTGGATCCGGTCGCGCGCGAGCTTTTCGGCGACCCGCATCGCGACGTGTACGTACGCGCCGTAGGAGACGATCGCGAGATCCGAGCCTTCGCGCCTCAGCGCCGCCTTCCCGAGGGGCAGGGGCGCCGGCGCCGCTTCGGGGAGGACCTGCTTCACGCGCGGGTCGCGGTAGAGCGCGATGTGCTCGTAGTAGAGGACGGGGTCCGGGTCCGCGACCGCCGAAGCGAAGAGAGCGCGCGCGTCCTCGGGCGTCGAGGGGACCACGATCTTCAGCCCGGCGGTCCGGTAGAACCACGGTTCCGTGTTCTGGCTGTGGTACGGGCCGGCGTGCCGGAGCCCGCCCCACGGCATCCGCACGACCATGGGGACCGAGCCTCCCCACCGGTACCGGATCTTCGCGGCGTTGTTGACGAGCTGGTTGAACCCGGTGGCCACGAAGTCGTTGAACTGGATCTCTCCGATCGGGCGCTGACCCGCGAGCGCGGCTCCGACGCAGACGCCCAGGACCGCGGCCTCGGAGAGCGGCGAGTTGACGATGCGGTCTCCGAACTGGGAGAGCAGAGGCCGCAGCAGGAGGAAAGCGTTGCCGTACTTTCCGCCGACGTCCTCGCCGTAGACGAAGACGCGCGGGTCGGCGACGAGCGCGTCGCGGATGCCGAGTGTCACGGCCTCCAGGAAGGTCTTTCCCTTCGCGTCGAACGGAAGTCCGGGCTCGGGTCGAAGCAGAACGCCGGAGACCAGCCTGCCGCGCGCCTGCGGCTCCAGCACCTCGATGCGACGCCGCGGAGGCTCGTTCGCGAAGACGCCGCGCCCCGCGACCTCGGGCTCCGGCCACGGCGCCGAAACCACTTTCCGCGCCTCCTCCTCGACCAGGGCGGAGGCCTCGGACTGGAAGCGCTCCAGGTCTCCGTCGCCCAGGATCCCTTCGGCCTCGAGCTTGGCGGCGTACGTCGGGATCGGGTCCCGGCGGGACCAGAACTCGTAGAGATCGCGGTTGGCGTACCCCGAGTCGAGGAGCGGCGGGTAACCCCAGGAGATCGGCGGCTCCTTCCCGAGATAGAGCATGTCGTCGTGGTGCGCGTGGCCGCACATGCGCATGCAGACGAGCTCGATCAGCGCCGGCCCCTTGCCCGCGCGCGCCCGCTCCGCGGCCCAGGCGAACGCCGCGGCGATCCGGTCCGGGTCCGTCCCGTCGATCGTGATGCCCGGAATCCCGTATCCCGCGGCCTTCTCGGCGAAGACCCGCACGGCGGACTGGTCCGAGACCGGTGTCGCCAGCGCGGTCTGGTTGTTCTGAACGCAGAAGATCGCGGGGAGCCGGCGCGCCGCGCACGCGTTGACGGCCTCGTGCCACTCGCCGAGAGACGTTCCGCCCTCCCCGATGTAGGACACGCCGACGCGTCCGGATCCGTCGCGCGAGAACGCCATCGCCATTCCGGCGATCGTGAGCGACGAGATGGAGAGCGGGGCGGTCGGAGGGAGGATGCCCCAGCCGAAGTCGCCGACGTGGAGGTCCTTGCCATCCATCGGAGCGCCCGACTTTCCCATCTGCGTGGAGAGCGTCAGCCGCACCGTCTCGGCGTCCGGCCTCATCGCGAGCGCGGCGCCCAGGTCCCGGATGAGCGGCGCGACGACGTCGCCGCGCCACGAGCCGTTCGGCCCGCGGTAGGCCTCGCCGCGCCGCAGCCGGATGGCCGACGCGTAGATCGCCTCCTGGCCGAGCGACCGGAAGCCCTTCCCCTGGAACGCCGCGCCGTCGTACCGGACCTCGCCTCCCGAGAAGAACGCCTTCAGGCGGTTGTCGGTGGCGCGGGTGAGCAGCATCCCGCGGAGCATCTCGACGCGCTCCGCGGGCGTGAGCGACGCCTCGATCGCCTCGCGGCGGAGAAACCCGTCGCACGCCTCCAGGAGCTCCGTCTTGGCCTGCTGGATCCGCGCGTCGACCGCGACTCCGGGCGTCGCCTCGTCGAAGCTCTCCGCGGGCAGGTGATCGATCGCGGTCAGCAGCGCTTCGGAGAGGGGGCGGCGCAGCCTCTCGATGGCGTCCTCGTCGCGGCCGGGGTCCGACGGCGCGACCGAGCGGAACGTCTCGAGGACCGGGCGGAGCGCGAAGGGGAAACGCTCCGCGACGAAGGCGCCGAATCGGGCGGCGAGCGGGATTCGCGTCCGTGCGGGGGCGCGCGTCTCGACGGTGCGTTCCATGGATGGAGATGCTAACGCGAGAAGCCGGAACGGTCCGGCCTCCGCCTTAGTCGTCCCGGGAGTACCGCTCCAGCAAACCCTCTTCCTTCATGACCTTCTCGATCGCGGCCACGTCCCGCGGGACGAAATTCGAGAGGACGTCCGAGCCCTTCTCCGTGATTACGACCAGGTCCTCCAGGCGGACGTAAATCTTCTCCTCCGGCACGCGCAGGGCGGGCTCGATCGTGAACACCATCCCGGGCTTCAGGGGACCGGAGTGCGGGCCGTCGTCGTGGGTGGCCATCCCGACCCAGTGCCCCAGCGAGGCGTCCGGTTTTCCGGCGGATTCCCGGTACTCCTTGACGAAAGTCTCGGCGCCCTTCCGGTAGGTGTCCTTCGAGAACTTCGCGGTCGCGAGCGCTCGCTCCATCTGCTTCGACGCTTCCTTCATGACGGTCCCGGCGTCGACTCCCGGGCGGATCGCCTTCAGGATCGCCTCGTAGCAGGCGAGGTAGAAGCCGTAGAGCTCCCGCTGCCAGGGGGCGAATGTTCCGTTCACGGGCCACATCCGCGTGACGTCGCTCATGTAGTAACCGACGTCCGGAGCGTAGTCCATCAGCAGGAAATCGCCGTCCTCCATCTTCCGTTTCCCCGCGTTGTAGTGGGGCCACCAGGCATTTTGGGCGCTCGCGATGAGCGAGTAGTAGGCGTCGCCCTGCGCTCCGTTCCGATAGAAGACGAACTTGGCGACCGCGTCGAGCTCGCGCTCGTACTGGCCGGGCCGCGTCGAGCGCATCGCCTCGAGAAGCGCGAGGCCGGAGAGTCGCGTCGCGCGGCCGATCATCGCGATCTCGCGCGGGCTCTTGATCAGCCGGAGGCGATCGAGCGTCGGCGAGAGGTCCGCGGCCGCGAGGTTCGGGAACCGGTCCTGGAGGCGCCGGACGAAGTTGCCGGCGCGGGACGGGCGCCCGTCCCACGGGTCGGAGCCGAGCTCCGCGGCGCGGCGCAGCGCGAGGTCGCGGCTCTCGGCGCCCCCCTCCGGGGGGAAGAGCGGCGTGTAGACCGTCAGAGGCGCGCGCCGCTGCAGGATGCGCGCGAGGTGCTCGCCGAGGAGCTCCGGGCCGAAGACCGCGTCGATCCCGGAATCCTTCACGACCGCCTCGAAGTCCTCGGCCGAAAGGACGGTGCCCTCGCTCAGCTCCCGGCGCTCGTTGCGGTGCGGCAGATAGAGCGTCGCCTTCCGCTCCGCCGGGTCGAGGAGGAGATACGCGTTGGGGACCTCGACTCCCGACAGGTAGTAGAAGTCGTTCGACTGCCGGAAGCGCGTGTAGCCCTCGGGGGTCGGCGCGCCCTGGAGGATCGCGACCGCCTTCGTGCCGATGGCGTCGTAGACCGAGGCGCGCCGCTTCGCGAACTCCTCCGGAGGGAAGTCGGTCGAAAAGAGCGGAAAACCCACCTGGGCGAGGAGGACCGCGGCGGCGAGGTTCACGGGTTGTTCGCGGCCTCGACTTCCGGCAGCGCCTCGGCTGCCGCGGCGAGCAGCGCCTCGGGTCCGACGGGAGCGCCCGTCGCCTTCTTCATCCAGAGGTCCGGCGCGACGCTGCCGGTCTTCGTGATCCGCTCGAACTCGGGTCCGATCGAGCCCGCCTTCTCCATCTGCCGCTCGATCTGGAACGCGATCATGTGACCGATGGGGTAGTCCGGCAGGTAGAGGAGCGAATCGATCATGTGCGAGTAGATGCCGAGCAACACGACGTCCTTCTTGCCGAACACCGGCGCGTAGTAACGGTTCCACACGTCCTTTGCGATCGTCAGCGTCGCTTCGCGAAGGGCTGCGGGCGTCGCGCTCGGGTGGTCGTACATCCAGTGCCACACGGCCATGTCGACGAGCCCGACCCCCGCGATCTCGTACGTGCCCCAGAAGTCGTTCAGCACGTCGAGAGCTTTGCTCTTCGCGTCCGGCTTCACGAGGCCGAGGAGCTCGAGGTCGTGGCCCTGGAAGACGAACGCGAGCGCTTCGGTGAAGGCGGTGTTCGGCACGCCGGAGAGCAGGTAGTGGTCGATGTCGTAGATCGAGAACGTCTGCTCGACGTTGTGCCCCATCTCGTGAACCGCGATGTTGTACCCCTTGTAGTTCATCCCCTCCTTCTCGACGCGGGTGCGCAGGTACGCCTTGAAGCCGCGCTTGCCGGGGCCAAACGCGTGGCCGGATCCCCGCGCGGCGTGGACCTCGATGTGGCTCGCGACGTACTCCGCACGGTCCTTCGAGAAGCCCAGCTTCTGGAGGATGCTCGGGATGTCCTTCTCATACGCCTCGGCGGTCGGGTACTTCTTCCGGGTGATTTCGTCGAGCTGCGCCTCCGTGTACTTCCCGCGCTGCTTGAAACCGGAGAACCAGACGTCGAACGGCTCCAGCGGCCGTTTGAGCCGCTTCTCGATCAACTTCGCGACGCGCGGGACGAGCGGGGACGTCAGGACGTCCTCGAACATCTTCCGCACGCGCGCCTCGGGAAGCTCCCGGTTCTCCTCGAAGCGGCGCGCGATGAGCGTCGGCGCGGTGGGGGAGTAGGCGTCGACCTTCTTCACCGCGCGGAACGTGTCGAGGAGGGTCTTGTAGCGCGTGTCCGGCTCCCGGGCGTTCGTGAGCTTTGTCGGCGCGCGCGGCGCCGCTTCGTCCGAATCCTTCACCGCGGCCGGCCGGACCTCGTTCGTGTCCAGGTTCCAGTCCACGTTCGGGTTGTCGATCACGGCCTGCGGGATGGTCTGCGCAACGATGTGCTCCATCACCTTCTGGATCGCCCGCTGCTTCGCGAGAGCGTTCTCTCCGTCCGAGTAGTTCGCCTTGATCTCGTCGCGCAGGTTCCAGTGGGAGAGGAGGCGCATCTTCGCCGGGAAGAGACGGTCTCCCTTCCCGTCGACAAGGTGGTGCATCCACACGTTGTACTGGGCAATGTACTGGTCCGCCTCCGCGCTCACTTTCGCGATCTCGAGGCTGACCTCCGCCGGGATTCGCTTGGAGAAACGCTGCGCCAGCCGCGTCTCGGCCCACTGGCGCCGGGACCAGCCCTCGCCCTCCGCGAGCCGCTGCTCGAGGGTCGTGAGAGGAAAGTTCAGGAGGACGACGAACGCGAGCTTGTTGTCGAAGAAGTCGTCCGTCGTGTGGGCGGAGGGGTCGTAGCCCGCGAGCGTCTCGTCGAAGCCGATGATCGGGCCGCGGTCGAGGTCCACCTGCATCCGGAAGTTGCGGTTGATCTCCACCATGTAGCCCTCGAGCGACTCCATGGCGAACTCCATCCGCTGGAAGAGGGCGTCCAGGGTGGCCGGCTCTCCCGCGAAGTTCGCGCGGACGAACTCCTCGAAGACCTTCGCGTTACCGTCCCCGGCGCGCCAGAAGCGCGCGGCCTGCTCCATTCCGCGCCGCAGCCGCTCGCGCTGCCCCTCGCCGTGCTTCGCAACGAGCTCCTTTTCGAGCGCCGTCCGGGATGCCGCGAGCGCCGGGCCCTTCGCCGCGGGCTTCTTCGCTTCGGCGGGCATCAATGGACTCGCGAGACCGAACGAAAGGGCAAGCGCAACCCCCGTTGCTCCGACGCGGAACGTCTTCATGCAGATCCTCCGGCGGCGCGAGTGTATCGAATGGGGTCAGGTCTCCCCTTGCCACATTGCGCTACGATCGCGCCCTTCGAATGCGCCCCGAGTCCACGATCCGCGACGCGTCGCTCGCCCCCGAGGGGGAGCGCAAGATCGAGTGGGTCGCGGCCCACGCGCACTCCCTGACATCGTTTGCCGAGCGCCGGCTCTCCGACGGGTCGCTCCGGGGCCGGCGGATCGCGATCGCGGTCCACCTCGAGGCGAAGACCGCCTACCTCGCGTGGCTCTTTCACGAGGCCGGCGCGGAGGTCGCGGTCACGGGGAGCAACCCGTTCTCCACGCAGGACGACGTCTGCGCCGCGCTCGTCCGGCGAGGGTTGACGGTCCACGCGACCCACGGCGCCGACCCGAAGACGTTCGACGCGCACCTCCACGCGACGCTCGACTTCGGGCCCGACCTGATCGTGGACGACGGCGCGGAGCTCGTCACCCGCCTCCACGAGAGCCGGCGCGACCTGCTCCCGACGGTGCGCGCGGCGTCGGAGGAGACCACGAGCGGCGTCCTGCGCCTTCGCGCGATGGAGCGCGAGGGCGCGCTGGAGATCCCGGTCATCGCCGCCAACGACGCGCGCTGCAAGCACCTCTTCGACAACCGGTACGGCACAGGTCAGTCCACGTTGACGGCGATCCTCGCGGCGACGAACCTGCTGCTCGCGGGGAAAGTCGTCGTGGTGGCGGGATACGGCTGGGTCGGCCAGGGCCTCGCGCTCTACTTCCGCGGGTTCGGCGCGCGCGTCATCGTCGTCGAGACGGACCCCTTCCGGGGCCTGGAGGCGGCGTCGGTCGGCCTCGACGTCCAGACGATGGCGGACGCCGCGCCGGTCGGCGACGTTTTCGTGACCGGCACGGGCTCCATCGGGATTCTCCGACGCGAGCACTTCGAGGTCATGAAGGACGGCGCGCTCCTCGCGAACTCCGGCAACTTCGCCCACGAGATCGACGTGGCCGCGCTCTCCGCGCTCGCCGTGGAGGAACGCGAGGCCCGGAAGAACGTGACGGAGTACGTCCTGGCCAACGGCCGCCGGATCCACCTCCTTGCGCAGGGCGCGCTCGTCAACATCGCGGCATCCGACGGTCACCCCATCGAGATCATGGACATGTCCTTCTCGGTCCAGGCGCTGTCCATCCACCACCTCGCGAACCACGCCTCGGAGATGGCCCCCGGCGTCCACCGCCTGCCGGCCGACATCGACGAGGCAATCGCGCGCACCCGGCTGGATCTCCTCGGCATGCACCTCGAGACCGCGAGCCCGGAACAGGAAGCCTACGTGCGGAGCTGGCGGTGAGCGCCTCCACGTCGATCGTCGCGGACCGCAGCCTCGCTCCGGAGGGACACCGGAAGATCCGCTGGGTGGAGCAGCACGCGCCCGTTTTAAACGCGGCGTTCGAACGCTACCTCTGCGACGGCACGTTCCGCGGGCAGAACGTCGCTGTGTGCGTTCCCCTCGAGGCGAAAACGGCGTACTTGACGCTCCTCCTCCACCGCGCCGGCGCCAACGTCGCGCTCGCCGGCACCGCGCCCGGCTACGTGCAGGACGACGTGGCCGCGGCGATCGCCGAGGAGGGCGTGACGGTGTTCGCGGTCGCAGGCGCGTCCGCGGAGGAGTTCGAGGACCACCTGATTGGCGCGGTCCGCACGAACCCGGTGCTCCTCGTGGACGACCGCGCGGAGCTGACCCGGATCCTCCTCACGAAGGAAACGTCGCGCGCCGGCGCCGTGTGGGGCGCGTCGGAGCAGACCACCTCGGGCGTGACGAAGCTCCTCGCCATGCAGAGAGACGGCATCCTGCGCTACCCGGTCATCGCCGGAAACGACGCGATGTGCAAGCACCTTTTCGACAACCGCTACGGAACGGGGCAGTCGGCTTTCACCGCCATCCTCGCGCTGACGAACCTCTACCTGGGCGGCAAGACCGTCGCGATCGCGGGCTACGGATGGTGCGGGAAGGGGCTCGCCCGGCGCGCCGCCGCGCTGCAGTCGCGCGTGGTCGTCTGCGAGGTCGATCCGGTGCGGGCGCTGGAGGCCGTCGCGGACGGCTTCGCGGTGATGCCGCTCGCGCAGGCCGCGGAGGTCGGCGACTTCTTCGTCACGTCCACCGGCACGCATGCGGTCTACGGCCGCGCGCACTTCGATCGAATGAAGGACGGCGCCGTGCTCGCCAACGCCGGCGGCCTCGACACCGAGATCGACGTGCCGGCGCTGGAGGAAATGGCGGTCGAGAAGCGCGAGGTCCGGCGCCAGATCACGGAGTACCGGCTGACCGACGGGCGGCGACTCCACCTGCTCGCCGAGGGCCGCCTCGTCAACATCGCGGGGGGTGACGGCCACCCCGTCGAGATCATGGACCTCTCCTTCACGGTGCAGGCGCTCGCGATTCACCACCTCGGGAAGCACCGCGGCGAGCTGCCCCCGGGCGTGCACCCGCTGCCCGCCGAGATCGACCGCGACATCGCGAGCATGAAGCTCGAGACCCTGGGTGTCTCCATCGACTCGCTCACCGCGGAACAGGTCGACATCCGCGGGCGCTGGAAGTGACGCGAAGACTTCTTTCCCTCGTCCTCCTGGCGGCGATCGCAAGCGGCTGCGTCACCGCCCCGCGCACCCCGGTCTACTGCGCGGAGTTGCGCGGCGCCGGCCCGGCGTCGGATGCGCTCGACCCGGACGCGAACGGCTCGGCCCGGCTCGAGCTCGGCGGCGCTTCGATCCGCTTCCACATCTCGACGTCCGCAAATCTGGGAAAGGTCGTCGCCACGCACCTGCACCAGGGGGGCGCCGCCGTCAACGGCCCGATGGTGATCGAGCTGAACCCCGGCTTTACCGGGACCGTGCTCGACGCTTCGGTGCCGCTCGACTCCGACCTCTCCGCCCGGGTTCTCGCGAACCCGTCGCAGTACTACGTCAAGCTGCACAGCCTGAAGTTTCCGGGAGGCGCGATCCGGGGTCAGCTCCGGGCCTGTCCGTGAATCCGTCGGAGCGCGCGGACCTCCTCGTGGCCGGCGGCACGGTGCTCACCGTCGACGCCGACGACACGATCTTTCCCGACGGCGCGATCGCGATCCGGGACGGGGCCATCGCCGCGGTGGGTCCGAGAAAAAGGATCGAGCGGCGCTTCCGCGCAGGACGGACGCTCGACGCCAACGGGGGCCTCATCCTGCCGGGTTTCGTCAACGCGCACACGCACGCGGCCATGACGCTCCTGCGCGGGGTCCGCGACGACGTGGACCTCATGACGTGGCTCGAGAAGTTCATGTTTCCGCTGGAGGCGCGGTTCGCGTCGCCGGAGTTCGTCCGGTGGGGATCGCTCCTCGCCTGCTGGGAAATGATCGCGTCCGGAACGACGACGTTTGCGGACGGCTACTTCTTCGAGGAGGAGGTCGCGCGGGCCGCCGACGCCTCCGGCATGCGGGCCGTTCCGGGCGAGGGGATCTTCGACGTCCCGACCCCCGACGCGAGGAGCGCGGCGGAAGGCCTCGCGCGCGGGGAGAGGCTGCTGTCCGACTGGTCGGGGCACCCGCGGATCACTCCGGCGCTCGCGCCCCACGCGGCCTACACCGTGGGACCCGCGACGTTCCGGAAGGCGCTCGACCTCGCCGCGCGATACGGGGCGCCGGTCCTGACGCATCTCTCGGAGTCCGACGGCGAGCTCGCGATGGTGCGCGCGAAGTACGGTACGACGCCGGTCCGCCACCTTGCCGCGCATGGCCTCCTCGGACCGTCGGTCGTGGCGGCGCACTGCGTCCGCGTGGACGATGAAGAGATCGCGCTCCTCGCCGGGAGCGGCGTCGGCGTCGTGCACTGTCCCGAGAGCAACATGAAGCTCGCGAGCGGCGTCGCGCCGGTGCCCGCGATGCTCGCGGCCGGAGTGCTTCTCGGCCTCGGCACCGACGGAGCCGCGAGCAACAACGACCTCGACATGGTGGGCGAGATGGGCTCGGCCGCGCGCCTGCACAAGGTCGCGGGCCTCGACCCGACCGCGGCGCCGGCCCTTGCGGTCCTGCGGATGGCCACGATCGGCGGGGCGCAGGCGCTTCACCTGGATGATCGGATCGGCTCACTCGAGGCGGGCAAGCGCGCCGACGTCATCGTCGTAGACACGTCCGGACCCGGCGCGATCCCGCTCTTCGATCCGGCGTCCCACCTCGTCTACTCGGCGCGCTCCGACGCCGTGCAGACCGTGATCGTCGAGGGAAAGATCCTGATGGAGCGACGCCGCCTGAAGACGCTGGACGTCGAGCGGATCCGCCGGCGCGCCCGCCTGCTCGGAAAGCAGATCCGCGCGGCGCTGCCGGAGAACTGATCCGGCTCTCTCTTACCTCTTGTCGCTCACCGGCTCGATGATCGCGATCTCCATTCCCTCCAGAAGCGGCCCCATCGCATCCCACACGGCCATAACCTCCGGGATTGTGTGCGCCGAGCCCGACGCGTCCTCGTCCCTCCAGGAGAAGCTCTCGATGAAGTACATCCGGCCGGACTTCTTGTCGGTCGCGCGATAGACCACCGCCCGGTCCTTCGTGACGAGGCCCATTCGCTTCAGCGTGGTCCAGTTGTTCTTCACGAGCGAGAGAAGCTCCTTCTCCTTCCCCCTCTTCGGGCGGTAGGTGCAGAGCACTCTCACAGGGTCGGTGGTGGGCATGTCATTCCTCCTGAAGCGCGGGCTCCGCTCGCCGGGAGAATAACGGAGCGGCGAGCACGATGAGCCCGAGGGCGAGATAAGCGACCGCAAAAGTGAAGTGGGTGGAGTCGCTCGTCTGCCACGGCAGGAAGAGCGTCCCCTGGGCGGCGGGGGAGTGGATCACCCCGAACAGGCAGAGGACTCCGGCCGTGAAGAAGAACGCGGCGCTGCGCCGGAAGCGGCCGTCGATGAGCTCGGCGCCGGCCGCGCCCCAGAGGAGCGCCGTGACGATGAACCCGTTCCCGAGGAGCTTGACCGCCCGGAACGTGTCGGCCACTTCGCCCGACAGGTTCGCGAGCGCGCCGCCCGCCGCGCTCACGAGCGAGCCCATCTCCAAAGCGAGCAGGAAGGCGATCGACGGCAGGATCGCGAGCGACACCGCGGGCCCGTGGCGCGCGGGCGTGGCGAGAAAACCCTGCGCCATCACCTCGAGGCCGATGTAGACGAGGATCGGCGCGACCGCGGCGGCGGGAGTCCAGTCGATCAGGAACGGGAGGTATCCGAGCATGCCGCCGAGCCCCACGAACAGCGCGGTCGCCACGGCGTATCCCGCGCCCGCGCCCATCTTCTTGAACGCGGGATGGCCGATGTAGGGCGTGCTTTCGACCACTCCGCCGCACAGTCCCGCGACGAACGTGGCGAAGCCCTCCGTCAGGAGGATGCCGCGCGTGTCGTACTCGTCGCCCGCGGCCGCGGCGCTCTCGGTGTTGTCGATGCCGCCGATGATGGTCATGACTCCGAAGGGCAGAACGATCGGGAGGTATCCCCACGCGAGCGACAGGCCGCCTAAGAACGCGAGGCTCGGCCACGGAACGGCGAGAGTCATCGTGGAGGCCGTGGCGGCGGCCGCTCCCGGAGCCGCGTGCGCGAGCCCCAGCGCGCGAAGCACCGTGTAGACGGCGAGGGCGGCGACCACCGAGACGAACGCGCCCGGGAGTCCGCCCGGCAGCCTGCGTCCCGCGACCAGCGTGACGAGGACGATCCCGAGCGCGACGAAGCCGACGATGGGGCTCGCCACGATCTTGAGGAAGGGGAGGAACGCGATGAGCGCGATGCCCGCCCCGGCGATCGAGCCGAGGAGCCCCGCCCGCGGGATCGCCCGGCGCACGGCGTTGCCCGCGAACGACAGCGCCATCTTGAAGACGCCCACGAGCACCGTCACCGCCATGCCCATCTTCCAGGAGAGGACCGCGTCTCCCGTGGCCAGGTAGGCCGGCCCGAGGACCGCGAACGACATCCCGAACACGGACGGCGCGTTCAGCCCCAGCGGCATCGCGGTCACGTCGGAGCGCCCCGTGCGGCGCGCGAGCCGCCTGGCCATCCCCGCGTAGATGAGGCCGCCGACGAGGACGCCGACCGCCGTGCCCGGGACGATGCGGTGCAGGACGAGGTCCCTCGGGAAGCCGAACGCGCCCACGAGGATCGCCACCAGGATGACGAGGTTCGCCACGTTGTCGAACATGAGGGCGAAGAACGCGTTCGCGTCGCCCGCGCGGAACCAGGGGTTGCGCGTGACGGTGGTCAACAGCGCGGCAAGCTACCACGTCCCAACGCCGGTGCCAGAATCGCGGCGTGAGCGAGTCGAAGACGCCGCAGCTCGACCTCTTCCCTCCGGCCGCGCCCCGCGAGCCCCGGCGAACCCCGGAGCGGGACCGCCTCGAGCGAGAGCACGCCCACGCCGCGGAGGTCGCGGCCCGCCTTCCGCCGAACGTCCGCTTCGGGACGAGCACGTGGAGCTTCCCGGACTGGGCCGGCATCGTCTACTCGAAGCGCGCGAGCGTGACGGAGCTCGCGCGTGAAGGGCTGGCCGAGTACGCGCGCCACCCGCTGCTCACGACCGTGGGCATCGACCGCAGCTACTACGCGCCGATCCCGCGCGAGGACCTCGCGCGATACGCCGCGCAGCTCCCCGCCGGGTTCCCGTGCTGCGCGAAGGCGCCCGAAGTCGTGACGTCGGCGGCGCAGCCCGCGCGCTCGAAGGGGGCGCTAAAGGGCGCGAATCCCGACTTCCTGAACCCGCAGCCGTTCCTGGACGAAATGCTCGCGCCCTTCGCCGAGGTCTTCCGCGACCACACCGGACCGTTCGTCTTCCAGTTCCCGCCGGGACCCGCATCGCTCGCGCCGCGGCCGCGCGAGTTCGCCGAGAAGCTCGACCGATTCCTGGAGGCGCTCCCCGCGGATTTTCAGTACGCGGTGGAGTTGCGGGACGCATCGCTCCTGACGGGGGAGTACAGCGGTGTGCTCGACCGCCATGGCGCGGCGCACGTTCTGAACTACGTCACCGCGATGCCGATGCCGGCCGAGCAGGCGGAGACGGTGCCCATCGAGGCCGCGCCGTTCGCCGTGATCCGCCTCCTCCTGCCCCCCGGGACCCGCTACGCCGAGAGGGGTCAGGCGCTGAAGCCGTTCGAACGCCTCACGGACCCGGACGACGACATGCGGGCGCAGGTCGTCGGGCTCGCGCTACGGGCGGTCACTGCGAACATCCCGGTCTCCGTGCTCGTGAACAACAAGGCGGAGGGGTGCGCGCCGCTGACGATCCGCGCGCTCGCGGAGTTATTAGCCGACTCAGCGGTCCGGTAGCAGGAACACCTGTCGGGCGAGGTCGGAGCCGAGCGTCTCGGAGGTGTAGTACCGGTCGAGCACGCTCGGGCGCCACGTCAGGAGGTCCGGGTTCGCCGCCGCGAACTCCCCCCAGTCGAGGCGGCTGCCGCTCCTCTGCACGCGCTCGTTGATGAGGAGCACGTAGGCCCACGTGATCGTCTCGTGGTAGAGCTGCCTCCTTCCCTTCGCGGCGGCAAAGCGCTTCAACGCGCCGGAGAAGCGCGCGAGGGCGGCGGCCGGCGCCTCCTCGCGCAGGAGGAGCCACGCCGCCCGGACGTGGTCGGGGTGGTGGAAGCGCTCCTCCGGAAGGGTGCCGTCCTCAAATGCCGTCAGAAAGTCCCGGTCGTTCACTTCCGGAGCCGCCCCGCCGCCCGTTCGACCAGGCGGTGGCTGTCGCCGGCCTGGAGGTCGAGGCCGTAGATGCGCTTCAGCTCCGCGATCTGCTTCCGGGTCTCCGGCGAAAACGGCGTTTTTCCCTCGAACGCGTGGAGAACGATTCCCTCCAGAAGGTCGCCCAGGGAAATGTCCTTCAGCTCCGCGAGTCCCTTGAGGACCTTCACGATCCGCTTTTCCATACGGACGCCGGTCTGAATTCTCTCGACGCTGCGCTCTGTTACCATGGTACCAATGTACCAAGCAGCTGAACCGCCGTCAACCCCGCCTGTCATTCCGAGGAGCGAAGCGACGAGGGCACCGAGCGCCGGGCGCGACAAGCGCCGTCGTCGAGACGGCGCTGATCTCTGGCCTTAAAGCAAGAGATCCTTCGCTTCGCTCAGGATGACAAGAGCTACAACTGAAACGCGTACGACAGCTTGAGGAAGATCTGCCGGCCGGTCTTCTCGAGCCGGTCGAAATCGTCGAGCGCCCGGTTGTCGCCGTACCCCAGGAAGAGCACCGACTGCCAGTTGATCTTGTAGGCCAGGAGGACCGATCCGCTGAAATCCCCTTCCTTGTCGTCCACCTCGAACGTGTAGATCGAGGGGTCGCGCTTCGTTTCGACGTACTGCCCGATGACGCGCAGGAACGCCCGCGCCGTGAACGTGTATTGCGTCCGCAGCCGCGCGACCGACGCCGTGAAGAGCCGTCGGTTGCTGCCGTCTTCCAGGTCCACGTTCAACCAGCGCCGGCTGCCGTCGAACCGCAGCTCCAGGTGGTCGGTCGGCTGGACCACGGCGAAGGCCACGATCGTGGCCCCGTCGCCCCGGCGCGAGTTGTCGAAGTCGACCTGCTCACCCGCGTTGCCGTTGATTCCTATCCGGTTGAAGACCCGGGACGGGCTGACCGTGATCTCATAGATGAGCTGCGTTCGGTCGAACGTCCGGGCGCCCGCCCGGACCTTGTCGAACCCCATGCGGAGCCGCACGAAGGAATTCAAGAAGGCGTCCATCCCGATACCGGGCGAGATCTGCCGGAAGATCAGCGCGCCGTCCTGCTGCGCCTGGTATTCGCCGATCAGGTAGGTCCGCAGCCGTCGGACCGCGCCGGTGGGCCGGAACGTCCAGCCGCTCTCGACGTAGTTCAGGCGGTACCCGACCTGCGGCACGAACCCGTTGTCGGCTCGAAACTCGTCGCCGAAGTCGTTGTACTGCGTGAAAAAGTCGAACGTCTTGGTGATGTGCTCGAACCAGACCTTGCCGGCGTGACCCGATAGATTCCGGCCGTCCCACTCGTCCGCGAGCTCCGGCCGGTTCGGCGTTTTGCTCTTCGAAAACAGAATCTGACCCGTGATCGTGTCCCGGTCGGAGAGACTCCAGCGGAAGTCGGGGCCAAAGAGGCGGTTGTAGCCGCCGCCATCGCTGTCGCGGATCTCCCGGGTCGTCGCGAGGAAACTCACGAACGACGCACCGAGCTCGTGCCGGAGCCGGGCGATCGCGTCGATCGAACGGTACTCCTGATCGGCGAAGCCCGAGGAGTTCGGTCCCGGGAGGATGACGCTCCCGCCGCCCCGGTCGTCGACGACGAGCGCCGTGTACGCCGTGTGCCCCAGCTTCCCGGTCGCGCGAAGCCCCCACCGCGGCGACGTAATCGTGCGCGTGTACACGGCCTGGATCGGCGTCGAGAAGAGCTCGATCCCCTCCAGGAAGAACGGCCGCTTCTCCGGGAAGAAGAGGGCAAAGCGCTCGTTTGCTCCGATCTGCGCGACGTCCGACTCGATCTGCGAGAAGTCGGGATTCAGCGTCGCGTCGATCGCGGTGTTCACGCCGGGCGTCCACTTCAGGTCGAGACCGCCGTCGGCCTCGACCGACTCGGTCTCGAGCGGCGATCCGTCGCCGTCTTTCGGGAAGGCGTCCTGGCTCGCCGTCGCGTACGGCGCGATGACGAGGTGCCCGCCGGAGGGCAGACCGGTGAGTCCCGTCAGTGGATTGGACCGGCAGATGAAGCAGTTACCGCCGCGGGGGAGCTTCGTCGAGAAGTACTGGTACCGAAAGTCGCGCGGCCGGTTCCGGTACAGCATGATGTTCCACTTCTGCGGGTCCTTTTTCTCGTACCGGAGCGACGAGAAGGGGACCCGCATCTCGAGGACCCACCCCTCGGGAGTGATCCGCGAGGCCGAGTCCCAGAAGTAATCGGGAGAGCTGTCCTCGCCGGTCGCGTCGTCGGTGTTCGCGTCGTACTGGATGCCGCGGGGGTTCGCGAGGAAGAGGATCGCCCGGCGCGCCTCCCCCTGCGTGTCGAGGATGATGCCGCCGTAGTCGGTCGTGCTGGAGACGTTGTCGCGGTCGCCGTAGGCCGCCCGGATCTTGCGCGGATCGTCCGCGAACTCGAAGCCGGCATAGAGGAACTTCTCGTCGTAGGCCAGGTAACCCACGTTCTTCACCTTCGGCTCGACGTTGTCCCCCGGGTTCGTTTCGTACCAGGTGGTTACTTTTGTCGCACCCTGCCAGCCCGCGTCCGTCAGGTTGCCGTCGATGACGATGGGCCCGGCAGCACGGGAAGCGGCGATGGGCGCCCCCTGCTCCGGCGGCGCCG
The DNA here is from genome assembly GCA_963765835.1 of uncultured Acidobacteriota bacterium. Classification (GTDB taxonomy): domain Bacteria; phylum Acidobacteriota; class Thermoanaerobaculia; order UBA5066; family Gp7-AA6; genus Gp7-AA6. The sequence goes on along the minus strand of CAVXYF010000023.1, from coordinate 17,778 downwards.
CGAGAGCCGACGCGGCCGCCACGGACAGGCACAGGGCGAGGCAAGTACGAATGTTTTCGTTGACCGCCACCGATTGCTTAGACGGACGATTCTCCAAAAGGTTTGGGGAAAAGCGTTGGCGGGATCTGCTCGAAGTACGACGCGGTCACCCAAAAGCCGGGCAGAGGCCTCGGCTTTCGTTTTTTCGGCAGGGAGCTGGACTCAGCGCATCGCCTCCATCGGCGAAAGGCGCGACGCGCGGACCGCCGGATACATCCCGAAGACGAGGGCGAGCGCCAGGGCCGTCGCCCACGCGATCAGGAGCCCCACGGGGTTCACGACGAGGCCGTAGGGGAACTTCGAGGAGAGTGCGTTGCACACGGCCGCGCCCGCGACCGTGCCCACGAACGCGCCGACCGCCGCGAGGACGAGCGCCTCCAGGAGGAACTGAATGAAGACCTCGTGATCGGAGGCGCCCATCGCTTTGCGCAGGCCGATCTCGTAGCGGCGGTCGGAGAAGGAAATCAGCATGACCGAGAGGACCCCGACGCCTCCCACGAGGAGCACCGTCGCGGCGAGGCTCATGAGGACGATCGTCCAGCCGCGCATCTGGTCGAGGAAGTTCTCGTAGGACCGCGCGAGCTCCGCCTCGAGGTCGGTGATCTCGATGTCCTCGATGTTGTGGTGGGCCTGTTTGGCGCGGCCGATCATCATCGCCGAGACCTCGTTCATCTCGCGCTTGGCCCGCAGCTTCACGCCGACGTGGACCAGCTTGTGATCCGGGTCGATCCGATCCATGAACGTCTCGATGGGGATCAGGATGCCGTTGGCGTCGTAGTAGTTCTCGTCGCTGAAGATCTGGCCGGGAGCCTGGACGCCCACGATGCGGAAGCGCACTCCCTCGACCGTGATGTCGCGGCCGACCGGGTCCGATCCGCCGAACAGCTTCGCGCCGAGCGTCGCGCCCACGACCGCGACCGTGCTGCGCCTCTTCTGGTCTCCCTCGGTCAGGCCGCGCCCCATCCCGATCGGCCGGTTCATCCAGTGGCCGTAGTCGTGGGTGACGCCCACGATCCAGAGGCGCTCGGAGCCGCCGGGCACCCGCACGGCGGAGCGCTTCTGCGCGCGCGGCAGAAACGCGAGGACGCTCGGGTGGGGGGCCGTCAGCCGAGGGAGGTCCTCGAAACGCAGCCCCGGGCTCATGGCGAATCGCTTCTGCTCCTCCGTCGTCTCCGGCGACTTCGGCGCGAGCATGATCGTCCCGTCCCAGCTCATCCCGGAGAAGCCGGTGGTGATGCGGTCCATGACGCCGTCCAAGACCGAGGTCATGACGACGAGCGCGAAAACCCCGAGCATGAGCAGCGTCAGCGTCAGCAGAGAGCGCAGCTTGTGCGCCCAGAGCTCGATCAGTCCGCCGCGGACGACCTCGCCGTAGAGGGCCAGCCTCGCCCGGAGAGAGAGACCGGGGTCAACGCTGAATTCCTTCGTCTGACCGGTCAGATGCAGCGATTCAGCGTTGACCCTACTCATAGCGCAGGGCTTCCATGGGAGAAAGGCGCGCGGCCTTGAACGCGGGGTAGAGCGCGAAGAGGAAACCGAACGTGATCGCGAGCAGGAACGCGAAGAGGAAGCTCTTGGGATCCATGTAGAGGGGAATCCCGATCGCGGCCGTGATGATCTTCGAGAAGCCGATTCCGGCGGCGAGTCCGACCGTGCTTCCGATGCCCGACAGCAGTAGGGCCTCGGTCAGGAACTCCTTGAACACCTCCCGCCCGGAGGCGCCGATCGCCATCTTCACGCCGACCTCGCGAACGCGCTCCTTGAGCGACGCCATCTGGATGTTCACGTTGACGATGCCGCCGCCCAGGATCGAGAGCAGCCCGGACAGCCAGAAGATGATGTTGTAGGCGTCGTTTTCCTTACGGCGCTTCGCGACCCGCGCCGAGACGTCGTCCAGCCGGAAGTCTTCCTGCTGGCGGTGGTTCGCCTTGAGCATGTCCGACAGGCTCTTCGAGAAAGCGGAAATCGCGTCCACGTCGTGCATCTTGAACGTGACGCGGTCCAGGCGCTGGTAGGCGTCGCCCTGGAAACGGCGGGTGATGAGCGTGGATGGCAACGCGATGATCCGGTTGCGCCACTGGAAGATGTTTTCCTGGCCGTTGCGGAACCGGAACACCCGCTCGTCCAGCAGTCCGACCACCTGGACCGGGACGTCGCCGACCCGCATGGTCTGGCCGAGCGCGTCGCCGTACGGGAAGAAGACCTGCGCCGCCTCGCTGCCGAGAATCACGACCGGGGCGCCGAACGCGAGGTCCTCCGATGAGAACCGGCGGCCCTGCACGATCTCGTAGCCTTCCGTGGCGAGGAACTCGCCGCCGATTCCCCACAGCTGGCGCTCCTGGTCGGCGTAGGCGGACCGCACCCGCGCGCGCGCGTCCTTCCGAAGGCTCACGCCCGCGACCGTCTTCTTGTCGAGGTCCCCGCCGTCGTCGGCGTCCTGGCGGCGAAGGCCCAGGTTCGCGGTCTGGAGCGCCGACGGTCTTCCGTCGATGACGAGAGGATTGGGCTGCACGTTCAGCTTGTCGAGTCCGCCGAGGCGCACGTACAGCTCGTCCGCGCGCCGGCGCTGGCTGTCGGAGATCGAGAACCCGCCCAGCACGGACGCGACGCCCAGAATCACGCCGAGCGCCTGGAGGGCCGAGCGGGCCGGGTTCTCCCGCATCTCGACCCACGAGTTGCGAAGCCGTTCCCGGAAACCTCCGTTGAACAGGGCCAAGTCCGCCCTCAGGCCACCTTCTCGGTCGAGCTCGCGATCCGGCCGTCGTGGATCTCCACCTGGCGGCTCGCGAGCGACGCGATTTCGAGGTCATGGGTCACGATCAGGATGGTGTTGCCCTGTCGGTGGAGCGCCGAGAAGAGCTCCAGCACCTCGTGGCCGGTCTTCGAGTCGAGGGCGCCGGTCGGCTCATCGGCGAGAAGCATCACCGGATTGTTCGCGAGCGCGCGCGCCACGGCGACGCGCTGCCGCTGCCCGCCGGACAGCGTTCCCGGCAGCTGACGCGCCTTCTCGGGGATTCCCACCCGCTCCAGCAGCTCCGTGGCGCGCCGCCGCCGCTCCTTCCGCGGAACTCCCGCGTAGAGCATCGGCAGCTCGACGTTGCGCGTCACCGACGCCCGCGGCAGCAGGTTGTACTGCTGGAAGACGAATCCGATTTTCTGGTTCCGGATCCGCGCGAGCTCCGATCCGGATAGCCCGTCGACCCGCTGGCCGTCGAACTCGTAGGAGCCGTCGGTCGGCGAGTCGAGACAGCCCAGGATAGCCATCAGCGTGGACTTTCCGGAGCCCGACGGCCCGATCAGGCTGAGGAACTCCCCGCGCGCGACGGTCAGGTCGATCCCGCGTAGCGCGCGCACCGCGACGCCGTTCGAACCGAACGTCTTGGTCAGCGCCTTCGTCTCGATGATCGGCTTCATGGGCGGAGGCCGCTAGTTGTTCTCATCGTCCTTCTCGACCTTCTTCTTCGTCGGGTCCTCGAGGGAAACCTGGTCACCGGGCTTCAGCCCCGCGACGATCTCGACCCGCTCCAGCGTGGCGATCCCCGCCTTGACCGGCACCACGTCGAAGTACTCCTTCCAGTGGTCGGAGAGCCAGATGAATTTGTTGCGTCCGGCGAGCCCCTCGCGCGCCGCCGCGATCTGCTGCGGCTTCAGGTTCGGCTTCAACCGGTACGAGATCGTGTCGCCCTCCCGGCGCTGCAGAGCCTCCAGCGGGATCGAGACGGCCTTGTTGCGCTTTTCGCCCAGGATCTCGACGTTCGCGCTCATGCCCGTCTTGAAGTGCTCGCCCAGTTCGTCCAGGCCGATCTCGACCTTGAAAACCTTGATCTTCTCGACGAGGTCCGCGGCGGGCGATACGAACGTCACCTTTCCCGTGAACACCTTCTGCGGATAGGCGTCGAGCGTGACGCGCACGGGCTGCCCGACCGCGATCTTCGCGATGTCTACCTCGTTCAGGTTGACGCGGATGATGAGCGACTTCAGGTCCGCTACCGTGAAGAGCGCGGTCCCCTCGTTGAAAGACGAAACTCCGGACGTCACCGTCTGCCCGAGCTCCACCCCCTTCTTGATGATCACGCCGTTCATGGGGCTCGTGACGCGGGCCTTCTGCGACGCGGAGTTGCCGGAGATCGGAATTCCGCGGTCCTGCACGATCTGGAAGCGCATCTGCGCGGCGCGCAGTGCCTGGGCCGCCAGGTCGCGCCGGTTCTGGACGATGCGCAGCGCGTCGCGGCCGATCAGCCCCGACTCGAAGAGGGACTTCTGATTCGCGAGGTCGCGCTCCGCGTCCTCGAGCCGTATCCGGGAGTCGGTCACTCCGGACTGCACGTCCGACAGCGACTGCGCCTGGTTGACGTCCGGTTCGATTTCCGCGAGGACGTCTCCCACCCGGACGACCGCGCCTTCGCGGACCTTCAGCCCGAGGACCCGGCCGGACACGGGCGACTTGACGTCCACTTTCGTGACCGGGTCGACGACGCCGACCTCCCGGACCGAGACCTGGAGGTCTTCGGCCTGAACCTTTCCCAGCCGGAACGGCGGCTCCTTGGGGGCTTCCGACTTGTCTTTGCCCCGGGCCGCGACGATCGCACCGCCGGCAACCAGCACACCGACGAACGCCAGCAGGATCCAGCGCTTCTTTTTTCGAGTCATCTTTCCTCCGGTTGGAACCGTCACCCCGCCCGGTCGTCCTGGACGCTCCTCGAGTTGACGGGCTGGTGACAGATACGCGGGTGCCCCGAAAAATGTTCCGGGCCGGAACGGCGCCGCAACCATAATCCGGTGGAAATGGGGGACTTCGAGGATTTCGGCCGGCGGGCGCGTTTTCTGGACGCGCTCGCGACTTACCGCCCGGAGGATGCCCGGGATCGCGCCGTGTGGATGCGTTTCCAGGCCTTCCTGGAGGGGCCGGAACCCTTCCTCCGCTCGAACCCCGCCGGACACGTGACGGCGAGCGCGATCGTGACTTGCCTCGCCGGGGACAGCGTCCTCCTCGTCTCTCACCGCAAGCTCGGCGGCTGGCTCCAGCCCGGGGGCCACGTGGAGCCCGAGGACGCGTCGGTCTTCGAGACCGCGCTGCGAGAGGTCCGGGAGGAGACCGGCGTGGAGCGGCTCGAGGCTCCGATCGGCGCCGCGATCCTGGATCTCGACGTACACGCGATCCCGGCGTTCGGCGGAGAGCCCGCGCACGTTCACTACGACGTGCGGTTTCTCCTGACGACCGGAGACGGGGGTTCGGTGGCGGAGGGCGCCGCTTGGTTCCCCCGGGAAGCGATCCCGGGCGTGGACCGCGACGGTTCCCTGGAGCGCGCGGTGAACAAGGCGGTCGCGTGGCTCTCCGCGCGATGACTGCGACTTCCGCGCCCACGGGAGTCGGGGTCGTGAGCCCGTCGCGGTTCGTCCGCCGCGCGGTGATCTCGTTCTTTATCGGCGTCGCGATCACGTTCCTGACGACGTTCGGCGTGCCGCTCGAGTGGCGCATGCGCGTCCTCGCGTACGGCGGCCTTGGCGGCTTCCTGATCAACGCGTGGTGTCACATCCTGGCCCGCGCGTTCGACGGCTGGCTCGCGCGCCACGCGTGGAAGGGACGAGTAGTCCATGCCGGCGTCTATTTCCTGGGCGGTCTTCTCGGGCTCGCGACCGCGTCCGTGATCGCGGTCGTAACCGGTCTCATCCCCTTCTCGACGATCCGATCGTTCTCCCCGCTGATTCTCCTATCGTCGAGCGCGGCGGCGGTCGTCGTCGGGCTCGTCTTCTATACGTTCGGCCTGATGGAGAACCGCCTTCGCGAGAGCGTCGAGCGCGTGAAGGAGGGCGAGTTCGCCCAGAAGGAGCTCGAGCTCGCCCGCGAAATCCAGCAGTGCCTTCTCCCGCCGCCGGAGGTGGAGGGCGACGGCTGGCGCGTCGCGACGCGCAACGTGGCGGCGTACTTCGTCGCGGGCGACTTCTACGACGTCTTCTGCCTGGCTGACGGCACCGTCGGAGTCGTCGTCGCCGACGTCGCGGGAAAGGGAATGGGCGCGAGTCTCATCATGGCGTCGGTCAAGGCGATGCTTCCGCTGATCGCGGCGGGCCGGACGGTCGAAGAGACCCTGGCGGAGCTGAACCGCAAGCTCTCGGAGGATCTCGGACCGCGCGAGTTCGTGGCCCTCGCGTACCTCAAGTTCGAGAAGAGCGGCGCATTCACGCTGGGCAACGCGGGGCTGCCGGACCCCTATCGACTCTCGGCCGGCGAGGCTCCGTGGGCGCTCTCGGTCCCGGGAGAGAGGATGCCGCTCGGAGCGCGGCTCGAGTCGCGTTACGAGGCGCTTTCCGGGCATCTGGAGCCGGGGGAGAGAGTCATTCTCCTGACCGACGGACTCCCCGAAGCGCTGATGGCGACCGACGAACCGATGGGTTATCCGATGCTCGAGGGATTTCTCGCCGCGTCGGACCCGGCGACGCCGTCGGCCTTTCTCGACGACCTCTTTCGCCGGGTGAGGAAGACGTCCGTGCCGACCATCCAGGACGACCTGACCGCGCTGGTCTTCGAAAGACGCGCCTAGATCTCAGACGGGGTCAGGTCTCCACTTGCCACTTTTCGCCCAACCGGCGGAACGCAGGGATTCCAGTGAATCGCTGAATTGGGGTCAACGCTGAATCGCTGAATTGGGGTCAACGCTGAATCGCTGAATTCGGGTCAGGGCTGAATTCCAGCCATGGCAGGGTAGAAAGAGGGTCAGGTCTCCACTTGCCACATTCCCCCGACCTCCGAAACGGAGGGATCCCGGGCGCCACGAGATTCCAGGGGGTACTTGGAATACAGGAATGTCTCGAACCCATTCACTCCAAGCCACTTGCCGCCAAAGTGGTAAATGGAGACCTGACCCTATGTCGTCACCTATGTCGTCAGCGCCTGGCCGAGGTCCTCGATCAGCTCCTCGGTTGCTTCCAGCCCGACCGACATCCGCACGAGGCCGTCCGTGATACCGAGCCGCAGCCGGTCCTCGCGGGACATCCCGGCGTGCGAGGTCAGCGCGGGCTGGGTCAGGAGAGTCTCGACGCTGCCCAGGCTGGGCGCCTGGATCGGAATCGTCGTCGCCTCGATGAACCGCTTCGCGGCGTCCGCGCCCCCATTCAGCTCGTAGGACAGCATCCCGCCGAATCCCTCGAAGAGCCTCTTCGCGCGGGAGTGCGCGGAGTGACTCTCCAACCCCGGATAGTTCACCCGCGCGATTTCCGGCCGCCCCTCCAGGAAGCGCGCGATCTCGAGCGCGCTCTCGTTCTGGTGGTGCACGCGCACGGAGAGGGTCTTCATCCCGCGGTGCAGCAGGAACGCGGCGTGGGGATCGAGCGATCCGCCGAGGTGGTCGAGCTTGTGCTTTATTCGCCCGACGAGCTCCCGGCTACCGATCACCGCGCCCGCGACGATGTCGGAGTGACCGTTCATGTACTTGGTGCAGCTGTGGAGGGAGAGGTCGAAGCCGTGCTCGATTGGCCGGAAGTTGACGGGCGTCGCGAACGTGTTGTCGACGACCGCCAGGATCTGCTTCTCCCGCGCGAACTGCGCGATTCCCTCGAGGTCCGCCACCTGCATGAGCGGGTTGGTGATCGTCTCGACGTAGATGGCCTTCGTCTCCGGCCGCAGCCGGGCTTCCCAGCTCTTCGGGTCGTTCGCGTCCACGAAGTCGAACGAGATGCCGAACGACGCGAAATCCCGGGTCAGGAAGTCGTGCGTTCCTCCATAGAGCGTGTCTTGCGCGAGCAGGTGGTCGCCCGCCGAGAGAAAGGTGAGGAGGGTCGTCGTGATGGCGGCCATTCCGCTCGCCGTGACGAGCGCGGTTTCCGCCCCCTCGAGCGCCGCGAGCTTGCCGTGGAGGACCACGGAGTTGGGGGTGTTATTCAGCCGGATGTATTGCAGGTCGTGGTAGTCGCCCCCCGCGGTCTCGTACATCGCCGACTGGAAGATCGGCATCGCGACGGCCCCCAGGATGCGCGGATCCGGTTCCCCGGCGTGAATGAGCTTCGTCTCGAGGCGTCGGAAGGCCCTGTCCATCGGTGGATCTCCTCGCTCGGCTGTGCTGCCGGAATGGGGCGCGGGACGCTGCTGAACCGAGAGTATTACGCGCCCTGGGAGGCCCGGGTTGCGCCCCGCGACCCCGCGAGGAAGGCGACGGCGCGCGACACGACGGCGGGGTCGTGCACGATCCGCCGGTGCCCGAGGCCCGTGGTGGAGACGAGCTCGGCTCCCGGCCAGGCTCCGGCGATCGCCTGGCCGTTGCTCCACTCCACGTCCCGGTCGTCTCGGTCATGAAAAACGAGGAGGGGAGCGGTCATCGTCGCCGCGGGGCGCAGGACGTTGAAGTCGTCCCAGGACTGGCCGAACCGGCGCTCGATCGAACGCCGCATCCGATCGAGGATGTCCGGCTTCAGACCCACTACCTCCGCGAAGCGCTCGGTGTATCCGATCGGGTCCACCGCCGGAGCCAGGAACACCACGCGGTCGGCCCGGAGTCCCCGGGACATCGCGAGGGTCGTCGCGGCGGCGCCCATCGAGTGAGCGACGATCCCTGAGAGAGTCGCGGGGACAGGTCCTGCGGGCCTGCACCCGCTTCCGCCTTTCCCGTTGTCTCCGAGCTCGCGGGCGACCGCCTGGATCGCCGAGATGAACTGCGGCAGGGAAGACAGCCGTCCCGCCGACGCGCCGTGGCCGGGCGCATCGAACGCCACGACCGAGTAGCCGGCCTCGGTGAGCGGCGCGACGAAAGACATCAAACGCGACCCGCGGCTGCCCCAGCCGTGGACGAGAAGAACGGCAGGACCCTCCCCCCAGCGCCAGGCCGCGACGCGACGTCCGTCCAGGGAGACGGGGAGGCTCCCGGCTCGTGCGAGTGTCCCGCGTTCCTCCTCGGTGTCGCGGTGGCGCGGAGGCTTCCGGAAGAGCGCCATCGCGAGGGCAGCCGCGGCCGCGGGGGAGACTCGAGTGATTCCGCGAAACAGCGTGCGGAGGAAGCCGATTTGGGCCGTCATGCGCGTCGAGCGGACGAGAGGAGCCGGCCAAAGGCGGCGTGGGCGCGCTTCTCCGCACGCGGGTCCCGCATCAGCCGGGACGCATGGTGGTAACCGAGCATCACGGAGTAGAGGTCGTGCGCGAACTCCTCGGGGTCGAGGTCCGGCCGGAATGCACCTTCGGTGACGCCGGACCGGAAGACGATCGCGATCATCTCGAGCCACCCCTTCTGAAGGTCCACCAGCCGGTCGCGGACCGGACCCGGCCGGTCGTCGAGCTCGGCGGCCGCGGCGACGAAGAGACAGCCTCCGGGCCCCGAGTTGGACTTGGTCCAGGCGAGCCACCGGTCGAAGAGGGCTCGAACGCGGGGCTCGCCCCGCGGTTCTCGCACCGCGGGCTTGACGACGTCATCCACGAACCGCTCCGCCGCCGCGTCGAGCACCTGGATCTGAAGCGCCTCCTTGGAACGGAAGTGCGCGAAAAGGCCGCTCTTGGAAAGCTTGAGCTCGGTGGCGAGCCGCCCGATCGTGAGACCTTCGAGACCCACCTGGGTGGCCAGACGGGCTCCGTGGTCGAGGATCGCCGTCCGGGTGTCGTCCCCTTTTCCCACGAAACAGATAAGAGCACGAACGTTCGTTTTCTGTCAAGAGAGCGCCCCCATGGCAGGATGGCTGCCCATGAAGACACTTCCCTGGCTACCCCTCCTCGCCGGCCGCTGGAACGGCACGTATCGGCTGATCGTCAATCCCGAGGAGCCTCCCCGAGAATCGAAGAGCTCGGCCGTGGTCGCCCAGGTGGCGGCCGGCGGGTTCGTGCGGATGGATTACACGTGGGAGGACGCCGGGAAACCGCAGGACGGGTCGATCCTCCTCGGCCGGGATTCCGAGCGCTGCGTCGTGACGGCGCACTGGGTGGACTCCTGGCACATGAGCGACAAGGTGATGGCCTGCGAGGGCCCGTCCACGGAAGCCGGGTCCTCTCTCGAAGTGCGTGGGACCTACGCCGCGCCGCCCGGCCCGGTCTGGGCCTGGCGCACCGTGATCGAGGCGACCGGCGCCGACTCGTTCCGGATGCTCATGTACAACGTTTCACCCCAAGGGAAAGAGGACCTCGCGGTCGAGGCTGTCTACACTCGCGCGAAGTGACGCCGTCGGTGTTCAATCAATAGTCGAACGGCGACCAGCTCGCGACCTGGAGGCTCGGGTCGTTCAAGGGATCACCGACCTAGAAAAACAACGGCGCCGGCTCGCGCTGGCGCCCAGTAACGTTCGAGGTAAGGCGCGTTCAGTCGCGAAATGCCGCCGTGTCGGCGGAGCCGCAGAGAAGCCCGCCCGCAGTCGCGCCTCCGGCGTAGGTCCGAACCGCGCCTGTCACGGTGTCCCTCACGCTCAGGGTGTAGGCGAGATCCGTGAGGCCCGTGTGAAACACCCAGAAGGAGCGGCCGGGCTGCGTCCTCCCATCGACCATCTTGACGAAGACCTCCGGGAAGCTCGGATCTCCCGTGAAGCCGGGGAGGCTGAAATAGCCGAATCCGTCCGCGCGAGGGATGGCCGCGCCCTCGACGATTCGACCGGTGCGTGGGTCGGTCGCCTGCAACGTCGCCCGGAACCTCCCCCCGACAAGCGAGAGCTCGGTGCCGAAAGCCGAGAGGCGTGTTCCGGCCACGGGAGCTGACGAAGCTTCGACGCCGCACTCGCGCGCGAAGGCTGACGTGTCCGCCAGACCGCAGGTCAAGGAAGCAGAATCTGCCGCGGTGTAAGTCCGGGCTCGGCCCGTCTCCGTCTCGCGCACCGTGAGGGTGTAGTCGAGATCGGTCAACGAGCTGTGGAAGACCCAGGCGTGTCCTCCATACGGAAGAGGCGCTCCTCTGGCATCCACCATCTTCACGAAGACCTCGGGGACCCGGGAGTCTCCCGTGACGTCCGGAAAGCTGAAGTATCCGAACGAATCTCCTTCGTCGATCGCGTGGCCCGTTATCGAACCGCCGGTTCGGGGATTCCGGGCCATCACGGAAACCTGGAACTTCGACCCCATCAGACAGAGGCGATCGGGACCGTCCTGGCAGGGGTCGAAGCTGCGCTCCAGCTGGTAGATACCATGCTGGGTTCCCGCGTAGAGAAAGCGGCCGCTGGGATCGAGAGCCACCGAGACTACCGGTTCTCCGAGCGCGGGCTCGAATCGGGTCCAGGTCGCTCCGGAGTCGTTCGACCAGTAGAGCCCGGAGTACGTTCCGGCGAAGATCGAGGAAGAGTGACGTGGGTCCCTCGCGAGCGCGTAAACGAGCGTCCCGGAGAGCTGCTCCTCACTCCACGTGACCCCGGAGTCTACGCTCCTCCGCAGACCGCCGTAGCCTCCCGCCTGGAGGACGCGCGGGTCGCAGGAATCGACCTCCAGCGCATTGATCCAGAAGTAGCCGAGGTCCGTCGGATCGGACCAGCTGTTGCCGCCGTCGTCGCTCCGATAGAGGAAACCCGTGTCGCCCGATCCTGCGGCATAGACAGTCGCGCTGTTCGACGGCGCAAATGTGATCGCGCTCAGACGGGGTGGGTAGTAAAAGGAGGCGACGTCATCTTCAGGTATCTTGACGCTGTCCCAGCTTTCGGCGCCGTCGAGACTCCGGTAGACGTTCTTGTAGGCGGCGAGGATTCTCCGGGGGTTGCTCGGATCGATCACCAGGTCCGCGATTCGCTCGGCGAGCTTCCTTTGCCACGTCTGTCCACCGTCCGTGCTCTTGTCGACTCCCCGGGTTCCGGCTGCATAGAGCGTGGATCGATCCGATGGATCGATCGTGAGAACGTTGCTCTCGGAACTCCCCGGAAGCGGCCCGCTCCAGCTGTTCCCTCCGTCCCCACTTTTGTGAATGCCCAGCGAGCTTCCGGCGAACACGACCGCCGGATCCGTCGGATCGACTGCGAGCGACTGCACGGCCACCTCTCGGATCCCGCGATTCGCGGCTGCCCACTGCAGGCCGGAGTCCGCGCTGCGCAAGACGCCTCGATCGGATCCAACGAGGACCAGCCCGGATCCGAGTGCGGCGATCGCGCGGACACCTGCTCCGAAGTCTCCGGAGAAGACCGCAGTCACCGACGCCCCACCGTCCGAACTGATCAGGACGGCACCCGTCCCGGAAACCATGAACAAGTGGTTGGAATCGGTCGGGTCGATCGCGAGACGGGTCACATTTTCCGTACCGCGAGCGAGCCGCCGCCAGGACTCGCCTCGATTCGTCGTCACCTGCAGACCCACCGTGGTGAGCGCGAACAGGCGAGACCCGTTGGAGGGATCGAAGAGCAGAGTGTGGGCTGAGTCGCGGAGAGCGGTCCGACTCCAGGTACCGCCCCGGTCCGAGCTGCGGTAGGCAGTTCTGTCCGATCCGACACTGATGGCCGCATAAAGGATCCGGGAGTCAGCCGGATCGACGGCGATCATCCGTACGATGCCGGCGGGCGCCGGATTCGTGACCGTCTCCCAGCTCTCACCGCCGTTCATGGTTCGGAAGACACCGGAGTAAGTCACGGCATAGAGCGTCATCGCGTCTCCGGGATCACGGGTCACGGAGACGAGATGCCCGCGCGGGGGTGCCAGTTCCTGCCAGCTCTCACCCCCATCCAGAGATCGGAAAAGCGGCGCAGGGACCGTGTCGGTCCTGACGGCGTACACGATGGCGGGAGTCGACGTGGGAAGCAGGAGGTTGAAACTGCCGAAAAGATCCAATGCAGACCAGTTGGCTCCTGCGTCGACGCTCTTGTAGAGACGCCGATTCGTCGCGGCGTAGATGGTGAATGGATCGGACGGATGGGCCGCGAGGGCTTCCACGACGCCGCCGTCGGGTCCTTTGGGCGTCCATCTGACGACGTCGGCGAGCAAGCCCTTCGGCGAGAAAGCGGCGAGGAGCGCGAAGATCCCGAAAAGAATCGGACGAACCTGGGCTTCCATGATGAACCTCCCGAAATTCATAAGTCCTATGGCCCCCGAGCGATCTGGAGGCTCGGGTCGCCGGTCGTGTTGTCCACTGTCGCGCCGTAGAAGATCGCTGAGCCGGAAGTCACCGAGATCGCGATCGAGCCGCCCGCGGGCAATGTGTCCAGTCCCAGAAATGCGCTCGCGCTCTGTTGCTCGTGGTAAGTCATCGGCAAGGCACGCGAGACCGTCACCGCGACAGCGCCGGACGCGTCCCGCACAGTCAGTGTCGCGGTCGTCTCCTCGAGCGTCCGCACGCCGAGGTTGAAACGGAAGCGGGTTGGATCGGCGGGAAGAAGCAAGACCCCCGACCCTCCAGCCCTGAGCGCATCCTGCGCGCGCATCGGTTCCTCGGTGAACCCCATCGTCCCTTCAGCGCCCGCATCGTTGAACACGCGCACCGTCGCCGCCGGCACCGCACCCGCCGTGACCTCGATGTCGGCGCTGCCGAGACCGGAGCGCCCCATCGCGGGCAGCAAGTCCGCGATCGACTGCGTCTGCCCGGGCGAGAGCGAGTAGCTCAGAGCCGGACTCGAATCGGTTCCGGAGACGCCCGAGCGATGGAACACGATCCGTCCGGCCATCGGACTGTTCGTCGCATTGTGCAGCTGAGCCGATGTACGGAAGAACGACCCGCGCGCGCCAGCCGTCGAACCGACGACCGGCAGGATCCGCGAGTCGATCGCCGGCGCGCTCGGTAGCGCGAGCCGTCCGATCTTGTTGGTGGCGCGCTCGGTGAACCAGAGGTTTCCGTCGGGTCCCGTCGCGATGCCTGCCGGGAAGCTCGCCGCTGTGGGTATTGGAAACTCCGTGATGATGCCGTCAGTCGTGATCCGGCCGATCTTGTTGCCGACCTCTTCGGTAAACCAGAGGCTCCCGTCCGGACCCGCCGTAATGCCGCGCGGCCCGCTCACCAACGTCGGAATCGGAAACTCCGTGATCACGCCGGTGGTCGTGATTCGGCCGATTGCGCCGACGGACTCCGTGAACCAGAGGGCGCCGTCCGGGCCGGCGGTGATGTCCCGGGGGATGTTAGTCGCGGTTGGGATCGCGAACTGAGTGATGACGCCACCGGTCGTGATGCGTCCGATCCGGTTGCCCTGTGACTCCGTGAACCACAACGCGCCATCCGGACCGGCCACGATGTCGTTCGGCTTTGCGCCGAACGCCGGGGCGTCAGGAATCGAGAACAGTGTGACGACTCCGGCCGGTGTAATCCTCCCAATCTGTCCGGCGTCCCATTCGGTGAACCACATATTGCCATCGGGACCGCGGGCGATCCCCGTGGTGCAGTCGCCGATGGCGAACCCTCCGGTTGGGAACTCCGTGATTTCCCCGTCGATCGTGATCCTCGCGACCCTGCACGCCAAGTCCTCGGTGAACCAGAGGGCCCCGTCGGGACCGGCCGCGATGTCGACGGGAGCGCTTTCTGGCGTAGGTATCGCGAACTCGGAGACCAACCCGGCCATCGTGATCCGCCCGATCTTGTTCCCCCGGAACTCCGTGAACCACACGGCTCCGTCGGCCCCGGTCGCGATGCCCAAAGGGTCACTGCTGGCCGTAGGGATCGGGAACTCCGTGATGGTCTGCGCGGAAACGGACGCGGCCAGAAGGAAAAATACGGCTAACGACGGCAGTGATTTCGGGAGAAAACGCATGTCACACCTCCTACTGTGGTGCTGCGCGAGCGATCTGCAGACTCGGGTCGCCGGTCGTGTTGTCCACGGTCGCGCCGTAGAAGATCACCGCGCCCGAGGTCACGGCGATCGAGATCGAGCTGCCGGACGGCAACGTCGGGACTCCGAGAAACGCGGCCGCGCTCTGCTGCTCGTGGTACGTCGCTGAAAACGCTCGCGAGACGGTGGCGACGACCGCGCCCCCCGCATCGCGCACTGTCAGCGTGGCTGTCACTCCGCCCTCGAGAGTCCGGACGCCCAGGTTGAAGCGGAACCGAGTCACGTCTGCCGGGATCAGGAGAACGCCCGACTGTCCCGGCTGCAGTGCTTCGTCCGACCGCATGAGCTCCTCGGTGAAGCCGGTCGTCCCCGCAGCGCCCGCGTCGTTGAACACACGCGCGGTCACCGACGGAACGGACCCGGACGTCGCCTCGATGTCGGCGCTGCCCAGACCGGAACGTCCCATCGCGGGAAGGAGGTCCGGGATCGACTGCGTCTGTCCCGGCGCCAGCGAGTAGTGGAGGGCCGGATCCGACGCGTTTCCGGAGATGCCGGAGGAATGGAAAACGATCCTTCCGGAAATCGACGAGCTCGTCGAATTGTGCAGCTGGACGGAGGTCCGGAAGAACGATCCGCCCACCCCCGGCGCGGAGCCGACGACCGGCAGGATCCGCGAGTCGATCGCGGGTTCGTGCGCCAGAGCAATGCGCCCGATCTTGCCGGCGCTTGACTGCGTGAACCAGACGTTGCCGTCGGCCCCGACAGTTAGACTGGAGGTTGGCTCCGGGATCGGGATGTCCTCGAGGAGTGTCCCATCCGTCGTGAGCCGACCGATCCGGTTGCCGCCGCGGAAGTAGCTGAACCAGACATTGCCGTCCGGACCGGCGACGAGGTCGTAAGCCGATCCGGGAATCGCGAACTCGGTGACGGTACCGGAGGTCGTCATCCGCCCGATCCGGTTGCCGTCCCACTCCGTGAACCAGAGGTTGCCGTCGGGACCGCTCGTGATCCGGGCAGGACGTGCGGGGACGAGAAATGGTCCTGTCACTGCTCCGGCGAGCGTGATCCGGCCGATTCTGGTTTGATCGTGGTGCGTAAACCAGAGGTTCCCGTCGGGGCCGACCGTAATGTCCCCCGGTACGGCGTTTGGGAGCGGGAAGTCCGTGATCCGGCCGGCCGTCGTCATTCGCGCGATTGCGCCGATGAACTGCGAGATCCAGAGGTTCCCGTCCGGGCCGGCGGTGATCCAAATCGATCCGCTGTTGGAGAGAAACTCCGTGTGTTCGCCGGAGGGAGTCATTCGATTGATCGAACCGTCGTCGTTGAAGTGCACGTAGGTAACCCAGGCGTTCCCGTCGGCTCCCACAGTGATGTCGAAGGGGGAAAAGCCTTCGCGCGCGCCGCTCGGAAAGAGCGCGACGTCGCCCGCGGGCGTCATCCGGCCGATTCGGGGAGGGTCGCTAAAATCGGTGAACCACAGGCTGCCGTCCGGCCCGGCGGCGATGCGCCCCGGTCTGGAGCCCTCGGGAAGTACGAACTCCGTGAGGGTCTGAGCAGTCGCGGACGCGCCAAGGAGACTCGAGACGATGAACGGCAGCAGCAATTTCGTACGAATCTGCATGTCACACCTCCTTCACTGGTGGGAATTCGGCCGCGCGACCTGGAAGCTCGGGTCCCCGGTCGTGTTGTCCACGGTGGCGCCGTAGAAGATCGCCGCGCCTGTCGTCGGGGTGATTTCGATCGCGCCTCCGGGCGGAAGCGTCGAGACCTCCAGGAATTGTCCCGCGCTCTGCTGCTCGTGGTAGGTGGCCGGGAATGCCCTCGAGACCGTCGCGACGACGGCGCCACCCGCATCGCGCACCGTCAGAGTGGCCGTCGCTCCGCCGTCGAGAGTCCGAACGCCGAGGTTGAAGCGGAAGCGCGTCGCATCCGCCGGGAGCAGGAGAACCCCCGACTGACCCGGCCGCAGAGCATCATCCGGGCGCAGGAGCTCCTCGGTGAATCCCATCGTGCCGGCGGAGCCCGCGTCGTTGAACACACGCGCAGTCATCGCCGGGATGGACCCGGAGGTAGTCTCGACGTCCGCGCTGCCCAGCCCCGACCGTCCCATCGCGGGGAGAAGATCCGGGATCGACTGTGTCTGCCCGGGCGAGAGCGTGTAGGCCAGAGCGGGGTCCGAGCCGGTTCCCGAAACGCCCGACGGATGAAACACGATCCGGCCGGAGATCGCCGAGCTCGTGGAATTGTGCAGCTGCACGGCGGTCTTGAAGAACGATCCGCCCACTCCCGGCGTCGAGCCCACGACCGGCAGGAACCGTGTCTCGAGAGCCGGTCCTGCGGCCACGACGAGTCTCCCGATCTTCCAGCCGGCGAACTCGGTGAACCAGATGTTCCCGTCGGGTCCGGTCGTGATCCCGAACGGCTCGCTGTCGGGCGTCGGTATCGAGAACTCGGTAACGACGCCTATAGGGGTGATGCGTCCGATCTTGTTGGCGCTGGGCTCGGTGAACCAGAGGTTCCCGTCGGAACCCACTGTGATCTCGCCGCCCGCTGTCGGGACCGGGAACTCCGTAATCACGCCAGCCGGCGTGATTCGACCGATCCGAGGGTCGGACTCGGTAAACCAGAGGTTCCCGTCCGGACCGAGCGTTATGTCGTGAGGTCCGCTCGCGGCAGTCGGAATCGGGAACTCCGTGACGACGCCGGCCGGCGTGATTCGACCGATCCTGTTGCCCAGCCACTCCGTGAACCAGAGATTGCCGTCCGATCCCGCCGTGATGCTCAGGGGCCGGCTGCCCGGCGTGGGGATGGAGAAAACCGCGTCGAGCTCGCCGGTCGGCGCGAACCGGGCGATCGCGTTGGCTTCATTGAGCGTCACCCAGAGGTTCCCGTCAGGGCCGGCGGTGATTCCGAAGGGTCCCGTGAAACTGGGGAATGGTCCCGGGAAGACGGGCCCGGTGGGGAATCGGGTGAGGACGCCCGCTGGAGTCATCCGGTTGATAGCGGAATGCCCCCCGTCGATGTCGGCCTGTGTGAACCAGATGTTGCCGTCGGGGCCCGACGCGATGTCGTTCACATCAACGACGAATCCCTCCTCGATCGGGAAGTCCACGATGC
>CAVXYF010000022.1:0-288894 GCA_963765835.1 uncultured Acidobacteriota bacterium | reverse complement strand
CTAGTCCGCAGCCCCTCCCCTTGTGTGCTGTGCCTTCGGCGGCCGTCCTCGTGCTCGTCGTGGGGACCGGAGGAGCGCTTCGCCTCGCCTCCGCGAGCCCTCCCGGCCGGCCGGTCTCGGTCGCCCTGCTGCAGCCCAACATTTCCCAGGAGGCGAGGTTGAAGGAGGATCTGCGGGCCCGGAACTACGTGGAGGTCCGGGATCAGATTCGCGCGGCGGCGGCGGCGACCGCGAAACCGGACCTGGTCGCGGTCCCGGAGTCGGCCTTTCCCCTCTACTGGGAGACCAGCGGCACCCTCCGGCGGGACCTCACCGAGGTGGCGAGGTCGTGCCGGTGCGCGATCCTCTTCAACGACGTGGAGATCCAGGCCGATGACCGCTACTACAACGTGGCCCGCCTGCTCACGCCGGCGGGGAGCGGCCCGCCCTACCGGAAGGTCCACCTCGTGCCGTTCGGCGAGTACGTGCCGCTGCCGAAGATCTTCTTCTTCGTCCGGCAGATCTCGACCGAGATCGGGGAATTCTCGGCGGCGGAGGAGCCGCGCGTGCTCCGCGGCGCCGGAGCCGATCCCTGGGCGATCGGCACCGGCATCTGCTACGAGATCCTCTACCCGGTCCTTTCCTGGAAGCAGGTGCGCGACGGCGCGACTCTCCTCGTCACGATCTCCAACGACTCCTGGTACGGCGCGGGCGGAGCGCAGGCGCAGCACTTCGCGGGGGCCGTGCTGCGGTCGGTCGAGAACGGGCGCTACCTCCTCCGCGCCGCGATCACCGGGATCTCCGGCATCGCGGACGAGAAGGGCCGCATCCGGGCGGAGCTCCCGGCCGATCGCGCCGGGACGCTCCACGGCCGCGCGGTCCTCTTTTCGACGAGAACTCCGTGGACCCGCTACGGCTTCGCGGTCTCGGGGATCGCCGACGCGCTGGCGATCGGCATGCTACTGTTTGGCCTCGTGCGCGGGCTAGCCGAACGCCGCTTGAAGCTGCGGCGGGATCTGACCCCTCCGGGATCAGACCCCGCGACAATCTCATGACCGAACGCGACGATCTTCTGACCGCCCTGTCCGACGCCTCGGGTCGCCTCTCGGCGCTCCGGGGCTATCTTTGATCGGGACGCCGCGCGGAGCGCGCTCGAGGAGCTGAGAGAGAAGACCGTCGCCCCCGACTTCTGGTCCCGGCCCGAAGAAGCCCAGGAAATCCACCGCAAGATCCGAATCCACGAGAAGACCCTCGAGACGGGCGAGCGGTTGGACGAGCTCTCCGCCGAGCTCCAGACGCTGGCCGAGCTCCTGAAGGAAGGGGAGCCGGCAGAGCCCGACGCGAAGGAGGCGATTCGATCGGCGCGGGAGTTCGCCGACGCTCTCGAGCTCGCCGTGAAGATGAGCACACCCGAAGACGCGAAGAACGCGTGGCTCATGATCCACGCGGGCGCGGGCGGGACGGAGTCGCAGGACTGGGCGGAGATGCTCCTGAGAATGTACCTGCGCTTCGCCGAGGAGCGCGGCTGGAAGGCGGAGCTGATCGAACGGCAGGACGGGGAAGAGGCCGGGCTGAAGAGCGCGACCCTTCACGTCGTTGGAGACCACGCCTACGGCTACCTGAAGAGCGAGATGGGCGTCCACCGGCTCGTCCGCATCTCGCCGTTCGACGCGGCGAAGCGCCGCCACACGTCGTTTGCATCCATCTACGTGGCGCCCGAGATCGACGAGGAGATCGAGGTCGAGATCGCCGACAAGGACCTTCGGATCGACACCTACCGGTCGAGCGGCGCCGGCGGGCAGCATGTCAACGTCACCGACTCGGCGGTCCGCATCACGCACCTGCCGACCGGCATCGTCGTCACCTGCCAGAACGAGAGGAGCCAGGGGCGCAACCGCGACATGGCGATGAAGGTCCTGCGCGCCCGCCTCTACCAGAAGGCGCTGGACGAGCGGCGCGCCACCGAAGAGAAGCGCGTGGGGGACAAGAAGTCGATCGAGTGGGGGAGCCAGATCCGCTCGTACGTTCTGCACCCCTACCGGATGGTCAAGGACCACCGCACGGGCTACGAGACCGGCAACACCGAGGCCGTCCTGAACGGTTCGCTGACGCCCTTCGTCGAGGCGTACCTGATGGGGGCCCCGAAGGAAGTTCCCGGCGCGGGATGAAACCGGGTGCAGGCAAGTTCGGAGGCGGGTGCAGGCCCCTTCGGGACCTGTCCCCGCGACTTTCTTCGGGGCCTGTCCCCGCGACTTTCTCCGGCTGGATGGACGAGCTCGAGAGGCGGCTCGCGGAGCGGCCGCTCCGGGAGCCGGTCCCGTCGACGGCCGCGCGCCGGGCGGGAGTCCTCGTCCCGCTTTTCGTCCGGGACGGGATGCTCTGGACCTTGGTCACGCGGCGAACGGAGACCGTCGAGCACCACCGCGGACAGATCTCGTTTCCGGGCGGCGCGCAGGAACCCGGCGACCAGGATCTCTCGGCGACCGCGATCCGGGAGACCGGCGAGGAACTCGGCGTCCGGGCCGACGACGTGCGGCTCCTGGGGCCGTTGTCGCCGATCGTGACCGTGACCGACTTCTACGTGGCGCCGTTCGTCGCCGCGATCCCGCAGCCGTACCTCTTCTCGCCGGCGGAGAGCGAGATTGCCGAGGTCATCGAGGCGCCCGTCGGTGCGCTCTCCGATCCGGCCATCCGCGAAACGAAGTTCCTGGCGGGGCGGGACGAGCCCGTGCTCTTCTACCGGCACGGGGATCACGTCATATGGGGCGCGACCGCGAGGATCCTCGCGGAGCTGCTGGAGGTCCTGAAGTAAGTCGCGGGGACAGATCCCGAAGGGGTCTGCACCCGCCACAGTTCAAGAGTCGCGGGGACAGGCCTGAGTAAGTCGCGGGGACAGATCCCGAAGGGGTTTCTGCACCCGCAGCCGTCCAGAGCCTTGGTTTCGGCTAATGCGTCCCGTAGCTCTTTTCGCCCGCCTCGACCGCGACCGGCAGCCGGTTCTGCGGCGGAGGCAGGGGGCACGTCGCGAACGCGGTGAACGCGCAGGGAGGGTTGTAGGCCTTGTTGAAGTCGACGAACGTCCGGCCGTCCGCGCCAGGCCGCGCAACGTAGAGGAATCTTCCGGCGCCGTAGGTCGTGGTCCCGTTGGTCGAGTCGCCGAAGATGAGGAAGAACTCGTCCTCGCCCTCTTCCTCGACCGCGTCGATCCGGCGCTCCCGGCCGCCGATCGAGAAGACGAGCGCGCCGGGGGAGGGTTCCTGCGTGACGTTCCCGAGCACGTTCGGAATCGGAATCGTCTTTCCGGCGGGATACGGTTCGAACCGCGCGGGGACCCGCCACGCGGGGGCGACGGGGTAGCTCGCGATTCCGCGGAACGACTTTCGCGCGGGGCTGGCGCTGTCCTTGACTCGGACGCCCAGCCTGTCCCCGCGGCGAATCACGTGAAACGCCAGGGTCCCGTGGCGCAGGACCGTCGGTTCGCCCTTCTCGTCGGAGGCGAGGTCGAGGGACCGGACGGCTTTTCCGTCGTGCGTGACGTCCACCCCGGGCCCCACGTCGATGTGGGCCTTTCCACCCGTCAGCCGGATGCGGCCGAGCAATCGCGGCGACTTTGCCGCCGGGAAGACGACCGCGTTCGCGGGATCCGACCCCACGGCATTGTCGCCCTCCTTCAGCCAGGAGAGCCCGACGACGGAGAGCCACCCGCCGTCCGACGTCAGACTGGCGATCCGAGCGGCGCGCCACTTCTCGACGTCCGCCCGGTAGGCCTCCTCCGCCGGCCGGACCGCGGTCCTCGGCGTCGTCAGGGACAGGAAAGCGAGGAAGAGGAGGAGCAAGGAGACCGGCGAGCGCTCAGCTCGCGGCCCGGTCCAGCGCCAGGAGCTGCTCGGCCCGATCGAGGTTCGCCTTCGCGGCGTCGGGAGGACCCTCGAGGGTCAGCGCCTTGTGGAGCGCCTCGACCGATCCCGAAAAATCGCCGCGGCGCATCCGCACGACTCCGAGGTCGTTCCAGAGGACCGCCGACGCCGGGCTGTGTTCGAGCGCCTTCAGCAGCACCGTTTCGGATTCGGCCAGCTTGTCGCCTTCCGACAGGGCCGCGGCGAGACCGCTCGCAGCCTCTTCGTTGCCCGGCTCGACTTCGAGCGCGGAGGTGAAGGCCGCCCGCGCCTCTTCCGCGTTCTTCTGTTCGGCTCGCAGGTGTCCCACGGCGGACCACAGCGCCGCGCTCGGCGGGCCGAGCCGCGCCGCTTCCGCCAGCTCCTGCTCCGCCTCCTTCGTCATCCCCTTGCGGCGATACGCGCGGCCGAGGTTCTCGTGGTACGCCGCTTCCCCGGGCCGCGCGCGGGTCGCCTCCGAGAACTGCTGGATCGCGGGCTCGAAGTCCCCGGCGCGATAGAGCAGGACTCCGAAGTCGTTGTGCGCCTCGGCCGACGCGGGGTCGATTTCGATGGCGCGTCCGTAGGCGAGTCGCGCACCGCTCGGATCTCCCAGGGCCTCGAGCGATCGCCCGAGTCCCATCGCCGTCGAGAGGTTGCGGGGATCGAGCACCAGCGCGCGCCGGTAGTGGCTCGCGGCCGTGTTCCACTTCTTCTGCCGGTCCGCGATCTGGGCCAGGCCGAGCTCCGCCCGGGCGTTGGAAGAGTCCAGCACCACCGCCGCGGTGTACTCGCGCTCCGCGTCCGCATCCTGTCCCGCCGCCGACGCGATGTCTCCCAGCAGACGGTGGGCGTCCGCGCTTCGGGGATCGAGGTCCGCGGCTCGCCGCGCGTGCGTCGTCGCGCCGGCGATGTCCCCGGCCTTCAGAGCCTGTTCGCCGGCGTCGATGAGCGGCAGGACGTTGACGGACGGCTCGATCGGCGCCGTCGCGCCCGCGCCGGCCGAGCCCGAGATGGGCGCCGAGGTGACCAGTCCCTTCTGAAGGTCCGAGGCGCGCTGCCGCGCCGTGTCGGCCTCGGCGGAGCGGCCGAGCTTCTCGTAGATCTCGGCGAGGAGGAGCTGGACCTCGGGATCGCGCGACGACGCCGCAACCTTGAGGTCCGCGAGCGCCTCTTCCGCCCGTCCCTCCGTCAGCTTCCGGCGGGAGTTGCGCTTGAGCTCGTTCAGCTCCGCCGGGCCGAGCAACTGAGTCGTCCCCCCGATCTCGGTCCGCACCGACTGCGCGAGCCGGGCGAAGTCGGGGCTGTAGAGATCTCCCACGACGACGAGATCGGGCCGCGCGGAGTACGCCGCCTTGAGGTTGTCGCGAGCGCTCTTCGAGTTTCCTGCGATGTAGAAGGCCCACGCGCTGTTCAGGTAGAGATCCCCCTTGCGGTCGGCCGGCGCGTCCGCGGAGTCCGCGGCGCGCGCGTATTTCTCGGCGGCTTCCTTGAAGCGGCCCGAGTCGAACGCGCGCTTCGCGTCGGCTTCGAGCTTCTCCGCGGTCTGCGCGAACGCGAGCGCCGCGCAGAGGAGGAAGCTCGAGACGACCGCTGCAGCGCGCAACGCCCCGCGCCTCACTGGCCGATTCCCTGTTCGACCGGAACCGGCGCGGGAGGGGTCCACGGCGTATTGCCCCGTTCGGGGACGGTTATTTCCTGCGTCACGGGCTGAAATCCTTCGCGGTGAAGCGTCACGCTGTGGCTCCCCTTCGGCAGTCGGAGTTTCGCGGCCTGGGGCAGACTGCCCTTGTACTTGCCGCCGATGATCACCGCGGCGCCGGCCCACTGCGGGTCGGCCTGGATGACGAGGTAGCCCACCGGGAACTGGTAAGCGACGCGGTTCGTCTCTTTCGGTCCGACCTTGAACTCCCGCTGGTAGGTCTCGAGGCCGCCCGCCTCGAAGCGCACGCGGTGGGTCCCCTCGGCGAGCTCGATCGTCTTTGCCGGGATCGACGGCCCGACCTGCTTGCCGTCGACGAAGAGCGTCGCCACCGGGATGGAGCTGAACTGGACGCGGTGCTTCGCCGTAGTCGCGGGCGGCTCCGCGGACGCCGGAACCGCGGGTGCCGACGCCGCGCCCTTCGGAGGGGCCGGCGCCGGCCGGGAGGCCCCGGTCTCGCGCCCCGGCTCCTTGCCGAGCTGCGGCTCCGGAAATTCGATGGGCGGCGCCCCCGTCTCGGTGCCGCTCGCCGCGGCCGCCGGAGGGGCAGCCGCGGTGGATTCCGTCCGCCCGCGGGAGAGGTAGAGGTACGCCACGATTCCCGCCACGGCGACGGCGGCGGCCGCGATGTAGATCGGCGTGCGGCTCGGCGTCTCGGCCGGCGGAGTTACCGCGATCTCCGCGCTCCGCCCGGCGACCGTTGCCTCGCCCGGCTCGTCCTCGGGGTTCCGGAAGTTGACGAGCTCCAGACCGGCCTTCCTCCGGAGCGAAGCGGAGGAAGGCGTCGCGTCCGCCGCGGGAACGCGCGCCAGCGATCCGGACGGCGGTGTGATCGAGGAGGCGACGCCTCCGGTCGGCGTCATCATCGTCGCGTCCGATTCGTCCACCGGAATGACGGCCGTCGGATACTGACCCGAAGAGCCGGCGAGCTCGCGCTGGACGTTCAGCAGGTCCTGCTTCAGCGCCTCCATCGACGCGTAGCGGTTCTCGCGCTGCTTCTCCATCGCCCGGTTGACGATTCCGACCAGCGCCGGCGGAGCGTCGGGAGAGAGCGTCTCGATCGCCTCCGGCGTCTCGTTCAGGATCTTGTAGAGCACGGTCGAGAGGTGCTCGCCGCGGAAGGGCTTCCGGAAGGTCAGGAGCTCGTAGGCCAGGATCCCCAGCGAGAAGATGTCGGTGCGGCGGTCCACCGGCTCTCCCCGGATCTGCTCCGGCGCGAGGTAGGCGGACGTCCCGAGCGTTATGCCGGTCTGGGTCAGGTTCGACTCGGTCTGCAGGGACTTGGCGATCCCGAAGTCCATGATCTTGACCGAGCCGTCTTCCAGGATCCGAACGTTGGCCGGCTTGATGTCGCGGTGGATGATGCCCGCGGCGTGGGCGTACGCGAGGCCGTCCGCGATGGCGACCAGGATCTCGACCTTGCGGAGGATCGGGAGCGGCTCCGCGCGCTTGACCTTCTTGTCGAGGTCTTCGCCGGAGAGGAACTCCTGGACGATGTACGGGATCCCGTCTTCCACGCCGAAGTCGTAGATCGTCGTGATGTGCCGGTGGTGCAGGTTGCCGGCGAGCTCGGCCTCCCGGAAGAACCGGCTTTTGATCTCCTCGTCGTTCAACTGGCATGTCTTGATGGCGACCGTGCGCTTGATGTACGGGTCCCGGCCGCTGTAGACGGCTCCGAAGCCCCCGGAACCGATCTTTCCAGTGACTTCGTACTTGCCGATTTTCTCGGGCAGTTGTTTTTCTTCGACCATGAGGCTCCGGTTCGCGGCGAGCGCAAGTTTAATCGAATCAGAGGCTGAGTGAAACGCGGCGCGGGGCAAGCGGAGGCGGGATCTGACCCCTGCGGGATCCGACTTCGTCGGCTGCCCTCCGGGATCAGACCCCGCGACCTTCCCGGTATGCTGAAACCGTGACGCCGGTTCCGCGCGCGCTCCTCCTGGCAGCCCTGGCCGCCGCCAGCCTCGCGGCTTCTGCCTGCCGGCAGGCGAAGCCCACGGCGCCCGACGCCGGCAGCGCGCCGATCGGCCTCCTTCCGCCGCGCTTCGAGACCCCGGCCGACGGGCTGCTGACCGACCGGCACCTCGAGCTGTACGGAAAGGTGAGAAGGGCGGCGCGGGAGCGGTCCGAGTCGGACGCGGCGCGGGCGCTGGGCGTCGATCCGGACGAGTTAGCGTGGGTGCGGGCGCGGATCGTGGAGGCGCTGGTTGCTCTCGACGCGTCCCGCGTGCGGGAAGCGTCCGCGCAGACGTACGTCCGCGCGATCGCGTCGCTCCGAACGACCCTGAAGAGCGTTCGCGACCCCGGCACCGCCCGCACCGTGGAGTCGCAGATCGCGGCCCTGGAGCGCGAACGCGCGGGAATGCGCCGGGCGGATCCGCTGCCGGCCGCGCTTGCCGCGAACACCCGCAAGGTCGCGGCGCGGCGCTCCGAGCTCGAAGCCGCGCTGCGTTGACCGACGTCGAGGAGTTCCTCGAGCGCGAGCTCGACGCGGGCTCGTTCCCCGGCGCGGTCGCGCTCGTGGGCACGGCCGACTCGGTTATCCAGGTGGCCGCGGTGGGCCGCGCGGTCGTCGACCCCGAAAGTCTGCCCGCGACCCCCGCCACGGTCTACGACCTGGCGAGCTTGACGAAGCCCCTCGTCTGCGGGGCGGTCGCGGCCGGGTCGTTCCCCGATCTCGACCTCTCGTCTCCGCCGGGCCGGTATCTCCCGGAGTGGAAGGCCACGCGATACGACGGGATCACCCTCGAGTCGTTCCTCGTCCACACCTCCGGCCTTCCGGCCTGGTACCCGGTCTACTCCGGCGGCGAGGGGGCGCCTGCATACCGACGCACGCTCGCTTCGATCGAAGCCGAGGCGCGGCCGGGCGAGCGCGTGATCTACAGCGACCTGAATTTCCTCCTCCTCGGCGAGGTGCTCGAGGTGCACTACTCGGCCCCCCTCGACGAGACGTTTGCGGCTCTTGTGGCGGCTCCCGCCGCGTCAGCGGCGCGCTTTCTTCCGGGCCTGTCCGAGTCGGTCGCCGCGACGGAGGGGGGCGACGTCACGGAGCGCCGCATGGCCGCGGACCTGGGAATCGCGTACCCCCGCTTCCGGGACGGGATCGTCTGGGGCGACGTGCACGACGGAAACGCCTACCGTCGGGGGGGCGTCGCCGGGAACGCCGGCCTCTTCGGATCCGCGGCCGACGTGTGGGCGCTCGCGCGGCCGTGGCTCGATCCGGGGCGCCGGGAGCTGACCCGCGACCGCACTTCCAGCCTCGCGGAGGCTCGCGGCCTCGCCTGGCAGGGACGGCGCGGCGCGGGGTCGGCCGTCGAGGCGATGTCCGCGCAGGCATTCGGCCACACCGGCTTCACGGGCACGTCGCTCTGGATCGACCCGGAGGCCGATCGCATCGCGATTCTGCTCACGAACCGCGTCCATCCGGAGGTGCGGCCGATCGACTTCAACGCCGTGCGAAGACGCTTCCACGAGGTCGTCTGGCGCTGACGAATCCATCGCGGTCCGCGTGGTATAGATAAAGACGTGGGCCTCGAAAAAGAGATCGTGATCGTCGACGGCGCCCGGACGCCGATGGCCGAGTACAACGGCCTCTTTTCGGACGTCTCGGCCATCGACCTGGGGGTCGTGGCCGCGAGGGAGGCGCTCGCGCGGTCGGGGACGGACCCCGCCGAGGTCGACCACGTCATCTTCGGCAACGCGCTGCAGACTTCGGGCGACGCGATCTACGGCGCCCGGCACGTGGGCCTGAAAGCCGGAGTGCCGAAAGAAGTCCCGGCCCTGACCGTGAACCGGCTCTGCGGGTCGGGATTCGAGTCCATCATCCAGGGAGCCCAGCGGATTCTCCTCGGCGAAGCGGAGACGGTGCTCGCCGGGGGCATGGAAAACATGTCCCAGGCGCCGCACGTCATCCGGGGCGCGAGGAAGGGCCTTCGCCTCGGCCAGGGGCAGCTCGAGGACTCGCTCATGGTCGCGCTCCTCGACAGCTGGTGCGGCCTCTACATGGCGCAGACCTCGGACCGCGTCGCCGCGAAGTACGGGATCTCCCGGGAGGAGCAGGACGCCTACGCGCTGTCCTCGCAGAAGCGGGCGGCGGCGGCGTGGGAGGCGTGCCGGCTCTCCGAAGAGATCGTCGGCGTCGACGTGAAGTCCGGCCGGAAGGAGGTCCGGGTGGAGCGCGACGACCACCTTCGCCCGGACACGACGATCGAGGCACTCGCGAAGCTGCCGCCGTCCTTCGGCAAGGACGGCCAGGTCACCGCCGGCAACGCGTCCGGCATCGTGGACGGGGCGGCTGCGGTCGTCGTCACTACGGCCGAGAACGCCCGGCGCCGTGAGAGCAAGCCGCTCGGCCGGCTCGTCTCCTGGGGAGTCGTCGGCTGCGAGCCGGAGCTCATGGGCCTCGGACCTGCTCCCGCTGCCCGGATGGCCCTGGAACGCGCGGGCCTCGCTCTCGAGGACGTGGACCTGTGGGAGATCAACGAGGCGTTCGCGGGGCAGATCCTGGGCGTGGTGCGCGAGCTCGGTCTCGACCTCGCGAAGCTGAACGTCAACGGCGGGGCCATTGCGCTCGGCCATCCGCTCGCGGCCACGGGGACGCGGCTGACGCTCACCCTGCTGAAGGAGCTCCGCCGGCGCGGCCTTCGCTACGGCGTCGCGGGCGCGTGCATCGGCGGCGGGCAGGGCATCGCCGTCGTCGTCGAGTCGGCGGCGTGACGGAACGCGGCGCTCGCGCGCCCCGGCGGTAAGGCACATTGCTCACCTGGACGGAAAGAATCCTCACTCTTCCCGTCCGGTCCGCCGCGGTCGCGGAGTTTCTCCGGGAGCTCGCGGCCAAGGGGTGGGGAGACCTGAACGGGGTGCTCGCGACCTTCAACGACGGTGAGCTTTGCCGGGAGGCGCTCGGTTACTGGCTGGAGCGCGAGTGGATCGTGCGGGCGCCGAACTCCGCCCTGACGGCACTGACCGGTCCGGCGTACTCGCGGGAGCTGACCCTTCAGGAGTTCTGCGGATACGAGGGGGAGGAGTGGGAAGAGGCCGTAGGGGTCCCGCCCTCTCCCGACGAAGCAGCGGAGGAACCGCAGCATGAAAATCCGTAAGGTCGGCGTCCTCGGAGCGGGCCTCATGGGCTCCGGCATCGCGGAGGTCTGCGCGAAGAGCGGGTACGACACCGTGGTACGCGAAGTCTCCGACGAGCTCGCCTCGAAGGGGCTCCGCCGCGTCGAGGCGTCTCTCGCGAAGGCGGTGGAGCGCGGCAAGCTCGCCGCCGCGGACGGCGAGGCAGCGCGCGGACGGTTGACGGTAACGACGCGCGTCGAAGATCTCGAGGAATCCGACCTGGTCATCGAGGCGGTGGTCGAAAACCTCGACGCCAAGAAGGCTCTCTTCGGCGAGCTCGACGCCCTGTGCGGCGCGGCCGCGATCTTCTGCTCGAACACGTCGTCGCTCACGATCACGGAGCTCTCCGCGACGACGCGCAGACCCGACCGGTTCGCGGGACTTCACTTCTTCAACCCGGTCCCGGTCATGAAGCTAGTCGAGGTCGTGCGCACGATCGCCACGTCAGAGGAGACGACCCGCACGGTCTTCGAGTTCGCGAAGTCGCTCGGCAAGGAACCGATCCTCGCGAAGGACAACTCGGGCTTCATCGTCAATCGACTCCTCGTCCCCTACCTGCTGGATGCGGTGCGCGCCGTCGAAGAGGGGGTCGGGAGCGCCGAGGACGTGGACAAGGGGATGGAGCTCGGCTGCGGCCATCCGATGGGACCGCTCAAGCTGCTCGACTTCGTGGGGCTCGACACGACCTACGCGATCGCGGAGATCATGTTCGCGGAGTACCGGGAGAAGCGCTTCGCGCCGCCCCCGCTCCTGAAACGGATGGTTCTGGCCGGCCGCTACGGCCGAAAGTCGGGGCGCGGCTTCTACGAGTACGGATCGTGAGCGCGTTCGTCCGGGTCGACGATCCCGAGGAGGGCCTCCGCGTCGTCACGGTCGACCGGCCGGAGAAGCTGAACGCGTTGAACTCGGAGGTCCTCCAACAGCTGGGTCGCGCCATCGACGACGCCGCGACCGCCGAGGGGCTCCGGTGCCTGGTTTTGACGGGCGCGGGGGAGAAGGCGTTCATCGCCGGGGCGGACATCGGCGAGCTCGCAAAGCTGACGCCGATCGAGGGGCGCGAGCACTCCCGCCGGGGCCAGGCGCTGCTCGACCGCATCGAGAGGCTGCCGGTGCCGACGATCGCGGCGATCAACGGCTTCGCGTACGGCGGGGGACTGGAGCTGGCGATGGCCTGCTCTCTGCGCGTCGCGTCGGAAAACGCGAAGATGGGTCTTCCCGAGACGTCGCTCGGCATCCTCCCCGGCTACGGTGGGACGCAGCGTCTGGCGCGCCACGTCGGCCGGGCGCGGGCCCTCGAGCTCGTCCTGACTTCGGAGAAGGGTCTCACGGCGGCGGAGGCCGAGCGGATCGGTCTCGTCAACCGGGTCGTGCCCGCGGGCCAGGCCCTCGCGGCGTCGCTCGAGATGGCGCGGAAGATCCGGGCGAACGGTCCGACCGCGTGCCGCTACGCGCTGGAAGCGATCCGCCGCGGCCTGGAGATGCCGCTCGACGAGGGCCAGGCCTTCGAGGCCACGCTCTTCGGCCTGTGCGCCGCGACCGAGGACATGAAGGAGGGGATGAATGCCTTCCTGGAGAAGCGGCCGGCGAAATTCACGGGGAAGTGACCGCTTCACGGTCACCTGTTAGACTTTTATCTCCGTGCATCCGCCAGAGTCGGACCTCATCTACGACTGGAACCGGGCGGGGGGAGCGGTTTTCCCCGCGCGCGGAAAGGTCGAGCTCGACGACGAGACCCTGCGCGACGGCCTGCAGTCTCCGTCGGTCAAGAGCCCTCCGATCGATCAGAAGCTGCGGCTCCTCCACCTGATGGAGGCGCTCGGCATCGATTCGGCCGACATCGGACTTCCGGGCGCGGGACCGCACGTCGTCGCCACGGTGACGCGGCTCGCGCGCGAGATCGTCGACAACGGCATGAAGATCCGCCCCAACTGCGCCGCGCGCACGGTCGAGGCCGACATCCGTCCCATCATCGAGATCTCGCAGAAGGTGGGGATCCCGATCGAGGTGTCGTGCTTCATCGGCTCGTCGCCGATCCGGCAATACGCCGAGGACTGGGACCTCGACCGCATGCTGCGGATGTCGGAGAACGCGGTCTCCCTCGCCGTCAAGGAGGGGCTCCCGGTCATGTACGTCACCGAGGACACGATCCGCGCACACCCGGACCACGTCCGAGCGCTCTACACGGCCGCGATTCGCGCCGGAGCGCAGCGCATCTGCGTCTGTGACACGGTCGGTCACGCGACGCCCAACGGCGTTCAGAACCTGATCCGCTTCGTCTGTGACCTCGTCGACGAGGTCAATCCCCAGGCGAAGATCGACTGGCACGGCCACCAGGACCGCGGTTTCGGCCTCCAGAACGCGCTCTGGGCGCTGGAAGCCGGGGCGCACCGCGTCCACGCGTGCGCGATCGGAATCGGAGAGCGGGTCGGGAACACGCCGATGGACCAACTCCTGGTCAACCTCCAGCTCCTGGGGTGGATCGACCGCGACCTGACGAAGCTGCACGAATACTGCGAGCTCGCGTCGGAGGCGACCGGCGTCCCGATTCCCGACAACTACCCGATCGTCGGCAAGGACGCCTTCCGCACCGGGACGGGGGTCCACGCGGCGGCGATCATCAAGGCGCGCAAGAAGGGGGACGCCTGGCTCGCCGACCGGGTCTACTCGGGGGTGCCGGCCGGAATGGTCGGTCGCACGCAAACGATCGAGGTCGGCCCGATGAGCGGGATCTCGAACGTGGAGTGCTGGCTGGAGGATCACGGCATTCCGCTTCGCCCGGAGCTCGTCGAGGCGATCTTTCAGCGCGCCAAGGAGAGCGATCGCATCCTGACGGATGAGGAGATCCTCTCGCTCGTCCACGGGCTCGC
The DNA here is from genome assembly GCA_963765835.1 of uncultured Acidobacteriota bacterium. Taxonomy (GTDB): domain Bacteria; phylum Acidobacteriota; class Thermoanaerobaculia; order UBA5066; family Gp7-AA6; genus Gp7-AA6. The sequence goes on along the minus strand of CAVXYF010000022.1, from coordinate 275,356 downwards.
TCCCGCGGCGGCCCTGCACTGACCCCGTCGGGCGACTTCCTCGCGCGAACGCTGCCGACGTACCTCGACCACCTCGCCGTGGAGCGCGGCCTCTCCCGTGCGAGCATCGCGGCGTACCGCTCGGACCTCGAGGCCTTCGGGCGCTGGATCGCGTCGGGTCGAACCCCGGCGACCGCCGCGAGCCGCCGGGACCTCGTCGCGTACCTGCGACACCTTCGAGGGCGCGGCCTGTCGTCGCGCTCCGCGTCCCGGGCTCTTTCGGCGGTTCGCGGGTTCTACCGCTTCGCGACCGCGCACCTCGGCTTCGGGTCCGACCCGACCGACGACCTCTCGAATCCGAAGACCGGTTTCGCCCTCCCGAAGACCCTGACCGAGAAGGAGGTCGAGGCCCTCCTCTCGGCGCCCGACGTCGGCCGGCCGCTCGGAGTCCGCGACCGGGCCATGCTCGAGCTCCTGTACGCCTCGGGGCTGCGTGTTTCCGAGCTCGTGTCGCTCCCGCGCGACCGGGTCGACCTGGAGGCCGGGATCGTGCGGGTTGCCGGAAAAGGGGGGCGGGAGAGGCTGGTCCCCTTCGGGGCGTCCGCCGACTCCTGGGTGCGGCGCTACCTCCGAGAGGTCCGGCCGGCTTTCGACGGGAAGGGCAGGCCCGAGCTCTTTCTGTCGGTCCGGGGGGCCGCGATGACGCGGCAGCGGTTCTGGCAGCTGATCGAGGGATACGGCCGGCAGGCCCGGATCCGGCGCAAGCTCGCGCCACACGCCCTCCGGCACGCCTTCGCCACCCATCTCCTGGAGGGGGGAGCGGACCTCCGCGCGCTGCAGATGATGCTCGGGCACGCCGACATCTCGACGACCCAGATCTATACCCGGGTCTCCGCCGGCCGCCTGCGGGCGGTTTACGACCGGTTCCACCCGCGCGCCCGGGTCTCGGGACGTGGCAAAATGAAGGGGTGAACGGCGGGGAATTCGGGCCTGTTGCGGGGGGTTTTTCCCATCGAATGCCCCGAATCCTCATGCCCGCGGCGGCCGCTCTGGCCGTCTTCCTCGGCAGCGCTTCGGCGCGGGCCGAGCTCGTCGTGTTCACCGACGGACGGGTCGTCAAGGCCGCCGGGTACGAGGTCCAGGGCGAACAGCTCGAGATCCGGGTCCGGGGCGGGGGCAGCTATACCGTCGACATGGTGCGGGTCGAGCGGATCGTCGACGACGAAGTGGTGGTCTCCGAGGTCCAGGTCGAGGAAGTGGGCGGCCCGGAGAAAGTGGCCTACGACCTTTCCTACAAGGACGACCGGAAGCCTCTCTTCGGATCGGCCTACGACGGGATCATCCAGGCGGAGGCCCGCAAGCACGACGTCGACGCCTCTTTCGTCTCCGCGGTCATCCGCGCCGAGTCGAACTACCAGCCCCGGGCGGTCTCCCGCAAGGGCGCTCGCGGCCTCATGCAGCTCATGCCCGCGACCGCGAAGCGGCTCTCGGTCCGGCGTCCCTTCGACCCGGCCTCGAACGTCGCCGGGGGAGTCCGCTACCTGAAGGAGCTCCTGAAGCGCTACGACCACCGCCCCGAGCTCATCCTCGCCGCATACAACGCGGGGGAGCACGCGGTCTCAACGTACGGGGGCGTTCCGCCCTACCGCGAGACCATCGGATACGTGAAGAAGATCCTCTCCTGGTGGAGCCCGGCGATCGCAGCGACAGTGCCGGTCCAGGGCCCGGTCGCCCCGACCGCTCCCGGAACCGCCTCCTCGAGCCCGTCCAGCCGCTGACCGACTGAGCGATCGCGCTTCGATTCCGACCTTCGTCGGTCTGTCTCTTTTCCCGCGCGCGAGATAGATTTCGACGCAGAACGATTCGGAGAGTCGGGCGATTCTCTTTCTTGAAGGAGGGGTATGAAGCGAAAATCGGCCCTGGGTCTCGTTCTTGCGGCAGCGCTCTCGGCGTTCCTCTTCGCGGACGCATCGACGGCGGGCGTCATCGTCAATGTCGCCGAGCCCTTCCAGCAGGTCGTCTCGGTCACGTGCGCGGAAGGCGGGGCGGGCGAGGACGTGCTGTTGAGCGGTTTTCTTCACGTTCTGATCACCGGAACGCTCGACGCCAACGGCAGCCTTCACACGACCACGCATTTCCAGCCGATGGGCGTGGCCGGAACCGGTCTGACCAGCGGCGCTGTCTACCGCGCGACCGGCATCACCCGGGACGCGATCAACGGTCTCGAAATTCCGTTCGAGGCCACGTTCGTGAACAACTTCCGGATCATCGGACCGGGAAAGGGCAACAACCTGCTGATTCACGAGCTGTTTCACGTGACGGTGAACGCCCTCGGGGAAGTGTCGGTCGAGCTGGACCGCGTCAGCACCGAGTGCAAGTAGGGGCCGGGTCGGCATGGGACTGCTGCGGGTGCAGACCTCTTGGACTGCGGCGGGTGCAGACCCCTTCGGGATCTGTCCCCGCAACTTGCTCAGGCCTGTCCCCGCGACGTGGACTGCTGCGGGTGCAGGGCCGCTTCGCGCCCCTGTCCCCGCGACTTACTCCATGGCGAGCCGCCCCAGGTAGCCCTTCTCCCGCACTCGTTTCATCATCCAGCCGAAGAACGCTCCGGCCAGGGCGAGGTAAAACGCGTTCAGGGCGAGCGCGGGGAAGAGCGGAGCGAGCGCCGGTCGGCCCGTTTCGAGCGTCGCGCGCATCCCCTCGAAGACATGCGTGGAGGGGAGCGCCCGCGCAATCCCCCGGAGCCAGGGGGGCAGCACGGACAACGGATAGAACACCGCGGAGATCGGCTGCAGGAGGAACGGTGTGCCCCAGATGAGCGCTTCGGCGGCATGGCCGAACCGGAGGATGACCGCCATCGTGCACATTCCCACGGCCCAGCCGAAGAGGAGCAGGCTCGCGAAGTAGGGGAGAAGAGCCGGACCCAGGAGCAGCAGGTCGAACTGGTACAGGAAGAAGGCCAGGACTCCCAGCACCGCGGTAGAAAGCAGTGCGCGGATGAGCCCGAGCAGGCACGTCGCGAGAACGACCTCCCCGATGCGCACCGGGGCGATGAAGACGTTCAGCAGGTTGCGGACCCAGATCTCCTCGGTCAGCGAGAGCGTGATCGCCTGCTGGGATCGGTAGAAGACGTCCCAGAAAATGAGGCCGCCGAGAAGGAATAGGATCGCGCGCGGCGCTCCGACCCGCTGAAAGTAGACGCTGACGAAACCCCATACCAGCAGGTCCATCACCGGCCAGAAGAAGATTTCCATGGAGCGGGCGAGGCTCCTCCGGTAGAGGTAGAGGTACCGGAGAAGGAGCGCTGCGACCCTTCCCCACATCGCGGCTGTCAGTCCTCGATCCGCCCGCCGCGGGCGATCGTGATGAAGACCTTCTCGAGCGACTCCGAGTCCGCGCGCTCCAGGATCTCGCGCGGGGTTCCCTCGGCGACGACGCGGCCGTGCATGAGAAAGAGGACCCGGTCGCAGACGAGCTCGATCTCCCGCATGTTGTGTGACGTGTAGATCATGGTGACGCCCCGCTCCCGCTGGACGCGCTTCAGCGCGTTGCGCACCTTTTCCGCGATGTCCGGATCGAGGCTCGCGGTCGGCTCGTCCAGGAAGAGAACCTCCGGGTCGTTTAGGAACGCCTTGCACAGGTTCACGCGCGTCACCTGGCCGGAGGAGAGCTTGCCCGTGACCGTGTGGAGCACGTCCGGAATCTCGAAGAGGTCGAGGAGCTCCGCGATCCGGCGCCGCCGCTCGCGAACTCCGTAAAGACGGCCGAAGACGTCGAGGTTCTCCCGCACCGACAGGTTGAACGGCAGCGAGATGTACGCGGAGGAGAAGTTGGCCCGCTGGAGGATCTCCCGCCTCCGGCGCTCGAGATCCATTCCGAGGATGTGGATGCGGCCGGACGTCGGACGCGTCAGGCCCAGAAGAAGCTGAATCGTCGTCGTCTTGCCCGCGCCGTTCGGGCCGAGCAGACCGAGGATCTCTCCGCGGTGCGCCGAGAAGGAAACGTCGTCGACCGCCGTCACGTCACCGAAGGTCTTCGTGAGGCGTTCGACCGCGATGACCGGCCCGGCGGCCGGCTCCGCGTTCAAGGTCGGGGGACCAGGGCGATCGCGCGGAGCGGTCCGCCGGAGCCGCCCGCGATCTTCACGGGCAGCGCGACGATCCACGCCCCGCTCTCCGGGACGCTCTCGAGATCCGCCAGGTTTTCCAGGCCCGGGACGTTCGCCGCCGCCGCCAGCCGGTGGACGGGGAAGTTCGTCGACGGCCCGTAGTCGATCGACGCCGTGTCGACTCCGAGCGCCCCCACCTTCCGCTCGCGCACGAGGAGGCCGACGGCCTCCTCCCCGTAGGACGGGAAGTGCAGGTTCGAGGCGTCGCCCGGCGTGTCGTCGCCGAAGTAGCGCTTCCGGTCGGGCCACCGCTTGCTCCAGCCCGTGCGCAGGAGAACGATTGAGCCACCCGGGATCGTGCCGTGGCGCTTCTCCCAGGCCCGCACGTCCGCGACGGTCAGCCGGTAGTCCGGGTCGGCCGCGGCGGCGCGCGTGACGTCGATGACGACGGCCGGCGCGACGAGCTGACGTACGGGCACCTGGTCTGCGGTCCGCTGGCCCCGCCCGAAGTGAATGGGGGCATCGAGGTGCGTTCCGCCGTGCTCGGGCGCGCAGAACGAGTTGGCCGAGTAGAACCAGCCGCCCGGCGTCATCCCGGACGTCGAGGGTCTTCAGCTCGAACGTCGTGGGCGAGGTCGGCCAGTAGAGCGTCTTCGAATCGAACGCGTGGGTCAGGTCCACGACGCTCGCGGTTCGCAGATCCGGAGCCGCCAGCCGGGACCTTGGTTGGGCAGCGGCGGCGGACGCGAGCGTCATCGCGGCGGCAACGGCAATTCCGGACGAGAGGCGCATCGTTACTCCTCGGGCGCGCCACCCGTGCGCGCCAGCTGTTCCATCTTGATCGACCCCGCTTTGAAGTTGCGCGCGGAGGTCAGCATTTTCGAAATCGTCGCATCGAAGCCGGGCAGGGGACCCTTGTGGAAGCGAAGCGGATTCACGCGGGCGACCACGAACGCCCGCAGGTAGGGACTCTGGAGACCTCGCTCCTTCAGCGCCGCAACCGCATCCGTCACGGCGCCGTCGAGCTCGAGGACTTTCGAGGCGCGCTCTCCCCGCCGGACGATCGACTTCGGAAGGGGGGAGTCGAAGAACTCGTCCACTTTCTTCAAAACCGGGTGGTACGCCCCGCCCGAGAAACGCCCATTCTCCTCGTAGCAGAGGCCGAGCGTGAGAAACGCGGGCTCCTCAAACTCCAGCGCGTAGTCCCGCTCTGCGGCCGACGGATCCCTCTCCGCGAGGTCACGCTCCATGCGGACCGTTTCGAGGGCCTTCTCGCGTAGGTTGTGCGCCTTCTCGGTGTTCAGGGCCAGGATCTTGTACGCGAGCTCGGGATCGGGGAGCACGAGAGCCGTGACCGCCTTCGCGCCGAGCGCGCGGAGCGCGGTCAGGCGGTGGTGGCCGTTTGGCGTCCAGTAAGAGCCCTCCGGCGTGCGCACCGCGATGATGGGATCGAGGAACCGGTCCAGCCGGTCGATGACCGCTTCCAGGCGTTTCGCGTGCGCCGGGGAAACGTCGCGCTGGAAGGGCGTCGGAGCGACCTTCTCGATCGGGAGGGCCGCGAGGATCTGCCACTTTCCGCCGAGCGGATCCCGGAAGGACCGCAGGACGGCGCCGCCGTCTTTTTCGATCTCCGCCTCGAGCTCGAGGACGTCCGCCGGCGACTCGCGGCGAGCCAGGTCCGTCGCGAGAAGCCCGCGCGAGGCGGGCTCGACACCTTTCTTCTTTCGGCGCGGCATCTGCGTATTGTCGGGGGTCAGGTCTCCACTTACCACTTTGGCGCTAAGCCCTGCGCTTCCAACGGGCTGCCGCCCTCCGGCTCGCCGAAGTACCCCCCCTCCCCGCCGATATACTCCGCCGCCAACGACAATCGATCGATCCGCAGGAGGAGCCCGTGAAGTCTTTCGCGAAGGTCCTGTGCGCCGTCGTCCTGCTCGCCACCTCCTCTCTGGCGTCCGCCGCGGCGAAGAAGCCGCAGGCGGCGCGATCCGACGACGGCAAGACCTTCGATGACCGCTTCGGCGGCCTCGAGTTCCGCTGCATCGGTCCCTATCGCGGCGGCCGCTCCATCGCGGTCACCGGCGTCCGGGGCGATCCGCTCACCTACTACTTCGGAGCGACGGGCGGCGGGGTGTGGAAGACGGCGGACGGCGGCTCGAACTGGGAGCCCGTGTCGGACAAGTTCTTCAAGACCGGGTCCGTCGGTGCGATCGCGGTGTCCGAGTCGGACTCCAACGTGATCTACGTCGGGATGGGGGAGTCGCACATCCGGGGCAACACCTCGCACGGCGACGGCGTGTACAAGTCCACGGACGCGGGCGTCACGTGGAAGAACGTCGGGCTCTCCGACACCCGGCAGATCTCTCGGGTGCGCGTGCATCCGACCGATCCCGACCTCGTGTACGTGGCCGCGCTCGGGCACGCGTGGGGCCCGAACTCGGAGCGCGGGATCTTCCGGTCGAAGGACGGCGGCCGCACCTGGTCGAAGGTCCTCTCCGTCGACGAAAAGACGGGCGCCTCTGACCTCGCGATGGATCCGAACAACCCGCGCGTCCTCTACGCCGGGTTCTGGCAGGTCATCCGCCGACCGTGGGAGCTGGTCAGCGGCGGTCCCGGCAGCTCGCTCTGGCGGTCGATCGACGGCGGCGACACCTGGAAGAGGCTCGCTCTCCCCGACGCCGAAGGCCTGCCCGACGGGATCTGGGGAAAGGTCGGTGTGGCGGTCTCCGGCGCGAAGCGAGGCCGAATCTACGCATCGATCGAAGCGCTGAAGGGCGGGCTCTTCGTCTCCGAAGACTATGGCGACAAGTGGAAACACGTCAGCGACGACCACAAGATCCGAGAACGCGCCTGGTACTACTCCTGGGTCTACGCCGACCCGAAGTCGGCCGACACGGTTTACGTTCCCAACGTGTATTTTCACAAATCCACCGACGGGGGAAAGACCTTCTCGGCGGTCGTCACGTCGCACGGCGACAACCACGACCTCTGGATCGATCCGGACGATCCGCGCCGGATGATCCTGGGCGACGACGGCGGAGCGACCATTACCTACAACGGCGGGCGCACCTGGTCCACGCAGAACAATCAGCCGACCGCTCAGTTCTACCGCGTCACGACGGACGACCAGTTCCCGTACTGGGTCTACGGCAGCCAGCAGGACAACAGCAACGTCGCGATCCCGAGCGGTGTCGCGGGCGGCTACGGCGTCGACGCGGTGGACTGGCACCCCGTCGGCGGCGGCGAAAGCGGCTGGATCGCGCCGGACCCGTCGGATCCCCACGTGGTCTACGCCGGGGAGTACGGCGGCCAGATCACGAGATACGACCACCGCACGCGCCAGGCGCGGCAGATCATGGTGTGGCCGCAGCTCACCTCGGGCCGGGCCACGAAACAACTCAAGTACCGATTCCAGTGGAACGCGCCGATCCTCATTTCGCCCAACGATCCGAAAGTCCTGTACCACGCGGCGCAGAAGCTCCTGCGCAGCCGCGATGGCGGCGACACGTGGGAGGAGATCTCGCCCGACCTGACCCGGAACGATCCCGCCAAGCAGGGAAAGTCGGGCGGACCGATCACCATCGACGTCACCGGAGTCGAGGTGTACGACACGATCTTCGCGCTCGCGGAGTCGAAGCTCGAGCGCGGCGTGATCTGGGCCGGCACCGACGACGGCCTGGTGCACGTGACGCGCGACGACGGCAAGAGCTGGAAGAACGTCACGCCGAAGGGGATGCCGGAGTGGATCCAGGTGAACGCGATCGACCTGTCCGCGCACCAGAAGGGCGCGGCGTACTCGCCGCGACACGCTACAAGTTTGACGACTTCCATCCCTATCTCTACAAGACGACGGACTACGGCAAGACCTGGTCCCGCATCGACCGCGGTATTCCGGCCGACGCGTTCACGCGCGTCGTCCGCGAGGACCCGGTACGGCGGGGCCTTCTCTTCGCGGGCACCGAGACGGGCCTGTACGTTTCGACCGACGACGGCGCGACGTGGCACCCCTTCCAGAGAAATCTGCCCGTCGTACCGATCACCGACCTCCAGGTCAAGAACAACGACCTCGTCGTGGCGACGCAGGGCCGCTCCTTCTGGATCCTCGACGGGCTGACCGCGCTGAGGAAGTGGACGGGCTCCGTCGCCGCCGAATCCGCTCACCTGTTTGCGCCGCAGCCAGCGGTCCGCATTCAGACCTACGAGCCAGACGAGGAATGGGCGTGGCCGCCGATGGGAAAGAACATTCCCAACGGCGTCGTCGTCGACTACTGGCTGAAGCAGAAGCCCGACAAGACCGACAGGGTCACCCTCGAGTTCCTTTCGGGAGGGAAGGTGATCCGCACGTTCTCGAACGAGAAGCCGGAACCGGAGGCCCGCCTGAAGGACCAGGCCGAGCGCGAGGAACTGGAGAAGGAGAAGGACAAGCCTCTCGAGCCCAAAGCCGGCGTCAACCGTTTCGTGTGGGACATGCGCGTCTTCAAGCCCACGATCGCCCCGAAAGCCGTCTTCAACGAAGGGGTGAAGGCGCCGCCGAAGGTGGGTCCGGGCGTTTACCAGGTCCGGCTGACCGCGGGCGGCCGCACCCTGACGGAGTCGTTCGAAGTGCGGCCCCACCCCGCCGGCTACTCGAAGCCCGAGGACTTGAAGGCTCAGTTCGACCTGCTCTCCGCGATCCGCGACCGCATCTCGGAGAACTCATGAGACGGTGCTCGCGGTCCGCGACCTGCGAGCCCAGATGAAGGACCTGGGCGAGCGAGCCGAGCGGATGGGGAAGGGGAGCGACCTGAAGAAGCGCGCCGCCGCGGCGGCCGAGAAGCTCACGGCGATCGAGGAGCTAAGCTGACGAATCCGAACATCCAGGCGGACCAGGACGACCTGAACTACGAGCCGAAGCTCGATCACGACTTCGCCTACCTGGCGGGAATCGTGGCGTCCGCCGACGCGAAGCCGACGAAGGGCGCGCTCGGTTACTACGAGGAGCTGAAGGCGCAGCTCGACGCGGTGTCGCGCGACTACAAGGCGGTCCTCGACGGCGACGTCGCCGCGTTCAACCGGGCTGTCGAAGAGGCGAAGCTGCCGAGGATCGCGCCGGCCCCGAAGATCGAGGGGTCAGGTCTTCACGAATCGCGGCAACGCTGAACCGGAATGAGTGTTCTTGCCATCTTTGCGAAGCAAAGTGGCAAGTGGAGACCTGACCCCCGCTACCACCGAATGAGGCCGTCTCGCGCCTGCCGCTCGAAGAACTTCTCGACGAGCTCGGGCGTGACCTCTCCGTAGTACCAGGTTCCGGCGGAGAGTGCCTCGGCCTGAACCCGGCGGGCGATCTCCGCCGCGTCGCGCTTTCCGTCGATCCAGTTCATCGCCGCGAACTGCATGAGGCTCGTCAGCTTCGGCTCGTCGGAAGGCGGGGGACGGGGAGGAGCACCCTTGCGCCGACCCGGTGGGGCGAGCGCCGCGGCGTCGTGGGCCTCCCGTCTGGCCCGTTCCTCGTCGGTCCGCTTGTCGCGGACCTTCTCCTGCAGGGCGAGCCACTCGGCGAGTGTAGAGACCGCGCGCTTCGGGACGCGAGCCGCGAGCCGCTGCTCGGCCGAGCCCGCGGAGCCCCCGGGCGCTCGGCCGCCCGACAGCTCCTGGAACGTCGAGACGAGCAACGCCTGCATCTCCCGCGCCGATTGCTCGAGGGCCGCGACCCGCGGGTGCAATGTCTCCTCCGTCACCGGCGCCAGCGCGGCGACCGAGCGCACGGCGGCGATCTCCTTCTCGAGTGAGGTGGCCAGGAGGTTCGCTGCAGCGCGATAGTCCTCGTCGCGGGGCGTTTCCCCCGAAGCGACCCGGGCGAGCCCGACCGTGAAGTCACGTCCGATTCTTCCGAGCGCCCGACCGGCCACGTAGGACGCGGTTCGAGACGCCTCGGCCTCTCCGGCGTTCGCGAGCCAGAGCGCGGTGGCCGCAACGATGAACGCATTTCTCTCGATCTGCGTCGCGTCGATCTGCCAGACGTCGTCGGCGGAGGAGTGAATGAACTCGTCCGGCCAGTTCGTGAGCGTGGTTCCCGGAACGCCCACCCACGAGTCGTTGAAGACCATGTGGTCCGTGTTCGAGAAATACGGCACGGCGCGCGCGTGGAATGGCTCGCGGGTACCGAGGCGGGAGAAGATCGGCTTCGAAAAGGGCACGCCCGGCGGGATCGACTGCGCCTGAAAAGCGGACAGGTACGCAGTGTTCCCCGCGACCACCATTTCGAGGATGCTCTCCTCGACGTCCGCGAGAAACGAGGGCCGGACCCACGGCGTGCGCGTCATGTGCTGCACCCTTCCGCCCGTCGACTGGCGGGCGCCGACCATGTCCTGGTTCAGGTTCGCCAGAACCCTCCTCGCCTCGTCGGGATGGTCCGCGAAGTACCGATACTCGGAGTGGATCTCGTCGGCCCACCAGAAGCGGATTCCCCGTCGGGGGCGCGGGATTTTTCCTTCCGCGACGAGCCGAGCCAGCGTGCGGCCGATCTCGAGGATGCTCGCGACTCCGGACTGGTCGTCATTCGCCGAGAACTTCGACTCCTGGAGATGCGCGGTCAGAACGATCTCGGGCAGCCTCGGGTCGGTTCCCCTCAGACGGGCTTCGACCATCGCCGTCTTCCTCTCCGACGCGATGACGGAGTCGACGACGACCCGGGCATGGAGCTTCGGAAGGCTCGTCCCTCCGTCCGTGGCGAAGATTCGCCGCGTCGCTTCCCCGCGGAGCCGGTCCGACAGGGTTTTTCCCTCCCGCGCGGAGAGGACAAACGCGAAGGTGGTCTTTTCCCCCTTCGGTCCGTCCTTCTCGGGAACGCGCTGCCACGCAACCTGGTCCGGCGCGTCGGCGAGCGCGTTCAGCCTCGTCGACGACCAGGCGAGGATACCGGCCGCGCCCCGTTTCCAGACGGCCTGTTCCGTGACCGTCACCGGGCTGCCGTACGCGAGCACGATCTTTCCCCTGACGTCCTTTCCCTTGTAATCCGCGGCGCTCTCACCCGATCCCACGTCGACGATCTCCGCCATGACCTTCGCCGGACGCGAATAGTCGGCGAGAGAGGTCCCGACTTCAGCCACCGAAGCGAGCTTGGTCTCCTTCGCGTCGGGGCCTTCGCCTTCGACGAGCCACGCCTCGGCGCTGCGGCCGGTCCAAGGCGCCGAGTCCGCGACCTGGTCGATCCACTTCACGTCTTCGAGCCCCGCTTCCCTCGCGCGTTCCATCACGTACCGCGCGACGGCGAAGAAGCCCTCCGATGCCGACGGCTTGTGCCACTGAGTCGTGATCCGGAGTGTCTCGAAAGCGCGGTCGCCCGAGAGCTCGTTGACGAGCAGCCGCTCCGTCTTCTCGTCGACGAACGGCGACGTCTGCGCGGCGGCCGGGGCGAGCATTCCGAGAGCGAGCAGCGCTGCGAGGAGAAATTGCCTCATGAAACCGCCTTTCGATCGTGGGCGGCGCCATCCACTGTGACGATCACGAGCGTCCGGTCGTCCTCGGGAGGCGCCGCGCCTGTGTGGGCCTCGACCTCCCGCAGGATCGCGTCCCGCAGCGCGGCGGCGTCGCTCGACCCCCCGCGCTCCAGGATCTTTTCCAGCCGCTCGAAGCCGAAGAGGTCGCCGGAGGGATTCCGGCACTCGACCAGCCCGTCGGACAGGAAGACGACCTTGTCTCCGACGGCGAGCTGCCACGAGCCGGTCGCGAACTCCGTGCGCTCCGACACGCCCAGGGGAAACGAGGGGAGGGAGCGGGTCTCGACTCCGGCGGCCGACACGCGGTAGGGGGCGAGCTGCCCGGCGTTGGTCAGCGCCGCCCGGCGGGTTTCCGGGTCGTAGACGAAGAGCGCGAGCGTCATGTAGCTCCGCGAGTCGGTGGACCGGTGGATGAGGTCGTTCAGCCGGGAGAAGATCGCGGAGCCCGCGAGCCCCGTGTCGATGAGCGTCACGAGAGCCGCCTTCGCCATGGCCACGAGCAGCCCCGTGGGGAGACCATGTCCGGAGACGTCGCCGATGGCGATCGCGACCTTTCCGTCGGGCGTCGGCAGGTAGTCGTAGTAGTCGCCGCCGATTTCGGCGACGGACTGGACGTGCGCGAGCACGGTCACACCGGAGAGCTCCGCCGAGGCCGGCGGGAGCAGCTTCTGCTGAATCGTCCGCGCCACGGCGATCTCCCCCTCCAGCCGCTCCTTCCGCGCCGTGTCGAGGAGGAGCCGCTGGATCGAGTCCGCCATGCCGTCGTACGAGCGGGCGAGGTCGCCGATCTGGTCTTTGGATTTCGTGTTGACGCGGACCGAAAAGTCACCTCGCGCGATCGCGGAGGATGCCCGGGTCATCCGGTTGACGTTGCGGGTGATGCTCGCGACCAGCCCGAAGGCGAGCGCGAGAGCGATGAGGTAGACGAAGAGCAGCGCGCCGCCGAGCCCCGCCACGACCCCGACGACGATCCGCCCCGCTCCCGGCACCCAGTTCGTGAACAGTTCTTCCCACAGGAGACGCGGAGACGTGTGGCCGACGACGGCGGCGATCCGGTCCGGGTCCGAGTCCGCGCGGGGCGAGCGATACACCGCGACGGGCCTCGCCATGTAGATGCCGAGCACGATCTCCTGGTTCAAAGCGGAGCCCTTCGGCTCCTCCGGCCGCGCCCGGGGGCGCACCGCGTTGTCAGGCTCCGTTTCCCGATCCGGATCCCTCCGCTTCCGCGCCGGGTTGACGCCGATCTCGATCCCCTTGCCGCGTTTGTCGGTCCCGGCGGTTCCGGAGCCAGCCTGGACGACATACCCGGTGCGGTCCGCGAGCTCCTGGAGCAGATCCGGTTCTTTCAGAGGGACGAGGAACATCCGGCCGTCGCCATCTTTCAGCTCCCCCGCGGCGAGCCAGGGCTGGTCGTCGGCCAGGAGCAGCTTCGGGCTGTTCGGTGTCGACGCCCAGGGGACCGGCGTGCCCGACGGCAACCAGTCGAGCGCCGAGCCCGCGACCTTCCCGTCGCGGACCTCGACGGGTTTTGCGCCGGGCCTTCCGGCGCTGGTCTCTTCCGCCACGGCCCGGACTTCCCGCCGCAGGCGCCCGCCCACGAACTGGAAGGCCGTCACATAGCCGATCGCCAGGAGCAGGCACGCAAGGAGCGGGATCGGTACGATTCCGATCAGAAAATAGGAGAACGCGAGCCGTAGCGAGAGGCGCCGCACGATGGTCTGGAACGCCGCCTTGATCGCGCGGAACCCGAGCACCCACGCCGCGGTAAACGCGACGAGCCAGGCGAGCGCGCCGATAAAGCCGAGGCGGTCGGCCTCGCCGCCGTCGATGACGTACAGGCCCACGCCGATCGCGAAGGCGATGAGCCACTTCTTCGTTGATTTGCGCAGAGTCACGTTCGCGAAGGATAGCGTTTCGACCGCGGCTCCGGGTCCCCGGTTACAATAGGGGGCCACTTGAAGTTCTTCCGGCACACGGCGCTCCTCCTCCCGTCCGCTTTCCTCCTCGGCGTCCTCCTCTTTCTGCTGACGCACGGCCGGCAGGACGCGGGCTTCGCGACCTATCCGTTCTTCGAACAGTGGGGCGGCGGGACGTCGCGCGGGACTCCGGAGTTCCGCTTCCTCGGGCAGAGCCTGGTCTTCTTCCTGCCGCTCTACCTGATCGCTCTCCTGTTCGTGCTCTGCATCGCGGTGGCGGAAGACGGGATCTACGGTCCGCGACGGCCCGTGGCCCGTTCCGCCTTCGACCGCGCCTTCCGCCGGGCGTTCCCGGCGCTCTACCTCCTGACGGTCGCGGTCCTCGTGATGGCCGGGGACCGCCTCTCCCGGGCATACGCGCCGGGGGCCCTCGTGACCCCCATCCTCACGGCCCTGGCGCCGTTCGCAGGCGCGGCGCTCGCCACGGTTCCCGCGTGTCTTCTCGCCGCTCCGGCCGCCGTCGTTTCCCGGAGGGAGGCGGCGTGACCGAGCGGACGGGCGGCATCCTGGTCCTCGACTTCGGCGGCCAGTACGCACAGCTGATCGCGCGCCGCGTGCGCGATGCGCGGGTCTTCTCGGTGGTCTTACCTCCGGACGTGACGGAGGAGAGGATTCGCCGGTGGGCTCCCGCGGGCATCATCCTGTCCGGCGGGCCGCAGAGCGTTTACGAGGAGGGCGCGCCGCTTCCGCGCGCCGACCCGCGCTCCTTCGGTGTGCCGGTGCTCGGCCTCTGTTACGGGATGCAGTGGATGGCGCACGTCGGCGGCGGCGAGGTCGTTCCCTTCAACAACCGGGAGTACGGGCGCGCCGTTGCGACCGTGGCGACGGACTCGGAGCTCTTCGCCGGGCTCGAGGCGGAACAGACCGTCTGGATGAACCACGGAGACTCGGTGCTGCAGCCGCCCACGGGATTTCGCGTGATCGGCTCGACCCGCTCGACGCCCGTCGCCGCGTTCGAGGACGCGAACCGGCGGTTGTACGGACTGCAGTTCCACCCGGAGGTCCGCCACACCGAGCACGGCTCCGCGATCCTGGAGAACTTCCTCTTCCGGGCGTGCGGCGTCCGGCCGGACTGGACGATCGATTCGTTCCGGCGCGACGCGGTGGACGCGATCCGCGCCCAGGCTCCGTCCGGGGCGGTCGTCTGCGCTCTTTCAGGAGGCGTGGACTCGGCGGTTACCGCTCTCCTGCTCCGGGAGGCGCTGGGGGACCGCGTCTACCCGATCCTCGTGGACCACGGTCTGCTGCGCGCTCACGAGGCGCGGCAGGTCGTGGAGGCGTTCGCGCGCCTCGACATCCCGGTGCTCTCGGTCGACGCCTCGGACCTGTTCCTCTCGCGCCTCGAGGGCGTGACCGACCCGGAGGAAAAACGCCGCGTCATCGGCCGGACGTTCATCGACATCTTCGAGAACGAAGCCCGGAGCATCCCGGACGCGAAATACCTGGCGCAGGGAACGCTCTATCCGGACGTCATCGAGTCGATCTCGATTCACGGACCCTCCGCCGTGATCAAGACGCACCACAACGTGGGGGGCCTGCCCGAGAAACTGGGCCTCGAGCTGATCGAGCCGGTGCGCGAGCTCTTCAAGGACGAGGTGCGGCGGCTGGGAGCGGAACTCGGCCTGCCCCGGGAATTCCTTTCCCGCCACCCGTTTCCGGGGCCGGGCCTCGCCGTCCGGATCCCAGGCGAGGTGACGCGCGAGAAGGTGGCGATCCTCCAGCGCGCCGACGAAATCGTGCTCGAGGAAATCCGCGCGGCCGGACTCTACGACGCGATTTCCCAGGCGTTCGCGGTCCTCCTTCCGGTGAAGTCGGTCGGCGTCATGGGCGACAACCGGACCCACGAGTTCGTCCTCGCCGTGCGAGCCGTGCAGACCACCGACTTCATGACCGCGGACTGGTTCCGCATGCCGCACGAGGTCCTGGATTCGATCGCGAGCCGGATCGTGAGCACGGTCCGCGGCATCAACCGCGTCGTTTACGACGTGACGTCCAAGCCTCCCGCCACGATCGAGTGGGAGTAGCCTCCAGACGCGAGATGGATAAACCGCCCCGCACGCACATGACCGCCGAGGACTTCCGGCGGCACGGCCGGGACGTCGTGGACTGGATCGCGGACTACATGGAGCGGGTGGAGAAGTTCCCGGTGCTCTCGAGGGTCCGGCCCGGCGAAATCCGCGCGGCGCTTCCCTCCGAGCCGCCCCAGCGCGGCGAGCTCTTCGAGGTGATGCTCGAAGACGTGGACCGCATCCTCATGCCCGGCATCACGCACTGGCAGTCGCCCAACTTCTTCGCTTACTTCCCATCCAACAACTCGGGACCCGCGATCCTGGGCGAGCTCCTCTCCGCGGGTCTCGGCGTCCAGGGAATGCTGTGGGCCACGAGCCCGGCGTGCACGGAGCTCGAGACGCACGTTCTCGATTGGCTGGTCGGGATGCTCGGGCTGCCGGAAAAGTTTCGCTCGAACTCGGCCGGCGGCGGCGTCATCCAGGACACCGCTTCGAGCGCGACGCTCTGCGCGCTCCTGGCCGGCCGGGAGAGGGCCACCGGCTTCGGGGCCAACGAGAAAGGCGCCGACGGAAAGCTCACCGCCTACGCCTCCACGCAGGCGCACTCGTCCGTCGAGAAGGCCGTGAAGATCGCCGGAATCGGCCGCGAGAACCTCCGGCTGATCGACGTGGACGATCGGTACGCGATGCGCCCGGAGGCGCTCGCGCACGCGATCTCGGAAGATCGCCGCGCCGGGAAGGTGCCCTGCTTCGTGTGCGCGACCGTCGGAACGACGTCGTCGAACGCGATCGACCCCGTGCCGGCGATCGGACGGATCTGCCAGGACGAGGGGATCTGGCTCCACGTCGACGCCGCCATGTCGGGCGCCGCGGCGCTGTGTCCCGAGTTCCGGTGGATCCAGGAGGGTTTGGACCTCGCCGACAGCTACTGCTTCAACCCGCACAAGTGGATGTTCACCAACTTCGACTGCGACGCCTTCTGGGTGGCGGACCGGACCGCGCTCATCCGGACGCTCTCGGTGTTACCCGAGTACCTCCGCAACAAGGCGACCGAGTCCGGGGCCGTCTTCGACTACCGCGACTGGCAGATCCCGCTGGGCCGCCGGTTCCGGGCCCTGAAGCTCTGGTTCGTCATCCGCTACTACGGCGTCGAGGGCCTCCAGTCCTACGTCCGGAGGCACGTGGAGATCGCCCAGATGTTCAAGTCGTGGGTCGAGCAGGCCAACAGCTTCGAGCTGGCCGCGCCCGCGCCCCTGAACCTCGTCTGTTTCCGGCACCTGGGCGGCGACGCGCTGAACCACAACCTCCTGGAAGCCCTGAACGTCACGGGTCAGCTCTACCTGACCCACACGTCTCTCGACGGCCGCTACACGCTGCGGATGTCCATCGGCCAAAGCTGGACCGAGGAGAGGCACGTCGCAGAGGCCTGGAAGACCATTCAGAAGACGGCGATCGAGGTCGAGCCGACGGTCTAGGAGGGGAGGCACTCCTCGATCGCGCGCAGGCCCTCTTGGAGCACGTCGGTCGCCCCACCGAACGAGATCCGGAAGAAGGATCCCGAGGGTCAATCGTGCATTCCTGAGAAGGATCCCGAGGGTCAATCGTGCATTCCGTTGTATTGCTCCATTCGAAGAAGGATCCCGAGGGTCAATCGTGCATTCCTGTATTGCTCCATTCGGACGTCGATGCGGCAGTCACCGCGAAATACAGGAATACACGACTGGCCCCAGGTACGCTCCATTCGGACGGCGATGCGGCAGTCACCGCGAAATACAGGAATGCACGACTGGCCCCAGGTACGTGCACGATTGCTCCATTCGGACGGCGATGCGGCAGTCACCGCGAAATACAGGAATACACGACTGACCCCACGGTCTTACACCACGGTCTTAGGAGGGGAGGCACTCCTCGATCGCGCGCAGGCCCTCCTCGAGCGCGTCTGTCGCGCCGCCGAACGAGATCCGGAAGTGCGCGGGCGAGTCGAAGAACACGCCGGGGACGACGGCCACACCCCGGTCGCGCAGCAGCCGTTCCGCGAAGGGCGCGGCGTCCCGTCCGTCCGCGAATCGGGGAAAGGCGATGGTGGCGTCCGATGAGCAGCACTCGAGATCGGGTCGCCGCCCCAGGAAATCCCTCACGGCGCTCGCGTTCGCGTCGACGAGCTTCCGGGCCCGTTCGGCCAGCCGGTCGAGGTTCCGGAAGGCCACAACCGACAGCCGGTCGGCGGGCATCGCGCTCCACACGTCCACCACGTCGCGCGCGCGGCGGATCTTTTCGGTGACCTCCGGAGATGCCAGCGCCCACCCGCAGCGCAGGGGAGCGAGGCCGTACGCCTTGGTCAGGCTGTTGGTCGAGACGAAAGCGGGGGAGAGGGTAGCGGCGGGGGGATGGCCGGCCGGCGAGAGGTCTAGGTACACCTCGTCCACGATGACGGCGAGGCCGTGGCGGTCCGCGAGCCGGCCGATCGCGGAGAGGTCGTCTGTCGACGCGAGCACGCCGGAGGGATTGTGCGGGCTCGAGATCACGAGGACGCGCGCGCGCGGGGTGAGCGCCCCTGCGATCCGTTCGGGGTCGAGCCTCCAGCCGTCCTCGAAACGGCGCTCGAAACGGATCACGCGGGCGCCGAGCATTTCGGCCGCGGCGGCGAGCGGGTCGTAGCCCGGCTGCTCGAAGAGGATCTCGTCGCCGGTTTTCACGAGGGCGGCCAGTGCGAGGAAGTTGGCGCCGGAGCAGCCGACGGCGGTCGCGACTTTCTCCGGTTCGACGCCGTATCGCGCGGCAATGGCCTCGACGAGCGGAAGGTAGCCGTTCGGACTCTCGCCCGCGAGATCCACCGCGTCCCGCGCTCCGGGCAGATCCTCCAGCGTGCAGGGGAGCAGGTTCGACCCGGCCAGGTCGATCGCGGGGCGGGGCCGGTGCTTCGCCCATTCCATGTAGGGTGAGCGGGCGCGGCTCATGCGGTTCGGCCGCGGCCCGCCCGCCGCCGGGCGAAGAGCAGGTAGACGAGCGGCCCGATCGCGAGGAGAGCTATCGAAATCGCGGACCGCAGGGGGTTCGTCCGGACCGCGCTCACGACCACGACCGCGGCCGCCGCGACGAAGAGCGCGGGCAGCACCGGGTAGCCCGGTGTCCGGAAGGACCCAGGCTCCCGGGCCGCGAGCGGAATGCGCCGGCGGAAGACGAAGATCGCCGCGACGGTCAGACCGAAGAAGATCCAGTCTCCAAACACGACCGAGTCGACGAGCTCCCCGAACGTTCCGGTCAGCGCCAGGAGGATCCCCCAGCCCGCCTGGAGCGCGATCGCGAGGACCGGCGTGCCGAATCTGGGATGGAGGCGGGCGAGCGCGGGAAAGAAGTCGCCGTCCTTTCCCATCGCGTAGTAGATGCGGGTCTGGGCGAGCAGGGTCAGGTCCAGGAAGCCGAACGCCGAGATGGCGATGGCCGCGGCGATCCACCGATCGGCTCCGGGACCCAGGATCCACTGAAGCGCGTCGGCCGCGGGCGTCTCGGTGGAAGCGAGGCCCGGGTGGGTCAGGACCCTCAGGTAGACGACGTTGGCGAGCAGGTAAACCGCAATGACGATCCCCATCCCCACGATCAACGCCCGCGGAATCGTCCGCCGCGGCTCGCGCGTCTCCTCGGCGACCAGGTTCACGCTCTGCCATCCGCCGTAGGCGAAGAGGATCGGCACGAGGGCGGAGCCGAAGGCGGCGAAGCCCCCGGGCGGAGGGGGATCGATGGCCGCCACCTTGGGTCCCTGGAAGAAGGGAAACTGGAGACCCCCGACGATCAGTGCCGCCAGCGCCACGAACTTCAGGAGCACGAGCACGTTCAGCAGGCGGCTCCCGGGCTTGACGCCGAAGTAGTTCACGGCCGCCACCACGGCGATCGAAACCGCTGCTCCGACCGGGGCGTAAGCCGGATTCCGATTGAGGAGGCGCAGCGCGTACTGGGCGAACGTGATCGACACGGCCGCGAGGCCGCCCCCCTGGATCAGGAGCAGCGAGGCCCACCCGAACTGGAACGCGACAAGAGGATGGTAGGCCTCGCGGAGGTAGACGTACTCTCCGCCGGCCCGCGGGAAGAGCGCCGCCAGCTCCGCGAACGCGAACGCGCCGGCGAGAGCAATCGCGCCGCCGGCGGCCCACGCGGCAAGCACGAGGCCGGGAGTCGGCAGCCGCTGCGCGACCACTGAAGGCACGATGAAGATTCCGGAGCCCACGATTCCGCCGACCACGACCATCGTCGCGTCGAACGGCCCGAGCGCGCGGCGGAACGCCATTTCCGTGAGCCTAGCCCGAAGTCTTCAGGCGCGACGCGCGACGCCGTACAATCGATCTTCGATGCCCGGCGACTTCGTCCATCTCCACCTCCACACGCAGTACTCGCTCTTGGACGGCGCCAACCGCCTGGGTGAGGTCTGCCGCAGAATCCGGGAGCTCGACATGCCTGCGGTGGCCATCACCGACCACGGCAACATGTTCGGGGCCTTTTCCTTCTACCACGAGGCGCTCAAGCAGGGCGTCCGCCCCATCCTGGGCGTCGAGGCGTACATCGCGCCGGGGGATCGGCGCGACCGGGAGGCTCAGGCCGCGAGCGAGTCGGGAGAGGGCTACGCGTATCACTTGACGATCCTCGCCGCGACGCAGACCGGCTACCGCAACCTCGTCCGGCTCGTCTCGGAGGCGTATCTCACGGGCTTCTACCACCGCCCGCGGATGGACAAGGCTCTGCTCCGCGAGAACGCGGAAGGTCTCATCGCGCTCTCCGGGTGCCTGAAGGGCGAGGTGGCCGGCGCGCTCTCCCGGGGCAACTACGCCGCAGCGAAGCGCGTGGTCGCCGAGTACCAGGACATCTTCGGGAAGGACAACTTCTTCATCGAGCTGATGGATCACGGCCTGCCCAAGCAGACCGAGATCCTCCCGGACCTCCTGAAGCTCGCGACCGAGACGGGCGCGGCCGTGGTCGCGACGAACGACAGCCACTACCTGCGGCGCGAAGACGCCTTTGCCCACGAGGTGCTGCTCTGCATCGGGATGGGGAAGACCCTCGAGGACGAGCGGCGGATGCGGTTCTACAACGACGAGTTCTACGTGAAGAGCGCGGACGAGATGCGCGAGCGCTTCCGGCGGTGGTCGGAGGAGTCCCTCACGAACACGGGCGCGCTTGCCGAGCGGTGCGCCGTAACCTTCGACACGGAGGGTCTGCACCTGCCGACGTTCTCGGCGCCGGAGGGGAAGACGCCCGCCGAGCACTTCGCGGAGCTCGCCCGCGAGGGGCTGGACCGGCGCCTTGCGGAGATGGAGCCCTTCTTCCGATCGGGCCGCATCCGGAACCCGCCCGAGAAGTACCGCGAGCGGCTGGAGTACGAAATCGGCGTCATCGAGAAGATGGGCTTTCCCTCCTACTTCCTGATCGTCTCCGACTTCATCCGGCACGCCCGGGAGATCGGCATCTCGGTGGGGCCGGGCCGCGGCAGCGCGGCCGGTTCGATCGTGTCGTGGGCGCTCCGGATCACGGACATCGATCCGCTCCGCTACGACCTTCTCTTCGAGCGCTTCCTGAACCCGGAGCGGATCTCGCTCCCCGACATCGACATCGATTTCTGCCAGGCGCGGCGCGGCGAAGTCATCGAGTACGTCACGCGGAAGTACGGACGCGAGAACGTGTCGCAGATCGTGACGTTCTCCCAGCTCAAGCCGAAGCTCGCGGTGCGCGACGTCGCGCGCGTTCTGTCGCTGCCGGTTGCGGTCGGGGACAGGATCGCGAAGCTCATCCCGGACGGCGTCGACATGAACTTCGAGCGCGCGCTGAAGGAGTCGGCGGTCCTCCGGGAGGCCATCGCGTCGGACCCTTCCGTCGAGAAGGTCGTGCAGATCGCGGGGAGGCTGGAGGGCCTCTCTCGCCACGCCGGGATGCACGCCGCGGGGGTCGTCATCGCTCCCCGCCCCATCACCGAGTACCTGCCGCTCTACCGGACGAACACGGGGGAAGTCACCACCCAGTTCGACATGAACGCGGTCGAGAAAATGGGGCTGCTGAAGATCGACTTCCTCGGCTTGATCACGCTCGACATCATGGACGCGGCCGTCGAGGGGATCCGCGAGCGCACGGGAACCGCCCTCGACCTGAACGCTTTTCCCCTCGACGACGAGAAGACCTACGAGCTCTTCCGGTCGGGGAAGACGGCGTGCGTCTTTCAGTTCGACTCCTCCGGGATGCGCGACCTCCTCCGGCGCGCGAAGCCCAAGGTCTTCTCGGATCTCGCGCTTCTGAACGCCCTCTACCGCCCGGGGGCGCTCGACGTCGGGATGGTCGAGGAGTACGTCCGGCGGCGCAACGGGTCGCGCAAGGTCAGCTATCCGCTCCCCGAGATCGAGGAGATCCTGCGCGAGACGCTCGGCATCCTCGTGTACCAGGAGCAGGTCATGTTGATCGCGTCGCGCGTCGCGGGCTACACGCTCGCGGAGGCGGACCTTCTGCGCAAGGCGATCGGCAAGAAGAAGCGCGAGATCATGGCGGCCGAGCGGGAGAAGTTCCTCGGCCGCGCGGTCGAGCACGGGACGAGCAAGGAGAAGGCGAACGAGCTCTGGGCGCTGATCGAACCGTTCGAGCGCTATGGCTTCAACAAGTCTCACGCCGTGGCATACGCGCTGCTCGCCTACAAGACGGCGTACCTCAAGGCGCACTACCCGGTGGACTTCCTGGCGGCCGCGCTTTCCGCCGAGATCGGCTCGACCGATGGGATCGTCAAGGTCATCGGCGACTGCGCCGAGATGGGGATCCCGGTGCTGCCGCCGGACATCAACGAGTCGCGGAAGAACTTCGCGGCGGTCGGCAACGCGATCCGCTTCGGCCTGGCGGCGATCAAGGGGGTCGGCGACCAGGCAGCGGAGTCGATCCTGCAGGAGCGGAGCAGCAAGCCCTTCGCCTCCTTCACGGACCTCGCGCACCGGCTGGACCCGCGCCTCGTGAACAAGCGGACGCTGGACGCCTTGATCTGCGCGGGAGCGCTCGACTCCCTCGGGAAGAACCGGGCCACGCTCTCCGCCGCGTCCGAAAAGGTCGCTGCCAACGCGGCCCGAAGCCGCGAGGACGCGGAGCTCGGGCAGACGAACCTGTTCGCGGGAGAGGCGGGGGACGCCGAGAGGGACCACTTCGCGGAGCTGCCGGAGTGGACGCTCGAGGAGAAGCTCCAGAAGGAGAAGGAGGTCCTCGGCTTCTACGTGACGGGCCACCCGCTCACGCGATTCGCCGAGGACATCGAGCGATTCGGAGACGCTCGCGTGGCGGACCTCGCGACCCGGATCGACCAGACGGTGCACATCGCGGGAGTCCTCGTCAACGTGAAGAAGCAGAAGATCAAGAAGGGCGTCAACGAGGGCAAGACGATGCTGAAGGCGACGCTCGAGGACACGACCGGCGGCGTGCCGGTCTGCGTTTTCGCGAGCCTCTTCGAGAAAGTGGGGAGCTGGATCCGCCCCGACCTCCCCGTCCTGACCACGGCGATCGTCCGCGAGTCGGGGGGCGCCATCGAGCTCACCGTGCAGGACGTGACGCCGCTCGAGGGCATCCGCGAGCGACTCGCCCGCGAGATGGAGGTCCGCATCAACCTGACGCTCGCGGACGAGACGCTCATGGGCCGCCTGAAGGACCTTCTGCGGCTCCACTCCGGAACCACGCCGCTCGCGCTGCGTCTCGTGCGGCCCGGGGACTTCGAGGTGAAGCTGAAGGCCGCGGACTCGATCCGCGTCACGCCCTCGCCGCGTCTGACGGGGGAGCTGCGGGCATTGACGGGCGAGGACTCGGTCCGCTTTCTCTTCTGAGATGAGCACGAAGCCGCCGGGTGCGCTATCCCCCGACGTCGCCCGCCGGGTCGCCCCGGCGCTGCGAGTGGCGCGGCAAGAGCGAATTCCCCTCTACCTCGTGGGCGGCGCGGTGCGCGACCTCCTCCTCCGCCGGCCAGTGGTCGACGTCGACCTCGTCGTGGAGGAAAACGGTGACGCCTTCGCGACGCGGGTCGCGAGCTCGCTCGGCGTTCCGCTGACGCTGCACCGCCGGTTCGGGACGGCGGTGATCGACCTGGGCAACGGAGAGCACCTCGACGTGGCGACCGCGCGGGCCGAGGACTACGAACGGCCGGGCGCCCTGCCCCGGGTCCGTCCGGCTCCGATCGCGGAGGACCTCGTGCGCCGGGACTTCAGCGTCAACGCGATGGCGCTCGAGATCGCTCTCGCTCGCAGGCCCCGGCTCATCGACCCTTCCGGCGGCCGCGCCGACCTGAACCGGAAGCTCGTGCGGATTCTCCACCCGCGCTCCGCGTTCGACGACGCCACCCGGGCCTTCCGAGCGGTTCGTTACGGGAACCGCCTGGGCTTTGCGATCGAAAGAGAGACGCGCCGGTGGATTCGCGAGGCCGCGGCCTCCGGCGCGGCGGATGCGCTCTCCGGAGACCGTCTGCGGCGGGAGGTCGCTCTGCTTTTCTCCGAGAGCCGGCGCGCCGCGGCGGTCCGCGGGATGGTGACTCTCGGGATCTCGCGAACCATCCATCCGGAGCTGCGGTTCGACGCGGCCACGAGCCGCCGGCTGCGCGCCGCGGAACGTCTCGCGGCGGCGCGCGGCGGAAGGGCGACGTGGCTCCTCTACCTTCTCGCTTGGATGGGGGACGTTCCGACGGAGGCCGCCGCCGAAATCGCGACGCGCTTGAACCTTCCCCGCGCGGCCGCCCGGACCGTGCGGGCTTTTCCGGAAGTGCTCTCGCGCGCGCTTGGCTCGACCGGGCCATCGGATCTCGACGAAGATTCGCTCCTGGCGGTCGCGGCGTCCGCCCCGCTCGCGGCGCGGAGGCGGATCCTCGCCGCCGCGCGGTCCTCCGGCGCCCGGCTCCAGATCGGCGGACGGGACCTCGTGGCCGCAGGTGTTCCCGCGGGTCCGGCGATCGGCCGGGCCCTCTCCGCGACGCGGAGCGCCCGGCAGAGCGGGGAGATTCGTCGCGAGGAGGAGCTCGCGTTCGCGCTCAGGGCGGCGCGGTCGTGACCGCTGTCCTGACGAGGCTGGTCGCGCTCCTGGCGCTCGCGGGGATCGCCGGGACCTCGAGCGCTTCCGCCTCGCCCAAGCCCACTTTCTGCGTCGAGTGGATCCGACAGTCGCGGGCGGGCTACGAGCGACTCACTCTCTTCGCCGACTCGACCGTGATTCTGAAGACCTCCGACGGGGAAGGGGAGCTCGTCCGGAGGAAGACTCTCCCCCCGGAAGAGGTCGAGTTCTACTGCTCCTACTTCCCGCGCCGCGAGTTCTGGCAGCTCTCCGGGGACCTGCGCACCGGTCTGACGAGCGACTTCAGCGGGCAGTCCCTCGTGACGCTGACCCGACCCGACGGAACGCGGAAGACGATCCGGTTCGACGACCTCTCCGCGCTCTCCGCGGACGCGGGCAGCCTCCGAGCCGCGCTCGACGGCCTGAAGGCCGCGATCATGAACCCGCTGGCGCCGGCCTCCCGCTTCATGCCCGACACGTTGCCGGTCGGGACCCTCCTGAAGCGGTTCGACGGCGCGGTCTTCCGCGTGACGAAGCTCGAGAAGGAAAAAGGATTCGTGGAAATCCGGGGTGTCAACGAGCCCTACTCCCAGTTCGTGAAGATCGAGGAGCTGCGGTTCCAGTTCTCGGCGCCCGAGTGAGCCGGCCATCGAAGGCCGCTTCGAGCGTCCGCATTCTCGCCGGGCAGTGGAAGGGGAGGCGTCTCGACGTGCCCCGGGACGCGCGTCCCACGTCCGGCCGCGCGCGCGAGGCTTTGTTCGACATTCTCCAGGACTCGATCGTCGGGTCTCGCGTCCTCGACCTTTTCGCAGGAAGCGGCGCGATCGGCCTGGAGGCGCTCTCCCGGGGCGCCGCGGAGGCGGTTTTCGTCGAGACCGATGCGGCCGCGGTCGACGCCAACCTCGCCCGCTTTGCTCCCGCGGCAGGGAGCTTCGAGGTCTTCTCCGGAGACGTTCGCCGCGGGATCCGCGTCCTGTTGCGCGAGGGCCGGC
This sequence comes from uncultured Acidobacteriota bacterium, assembly GCA_963765835.1. GTDB lineage: Bacteria > Acidobacteriota > Thermoanaerobaculia > UBA5066 > Gp7-AA6 > Gp7-AA6. The sequence goes on along the minus strand of CAVXYF010000022.1, from coordinate 249,781 downwards.
AGTTCGACCTGGTCTTCGCCGACCCGCCCTACGCCCGGGGCGTTTCGACGCTGGCGGGCACGGTTGGAAACCTCGTCGCTCCCGGAGGGAGTCTCGTGCTCCAGACGGACTCGGACGAAGACGCCCCCGAAATCCCGGGCTTCCGCGCCGCAGAACGGCGCGCTTATGCGCGTAACGTGTTCTGGATCTTCGCGCGATCCAGCGCCTGAGCGTTGCCTCGATGGCAACGGGAATGGTAGTCTGGCCCGCTTTCAGCGCCCCGCCATTCACGCAAGGAGTGGGTTGATGCTCAACAACGGTAAGCACTTCTTTACGTCGGAGTCCGTCACCGAGGGACACCCCGACAAGATCGCCGACCAGATCTCCGATGCGGTCTTAGACGCCGTCCTGCGCGACGATCCGCTCGGCCGGGTCGCCTGCGAAACCCTGGTGACGACGGGGCTCGCGTTCATCGCCGGCGAAATTTCGACGAAGACCTACGTCGACATCAAGTCGGTCGTCCGGCAGACCATCAAGGAGATCGGGTACACGCGCGCCAAGTTCGGCTTCGACTACGAAACGTGCGCGGTCATCTCGTCGATCGATCCCCAGTCGGGCGACATCGCGCAGGGGGTGGACTCGGGGGGTGCCGGCGACCAGGGAATGATGTTCGGCTTCGCGGTCCGGGAGACCGCGGAGTACATGCCGCTCCCGCTCACTCTCGCCCACGCGCTCGTTCGGCGCCTCTCGGAGGCGCGGCGCAAGGGGGATCTCGACTTCCTCCGTCCCGACGGCAAGTCCCAGGTCACGGTCGAGTACGACGGCGGCCGGCCCATCCGGGTGGAAGCCGTCGTGGTTTCCACCCAGCACGCCGAGGCCATCAAGCACCACGACTTGAAGGAAGCGATCATCGAAGAGGTCATCCGGGCGGTCATTCCGGCTGAGCTCCTCACCGCCGAAACCAAGTTTCACGTCAACCCGACCGGCCGGTTCGTCATCGGCGGGCCGCAGGGCGACACGGGCCTGACCGGCCGGAAGATCATCGTCGACACCTACGGGGGCAGCGCCCCGCACGGCGGCGGCGCGTTCTCCGGCAAGGACCCCACGAAGGTGGACCGTTCCGCGGCGTACATGGCCCGTTACGTGGCGAAGAACCTCGTGGCGGCGGGCCTCGCCGACCGGGTCCTCCTCCAGCTCGCCTACGCAATCGGCGTGGCGGACCCTGTTTCCGTCCACGTCGAAACGTACGGCACCGGCAAGCTCCCGGAGGCGCGGATCGTCGAGCTCGTCCGCGAGCACTTCCCGCTGACCCCGCGCGGAATCATCGAGACGCTCGACCTGCGCCGGCCGATCTACAAGGCCACCGCGGCGTTCGGCCACTTCGGCCGCCCCGAGTTCCCCTGGGAAAAGGTGGATCGCGCGGCGGCCCTGTCGAGCGCGGCGGGCGTCGAGGCGGACGCGGCGGTGGTGCGATGAGCACGGCGGTCAGCGTCTCTCACGACGTCTCCGATCTCTCGCTCGCGCCGGAGGGAAAGCTCCGGATCGAGTGGGCCGACGCCAGCATGCCGGTCCTCCGCCAGATCCGGGAGCGCTTCGAGAAGGAGAAGCCGCTGACCGGAACGCGCCTTTCCGCTTGCCTGCACGTCACTACGGAGACCGCGAACCTCGCGCGAACCCTCGCGGCCGGGGGAGCGGATCTCCTCCTGTGCGCCTCCAACCCCCTGTCCACGCAGGACGCCGCGGCGGCCTCGCTCGTCGCGGACTACGGGGTGTCCGTCTACGCGATCAAGGGCGAAGACCACGCCACCTACTACGACCACATTCGCGCGGCCCTGGCGCACCGTCCGAACCTCACCATGGACGACGGCGCGGACCTCGTCTCATCGCTCCTGTTCCTGGCGCTCGGCAAGGACTCCGACGTCGACCCCGTAATCCGGAAGTGGGCCGCGGGCCTGACGGCCGCCGACCGCGCGTCGCTCCTCTCGGGCGTGTTGGGCGGGACCGAGGAGACGACGACCGGTGTCATCCGGCTCCGCGCGATGGAGAAGTCGGGAGTCCTGAAGTTCCCGGTCGTCGCGGTCAACGAGGCGAAGACCAAGCACCTGTTCGACAACCGCTATGGAACGGGGCAGTCGACGCTCGACGGCGTCATCCGGGCGACGAACCTGCTGGTGGCCGGGTTGAACGTCGTCGTCGCCGGGTACGGCTGGTGCGGGCGCGGCGTCGCCATGCGCGCGCGGGGCCTCGGCGGACACGTCATCGTCACGGAGATCGACCCGACGAAGGCGATCGAGGCGGCTCTCGACGGCTACCGCGTGATGCCGATGGAAGAGGCGGCGCGCCTGGGCGACCTGTTCGTCACGGTGACCGGCAACAAGTCGGTTCTGCGCGACGAGCACTTCCGCGCCATGAGGGACGGAGCGGTCGTGTGCAACTCCGGCCACTTCAACGTCGAGATCGACATTCCCGCGCTGGAGGCCCAGTCCCGATCGCGCCGCCGGACCCGCGAGTTCGTGGACGAGTTCACCCTCGCGGACGGCCGGCGGATCCACCTCCTGGCCGAGGGCCGGCTCATCAACCTCGCTGCGGCGGAGGGACATCCGGCATCGGTGATGGACATGTCCTTCGCGAACCAGGCGCTCGCGGCCGAGTTCATGGTGAAGAACCACGCCACCCTGGAGAAGAGGGTCTACACGGTTCCCGAGGAGATCGACCGCGAGATCGCCCGGTTGAAGCTCGCCTCCATGGGGATGTCGGTCGACGTGCCCACCCCGGAGCAGGAGCGCTACATGACGTCCTGGGAGGAAGGCACCTGAGTAGTCGCGGGGACAGGGGCGCGTAGCGGCCCTGCACCCGCATCCGAACTCAGTCGCGGGGACAGGCCTAAGCGTATCGCGGGGACAGGTCCCGCAGGGGCCTGCACCCGCAACAATCCAAGAGCCTGCACACGCCGCAGTTCACGTCCTGAGGCGCACGAGCAGAAAGCTCGCGAGCGTCGTGAAGAGGACGTGCGGCGACCACGCGGCGAGCAGGGGAGGAAGAGCCGCCACGTCCCCGAGCTTGATGAAAAGCGACGTGGAGATCAGGAACACCATTCCGAGCGCCAGCCCCACTCCGATCCCGGCGAGGGCGCCGCGCTTTCCAATCCGGAACGCGAAGGGGAGCGCGAGCAGCGCCATCACCGGTAGAAAGAGCGGCCGCGCGATCTTCGACTGAAGGGCGGTCTGGAGCGCTGCCGTGGGATATCCGCTCCTCGAGAGCCGCCTCGTGTAGCGCTGGAGCTCGCGGAACCGCATCTCCGCGGGGGTCCGGCGCTCCGCCGCGAAGGCCGTGGGAGGGTCTCCCGCCGCCCTCTCCTCCAGGAAGGTCTGGAACGAGACCGTCTCGCCGCCGCGGAGCTCCCGGGTCCAGCCCTGGCGGAGGACCCACGTCCGGGTCGCCTCCTCCCACGTCGCCTCGCGCGCGGCGGTGCGGCGGGAGAGCTCGAAATTCCGGTCGAACTGGTAAATGGACGGTGAGACGAGCCCCGTCGCAGCGCCCATCGTCTCCTCGCGATTCCAGATCTTTCCGTCCCGGGAGTAGTACCAGTTGCGCTCCGCGGGCGTGCGCAGTTTCCAGTCCGCGGGATGGCCGTGGATCTGGTTCCGATAGCGGATCTCTCTCTGCTTGGCGATGGGCAGGGCGTATTCGCCGAGCGCGAACGCGAACACGGAGCCGATGGCCGCCACGATGACGATGGGGACCCCGAGTCGGTAGAGGGAGACCCCGCTGGCCTTGAACGCGGTGTCCTCGTTGTTCTTGGAAAAAATGCCGAGGCAGACGAGGGCCGCGACGAGGACCGCGAAGGGCGCGAGCTCCACCGCGATCGACAACAGGAAGGCTTCGTAGTACCCGGCAATGACCGAGCCGGGCGGCCGATTCTTCAGGACTTCATCCACCTTGTCCGAGTAGTCCACGATGGCCGAAATGATCAGGACCGAGCCGAACACGAGCGCGAGGGTGGAGAAGAACCGGCCGAGGATGTAGCGGTCGAGCAGGGCCGGGAACCGCATCAGGCCCGCGAACCACGCGGGCCGCGAGGCCTCGACCGCGGCGGGGGTGGCCTTCCGGCGTCGGAGGAGGGGCAGCTTCCAGCGCCCGCGTTCCCGACCCTTCCGGCGGCTCGCCGCGACGACGCCGAGCGCGATCAGGACGAGGTTGGGGAGCCACATCGCGAGGGCCGGGGCCATCCGGCCCTCCTGCGCCCACGTTTCCCCGTTCGAGATCAGCACGTAGTAGAGGACGATGATCGCGAGCGACAGAGCGAAGCCGCTACCTTTCCCGCCGCGCCGCGACGTCTCGGCCAGCGGGATGCCCAGGACCGCGAACGCGAAGCATGCGAACGGGATCGAGAACTTCTTGTTGATTTCGACCAGCGCGAGCCGCCGCCTCTGGGGAGACGTGTTTCCCATCTGCCGGACGGTCGCCAGGAGCTCGCCAAGCGACTGCGCGCGGAGCCCCTTCTCGTAGGTGATGCGGGACTGTGCGGTCACCTCGATATCCTCGGAGAAGAGGATCCGCTGGAACTCGTTCCGGTTGCTCCGGTAGCGCGAGGGGTTCGCGGGATCGACGTCGTGGACCACCGAGGAGAAGAGGTCGAGCCACAGCTTGTCGCCCTCGAGCGCCAGCGCACCGCGCCGGGCGACGATGACGCGATCGCTCCTCTCGTCGTCCTCGCCGAGTTTGAGAAACACGCCCTCGAACGACTTCCCGTCGGCCCCGACCCGGTCGAAGAAGAGCGTGACGCCCGGCCTCGGCTCCCGGAAGGTGCGCGGCTGGACGAGGTTGACAACCGAGGTCGCGGCCACGCGGGCCATGGACCTCGTCAGCTCCTCGTTGGCCCGCGGCAGGACCAGGTTGTAGAAGAGGAACACGCCGACGGACAGGACCGCGGCCGCCCCCAACGCCGGCCGGTAGAGGGCCGACGGACCGACGCCGCACGCCCGTAGCGAGACCAGCTCCGAGTCGCCGGAGAGCCGGCCGATGCCGATGAGCACTCCGACGAGGAAGGCCATCGGGAGGGTGAGGACGACCATCCACGGGATCGAGAGGAGAACCAGCCACGCGACCTCGGAGAGCGAGGCGCTGCGCCTCACGAGGAAGTCGGTCATGAGAAATACCGTGCGGATGAGGAGGATGAACGTGTAGCCCGCGAACCCCAGCAGGAACGGGGGCGCGATCTCGCGGAGGACGGACCTGGAGATCAGCCGCACGGGCCTAGCCTCGGCGGCTCGGGTCGGGGAGTCAAGGGAGGCGTTCGGGAGGGGGCGGAGCCGCTGATCCGGCCAATACTATAGTGTCCGATAAGATAGATTATGTAAAATCGCCGATTGAGGTTTTTATTTGTCTCGATGAGGGACCGGATTTGCCCAATCGAGAGCACAGGTATCGGGCAGCCCTTGAGGAACGGCGACATCAACGTACGGTCCGTCGCAATCAGACCGCCAACCGTCCATTTCGAAGGTTTGGGTCTTGAATCCCAAGCCATTTCAAGGTTTCTGCCTTGTGAGTTTCCAGCCAGGAGACTCGCTGAATATGCCGGTCGAGGGAAGACTTCTCCTCCTCACCTTTTGCGAACGTGGCTTGAATCTCATTGGCAAGCTCGTTGGGGGTCCGCGCCAGTTCCAGGTCTTTCGCTTCGACCGCTAGAAGGCGCTTCCGCTTAAGGTCGGCTACGAGGACGTCAATGTCACCGAGGTCCTGCCCTCTCTTCGCCTCCAAACGATGCTTCCCAATCTTCCTAACCCTTCTCCGAACCACAAATCTGTCCTTCGGAAAGAGCTCTGCAACTCGATCGTTGAAATCTTCGGCGGATTTCCGCTGAAGAGAACCGATACCCGCCTCATTCCAGGCGTGCTCGCCTTGAGTCTCCCCTCTAAGCAGAGACTCATCAGATACTCAGCCGCTTGGTCGACGTGGCGGACTCCCCAAATCACTTCTTCAACAGTGTCAGACTTGCGAGTGAGCAAGGGTCGCCGCAAATAGGACAGCGCACGATTGAATCTCCAGGGATAGACATCTTGCGGCACGTAGGGGGCCGGAGGCTTTAGGAAGTCTGCGCGAGAGCGGCTTGTGAAAAGCTCGAAGGCTCTGGATATCCTGACGTCCTCCCAACCGAGCTTCGCCTTGACGCGAGCTTGGAAATCGTTTGCGGGCAGATCGTCGGTTCGTCCGCCTGCTCCATTCCCAGCTGGATCGCTGCTCCGAGGAATCTGAGAGGTCCTGTCAACTCAGTCCAACTCAGGTTTGCTTACCGAGTCGAGCGCCTCGATAGCTTCAGACTTTGCACTTTCGTCCGTTCGAGGTTTCGGCCAGTACCGGGGAAACTAACCCGCGCTCCCTCAAACTCCTCCTCGTAATGCGCCGAGGAGAACGCGTTTATCGCGCGCTCGAACTCCTTCCGGTCAACCCCGAGCCGCTTCGAAGCGAGCATCGTGATCTTTAGGTCGGCGACACGGAAATAGACCATGTCACTGATTCTTCCCCATGTACCAATCTCAACGGCCAGAGCGACCAACTTGTCGTAGAGAGCAGTGCTGAGACTTCGCGAGCCTGTCGAAGGGTTGGCGGTCGAGTACTCGATAAGGAATCGGCTCGCGACCGCAGTCTCGTTAAGCGACGACATATGGTCTTGGATTCGCTTGACTCTCTTTTGATCACTCCCGAAGCACGCGAGTTCTGTTGGCGTAAGCAACCTTCGCAACGCCGCCTCGCGCACGACGGCCTCGTACTGAGCGACTAACCACTCCAGCAAGCCTCTATTTTCCAAGGACTCGACGGTTTCGACAAGTTGGTCAAAAAGATAAGGAACGACATGCTTGCCGATAACCTGTGTGCGCTGATTTGAGGCCACGCGACATCATCGCGCCACCAATCCTGTCCCGCGAGAAACTCCCCTAGCTCGTCAAGCAGGTTCTCTCTTTCGGCTACTTGAAGTGGGCGATAGCGCGGCAACTCGCCGGTCAGGAGTTGCGGAGTGGACGCCTCGTTGAGGAATACGAGTTTCTTTTTCAAGCCGAGGGTGCGTGAGTCTCGATCAGCAGGTCCACGCTCTCATGCGTAGTGCGCGTTCATCGACGCCAGTCGCAGAGCCGAGCTGGATCAAGCCGAGTATTAGAGTTCTTACGAGTTCGCGTTCTCCCGCGTTATCCGGCCTAGCAACGCTGCCGCAGCGCCCCGACCCACTTGCAGCTTGAGGCGGAGATCCTCGCCGATCTCGTGTCGAGCAGGCCGCCAGTTGTGTCATGAGTTGACGGATTCTCCCAAGCTGTGGGGTTCACGAGTTCTATCTCAATCAGGAGGTATCGAATACGGGAAGCAAGGCCGTCCATCAGAGGTTTAACCTCGGATTCCAGTTGCCAGAGCCAATAAGCGAAGAGTTCCGCGAATTGCACGTAACGTTCACGTAAGGTTCCTCCGTCAGTTTCGGACGGCGCCGCGAACCAAATTGGGATGGCGAAGGATTCTAGTAAAAGGCCTATACGTCGGCTGGGATCCTCCCAAATAAAATAGAAGGGAAAGGATGAGTCCTTCGCTGTTCGCATCACCTCGCGAAACCGCCCTCCCACGGAACGAGGGCACCATGAATATCTAGAGAGGATTGCAGTTCCTCCTTGAGTGGGCGACCTCCGTCGGTAGAAAAGGAAACAAGGTTCGGCCTGCGCCCGTCCGAAAAGTAGAACGAGCGTTGAGACGAGCGGTATGACTCAAACTCGTTGAGCACACTGAAAGCAATGATCTCCGTTTGCGATCGAAGTCTGCGACGCGCGCGAGCGAATTGCCATAATGCTAGAGGCTCTCCGGCCTCGATTCGTGCAATGGTTTCGAGTGAGTCCCCGTCGCATGTCATTGTCAGACATTGAACGGTCTCGTGAGAAAGTCCCAGAACGGTAGAGCGACCAAAACCTTCCAGACCGATCAGATGAAGCACGGAGCTCGGCGCGGGTTCCAGTGATGAAAGTCTCTCGTCAAAGAGACTTCAACCTCTCTTCAACGATCGGTTCAATATCCGTCGTGTTCCAAGAGCTTCGCGGATCTTCTGGAGCATAGCCATCGAGGATGTCGGTAACCAGCAGGACGTGGATTATCTTGTCTGCGTCAAACTGAAAAACGGCTTCGGTAATTGGCGTGACGTCAGGCCCGAAGTCAACATTTTCGAGTGGGCCTATCTCGAGCCAGCTTAGAGCCCTTGATACCGCTTTGAGGTCAACGTACCGGAAGGCCGCGACAAACTCGCGTAAATGGCCACTCCGCGCGATGGATGCGAGGATCGCATCCTTAGTGCGCCAAGCAGAGCATGAGGGTTTGCGACTACGTACTCGTCCCCGGAGACCAGGAGGGGCCTTTGGATTGACGGATTTTTGTTCGGCTCTCCTTTAAATTCAGCGGTGCCGAGGCCAAGGGTCAGAGGAAGCAAGTCGGCGGCCGTACCTCCAATCGGTGCGAGCAAGGATTCAAGCTCTATGGAGCTAAAGGAGACGGCATTTTTCAAAGCCCGAAAGCGAGCACTCTGGGGGCCCGTGTTGTTCCGTCGGTGGGCTCAGGGATAGCTAGTCCTCTGCCAAGCGTGGCGCGACGAGCGACAGCATCTGAGAGAGCTAACGTCGCTCGAGCCAGCCGGAGAAGCTCTCCGTGGATTGCACAGTAGTGCCCAAGAATTTCCACAATCCGTTTCATCAGGTAAGAGATCCCATCCTCGAGTCCCGGAAAGGTGACAAATAGCCGGACTGAAGGGTGAGGGTGTCAGTGAATGGATTTGGCGAGAGATCCTGGATTCCAGACAGAAGTTCTGCCACAGGCTCACTGTTTATAACAACTGAGCATTCAGAGGTAAGCGGTAATCTCCCAATTGCTTAACGTTGAAGGCGATCTGGCCGCTGCGATCCCAGCTGCGACTTCGAGCCGCCAGAGATGGTGTCCCATTCTCAGGCAACAATTGAAATGCTGCGATAGCTCGCGCTACGTCTAGAGGCGCATAGGGTGCCAGCCGTTCGATTATCTTAGCTACGAGCTGGTCGGTGAGCACAGCGAACGAAGTCGAGAGTAACGTCCAGGCTCAAGAAAGGTCGACGCTCGTCCACACCACCAGACTGGAAGAAACTGGAGTAGCCCCCACGCAAGCAGTTCTGCAAGCTGACGCCCGCAACGCTTCGATTCGCCCGGCTCAGCCGAATTCGTCCGACTGGGGGTCCCAGAAGGGCCCCTCGAGCCCGACCCCCGCGAAGATGCGCCTCATCTCGTTGGGCTGCGGCCGCCGGGCGTCGGGAGCCAGGCGGTTGTCGTACCACGCGACGGCGAGCTTCCAGAGCTGGTCCAGAGACAGGATGGGGCGCCTCGGAACTCCCTGCTCCCGGCACCACTCATTCACCCGCTCTTCCGACCGGAAGAACAACATCGTGCTTCACGTGTAGACGAGGTCCGCCCACCACTTCGAGGCCGGCACGGCGAAGTGGGCGACGACCGCTTCCGGCTCGGGGCCCGCCCGGCCGACGCGGAGGTGGATCGGGTCGAGCGTCTGCTCACAGCGCGAGAAGACCTCTCCCGACGCGTGGAGCGCCGCTGGGATCCCCAGGGAGTCCCATGAGCAGTTGGCGAAGTACAGCCGTCCCCCAACCCGCACCTGGTGCTGCGTCGGGACCGCGGAGAACGGCGGCGCCATCCGGATCGTCTCCCCGTCGGCTCCAGGAAGAGAACGCGCTTTCGGTAGAGACGCCCGTAAGCGTCGCGGATCTCCTCCAGGGGCCGGTCGAGAACGTCGGCGAGATCTCCGGTCGTGGGGGCCTCGGCAGCCTCCACGATCCACGCGTAGATCGCGGCGCGGACGCGCCCGTCGAAGTCCAAAGGAGCGGTCAGGGGGTCTGCAGGTCCTGGAGCAGTCGCCCCGGATTCCACTTGATGCACTACAGCCACGACATTTTCCGGGACCCGGCGAAGCCCAGGGCCTCGCCCCCGTGCGTTCCCCTTGCCGACCAGCGCACCACGGCGTCATCGCCCTGAGCCACGATCCCGTCGACCTGGACCCGGAGGTCCGGAAAGCCTGGAGGCGCACGCGCGCGCGGAGAGGAATTCCGCCGGGCCCTTGCCTCGAGACCCTCCATGTGGCCGACCGCGTCGGATGCATCAGCTCCTCGACCGTTGCATCCCGACGCTCGTTCCAGACCTCCTCGAACCAGCGTCTCGCGAGAGCCGCGTTTTCCGCTTCCGACATCGCCGCCTCCTCTAGGTGTGCGTGACCATCAGGACGTAGCCGTCCGGATCGTGCACCCGGAACTCACCGCGTGGGGCGTCAACGGCTGGAGATCTCTCCCACGGCGACGCCGCGCGCTGGAGGTCGGCGCGAAGGCCGGGACGTCGTCGCAGTAGAGGTAGAAGAGGACCGCCTGCTGGTCGGCGACCACGGGTTCGTCCGCCCGCGCGAGCATCAGGTGAGCCCGGTCCGACTCGAGCCACGCCCAGGCCGGTCGCTCTCCCCCCCGGTACGAACGTGTTGCGGACCTCGAATCCGAGCTTCCCTAGAAGGCGATCGACGCCGGTACGTTCGCGCGTGCCGAACGGAACGAGGGATCGAAGCGCCGGCTTTCGAGTCGCTTCCACCCGGCGACCCTACCTCTTCGGAAGCTTGATCTCGCCGGCCTCGAGCTGCTTGATCACTTCCTTCAGGGCGGAGACCAGCTCGGCCTTCTCGACGCGCGACTTCGCGAAGGAGAGGGCGAGCTTGTAGTTCCCCCCTTGGGCCGGTAGACGAACGAGAACCGCTTCGCGCGGCCGGGCGCCTCCGACTCCTCCCTCTTCTCGGCGCGGAGATCGTCGCGGGTGGAGCCCGCCGCGGCGCGCGCGATCGCCGCGCGCATCTTCGTCCGGATCCTTGAGCCTCGCGACCTCCAGGAGGAGCGACTTGGCGTCGATGTCGGCGCGCCGACATTCCTCGCGGAGGTCCTCCGGGATGTCCAGGAGCGACATCGCCTCGGTCACCGAAACGCGGGATCGGCCGATCGCGTCGGCGACCTGCTGCTGGGTGTAGCCGTGCCGCTCGGCGAGGCCCGAGAAACCCTCCGCCTCCTCGAAGGGGTGGAGATCCTTCCGGTGGAGGTTCTCGATCAGCGCGATCTCGAGGACCTCGGACTCTCGGGACGTCGAGCTCGATGCAGGGGACCTCGGCCAGTCCCGCCTCCATCGCGGCGCGGAAGCGCCTCTCCCCCGCGATGATCCGGAAGCGGCCTCCCGGGATCTGGCGAACGAGGAGCGGTTCCAGGACTCCCTTGGCCTCGATCGATCGCGCGAGCTCCTCGAGATCCCCTACGCTCGTGCGCGGCTGGGCCGGATTCGTCTCGATCTCCTCGATCGGGATGCACCGCCCGAGCGACTCGCCGAACCTCTCCGCCAGCGACTCCACGAAGTGCGAGTCGTGGCGCATCCGCGCCTCTGTCGGCAGACCCCGTCTTCGGTTAGACACGGGAGAGCACCTCCTCGGAAAGGGAGTAGTACTCGGCCGCCCCGCAAGAGCGCGGCGCAAAAGTGAAAATCGACTCGCGGTGCGCGGGGCTCTCCTCCAGCCGCACGCTCTTGGAGATCGTGGTCTTGAAGAGCTTCTCGCCGAAGACCGCGGCGATCTGGTCGTAGACGTCCTTGGCCGATCACAGTCCGCTTGTCGTGCAGCGTGATGACGACGCCGAGGAGACGCAGCGCCGGGTTCGGCCGCGCCTTGATCTTGTCGATCGTCTCCAGGAGGTCGTCGGTTCCCTCGAGGGCGAAGTACGAGGACTGGATCGGGATCAGGATGTGGGTCGAGGCCACCATGGCGTTGACCGTGATCATGCCGAGGGTCGGCGGCGTGTCGATGAGGATCGCGTCGTAGCGCTTGCGGGCGCCGTCCATCTTGTCCCGCAGCCGGAAGTGTCCGTCGATCTCCCCCAGGAGTTTCGACTCGATCTTGGCCAGCGCGATCCGCGCCGGGGCGATGTCCAGGTTCGTCAGGCCCGTGGGCCGAACGACGTCCGACATCATGAGCTTCCTGCTCGGTCAGGACGTCGAACATCGACTTCTCGATCGACTTGCCGGTCGAGGTAGGACATCGTGCTGTTGGCCTGGGGATCGAGGTCGATCAGGAGGGTCTTCATACCCTTCGTGGCGAGGGCGGCGGCGAGGTTGATCGCGGTAGTGGTTTTTCCGACGCCCCCCTTCTGGTTCGCGATGGCAGATGATCACGGAAAGCCAGTATAGCTTTCTCCATGAATTCGGTGACGGGTGCAGGGCCGTGGGCCCTGTCCCCGTAGCCAACTCACATCCGGTACTTGCCGAGGTCCTCCGGGTTCGCTTCTTCGAGCCACTTCTTCAGCCGCTCGGGGTCGGTGCTCGTCGCCCTCCGGGCGAAGAGTCTTGCTCTTCTCGAGCACCTCTTCCTCGACGAAGATCTCGGCGCTCGAGCGGAGCGCGAGCGCGATGGCGTCGCTCGGCCGGCTGTCGACGTTCCAGCGGGTTTCGCCGCGCGTGAGGTGGATCCGGGCGAAGAAGGTGTTGTCCCGGAGGTCGTTGATGACGATGCGCTCGACCTTGCGCGTCGAGCTCCGTGAGCATGTTCTTCAGAGAGGTCGTGCGTCATGGGCCGCGGCGTCGCGATCTTCTCCATCTGCGAGGGCGATCGCGTTCGCCTCGAAGATGCCGACCCAGATCGGGAGAAAGACGCCGTTCGACGAGTCCCGCAGGACGACGACCGGCATGTTGGACACCGGATCCATCAGCAGGCCCTTGATTTCCATCTTGACCATAGGGGCTTCTTCCTTCAGGCCGCGGCTTCCGCGAGAAGGGAGTTGGGCAGGCCGCGTGTGATGCGCACCCGCAGGTAGTCGCCGGGTTTGGCGTGAACGTCTCCGGTCACGTGGACGATTCGGTTGCAGGGCGTGCGCCCCCGCGTCCGGCCGTCCCGGTCGGTCCCCTCGACCAGGACTTCCAGCTCGCGCCCCTCCAGTGTCCGGTTGGTCTCGCGCTGGAGCTCGCTCTGGAGCTCCAGAAGCCGCGCGAGCCGCTCCGCGGCGACCCCGTCGGGAACGGCCGAGTCCTTGCCCCACCGGGCCGAGGCGGTCCCGGGGCGCGGCGAGTACCGGAAGGCGAACACGTTCGAAAAGCGGGCGGTGCGGACGAGATCGAGCGTGGCCTGGAAGTCGTCCTCGGTCTCCCCCGGAAATCCCACGATGAAGTCGGAGGAGACGGCCACCTCCGGCAGCGCCTGACGCGCCCGCCCGATGCGCTCGAGGTAATCCGCCGCCGTGTACCGCCGTTTCATCCGGTAGAGGACGCGGTCCGATCCGGACTGCGCCGGGAGGTGAAGGTAAGGCGCCACGTTCCCGCCCGAGGCGAGGGCCTCGATCATCGAGTCGTCTACGAAGCGCGGGTGAGACGTCAGAAAACGAAGGCGCCGCAGCCCCGGGATCCGCGCGGTGCGCCGGAGGAGCTCGCCGAATCCGAATCGCCCCTCCGGGTCGCGGTAGGCGTTGACGGTCTGACCGAGGAGCGTGACCTCGGAGTACCCGCGCTCTACGAGCAGAGTCACCTCGTCGAGGATCTCGGCGGAACGCCGGCTGCGCTCCCGGCCCCGCGTGAAAGGCACGATGCAGAACGTGCAGAACTGGCTGCACCCCTCGATCACCGTGACGTACGCCTGGAACGACGAACCCCGGCTGATTTCGCGGAACTGGTACACCGGCGAGTCGATCGGAAGCTCGAGCGAGAGCACGTGGCGCCTCTCGGCGCGCGCCTGCTCCACGAGCTCACCGATCTTCTCGACGTTGCCTGTGCCGAGCACGAAGTCGACCCACGGCGCCCGCTCCAGGATCTCCGGGCCTTCCACCTGGGCGACGCAGCCCGTGACGCCGATGACGAGGTCCGGGTTCTCCTGCTTGCGGCGGCCGAGCACCCCGAGCGCGCTGTAGACCTTGGCCTCGGCTTTCTCGCGTACGGCGCAGGTGTTCAGGATCACCACGTCGGCGGCCTGGCCCTCCCCCGCCGCCCGGTACCCCCGACCCTCGAGCTGGCCGGCCATTCTTTCGCCGTCCAGCACGTTCATCTGGCATCCCCACGTCTCGACCCGATAGGACGGCAACTCGCTCACTCGCGCAACCATCCGGGCAGAGCGCCGGCCTTCCTCGCCCGATCCGGAAGTTCGTCGACCGCTCGCTCCGCCACGGGCAGCTCCCTCCGCGCTGTCGCGAGGTCCTCGCGCGCCTTGTCCCACGCCGGCTTGATCACGCCGTCTCGGTACGCGCCGTCGTCCCAGGAGTAGAAGTCGGCCTCCATCTGCCGCGTCTCATTCTCCAGCCGGATGATGGCCGCGCGCACCTCGTTCACCCGCTCCCGGACCCGCCGCGCCTCGTTGCGCCAGTACTCTTCTCCCTGGGGGGCGGCGCCGGCGTCGGCGGTCGGCGCTGCGCCCGGCGTCGGGGTCGGGCCGCCCGGGGTCCGGGAGGCCGCGGTCGGAGCGGCCCCGGCACGCGGTGTCACCGAGGCCTGAGACGTCGTGAGCTTTCCCTTCAGGGGATCCGTGACGAGCGACTCGTTCGTGATCCGGACCGCTTTCTTCTCGGCGCGCCGGCGCGCGGGAGCGGGAGGCGCGGCTTTCCCGAACCCTCCGGAGAGCTGGGGCTCCGGGGTCGGCGTGGGCTCACGGTCGGCCCCTTCGACGAGGGCCGCGACGGTCAGGAGACCGGCCGCCAGCGGGACCAGCCGGCGCATCTTCATGGCGCGGTCGTTCCCTCCCGGCCGTAATCGTCCTGCAGGCGAACGACGTCGTCCAACTCCGGCGAGGACACCTCGATCAGGTCGCACGGCGCGTCGGCCCGCATGCGGTGCCGGACGCCGGGGCGGATCCTGTAAGTGCTGCCTTCGGGCATCCGGAGCTCCTGCATCTCTCCCTCGACCTCCACGGAAAGGTTCACCTCTCCGCGCAGAACGTAAAGAGTCTCGTCCTTTCTTTCATGGTACTGGAGGGAGAGGGCGTGGCCCGGCTCCAGGTGGAGGATCTTCCCGGCGTACCGGTCGTTCTCCGCGAAGATCAGTTCGTGACCCCAGGGCTTGGGGACCCTCCTCACGGGCGACCCCGGAAAAGTTTTTCCACTTCGGATGCCTCCGCCGCCGCGAGAGCCTTCTCGGCCATAGCCCGCACGCGGGTCGAATCGATGGCCCCGAGGAGGTCTTTGACTCCGGCGATCGCGACCGGGGTGACCGAGACTTCCCGGATACCGAGCCCTACCAGGACCGCGATCCCGATCGGGTCCGCTGCGAGCTCGCCGCAGACCGCCACCGGCCGTCCCTGGTTGCGCCCGGCGTCGACGACGGATTTTAGCATCCGCAGGATCGACGGATGCAGAGGCTGGTACAGCGCCGCGACGTCCGGGTTGGAGCGATCCACCGCGAGCGCGTACTGGGCGAGATCGTTGGTGCCGATGGAGAAGAAGTCGGTCGCGGGGGCGAGCCGTTCCGCGAGCAGCGCCGCGGACGGAACTTCCACCATCACCCCGAGAGGGGGCGCCTTGGTCAGTCCGGCGCGCTTCGCCGCCGTCTCCAGGGCGCTCCGCGCGGCGAGGATTTCCGAGAGCGACGTGACCATCGGAAGGAGGATCGAGAGCGGTCCCCGGCGCGACGCCAGGCAGAGCGCCTCGAGCTGCGCCTGGAAGAGATCGGGGTGGGCGAGGCAATAACGAAGGCCGCGCAGACCGAGCGCCGGGTTCTCGCCCCGGGCCGGACCGATCCCCTTCTCGCCGCCGAGGTCGTAGGTGCGCACGACGACCGGATTGGGCGCCGCCGCCTCGAGGAGACTTTCGTACACCGCGCGCTGCTCTTCGACGCCCGGAAAGCGGGGCGCCGCGCGGAGGTAGAGGAACTCGGATCGGAAGAGTCCCACTCCCTCCGCCCGGTATCGGTCGAGCGCCCCGATCTCCTCGGCGAGCTCGAGGTTCGCGCGCACGACGATCCGCACTCCGTCCCGCGTGGCGGCGACGCGGGAAGTCCGCGCCCGCTGGCGACGCGCCCGGTCGCGTCCCTCGCGGACGCGGAGGAGGCTCCGGCGCAACCGCTCCTTCGAGGGATTCGTCTCGACGGTGCCTCGATCGCCGTCGACGACGATGGGTCTCTCGGGCGACACCGCCTCGCAGACCCCCGCGATTCCGACGACCGCGGGGAGACCGAACGAGCGCGCGATGATCGTCGCGTGCGACGTGGGGCCGCCGCGCTCGAGGACGAGCGCTCGGACCCGCCGCGGGTTCAGCCGCGACGCGTCGACCGGCGAGATCTCGTCCGCCACGAGAATGGATCCGCGCGGCAGCTCCAGCGGAAGGAGCTCTTCGCCGCCGGTCAGGTGGCGCGTGATCTCGCGCGCGACGTCGTGGATGTCCGCCGCTCTCTCCCGCATCGCCTCGGAGTCCGCGTTCTCGAACCGCTTTCCCAGCTCCTGGGTGACTTCCGCGAGGGCCCACTCCGCGTTGACGCGGTCGCGGCGGATCCTGTCCATCACCGCCTCGAGGTAGGTCTCGTCGGACGCGATCAGTCCGTGCGCTTCGAGGATTGCGGCGAGCTCCGTTCCGATGTCGCCCGCGGCCTCGCCCGAGTGGCGCCGGAACTCCCGCGCCGCGAGGCGCGACGCACGGCGGAGGCGCTTCTCCTCCTCGTCGAACCCGTCGGCCGAGACAGCTCGGCGAAATGCGGGGAGTCCACCGAATCGCACGATGACCGCCCGCCCGACCGCGATCCCGGGGGAGACGGGAAGACCGTGGAGCATGGTTTCAGGAGACGGCGGGAAGGCGTCCCGCGGCTACTGATCCTCGTCGAAGCTCCGCGCGATCAGGTCTTCCACGGCGGCGAACGCGGCGGCCTCGTCTTCGCCGTAGACGGCGATCGTGATCTGGGTGCCCTGGGACGCCGCCAGGAGCAGGAGTCCCAGGATGCTTTTCCCGTCCACCTCTTCGCCGTTCTTGCGGATCTTGATCTCGGACTGGAAGCGGCTCGCGGTCTGAACGAATTTGGCGGCCGCGCGCGCGTGCAGTCCGAGGCGGTTGCGGATGGCGACGGTCGCGCTCGATCACGGGTTCTCGCCGCTCCGCGCTCGCGGCGGAGACGGCTTCCTCGTCGGCCAGGAGGTCGGACGCGACGTAGATCGACCGCTGTCCGCGGTCCTTGGCCACGTGCGCGATCTCGACCACTGGCTTCCCGCTGTTCTGAAGGGCCGCGCACTTCAGGAGCAGGGGCAGGTTCACGCCGGTCACGATCTCGACCTGGTCGCGCTTCAAAAAGGGCAGGGCGAGGTTCGTCGGCGTTCCCCCGAACATGTCGGTCAGGATCAGGGCGCCGTCTCCGCGGTCCGCTTCCTCGAGGCCCAGGGCAATCCGGCGGACCGCGTCGTCGCCGACCTGGTTCCACTCCAGCGCAACGGCCACGATCTGCTCGATCTCCGGCTGGATCGTCAAGGCTGCCGCTTTCAGCTCCTCCGCCAGGCGGCCGTGCGTCACGATGAGGATCCCGATCATCCGCCCGCCCGGGGGATCCCGATCATTGCCGAAAAGTATCTCAATCTCACTCGCGGGTCGCGTCCCGGTGCGAGACGCGCACGGGAAGACCGCGCTCCTGGAGGGCGCGCGCGAGTTGCTCCGCGACGTAAACCGACCGGTGCTTGCCGCCGGTGCACCCGATCCCGATCGAGAGGTAGCTCTTGTGCTCCCGCTCGTAGAGCGGCAGCAGGTAGTCGAGGAACGCAGCGAGGCGCGCGAGGAACTCCCCGGTCTGCGGGTCCTTCTCGATGTAGGCCGCGACCGCGGGGTCCGTTCCGATCTTCGGCTTCAGCTCGGCAACGAAGTGCGGGTTGGCGAGGAAGCGCACGTCGAAGATGAGGTCCACGTCGTGGGGAACCCCGAACTTGTAGCCGAAGGAGGTCGCGGAGACGACCATCCGCGCTCCGCCCTGCTCTCCGACGAACGTCTTCTGGATGAACGAACGCAGCTCGTGCACCGTCATCGACGACGTGTCGACCACCACGTCGGCGAGCGACCGGACGTCTTCGAGGAGCGCCCTCTCTTTTCGCAGGGCGGTCAGGAGCGGCCGGTCGACGGACAGAGGGTGGGGCCGCCGCGTCTCCGAAAAACGCCGGATCAGCGACTCCTCGGAGGCATCCAGGAACAGCAGTCGCGTGCCGGGCACGCGCTCGCGCACACGGGCGAGGATCGGCGGAAATCGGGAAGCGAAGTCGGGGTTGCGGACGTCCAGGATGATGCCCACCCGCGTCGCCGAAGCCTGCGAGAGCAGAGGCTCGACCAGGGGCAGCGGGAGATTGTCGACGCAGAAGTACCCCATGTCCTCGAGGCACTTGAAAACGTAGCTCTTGCCGGAGCCGGAGAGCCCCGTGACGACGACGAGGCTCTCCGGAAAACCCGGCTCGAGCTCGGCCGCGGCGGGGGACTTCGCCGGAGGAGGGACGGGAGTGGGTCGCCGCGCCGTCCGGCGCCGCGGCGCGACCGCCGCCGGGCGCGGAGCGGGTCGTCGCCGGGCCTTCAAGCGCCGGGGACCCCGGGCGAGATCGCGTTGCGCGCGATCTCCTCGTCGACCTTGAGCGCGAACTCCTTGGCGGCGTCGTAGCCCTGCGACTTCAGGAGCTCGTTGCGCGCCGCGATCTCGATCAGGAGCGCGATGTTCCGTCCGGACGCCACGGGCAGTTTCATGAACGGGCGCGTCCGGTCGAGGATCGAGTACGTCTTTCCGTCGAGGCCCAGCCGGTCGTAGGACTTCGTGGGGTCCCAGCGCTCGAGCTCGATGACGAGCTCGATCGACTTCGACGAGCGCACCGCGGAAACGCCGAAGAGGTGCTTGATGTTGATGATTCCGATGCCGCGCAACTCCATGTGGTAGCGCAGCATGTCCGCCGCCTGTCCCACGAGAGCTCCGCTCGGGTACTTGCGAATCTCGACGACGTCGTCGGCGACCAGGCGGTGACCGCGCTGGATCAGGTCGAGGGCCGACTCGCTCTTTCCGATCCCGGAGTCCCCGAGGAGCAGAACGCCCATGCCGTACACGTCGACGAGCACGCCGTGAAGCGTGGTCGTCGGCGCGAGCTCGTCCTCCAGGATTCGCGTGATTGACTGGATGACGACCGACGTGGTCTGCGGCGAAACGAGCAGCGGCACCCGGCGCGCGCGGCACTCGCGAACCAGCTCTTCCGGAACTTCCTGACCCTTCGTCACTACGAACGCCGAGACCGGAAGGGCGCAGATCATGCCGATGCGCTCATCGCGGATCTCGAGGGGCATGGTGTCCAGGTAGTGCAGCTCGCTCTCTCCCAGGACCTGGATGCGTCCCGGCTTGATGAAGGAGAGGAAGCCGGCGAGCGCCAGGCCGGGACGCTGGATCCGGCCCCAGGAAATCGGACGGTCAAAGCCGCTCTCCCCCGCCACGACCCGGAACGCGAGGTCGGCGAGCAGGGGCGACCGGAGGATGTCGGCGGTCAGCTCGGTCATCGGTTGCTCATTGCCGGAGCCCCTGAGGATACGCCCGAACGCGTCCGCCGGCGGAGCCCGGCGTTTCGCTAAGCCGGGACGGCGAGCCGGCCCTCCGCCTCCTTGAGACGCGGCCGCGATCTCGGCAGCCGTCGAGGCCTCCATCAGCCTCGGGCCGACGCCCGGGAGGCGGATGACGCGTGAGATTCGGGCGAGCGCCTGGAGGTGCAGTGCGGGAGCGTCGGCCGGCGACAGGACCAGGAAGATGAGTCGGACCGGCACCCCGTCGGCGGCGCCGAAGTCGATCCCGTGGCGGGAGACGCCGACCGCGAGGACCACGTCAGCAATTTCCCGAAGCTTGCAGTGCGGAATGGCGAGCCCCCCGCCGAGTCCGGTCGATCCCATGCGCTCGCGCTCGATCAGCCGTTGTGCGAGATCGGCCCCGTCGGAGACGACCCGGGCGCGCGCCAGGCCGGCCGCCATCTCCGCGAGGACCTCGTCACGGGTCGCGCCGGCCACGTCCGGAAAGATGCGGCGTTCGTCGACGAGCCCCGGAAAAAAGCCGGGCTCCGCGGAGCTCATCGCCGAGCAGGGGCCGGGGTCAGCACTCGACGAGGCCGAAGTTTCCGTCGCGCCGCCGGTAGAGAACCGAAAGCTTCTCGGTCGACGAGTCGCGGAACACCAGGAACTCCTGGCTCCGAGTTCTCGATCCGCAGGGCCGCCTCCTCCGCGCTCATCGGTTTCACCGCCGGGTCGCGTGACGCGCACGATCCGCCGGTCCACCGCGGAGTCCCGGGCGGCGGCTGCCTTTCTGCCCCGCGCCGGGATCGCGACGGGCGTGTCGGCCTCGGGCTGCAGCCGCGGGGAGGATCTGTCCTTCCGGTTCCGGATCTTCTCGTTGCCCTTCTTGGCCTGCGCGTCGATTTTCTCGAAGGCGAGCGCGACGGAGGCGCGGGGGTCCGTCGTGTACTCGTGGGCGTTCCAGCGTCGCCGACGGTGGGTCGCGATGATCTCGGCTCCGAACCGGCGCTTTTCGTGGGACAGGACGACGCGGACTTTCGCCGGTCCACCCAGGTGACGCTCCAGCCTTTCGGCGCGCTCTCGCGCGAGGTTCAGGAGCGCGGGCGTGACTTCGACGTTGCGACCGGTGCACTCGACGGCCATGGTTCCTCCGTCCGACGGATCTCGGGATGACTTCAGAAGCTCTGTTTTCTCTGCGACGAGGACGGGATGCGGAGCTCTTCGCGATACTTCGCCACGGTCCGTCGGGCGATCTGGATCCCCTCCGCGCGGAGCTTCTGCATGATCCGCGCGTCGGAGTGCGGGCGAGCCGCGTCCTCGTCCGAAACGATTTTTGCGATCTTGCTCTTGATCGAGAGAGACGACACCTCGCTGCCCTGGGTCGAGTCGATGCCGCTGTGGAAGAAGTACTTCATGGGGAAACAGGCCGCGGGGCGTGTGGATGTACTTGTTCGAGACGACCCGGGAGACCGTCGACTCGTGCATCCCGATGTCGTTGGCGACGTCGCGCAGGACGAGGGGGCGCAGGTGCTCGATCCCGTTCTCCAGGAACTCGCGCTGGTGGCGCACGATCGAGTCCGCGACCTTGTAGATCGTCCGCTGCCGCTGGTCGAGGCTCTTGATGAGCCACACCGCCGAGCGCATCTTGTCCTTCAGGTAGGTGGCCGCTTCCTCCCCGATCGCGCCGTTGCCGCCGCGGAGCATCCGGCGGTACGCCGCCGAGATCCGGAGCTTGGGAAGGCCGTCCTCGTTCAGCTGGATGACGTACTCGTCTCCGATCTTGCGAACCGCGACGTCCGGCTCCACGTAGATCGTGCGCTCGTCCGAGTACTTCCGGCCGGGCTTGGGCTCCATGTTCTTGACGATCTCGAAGACGGCCTGCAGCTGCGACAGGCCCACGTTCAGGGCCCTCGCGAGCTGCGCGAACTGGCGGTTCAGGAACTCCGGCCAGTGCTCGGTGATGACCTTTTCGATGAGCGGGTTGTCGATGCCGAGCGCGTGGATCTGCATCATGAGGCAGTCGGGCAGGTCGAACGCGCCGACGCCCGGCGGGTCGAAGGAGCGAACGAGCGCGAGCGCGGCCTCGACCTCCTTTTCGTTCGTGAAGCCGGCCTCCCGGATCTCGTCGCGGGACACCCGAAGGTAACCGTCGCCGTCGATGTTGCCGATCAGGTAGCGCGCGATCTCGCGGACGGGCTCGGGCGCGTCCGACATCGAGAGCTGCCAGTTCAGGTACTCCGGGAGGCCCTGCGGCCGCGAGAGCGTGTTTTCGAGCGGGACCTGCTCCGTGTCCTCGTATTGCCGCGGGTTGTACGCGCTGTCGAGGTAGTCCTCGAAGTACGAGTCGAAGTCGATCTCGTCGAAGGAGTCGCGTTCCTTTTCGACCGGCGCTTCCGCGGCGTCCGCGGCGGCGGGGACGTCGGAGTCCGCGGCCTTCGCCGCCGACGCCTCCGATTCGACTTCTCCGTCGGTCGGCGTTTCGGCCGAGATCGCTTCCTCTTCCTCCTCGAGCAGCGGGTTCTCGACGACCTCCTGGGTGAGGACGTCCTGCAGCTCGAGCTTCGACATCTGCAGGAGCTTGATCGCCTGCTGCAGCGACGGCGTCATGACGAGCCGCTGCGAAAGCCGGAGGTTGAGTTTTTGTTCTAGAGCCATCGACGCTGCGCGCCTAGCGGAGTTGGAAACGCCTCCCCCAGATAGATCTTTTTTACGACGGCGTCATTCGACAGGGCAAGCGGCGTGCCGCCCGTAAAATCTCGCCGGCGTTGATTATATAGGCCCGATCCACGATCGACAAGGTCTCGCGGACGTTGTGGTCCGTGACCAGGATTCCGATGCCCGACGTCGCCAGGCGGCGCACGATCGACTGGATGTCGAGGACCGCGATCGGGTCGATCCCGGCGAAGGGCTCGTCGAGCAGGAGGAAGTAGGGAGAGACGACGAGGCTCCGCGCGATCTCGACCCGCCGGCGCTCTCCCCCCGACAGCGTGTAGGCGCGGTGGTCCCGGACGATCCTCGAGGCCGAACTCCGCGAGGAGCTCGTCGGCGCGTTCCTGCTGGGCCGAGTGCGGCAGGTCGAGCGTCTCGAAGATCGCCAGCAGGTTCTGCTCGACCGTCATCTTGCGGAACACCGAAGGCTCCTGAGGGAGATAGGAAATTCCGGCGCGCGCGCGGCGGTACATCGGCAGGTCCGTCAGGTCCCGGTCTCCCAGCCGCACCGTGCCGGCGTCCGGCTCGACCAGCCCGACCACGATCGAAAACGTCGTGGTCTTGCCGGCGCCGTTGGGGCCGAGCAGTCCGACGATCTCTCCCGCTGCGACGTCCAGGGACACGTCCGAGACGACGGTGCGCCCGGTGTAGGCCTTGATCAGCCCTTCGGCGACGAGGCGGGGTCGCGCGGGCTCGGCGTCGCCCGCCGGGCCCGCTCGCTCCTCGCGCGCGTCCTCCACCGGGCGGCGCAGGGCCCCGTCGCCGCTTCTCTTTTCTTCCACGGTCCCAAGGATAGCCCCCGGGCGCTCAGTCCGCTTTCGTCTTGTGGATCGTTTCGGTGCGGCCTCCCTCCGGCGCGGTCACCTCCACGTTTTTTCCGCGCCCCGTGATGGTCAGGATCGAACCTGCGACGCGGTTTCCCTCGGCGTCGGAGACCCGCGCGGGACTGCCCGACAGCACCGTCCGTCCCTCGTTGGGATAGTCGACCGCCCGGTCGCCCGATCCGGTCCGGCCGGTTGCCCGGTCGGCCAGGGAGACGCCTCCGGAGAGCTCGACCCGTTCGAGCTTGCGATCCTTTCCGAAGTAGGCGACTCCCCGGTCCCCCGTGGCGCGCCACGTGCCGCGGGTGACGGTCACGCCGTCCTCGAAGACCGCGCTCGACTCGCTCTCCCGGTAGAGGAGCCGCCGCGCGGTGACGACCGCCGGCTCTTCGCGCTTGCTCGCCGCTCCCGGAGCGGGAGCGCGGACGAGGACCGCGCGCACCTTCCCGACCGCGACCGCGCTTCGCTCCGCGTCGTTCAACGTGATGTCGTCCGCGAAAATCGACGACGCGTCCTGCCACAGGCTCGCCCCGCCGGAGAGCGCCGCCAGGTTCGTCTCGCGATCCAGGACGATCCGGTCCGCCTTCCCGTACGTGGGTCGCGACGAATCTCCGAGGAGCGTCGAGGCCTGGGCCGGCTGGTCCTTCTTCGGGACGAAGACCGCCCGCGCCTTTCCCTCCGCGCGCAGTGACTTGCGCTTCTGATCGATCTCGATCCGATCCGCCGAGACTTTCGAGCTTCCCTCCTCGACCGTCGCCGAAGCTTCCGGCGTGCCGGTCAGGAGCCACGCCCCGCGGTCCTGGAGATCGACGACGCGGTTGGCGCGGCCGCTCCGGCCCTCGCCCGTGATGTGGACGTCGCCTTCGAGGTCCAGCGTCTGGAAACCTCCGGCCGGGGCAAACGACGCGCTCGCCTTCCGCGCTTCCGCGTTTCCGCGGTCCGAGCGGAGCCGCACGTCGCCGTTCGCGCGCGCCGCGGACGGGCGGCCCGACGCGAAGTCGAGGTCGATCGCGCTGGCCGCGATGTGGCGGTTCGGCTCCTGGACGGAAGCGGGTTTCCCCAGGAGGTTCAGGGCGCGCACGTCGCCGGTCGGCTCGAAGAAGAGAGCGGCCTCGTCCGCGGAGTACGAGCGCGCGGGCCCCCCCCCGGCGGCCGGCGCGAGGGAGCCGCGCACCGAGCCGTAGGCCCGGGCCCACTCGATCTGGTTCCCCTCCGGGGAGAACCGCAGGAGCAGGCGATCGCAGTTGAGCTGATCCCCTTTCGCCGAGGACGCGGAGACGCTTCCGCGGAGCTCGATCACCCCTTCGTCCCGGCGATACTCACCGGAAGCCGCGCGAAACGCGGAGAGGCCTCCGCTCCCCTGCCCCGTCCCCGAGCCCTCGATCGGCCCCGCGAGCGTGAGCATCCGGCGGCGGACGTCGTACGAGCCGGACGCGGCGCGCACGTCGAACGTCCCGCGGGTGAAGTGGAGCGCGCCGGGCGCCCGCAACATGCGGTTGGTCGGATCGAACTCGAGCTTCTCGGTCTCGCCCAGCGCCCCGTCCTGCGGCTCCGCCCACCGCACGTTTCCCGAGAGAACGGCGGCTTTCGTCCGGTCGTCGTACCGCGCGCGGTCCGCCTGCACCGTGACCGGCGCGCCGGCCTCGGGGTAGATCGTGAGCGCGACTTTCTCGAGCGCGTACCAGTTGGGGGGCAGCCCCGCCCCGGCTCCGAAGCCGATGGTTCGCTCCGATCGGATGCGAAAGATCGGCTTTTCTCCGACGGACTCCGTGTAGTCGAAGCCCGAGAGCACCGTCGTCGGCTGGCCCGCCTCCGGGTCGGCGACCACGTTCCCGGTCTCGCGGGGCCGGGGCCGGGCGGTCGGACGCTGCGAGGGTCGAAAAAAGACGGCGAGAAGAAGGAGGAAGGCGGCCCCGAAGAGGAGGATTCCGACCTCGAGCCGCTTCAGCTTCACGTGGCGACCGCGAGCTCCGCCGGCGCGAGCCCGGGGGGGGCGCCGCTCCGCGCCGGTTCGGCCGGCCACGTCCGCACGATCTCGACCTCGGGACGTCCGCTCCAGCCGCTCCGCGAGACACGGTAGAGCATGCGGAAGGGCGCGTCCGACGCCAACTCCGCCGAAGAGGTTCCGGAGTCGTTCCACCGGATTGCGTCGATGGGACCGGGCGCCGCCCACAAACGTCCCCGCCAGCCGGCCTCGCCGAGCGGCCGGAAGGCTTCGGCGGCGCGCACGCCGGCGCAGGAGAAGACCGGCCGCGGGTTTCCGGCGCCGTGCGGCTCGAGCTTCTCGAGGTGAGTGAGCAGCTCGGGGGAAACGTCCTCGAGGTGGAGCTCGGCGTCGAACGCCTCCCGCCGGACAAACTGCTCGCGGGACACCCGCCGCGCGAAGAGCGCGCGAGCCTCGTCCCGGAACGCCGCGAAGCCGGCCGCCGGCAGCGAGCCGCCGACCGCCTGGTCGTGGCCGCCGAACTCCGCGAAGAGGTGACGGATCTCCTTCAATGTCTCGTGGAGCGAAACGCCCGGGATGCTCCGCCCGGAGCCGCTCGCCTTATCCCCCTCCAGGGCGAAGAGAAGGACGGGGCGGTTGTATTCCCGCGCCAGGCGGGCCGCGGCGATGCCGAGGACGCCGCGGTGCCACGAGGGGTCTGATTCGACGATCAAGGCGTCACGCTCCGGATCGAAGTCCTTCGAGACGCGTTCGCGCGCTTCCGCGAAGACCCGGCGCTCGATCGACTGCCGCTCGGCGTTGCGCGCGCACAGCTCCCGCGCGATCTCGGCGCCGCGGGCCGGGTTCCGCTCCTCGAAAACCGCCAGCGCAAGGTCCGCCGTGTCGAGGCGACCCGCGGCGTTCAGGCGGGGCGCGATCCGGAAGGCGACCTGCTCCGCGGTCGGCGCCTCTCCGGCCGGGACACCGCACGCTTCCAGGAGCGCGGCGAGCCCGGGAGCGCGTGGCCGGGCGAGCGCCGCGAGCCCCAGCGCCGCGATCGCGCGGTTCTCCCCGGTCAGCGGGACGATGTCCGCGATCGTGCCCAGGCACGCCGCGCGGAGGAGCGCGTCGCGCGACAGGGAGACCCCGGCGCGTCGGGCGATCGCTTCGGAGAGCTTGAACGCGATGCCCGCGCCGGAGAGCTCCTTGTAGGGATAGGAGCAGCCGGGCTGTCGCGGATTGACGACGACCGCCCCCGCGGGAAGCTCGTCCGGGACGAGGTGGTGGTCGGTCACGATGACGTCGATACCCTGCCCGCGCGCGAAGGCGACCCCCTCGATCGCGGTGATCCCGCAGTCGACCGTGACGATGACGGAGGGCGAGAGCTCGCGCACCACCCGCGCCACCGTTTCGGGGCGGAGCCCGTAGCCGTCCTTCAGCCGGTGCGGCAGAAACGACACCGGGCTTCCGCCGACCCGCGACAGCGCCGCCTTCAGCTGGGCGACCGCGGTCACTCCGTCGACGTCGTAGTCTCCGAACACCACCACCCGCCGCCCGGCGCGCGCCGCGGAGAGCAGCACCTCCGACGCCTCTCCGATCCCGCGCATGCGGAGCGGATCGTGGAGCTCCGACTCGTCCGGGTGGAGGAAACGCTCCGCTTCGGCGGCGGTCGTGACCCCGCGCGCGGCGAGCAGCCGGCCCAGGACCGGCGGCAGGCCGGCCGCCCGGGCGAGGGCGTCCCCCGGATCGACAAGCGGAGCCGTCAGCTTCGAGACCAGACCCGAGAGGACGCTGCCGAGAGAGTTCATGTTCACGATTGTCCGGTGACAGTGAGACAAACGATGTCCGTCAACCGCGGCGGGTTCTCCTCACTCCTCGACCCGGGTCTCGAACCTTCCCATCGCCCGGAATTTGCGGTAGCGCCGCTCCCGTCGCTCCTCGCGAGTCAGGCCGGCGACCTCGGTCAGGTGGCGCTCGATCGCCTCTCCCACGGCGGCCGCCGCCGCGGTGGGGTCCGCGTGCGCCCCGCCGGGGGGCTCGGGGACGATCTCGTCGATGACGTCGAACTCCCGGAGGTCGCCGGCGGTCAGGCGGAGCGCCTCCGCCGCGTCCTTCTTGCGGGCCGCGTCCTTCCAGAGGATCGCGGCGCAGCCCTCCGGCGAGATCACGGAGTACGTGGCGTGCTCCAGCATCAAGACCCGGTCTCCCACTCCGAGCGCGAGCGCCCCGCCGGATCCCCCCTCCCCCGTGACGATCACGATGATCGGCACCCGGAAGGTCGACATGGCGCGCAGGTTCACGGCGATCGCCTCCGCCTGCCCCCGCTCCTCCGCGTCGATGCCGGGATACGCACCGGCGGTGTCGACGAAGGACAGGATCGGCCGCTCGAACTTGTCGGCCATACGCATGACCCGGAGGGCCTTGCGGAAACCCTCGGGCCGGGGCATGCCGAAATTGCGGCGGACCTTCTCCTTCGTGTCACGTCCCTTCTGGTGCCCGACCACCGCCACGGCGCGGCCCCGGAAGTGCGCGAGCCCCGCCACGATTGCGGGATCGTCCGCGAATTTCCGGTCGCCGTGGAGCTCCACGAAGTCCGTCATGAGCGCACCGATGTAGTCGAGGGTGTACGGCCGGGCGGGATGCCGGGCGACCAGGGTCTTCTGCCAGGGCGTCAGGCTGGAGTAGATCTCCCGGGAGACCCGATCCAGCTTTTCGCGCAGCCGCTCGATCTCCTTGCGGTGGGAGGACTCGTCCGGGAGCGCCGACAGCTCCTCGATGCGCCTCCGCAGGCGAAGGATCGGCTCTTCGAACTGCCCGTCTTCGCCGTTCACTGGGGAGATTGTAGCGACTGAGAGAGTCGCGGGGACAGGTCCGCGGAGCAGGCCTGCACCCGCAACAGTCCAGAAACGCGCCGACTAGAGCAAATCCTGCGGATCCACGTCCACCGCGACCTGCGCCCCGGACGGCGGACGGTCCGGGATCGCGGCCTCCAGGATCTCGAGGATCGCGGCGCGCTCGGCGGCCCGGAGAAGGATCTGGAAACGCCACTTTCCCTGAAGTCGTTCCAGAGGGGCCGGCGCGGGTCCCGACAGCCGCACGTTCCTTCCCGCGGCCGCCGCGGAAAGGGCGCGGCCGATCTCGGCGGAGACCGCCTCCCCCTTTTCCCGGTCGGGAGCGGACACGAGCACCGCGGCGAGCTCCGCGAAGGGGGGATAGAAAAACGTGCGACGGAACTCGAGCTCGGCCGCGGCGAAGCCGTTCACGTCGTGGGCCGCGGCGCGGCGGATCGCGGGGTGCGCGGGGTGAAACGTCTGGACGTGGACGGTCCCGGGGGACTCGCCACGCCCGGCCCGCCCGGCCACCTGGGAGAGAAGCTGGAACGTCTTCTCCGCTGCGCGGAAGTCGGGGAAGTTCAGGATCGAGTCGGCGGAGAGAACACCGACGGCGGTCACGTTCGGGAAGTCGTGGCCCTTCGCGACCATCTGCGTCCCGATCAGGCAGCGCGCCCGTCCCGACAGAACGTCGTCCACCACGGCCTCCACGCCGCGGCGTCGCGCCGCGTCGCGGTCGAGGATCGTCCACGGCACGTCCGGAAAAATCTCGGCGAAGCGTTCGGCGACGCGCTCGGTGCCGGCCCCGATGGCTTCGAGGAGCACGCCGCCGCACTCCGGGCAACGCTCCGGGCGCGGCAGCCTCTCTCCGCAGTAGTGGCACACGAGCCGCCGTCCACGGTCGTGTACGGTCCGCGAGACGCTGCAGTTCGAGCAGCGGAAGTCGAAGCCGCAGTCGCGGCAGAGAAGAAACGGGGCGAAGCCCCGCCTCGGCTGGAGGAGGATCGCCTGATCGCCGCGCGAGAAGGTCTCGCGGAGCCGCTCCACCAGCGCGGTCGAGAACAGGGGCACGCCCTTCTCCTCGGGGGTCGCGCGCTCCCGTCGGAGGTCGACGATCGCCACCTCCGGGAGCTGCCGCGACTCGACGCGCGCCGTCAGAACGAGCGACGCCATGCGGCCGATGCGCGCCGAGTGGTACGCCTCCATCGACGGAGTGGCGGAGCCCATGACGAGGGCCGCGCCGTTGGCCTTCGCGCGGATGGCCGCGACGTCCCGCGCGTCGTAACGCGGATTCTCGCGCTGCTTGTAGGAGGAGTCGTGCTCCTCGTCCACGACGAAGAGCCCGGGGTCGGCGACCGGCGCAAACGCCGCGGACCGGGGCCCGATGACGATCGGCGCCTCTCCGGAGCGAACCCGGTCCCACGCGCGGGCGCGGTCCCCCTCCGAGAGCGCCGAGTGGAGGACGGCCGCCTCTCCCCCGAACTGTCGGCGCAGCTGCCGCGCAAAGACTGGAGTGAGCGCGATCTCCGGGACGAGCCAGACCGCGCCGCGGCCGAGCTCGCGCGCCGCGGCAATGGCGCGGAGGTAGATCTCGGTCTTGCCGCTTCCCGTAACGCCCTGGAGCAGCGCGGGGAGATAGCGCCTCTCCCGGATCGCGGCGGTCAGCGTCTCGAGTGCGCGCGACTGCTCCGACGTGAGAACGAGGTTGGACAGCCCGGCGGCGATCGGGGCCGGCGGGACGTCGTCCTTCTCCTCCTGCTCGAAGGAGAGGAGAAGGCCCTTCTCGACGAGGGCGCGCAGCACCGAGGGTCCGACGCCGGTCGAGAGCCGCACCTCCGCGGCGGTGGCCGGGCGCCCCAGATTCTCGAGGTAGGTCAACGCCTCGCGGCCCTTGCGGCTGCGCTGGAGCTTCTTCTCCCTTTCGGCGTCGTCGATCCGGCTCGGAAGGTACCCGACGACCGCGCGGCGAGGCTCGCGGCGTTGCCCCGAGAGGGCCCGGATCCACCCCTTCTCCTCGAGCGCGCGGACCGCCTCCCGCCGCGGCCGCGCCTCCAGCGGCAGCTCGGCCAGGCGGCGCGGCTGGCCGTCTGAAAGCGCCTCGAGGAACGGTTGGACCTCCGGCTCGGACCGGGCCGCGGCCAGCGCGCCCTTCTCGGTGATGCGGTACCGCACCGACCCCGCCGCGGGCAGGCGCGCGGGCAGCGCGCTCTTGAAGACCTCTCCCTGCGCCGCGAAGAACCGCTCCGCGACCTTCGCCGTCGTCTCCACGATCTCGGGCGGACACACCGGCTCCTCGTCGAGCACTTCGAGGATCTCCCGAAGCGACGCGTCCCCGGCCGGCTCCCCTTCTTCCGCCGCCGGGACCACGACTCCGGTCAGGACGCGCTCGCCGAACGGGACGCGGACCCGGACGCCTGGCTCCGGCACGGGCAGCCCGTCGGGGACCCGATAGGTGAAGTTCTTCCGGATCGGAAGCGGGAGGGCGACGGCTACTGACGGCACCGGCGTCCACTGTATCTGTGGCAGCGCCCTGGGCTCGTCGCGGGGACAGGGGCCGAAGGGCCCTGCACCCGCTTCCTTATTGAAGCGTCGGAATAGGAACTACGTCTGCGTCGACGTCACGCCCTCGTCGTCGTCCGTTTCGTCGCGAACGAAGACGTGGGAGCGGCGGATCGGATCCCAGCGGTATCGCCGGATGGAGTCCTCGTCCTCCAGGTCGGGCGTGATCACGATCGAGTCCCGGTCGACCGACAGGTCCCCGTCGGCCAGCGACACGTCCCGCTCGAGGAACGTGCCGGGCGTGAAACCCGAGCGCTCGCTGCCGCTGAACACCACGATCGAGAACCAGGGCGAGTCGCGGTCGGAGTCTCTCCGCACGAAGGCGAGAACGAAGTCGAGAATCCCGTCGTCGTTGACGTCCCCGCGCAGGAAGTACGGGTGGTAGACGCCGTACAACCGGGGGACCTCCTCCTCGCCGGAGACCCGGCGGTCCGCGTCGGAAGCCACCCGCAGGTCGCGGTTCGCGCGAAGGAAGTCCTCCACCGCGCGTCGCTCGCCGGTGCGGAACGGATACCCCGACCCGTCCGGGCTCGCGGGCGACCGCGCCACGAGCCCCGGGTCCGCGGCCGCCTTCTCCGGCAGCGCCGCCGGCCGCCGGCAGGCCCCGAGGAGCCCGGCGGAGGCGAGACCCAGCGCGAGGAACGCTAGGCGGCTCGTGCTCTTGCGGCCGCCTGCGCGAAGCGCTCGGCGACCACCTTCCAGTTCACGTTCTGAAGGAACGCCCCCAGGTAAGACTTCTTGTCCGTGCCGAAGTCGATCATGAACGCGTGCTCCCACGTGTCGAGCGCCAGGAGGTGTTCCTGGTTGATCATGATCCCGTTCGAGTGCTCCCAGACCTGGTTGTGGTGGAGCTTGCCGTCGATCCGGTCGTAGGTCAGCAGCACCCACCCGCCGGTCGCCGTTTCCGCGCATGCCCTCAGGTCCTCTTCCCAGTTCGACTGACTTCCGAACGAGCCCTCGATGGCGCGCGCCAGGTCCGCCTCCGGGGCGCCGCGCGAGCCGCCGAGATTGTCGAAGTACATCTCGTGCAGGTAGACGCCATTGTAAGGGACCGACTCGCGCCGCTTGAGCTCGGAGAACTTCCCGTAAGAGAAGTTGGCGTTCGCCTTGCGCTCGGCGAAGGGGATCTTCTCGATCTCCGCGCGGATCTCGTTGATCTTCTTCACGTACCCCTGATAGAGCTTGAGGTGCTGCTCGATTTGCGGGGGGGAAAATCCCGGCAGGTTTCCCACGAGCCGTTCGTAATTCTTCGCCTCGATCGTCATCGGTCCTCCTTCTTGCGTCAGCCGCGCAAGGCCCGCGCGGTCAGGAATGCTAGTGTTGCATACCGCGTGCGAGGGACTCCGCCGCCTCACCCGTTCCCCCGGAGGAGCTTTTGAGACAGGAGAAGGACAGCCTCGGAGTGCGCGAGATCCCGGACGAAGCTTACTGGGGCGCCCAGACGTCCCGGGCGATCGAGAACTACCCGATTTCCGGAGAGCGGGCTCATCCGGAGATGATCACGACATACGCCCGCATCAAGAAGGCCTGCGCCGAGACGAACCTGGAGATGGGCCGGCTGGACGCCGGTATCGTCCGCGCCATCGTCCAGGCCTGCGACGAGATCCTCGCCGGGAAGCACCGCGATCACTTCGTGGTGGACGTCTACCAGGCGGGCGCAGGCGTGTCGTTCCACATGAACGTGAACGAGACCATCTCCGGGCGGGCCGCGGAGATCCTGGGCAAGCCCCGGGGCGACCGCACGGCGGTCCACCCCAACGACCACGTCAACCTCGGCCAGTCCACCAACGACACCTTCCCCACCGCGCTGCACCTCGCGGCGCTCTCCGTCGGACGAAAGCTTTCCGCCGAGATCGGCCGGCTCGTCGAGTCCTTCGCGCGCAAGGGCCAGGAGTTCCACGGCGTCGTCAAGTCGGGCCGCACCCACCTGATGGACGCCGTCCCGGTTACGCTCGGCCAGGAGTTCCGCGCTTACGCCGCGGCGCTCGCCGGACGCCGCGCGGTCGTCGACCGCTCCTTGGACGAGCTGCGGGAGCTGGCCCTGGGCGGGACCGCGGCCGGCACTGGGCTGAACACCCCCGCCGGTTTCCGCGAGAAGGCCATCGGCCGGCTTTCCGTCTCCACCGGCGAGGAGCTCCGCCCGGCTGCGGATCCGCGCGAGGCGCTCCAGAGCCGGGCGGCCGCCGGGGACTACTCCGCGGCCCTGCGAGCGTTTGCCGTCGAGCTCGGGAGGATCGCCAACGACGTGCGGCTCCTGGCGTCGGGCCCGGTGACCGGGCTCGACGAGATCCGGCTCCCGGCGGTGCAGCCGGGGTCCTCGATCATGCCGGGGAAGGTCAATCCTGCGATCCTCGAGTGCGCCAACATGCTCTGCTTCCAGATCGTCGGGATGGACACGGCCAACCTGCTCGCGGTCGGCGGCGGCCAGCTCGACCTGAACGTCATGATGCCGCTGCTCGCGTACAACCTGACGAAGGGACCGCAGCTCCTCCTGAACTTTCTGCCGGTGGTGCGCGAGCGGTGCATCGACGGCATCACGGCGAACGTCGAAAAGTGCCGGCGGTATCTCGAGGAGTCCCCCTCGGTCGTGACGGCCCTGACCCCGAAGATCGGTTACGGCCCCGCCGCGGAGGTCTTCAAGGAAGCCGTGGCGCGGGGAGTCGGGGTCAAGCAGGTGCTTCTCGAGAAGAAAATTTTGACCGAGGAGGAGCTCGCCGCGGCGATGACGCCCGAGGCGCTGTTGGGACCGCTGGAATGAGCCGGGAATCGGGAAACGGGAAGCGGGAAACGAAGCCCGGAACCATCCGTTTTACGGTTTCCGTTTTACGTTTTCCGTCTTACAGGAGGATTCACCAATGACCTGGCCCCAGGACTGGCAGACGAACGTCACGTTTCTTCTCCGGTGGACGCACCTTCTGGGCGGAGTCGCCTGGATCGGAATCCTCTACTGGTTCAACCTCGTCAACGTCAGCTTCCAGAAGGAAGTCGACGCTTCGATCAAGGGGAAGATGAACCCGCTGCTCCTGACCAAGTCGCTCTGGTGGTTCCGGTGGGGCGCGGTGCTGACCGTCGGGACCGGGTTGATCTACTACGCGATCCTTCTCAACACCGAGAACATCGACGCGAAGATCGGCATCGTCCTCGTCGCCTGGATCGTGGCGTGGGTCATTCTGGCCGGCCTCTACCGGATGTCGGTCGCCGGCGGTCCGCTCAAAGACGGGCGCGTGCTCGCGGTGGTCATCCTCGTCATCGTCGTCGTGACGGCGTGGCTGGTGGTCCCCTCCGTGCGCAACGGCGGCAGCAACCGAACGATGGCGATCGCGGTCGGCGGGGGTCTCGGGATGGTCATGTTCATGAACGTGTGGATGATCATCTGGCCGCTCCAGAAGAAGATCATCGCCGCGACGCGCGCCACCGCGGAATCCGGAACCCCCGCGCCGGCGGACCTGCCGAAGTGGGCGCGGCGCGCGTTCCTGGCGTCGCGGACGAACGCCTGGCTCTCGATCCCCATGCTGTTTTTCATGGGCGCCGCGAGCCACTTTCCGATCTTCGCGACGGCGGTGGCGCCTTAGAGAGAGTCGCGGGGACAGGATTTATCCTGCACCCGCCTCCGAACTGCAGCGGGGACAGGATTTATCCTGCACCCGCCTCCGAACTGCAGCGGGGACAGGATTTATCCTGCACCCGCCTTTGAACTGCAGCGGGGACAGGATTTATCCTGCACCCGCCTCCTTATTGTCGGCCGACGTCACTTCCCCCCGGTGGCCCAGTTCTGGACGAGTGTCATCGGGTCCGGCACCTGGTCGCCCGGCCTCAGGTTGACGAGGAAGCGTTCGCCGTCGGGCGTGACATCGAACTGCGCGCCCGGCGGCGGCCGAAGGGAGGTCTTGAACAAGGCTTTCGGGATCCCCGCCTGAAAAGTGGGCGCCGCCCGCACTTCGACCGCCATGATCTCGTCTCCCGGCGCCTGATACACGATCTCTCCTCCGCCGCGCGTCCAGAGCGGCGCCCGGCCGCCGGCCGTCGAAATCTGCCACTTGCCGCCCGGTCCGGGAAACGGCACGACGTAGACCTCCTCCTTGCCCGACTCGTTCGAGACGTAGGCGATCCAGTGCCCGTCCGGGGAGAAGCGGCCGAGGATCTCGTTGGACGCGCTCTGGAGGAAGGGCGTCGCCTTGCCATCCGCGGCCGAGTACGTCCAGAGGTCCATCTGGGTGGGCCTCCGCGGGTCGTCCACCTGCAACAGGAGAACTCGTCCATCCGGCGACCAGTCCAGGGCCATCTTGAACGCATTCGAGGAGAGGAAAGGCTCCTCCTTCGCCGTGCCCGCGGAATCCCTCTGGTAGATGTCTCCCGGGCTCTTCCGGGCGGCTGAGAAGACGACCCGGGAGTCGTCCGGAGACCAGAGAGGGCCGAACTCGTCCGATGGATCGAAGGTGAAGCGAGTCGGCGTGTTCCGTTCGACGTCGTAGATCCAGATGTCCCCGACCGCCTGAGGATCCAGGAGCCGGACGACAACCCGTTTCCCGTCGTTCGACATCCGTGGGGTGGTGAGACGCCCCGGGGCGCCGACGGTGCCCGCCGGCCTGCCCGCCCGGTCCAGCCAGGTGAGCTGGGTCCGGCCTCCGCTCGTTCCTGTCTGGTACGCGAGCAGCCCCTGATCCGACGCCGCAAAGATTGCCTGTGCAGAGGTCGCGAAGTACTGGACGTCTTCGGCGACCGGAGAGGCTTCCCCCGTGAAGCGCAGGGACTTCGGGTCGAAGGGCCGGGCGAGCAGCGTCCTCTCCCGGTAGAAAAGGAGGTGGCCCGGCGCGCTGTAGGCGACGTTGGTGTTGGCGTTGAACATGAGTTTCGGCTCGCCGCCGTCCAGGGAGGCCGCGTAGATGGCGTTCTGCGCGCCGGCCTGGAGACCTTTCTGGGCGAGATACAGGAACCGCCGACCGTCCGGCAGAAAGACGGGCCAGCGGTGACTGAGCTCCGACGCGCCGGCGTCGAGCTTCGTCACCCGCGA
Source organism: uncultured Acidobacteriota bacterium (assembly GCA_963765835.1). Taxonomy (GTDB): domain Bacteria; phylum Acidobacteriota; class Thermoanaerobaculia; order UBA5066; family Gp7-AA6; genus Gp7-AA6. The sequence continues at coordinate 214,421 of CAVXYF010000022.1, read as the reverse complement.
GGCCTCACCGCCGGAGGCCGAAACGCGATGGACGACCTCGCGGGAGTTGGGAACGAACAGGATCACTCCCTCGCGGTTCCAGGTTCCTCCTCGACCAAGCGACGCGTCCGCGAGAGTCTGCGCAGGTCCGCCCGAAGCCTCGACCTTGCTCAGCTTCCGGTTCGCGAAAAACCCGAGGAACCGGCTGTCCGGGGACCAGAACGGATTCGACGCTCCCTCCGTGCCGGCGAGCGGTTGGGCCGACACCCCGGAGAGCGACTGGACCCACAGCCTGTTGATCCCGGAAGAGGTCGCGACGAAAGCCACACGGCGGCCGTCCGGTGACAACGCCATCGGGCCGAAATCGAACGCGAAACTGGATTTTTCGGGTGGAAGGAGCGACGACCGAACGACTCGCGGAGGCTCGCTCGAGAGCCGAATGACGAGGACGGTCGCCGCGACGGCCGCGAGCGCCGCGATCGGGACGAGCGCCCACGCGAGCTTCTCACGGCTCCTTCTCTTGGCCGCGACGGGCGCCGGCAGCCCGACCGCCGAACCGCCTTCCACGATCCACTGGAGCTGGAGCCGGACGTCGTGCGCGGTCTGGAACCGGTCGTCCGGATCCTTCGCGAGGCAGGTCCGGACGATCCGGTCGAGCGCCGGAGGCGTCATCGGCTGAATCGTAGAGATGGGTTCCGGCTCCTTGTGGAGGATCGCGGCCATGAGCGACGCCGGGCTCTTCCCGGTGAATGCCTTCTTCCCGGTCGCCATCTCGTACAGGAGGAGACCCAGAGCGAAGATGTCGGTGCGCCCGTCGGCTTCCCCGCCTTCCAGCTGCTCGGGAGCCATGTAGTGGAACGTGCCGAGGATCGTCCCCTGGGCAGTGAGGCCCATGTCTGCCTGAGTGGGGCCCACCGAAAGACTCGAGACGACGGAGCCCTGCGGAAAAATATCCAGCTTCGCCAGCCCGAAGTCCACGAGCTTGATGCCCGACTTCGTCAGCATCGCATTTGCCGGTTTCAAGTCCCGGTGGACGACCCCCTCGCGGTGCGCCTTTTCGAGAGCGTCGGAAATCTCGATGCCATAGCGCAGAACCTGGTCCAGGGGCAACGGTCCCTTCGCGATCCGCTCCGCCAGCGTCTCGCCTGCCAGGAACTCCATGACCAGGTACTCGACGCCGCCCTCGTTGCCGACGTCGTGGACCGTGCAGATGTGCGGGTGAGAGAGCTTCGAAATCGCCTTGGCCTCTCTCTCGAACCGCTGGCGGAACCCCGGGTTTTCGGAGAGGCGCGCGGGGAGGACCTTTACGGCGACCGTGCGGTCGAGCCGCGTGTCACGCGCCTTGTAGACCTCGCCCATCCCTCCGGTGCCGACCGCGGCGAGGATCTCGTAGGGCCCGAGTCGCGAGCCGGCCGGCAGCGTCATTTTGGGTGCTCTCGGCGGGGATCATAGCCGCGAGAATAAGGAGGCGGGTGCAGGTAAGTAAGGTGGCGGGTGCAGGCCCCTTCGGGACCTTTCCCCGCGACTCTCTTAGGCCTGTCCCCGCGACTACCCCGGGTCACGCCGGGACGATCTTCCGGAGCACGTTCTCGAACCGCGGATTCGCGCGGAGCCGGTCGTAGTGCGGAGCGGACTTCGGCCACCACGCAAGGGCGTTGCGTTGCTCGACTGCGAGCTCCAGGGCGCCGATCGCGGCGTCGTCGTCGCCGAGGCCGAGGTGCACGAAGGCGACGTGGAACGGCGCGACGTACTCGCGCGTGGAGCGGTCGAGGAGCTCCTGCAGGATCCGGAGGGCGTCCGCCCGCCGGCCCGCGGCTCCGTAGCTTCCCCCGAGGAGGCCCAGGTACCACGTCTGCGCGCGCTCCGTGAGGGTGACCGCCTTCTCGAGCATCGCCACCGACTCCTCGTGTTTGCCCTGCATCTGAAGGACGAGACCGCAGCCCCAGAGCGGGTACAGGGCGTTCGGATCGAGCTCCAGGGCTCGCCGCAGGTGTCGCTCCGTCTCGCCGAGGCGGCGTTCCGCGAAGTAGCGCCAGGCCACGTTGGTCTGGGCGTTCGGTGACAGCGGCTCGAGCTGCGTGCCCTTGCGCGCCAGCTCGACCGCCTCGTCGGGGCGCTCGGAGAATGCGAGCAGGAGGCCCAGCCAGGAGTACGCCGACCCGGACCGGGGGGCGAGCTCGATGGCGCGGCGGAACTCACGCTCCTCCTTGTCGAAGTCCCACCCGTAGTAGTGCTCGACGAGGCCGAGCGAGAGGTGGGCCTCCGCCGATTCCGGCTCGAGGTCGTGGGCCTTCGACGCCGCGGCCCGAGCTTTCGCGAAAGCCTCCAGGGTCGGCATGCCGCCGTAGAAACCGAAGATGCAGTAGGCGTCGGCCAGGCCCGTGTAGGCCGCGGCGTATCGCGGGTCGCGCGCGATCGCCTGCTCGAACTCGGCGATCGCCTCCCGCGGCACCCGGCGGTTGAAGAAGTACTTCCCCTTCAGGTAGTGGTTGTAGGCCTCGAAGTCCTCGGTTCCCCTCGTCAAGAGAGCGCCCTCGTCCGCCGCCAGCAGCCGCACCTTCAGCGTGTTCGCGATCGCGAGGGCAATCTCGTCCTGGATGGCGAAGACGTCCTCCATCTCCCGGTCGTACCGCTCGGACCAGAGGTTGTAACCGTCGCCGACGCTGATGAGCTCGGCCGTGATCCGGAGCCTCGACCCGGCGCGGCGGACGCTCCCCTCGAGCACCGTGCGCACGCCGAGCTGCTCGCCGATCCGCCGGATGTCCTCGTCCCTCCCCTTGAAGGCGAACGCCGACGTGCGTGACGCGACGCGCAGAGCCTCGATCTTCGTGAGCGCGTTGATGATCTCTTCCGTGATGCCGTCGCTGAAGTACTCGTTTTCTTTTTCGGCGCTCATGTTCCGGAAGGGCAGGACCGCGATCGACGCCCGGGAGGAGTCCGAGACCGTGGCGCTCGTCCGGCTCCCGGAAGAACGACGGGACGTCGGAGCCTCGGGGACCGATTCCGTCGGCTCCGCGTCGAGGAAGCCGAGGGCGAAACCGAGGTCGCTCGCCGACTGGAAACGCTCCTCGCGCTTTTTCTCCAGGCAGTGCGCCGTGATCCTCACGAGCTCCGCCGGGACCGCTCCGCGTCCGTGCAGACGGCGCGGGTCGTCGCGCAGGATCCCGCTCATCGTCTCGACGTCCGTCTCCGCCCGGAACGCGGGCTCGCCGAAGAGGAGCTCGTAGAGCATGGAGCCAAAGGAAAAGATGTCGCTCCGGGTGTCGGCCTCCTCGCCGCGGACCTGCTCGGGCGACATGTATCCCACGGTGCCGAGGATCGTGCCGGGGAGCGTGCGCGCCACGGTCGGCTGGATGCTGGCCCCCGGAGGGGCGCTCACGGCGTCCCGCTTCGCAAGGCCGAAGTCGAGGATCTTGACCCCGCCGTCCCGGGTCACGAACACGTTCTCGGGCTTCAGATCCCGGTGGACGATCCCGCGCGCGTGCGCGGCCGCGAGACCCTGCGCCATCTGCCGCGCGCAGTCCACGGCCTTCCGAACCGGCATCGTCGCCGCGCCCATGCGTTCGCGGAGCGTCTCGCCCTCGAGAAGCTCGGTGACGGCGTAGGCGATGCCGCCGTCCCGGCCGACGTCGTGGATTGCCAGGATGTTGGGGTGAGAGAGGGCCGCCACGAGCTTTGCCTCGCGTTCGAACCGCGCGAGCGCCTGGGGGTCGGCGGCAAGCGACTCTGGAAGGACCTTGACGGCGACGTCGCGCTCGAGCCGCGTATCGCGCGCGCGATAAACCTCGCCCATTCCGCCCGCGCCGAGAGGCTCGAGGATTTCGTAGGGCCCGAGGCGGAAGCCGGCCGGAAGGGTCACGGTTCCTACCCGCCGGTGCCCGACAGGTAGTTCCGGACCACCTGCATGTCGGCCCAGACTTCCTTCTTGCCCTTCGGGGATCGCAGGAGGTAAGCGGGATGGAAGGTGGGCATGACCCGCGCGCCGTGAGCGGCGTGCCAGCGTCCGCGCAGACGCGTGATCGGCTCCTCGGTGCCGAGGATGGCCTGTGTCGCGAACGTTCCGAGCGTCACGATCACCCGCGGTGCGACCACCCGTATTTGTTCCAGCAGGAAAGGCCGGCAGGCCTCGACTTCGTCCGGCTGCGGGTTGCGGTTCTCGGGGGGACGGCAGCCCACGGTGTTGACGATGTAGACCTGTTCGCGCGTCGTTCCCATGGCCTCGATGATCTTCGTGAGCAGCTGTCCCGCGGCGCCCACGAAGGGCCGGCCCTGCTCGTCCTCCTCGCGCCCGGGCGCCTCGCCCACGAACATCAGGTCGGCGGCCGGGTTGCCGTATCCGAGCACGATCTGCGTGCGCGACTGGGAGAGCCGGCAGCGCGTGCAGCCGTCGATCGAGCGGGCGAGCGCGGCGAGATCCGGGGACGAACCCGGGAGGATCCGCGGAGGGGCGGCGCCCACGAACAGCTCCTGGAAGCCGAGGTCCCGGAGGTACGCGAGCTCCGCAGCCATGTTGCGACGACTCTCGCGCTCTTCGGGCATTCGCCCGAAGGATAGATCAGAGTCCGATCAGCTCTCCGGGGTTCGGGACGTCCCGACCGCCGAGGGCCGCGAGCTGCGGATCCGGAGAACTTCGTCCCAGATTCGCTCCGCGACCTCGCGCTTGCTCGCCCGGGGAATCCGCCGCCCGGGTCCGTCGGCCGTGACGAGGAGAGCTTCGTTGTCCGGCACGTCGAAGCCGATGTCCGAGCGCCCGACGTCGTTGACCACCACGAGGTCCGCGCCCTTGGCCTCCATCTTCCGGCGGCCCCGCGCCTCGAAGTCTTCCGTTTCGGCGGCGAACGCGACGACGGTCTGGCGGCCGCGAAGCGGGGCGAGCCCGGCGAGGAGGTCGCGGCCCGGCGAAAGCCGGACCGTGGTTGCGCCGTCCTCCCGGTGGAGTCTTTCGGCCGCGGCCTCCGGGATGAAGTCGGCCACGGCGGCGGCCATCGCGAGCGCGTCGCACTCCGGGAACTCCGCCCGGAGGAGATTCTCGAGCTCCGCGGACGTCTCGAACGAGACGAACCGGAGGCCCTCGGGACGCGGAAGTCCGCTCGGCCCCGAGAGGAGAGTCACCCGCGCGCCGCGGTCTCGCGCCGCCTCGGCGAGCGAATAACCCATGCGGCCGCTCGACCGATTCGAGACGTAGCGGACGGGGTCGAGCCGTTCGCGGGTCGGCCCTGCGGTGACGAGGACGCGGAGGCCCTCCAAGTCCCGCCGGGCGGAGAAAACGAGAGCGAGCGCGGCCTCGACGATCTCGTCCGGCTCCGCCATGCGCCCGACGCCCTCGCGACCGGACGCCAGAAAACCAGTGCCGGGTCCGACGAAGCGAACGCCGCGCGCCGCGAGGAGCTCCAGGTTGCGCCGGGTCGCGGGGTGCTCCCACATGCGCGTCTCCATCGCCGGCGCCACGAGCAGGGGCCCGCGGTGGGTGAGGGCGTAGGTCGTCAGGAAGTCGTCGGCGAGGCCGTTCGCCAGCCGGGCGATGGTGTTTGCGGTCGCCGGCGCGACGACGAGAACGTCGGTCCAGTCGGCGAGCTCCACGTGGTCCACGACCGGAACCGTGGACTGCTGCGGATCTGACCCCTGCGGGATCAGACCCGCGACGTTTCTGAAGACCTCGAGGTAGACCTCGTGGCCGGAGAGCACCGAGAAGGTGAGCGGCGCCACGAACTCCCTCGCGGCGCGGGTCATCGTCACCCGCACTTCCGCTCCCCGCTCGATCAACCCGCGGACGACCTCCGCGGACTTGTAGGCGGCGATGCCGCCGGAGACGCCGAGAAGAATCCGCGGGGGCCGGCTCATCGCTCGCTCGCCGCGGTCCCGCCGATACCTACTCGCGGGAGGAGACGGCCTCTTCCTCTTCCATCTCCTCTTCGGGCACCTCTTCGCCCTCCGGCTCGAGAACGCCGCCCTCTTCGCCGTAGTCCCAGCGAATCTGGTTCTCCTCGAACTCCTCGGCCGCGAGACGCGTCGGCTTCAGCGACTTGTCGGTGCGGATCTTGGGGCGCGCGCCGCGCATGAGCTGCTCCGCGCGCCGCGCGATCAGGAGCACGAGCCGGAACTTGCTGTCCACCCCTTCGGGAATGGTCTGGATCATTGAAGAACCTCTTTCAGCGGAATTCGCGGAAGATGCGCTCGAGACGAGCTTTCTGCCGCGTGTATGTGACCCGTGTGGCCCGAACGATGGATTGTAACTCAAGAGTGGCTCTTTCGAGGTCGTTATTCACGATAACGTACTGAAAGCGCTTGGCTTCCCGGATCTCCACGCGGGCCCGCCGGAGCCTGCGGCGAATCTCTTCCTCGCCGTCGAGCCCGCGCAGCCGAAGGCGCCTCTCGAGCTCCTCGGGTGTCGGCAGGACGATGAAGATGAAGACCGCCTTCGGATAGGCCTTGCGGATGTCCCGGGCGCCCTGGACGTCGATGTCGAGCACGACGTCCTCGCCCCGCTCGAGAAGAGGAAGGACCTCGGCCCGGGAGGTGCCGTACCGCCGGCCGTGCACCAGGTTGTGCTCCAGGAAGGCCCGGCGCGCCGCCATTTTCCGGAACGCCTCGTCGGTGACGAAGTGGTACTCCCGGCCGTTCCTCTCCCCCGCTCTCTTCGGCCGCGTCGTGTGCGAGACCGAGAAGTGGAGCGGGGCGCCGGGGGGATCCGCGATCAACCGCCGGATGAGGGTGGTCTTTCCGCCCCCCGACGGCGACGACACGATGAAGAGATGTCCGCGGGCCCGCGCTCTCATTCCAGGTTCTGGACCTGCTCCCGGACCTTCTCGATCTCGGATTTCATGTCGAGCACTTCGCGGATCATCTGCAGGTCGCGGCCCTTGGATCCCAGGGTGTTCAGCTCGCGGAGAATCTCCTGCGCGAGAAAGTCGAGCTTCTTGCCGACCGGTTCGTCGGACGTGGCGAGCAGCTTCGCGAACTGCTCGAGGTGCCCCTCCAGCCTCTGGAGCTCCTCCGCCACGTCGGACCGGTCGGCCGCCAGCGCCGCCTCCTGCTCCAGGCGGCCGGGATCGAGACCCGGCTCCGCCATCAGGGGCCGGAGCCGCTCCCGCAGGTTCTCGAGCGCTTTGCCGAGGATCTCGTCGCGCCGGAGCGCGAGCTCTTTGAGCCGCCTCTCGAGGAACTGCACCCGTTCGGAGAGGTCGGCGGCGATGAGAGCCCCCTCGGCCTCCCGCATCGCGACGAGGGCGCGGGCGGCTTCCGCGGCGACCTGCTCCAGGGCGGCGACGTCCTCCGGGGAAAAGCCGTCGCCCGAGGTCTCGACCGAGAAGATCTGGGGGATCGTGAGCAGGTCGCGGGCTTCGAGGCGGCCGCTCACCGGGTACTGCTCCGAGAGCGCCGCGAATCGGGCCAGCAGGCTCTCCAGCAGACCCTCGTCGATCGCGATCACGGTCGGAGCGGGCATCGCTCGCTTCAGGCGGAGGGAGACCTCGACCTTTCCGCGCGCGACGTGCCGGGAGAAGACGCGGCGGAGGACCGGCTCGAGCTCCCCCTCGTTCTCCCGGACCTTCACGTTGACGTCGAGAAAGCGGTGGTTCACGCTCTTCGCGACGACCTCCGCGGCCCACTCTTCGCCGAGGCTCCCCTTCGCGCGCCCGAAGCCGGTCATGCTCCGGATCGTCACGGGCGCGTCTCCGCGGGCGCCTCGCTCTCCACGAAGAACTGCATGTCGTGGAGCCTGCGGTAGAGGCCGTTTCGAGTCAAGAGCTCGGCGTGCGTCCCGGACTCGACGACGCGTCCCTTCTCGAGAACGACGATGCGATCGGCCCGCCGGACCGTCGACAGGCGGTGCGCGATGACGAGCGTGGTGCGCCCCGAGGTGAGGTTCGCGAGCGCCTGAGCCACGAGCGCCTCCGACTCCGAGTCGAGCTGCGAGGTAGCCTCGTCGAGAATCAGGATCGGCGCGTCCTTGAAGATGGCCCGCGCGATCGCCAGACGCTGTTTCTGGCCGCCGGAGAGACGCCCGGCGTCCTCGCCCAGCCGGGTCTCGTAGCCCTCCGGCAGTCGGCTGACGAACTCGTCGGCGAAGGCGGCGTCCGCCGCGGACCGGACGGTCTCCGCGGAGGCGTCCGGCCGGCCGTAGGCGATGTTTTCGCGCGCGGAGCCGTCGAAGAGGATCGTCTCCTGGGTGACGAGGCCGATGGACCCGCGCAGCGACGCGAGCGTGGCGTCCCGCAGGTCGACGCCGTCGAACGTGATCCGTCCGCCGGTCGGGTCGTACAGCCGCGGGAGCAGGTTGACGAGCGTCGTCTTCCCGGCCCCGGACGGGCCCACGATCGCGACCGTCTCTCCCCGCTGGATCGTGAGGTCGATGTTTTCGAGTACCGGTTCGTCGCCGTATTGGAAGGAAACGTTCTCGTATCGGATCGCCCGGCGGAACGGGGGCAACGACACGGCGCCGGGCTTGTCCGCAACCTCGCTCTCCGCGTCGATCAGCTCGAATACCCGGCGCGCCGAAGAGATCGCGAGCTGCAGGGCCATGTTGACCTTGGTCACGTCCTTCAACGGCTTGTAGAGCATCATGAGCGCGGCGAGGAAAGAGACGAGGCCTCCCACCGTCATTCCCCCGGACCGGATCTGGCCCGCCGCGTAGACGAAGATGGCGGAGAGGCCGATTCCCGCGATCACCTCCATCATCGGCGAGTTCAGGGCCTGGATGCGCACGGTCCGCCGGGTGACGCGGAAGTAGCGGTCGTTGGCCCGCGCGAAACGATCTGCCTCGAAACCCTCCATCCCGTAGGTCTTGATGACGCGGTGGCCGCGCAGGGTCTCGGAGAGAAGCGCGCCCATCTCGCCGATCCGCTCCCGGGAAGAGAACGTCGTCCGACGCAGGCGCCGCGTGACCTCGACGATGGGAAGGAGGAGGACGGGGGCGAGGATCAGCACGAACAGCGAGAGCTTCGCGTTCAGGGAGACGACGTAGAAGAGCACGAGGACGATGGTGACCGCGCCCTGGACGAAGTCCGCGAGCCGGGTTCCGAAGGCCGACTGGATGAGCTCCACGTCGGACAGCAGGCGCGCGAGGAGGTCGCCCGTGTTGGATCGCGAGTAGAAGCTGGCGGACTGCGAGAGCAGCTTCCCGTACGCGTCGCGCCGCAGGTCGCGCACCATCGAGAGCCCGATCCCGTTGAAGGCGAACTCCGAGAAGTAGGAGAAGACGTTCTTCGACACGAGCGCCGCGAGCAGCAGGAGGGGCACGGCGAGCCGGACCGGAATGCCCGCGTCCCCCGCGGCCGAGAGGGATCCCGCATAGAGAGCGTCGAGCCACCGCACGAACGCCCCGGCGCGGGACGGCACGCTGCCCAGGCCCGGAATCTCGGCGGCCGCTCCTGAGCCGAGCACGTCGTCGATGATCTTCGTGAGCAGGTAGAGCATCAGTACGGTGGACAGCGACACGATCGCCATCGCGCCGAGCGCGGCGAGGGCTCTCCCGCGATACGGCCGGAAGTAGGTCAGCAGCCGCCGGAGAGGGCTCATCCGCCGACCGACCGCCGCCGGGCTTCCGGCTCCAGCGCCTCGAGGATCGCGTCGGCGGCGCGCTCGCTGCCGCCCGGCGGGCCGAGCTGACCTTCGACGCGCGCGAGCGCCGCCCTCATCTTCGCGAGGCCCGCGGGGTCGTCCAGGAGGGCAGCTCCCATCCTCTCGAGCCGCGTCGCGTTTACCTGCTCCTGGAGGAGCTCGGGCACGACTTCCTCCCCCGCCACGATGTTGACGAGCGAGATCCGCGGCACCCGGATCAGTCTCTTGCCGATGGCGAAACTCGCCGCGGACGTCTTGTAGACCACGATCATCGGCGTCCCGCAGAGGGCCGCCTCGAGAGTTGCGGTGCCGGAAGCGACGAAGGCGAGGTCGGCCGCCGCGAGATACGGGTAGTGGTTCCCGGACACGAATACGAATCCCCGTTCGCGTCCCCCCGGAAACAGAGCCTCCTCGAGGCCCGGCGCGCGGATGACGACTACCTCGAGATCCAACCGGCGCGCGAGGGCCGAGGCGGCCGCCGCCATCGGCTCCCAGTGACGGCGGACTTCCCCGACGCGGCTGCCGGGCATGAGGACCAGCCGCCGGAGCTCCTCAGCGGCCGGGGCAGGAGGAAGCGACTCCAGGCCCTCCCGGACGTCGTCGACGAGCGGATGGCCGGCGCAGACCGCGTCCGCGCCGAGGCGCCGATAGATCTCGGCCTCGAAGGGAAAGAGCGTCACGATGCGGCGGGCCATCCGCGCGATGGCGCGGGCGCGCCCGGACCTCCAGGCCCAGACCTGCGGGCTCACGTAGTAGATGAGGGGCACTCCGTCCCGATGAAGCGTCCGAGCAAGCCAGCCGTGGAAGTCGGGGAAGTCGATCAAGATCGCCGCGTCCGGCCGGGACCGGCGGGCCGCGTCGCGGAGCTGGTTGATCGCGCGCCAGAGCGCCGGCAGCTTCTCGAAAACCTCGGAGATCCCGACGACCGAGAGAGCTTCGGAATGCGCCACGCGCACGAGGCCCGCGGACTCGAGCCGCTCGCCTCCCATACCGAAGGCGGTCAACCCGGGCCGGCGGTTCTTCAGCGCCGAAAGGAGACGAGCGCCGTGGAGATCTCCCGACGCCTCGCCCGCCGAAATGAGGAGGTTCAATCCCACACTGTCATTCTGAGCCCCGAAGGGGCGAAGAATCCATGTCCTGAGGAGCGTAGCGACGAAGGATCTCCCCGTCGAGAGGCAAGAGATCCTTCGCTTCGCTCAGGATGACACGAGGAAGGCTAGGAGATCCCTCGCTTCGCTCAGGATGACAAGAGGAGGGGATTCACCGCGGAAATGGATACATCAACCACGCGACGGCGAGGCCGCCGACGAGGAGTGCGGCGAGAAGGATTCCGAAGAGGCGGAGCCGTTCCCGGGAGGCATCTCTCCAGAGGAGAGCGAAGAAGCCCGAAACCAGGAGCGCGTAGACCGCCATGATGAGGAAGTGGTCGGTCGGAAGAATCGCGGCCATCACTTCCTCCCGCTGGCGATATCCCAGGAGTCGAGCATGAGGAGGAGATTCATCAGTCCCGCGGTCAGGAGGTACGCGCAGCCGTACTCGTACGTGGGGGCGAGGATCGTTCCGCCCGGGTTGCTCGAGAGAAAGCGAGCCGCGAGGTTCAGGAGTCCCGCGCCCGAGACCGCGAACGTCGCGAGGATCGTGAGCGGCTGCGAGCGCTCGATCGTGTACAGCCGGCCCTCGAACGAAAGGCCGAGGAGGAACGTCGCTGTCACGATCAGGGCGAAGAGGAGCGCGGTCCGGCGCCGTCCGAGATAGGCGTGCCCGAGCCCCGGAAAAATCCACGCCAGGAGAACGGCCACGGCCCGGTTCCTCCGGCCAACCGCCTCCGCCGTCAAGTCGCGGCCTCGAAGAGCGGAGCGAGCCTGTGGCGCGTCACCGGCAGGTCCTCGGGAACGACGCGGACTCCTCCGGCGACCGTCATGAAGTTGGTGTCGCCGCCCCAGCGGGGAACGAGGTGGACGTGGTAGTGGTCTTCCACTCCGGCTCCGGCGGCCGAACCCAGGTTGACGCCGATGTTCAGCCCGTCGGTGCGGTAGGCCTCCGAGAGGATCTTCTCCCCCCGGGCTACCGTGGCGATCAGCTCGGTCAGGGTCTCCGGGTCCGACTGCGAGAGCCGGGACCGGTGCTCGTACGGCGCCACCATGAGGTGGCCGTTGGTGTAGGGGTAGCGGTTCAGCAGGGTGAAAACGCGGCGCCCGCGATGCACGATGAGCGACTCCTCGTCGTTCGTGGAGGCCGCGGCCTCACAGAAGATGCAGCCTGTCGATTTTTCCGCCACGAGGTACTCGTAACGCCAGGGAGCGAAGAGGACTTCCGGCATAAGTAGCTCTCAGTGCTCAGGCTGTCAGTTCTCAGCCCGGAAGGCCTGAGCGGTCCTTCTGAGAGCTGAGAACCGGAGACTGAGAACTACTTATTGATCAGCTCCTTCAACTCCTTGCCCGGCTTGAAGTAAGGGATCTTTTTCGCGGGGACGTTCACCTTCACTCCGGTTTTCGGGTTCCGCCCGATTCTCGCTCCGCGCTCGCGGAGGCGGAACGAGCCGAATCCGCGCAGCTCGATCTTCTGCCCCTGTTTCAGGGACCGGATGATCGCCTCGAAGATCGTGTCCACAATCGACTCGGCCTGCTTCTTGGTGACGTCGGTTGCCGCCGCGACGCGCTCGATCAGTTCCGCCTTCGTCATCGCAAGTCTCCCAGTCGACCGGGGAGCTAAGGCTTGGAAGGCGTCTCGTCCGCCTTCTTTCGAGTGCGCTTCTTCTTCGGTGCGGGCTCCGCAGCTTCGCCCTCGGCCGCCGCTGCGACCGTCTCGGCGACCGGGGCCGGCTCCTCGGCCTCAGGGGAAACCGGAGTGGCGGAGGACTGGGTGGAAGCTACCGCTTCTTCCGCGGACGCCTCCACGGGCTGTTCGGCCTTCTCCTCGGACGGAGGGAGCGGCGCCGGAGCGGGCAGCGGCTGTCCCTCCTCGTCGACGCTCGACAGGCCGATCTTCATTTCGCCCTCGTCGATCCGGAGGATCCGCACGCGCACGGGCTCGCCCTCGCGGAAATGATCCTGGGGCTTGTCGCCGCGCGGCAGCGCGGTTTCGGAAACGTGCATGAGCCCCTCGACGAGGTTTTCGAGCTGGACGAAGACGCCGAAGTCGGCGACGCGGCTCACGATTCCGTCGATGATGTCCCCGGGCTGGTGCCGGTCGCGGAACGTCTGGAAATCGTTGGGTTGGAATTCCTTGATCGAAAGCGAGATCCGGCGGTTCTCCTCGTCGATCGACGTGATGATCGCCTCGACCTCGTCCCCCTTTTTGAGGACCTCGGAGGGGTGCTTGATCCGCTTCGTCCAGGACATGTCGGAAACGTGGACGAGGCCGTCGACGCCCTCTTCGATCTCCACGAAAGCCCCGAAGTCCGTGAGGTTCCGGACCTTGCCGTGGACGCGACTGCCGATGGCGTACTTCTGGACGACCGACTCCCACGGGTCCGGAAGCGTGTCCTTCAGCGACAGCGAGATGCGCCGCGCGTCCGGGTTGACGTCGGACACGATCGCCTCGACCTGATCGCCGGGAGAGACCAGCTTCGACGGATTCTTGACCTTCTTGGACCAGGACATCTCCGAGACGTGAACGAGCCCCTCGACGCCTTCCTCGAGCTCGACGAAGGCACCGTAGTCCGTGACGTTGGTGACGCGACCGCTGACGCGCGATCCCGCCGGATACCGGCCGGGCACGTGCGCCCAGGGATCCTCGGTGAGCTGCTTGGTCCCGAGAGAGACGCGCTCTGTCTCGCGGTCGAACTTGAGCACGACGACGTCGATCTCGTCGGCGACCTTGACCAGGTCGGACGGGTGGTTGACGCGGCCCCACGACATGTCGGTGACGTGGAGGAGGCCGTCTAAGCCACCCAGGTCCACGAACGCGCCGTAGTCCGTCAGGTTCTTGACGACGCCGCGCAGGACGCGCCCCTCTTCTAAGAGCTGCAGCGTCTCGCGCTTGCGCGCCTCCTGCTCTATCTCGACGACCGCCTTGCGGGACAGGACGATGTTGCCGCGCTTCTTGTCGACCGAGATCACCTTGAAATCGAGCTCCTTGCCGCGGAGCGACTCCAGGTTCTTGACGGGCTTGACGTCCACCAGCGAGCCGGGCAGGAACGCCTTCACGCCGATGTCCACGGCGAGGCCCCCCTTGATCCGGTCGATGACGCGGCCCCGGACGGTTGAGCCCGAGCGGTAGGAACGCTCGACTTCGTCCCAGACCTTCATCTTCTCGGCCTTGTCCTTGGAAAGAACGACGTAGCCGTTCTGGTCCTCGGTGCGCTCGAGCAGGACGTCCACGGCGTCGCCCTCGTGGACGGTCACGTTGCCCGAGAAGTCCGTGAATTCGGCGAGGGAGATGATCCCCTCGGACTTGTAGCCGATGTCGACGATCACCTCGGACGGCGTGATCGCAAGAACGCGCCCGCGGATGATCTGGCCCTCCTGGAGGTTTTTGAACGAGTTCTCATATTGGGCCAGCAGGTGCTCGTACTCCTGCGGCGACAGTTCTTCTTCGGTTTGCATCGGTTCGGCTTGCCGACCCCCTTTATCGTTTTCACCCGGCATGCGACAGGGACAACCCCCTCATAAGTCTCTGAAAACGCGAAATATACTTTGCTATCTCGAACCGAGTCAACCGGACCCGTTCCCTCCCTGCCCGCCCGCCTCCCGCTGGAGGACCCGGCCCTCGAGGTCGTCCACGATCGCTTCGATCGGCCGGGTGCCCGTGTCCACCAGGGTGTAGGTGTCGTCGAACGTGAGCGGCGAGTCGGCTCGGGTGGAGTCCGCGAGATCCCGGCGCTCGATTTCCGCCAGAACCTCTTCGTAGCGCTGCGGGGTGCCCCGTTCGGCGAGCTCGCGCGCCCGCCGTTCGGCGCGGACGGCGAGGGGGGCGGTCAGAAAGAACTTATGGGGCGTTTCGGGGAAGACCCGGGTGCCGATGTCCCGTCCCTCGAGGACTCCCCCGCTCTTCTCGGCGAGCCGGCGCTGCAGGGAGACCAGGCGACGCCGGACCGCCGGAATCGCCGATACCGCCGAAGCGTAGAGAGAGATCTCGGGGAGCCGGATCGCGTCGGTGACGTCGCGGCCGTCGAGAAGGACCCGCGTGTCGGCGCCGGAGACGTCGAGCTCGACCGAGGACGACCCGGCGATTCGAGGCGACCGCCTCCGGGTCCGAGATCGGCAGAGCGATGCCGCGGTCACGGGCCGCGAGGCCGATCGCCCGGTACATCGCACCGGTGTCGATGTACGGAACGCGAAGCCGGGCCGCGAGCGCCCTCGCCACCGTCGACTTGCCGGCGCCGGATGGTCCGTCGATCGCAACGACCGGACGGGAGCTCACCGGCGTGGCGCCTTGACCCAGCCTCTGAAGGCGTTCGACCTCGATCCGCAGAAGCGGCCGCCACGCGCCGGCCGGGAGCTCCGCGTCCCGGATCGGGCCGATCGCCACGCGCTTCAGCTTCGAGACGGGATGGCCGATGGTCTCGAACATGCGGCGGATCTGCCGGCTCCGCCCCTCCCTCAGCACGACTTTCAACCAGGAATTGCCCTCGTCCCCCCGGGCGGTGGTCGAAACCCGTTCGATCTCGCAGGGCCGGGTCCGCCGACCGTCCAGAAACACCCCCCGGCGCAGCTTCACGAGCTTCGCTTCGGCCGGGATGCCCGAGACCTTCACCTGGTACTCCTTCGGACACCCGGTCGAGGGTGCGTGACGAGGCGCGCGACGTCGCCGTCGTCGGTCAGGAGGAGGAGCCCCTCGGTCTGGACGTCCAGGCGGCCCACCGGCTTGACGCCGCGCGGGAGCCCCGCCGGAAGGAGGTCGAGCACGGTGTGGCGGCCCTCCGGGTCCTGAACCGTGGTCACGTAGCCGCGCGGCTTGTTCAGGAGGAGGTAGGTCCGCGGTCCGGTCCGCGGCTGGAGCCTCTTTCCGTCCACCCGGACCGCGTCCTTCGCCGGGTCCGCCCGCTCTCCAGCTGCGCGACCTTTCCGTTGACCTTGACGCGCCCTTCGCGGATCCACTCCTCGGCTTCGCGCCGGGAAGCGAGGCCCGCGTCGGCGATCAACTTTTGCAGCCGGACGGGGGCAGGTCACGCCTCGACGGACGGGGCGTCGATGTCCTCTTCGTCCTCTTCGTCCTCGTCGTCGTCTTCGCTCGCCGTCGCTTCGGCTCCTCGTCGACTTCGTCGTCCTCCGGCTCGCCGGACGGGGCGTCGACGCGGTCGCGCCGGCTCCCTCGCAGCCGCGGCCTCCTCCGACGCTACCGTCGCCGCGAGGTCCTCGTCGAGCTCCTCGGGCTTCGGCAGGTCGTCGAGCTCGTTCAGGCCGAACCGGACGAGGAACTCCCGCGTGGTCCGATACAAGAAAGGCGTTCCGACGACGGGCTTTCGTCCGGCGGTCGTGACCAGCTTTTTTTCGAGCAGGGTCGTTCAGCACGCAGGACGAGTTCACGCCGCGGATTTCCTGGATCTCGGGCATCGTGATCGGTTGCCGGTACGCGATGATGGCGAGCGTCTCCAGCGCCGCGAGCGAGAGGCGGCTGCGCTCCGTGACCTCGTGGAACTTGCGCAGGAGAGAGTCGAACTCGGGTCGTGTGACGTATCGCCAGCCCCCCGCGACGCTCTCCAGCCGGATCCCCCGGGTCGCCGCGTCCGCCTCTTCCGCGAGGGACGCGAGCGCCGCGGCGACCGCTTCGGGCGTGGCTTCGAGCACCTCGGCGAGCTCCGTCTCCTTGACCGGCCGTGCGGAGGAAAAGAGAAGCGCCTCCAGGGCGGGCCGGATCTTCCCGGACGCTCGACTCCCGGGGCCGTGGCGCCTCCGCCGCCGGAGCGGCGTCGCTCTCTTTCTCCGTCAGCTCTTCCACGTCAGGCGTAAGTATCCCGCACGTCCGCGGCGCTGAAGGCGACGTCCGTGCGGGTCACGTGGATCTCTCCGAACGCGGCGCGCTGGAACGCGCGAGCGACTCCCGAGCCGGATGAGCTCGAGCGTGGCGAGAAACGCGGTCACGGCCTCCGCCCGGAACTTCATCTCCCCCAGGAAGTCGAGGAGCGGCAGGGTGCGCTTCTCGTCGAGACGGGCGAGAAGATCCAGCATCTTGTCGCGCACCGAGAACCTCTGGTGCCGGATCTCCAGCGCCGCCGGGTGCGCGAGGCGATATCGCTCGCTCGCCTGGCGGAACGCGCCGATCAGGTCGAAGAGCGACACCTCGAGGGTCTCCCCGTCGGGCGACGGCGGCGGCGACGTCGGAGGCCGCGGCCACAGCCCGGCGCGCAACGCGTCGACCTCGTGAAGGG
This sequence comes from uncultured Acidobacteriota bacterium, assembly GCA_963765835.1. Taxonomy (GTDB): domain Bacteria; phylum Acidobacteriota; class Thermoanaerobaculia; order UBA5066; family Gp7-AA6; genus Gp7-AA6. The sequence continues at coordinate 197,572 of CAVXYF010000022.1, read as the reverse complement.
TCTCCGCGGCGTCGCGGTACCGCTCGTACTCCGCGAGGCGCCGCGCCAGGTCCTCCAGCGGACTCTCCTCGACGTCCCCCGGCGGTCGGGGCAGCAGCATCCGGGACTTGATGTAGATGAGCTCCGCGGCCATGGCGACGTACTCCGACGCCACGTCGAGGTCGAGCTCCCGCATCGTGTCCAGGTACGCCGTGTATTGCTCGGTGATCTCGGCGATCGGGATGTCGGTGATCGAGACCTTGTTCACGCGGATGAGGTGCAGGAGCAGGTCGAAGGGCCCCGCGAAGGCGGCGATGGCGATCGGCGGGAGGTGGCCCGCCTTCGACAGAATCGTCGGTCACGGCTCCGGGCTCAACCGCACCGCCTCGCGCACCCGTTCCATCGTCTCTTCCGCCACTCTGCGCGCGCGCTCGTCGCCGGCGTGCAGGACCTCGCGGACGACGTCTCCGGGCGCGGAGAGGAGGTCCGCCCGACGCTGGCGGATCGGCTCGAGCGCCGGGTTCATGTTCGCGATCAGGTGCTTCTTGCAGTCCACGCAGCCGCGGGCGGCGGTCCGGCACTCGAGGTCGACGACCGCGACCTCCTCCGGCGGCGAGAAGAGGACGTGGAACGGGAAGAGGTTGCAGTGGTCGGGATTTCCAGGGTCCTGCCGCCGAACGCGCGCGGGTCCGTCACCATCGCCATCACCTTGTCGCGGACGCCCTCGGCAGACTCCGAGATGCCGATCGTGTTGTTGTAGGACTTCGACATTTTCCGACCGTCGACGCCGTTGACCTTCGGCGTCGGCGTGTGCAGGGCCTTCGGCTCCGGGAAGACCTCCCCGTAGAGGCCGTTGAACCGCCTCACGATCTCGCGACAGATCTCGAGGTGGCTCGCCTGGTCCTCCCCGACCGGAACCAGGTTCGCGCGGTAGACCGCGATGTCGGCGGTCATGAGCACCGGGTAACCCAGGAACCCGTGCGTCGCGAGATCCCGGGAGCGCAGCGCCTCGATCTGGTCCTTGTACGTGGGGACGCGCTCCAGCCAGCCGAGAGGGGTGATCATCGAGAAGTAGAGAGCGAGCTCGGCGTGCTGCGGCACCCGCGACTGCAGGAAAACCGTGGCGCGCTCCGGGTCGAGCCCGACGGCGAGCCAGTCGATGACGGCGTCACGCGTGTGGGCGGCGAGGGTTCCGGTGTCCGCGTAGTCGGTCGTCAGCGCGTGGAGGTCCGCCACGAAGAAGTAGCAGCGGTACTTCCCGGAGTTCTGGAGGTCGACCCAGTTCTTGACCGCTCCGAAGTAGTTGCCGAGGTGTACCCGCCCGGTCGGCCTCAGACCGGACAGGACGACCGGATCGGTCATTCGAATCCGCCGAAGACGATCGCGTAGACGACCTGCAGCACGGGCCGCAGGATCCGGGAGAGAAACCCGCTGTACAGAAGGAGGATCAGGATGATGAAGCCGAACGGCGCGATCGTGGCGTAGAGGCGCGCGACCGGACCGCCGAAGACGGAGCTGATGACGCCGCTTCCGTCCAGCGGCGGGATGGGGATCAGGTTGAAGACGGCGAGGACCACGTTGACGATCGTGAACTGGAAGAGGACGTACGTCAGCGGGGCGAGCGCGCCGGCCGCGAACCTCTCTCCCTGGATGGCCGAGTACAGGTCCGGCACGGCCTGCGGCGACGCGCTTCGGATTCCGATCAGGATGAGGAGAGAGATCGAGGCGAGAAAGAAGTTCGAGACCGGTCCGGCCGCCGACACGACGAGATTCGCCAGGCGGGGGTTGCGGGTGTTGGCGAGGTTGACCGGCGTCGGTTTCGCGGCGCCGAAGATCATTCTTCCCGCCGAGAGGACGTACATGGCCAGCGGCAGCAGCACGCTGCCGAACGGGTCCAGGTGCCGGATGGGGTTCAAGCTGATGCGGCCGAGGTCGCGCGCAGTCGTGTCGCCGAACCGGAGCGCGGCATAGGCGTGCGCCGACTCGTGAAACGAGATGGCGAAGAGAATGACGGCGAGCTGTATCGCGAAATCGACGACTTTGAATGCCACTTCCCGCGACTATAGCCGGGAAGGGGGGCGCCGCGTCACTGCTTGTTCAGCGTCCAGTCGTAGGGGATGAACTCGACGCGGTAATCCTCCGGGATCTTTTCGTTACGATACCGGTTCGCGTAGGCGACGAGCGACGGAGCGACCTTCAGAAAGTCCTCCGGGTAGAACTTGAGAATTTCCGAGAAGCGCACCACGCGCGCCCCCGGGTCGACTGCGGCGTTCCGGGAATCGTTCAGAAACTCCCGGGCGAGCCGGTCGAGGTCGGCGTCCAGAGTTTCGGCCCGGAACGGCTCCTTCGGAAGGCGCGGGCAGCTCACCGCCATGCAGTTCAGGGCGAAGTGAACGCGCGGATCGCCGAGCGGTCGGATCACCTGATTTTCCAGGGCGTAGAGGGAGATCCGGCGACCGCCGAGCTCGAAGCGGTCCCGGTAGAAGAACTTGACCTTCCTCGAGTCGAGCTCCTCCGGAATCCCGGACCGGACCGCGTTGTACATCGCGAGGGCGTTGTAGGCGTTGACGAGATACGCGACCTTTGCGGTTCGCTCTGACGGGGCCTCCGCGCGGGCGAGCCACGCGACGTACGCCTCCAGGTTTGCGGGCTCCCGCGCGACACCGGCGAAGTCGATACGCCCCCGGTCGTCCACCGAGCGCACGAGCACCTCTTCCCAGGCGCCTTCCGGCGAGGAAACGCTTTCGATTGCGGACCGGGGGGTCGGCACGTTCGACGCGCAGGCGGCGGTCAGCCCAGCGATTCCGATGAGGATTCGGGAGAGTCGATTCATCGGCTCACCGTCACTGCAGGGCCGGCAGAGTTCGTCCGGACAGCGGGTTCCAGACCGCGCGACCCTCGGGCGTCGTGAGCGCCACGGGCTTCAGAATGAAGTCGTCGCGCCGCGCGTTGAATGCACACATCGACACCGGCCCGGTCCCGGTCATCACCATGAACGAGCAGGCGTGGATGCGCTCGGGGTCGAGGTTGGAGGCGTCCATGAAGTTCTGCACGAAGAACGACAGCTTGTGAACGCGGCCGCGCGAAGCGAGCAGGTCGCGCCGCATACGCCAGAGCTTGGGTCCGAAGAATCGGACGGTGCGCGCGAGCCAGGAGGGACGGCGCGCGGCCTCGGAGAGGAGCGCGGTAACCGCTCGGCGGGGCTCCCGGCGATCCAGCATCACGTGCTGGAAGTCGCTCAGGAAGCGGTTGAAGAACGCGGGGTCGTCGTTCAAGTCGTAGAGGTTCCCGTTCGACTCGAGCGTGATGCCGATGCGGTGACAGCCGGGATGACCGATCCGGATCGTGTCCCAGGAGATGGAGGTCCCGGCCCCCGCGGCGATCTGCTCGCGCACGCTGTCGAGAGAGATGACGCGGTCGCGCTCCCGCAACACTCCCCTGCCGGTGTCCGCCTGCAGCTGGAACGAGGCCATGCCGACGACGTCCGCCCGCCGCCGGAAGAAACGGATGAGCTCCGGGATCTCGTCGAAGTTCTCGCGGCAGACGGTCGTGTTGAAGATCACCGCGATCGGCAGCCCGCGGGCGCGGTCGATGTACTCGTCGCGCACCGCGTTCAGGTCGGCCTCGGTTGCGTAGCCCTTCCGCTCCTGCGTGAGGTCCACGTGAAAGGCCACGTCGTTCAGGCCCGCTTCCGCGAGCGACACCAGCATCTCGCGCGTCGCCTTGATGCCGTTCGTCATGAGCGTCGGGAGAAGGCCGGCGTCCCGGGTGTAGCGAACGATCGCGACGAGCTCCTTCGGGGCGCGCAGAGTCGGGTCCCCGCCCGTGATCTGGACGGCGGTCGGCGCTCCGAATCGCTCGCGGATCCCGTCGATCCGACGGAAGACCTCCGCGAGCGGCAGGTCCTTCACGCGCTCCGAATTCTCCGAGAGGTAGCAGAGCGTGCAGTCCAGGTTGCAGCGTTGCGTGATCTCGAGGGCCACGCACCCGATCGAGTTACGGCGGCCCAGGACCTGGTTGGGGCTGAAGAGCGTCCCCATTCGGAGCCGGGCGCGTTCGAGCGCAGCGGGCCGGTCGGCGCTCACGGGTACCGTCGGGCCCTTCCCCATAGCCATCCCCCTTGCCTATCTTAATAAGGTGGCGGGTGCAGGATAAATCCTGTCCCCGCAACTTGCTTAGGCCCGCCCGGTTACGGGTCCGGAAGGCGCCGCGGATCTCCCGGACCCGAAACCTTTCCGCTGGGGGGACGTCTCCCCCCCCGAGCGTGACCGCGTGGCCGTCGGATTAATCGAGGACCGGGTGCTCCTGGAGAGGATCCGCGGCGGCGACGCGAGCGGAGCCGAGGAGCTCTTCGAGCGCTACGCACCCGCTCTGCTGCGGTTCGCGAGCCGGATGCTCTCCGACCGCGAGACCGCCGAGGAAGTGACGCAGGAGGTTTTCGTGAAGGTGATCTCGCGGGCTCATCAATACGACGGCCGGGCCGCCGTCTCGTCGTGGCTCTTCGCCATCGCGGCGAACGCCTGCCGCGACCGGAGGCGCCGGGATCACCGCGCGACTGTCGTCCCGCTCGAGGCCGTGGCGGAGCTGCCCGCGCGCGGCGAGGGCGCCGAAGCCCGGCTGGATGGAAGGCAGCGCCGAGCGGCGGTCCGTCGGGCCCTGGGGGCGCTGTCCGACGAGCAGCGCGAAGCTCTCGTTCTCGCCCGGTACCACGAGCTGCCCTACGCCGAGATCGCCCGCATCCTCGGGATCTCAGTCGGGGCCGTCAAAACCCGGATCTTCCGCGCCGTCGAGACGCTCAAGGCGCGATTCTCCGAAGGAGAGGCCGTATGGAATGTCGTGAACTGACGGACCGCGCGATCAACCGCCTGCTCGGGGAGGCCGACGCTCCCGAGCTCGCCGACTTCGATCGGCACCTGGCGGGATGCCAGCGCTGCACGGCGGCACTGACGTCGATCGAAGAGACGTGGGAGGCGATCGGCACCGACCCCGACGCCTCCGTGACGCCCGAGTTTCGCTCGCGCACGCTCGCGCTGCTCCACGACGAGATGGACCGCCGGCGGATCCGTGAGTTCCGACCCCGTTCCCGGGTGACGACGCTCCTCGCCCGCGCCGCGGCGCTCTTCGTCGCGGCCGCCGCCGGCTTCGCGGTCGCGCGGGGAGGACTCAACCCCAGCCGTTCGGCGTCGACCACGCCGACGCCCGCGCCCGGAACTACGCGGACCGCGCCGGACCTGGCGGAAAACCCGCGCCTCTCGAACGTCGCCTACCGGACGGATCCCGACGGTCGCGTGGGAATCGAGTTCGACGCCACGACGCGTCACTCGGTGGTCGGTCGTCCGCAGGACCCGGAGGTCTCGACGCTCCTCGCCTACCTGCTTTCCCGCAACTCCGAGACCGCGGGTGAGAAGTCGCGCGCGATCGAGCTCGTCTCCGGTCACTACGGCGCGGCCGCGGGCGCGGCGTCTCCCGACGTCGTCCGTGCCCTCGCCGCCACCCTGAAGCGCGACCGCAACCCCGGGGTGCGGAAGAAGGCGGCCGAGGCCCTCGCTTCTTTCCAGTCCAGCTCCGAGATCCGAACGGCTCTCGTCGAAGCGCTCGCGAACGACCCGAACCCCGGGGTCCGCCTCGTGGCCGTCGAGGCGCTCGCAGCCTCGGCCCGCCGGTCGCCGGACGCCCGCACGATCCAGTCGCTCCGGGAGAAGGCGGTGGATCCGGCGGAGAACGGCTTCGTGCGCGCGCGGGCTGCCTCCGCGCTGAAGGCGATCGACCTGTGATCCTGCGTAACCGAACCGGGGCCGTGGCGTCTCTCCCCCAGATGAGTTCTTCGCGAACGACCGGCAGCTACGTCGAGAAGACGGACCGCGCCGTCCTGTGGATCCTCCTGGCGGTGGGGGTGCTGTTGATGCTCGCCGGCGGCATCGCGCGGGGTGACGAGACGGCCCACCGGACCGACCGCGTCAACGCGACGCTCCCCCCCGGCTCGGTGCTGCGGCTCGAGAACGTCTCCGGCGACGTCGTCGCGACGGCCGGTTCGGAATTCTCGGCGGTCGCCACGATCGTCGTCGTGGCCCCGACCCGGGCGCGCGCGGAGGAAGTCCTCCGGAGCGTCCAGCTCGTCCAGTCCCGTCAGGGCAACGAGTTGTCGATCCAGGCCCGCTGGGGCGACCGGACCTGGCGGTTCGAGAGGGGCCGCCGCTCCCGTTGGCGCGACTTCCCCCGTTTTCGCGACTTCCCGCGCTGGGATGACGCGCGCGTCAACGCCCGGTTCGAGGTAACGGTCCCGCCCGGGGTCACCGCGAGGCTGGAGACCGTCAACGGCGACGTCCGCACCCGCGACCTGAACGGGGACGTACGGCTTCGAACGGTCAACGGCGCGATCGAGGCCCGGGCGGTCCGGCGGTCGATCGATGCCCAGGCCGTCAACGGGAACGTCTCGGCCGACGCGATCGGCGTCCCGGGCGGCACGTCAATCGACCTGGGGACCGTGAACGGCGCGGTGCGCCTCACGCTTCCGAAGGAGTCGCGCTTCGACCTCACCGCGTCCACGCTGCACGGGGCCATCTCTTCGACGTTCGCCCTGCCCCGCCGGGAGGAGGGCGCGGAGAGGGAAGTGATCCGGAAGCGTCTTCGCGAAGACAAGTCCGGACGCCGGATCGTGGTCACCGAGGACGGCGAAGACGCCGCCGTCGTCGACCTGCGCGAGCTCGAAAAGGAGCTCGAGGAGTCGATGCGCGACGTGGATGTCGAGATCCGCCGGTCGACGCGCTCCGTGGAAGAGGGCATCCGCGAGGGAATCCGGGAAGGCATCCACGAAGGCATCCGGCAGGGCGGCCGGCGAGGCGTCCGCGGTGGAGCTCGCGGGGTGCGCGAGATCTGGATCGTCGACCCCCGGCGCTCGTACGAGGGCCGCGTGGGTGAGGGGGGCGGCAAGGTGCACCTCTCCGCCTTGAACGGCGCGATCCTGCTGCTGGCGGGCGGCACCCGACCGGAGGACGCGCGGCCCATCGTCTCGGGGCGCCGGTCGTTCGCGGTGACCATTCCGCGGGTGAACGTCCACGTACCGGAGATCAAGGTGCGCGTCCCGGAGATCAAAGTGCGCGTCCCGGACGTGGACGTTCACGTCAACCCGATCGAGATCCGCGTGCCGGAGGTCAAGGTTCGGACGCGCGAGGTCGTCGTGCCCGACCCGAACGTCGAAGTCCATGCGCACTCGACCGCGAGGGCAGGCACGATGGACGCTCCCGTCGTGCGCGGAAATATCGCCGGCGACTTCCTCTCGACGAGCGGAACGAACAGCTACCGGGTTGGTAACGTTTCGGGGCGGGTCAGGATCCTGACCCACTCCGGGGAGATCCAGGTGGGCTCCGTGGGAGCGGGCGCCGACGTCAAGACCCTCGGAGGCGACATCGAGATCGGTCCGGTCCTGGGGGACTTCGCGGCGCAGACTCTCGCCGGAAACGTTCGGGCGCTCTCGGTCGCCGGTAAGGCGTTGGTGGAGACGTCCGGGGGTGACATCCGCATCGGACGCGTCGGCGGCGCGCTCGACGCGCGCACCGGCGGCGGCGACATCGTCGTTCCCGTGGTCGTCGGCGCGGTCAACGCCCGGACTGCCGGCGGTGACGTCCGGATCGCGGTCGCCTCCCGCCAGCTCCGCGAGGGGGTGACCATCCAGAGCGGCGGCGGCGACGTGAACCTGACGCTCCCCGCCGACTTTCGCGGCAACCTGGATCTGACCGTCACCGGTGCCGACCCCGACGAGATCTCGATCCGCTCGGACTTCCCGGAGGTGTCGATCTCCCGCCGCGACGGCACGGTCCGGGGGACCGGCGCGGTCAACGGCGGCGGGCAGAAGGTCCGGGTCGAGACCACTTCCGGCACCATCCGCGTGCAGCGCGGGCCGGCGGCCCCGAGGTAGTAGCGGGGACAGGTCCCGAAGGGGCCTGCACCCGCAACAGTCCAGCAAGTCGCGGGGACAGGTCCCGAAGGGGCCTGCACCCGCAACAGTCCAGAGATAGTCGTAACCAACTCGGTCGTTCCCGCGTCCAACCAGACGCATCCCTCCTTTTCGGGCGCGACGCGAGTCGCGCCCTTTTTTCAGCGGACCAGGAGGTACTTCGTCTGTCTCGGCAGCACCCAGGAGATGCGGCCGCTCTCGTCGAGCATCGCGTCCTCTTCCTGGGCCGAGCGCAGGGCCTGACCATCCCACTCGGGCACGGGGGTCGTCGCCTCGAGCTCGATCGAGAACCACGTCGAGGGCAGGACCTTGACGTCGCCGCGGCCCGGGACGCCCTCCTGGCGGTCCCAGAGGCCGATGAGCGGTCCCGCGCCGTGGCCGTGGTCGCCGATGGGATGCGTGTAGACCGTGGCGGTCGAGGCCCTCGCCGCTTCGTCGGCCGCGAGCGTGTCCGGCGAGGATTTCGTTCCCGGTCCGCCCCGGCTTCAGCGCTCGAGCAGCAGGTCCTGCAGCCGGTTGGAGTTCGCGAGCGCCCGCCGCAGACCCGGCCGGCGCGTCGGTCTCCCCCTCCCGGAGGACGTAGCCCACGTGCTGCGTGTCGGTGGCGAGGCCCAGAGCGTGGATGCCGAAGTCCGAGTGGAGGTGGTCGCCGCGCTGGATGACGACGTCCCCCTGCTCGGTGACGATCGCCCCGGGCTTCACTGCCGCGGCGCTGGACCTCGACCGTGGGCGGGAACCACTCCCCCAGGCCGAGGTCGTTGACCTGCTGCCGCAGCCACCACTCCACGTCCGCCGTGGTGGTCTTCCCCGGGCGTGATGACCTCGTTCGAGAACGCACGCGCGATCAGGCCGTGGGCGATCCGCATCAGGTCGCGGTAGGTCGGCGAGCATTTCGGGAACGCGGACCGTCGAGGTAGTCGAGCGGGAGCTCTTCGGCGCGCACGATCTTCGACGTCCAGGGCCCGAGAGCCGCCTCGAGCTCCTCCCGCTCACCCGCGGAGAGACCGTCCGAGAACGCGTGGGTATGCGAGATGTTGAGCGCGATCGACGTGGGCTTCCTCTCGTCCACGACCTTCCGCAGGAGCGCCCACTGTGCGCGCGCCCCAAAGCTCCCGGGTCTCGACGTCCGGATCCCGGTACACCGTGTAGAGCCCGCCGTTGGAGCCGCCGCCCAGCGCGAGCCTCTCCACGCCCTTCGCGGGGCCGCGGTCCGTGAAGACCAGGATCGTGCGGCGGCGCGCCGCGAACTGCGCGGGTGAGACGAGGGACAGGAAGACCGGGTCCTCGTTGTACTCGCGGTTCGCCACGATCCACATCGAGACGCCGATGCTTCCGCATCAGCGCGGGCAGGACTTCGTCCAGCCGTTTCTTCAGCCAGGCCTGCCGGATCGCGTGCTGCTCCCGCAGCGGGGGAACGGACGGGACCGGCTCGGCGGACCGCGCCGCGCTGGCGCCGAGAAGGGCCGCGGCCAGCGCCACGGAAGCCGCGCGTCTCACCGGATGCGCAGGACCTTGACGGGTTCCATCTCCACCTCTCCGCCGAAGCCGGACCTCGGATCGTGGTCCATACCGCCCGTCAGGTACTCGCGCAGGCCCGGCCGGAACTCGCGCCACTCTCCGTCGAACACGTTGACCGTTTCGGACACGTCGCCCACGTTGTCGCGCGAGAGGCTCTTCAGCTGGTCGCGGGTCAGCGGAGGATGGGCGATCCAGCCGCGCCGAGCGAAAGACTCGAAAAAGCGCGCGAGCAGCCGCCCCCACCACAGCGGGAGGTGAATGAGCGGCTTTCGCCGCTTGCCGACGACGGTCGCGATCTCCCGGTAGATTTCGTTCAGCGTGAAAACGTCGGGGCCGCCGATCTCGAACGTCTTTCCGATCGTCTCGGGCTTCTCGAGCGCATCCGCGAAGACGCGGGCGACGTCGTACACCGACACGGGCTGGAATCTCGTCTCGCCGCTGCCGATGACCGGAATGAAGAGCGGGTTCTTCCGGACGATCGGCGCGAGAAGGGAGACGAATCCATCTCCCGGACCGAACACGATGGAGGGGCGGATGATCGTCCAATCGAGCCCGGACTTCGTGACCGCGCGCTCCCCCGCCGCCTTGCGTGCGCGAGTACTCGGAAGGTGCGTCCTCCGACGCTCCCATCGCGCTCATGTGGAGGAAACGTCGCACGCCGGCGTTCTCGGCCGCCGCGGCGACGTTCTCCGGCGCGAGCCGGTGCATCCGGTCGAAGGTCTGCGCCCCCTGTTCATGGATGATCCCGACCAGGTGGATCACGGCGTCCCGGCCCTCGAGGGCGGAGGCGAGCGAGGGGCCGTCGAGGACGTCACCCCGGACGCGCTCGACCGGCCGGTTGTAGCGATTCCGCGCACGGTCCGGGTGTCGCGCGAGAACCGCCACCTCGTGTCCGCGCCGGACGAGCGCGTTGACGAGGTGGGTCCCCACGAAGCCGGTTCCGCCCGTCACGAGGATTCTCACGGCGGAGAACGTATCAGAACGACCTTGTCATCCTGAGCGAAGCGAAGGATCTCTGGCTTCTCGCCCCCCTGTCATCCTGAGCGAAGCGAAGGATCTCTTGATATTCGAGAGATCCTTCCTTCGCTCCGCTCAGGACCGCTGCGCTCCTCAGGATGACAAGGGGTCGCTCCGCTCCTCGGGATGACAAGAAGGTCATGAATACCCGAACAGGTCGCTGACGATCCTTACGCCCTTCTCCGACTCGCTCCCGCGCGACCCCGCGCGCGTCTCCCAGGCGAGCGAGGTCCCGCATCGGATCGGCGACGCGAAGCGCGGGAAGCCCGGACTGCCGTGTCCCGAGAAGATCTCCGGGTCCGCGGTCGAGGAGGTCCCGCTCGGCGATGGCGAAACCGTCCGTCGTTTTCTCGAGGACCTCCAACCGGCTCCGTGCATCCGCCGTCGCGCGCGGGCCGACGACGAGCGCACACCAGGACGGACGCTCCGCCCGCCCCACTCTCCCGCGGAGCTGGTGAAGCTGCGCGAGCCCGAAGCTCTCGGCGTTCTCGATGACCATGAAGGTCGCCTCCGGAACGTCCACGCCGACTTCGATGACCGTGGTCGAAACGAGGATGCCGATCCGTCCGGCGCCGAAGTCGCGCAGAACCACGTCCCGGGCGGCCGGGGGAAGGCGGCCGTGGAGGATGCCGACCCTCGCCCCCGGCGCGAACGCCGCGACCCTGGCCGCGGTCTCGCTCGTGGCCGCGACGTCGCGGTCCCCCTCGTCGATCGCGGGCACGACGACGTAGACCCGCTCGCCCGCCGCGACCCGCTCCCCCGCGAAGCGGTAGATCCTCTCGCGGTCCGTTTCCTCCCTCACCCGGGTGACGACCCGGGTCCGCCCGGGGGGCTTTTCGTCGAGCACCGAGACGTCGAGCTCGCCGTAGATCGCCCAGGCCAGAGAGCGCGGGATCGGCGTGGCGGTCATGACCAGGACGTGGGGCGTCTCCCCCTTGCGGAAGAGTCGTGCGCGGTGGGCGACCCCGAAGCGGTGCTGCTCATCGACGACGACGAGCGAGAGCCGCCGGAAACGGACGGGCGTCTCGACGAGAGCGTGAGTGCCGACGAGCACGTCGATCGCGCCGGCCTCCAGCGCGGCGAGCAGCGTCCGGCGGGCCGGCCCCCGCACCCGTCCGGTCAGGAGCGCGAGGCGGACTCCCGCTCCGCCGAGAAGCTTCGCGAGGGTCTCGGCGTGCTGTTCCGCGAGCACCTCGGTGGGAGCCATCAACGCTCCCTGGGTCCGGTTGCGGGCCGCGAGCAGGAGAGCGAGCGCGGCGACCGCGGTCTTTCCGCTTCCCACGTCGCCCTGGAGCAGCCGGGCCATCGCCCGCCCGGACGCGAAGTCGTCCGCGATCTCGCGCACCGCCCGCTTCTGGGCGTTCGTCAGCCGGAAAGGAAGGGCCGCGCGCGTGGCGCGGCGCATCTCGTCGTCCACCACCAGGCGGATGCCGGGCCGCTCGCGGAGACGGGAGCGCTTCTGCTCGATCCGGGCGGCGAAGACGAGGAGCTCTTCCCGGACGAGGACCTCACGCCCGCGGTCCGCGTCGGCCGGCTCGGCCGGGAAGTGAGTGGCCTCCAGCGCTTTCCGCACGTCCCTTGGGGGCGCGGACGCCGACGCGAAGTCGGGCGAGAGGGCGTCGAGCGTGCGGCGAACGAGCGTGCGCCAGCGTCGGGACGGCAGGTCCGCGGCCCGGTGGTAGATCGGTACGACGCGGCCGGCATGGAGCGGGTCCGTCTCCTCCCCCTCCTCGAAGAACTCGGTCTCGGGGTTCTCGATCCGCATCTCGCCGCGGGGGCCCGCTACGGCGGTGCCGTAGATGGCGGCGGCGCGCCCGGACTGGAGCGCCTGAGTGAACGACGCGTACCGGTTGTGCCAGATCACGCGCACGGCCCCGGTCCCGTCGTCGGCGATCGCCTCCACGCGGAGCGTTCCGCGGCGCATGCGGAAGGAGCGAACTGCGCCGAAACGGACGAGGAGCGTGGCCGGCTCTCCCCAGACGAGATCCGCCACCGAAGAGAAGTGGCGCCGGTCCTCGTACCGGAACGGCAGCGCCAGGAGAATGTCGGCCACGGTCGCGAACCCCGCCGCGACGAGGCGCTCGGCCAGTGCCGCTCCCATTCCGGGAATCGCCGAGACCGGATCTCGAAGCGTCAGCGCGCCGGCCGCGCGCCGCGGCCCCGCGGGAGGAACGGCGGGCGCCGCCCTATGCTCCAGCGGTTTCGAGCTTCAGCGAGACGAGGCCGAATCGGAGCTCGTCGCCGCCGGAGACCGGCACGGGAGTTCCGGTCGTGATCCGCGAGCCGTTGACGAAGGTCCCGTTCATGACGCCGATTTCTTCCATCAGGTAGAGCTGCCCGGCCATCGTGTAGATCTTCGCGTGGCGGCGGGACGTGGAGCGCTGGGGATCGATCGGCGCCAGGTCGACGTCCGGATTGATCCCGGTGACCGGATCGCCGCGCCCGATCAGCGTGTCCCCCTCCCGGTGCAGGAAGAACGCGGTCGAGCCGTCGGCGCCCAGAAGCCGGAAGGACCCGGACTCCGCGAGAGTCCGCGGCTCCACAGGCTTCTCCACCTCGGGGACGGCGTGGCCGATCTCCCTCTCGAGCATGTCCGTTACTTCGCGGACCCGGCGCGAAAGCTTCCGCAGCATGCGCACCGCGATCTCGGTGTTGCTCTTCAGCATCGCGTCGAACGTCGCCCCGTTGATTCGGACGAGCTCGACGTCGGTCTTCGCGCGGGCGGACGCGGTGCGGGGCAGGTCCTCCAGCACGCTCATCTCTCCGAAGAAGTCGCCCTTTTCGAGCGTGGAGAGGACGCGGGTCTCTCCGCCGATCTCCTTCAGGAGCTCCACCGTGCCCGACTGGAGGATGTACATCTCGGTGCCGATCTCCCCCTCCGAGAAGATGATGTCGCCCATCGGGTGGGTCACGAGGTATCGCTCGAACGGGCTCTTGGGGGTTCCGGGGCCGGTCCGGAAGACGGCTTTCACGGCAACCTCACGCGACCGGGATTTCGGGGAAGTCGATCCGGCCGGAGTCGAGGTCGACCCGGACCGTCGATCCCATAGGAATCGTGCGGGTCGTCTCGAGGTGCCCGGCCGGGAACCCCATGGCCACGGGGAAGGGGGCCTCGGCGAAGCGGCGCCGGAGCCAGGCGCGGATCTCGTCGGGAGACTCCATGCCTTCGCGCCGACCCGGCGCGACCGATCCGATCAACATGGCGGACAGCCCTTCGAATGTACCGGACCGTTCCAGCTGGGTCAACATTCGATCCAGCCGGTAGATCTCCTCGCCGACGTCTTCCCAGAAGAGGATGTGTCCGCCTCCCGCGACCGCCTCCGGCGTGCCGCAGAGCGAAGCGAGAAGGGAGAGGCAGCCGCCGACGATCGGTCCCTCGGCGCGGCCCGGGCGGATCACGTCGTCCGGCTCGACCGCGTGAGGTTCCGGCGCCGAGCCGGAAAGGATCGGTTCCCAGTCGAGGTATCCGCCCTCCGCGATCTGAACGGCGACGAGCGGGCCGTAGAACGTGACCAGAGGGGCGTGGGTCGCGACGTACGCGAAGAGCGCGGTCAGGTCGGATCCGCCCACGTGAATCTTCGGGTTCGCGCGGAGGTCTCGCGGGTCGAGCCTCGGGAGGATGCGGGAAGCGCCGTAGCCGCCGCGGGCGAAGAAGATCGCGTCGACCGAAGGGTCGCGCAGGAGCTCTCCGTAGCCGGCGGCGCGCTCGTCGTCGGTTCCCGCCAGGAAGCCGTCCCTCCGCCGGAGGTTGGTCGCCTCGACGACGCGATACCCCCGCGAGCGCAGGCTCTCGAGTCCCCGGTCCAGTCTCTCGAGATCGGCGGGGCCCGACACCGCCGCGACCCCGATGGTCGAGCCCGGATGGAGGCGGGGCGGCTTCGGGAAGGAGCTCAAAAAATCCGAGTGGGCCTGTAAGCCGAATTCTGTGACCCGGTCTCCCGGGCTGCGATCATTCCTCTCGTCCCGGGGTCTCCCCCGGGCTCGAGCAGCCGACCCGGAGACGGCCCGCCGGATGGCGGGACGGGACGGGCGCCCTCCGTCTCCCTATTTGGCCTTGCTCCGCATGGGGTTTACCGTGCCCCCACCGTTGCCGGCGGGGCGGTGCGCTCTTACCGCACCGTTTCACCCTTGCCGTCCCGGGGCGTCGACCCGGGGAAGGCGGTTTGTTTTCTGTGGCACTTTCCTTCGCGTCGCCGCGACCGGGCGTTACCCGGCATGCCGCCCGTACGGAGTTCGGACTTTCCTCCCCGGTTACCCGGGGCGATCACACAGCCCACTCGGACGCTCGAAGGATATCACCCGGGCAGGTTAGCCCTTACGGTTCCGCTCGTCCGACAACCACTTCACCCAGTCGTCGACGTCCACGCGGCCCTCGGCGGCGGACGCCGCGGCGGGGCGCGCCGGCGCTCCGAAGCGCTTCCAGAACTCGTCGGGCGACGTGACGCGGCCGCCGGCATCCCGGGTGCGCCGCGCGAGGTCCCGATCCGCGGTCACCACGGTGATCTCCTGCGGGCGGGCGGATCGTCCCACCTCGCGCAGGATCGCGTCGTCCGCGGTGGAAGCGCCCGCGAACCGGATCGACAGGCTGCCGAGAGACACGGAGTCCCCCGCGCCGTCGAAGAAGAGGGTTACCCGGGCGCGCGTTGCGCGGAGCCGGTCCGAGATCTCGCGCCGGAGCGCGTCCTGATCGTCCTTCGAAGCCCGCCCGCCGCGCTCGGCGCCGATCAGGTTGTTGCCATCGACCAGGTACGGCAAAAGCCTACGCGCCCGTGGCCGGGCGGCGCCGGGGGTGTTGCAGCTGGAAGAACAGGACTCCCAGGGCGCGCTTCACGCGCGGGAAGTGGGTCAGGAGGAGGACCAGAAGTCCAACCAGCAGCAGCGCCGTGACCCACGGCACGAAGAAGACGAGAGCCGCGAGCACGACGGCCACGACGTCCTCCGTCAGAGAAAGGGCGACGTGGGTCCAGCCGCGCGTGGCCGCGGTCGACTCGAGACGCGTGGTGGATTTCGTGACGTGCGCCAGGAGCGTGGCAACGGCTCCCGCGAGCCCGATCCCGATGCGTGGCAGGAGCGGAATCTCGGGGACGGAGGCGATCGCGAGGAAGGCGCCGACGATCGGGCGAAGCAGGGTGTGCGCGAGCTCCCAGAAACGGTCGAGCATCGGGATCTTCGTGATGACGAACTCCGCCAGAAAGAGAACGAGAGCGAAGCTGAATACGGTCTGGCTGCCCAGGATCGCCGCGGCCGTGCCCGGAAACTCCTGCGGGAGGAGGCGGTAGAGGCCGTGAAAGAGGAGGAGAACGACCCACGCGTTGAATCCGGCGGCGGCCGCCAGACCGAGTCCGGTCAGGAGGGCCGTCAGCGGCACTGTCGCTCCCGCTGCCGGTCCGCGCTCATGACTTCTTGCGCCGCAGGCGGGCGAACAGGCCGCCCTTCGTCTTGCGCTCCTTCGTCGGGGCGGCGGGCTCTTCGGGCGCAGTCTCCCCGATCTCGGCGAGGACCAGGGAGCTCTCCACGCCGGGCTCCACCTCCATGGCCCGCCGAGCGTACAGCTCCGCGGCCTGGCGCCGGCCGAACGCGGCCAGCGCCCGCGCGGTCTCCCGGAGGAAATCGCCGCGCGTCGGGGCCATGCGAATGGCCTCTTCCAGGTTCTCGAGCCCCCGGTCGAACCACTTCGAGTTCTTGAGCTCCACCTCGCCCAGCTTGAAACGATAGTCCGCCCGATCCGGGGCGAACCGGACCGCCTCGCGCAGCAGCTCGATCGCGGGATAGTAGTCCTTCGCATCGATCAACTCCGCGGCGCGCGAGAAGTTCCGGGCGGCGAGGACGCGGCCGGCCTCCGGATCGCGGGCGGTGTCCTCCGCCGAGACGGCCGGCAATTCCGTGAGCTCGAGGTCGTATTTCGCCCGGGCGGTCGGATCGACGAGCGTGTCGTGCGCCGTTTTCAGGCGCTCGAACACGGTGGTCAACTCCCTCTCCATCCCCGCGAGGTCCGGACGGTGACGAAGATCCGGGTGGAACAGCCGGCTCTTGTCGAGGTACGCGCGCCGGATGTCGTCGGCCGTCGCCTCCGGAGCGATTC
Organism: uncultured Acidobacteriota bacterium; assembly: GCA_963765835.1. Lineage (GTDB taxonomy): Bacteria > Acidobacteriota > Thermoanaerobaculia > UBA5066 > Gp7-AA6 > Gp7-AA6. The sequence goes on along the minus strand of CAVXYF010000022.1, from coordinate 181,022 downwards.
CGAGGAGATCGTAGTGCGAGAGCCAGTCGATCCGTCGCCAGGTGCTCCGAACCATTTCGAGGTGGCCGGTGGTGCGCGGCGGCGCCTCGGCAGCGACCTCGACGTTCAACTTCGCGACGTTGCCCGTGGTCTGGCGGCGGCGCACTCCGTCGGTCCGCCACTCGACGAGACCGCAAGAGAGGAGCGCGTAGATCGTCTTCGCGGACGCGTCCCGGGACTTGCCGGCAATCGCAAGCAGCGAATCCACGTCGAGAGTGCCGTCCACGCGCGAGAGGATGTACGCCTCCTGCGAGGTGAGTGCGAGGTACTGGTAGCGCGACATCGGATCCCGCGCGAGGCGAAGGACGCCGCTTCCGCCGTTCAGGCGCCGCCGGAAGTCGGGAGAGTCGGGCATCCGGCGGATTCCCTCCACGATGACGGCCGCGGTCGAGAGCGACAGCGCGACGTCCGGGTCGAGAACCGCGGACGAGGGCTCGAACCGGTAGTCGCCCGAGTCCCACTCGAAGGCGGACAGGACGATTTCCTCCACGAGCCTCTTCATCTCCGAGTCGATCGCGGACTTCGGGAGCAGCCCGCGCTCGACCAGAGCCTTTCCGAATCGGGTCCCGTGCTGCCGGGCGATCTCGGAGAGGGCCCAGGCGAGGTCCTCGTCGTTGATCCGGCCCCGGCGCTTCAGGAACGACCCGATCTTCTGGGTTTCCCGTGAGGAGGTTGCGGTCTTCAGCTCCCCCTTCTCGAAGAAGAGACGGCGGACCTCGCCCCCGTGGGTCAGCGTGAGGGTGCCCTTGAGCTGTTCGAGAAAAATCCGGTGGAGCACCTCCGGAAGCCGCGCGTCGCCGAGCGACCCGCGCAACGGTGGCTCCTGAACGCCCGAACCGGGGGGCTGCCGTTCCTCCACGATTTTGTCCCGTTAGGGTAGCAGAGCAGGGCGCGTCGACACGACCACCGGGTGGTTGGTCGGCGTAAAGAAAAACCGGGGGACTGTCGACTTGGCGCGGCGCGCCGATTCCAGGTCGGGATAGTGGCCCCAGAAGACCCGGAAACAGGGGCGTCCCTCGTGCTCCACGGCGGCGAGCCACATCTCACCCCCCCGGTCGAATCTCCAGGCATCGGCGAGCGAGGGGAGCTCGCAGACGAGCTCGAGCTGAATCGTGAACGGGGAGTTCGGCTGCTGCTGAAGGAGGAGGCGGTCCCGTTCGGCGCGGGCCATCCACTCGGCGCGGGTCCGGCCGGAAGTCGCCAGAGTCGGAGCGGAAGTCGGTTGCGGAAGCACGGCTTCGCGGGTTGGCCGCGGACGCGGAGTGGGCAGCGGCGTGGGGGGCGCGGGCGTCGGTGGCACCGCCGTGGCCGGCGGGACCGGGGACGGGCTGGGAGAAGAGGTCGGCGGAACCGGGCTCGCCGTGGCGGTCGGGCTCGCGGTCGCCACCGCGATCGGGCTCACGGTCGCGGTTTCGATCGGGCTCGGGATCCCGATCGGAAGGGCACTCTCCGGGAGCGCAGTCGGTGCGACGTCGACCGCGAGCGGAGGGCTCGTCGCGTCCGCCGGGGCGGGCGGTGCGCCCCCCGACTCCCGCGCTCGCCAGTAGAGAAGCCCCCCGACGGCCATTGACAGCAGGAGGAGCACCCAGACCGCGCCGGGAACCGAGCGGCGCGGGGAGGGCTCGATTTCGCCGCCGGCCACGTCCAGGCGCTGATCCATCGGCTCGGGCGGAGCGCTCTCCCAGGTGACGATCGCGGGGTCCGCAACGACCGGCTCGCCGGGGCCGGCGAGCGGCAGGTCGATCTCGGGCTCGTCCCGCGGCTCGGGAAGGTCGCTCTCGAGGGGAGGTGGGGGCTGAAGAGGAGGCGGCGGCGCCGCGGGAGGAGGTTCGGGCGGTTCGATCGCGAGCGGAGCGGCCGCCGCCGGGACGGGCTCGGCTTCCTGTACCGCCGGTTTCGTTGCCGCCCGGCCAGGCTCCGCGGCGTACTCCGGGTGCAGCAACCCGAGGGTCGCCAGCGCCGCGAGCAGTTTCTCGACGGAGAAGGGATCCGGAGGAGTTCGTTTGGAAATCTCGGCCGCGGTGGACCGCCCGTCGATCGCGGCGGCCACGGCGAGGGCATCCGGCGTGAGGCCCGAGCGTGCCGAACTTCTCGTCAAAATCGGGCGACCGCTGAAGCGGCGCATCCACCGCCGGCAGAGCGTGGTGCACGAACGCCCGGTCCCGCGATCGAAGGAAGAGCTCCAGGATCAGGCGGTGGATCCCGATGGTGAACTCTCCCCCTTCGGGCGGGGCCGACGGGTCGAACGCGTAGGCCCCCTCGAGCCACGCGCCGAGGTGCGCGAGGATTTCGACGGCGCGGATCCGCTCCCCCCAGCGCCAGTCGCGCTCGGTCAGGAGACCCATCTCGCGGGCCGCGAGCGCCCGGTCCTTCCCGGAAGGGATCCGGTGCCCCTCGAGCGCGGACGCGTCCAACTTTCCGGCCCGAACGAGAACTTCGACCGCGTCGAACCCCGGGTCGGACGCCGTTACGCGGACCACGTCGCCCTCGACGACGTCGAAGCGAATGGTCTCCCCCGCCCCGGAAAAGCGGAGGACGCCGCTCGATCGCCGGTGCCAGAGCGTTGCGAAAGCGGCGAGCAAGTCGACGCTCCGGATGTCGCCCTCGCGCTCGAAGGCCGTCCTCATGCCGAGCGCGCGTGCCCTCCTTCGCCGGGGCCTGTCGGGGTTTCCACGATCTCCTCCGGCGCTCGGCCGGCCTCCAGATACTCCCGCACGGCGCGGGCCGTGGCCGCGCCGACGGCCTCCTCGATCTCCCGGGGGTCTGCGGCGGCGATCCCGGAAATCGACCCGAAGCGCGTGAGCAGCGTGCGCGCCCGCGTGGGTCCGATACCCGGGATTTCCCGCAGGCTCGTTTCCCGCATGCGCTTCGACCGTCGTCCGCGATGCCGCGTGATGGCGAAGCGGTGGGCCTCGTCCCGGACCCGCTGGATCAGCTGCAGCGCCGGGTCCTTGCGCGAGAGGCGGACCGGGTCCGGCCGCTCCGGAATCCAGATCTCCTCCTCGCGCTTGGCGAGGCCGACGACCGGCAGCTCGACACCCAGTCGGTCGAGCGCCGTGAGCGCCGCCTGCAGCTGCCCGCGCCCGCCGTCGACCAGTACGAGGTCGGGCATTTCCAGACCCTCGTCGCGAATCTTCCGGTACCGGCGTTCCACCGCCTCGGCCATGCTCTTGAAGTCGTCCGGCGCCAGGAGCTGCTGCGACGCGATCCCGAAGAGGCGGTAGTCCGCCTTCTTCGGCTTGCCGTCCTCGAAAACCACCAGCGAAGCGATGCTGTCGGTTCCCTGGAGGTGCGAGATGTCGAAGGCCTCGATGCGCCGGGGCGGCACCGGAAGGTCGAGGACCCGGGCCAGCCGCTCGACGCCCAGAGCCTCCTCGCCGCCCAACCGCCGGAAACGGACCTTGTGGCGCTCCCGCGCGTTGTCCTGCGCGAGCTCGACCCGCTCGCGCGCCGCCCCGCGCTGGGGAACGCGCACCGCGACCCGCGCACCGCGCCGCGCCGCGAGGAACGCCTCGAGGAGGCCGGGGTCCGGTATGGCGACCGGCAGGTGCACCTCCCCCGGAAGAAACGGATTGGCGTCGTAGAACTGGGGAAGGAAGGCATCGAGGAACGTGGACGGATCGACCTCCTCGGACTTCTCGAAGAAGAACTCCCTCCGGTCCTGGATGACTCCCCCGCGCACGACCAGTACGCCGACCGCGACGTCGCCGCCCGATTCGAACAGGCCGAAGACGTCCACGCTCTCGCCCTTGAGTGAGTGCACGACCTGGTGCTCGGACACGTCCTCCACCGTCCGCAACGCGTCGCGGTAGGCCGCGGCCATCTCGAAGTTCTCCCCGCGGGACGCTTCCCGCATCTTCCTCTCCAGGCTGGCGGAGAGCTCGCGGTTGCGTCCCTGGAGGAAGAGGACCACGTCGCGGACGGCGTCGTCGTAAGCGGCCCTGGTCGTGAGACCTGCGACGCACGGCCCCAGGCAGGCGTGCAGGTCGTAGTAGAGGCAGGGTCGGGGTAGCGTTCCGTCGATCTCGATCGTGCACGTGCGGATCTGGAAGTGCCGCGTGATCATCCGCATGATCCGGCGCGCGAGACCGCCCCAGAAGGGTCCGAAGTAGGAGTGCCCGTCGTCCTGCACCCTTCGGGTGACGAGCGCCCGGGGCCACTCCTCCCCCGTGGTTATCTTGACGTAAGGGTAGGTTTTGTCGTCGCGGAGGCAGATGTTGTATCGGGGCTTGTGCTTCTTGATGAGCGAGTTCTCGAGCAGGAGAGCCTCGAGCTCGGTGTTGGTGACGATCGTCTCGAGGTCATCCCAGGATCCGAGCAGCGCCTCGGTCTTGGACACCTCCGGCCCCTTCGTGAAGTAGGAAGCCACCCGCTTCCGGAGCGATCGGGCCTTGCCGACGTAAAGGATCTTCCCCCGTCGGTCCTTGAAGAGGTACACGCCCGGGGCATCCGGAACGTTCTCGGGAGGGTGGCGGGAGTCGGTCACTTCGGAAGTGTAGCGCGATCTTTCGGCAGAGAGGCTCCGACGGAAGCGTCCTGTCGTAGGATGAATACAACCGATGAACGAGTGTCCGTATTGCTACGCGGCCGTCGGCGCGACCGACGCCGTCTGCCCCCGCTGCGGGAAGGAGATCGAGCGGTGGCAGACCGGTTTTTACACGCGCCAGCCTCTGCCCGGGCGGAAGAGAACCGCCGTGTGGGCGATCGCCTCCTTCGCTCTTCTTCTCGTGCTCGCCGGATTCGCGAAGGCGTGCCACTGGATCTAGTGGCGCCGAGAACCGAGAACTAGCCCCCCGACGGCGGGCTTGCCCGCACGAGCTGGGGCGGCCGGACCGGCGGTCGCCGGGCTTCCTGTTCGAGCGTGGGTCGCCGGCTCTTCTCGAAGGAGGGCAGTGTCACGGCTCGTCCCTCGCGCGCCGAGCGGTAGAGGGCGCGGATGATCCGCACGTCCGCAAGCCCCTCCCGGCCGGACGCCTCGGGCTCCCTGCCCGCGAGAACGCACTCCGAGAAGCGCAGGAGCTCGGCGGCGACCTGATCGCGCTTCGGGAAGCTCATGCGGGTCTTCTTTTTTCCAACGGTGATCTCGATCTTCTTGGAGTCCGCGAACTCGTAGGCGTCGGATGACGAGCACGTCGCCCTTCGTCCCGACGATCCGGTAGGACCCGTGGCTGGATGCGCCGAAGCTGGACGTGAACGCCGCCAGTCTCTCGCCCGGGAAGCGCAGCACGGCGCTCGTCATTTCGTCGACGTTCCGGAACCTCCGGTCGCCGCGGTTCGCCGAAAGCGCGGAGACTTCGATCGGTTCGGCGCGAAAGAGGTAACGGGCCGCGTTGATGCAGTAGATCCCGATGTCGTAGAGAGTTCCGCCCCCCTGCTCGATCGGGTTCAACCGGATGTTGTCCGGATCCTCGACCTGCATCGTGAACACGGAGGAAAAGATGCGCGGTTCCCCGAGCCGGCCGGACTTCACGACCTCGACGGCTTTCAGGTTCGCCTCCTCGAAGTGCAACCGGTAGCCGATCATCAGCCGGACCTTCCCGTACTCTGCCGCTCGGATCATGTCGCCGCACTCGTCTTCCGTCACGGCCATCGGTTTCTCGCAGAGGACGTGGACCCCGGCCTCGCAGGCGGGGACCGTGTAATCGCGATGAAGGTGATTCGGCAGGGCGATGTAGACCGCGTCGATTTCACCGCTGGCCAGGCACTGGCCGTACTGCTCGTACGAGTAGAGCAGCTCCACGCCGTATTTCTTCCCCAGGCGGCGCCGCTTGACGGGATCGTCGGAGACGAGCGCGACGAGCCGGCTGTTGCGCCGGGCGTGCGCGAAGGCCGGGAGAACCGCGATCTGTCCGAAGTAGCCGAGTCCGACGAGGGCGTAGCGGACGGGGCCTCTCGATTTTCCGGCGGGGCGGGTTTCGCGATTCTTCGGCAACGTTCCTCCTTCGGCGCGAACGGGCGCCTCGCGGTCGCTCTCCGCCGGGCAATTTCGGTGCCACGCACGCCGACGAAGCAGGGGGATTTCTGGGGTGCGTTTTCGGTTATCGTGCCTGAGATGAGACCGCTCGCGCGGGTTCTCCTGTGCGCGGGAATCGCCGCCCTGTTGCCGCGACCGGGCGCCGCTCAGTGGGTGCGTCTCCAGCGCTGCAACGGCGCCATCCCCTGCATGATCCCCTTCGGAGTGCGTTACGCGCCCGACCCTCTGATCTCGGGACAGTTCGGCTGGCCATCTCCCACCGGCTTCTCCGGGCGGATCGCCCTCGATGGCAAACCCATCGTCGAGCTCGACGTGCAACCCTCGCTTCCCAACTTCGCGCGGGATGCCGCCGCCCGCAGCTTCGTGCTCGCGCACACCCCACCCGTGTTTCCGCCGCCTCCCACGCCCAAACCGGCCGACTAGTTCGCGCCGGCCGCGGGGACGACTCTCGCGATGACCGTGCTGCGGGCGTCTCCGCCCGGCTCGACGCCGCGAGCGGCCCTCCACCCTCCACTCCGCAGACGGTCGAGCTCGGTGCGCCGGGCCACGTACCAGAAAGGCTGGCCTTCCGGCTTCGCGAGCAGCTCCGCGGCGGAGCGGCGAGGGATCGGGCGGACAGGACGGTGCGGATCGCCTCCGGCGGCGAGCGCCTCGAACACGACGGGCCACGCGAGAGCTCCGGGGTCGAGGACCGTGGGCGCCGGGCCCAGGTCCCTCCGAACTCGGCCGGCGGCGGTCTCCGTCGCGCAGAAGGAACCCACGACCCGGCGGTCGTCCGGCCACGCCGTCAGAAACGGGAGCGACTCGACGGCGAAGAGAACCGCGAGGGCCAGGCCGAAAAGAAGGGATTCCCGCGCGCGCAGGGCGCCGCCCGCGAAGGGAATCCAGCGCTCCACGGTGGCCGCGGCCCAGAGCAGAGCGATCCCGACGAACGGATAGATCCGGAGCCCGTTCGGGGCTCCTCCCGGGTTGCCGAGAATCCCGGCGAGCAGGCTCGTGCCCGCCAGAAGCAGCAGCAGGCGATCGCCCGCGTCTCCGGCGCGCGCGCTGCGGAGACTGAGCGCGACTCCAATGAGCGCGGCAAGGCCGAGGAGGGGATCGAAGGGCGGGCGATCCGGGTCCCCGTGGCGGGGGTTGGGGTCCCGGGTCCAGAGGAAGAGCCCCGTGTACTCGATCCCGTTGTAGAGAAGCCGCAGCGGCGGTGCCCAGGGACCGTTTCCGCCGGGCACCGCGACGTCCTTCGTGGACGCGAACACCGACACGTCCTGCGCCCGTCCGCCCAGGCGCTCGGGATACTGGAGAAACGCGGGAGCGAACGGCAGAAAGGCGATCAGGCCGGCGATTGCCGCCGCGATCACGAGGCGACTTCCCCGGGGCCGCCGCAGCGAAATCAGGGCGAACGCCGCGAAGCCCGCGCCGATCGCCCACGCCGCGGGGTGAGTGTGCAGGGAGAGCCCGACGAAAACGCCCGCCAGGATCGCGGAGACGACCCTGCCCGTCCGGAGAGCCGCGAGGACCGCGGCCGCGCCGGCGAGGACGAGAGGCAGCAGCAGCGAGCCGGTCCACGCCCACCGGGAGAAGACGAGCGGCCACGCAGCGAAGGCCGCGAGCGCCATCGCAATGAGGCCGAAACGCGGACCGCGGACCTCGCGGCCCAGCCAGTACGTCGCGGGGAGGGCAAGCGTGCCTCCCACGGCGGAGAGCGCGAGGAGTCCGACGTCGCCCCGACCGAAGATCGAGAAGATCAGCTCGCAGAACTTCAGATAGAGGTTCGAAACGAGCGCGCTGTTGCGAAGGCCCTCGACGTGGAGCGGCCGGCCGCCCAGCCAGCCCGCGCTTCCGGGATTCCGAAGAACTCCCTCCGCCTCGAACAGCGCGTCGGCCCAGACGCCCGGCGGGATCTGACGGGGCGCGACCCAGCGCAGAGCCGTCCCCGCCGCGAGAATTGCGGTGAAGAGGAGAGCGTGCCGGAGAGCGTTTTGCGCCGGCGTCGCGGCGGGCGCGGGGAGGCGCTCGGTCGCGTGGGCCAGGCTGCCGAAGGCGAGGTACGCCGCCGCCGCGAGCGCCAGGTTCTTGAGCCACAGGAGGCTGACGAATAGCCACGACTCGTCCGTCCACCAGAAGAGGACGGAGAACCGGTCGCGCCGCGCGAAGAAGACGAAGGTCTGGATCGCGGCGAAGACACCCACCGCAATCGCCGCGCGGCTCCACTCCCGGCCGGCCAGCCGGGGAATCCTCACGAGCGGAAAATCTGCAGCTCCCGCAGGCCGCGCAGCTCGTCGCGGATCTGCGCGGCGCGCTCGAAGTCGAGCTCCTTCGCCGCTGCCTTCATCTCCTTTTCGAGCTCACCGATCCTCTTCGTCAGCGACTCGCCGTCCGGCAGGTCCGGCCGCGAGACGTGCGCCGCGGCGTCGTAGTAGTCGAGGCCGGCCATCCGCACGAGCGGGGAGTTGACCTGCTTGACGATCGAGGCGGGTTCGATTCCGTGCTCGAGGTTGTACGCCTCCTGGATGCGGCGCCTGCGGGTGGTCTCCTCGATGGCCCGCCGCATGGAGTCCGTCACGGCGTCCGCGTAGAAGAGCACCCTCCCCTCCAGGTTGCGCGCCGCTCGCCCGGAAGTCTGGATGAGTGACGTCTCGCTCCTCAGGAAGCCCTCCTTGTCGGCGTCGAGGATCGCGACGACCGCGACCTCCGGGAGGTCGAGCCCCTCGCGCAGGAGGTTGATTCCGATCAGGCAGTCGAAGACGCCGCGCCGGAAGTCGGCGAGGATCGTGATCCGGTCGAGCGTCTCGATGTCCGAGTGCAGGTACCGGACCCGGACCCCGACCTCCGAGAAGTAGTTCGTCAGCTCCTCCGCCATCCGCTTCGTCAACGTCGTGACCAGGACTCGCTGCCCCTTCGCGGCGGCGTCCCGCACGACGCCGAGGAGGTCGTCGACCTGTCCCTTTACCGGCCGGACCTCGATCCGCGGGTCGAGGAGTCCCGTCGGCCGGATCACCTGCTCGACGATCTCGCCGCCGGTCTTTGCGAGCTCCTCCTTCGCGGGCGTCGCGCTCACGTAGACGAGCTGGTTCAGCCGGGTCTCGAACTCCTCGTACGTCAGGGGCCGGTTGTCCAGCGCCGAGGGGAGGCGGAAGCCGTAGTCGACCAGCACTTCCTTTCGGGACCGGTCTCCGTGGTACATGCCGTGGACCTGGGGAAGCGTGACGTGCGACTCGTCGACGACGAGGAGGAAGTCGCGCGGGAAGTAGTCGATCAGGGTCGGAGGGGGATCGCCGGCGTTTCTTCCCGACAGGTGGCGGGAGTAGTTCTCGATCCCGTTGCAGTAGCCGAGCTCCTTGATCATCTCGAGGTCGAACATGGTCCGCTGGTGCAGTCGCTGCGCCTCCAGCAACCGCCCGGCCGCGGTGAGCTCGGCGAGGCGCGCGTCGAGCTCGATCCGGATCGACGAGATCGCGCGCTCGAGGGTTTCCCGCGGCGTGGCGTAGAAAGTCCGGGGGTAGACCGCGATCCGGTCCACCTTCTGGAGCGCGGTCCCGCGCAGCGGGTCGGTGCGGGTGATCTTTTCGACCTCGTCCCCGAAGTACTCGATGCGGACCGCGACGTCCTCGTAGGCGGGATGCAGCTCCAGGACGTCTCCCCGGACGCGGAAGGTGCCGCGCACGAGGTCCACGTTGGTGCGCTCGTACTGCATTTCGACCAGCTGCGCGAGCAGTCCCCGCATCCCGGTGCGGTCGCCGACCTCGACATAGGCGAGCATGTCGTAGTACGACTCGGGAGACCCGAGGCCGTAGATGCAGGACACCGACGCCACGACGATCACGTCGCGGCGTTCGAAGAGAGCCTTCGACGCGGAGAGTCGGAGCTTGTCGATCTCCTCGTTGCGGGACGTCTCCTTCTCGATGTACGTGTCGCTCTGCGGGATGTACGCCTCGGGCTGGTAGTAGTCGTAGTAGGAGACGAAGTACTCGACCGCGTTCTCCGGGAAGAAGCTGCGGAACTCCTGGTAGAGCTGGGCCGCGAGCGTCTTGTTGTGAGACAGGACGAGCGTCGGCCGGTTGACCTCCTCGATGACCTTGGCCATCGTGAACGTCTTGCCCGACCCGGTGACCCCCAGGAGCACCTGGTCGCGCCGTCCCTCCCGGATCCCGGCTGCGAGCTTGTCGATGGCCTGCTGCTGATCGCCGTGGGGCGTGAAGTCCGTCTGGAGCTTGAAGCGGCCGCCGGCGCGGGCCTGAGCGTCCAGGTAAGACTGCGGCTTCGCGGCGCCCGCACGCGCCAGGGCGGAGGCGGGCTTCGGCTTCGATCCGGGGCGCGGGCTCAAGGGACCGGGGTCGCTCCCGCCGCCGGAGTCGGCTCGGCGGCCCCGCTCCGTGTCCCCTGTTCCGTGTCCCGTGTCCCGGCACTCCGGGCCGCCTCCCGGAAGACCCGGGTGAGCTCGTGGACCTCGTCGCGGCCGACCTCGCGCCCGATCTTGACCGCGTCGCGGACCCTCTCCATGTCGTCTTTGCTCACCCTCTTCGCCTCGAGCTCTCGGCGAAATTCCGCGTAGGCCGAGTCGAGCTCGGCCTTGTCCTCGGAGGTGACGTCGGAGGCATAGCCCGCCTGGATCCGCTCCATGAGGAGGTCGGTCACCGCGGTGGGGCGCTTCTGGACGTAGATCCCGATCCCGACCAGGGCCGCGACGCAGAGGATGGCGGCCCCGCCGCAGCCGAGAAGAGCGGCTTTCCAGCAGCCGCGGTTCGAGGTCGAGCCGGGCGGCGCGGGCTCGATGGGAGGCGCCGTGCTCACGAGCCTTCGGCTTATAGCATACGGCGCCGCGATGCCTCAAAATGGCGGACGGTGCCCTTGAACCGCCGAAAAGTCCTCGTCGCCGTGGTGCCCCTCTTCGCCGCGGCGTTGCTCGGCGGCGTCGCCGGATCCGCCGCCACGAACTTCGTCCGCGTCCCGCGAGTGTCGGAACTCGAGACCTATCGGCCCGACATCATCACCGAGATCCGCGGCACCGACGGGTCCACGGTCGCGCGGTACGCCATCGAGCGGCGGATCCTCGTTTCCCGCGGCCAGATCCCGGCCGTGCTGCGCAACGCGATCATCGCGACCGAGGACAAGAACTTCTTCCGGCACGGCGGCGTGGATGTCCAGCGCACGGCGTCCGCGCTGCTCGCCAACCTGAAGCAGAAGAGCTTCGCGCAGGGCGGCTCGACGCTGACGCAGCAGCTGGCCCGCGCGATCTTCCTGTCGCCGCGCAAGACCATCTCCCGGAAGATCAACGAGGCGTTCGTGGCGTTCGAGATCGAGCGGCGCTACTCGAAGGAGCAGATCCTGACGATGTACGCCAACGAGATCTATTTCGGGCACGGAAACTACGGCGTCGAAGCCGCCGCGCGGTACTACTTCGGCAAGGGAATCAAGGACCTGACGCTCGCCGAGGCCGCGCTTCTCGCGGGGATCGTCCAGCGGCCCGAGGACCAGTCGCCGTTCCGCAATCCCGACGCCGCGCGCCACCGCCGCGGCGTCGCGCTGGCGCGGATGGCCGCCGTGAAATACATCACCGAAACGGAACGCCAGGCCGCCAACGCCGAGCCCCTCCCCGTGAGCCCCTCGCTCGAGGAGACGGTCGTGGGCCCCTACTTCTGCGAGGAGATCCGGCAATATCTCGAGAAGACGTACGGCGAGCAGGAGCTCTACCGCCGCGGCCTCCGAGTGGAGTCGACGCTGGATCCCCGAATCGAGGCATGGTCCGAGGAAGCCCTGGGCTGGGGGCTGCGCCGCCTCTCTCGCCGCCACGGCTTCCGCCGGCCGCGCAACCTCCTGGCCGAGGGCTACACGGACCTCGACGCCTTCGTCGATCCGTCCTGGGACGGCCCGCGGATCCCCGCGGGCGGCGCGGTCCGCGGCATCGTCCTCGCGACCTCGAAAACCGGCGCCGAGGTCAAGGTGGGAAAGAAAATCCTCACGCTCCCTTCGGCCGGCTTCGCCTGGACGACGGCCAAAGACGCGTCGAAGATCCTGAAGCGGGGCGACCTCGTCACGGTCACGGTCACGACGAAGAAGGACGGCGGCGAGGAGCTCGCGCTCGAGCAGGACCCCAGGGAAGAGGGCGCCGTCGTGGTCGTCGAAAACGCGACCGGTGCGGTCCGCGCCATGGTCGGCGGCTACGACTGGAGCCGGTCGAAGTTCAATCGCTCGACGCAGGCGCTCCGCCAGGCGGGCTCGACGTTCAAACCCTTCGTGTACCTCGCGGCCCTCGAGGCGGGGTACACGCCTTCGGACACCGTCTTCGACGGACCGATCTCCATCTCCTTCGACCCCCACCAGCCGCCATACCGTCCCACGAACTACGACAACCGGTTCCGCGGGATCGTGACCCTCCGCCGGGCGCTCGAGTACTCGTACAACGTCTCGGCTGTTCGCGTTTCCGAGCTGGTCGGGCGCTCGCACGTCATCGAGGTGGCGCACCGTCTCGGGATCCGCCAGAAACTCTCGCCGTACCCGTCCATCGCGCTCGGTGCGTTCGAGGTCACGCTCGCGGAGATGACGTCGGCGTTCTCGGTGTTCGCGAACCAGGGGCTCGCGTTTCCGATGTATCTCTTCGAGAAGATCACGGACGCCAACGGCGACCTCCTCGAGCAGACGCACCCCGACGCGCGCGAAGTCGCGAGCCCGCAGGCCTGCTTCCAGCTCCTGCAGATGCTGAAGGGAGTCACCCAGCGGGGCACGGCCGCGTCCGCGGCGCGCCTGAAGTTGAACCTCGCCGGAAAGACCGGCACCACGAACGACTTCACGGACGCGTGGTTCGTCGGCATGACACCGCGCTACACGATCGGGGTCTGGGTCGGGAACGACAAGAAGACGGTGAGCCTGGGGAAGGGAATGGACGGCGCCCACGCGGCGCTCCCCATCTGGATCCGGATCGTCGAGAAGATGAAGGACGCCGGGCAGTTCGACCCCAAGGAAGACTTCGACGCGCCTCCGAACGTGGTGTTTACGGCGGTCGACTACGAAACGGGTCTGAAGGCGATCCCGGGCAGCCCGCGACCGATCCTCGAGACCTTCGTCTCCGGCTCCCAGCCCACGGAGGAGTGGTCATCCCGCTGGGAGGACATCACGCGGCTGCCGTGGTCTCTCCAGCAGTCGTTCTACCTGCCGAAGAAGGGAGAGGGCGCGCTTCCGGGCGCTACGCCGGGGGCGGCGCCTCCCGGTCCCCCGGCCGTTCCGACGCCGATCCCCTGAACGTCAGACGTCAGACCGGAGCGGGCGCGGGGTTGGAGGCCTGCACGTCGACGACCAGCACCGCGACGACGTCCCTGTGCAGGCGCACGTGGACCGTGTGCTCGCCCAGCCGCTTGATCGGCTCGGCGAGCTCGATACGCCGCCGGTCGACCTCGATGCCCTTTGCCGCGAGACCGTCGGCGATGTCCGCCGGAGTGACGGAGCCGTAGAGGACGTCTCCCTCCCCCGCCTTCTTCGTCACGGAGATCCGGAGGCCCTCGATCTTCTGGGAAACTTCCTCGGCGACCCGCTTTTCGGAGAGGGTCTTCTCGTCGTACTTCTTCTTCTCTTCCGTCAGCCGGCGCGCGTTGCCGGGAGTCGCCTCCCAGGCCAGCCCCTGCGGGAAGAGAAAGTTGCGGGCGTACCCGGGTTTGACGGCTACGGTGTCGCCCCGACTCCCGAGCCCGCGAACGTCGTCGGCCAGAATGATCTTCATCGCTTTTCCATTGCTCCCAAACGCCTTCGGCGAAAGTCCACGTACCAGTCGAACAACCCGAGCAGCGCAACCCCCACGTTCATGGGGAAGTAGGCGACCAGGGTGTAAACCCCCACGCGGAGCAGCCAGAACCGGAACCACCGCCGCGCGAAGTGGCAGATGATAGAGAGGCCCGCCACGAAATACAAGGCGAACAGGGGCAGGAGAAGGCTCCCGGCGGCGGGCCGGGCGGCGGGCGGCAGGAATACGGAGGCCGCGCCGGCGGCGACGAAAAGGGGCGCTACGGCCGCCGGAACGCGCAGGTCGTCGAACCGCGCGGCTTCGGCGGAAGGAGCCGGCCGGGCCAGGCGGGCCCCCGCATAGAAAGCGACGGCGGCGCAAAAAACCCACAGCAGCCCCAGAAGGCCCGCCCAGTACCGCCGGCTGAACTCCCGGGCCGCCTCCAGCGTCGCGCGCATCCGGACGACGGTCGCCGAGTCCATTCCGGACCTCTTGTACGACTCGAGGGCCGACGGGATCAGGCGGTCGAACTCGCGCGCGATCTCGTCGCCCACCGAGCGTCCGGTCCCTGCCGCGTCCGCGAAGAAGAGGCCGGCGAGCAGAACGCCGCCGATGGCGCAGAGCAGGAGGTACGCGGTCGACGGCCGTCCGGTCCGCCGCGCGAGCGCCGCGAACGCCGCCGGGACCGAAGCCGTAGCCGCCGCGAGGACTCCGCTGGCCGGGGCCGACGTGTCTCCGCTGGCGAGCGCCACGGCCGCGACGATGGCTCCCGCGAGGGCAGCGGCCACGAGAGCCGCGGTCCCTCCGCGTCGATGGGCGAGGCGTACCGTCGCGATCCCGGCCAGCGGGAGCCCGATCGCCCCCACGAGGGGGAAGGCGAGGAAGAGCGCGAACGCCGCCGCCGACAGACCCGCGGCCGCGGCGATCTCGAGGCCGATCCCTCCGACTTGCCTCGGCGGCGCCTCAGCGGGAGTTGCTTCCATCACGAGGGCCCGAAGGGGTAACGACGTTTCTTCTTCGTCGTGTCCCGTGTCCCGAGTCCCGCGTTCCGGCTAATCGGTGGCGTACGGCAGCAGCGCGATCGACCGGGCGCGCTTGATCGCGGTCTGCAGCTTGCGCTGGTGCAGGGCGCAGGTCCCCGAGATCCTCCGGGGCAGGATCTTCCCCCGCTCGGGGATGAACCCCTGGAGGAGCTTGATGTCCTTCCAGTCCACGTACTCGAGCTTCTCCGCGCAGAACTTGCAGACCTTGCGGCGGCGGACGAAGAACTTCTTCCGGGCGCCGGTCTTGCCGTCGCGGCTGGCGGCTCCGGCGCGACCGCGGGGTGCAGGGCTCATGACGTCTCTCCCCTCTCCGTTGGAGTCGGCGCCGCCGTCGGCCCGGGCGCTGCGGCCATCGGAGCGGGCGGCCGCGGCGGGCGGCGCTCGGCCTTTTCCTTCAGCCGAACCGCCATCTTCGCGGCGCGCTTCAGCTCGAGGTCGGCTCGAACCGCCAGGTGGCGGAGGACCTGATCCGAGAGCTTCATGCGCCGCTCGGTCTCCGCGATGATCGCGGGCTCCGCGGACACCTGGAAGTAGTGGTAGTGCGCCTCCCGCTTGCGGAGAATCGGGAAGGCGAGGCGACGCCGTCCCCAAGGCTCGTCCTTGACGATCTCGGCGCCCCCGTCGGAAAGAATCTTGCGGTATTCGGACGCCACTTTGAGGGCGTCCTCGTCGCTCAGGTCCGGTGTGACCAGCGCGACGATGTCATAGAGCCTCATTCGCTCCTCCTCCTGGATGTCAATCCCGACTTCTCGGAGTCGGGAGAGGATGGTTTTCGATTCGCGTGTCTCATGGCGGCTTCGATCCCGTCGGTCAGCCAGATCCGGAGTGCCTCGACCGCGCGGTCCAGGGTCTCCTCGAAGATCTCCCGCTCCCCCTTGCCGAAGGGCTCGAGGACGTAGTCGCCGAGCTCCGTGCGTTCCCGCGAGTAGTGCTCCCCGCGCACTCCTACGCGCAACCGCGCGAACTCGTTCGTCCCCAGCCGCTCGACCACGGAGCTCATCCCCTTCTGACCACCGGCCGATCCGCTCCCCCGCATCCGCAGGGCGCCGAGCGGCAGGTCGATGTCGTCGAAGACGACGCAGAGTCCGTCGGAATCAATGCCGTTCTTTTCGCAAAGAGCTCGAACTGCCTCACCCGAGGCGTTCATGAAGGTCTGGGGCAGGGCGAGCACGACGCTCTCCCCCGCCACCGAACCGCGACCCACCCGTGACTTGCCCTCGCGCGACCGGATTCGGATGCCCTCTTGCGCCGCCAGCCTCTCCACGACCCGGAAGCCCGCGTTGTGGCGGGTGTCCTCGTAGTGGACGCCGGGGTTGCCGAGGCCGACGATCGCGCGCAGGCGCTACTTCTCCTTCTTCTCCTTTTCCTTTTTCTCCTCTTCCTCTTCCTCCGTCACGGCCTTGCCCTTTCGGAGCACCTCGGGTTCCGCGGCCTCTCCTTCGACGGCTTCGGCCTCGACCGGCGCGGCGACTTCCTCGGCGGCCGGATGCGCGACGTGCACGATGACTTTTTCCAGATCGTCCACGACCTCGACGCCCTCCGGCGCCTGGAGGTCCGAGATGCGCAGCGCATCGCCGATCCCGAGCTCCGTCACGTCGAGCGGAAGGTGTTCGGGGATGTTCCCGGGCAGGCACTCGATCTCGATCTCGCGGGTCACGAAGTCGAGAATGCCCGCGTCCACCTTGACGCCCCGGGCGACGCCCACGACCTCGACTGGCACTCGGACCCGGATCTTCGTGTCCATGAGCACGCGGACGAAGTCCAGGTGCACCGGGCGGCGCGAAACCGGATCGCGCTGGAACTCGCGGATCATCGCGTGCCGGGTCTCGCCCGTGTCCGAAAGCTTGAGGAGAAAGATCGCATTTTCCCCGGCCCCGCCGCGAAACGCGTCGGCCAGCGACCGGACGTTCACGGTGATCGGGACCGTGTCCTTGCCCGCCCCGTAGACGACAGCCGGAATGCTTCCGGCCATCCGGGTGCGACGCGCTTCGTTCTTCCCGCGGCTCTGCCGCTTCTCGACGGTGATTTCGATGGTCTTCATGTTCTTCCCTGCGGGATAAACCGCGAAAAACGGGACATTCTACACAAAAAGGGAAGAAACGGAAGCTCCTTCGTGGATCCGCTGGATCGCTTCGCCGAGGAGGGGGGCCACGGAGAGGGCGCGGATCTTCGCGCAGCGGCCCATGGCGTCGTCGAGCGGGATGGTATTCGTAACGAAAAGAGTCTCGATTCCGGAGTTCTGGATCCGATCGAGGGCAGGACCCGAGAACACGGGGTGAACCGCGGCCGCGTAGGTTCGCTTCGAGCCCTGCTCCCGGAGCGCCTCCTCGGCCTGAACGAGCGTCCCCGCCGTGTCGATCATGTCGTCCAGGATGAGGACGTTCTTCCCCTCCACGTCGCCGACGACGTGCAGGACCTCGCTCTCGTTCGGTCCGCTGCGACGCTTGTCGATGATCGCGAGCGAGGCGCCCAGCCTCTTTCCGATCGCGCGCGCGCGGGCGACCCCGCCGACGTCGGGCGAGACGATGACGAGGTCCTCCACGCCCACCTCCCGGATCGCGTCGAGCAGGACGGGCGCGGCGAAGAGGTGGTCGACCGGAATGTTGAAGAAGCCCTGGATCTGGAGGGTGTGCAGGTCCATCGTCAGGATCCGGTCGGCCCCTGACGCGGTCAGGAGGTCGGCCATCAGCTTGGCGGCGATCGGTACGCGCGGCTTGTCCTTCTTGTCCTGCCGCGCGTATCCGAAGTAGGGCATCACGGCGGTGATGCGCGACGCCGAGGAGCGCCGGAAGGCGTCGAGCAGGATCAGGAGCTCCATCACGTGGTCGTTGACCGGGGAGCACGTCGGCTGGACCACGAAGACGTC
Source organism: uncultured Acidobacteriota bacterium (assembly GCA_963765835.1). Classification (GTDB taxonomy): domain Bacteria; phylum Acidobacteriota; class Thermoanaerobaculia; order UBA5066; family Gp7-AA6; genus Gp7-AA6. The sequence continues at coordinate 163,389 of CAVXYF010000022.1, read as the reverse complement.
GGCGCCCCGGACGTTCTCGTCGATCTGGCAGTAGTTCTCGCCATCCGAGAAGTTGAAGAGCGTGACCTCACCCAGGGTGAGACCCAGGTAGTCGCAGATTTCGCGGGCGAGCGCGGGGTGTGCGCGTCCCGAGAAGATCTTCAGATCACCGTAGGAAAAGTTCGGGGTCAAGCGCGGGGGATTCTATGCGGGCTGTCGCCCGCGCGGTAGTCGTCAGCGGTAGATGGTGATTGAGCTCGCGGCGCGCGAAGTCTCCCGAGGTAATCGAGGGAGGAGGCGCGCGCCGCGGGAGGTTGAGCGAAGCGGCGGACCAGGCGGTCGGTCGAGGCTGGCTTGCCGAGCCGACCGCCGTTGGCGAAGCCAGGTCCGTCGCAAGCGAAACCGACGTGGCTGGGGCGGGAGGACTCGAACCTCCAGATGCCGGCTCCAAAGGCCGGTGCCTTACCAATTTGGCGACGCCCCAATCGCCACACGATTGTAGCGTCGCCCGACGGGCTGGCTCTACTGCAGGGCCTCCCGAGCCATGGGCTCCTCTTCGACGACGTCCTCGCCCGGGACGGCCACTGGCTCGGTCCGTATCTTTTCGTACTCCGACAGGATCCTCCGCTCCATGCGCTCCCGGGTCTCCCGGTTCAGCGGGTGGGCGATGTCCTTGAACTCCCCGTTCTTTTTCCGCTTCGAAGGCATGGAGACAAAGACGCCGTTCGGGCCTTGAATCACCTTGAGATCCGAAACCAGGAAACAGTCGTCGAGGACGATCGAAACGTAAGCTTTCAGCCGCTCTTCTTCAACGGGAAAGACCTTTACTTGAGTGATCTCCATTGAGAACCTCCCGAAGATTCGGTACGGAGTCGGTACTCTTCGCGGTGCAAGGTCCGACATTGAATGACTCGAGCCTCTGGAAACTTGGAAGAGAGGCGTTCCCCGGCATCCGGCGCAGCGCCGCGGAGCACGATCGCGGAACCCGAGCCCGTGATCGTGCTTTCGGCCGCCTGGGAGCGCGCGAATTCGAGTAATACACCCATCTCAGAGTTGGTCTCTAGCACGGCCAATGCCAGATCATTGGGCCCGAAGTACTTTCCGGAGGAATCGCTCTCCAGGGCGGGAATTTTCGCGGGAAAGTCTCCGCGCGCCCGGAGGCGGTGACGCGCGTAGACCTCCGCGGTCGAGATCGAAAAAGCCGGAATCAGGAGGAGAAGGTCCTCGATCCGCGAATCGGGTCGCGGGCTCACGACCTCTCCGCGGCCGCTCACTTCGGCCTCCCCGCCGACCAGGAAGAAGGGCACGTCGCTCCCGATCGAGGCGGCGAGGCTGTGCAGCTCCTCCGACGAAAGGTCCGACTCCCACAACTGCGAGAGGAGGGCGAGGGTCCGCGCGGCGTCCGAGCTTCCCCCGCCGAGGCCCGCGCCGACCGGGATTTTCTTTTCCAGACGGATGGCGGCATTTGCGGTGGGCCGCCCCAGTCGTTTCGCCAGGGCCCGGGCGGCGCGGACGACCAGGTTGGAGTCGTCCGTTGGAACCGGCAATCCGGTGGAGGACAGCCGGAGGGAGTCCGTGCCGTCCTCGACCTCGATCGAGTCGGCCAGGTCGATCGCGACGATTCGCGATCGGATCTCGTGAAACCCGTCGGAGCGGGGCGCGCCGACCGAGAGCTCCCGGTTGATTTTTGCCGGGGCGTCGGCGCGAAGCTTCACGGCGAGGCGGGAGCGGAGTCCGCAGGCTCCTTCGCGACGAGAGTGAGCTGCACGCGCCGCTTCGACCGGCGGTCTTCCAGCAGGATCTTTTCGGGCCACGGGTCCCGCGCCCCCTCGTAGGTCGCGACGAGGTCCGCTTCGGGCCGGGAGATGTGGATGCTCGCGAGCCGCTCCTGCGGCACGTCGAGGACGGCCTCGACCGGCCGCGCGCCCGGGAACCGCATCAATACCTGGTCACCCCGAGCGCCCGCGATCTCCGGGGTCGCGCGCCAGACTCCCGCGAGGACCGCGCGCAGCTCCTCGGCGTCGAGCGGGATGGGACGCAGCCCCTTCCCTTCCAGGACCCCGGACTCGTAGCGCGCGAGCGGAGTCCCGAAGGGCCCGGTCAAGGTCGCCTCCAGGCGGTCCGACTGCGCGGTGACCGCGAGGGTGCCGGGAAACTTGACGAGCCCCTCGGAGAGGCGGGCGTCGTAGAGGAGCCGCATCGGCGGCAGCGAGTCGGCCCGGACGAGGGCGTTCTGCCACGCGTCGAGGGCCCGCCGCGCGTCCTCCGCGCCGGCCGGGCGGAAGGCCGGGGGTCGGCTGGTGCAGGACCAGGTGAGAGAGACGAGCGTCGAAAGGAAAAGGAGAAGCCGGCGCCGCTGGTCCAAGAACTAGTTCTTGCGCGCGAGGCGGGCGAGCTTCTGGCGCACCCTCTCCGGCTCTTCGTGCTTGAGCTCCAGGGCCCGCTCCCAGTGCGCCGCAGCCTTCCGGACGTCACCCTGCCGCTCGGACAGGTCCCCCAGGTGCTCCTCGATCGTCGGGTCGTCCGGATCCTGCTGGCGCGCGGCGGAGAGGTAGCTATCAGCCTTCTCGAGACGGCCGAGGCGGAAGTAAACCCAGCCGAGCGAGTCCAGGTATGCGCCGTTCCGGGGCTCGCGAGCGACCGCCTTCTCGAGGAGATCCCGCGCTTCCTCCAGGCGGATGCCCTTGTCCGCCCACATGTAACCGAGGTAGTTCTGTGTGGCCGAGTCGTTGGGCCGCCGTTCCAGGAGCTTCTGGAAGATCTTCTCGGCTTCGCCCGACGAGCCGCTCCGCTCCAGGCTCGAGCCCAGGCGGAACAGGGCCTCGGAGCTCTCCGGAAAACGCACCGAAGCGTCGCGCGCGACCTTGGCCGCCCCCGCGAAGTCCTTGACGCGCGCCGAGACGTCGGCCGCGGCGAGCACCTCTTCGAGCTCCGACGACTTCGCGAGCTTCGCGAGCGTCTCCGCGGCCTTCGCGCGGTCGCCCGACCGGTACTGGAACTCCGCGAGGAGCGCGACCCACTCGGTTTCGTCGGGCTGCGCGGCCGCGGCGGCCCGGGCAAGAGCCACGCCGGCGGCGAAGTCCTCCTTCTCCCGCAGGGCAATCGCCGAGATCCGCACCGCCCGCGAGTTCACGACGCTCCCCTTGACCGCCACCGGCGTCAGGAGCGCCTGGGCCCGCGCGTAATCTTTCTGGAGGACCGCCAGGTAACCGAGCTCGACGGTCTGGGCTTCCCGCGACGGGCCCTTTCGCGGATCCTCGCCCGTGCGCTTGATCCCCTCTTCCAGAATCGTCCGGGCGTCGTTGAACCGCCGCTCCCGGAGGAGCTCCGAAACGAGGGACCGGCGCGTCGCGTCGTCGTCGGGGTCCTCGCCGATCAGGCCGCGCAGGATCTTCTCCCCTTCCGGTGAGCTGCCCTTTTCGAAGAGCACCTGCGCGAGAAGCCGGCGAATCGCCCGGTTCTCGGGGCGCTTGGCCGCGAGGTCGCGGGCGCGTTTCTCTGCCTCCGCGAATCGGCCGGCGCGGGCGAGGTCGAGCGTGATCCGTTCCGGGATGGCGGAGTTCTCGGAATCGCTCTTTTCGAGGCGTGCCAGAAGCTCGAGCGCCTGGTCGAGGCGGTCGTCGTTCTCGTAGAGGTCGATCAGCGCGGCCGCGCTCTCACGGTCCTCCGGGTTTTCCTCGAGGAGGGCCTTGTAGATTGCCTCGGCGTCCTTCATCCGGCCGCTCTTCGCCTTGGCCTCCGCTGCCAGGCGCGCGAGCGCCGGCTGCGACGGTTCGCCCGCTTCGTCCAGGACGCGCGAAGCCTCCGCCGCCCGTCCTCGGGCGAGGAGAGCTCTCGCGAGCGGACCCGCGATGGACGGGTCGCCGGGTGTCAGCTTCCTCGCCGCCTCGAGCTGTTCGATCGCGGCGTCGAGCCGCGCGGGTTCTCTCTCGGAGGCCGCGAACTCGAGGGCTCCGAGGAGCCGCCGGCCCTCCACGAACTTCGGGTCGATCCGCACGACCTCCCGCGCCTGCTTCATGGCCTCGTCGCCGACGTTCAGGTCGCGGAGCAGCTGTGCGTACTCGAAGCGGACGACTGCGTCTTCCGGGAGGAGCTCGATGACTTTCCGGTAGAGCTCGAGCGCCTCCCGATACCGCCCCTCGCTGATGGCGGTGCGGGCGCGGAGGAATGCCTTGCGGGTGTCCCGAACGTCGGCGCCGAGAAGCAGACCGGCCGCGAGGGCAACGACGAGTCCCGCGGCGGCCAGACGAGTTTTCATGACAACCCAAACCCGGAGCGATCGATCTTCATGCCCGCGCCGAATGTAGCACGCGGCCGGGAATGAGAAGCGAAAAGCCGAAATCGGCGGACGAAGCCCCAAGTCGCGTGGTCTCAGAGATATAATGCGGGGACATACCGGAGGGGAAATGATCAAAGCGGACATCGTCGACCTCGTCGTCGACCTCGCGAAGATCCCTCGCGCGAAGGCGGCAACTGCGGTCGAGACCGTCATCGAGTCGATGCGCTCTGCCCTCGGCGCCGGCGATCGCATCGAGCTTCGAGGCTTTGGAGTCTTCCAGGTCAAGCGGCGCAAGAGGGGAATCGGCCGCAATCCGAAGACCGGCGTCGAAGTCACGATCCCACCGGGAAACACGATCCGGTTCAAGCCGGGGAAGGATCTCCGGGATCTGCCCTAGGCAGGTGTCACGTGTCCGGCATCGGGTGTCCGGGACCGGAGCCTGACCGCGGAAGTCCTGTAACTTCGCAGTCGTGGAGCCGCCGCCCCAAGTCCCCTCCCCGCCGTTCGACTCGCCTCCGAAGTGGGAAGAGCCGCCGCGCCGGCGGTGGAAAGTTCCGGAGCATCCGCTCTTCCACCTGCTGCTTCTCGCGCTGACCCTCGTCACGACGACGATCTACGGAGGCGCGGTCTTCTCGAGAGGGGGCGGTCCGTTGCGCGGTGGTCACTTCGCCGACGGCCTGGAGTTCTCCGTCCCGCTCCTCCTGATTCTCGGAGTCCACGAGCTCGGCCACTATTTCGTCTGCCGCCGGCACGGGGTCGCGGCCACGCTCCCCTACTTTCTGCCGGCGCCGATCCCGAGCCTGATTGGAACGTTCGGCGCGCTCATCCGGATCAAGGAGCCGATCCGGGACAAGCGGGCTCTCCTCGAGATCGGCGCGGCCGGACCGCTGGCCGGCTTTGTCACGGCGCTGCCGTTCCTGCTCTACGGTGTCACGCGGGCGAAACCGGTGAGCTCGATGGTCACGCCGGGCTCGGTCCTCTTCGAATACCCGATCATCGTCCGTTTCGCGCAGGACCTGACGGGCGCGGGCCGCTACACGAGCTCCGGCGTCCAGGAGCATCCCGCATTCATGGCGGCGTGGTTCGGCCTGCTCATCACGGCCCTGAACCTTCTGCCGATCGGCCAGCTCGACGGCGGGCACGTCATCCGCTCGGCGCTCGGCCGCCGGCAGCCCATCGCGTCCTACGCCGTGCTGCTCCTCGCAGCCCTTTCGGCCGCGCAGGGACCAATCTGGGCGTTCTTTTCCTTCTTCACCGCGATCTTCCTCGGAGTCGCCCACCCCCCGGTTGCCAACGACGACGAACCGCTGCCGTTCGGCCACCAGATGATCGCGCTCCTGTGCCTCGCGGTCTTCCTGCTCTGCTTCACCCTGGTTCCGATCCGCGTGGTCTGACGTCGAGCACGAATGTCGCCGGCCCGTCGTTGACGAGCGACACCTGCATCATCGCGCCGAAGCGGCCGGTCGAAACTGGCACGCCGCTTTTCGCAAGCGAAGCCACGAAGCGTTCGTAGAGGGGGCGCGCCTCCTCGCCGCCGAGCGCTCGCTCGAAGCCGGGCCGCCGGCCGCGGGAGAGGTCCGCGCCCAGCGTGAACTGCGACACCGCGAGAACGCTTCCGCCGACGGCGGCGAGGTCGAGGTTCATCTTCCCGTCCGCGTCGTTGAAGACCCGCAGGCCCGCCACCCGGCGCGCGGCCTCCTCCGACGTCGCGGGTCCGTCGCCCTTCTCGGCGCCGATGAGCACGAGGAAACCCCGGCCGATCCGGCCGACGCTTTCGCCGTCGACGCGGACCTCCGCTTCGCTGACCCGCTGGATCACCAGCCTCACGGGTTCTCGCCCGGGACGCGAGGGGCCCGGCGCCTCTTGAGAAGCCGCACGAACTCGCGCGGCTCGGTCGCGCGGAGCAGGAGGGCCGTGCCCAGGTACACGACCATGCCCGCGAACGTCGCGACCGCGAGAAACAGCAGCCGGTCTCCGGCGGTCTGCGGCGGGTGCGCGGCCATGAGCCACGCGGCTCCGCGGCCCGCGATCACGGCCATCACCGCTGACGCGGCCAGGACCTTCCAGACCGTATTTGCGAGCTCCTTCAGGCCGAGGTGTCCCTCGCGGCGGCGCAGGAACGCGAGCAGCAGGACGAAGTTGGCGACCGCGCCGCACGAGGTGGCGAAGGCGACGGACGCGACTCCCCACGGGCGGAGAGCGAGCGACACCGCGACGAAGATCACGAGGTTCACGGCCGCGCACAGAACCGGCGTCCGGGTGTCCTTCCGGGCATAGTGGGCAAAGACGAGAAGGCTGCTGGAGGAAATGAAGAAGAGGCCGATCGCGTAGTACGCGAGCGCCTCGGCGGTCGCCGCGGTGGCGGCGGAACCGAAGCGGCCCCCCTGGAAGAGCGCGGCGATGACGGTCTCCCGCAGAACCGCGAGACCGACGGCCCACGGGACGGTGACGAAGGCGACGAGCCGCAGCCCGAAGCGGAGCGTGTCCTTGAAGGTGCGGGGATCCGCCTCCAGCGCCTGCTGGGCGAGGAGCGGAAGGATCGCGGTGGAGACCGAGATCACGAAGCCGCCCCGGACGAGCTCGATCACACGGTTTCCGAACGTCAGATAGGAGACGGCGCCGTCGCCGAAAACCGACGCGAACCGGGTCGAGAGCGCGATGGTGATCGCGTAGATGCCGAATCCGAAGAGCCGCGGCACGAGCAGCACGAACACCCCGCGGACCGCCGGATCCGTGAGACGGAGGTCCCAACGCCCGAGGGCCCCGAGCGACCGCACCGCCGGTATCTGGACGACCATCTGGAGAATTCCGCCGATGAGAACGCCCACCGCCAGCGCCACCGTGGGCTCGGGGAACCGCGGCGCCAGCAGGACCGCGCCCGCGACAATAGAGATGTTGAGGAGGATCGGCGACATGGCCGACACGGCGAACTTCCCGCGGGCGTTCAGGATCGCCTGGAGCAGGGCGGCGATCGAGATGAAGCACAGGTACGGGAACATCAGCCGCGTGAGAAGAACGGTGAGCGGGATCTTTCCGGGCGTCGAGGCGAAGCCCTTCGCGAGGAGGCGGACGATCGCCGGGGCGAAGAGGATCCCCGCGACGGTGATGGCCGAGACCACGACCGTCAGCGCCGAGAGAATCCGGGCCGCGAAGACGCGGGCCTCCTCGGCCGAGCCGTGCTTCCGTTTTTCGGCATAGGCCGGGATGAAGACACCCGGCAGGGCGCCCTCCGCGACCAGCTGACGGAGGAGGTTCGGGATCCGGAACGCCGTGTAGAAGACGTCGCTCGCGGCGCCCGCGCCGAATACGGCGGCGATCGTCCGGTCCCGTGCGTACCCGGTCAGGCGGGAGGCGAGCGTGAGCAGCGTGATGACCGATGCCGAACGGACGAGGCTCCCGCGGGCTTCATCCGCCGTCGGCACCGGTTCACTCAAGCTGGCAGGACCGTCATGGCCTGACGGCATTGTAAGTTCTCGGTTCTGAGCGGACAGCTTTTCGCGTCGGACGTCATCTGTCCGGGGCGAGCGCGATATTGTTCGGAGCACTTGAAAGGAGAAAGAAACACATGGCCAGCGTCAATAAGGTGATTCTGATCGGCAATCTGGGGAGAGACCCCGAGATCCGGACCACGCCGCAGGGGACTTCGCTCGCGCGTTTCTCGGTCGCCACGTCCACGACGTGGAAGGACGCTTCCGGCGCCAAGCAGGAGCGGACCGAGTGGCACGACGTCGTCGCGTGGGAAAAGCTCGCGCAGATCTGCGGCGAGTACCTGCACAAGGGAAAGATGGTTTACGTCGAAGGCAGCCTTCAGACGCGCAGCTGGGAGGACCAGAACGGTCAGAAGCGCTACAAGACGGAGATCAAGGCGAACAACGTCGTGATGCTGTCGCCGCCGCCGCGCTCGGACGCCGCGCGCCCGGCGCCGGCCCGCGAGGAGAGCGAAGCCGCCGAGCCCGTCGCGGCGTACGACGACGACGTGCCGTTCTAACCCTACTCAGCATTTCTCATAAGGAGGCGGGTGCAGGGCTCTGGCTGCTGCGGGTGCAGGTCCGTGGGACCTGTCCCCGCAACTTTCTCAGGCTGTCCCCGCGGCTTGCTTAAGGGCCGCGACGTCCGCCGCAATCGTGTCGAGTGAACGCGCGGGCGGCGCCGCGGCCGAAAGCGTCGCGAGCCTTTCGGCGTAGCCCGCGATCCGACGGTCGGCCTCCGCGAGACGTTCTTCGGGGACGTCGGCCTCCACGCGGGCGACGCAGTCGGGATATTCCTCCAGGCGGGAGCACACGAAGACGAGGTCGCACCCGGCGCGAAGGGCGGCCGCGGACCGCTCGGGAAGTCCGCCGAACTCCCCGAGCGCTCCCATCTCCAGGTCGTCGGAGAACGTGACGCCGCGGAAGCCGACGCCCTCGCGCAGGAGGCCCGTCGCGACCTCCGCGCTGAGCGAAGCCGGGCCGGGATTCCGGTCGGACGCGGCGTGCGACACCATGACGGCGCCGGCGAGCTCGTGCAGCGCGCGGAACGGTTCGAGGTCCTTCTCGCGCTCGCCCTCGTCGTCCGGCACCGTCGGCAGTTTGAGGTGCGTGTCGAAAAGCGCCCGGCCCAGTCCCGGAAAGTGCTTGAGGCATCCTCCGACGCCGCGGGAGTGGAGTCCCTCCAGGAATTCGCGCGCCTCCACGGTGACGCGTCCGGGGTCTTCGGCGACGGCCCGGCTGCCGAGCACGGCCTCGCCCGCGCCGGCGACGCGCCGGTCCACGACCGGAGCGAGGTCCACGTCGAATCCGAAATGGGCGCAGGCGTCTCCCGCGACTTCGCCCGCGCGCCGGGAAAGCCCGGCCCGGCCGGCGTCGTAAAACGAGAGGAATGGTCCGACGATCCCCCGGAGCCGGTCGACCGGGCCGCCCTCCTGGTCGAGGCAGAGGAATGGCGCGCCGGGGAGACTCCGGATCTCGCCGCACAGGTCCGCGAGCTGTCGTTCCGTCTCGATGTTTCGACCGAACAGAATCACCGCTCGCGGCGGAAGCCGCTCCAGGATCGCGCGCTCGCTCGGGTCGAGCACCGGCCCCGCGAGACCGACTCCGAAGAGGCGGCCGGGTGGCGGGTTCACTTCTTCAGGCGTTCCTGCAGGAGGGAGAGGAGACCGAGCGCCGCGATGGGAGTGAGCCGATCGAGGTCCGCTCCGCGAAGCTTCTCGAGCACGAGCTCCTCCGAGCCGCTGAAGAGTAGCAGCTGGCCCTCTCCCGCGCTCTCCCCGGCGCGGCGGGCGATGACCGGCGCCCCCTGGACGTCGAGCTCCTGCTTCTCGAGGTTGGAGAGAACTTCGCGCGCCCGGTCGAGGACCGACGCGGGGAGGCCCGCGAGCTCGGCGACCTGGATCCCGTAGCTGCGGTCCGCGGCCCCGGGCACCACCTTCTTCAGGAACACGACGCGGCCCCCCACCTCTTTGACCGCCATCGTCGCGTTGGAGACGGCGGGCTTGACGAGCGCGATCTCGGTGAGCTCGTGGTAGTGCGTGGCGAAAAGGACGAACCCGCTCTTCTCCGGCGTGTCGTGGAGGTGCTCGACGAGAGCCCACGCGATCGAGAGCCCGTCGAAGGTGGACGTACCGCGCCCCACTTCGTCCAGAAGGATCAGGCTCGCGGGCGTGGCGTCGCGGACGATCGCCGCGGCCTCGAGCATCTCGACCATGAACGTTGATTCCCCGCGCGACAGGTGGTCGGCGGCGCCGACGCGGGTGAAGATCCGGTCCACCGGGGAGAAGTCCATGCGGGACGCGGGAACGAACGAGCCTGCCTGCGCGAGCAGGACGATCGTGCCGATCTGCCGGAGGTAGGTCGACTTTCCCCCCATGTTCGGACCCGTGAGGACCACGATTCGCTTTCCGGGCGACAGGTCGCAGTCGTTCGGCACGAAGGCTTCCTCGCGCCGGTGGTGCTCGACTAAGGGATGCCGTCCGTCGACGATGCAGATCCGGGGCGTCGCCGACAGCTTCGGGCGGACCCAGCGGCCGCCGTGGGCGACGTCCGCGAACGACGCGACGAGGTCGAGACCGGCGACGGCTGCGGACGCCCGCGCCACGCGGTCGGCGCTCCTGGCGAGAACCGCGAGCAACTCGCCGTAGAGGCGTGACTCGATCTCGCCGATCCGCTCCTCGGCGCCGAGAATCTTTTCTTCCAGTTCCTTCAGCGCGGGCGTCGCGAAGCGTTCGGCGTTCGCGAGGGACTGGCGGCGGATCCAGTCCGCGGGCACGCGGTCGCGGTGCGCGGCTCCGACCTCCAGCGAGTAGCCGAAGACCCGGTTGAATCGAATCTTGAGGGTCGAGATCCCGGAGCGCCGCCTCTCCTCCGCCTCGATCGCGAGAAGCGCCCCCTGCGCGCCGCGCCGCAGCTCGCGGAGAGAGTCGAGCTCCGCGTCGGCGCCAGAGCGGATCACGCCGGCGGCGGACGCGAGCACCGGGGGATCCGGGGCGAGGGCGCCCTCAATCCGGTCGACCAGGTCGGCCACGTCCGGGAGGCCGTCGATCGAGCGCCGGATGCGCGGAGACGAGAGCGGAGCGCCGGCCCGGACGAGGCCCGGGATCCGCGAGAGTCCCCCGCCGAACGCGGCCACGTCCCGCGGGCCTGCGGTGCCGACCGAGATCCTTCCGAAGAGCCGCTCGAGGTCCCCGACCCCGTCGAGCTCGCCGCGCAACGACTCCCGCGCCTCCGGTTTCTCGATCAGCTCTTCCACCGCGTCCCAGCGGTCCTCGAGATCGACCGGGTCGAGCGACGGGCGCGAGATCGTCTCCTTCAGGGCGCGCGCTCCCATCGGAGTCCGCGTCCGATCCAGGAGTGAGCAGAGGCTGCGGCGCGAGTCGGCGTCCGAAGACTCGAAGAGCTCGAGGGTGGCGACCGCCGACGCGTCCAGGCGCATGCGCTCGTCGAACCTCAGGAGTTCCGGCGCGAGCACGTGCGGGAGGCCGCGCGGCCGGAACTCCCCCGCGTAGGCGCGGGCCGCGGCCGCGGCGGTGCGGGCGACGGCGTCCATCGCGTCGACGGCCGAACCATCGAGGCGGCCCTCGGTCCGGGCCCGGTCGAACCAAACCTCGGACCGGTGCGTGACCGAGAGGCCGGCCTCGAAAGGCAGCTCGGAGCCTTCCGGGAGAAGGACCTCCCGGGGCCGGAAGAGGGAGAACGCCTCGGGAAGGCGGCCGGGAGCGAGGAGGCCGGCGTGGAACCGGCCGGTCGAGAGGTCGAGAAGGGCGATGCCCCAGGCCGGCTCGGCCGGCTGCAAGGCGGCCAGATAGCAGGGTGCGTCGGGGTGGAGCCCCTGCGGATCCACGACGGTTCCGGGGGTCACGATCCGCGTGATGTCCCGCCGGACGAGTCCTTTCGCCGCGCGCGGGTCTTCGACCTGGTCGCAGACGGCGACCTTGCGCCCCGCCGCGACGAGTCGCGCGATGTGCGCGTCGGCGCTGTGCCACGGCACCCCGCACATCGGCGCCTCGATGTCGGAGTCGCGATTCCGGGCGGTCAAGGCGATGCCGAGCAGAGGCGCCGCCTCGCGCGCGTCGTCGAAGAACATTTCGTAGAAATCGCCCATCCGGTAGAACAGGATTGCGTCCGGCACGCGGCTCTTCATCTCGAAGTACTGCCGCAGCATCGGTGTGACGCGCGAAGGGGGCGAGCTCACCGGGGTGCTAGCATAACTTCGCCGACTGAGTCCGGATGCAAATCCTCGCGCTGGACACCGCAAGCCCCTTCCCCTCGGTGAGTCTGCTTCTCCGAGAGGAAGTCTGGGAAGAAACCCTTTCCCAGGATCGGCGCGCCTCGGAGGAGCTCCTTCCGGCCATCTCGCGATGCCTGGCGGCGGCCTCCACGACGTTGTCGCGTGTCGATCGCATCGCGGTCTGCTCGGGCCCCGGCTCGTTCACGGGGCTCCGCATTGGCCTCGCGACCGCGTGGGCCCTGGGCCGCGCCGCGGGCGTGCCGGTCGAGGCGGTCTCGACGCTCGAGGCGCTCGCCGAGACCGCGCGCGGCGGCGGCTCCTCCCGGGTGGCGGCCGCTCTGGACGCGGGCCGCGGCGACGTCGTACTGGCGCTGTACTCGCTCGAAGAGGTCCGGGCGCGGATCGAGGGGGCGCCGGAAAGGCTCCCGATCGCCGACGCCCTCCGCCGCGTTGCCGACGTCCCCACCGTGACGCTCCCCCGGGACCTTCTCGGTGCGGAGTCGTTCCGCACGGAGATCTCGCCCTCCCGGGGGCTCGCCTTCGCGGTGGCGCGCGCGCCGGGCGACGTCGCGGCCTCGCTGGAGGGGATCTACTCGCGGCCCAGCGCCGCCGAGGAAAAGCATGGCGCTCCGTAAGCCCGAGCCCTCGCTCTACGCGATCCGCCAGGCGGCGCCGGCCGACCTCGACGACATCGCGAGGATCGAGCACGAGTCCTTCCGGATCCCGTGGAAGCGCGAATTCTTCGAGACCGAGCTCTCCGAGCCGTACCGGTTCGCGCGCGTGCTCGCCGGAGGTCCGGAATCGGTTCCGAGGATCGCGGGATACCTCTTCGCCGTGTCGCTCTACGAAGAGTTCCACGTCAACAAGATCGCGACCGACCCGCGCGTCCGCCACCGCGGCTTCGGGCGCCTGCTGCTGGAAGACGCGATCAGCCGGGCGCGGTCGATCGCGGCGGACTCGATCACGCTCGAAGTTCGGGTCTCCAACGCTCCGGCACGCGAGTTCTACCGCTCCTACGGGTTCCGGGAGGCATTCCGACGTAAGGCGTACTACCAGGACGGCGAGGACGCCTTCGCGCTGTTGCTGCCGCTCAAAGGTTGAAACCGCGCCCCGCCGCCGATAGACTGCCGCCGTGGTTCGGTCCCTCCCCCCACATTCCCACCTACAAAGTAAGGAGGTCTGATCGGATGCAGAGCGAACACTCGGAGGCCATGCCAGACCAGGATCCGGAATACCGTCGGCTTCACGACGAACACCGCAACCACGAGGAGCGGCTGCAGGTCCTCGCCGCGAAGTCGAGACTCTCCGAAGACGAGGAGATCGAAGAGAAACGCCTCAAGAAGGAGAAGCTCCTCATCAAAGACAAGATGGAAGAAATCGCCCGGACGTTTCGCGAGGGGGTCGCCCACTGAGGATTCCGGTTGCCCGCGAGGGATGGGTCTTCATTCTCCCTCCCGCGGTGGCAGCGGCCATTGCCGCCGCCCTGGGCCACCCGATCTGGGCACTCTTCCTGCTCGCGATCGCCCTCTTCCTTCTCTCGTTCTTCCGCGACCCCGAGCGCGTTCCGGAAGGGGGCGAAGAGTCGATCGTGTCCCCCGCCGACGGGACGGTGCTCTCCGTCGCACCCGCTCCCGAGGCTCCCCCCGGCTCGTCCCGCCGCCTGACGATCTTCATGTCCGTCTTCAACTGCCACGTCAACCGCGCTCCGGTGTCGGGGGACATTGCGGACTATCAGTATTCGACGGGCCGGCTGTCCGCGGCGTTCCGCGAGAAGGCGTCCACCGAGAACGAGCAGAACCGGATCACGCTCGCGTCGGAGCGCGGGACCGTGACCTTCAAGCAGATCGCGGGTGCTCTCGCGCGCCGAATCGTGTTCTATCCCCGCGTCGGCGAACGACTGTGGCGAGGTCAGCGCATCGGAATGATCCGGCTGGGCTCCCGGGTCGACCTGTTCCTGCCGGACGACGCGGAAGTCCTCGTCGCCAAGGGGGACAAGGTCAGGGCGGGTCGGACGGCCGTGGCGCGGTGGAAGGCGTGAGGCCGAAGCCATGAGGCGGGAGACGGAAGACGGACGGCGGGAGAAACACGCGGCCGACGACGACCCGGTCCTGTTTCCGCCGCCGACTTTCCCGCCGGGGCCAGGCGTGGAAGCACCGCGCCAGCGGCTCCGGACCCGCGCGCGCAACCGGCTCTCGCGAGGGCTCTTCATCCTGCCCACGCTCTTCACGGTGGGAAACCTCTTCTGCGGATACCTGTCTGTGTGGTGCTCGATCCGCGGAACTTTCGAAACGGCCGCGATCCTCATCATCGCCGCCGCGATCCTCGACATGCTCGACGGGCGGATCGCGCGGCTCACCAACTCGGCGTCCCGGTTCGGAGAGGAGTACGACTCGCTCGCGGATCTCGTCTCTTTCGGAGTCGCGCCGGCGGTGCTCGCCTACTCCTGGGGTCTCGCGGACTTCCACCGGCTCGGGTGGATGGCCTCCTTCATCTTCGTGGTCTGCGGCTCGATGCGGCTCGCCCGCTTCAACATCCAGACGAAGGTGACGGACAAGAAGTACTTCATCGGCCTGCCGATCCCGGCTGCCGCCGGCACGATCGCGACGCTCGTGCTCGCGACTCCGGAGCGTCTCCAATCCCCGTTCTGGATGGCGGGACTGCTGGTGCTGACGGTCATCCTGTCCTACCTGATGATCTCGACCCTGAAGTACCGATCCTTCAAGGACCTCGACCTCCGGCGCCAGCGCAAGGCCTGGATCCTGCCGGTGATCGCACTCGTCTTCGCGGTGGTCGCCTACCGCCCCGCGTTGACGCTTCTCGGCCTCGCGCTTCTCTTCGCGGCGTCGGGCCCGGTTGCCAGGGTCGTCTCCGTGATTCGCGACCGTCGTCGCCTGATTCCGAAGTCCTGAGCCTCAGGGTTGCTCCCCCGGTAAGGCCCAGTCCGTCGAGACTTCGCCCCCGGTCGCGGGTGCGAGGTGGATACGCATCCGGCAGCACGGCGACGGCAGTCTCCCGCGAACGCGCAGGCGAGCGGGCTCGAAGGTCTCGAGCGGAGCGACGAACGTTTCGAAAAGACGTACCCGGCTCGCGCGGCCCGGCGAGACGGAACGTCCGGTCGTGTCGTAGGCCTCCCAGCGCTCGAACCCCCCCGTTTCCACGTCTCCGACCCGCGCCGGCGAGAGGTCCACCTCGACCCAGTTCTGGACGCGCGACACGGCGGACCCGTGCGGCGCCGTGTTCTCTGCCTGGAGCCGAAGGAGTCCTCCAGCGGCGGGCTCGGCCCACAGCCGGAGCGCCGGGACGGTCGGCCGACCTGCAAGGACGTCTCCGAGCGCCGCGGTCGGAAGGATCCGGTGGGCGTCGGAGTGCCCGCGAAGGACGACCAGGGTGCCGCGGTGGAAGCGCCGGCGGGCCCGGTCCTCCGGAAGGCGGGCGACGAAATCGGCGAGAGACGGCAGCACGAACGCCACAGAGTCTCCGGCGGCGACCGAGACTCCCGGGGCCTGGACCGCGTGTCGCGCCCGCAGGGAAAACTCCGGACCTCTTCCGGAGTTCCAGGGGACCTCGAAAAGAAGGTCCATGCGCGGATCGTTCGCGAGCGGCGCGAGGGCGCCCTCGTCAACCTGACCCGCCGCCTCTCCCGCGGCGGTGCGGACGACGCCACTTCCTACCGCCGAATAACCCGCCCACCAGAGCTTGCCGAGAGAGTCGGTCATCGCCGGGTCGGCGGCGTCGTCGCCTCCGAACACGAAGGCGACGAGGCCGTCGGTTCGGGAGACGAGCTCCCGGACGGCTTTGCGTTCCTTCTCATCGGCGGGCAGGGGCCGGCGCAGGGACCAGGTGAGAGGCGTCTCGGGATTGCCGCGCGGCCGGAGAGAGCGCGCTTCCCGGAGAGCGGCGGCGTGGGCCTCTGTCGTCTGCGCCGAAAATGGGAAGTCCAGGTGGACGCCGCGGACGGGCCCGAAGGCGGACCCCCGGGACAGCGCCGCGGCGATCTCGCTGGCGAGGAACGCACCGAACTTCTTCTGCTCCCCCTCGGAACGTCCGGCGAGCGGGTCCGCGTCGGAACTCACGACCAGGACGACCGGGATGCGCGCGAAGGGCTGCGGCGGGGCCGGAGCGTCGCTTCCGGTCCACGCGTCGCCGCTCCCGCCGATCCGACGCACCGGAAGAAAGACGGCCGCGCACCGGAACCCGAGGAGAGATACCTCCAGCGCCGCATCGTCGCCCGCGACGCCGTCCGCGAACCACACGGCGTTTCCCCGCAACGGTTCGGGAGCCTTCGGCCCGGCGGAGCGGCGCGAGCACGCGACACTCGCCGCCAGCAGGCCCGCGAGGGCCAGGTGTCCGGCGGCCTTCCACGGGAAGCGGCTCATCCGGTCACCACCGGAGCCTCGCGTTCCGCCGCGGCCTCCGGGAGATCGAAGCGGACGCGGAAGCCGCCTCCCGGCCGATTCTCCGCGGTGATCTCGCCGCCGTGCTCCTCCACGATCTTCTTCGCGATCGCGAGCCCCAACCCGGTTCCGCCGCTCTTCACCGAAAAGTACGGATCGAAGAGGCGAGGCAGAATCCGGGCGGGCACGCCCGGGCCGGTGTCCTCGACCGTCACGACGATCTTGCCGCCGGTCTTCCGGACGGAGAGCGTGATCTCACCCTCTGCGCCGGAGAGGGCCTCCACCGCGTTGCCGATCAGGTTGGAGAGCACGCGGGCGAGCAGGCGCGGGTCCGCCTCCGCCAGCACGTCCGGATCGGACCGTACCGACCAGCGGACCCCGGGCGCTCCCGAAAACGCGGCAGCCGAGTCCCGCATGATTCGCGCGACGTCGGTCGCTCCGATCTCGGGCCGCGGCAGCCGCGCGTAGTCCGAAAACTCGGACGCCGCGTGCTTCAGCACGTCCGTCTGCTTGAGGACGTTCGTGACGCATTCCTCCAGCACCCGCTCGAACTCCGGAGTCGCTCCCCCGCTGCGGCGCCAGACCTCCCGGAGGTGTTCGACCGAGAGGCGGATCGGAGTCAACGGGTTCTTGATCTCGTGGGCAATGATGCGCGCCATTTCGGCCCACGCCTCCAGGCGATTCGAGCGCACGACCTCCGAGACGTCTTCGATGACGGCCATGCGCACCCCCTCGCCGCCCACGGGCAGCGGCACGGTGACGACGCGCCACCTCTCGCCGGATCGTGGCTCCACCTCCGCCGCCACGGAGGCCTCTGCGAAGCCGGTCAGGAGCCCCCGCAGCTCGGCCATCGCCTCTCCCGGGAACACCTCCTCGAGCGATTCGCCGTCGGCGCTCCCGCCCGAGAGCGCCGCGGCCGCCGGGTTCGCGAGAAGCACCTGACCATCCCTCCGGTAGGCGACGACGCCCGCGGTCAGGTGCGCGAGCAGAGTGGCCAGGCGCTCCTTCTCCCGGGAGAGCGCGTCGGTCTGATCCTTCAGCGTCCGGGACATTGAGAGAAAAGCGCGCACCAGCTCCTTCAGCTCCTCGTCGGGCGGTTCTTCGAGGCGGGGAGCGAAGTTGCCGCGCGCCACCGCGCGCGTCCCCTCGACGAGGTCGGCGACCGGTCTCGCGACCCGGAGCGCGAGCCGTCCCGCGACCGCCGCCGAGAAGAGAAAGACGAGCAGGCTGAAAGCCGAGACCGCCGCCGTCAGCTGCGCGGCCTCGGCCTCCGCGACCCTCTGCTGCGGAAGAAGGAGGAGCGACAGCAGGCCCGGGCTGCGGACACCGGGCACGCCGGGAACCGCGGTCAGCGCCGTCGTGATTTCCTCGAAGCGCCGGCCGCCCGCGATGCGGGAGCCGGTCTGCTGTTCCGCTCCGGAAAGTCCGATGGCGCGGTAGATCGACGCCGGGACGCGGTCGGGAAGGAGGCCCGCGTCGTAGAGGTCGCGCCGCGAGGTCGCGACGAGGCGCCCGTCCGGCGCGTAGACCGACAGGTCGTACCCCACCGCGTTCGAGATCCACCCGAGCAGCGGATCGTCCAGCAGGCCGAGGCGCCCACGACCCGTCGACGCGGAGGGAAGGTAGTCGTCGAGAACGCGGCGCGCGGTGTCGAGACCGGTTCGGGCGTGGTCCAGCGTTTCGCGGACCGAGCGCGTCTCGATCGCGGACCTCAGGAAGAAGGTCACCGCGAGGAGCGGGATCATCGCCGCCACGACGAAGAGGCCCACGAGCCGCCCGCGAAACGTCCGCAGCCCGCGCGGAACGATCTCGCGCCGGGCGGCGCCGGGCGTCGCGGCGAACCTCCAGAGCAGGAGGAGCCCCATCAGCACGTAGAGCGCGAGAATCCCGGGCACGAGCAGGGCCGCCGTGAGGGCCCGGCCGAGGAGGTCCGGCGCCGGGATAGCCACGAGCAGGAATCCCTCGGGCAGGGCGCGCAGCTCTCCGAAGAGCTCGCTGTCCCGGAAGCGGAGGCCGACGCGAACCGCGGCCGTGCCGTGCCGGAGCTGCTCGATCGCATCGGCGGGGAGCGGCGGTCCCTCCTCCCGCGGCGATCCGTCCGGCGCATACGACGCGAGAAACGGTCTCGGGCGTCGCGATCCCTCGTCGTCGCCGGCGCGGGACGTTCCGAGCACCAGGCGCCGGTAGACGTCGATGCGCGGAGGGAGCGGATCCCAGCTCGGCCAGTCCGCGACCTCGAGATCGACGTGACCCCACGGAGATCCGGCGTAGGCCAGCGGCGCCGACCTGCGGAGAATCGCGACGCGGTGGCGTTCGATCCGCGCCTCGGTCGGACGCAGCTCGGAAGACGTCGCGACCGCCTCCGGGATGAGAGAGAAGCGGCTGCGGGAGACTCCGGCCGAGTCGAAGACCTCATACGTCGTCAGGGGAGGACGCTGAAGAAGCTCCTCTCCCTCGCGCCACAGCCGGTAGGCCAGGTCGGAGAGATCCGTCCTCTCCAGCGGCGCGGGCAGCTCCCGAGAGAGGTCGATCCGCGAGAGCGACTCCACCGCGACGTGCGACGCGAGCACCGCGCCCGCGGAGGCGTGAGCGGGATCGGGAAGGCGGATCGCGGCCGCGGTCCGGTACGCGTCCCGCACCCGGTCCTGCTCCCGGAGCGGAGCGGCGACGAGGACGACGAGAAGCGCCGCACCCACCAGCAGCCGGGGCACCGCGAAACCCTGGTCCGCGCGGGCCGCCGTGACGGCGCGGGACCAGAGCTCGAAGGCGATCGCCGACGCGGCGAAGATCCCGACGCGGTACCAGTCGCTCGCGGAGAGCGCAGCGAGACTCCCCACGATCGCGCCGGTCGTGAACACGAACGCAGCCGTGGTCCACGTTCTCCCGCGCCGGATCCCATCCCGGCCGGACGCCGCGAGCGCCAGCGCCGTCACGACGAGGGCGGCGAGCCCTCCGACGCGGGGAAGGGACCGGAGGGAGCTCGCGAGACCCGCGCCGAGCTCCGGGGTCTCCAGGCCGGTTGCCGCGAAGAGAGCGGCCGCGAGGAGCAGGTATCCCGCGAGCGGCGCGAACCGGCGCGGAAGGCGCAGGGAAGATGCGGGAGCCGCCGGGAGCGCCAGCGGCAGGACCGCCCACCCGAGCGCCAGGGACGCGACGACCGCGGGAGGCAGCAGCGACAGCCCCGCGAAGCGAGCCTCCACCGCCAGAAAGCACAGAACGAGGGCCGTGCCGATGCGGACGAGATCGTTCATCCGCCCCGCGCAGAGCACGGCGATCACGAGAATCGCGCCGAACGCCACGTCGCGCGAGACCGGATCCGTCGACTGCGAAGGCCCGCGCCGGGCCGTCACGAGCACCGCGCCCGACGAGTCCGTCAGAAGCGGCACTCCCCCGCTCGCACCCGGCCGCCATTCCGCGGACGATCGGCCGTGCCCGAGCGATGCGGCGAAGCCGGGCGCGTCCACCGGAAACGATCGAGACGAATAGACCATCCCCGAAAACCCGGCGGCGCCCACCGGTTTTCGCTCGACGACCACAAAACGGGTGGCCGACCAGCGGACCGCGAGGCCCCCCGGCGAAAACGTGAGCCCATTGATCGAGGGGGCGTCCCCCCACCACGCGTGCACGGTGCCGGAGGGGTCCGTCAGCGCGAGGCCCGAGCCGGCGGGCGCGCCGGCCAGCGCATGACCCGCGGCGGTGAAGAGGCCCAGGCGGTTGACCGCGATTCCGCCGCCCTCGAGGGAGCGGGCGACTTCGCGCTGCGACTGGAAGTCGGCGGCTCGGCGACCGAGGTCGGCCACGGCGGCGTCGAACGCGCGTTTCAACGCGGCGGGCGGGGAGGCGCCGGGCGACGACGCGCGCGGGAGCGAAAGGCGTCCCGCGAGCAAGAGGAGGAGCGGCGCCGCGATCAAAGCCGCCGCCAGCGGGACGCGGAGGCGGCGGATCACCGGAGGGACGGCAGATCCACTCCGCGCTCCCTGGCGGCCGCGATCGCCTCCGGGTAGCCGGCGTCCGCGTGCCGCATCACTCCGGTTCCGGGGTCCGCGGTGAGCACCCGCCGGAGGCGCCGGTCGGCGGCGTCCGTCCCGTCCGCAACGGCGACCATTCCGGCGTGGATCGAGTAGCCGATCCCGACGCCGCCTCCGTGGTGGACCGAGACCCAGGTCGCACCGCACGCCGTGTTGATCAGCGCGTTCAAGATCGGCCAGTCGGCGATTGCATCGGAGCCGTCCCGCATCCCCTCGGTCTCGCGGTTGGGCGACGCCACGGAGCCGGCGTCCAGGTGGTCCCGGCCGATGACGATCGGAGCGCGGACCTTCCCCCTCCGCACGAGGTCGTTGAAGAGGAGACCCGCGCGCGCCCTCTCGCCGTATCCCAGCCAGCAGATCCGGGCCGGCAATCCCTGGAACGCGACCCGCTCCGCCGCGAGTGTGAGCCAGCGGTGGAGCGCCGCGTTATCCGGGAAGAGCTCCGTCAGTGCGCGGTCGGTCTCATGGATGTCGGCGGGATCTCCCGAGAGCGCGGCCCAGCGGAACGGCCCCTTCCCCTCGCAGAAGAGCGGGCGGATGTAGAGCGGGACGAACCCCGGGATGTCGAACGCGTCAGCCACTCCGGCCTTCTTCGCCTGGCCGCGCAGGTTGTTGCCGTAGTCGAAAGCGACCGCTCCCCGCCGCTTCATCTCCAGCAGCGCGCGGACGTGAGCGGCCATCGTTGCGTAGGAGCGGCGCACGTACTCCGGGGGGTCGCGCCGCCGGAGTACCGCGGGATCTTCGTCCGCGCGCACCGTGGGGACGTAGCCCTCCAGCTCGTCGTGCGCGGAGGTCTGGTCCGTCACGAGGTCCGGGACGATTCCGCGGGCGAGCAACCGCTCGAGAAGGTCAACGGCATTGGCCCGTAAGCCGATCGAGGTGGCTTCGCGCCGGTCCCGCGCCTCGAGAGCGCGGTCGATCGCGCGGTCGAGCGAGTCTTCGCGGACGTCGAGGTAACGCGTGGCGAGGCGCCGATCGATCCGGTCCCCGTCCACCTCGGCGATCAGAGCGGTGGCGCCGTTCATGGTCGCCGCCAGCGGCTGCGCTCCTCCCATTCCGCCGAGACCCGCGGTGACGACGAGTCGCCCCGAGAGGTCGCCGCCGAAGTCCCGGTCCGCGGCCGCGGCGAAGGTCTCGAAGGTCCCCTGGAGGATGCCCTGCGTCCCGATGTAGATCCAGGAGCCCGCCGTCATCTGGCCGTACATCGTGAGCCCCATTCCCTCGAGCCGCCGGAACTCGTCCCCCGTCGCCCACGCCGGGACGAGCATCGCGTTGGAGATCAGGACGCGAGGAGCGTCCTCGTGCGTTTCGAAGACGCCGACGGGCTTGCCGGACTGGACGAGCAGCGTCTCCGTCGAGGACAGGCGCTTCAGCGTCGCGACGATGGCGTCGAAGCACTCCCAGTTGCGCGCCGCCTTGCCCGTGCCGCCGTAGACGATGAGCTCGTCCGGCTTCTCCGCGACCTCGGGGTCGAGGTTGTTCTCGAGCATCCGCAGCGCGGCTTCCTGGGGCCATCCCGCACAGCGAAGCCCGGTGCCCCGGGCCGCGCGGACGACGCGGGAGCCCGATGCGACTTCAGGCACGGAGAGAATTCTACGCGAGCGTCGCCACGAGACGGGACACGGCGTCACCGTCCACGAACTTCCGCGCCGCCGCGAGGTCCGGCGCCAGCTCCCGGTCGGCGGTCCAGGCCGCGACGACCCTCCGGAAGCTCCGGCGGAGCGACTCGATCGGGCGCGAGGACGCGAGAGGGCGCAGGAACTCCATCGCCTGGAAGGCGACCACCAGTTCGATCGAGAGAACGAGCGCGAGGTTCTCGACGATGGCCGCGAGCTTGCGGGCCGCGATCGGGGACATCGAGACGTGATCCTCGCGGGCCGCCGAGGTCGGGATCGAGTCGACCGAAGCCGGGTGCGCGAGCGCCTTGCTCTCCGAGACGAGGGCCGCGGCCGTGACCTGCGCCATCATCAGACCGGAGTGGAGGCCGCCCTCCTCGACCAGGAAGGCCGGGAGGTCCGAGAGCGCGGGGTTCACGAGCTTCTCGATCCGGCGCTCCGAGATCGACGCGAGGTCCGCCGCGGCGATCGCGGCGTAGTCGAGGACCAGTCCCACCGGCGCGCCGTGAAAGT
This sequence comes from uncultured Acidobacteriota bacterium, assembly GCA_963765835.1. Lineage (GTDB taxonomy): Bacteria > Acidobacteriota > Thermoanaerobaculia > UBA5066 > Gp7-AA6 > Gp7-AA6. The sequence continues at coordinate 140,879 of CAVXYF010000022.1, read as the reverse complement.
TGCCGCCGGAGACGACGTCGCCCTTCTCCGCGAAAACCAGCGGGTTGTCGGTCGCGCTGTTCATCTCGCGTTCCAGCACCTCGCGCGCGTGTGCGAACGCGTCGCGCGCGGCGCCGTGCACCTGGGGCATACACCGGAGCGCGTAATTGTCCTGGACCTTGCCGCAGCCGCGGTGCGACTCGCGGATCGCGCTGCCCGCGAGCAGCTTCCGCAGGTTGCGAGCGCTGGCGACCGCGCCGGGATGCGGCCGCGCCGCGATCACCCGCGCGTCGAAGGCTGCGTCGGATCCCCGCGCCGCGTCGACCGAGGCGGCGCCGGCGAGGTCGGCGACTCGGGAGAGGCGGATTGCCCGGAAGAGGGCGAGGCCGCCGACCGCCACCGACATCTGCACGCCGTTGACGAGCGCGAGCCCCTCCTTCGCCTCGAGGGTGACCGGTGAAATCCGCGCGTCCTTCAGGGCGCGGGCCGCGCGAACGACCCGCCCGCCGCGCCGGACGTCCCCCTCTCCGGTGAGAGCGAGCGCGAGGTGAGCGAGCGGCGCGAGATCGCCCGACGCCCCCACGGAGCCCTTCTCCGGGACGACCGGGAGCACGTCCCGCGCGAGCATCTCGAGGAGCGTCTCCACGGTCGAGACCCGGATCCCGGAGCGCCCGCGCGCCAGCGCATTCGCGCGCAACGCCATCATCGCGCGCACGGACTCGTCGGGCAGCGGATCCCCGACCCCGGCGGCGTGGCTTCGGACCAGGTTGCGCTGGAGCTCGGTCAGCCGGTTCGGAGGGATCGCGACGTCGGCGAAGCGTGCCGAATCCCGTGGTGATCCCGTAGATCGTTTCTCCCTTCGAGACAGCGCGCTCGACCGTTTTCCGCGATGCGGACATCGCCCGCCGCGCGGCCGGAGAGAGCCCGACGCGGACGCGCCTCCGAGCGATGTCCTCGAGGTCGTCGAGCGTCATGTTGGCGCCGGAAAGGAGGAGTCTTTTCACGGCATGAAGCTATCAGTAGTGAGCTGATACCTTTCCCCCGTGAAAGTTGCGGCGGTCCTGGGCGGCCAGTACGGCGACGAAGGAAAGGGGAAGGTCGTCGACCTTCTCGCCGACCGGTTCCAGGTCGTCGCCCGGTATCACGGCGGCCACAACGCCGGGCACACGGTCAAGTTCGGAGACCGCCACTTTGCGCTTCACCTCCTGCCCGCGGGAATCGTGCGCGGGACGACCTCGGTCATCGGCCCGGGTGTCGTCGTCGATCCCGAGGCGCTGCTCGCCGAGATCGCGACGGTCGCGGAGGCCGGCGTCAAAGCGGAAGGGGTTCTTCTTCTGTCAGACCGCGCGCCGCTCATCCTCCCGTGGCACCGGCTCCTGGACGCGGCCCGCGAGAAGGCCGCGGGCGCCGGCAAGATCGGGACGACGCTCCGCGGAATCGGGCCGGCGTATGAGTCGGTGGCCTCCCGGCGGGCGGTGCGGGTCGCCGATCTCGCGCGGCCGGAGGTCCTGTCCCGCCGCATCGCGGAGGCTTTCGCCGAGACCGGAAAGCTCCTCAGCGCGCTGGGCGCGACCGACGTCCCGCCGCCCGAAGAGGTCGTCGCGGGGTTGCTGACGCGGGGCGAGAGACTCCGGCCGTACGTCACCGACACCGGCCGGTATCTCCGGGACCACCTCCGATCCGGCGGTACCCTCCTCGCCGAGGGCGCGCACGGCGCGATGCTCGACTTGTCCGCCGGAACGTTTCCCTACGTGACGTCGTCTTGCTGCACTTCCGCCGGCGTCGCCAGCGGCCTCCAGATTCCGCCGCGGGCGCTCGAGTCGTCGCTCGTCGTGCTGAAGGCGTACTCGACCCGCGTGGGAGAGGGACCATTTCCCGTCGAGCTTCTCGACGAGCGGGGCGAGTTCCTGCGCGCCCGCGGCAACGAGTTCGGAACGTCGACCGGCCGGCCGCGACGCACCGGGTGGTTCGACGCCGTGGTCGCGCGGACCGCCGTCGAGCTGTCCGGCGCCGACGCCGTCGCGATCACCAAGCTCGACGTCCTGGACGACGTCGCGGAGATTCCGGTGTGCGTTGTCGTACCGGCTGGGCGGCCGCGAGATCTCGGACGTGCCCGCGCTCGTCGAGGACGTCGCGCGCGTCGAGCCCGTGTACGAGACCCTGCCCGGCTGGAGGGAGAAGACGACCGCGGTGACGCGCTTCGCCGACCTGCCCGACGCCGCGAAGCGCTACGTCCGGTTCCTCGAAGAGCGCTGCGGCGCGCCTGCGGCGCTGATCTCGACGGGTCCCCGTCGCGAGGAGACCATCTGGCGCGAGGACTCCGATTTCGTGAAGGCGCTGCCCGCGCGGTAGAGCGGCCCGGCGCTCGTATACTCGACTCCCCGACGCGCGGGCCGTTAGCTCAGTTGGTTAGAGCATTGGCCTTTTAAGCCAGTGGTCCTGGGTTCGAGTCCCAGACGGCCCACCAATGCTTCCCCTCGGAATGCCTTTCCGGTTCTGCGCTGTTTGAGGCTCCTTCGACTCTCCGTCTCGCGCGGGATGGCTACTTCTTCTTGTGAACGCCGGTGGGGCGACGGACACCGGCAACAGCGACCAGGTCGCGAACCACGTTGCCCGCCGGTGCAAGCGCCCTTGGCATTTCTCCGGCTTGGGCCTGCGCCAGTGCCAGGTCGTGCGACGCCTGAAGACTGGTCCAGAACTCAGGACTCGTCTGCAGTGCGGCGGCAAAGAGTAGCGCCGTCTCCGGCGTCACGCCACGCCTCCCCTTCACGATCTCATTCACCCTCTGGATCGGGATCTTCAGATGAGCCGCGAAGCCTACCTGCGTCAGACCCAGGGGAATCAGAAACTCCTCCATCAGCATTTCGCCGGGATGCGTCGGAACTCGATTCGTCGGCAGCATTTGGTTCTCCTGCTCGCCTCAGTGGTAGTACATGATCTGTACTTCGGCGGCTACCCCTGCCTCCCAACGGAAGACGATTCGCCATTGATCATTCACCCGAATGCTGCTCTACGCCACTTGACCCATCAGCTGCGATCTCCGTCGAACGCGACACCTTCAGGGAAAAACGACGGCTGAAATCGATCGCGTCGACCCGACGGGAATCCTGGGTCGTGAACGGGAATGGCGCGATTTTCTGCCCTTCGGACCCGTCGCCGCACGTCTGGCGCTTTATCGATTACCAATATTCTACTTGACGTCAATCGATAAGCAGTTTATTGATATTCGATATAGCGGAGGTAAAGAATCATGTCGAGGTCAGAATCGTCATCCGCCGCGCTACCGATCGCGCACGTCGTGCTCCGGATCTTGATCGTCCTGAACTGGCTGATGGGCGCCGGGATCCTCGCTCTGCTGGTCGCGATGCCGAACGAGCAATGGATCATGGCCGCGTTCAAACTCTCTCCTTCGCCCGAGGCAGAGCGGCTGGTCATGGGCCTGCGCGCGATTGCCGTGCTCGGCCTCGCCGTGATCCCGCTGAACTACGTCGTTCTCAAACGGCTGCTCGGGATCGTTGGGACGGTTCGCGCGGGCGACCCGTTCGTCTCGGCGAACGCGTACCGTTTGCAGACGATCGCCTGGGCGCTGCTCGCGCTGCAGCTCCTGAGCGTCGTCATCGGCGCGATCGCCAAAGCCGTTTCGACTCCGGCGCATCCGGTCCACCTCGATGCCGGCTTTTCGATCAACGGCTGGCTCGCCGTGCTCCTCACGTTCCTGCTGGCCCGCGTGTTCGCGCAAGGCGCGTCGATGCGCGAAGACCTCGAAGGCATGGTGTGACATGGCGATCGCTGTCAAGCTCGACGACGTACTCCACGATCGGCGGATGACGCTGACCGAGCTCGCGGATCGGATCGACATGACGCTGGCCAACCTCTCGGTCCTGAAGACCGGCAAGGCGCGCGCGATCCGCTTCTCGACGCTCGAGGCGATCTGCGAGGCGCTCTCTTGCCAGCCGGGCGACCTTCTCCGGTTCGAGCCGGAGTGAGCAGCTATGGCGCCGGCGCGGTGTTCGTGGCCAAGGTGAACGTGCAGCACGCCGTCTTCCCGTCCAGCGACGCCCTCCTGTTCCCGAGGTCGAGCCAGATCGTCTTGCCCACCGGGATGCCCTGGACGAGGCTGGGGTCGGGCGCGCGGACCGTGATGACCTTGGCGAGGTCGATCAGCCGCGCCCGGACCGTTCCCGCGACGGGATCGACCGACATCACCCGCGCCTCCTCGGCGCTCGCCATCCCCGGGATGGAGAAGATCTTCGGGGTTGGTGCGGGCGCCGGCGCCGGAGCAGCAGCCAGAGCCACCGCGCGGTAGTCCGCGGCCTTCGCGGCGTCCCACGCGGCTTTCGCCTTCTCGGCCAGGCGCTGGTCCGCGACGCCGGTGGCGCTCGCCAGCATCCCCGACCAGAGGTACGCGAGCTGACCGGTCCCGTCGTCCCGGGTCAGGTATTGCTCCAGGACGACCGGGACCTTCGCGGCGTCGAGCTTCCCCTGCAATTTCGCCTCGGCGGTCACGATCTCGACGAACTGGTCGATCGCGATGTCCGCGAGGATGCCGCCCACGATGAGGATGACCGTTGCGCCCGCCGCCGCCGCCGAGAACCCGGTCACCGCGGCCCGGGCGGAGGTGACCAGCGCCCTTCCCCCCGTGACGAGATCGTCGGCCATCGACCCGGCGCGGATCAAGGTGCGCACCGCCTGGGTGACCCGGGAGAAGGCGTTCATCCCGACCCGGAGCTGCTTGGATGCCTGCCACACGGTTCGGGTCGTGAGCTGGCTCAAGTAGGTGGCGTAGCTGGCGGTGAAGGCGAGGCCTCCCAGGCCGATCGCTCCGAGGGCGGCTGTGGCCTGGGCCGCCACGTCGAAGTCCGGAGGCACGGTGCCGTAGTAGAGCAAGTCTCCAATGTTCGAGGCGCGGTTCTGGCGCGCCGCGTCCACGCTCCGCTTCCAGGCGTGGTACATGTCCATCGCGTCCTGGGAGACGGAGATCTGGCGTGACTGGACCTGGTCGCGGAACGCCTCGAGAATCCTCTGCTCGGCCAGTGTTCGCTGCTCCTTGGGCTTCTCCAGGGCCGCGGTCACTCGCGCGAAGAGCATGGACTTGATCGTCTCGTTCTCGTTGGGGTTGGCGGCGAGCTCCGCCCAGTGGTCCTCCAGGAATCGGGTCAGCCTCTCCGGAGTGACCCCTTCCTCGACCGCGCGGTAGCGGAAGAAATCCGAGATGGAGCCGTGGTCCCGCAGGATCTCGCTGACGATCTCCCCCGCCCCGGGAAGGGTGCCCGCGCTTTCGGAGTCGGCGATCCGCAGGGACTTGACCTGCGCGGGCTTCCACCGGAACTGGACCCGGCACGCCTTGGCGGAGTCCGCCGCCATGATCGAACGCTGGGTGATCAGGACCTCGCCCGTGGTCTCGTCCAGGGTCGGGCAGGCAAAACATTTGTTCAACCCCAGGTCCGGGAACGGCTTGGGCTTCCCGAGCGACCACTCGGTCTGCTCCGAACATCCCAGGTTCTTCACGAACGTCGCCGACTTGGTGGCCACGCGGAAGCAGCCCCAGTCGCCGGCGATGTGCTCGGCCGACCGCTCGTAGCCGGAGGGGCAGGTGTAGCAGGCGCCGCCGTTGTAGATGTCCCAGAAGGTGTTCGTCGGGCAGTCCCAGGCGAACGTCTGACTCCGCACGCGCGTGGCCTTGACGTACACCTTCCCGTCGCACGCCTCCTCGGTGTCGATCTTCGCGTCCGTCGTCCGCCGCCAGTCCCCGCAGCTCCAGCAGGAGCCGCCGAAGAAGGAGTCGTAGAAGGACCCGGAGGGGCACTCGTGCGGGGCCTTGGGCGTGAACGTCCCGAGACCGATCGCCGAAACGAAGCCGCACCGCGTGCTGTTGACGTCGCCCCCGTCGCTGCACGTGAGGGACCCCGGCACCATGTCGGTCCGGTAGATCCCGCTGATGCGCAGCGGATCACTCGGTGCGACGACCGTGGACCCGGGCCCCGTGCCGACCTGCAGGCTCCCGGAGATACTGCTACCTCCAGCCGACGGATTGGGAGTCACCGCGGTTGCGGCGGGTCCGATCGGCACGTTGATCGCGATGGGCGCGCCGACGAGGACGATCGGGGTTGGAGCCGGCTGGATGACCGGAGGGGCGATGGCCGGCGGCGTCGGCGGCGGAGCGACGGCGATCAGATTCGGCATCGGGGCGACGATGACGGCCGGCTGGCGTCGGCGGCGGGGCGACGGCGATCACCGGCGCCGTCGGCGGCATGATGACGGTCCCCTCCGGCACTCTCGCCTGGAGCGCGGATCCCGCGGCGGCGTCCTGCGCGACGACCACCACGTCCTTCGGGCCGGCCGCGATCCGGACCCCGGCGATGTTCGCGTCGAGGGTCCAGTTCGTGCCCGTCCACCGATGAACCCGAAAGCCTCCCGGCGCCGGTCGTGCCGCCGACGACGAACACCGAGCCCGCGGCGTCCACCGCGATGTCCACGGCCTTCCCGGGCAACGCGGTCCAGGCTTTCCCGTCGTGCCGCCAGATGTCGCCCGCTCCGTTCACGACCCAGGCACTTCCCGTCCGGGCCGACCGCGATCGATTTCGCTCCGCCGCCGAAGGACGTCCAGCCGCTCCCGTTCCAGCGCCTGGCCGCGTCGTCCGTGCCGAGGACCCACACCGTCCCGTCCGCGCCGATCCCCACGTCGATCGCGGAGCCGGGCATCGTGTCCCAGCCTGGTCCCGTTCCAACGAAAGATCGTGCCCGTGTTGTTCACGACCCACGGCACGCCTCTGGGATCGACCGCGATCCGCACGGCCGACCCGGCAACCTGCTGCCAATTTCCGCCGGATCGGCGGTAGATGTTGAATCCGCCGGGTCCCGCGTCCGTGCCGAGCCTCCACGTCGTCCCGTCCGCGCCGACCCCGACGTCCGTCGCCGTGACGCCCATCGACGAATACGACATCGGGGCGGAAGCCGCCGGGGCCGCGGCCGTGTCGGCGCGGCAATCGCGGTTCCGAGAGGAGCTGGCGAAGTCGGAGTAGGAGAAGGCGGCGACGTCTGCCGCGGGGGTCGTCGCGAATGGCCCGGAGGAACCTTCGCGCCCGGAGTGACTGGAGGGGGGCCCGCCTCGCTCGCGACGGTGAATAGAAAAGCCGTCTGCGGGACCGTGTTGGCGACCGCGCCGGAAGCTTCCAGAGCCGGCGCCGCCAGAAGAGTCACGACCAGGACGATGGACACCAGGCTCCGACCCGGTTTCGACTGGAGCATTTTCACTCCTGGTCTTCTGCGCGCGTTTGGGCGACGGGTAGGGTTTCGGGCGGAGTGTATATCGGCCGCCCGCCTTTTCAGGGTCGCGAGCTCGCCGCCTCCTGGCTCGCGCTCGTCGGCTGTTCGAGCCCCACGGCCTCGAGGAAGCGGGCAGCGACGAGCGACGCGTCGAAGAGCGAAGCGCGCCGGCGGCCGGCTTCGCCCATGCGATGCCGCTCCCCGGCGCTCGAGAGCAAGCGATCCAGGGCGCCGGCCAGCTCGTCCGGGTTGCCGGCGGGAACGAGGACTCCGCACACGCCGTCCGGGACCACCTCCGGTACGGCGCCGGCCCGCACGGCCACAATCGGCAGGCCCGCCGCCATCGCCTCCAGGAACACGATCCCGAACCCCTCCTGCCGCGAGGGCAGGCAGAACACGTCGGCGCGCCGGTACTCCCCCGCCAACCGGTCGAAGGCGACGTGCCCGAGGAACTCCACGCGGCTTCCCAACCCGAGCTCCGCTGCCTGGCGCCGCAGCCGCGGTAGCTCCGGACCGGTTCCCACGACGCGCAGGACCGCGTCCGCCGACAGCCGGGTCATCGCGGCGAGGAGCGTGGCGACGTCCTTCCTCGGATAGAGGTGCGCTACGCAGAGGATCGTGTTTCCCGCTCGCGGCGGCTCGGGCCCCGCGTTCAACGCCTGCCGCCAGCGGTCGAGGTCGATCGGCTCCGGAACAACGGTTATTTGTTCAGCCGGCACGCGGTATCTCTCGGCGATGAACGCCGCCGAGTAGGCGCTGGTGGCCAGAATCCGGTCCGTGCGCCGCACGTGGAGCCCCTCGAGGAACGACTCGATCTCGAGACGAACGCGAGTGAGCCCGCGCTCGAATCTCGCTTCGTCCCCCCGCACTCCCTTGATCGCCGCCACTCGGGGGACGCCGCGGGATGGAACGAGGAATCCGTCGAGGTCGAATCCCACGAGAAGGTCGGTCGAGGGAAGGCGCTTCCCTGCCGCGCCGCGCGCGCGGACGTTGAAGAGAAGCCGCTCTCGAAGGGAGACCGGCCCGCGATGCGGCGCCGGGGCGAGCATCTCGACCCGGTGGCCTCGCGCCTGAAGCGCTTCCGTGAGGACCGAGATCCCGACGTAGGTGCCGCTCCCGTCCGGCACGTCGGCCGCGGTTCCGGTGATGAAGAGCAGTCGCGACACAGCGCTTGGTATACACCGTCTCGCATGGCCCGTGAGTCGCCGCGGGGACAGGTCCCATCGGGACCTGCACCCGCCACAGTTCCGTCGCTCGACGGCGTCCGGGAGTACTACCGGAAGATCCTCCCCTTCTACGAGCTGGAGTCGGTCGCGCGCCGCGACCTCGGATTCTGGCGGAGCCTGGTGCGGCGCTGGCGCCCGGCTCGAATCCTGGACGTCGGCGCGGGCCTGGGGCGGATCACGGGCGCGGTCGCGCGCGACGTTCCGACGATCGGAATCGACGTTTCACTCGAGATGCTCGCCCGGGCGCACCGGCGCCTGGGGCCGGGATCCCGTGCCCGATTCGTGGCGGCCGACATGCGCCGCGTCGCCTTCGCCGGAAGTTTCGACCTCATCGTCGCGGCGAGCGATCCGCTTTCTCACCTGACCTCCGCGGCCGACCGGCGTCAGGCGCTCCGGGCCGTTGCGGAACAGCTCTCGGAGTGCGGCCACTTCGTGCTCGAAGGTCTCTACCGGCCCCGCAGGATTTTCGAGCCTCCCGCGCGCCGCATCCGTCACGCCGGCGGCGTCCTGTCGATCTCGGAGAGCTGGCGGCCGATCGGGACCGGACAGCTCTGGAACGCGCGCTACCGTTACGGCGACCGCCGCGGCGATGGAGCGGAGACGACCGTCGAAGCGTCCTTCCGGGCCCGGGCCTGGGATCCCGCCGAAGTGCGCCGGACCTTCGCCTCCTGTGGGTTGACCGTGGAAGAGCTCTGGGGAGACTTCGACCGCCGTCCCTTCACCCGCGGCGCTCCCCGGCTGATCGTCGTCGCGCGGAAATCCGCTCGAAGGCGGGCGCGCCCCACCGACAACCTCTATTCGAAGTAGCCAGTCACGTCGAGCACGAAGTCGGTCGATCCGGAGATCATCACGCACGAGAACGCGAGCTGTCCGGATTTGCCGAGGCTGACGATCGCGTTGTTTGCCCGCACGATTCCCGGACGGAAGTTGATCGAACTGGCCAGGGGGAGGGACCCGTCCGCGGGATGGACGGTCAGGTGACCATCAGAGCCGGGCAACACGACCGTGATGTTCACCGCTACCGCCGCCGCTGTCGGTGGAATCCCGCAGACCCCCGCGACCGGGAAGTTGCGCGACGTGCCGGTCAGAAGCGACGGCCCACCCCGGGGTCCTGCGGCATCTCGCGTGTCCGCGATGCGGCAGGGGGCCAGGGTGTAAAACGAGGTTCCCGCAACGTTGACGACTGCGACGGAGAAGTTGCGGATGCGGCCCGTCGTGCCCGGCACGAGGTCCTCCACCGTCAAGGTCCAGGTACCGTTGGCCGAGCGGCCCTGGAAAGCCGACAAGGATTGAGCCGGCGTGTCGGTCAGTCCATAAACGGCGTTGAGCGGGCGGCTCAGAGCTCCGGTCTGGTCGTGCAGGAGGACCGGGGTGCCGTCCGGCCCCATGAGCGTCACGCGGAGCTGGCGCGGATCGTCGTGATCGACCTGCACCCAGACGCGAACGCCCTCGATCAGCCCTTGTATCCCCGACAACGTCAGGCTGGCAACCGCAGAGCCGGCGCCGTCCGGGATCGACACGGCGCTCCCCGGGTACGCGCCGAAGCTCGTAGCGGGAAACCGCACGGCGGCGAAGGCGTCCAGTCGGGGCGTAATGATGCCGTTGCGCGGGTCGGTCACCGGCAACCCCGTGGAGCGAAGCAGACCGACCGCGCCGAAGCCGGACAGACCCGGTCTCACCTGGCGAAGCAGGGCGATCGCGCCGGCAGCGGCGGGAGCGGCCGCTGATGTGCCCGCGAAGTTCGGGACCGTGCCGCCTCCCTTCCCTACGGCGCTCCAGAATGCGCCGGGCGCGAGCAGCGAGAGATTGGTGTCCGAGTTCGAGAAGCAGACCACGAGGTCCGGAGTCACAGGCGCATCCGTGCAGTTGCTCCAGCCGATGAGCGGGGAGTTGAGGGAATACACGGCGCCGACCGAAACGGCCGAGGAGACACATGCCGGCGCCGCGAGCGCGTGCAGGAAGCCGCCGTTGCCGGCCGGGGCGACGACTGGAAGATCTGCTGCCGCAGCCGCGTCCAGGGCGGCGGCCTCGGCCGGTTCCGACGAGTCACAGTATCCAACGTCGTCGGAAAGCGGTTCGCTGCCGAGGCTGAGGTTGATTGCGACGATGTTGAACTCGGCCTTGTGCAAGATCGCGAAGTTGATTCCCTGGATCATGTCGGAGACGAACGCCAGGCCGCTGCACGTCGAGTTGCTTGGGTCGCTCGAACGGAAGACCTTGATCGCGACGATCTTCGCGTCCGGAGCGACTCCGGTCGGCCCGGCCACGATCCCGGAGACGGAAGTGCCGTGGCCGTCGCAGTCCATGGGGTCGCTGTCCTCGTCGGCGGTGTCGAAACCACCGATCACCTTTGCGTTTGGAAAACTGCCGCCGCCGAGCTGGGAAACCGTGTAGTCGACTCCCGTATCGATTACAGCCACGGATCGCCCCGCGCCGGTAGCGCCAACTGCATTCGCCTGATCACTCCGGATCAACGCCGCCGCGGGCTGCGGAGTCGCCTGAGACGCCCGCCGCGTCTCATCCAGCGTGATCCAGCCGACGTCCGGGCGGTTGGAGAGCCGCACGACGCCGTCGCGCGTCGCTCGTCCGGCGACGAGAGAGAAGCTTTCGTAAAAGTGGCGCACACGAAACTCACCTTGCGGGACTTCGTTGGAAAGCCGCTTCTGGGCGGCGAGGCGACGAACCCGACGGGCGGGCTCGCCGGCCAGGTCCGGCGCCGCCAGAAGCGCCCGGGCGGAAGGCGTGCCGTCCCTCACTCCCACGATCACGCGGGCCTCCCCCACGCCCTGGTTCAGAGCGCGGAGAAGCTTCGCATCGGCCTTTGGCGCCTCGTCGGCCGAAATCGGTCGGAGCGCCCGAACGGGCGGGCTGCCCAGGCCGGTCAACAAGACGGCAATTGCGAATCGGGTCGCCGGGCCGCGAAGCATTTCTCTCCAAATGCTATGCCCGCGAACATCCGGCCCGAGGCCATCGGTCGGCTCCCTGCCGGACGACAGTTTTGTCATCAGCTTCGCTGCCCGACCGACAAATCCGCGCCCGCCTGTGATGCCGGTCACACTCTAAATCGTTCATTCGATTAGGCTTTGCAGGTTGCAGAGCTCGGCACTGCTCTTGCGATAGTCGTATTCGACCAAAGTCGTACAACCAAAGCAGTAGGGCCAATGAAAGGAGGCAGCTGGTGGGTGACGCCTTCAAGAAGAAGCTCTTCTCCGCGGCCCCGATCCGAGGCCGGATACACCCTTGCCGAGACCCTGATCGTCCTTGCCCTGATCGGGCTGGTCGCGGTCATCGCGACGCCCGTCGCCGGCCGGCTGATCCGGCACTCCCGGGGGCTCGGCGCGTTTTCGAGCGTCCGCCAGGTCCTCGCGACGGCCCGACTCCAGGCCGTCAAGCGGGGGACGAACGTCGTCGTCGAAATCGGCCTGACCGAAGACAAGTCCATCCGGCTGCGCACCTTCCAGGACCGGGCGAACGACACTACCTCGCCGCTTCCGGCCGACGAGCGGGCGGCCGCCGGCAACTTCCGCCAGGACACGGGGACGTTCGCGACCTCTCCGGCGACCGACGAGCCCACGCTGGGAGAGCTCACGATCGCTCCCGGGATCTCGATGTGGAAACAGGGCGGGACGAAGCACGACCTCGTCCAAGGCGCGGCCTTCGACAAGTACGCGGGCGACGCCACGGTCATCGACCGGATCGTCTTCCTGCCGAACGGCGGGATCGTGCCTCCGCAGGATACGGCGTCCGGACTGCCGACGCCTTCGGGCGGCCGGGGCCTCTACTTCGCCGACGAACAGGGCCGGAACTACTTCCGGGTCACGGTCGAAACGAACATCTCCGGAAAGTTCCGCGTCGACAAATACGTCCCCGGCACCGGCTACGTCACCAGGGGGTGGTCATGGCGCTGATGAATGCTCTGAAGCGATTGCTCCGGCCGGGACGGAACCGCCAGCGAGGCTTGACGCTCGTCGAGGTCCCGGTGGCCATGACGATCCTGGGATTCGGAGTACTCGCGCTCGCGCCGATGTTCACGGGCGCAGTTCGGACGAACGCTTCGGCCAACCAACTCACGAACGCGAACACGCTCGCGCGCGAAAAGATGGAGGAGCTCACGGGTTTCCCGTCCACCGACGCGCGCCTGCTCGTCGCGGCGGGAGCGAATGCCGCCGGGCCCACGGGCGCCACCACGACCGGCACCGGCTCGATCGTCATCGCGAACGCCTTCTGCAACAACGACCTTCCGAAGTGGTACAAGCCCTCGACCGGCGCGACCTCCACCGCCACGACGTCGCCCGGAATCGGCTGGTACCTCTTCCCCTACACGCGGACCTACACGGTCGAGCAGTTCCAGGGTGACCTGACGACTCGCACCGTTGCGCCGGCGCTCTATGCCGTGAAGCTCCTCACCGTTTCCGTCCAGCCTTCGAGCGGCCCGTTTCCCGGCCTGCGCCGAACGACGCAGTCGGTGTACCTGAGGTACCGCGATGCCAGCCCCAATTAACCTTCGGAACGAAGGCTACAGGGTCGGCGCGCGACGGCGCGAGCGGGAAAAGGGACTCACGATGATCGAGGCGCTCGTCGCGATCGTCGTCATGACCTCGATCCTGCTCGGCCTCTATGCGTTGCTCGACGCCTCCAACAAGCTCGCCAAGCAGGAGACCAACGTCGCCGAGGCCCAGCAGTCGGCGCGCGTCGGCATATACGAGGTTTCGAAGATCATCCGGCAGGCCCGGGTCGGACAGCTCTACTACGGCAACGCGGTCCTTCCGGTGGCCAACAACGCCCCGGGCGGGACGTCCCTGACGGACCTCTCCGGGGGCGTGCACTACATCCGGAAGGGAACGGACGTCGTGGGAGTCCGCGGGATTCTGCTCGCCGAGCGCTACTCGATGACGAGCGGCGACGTCACGTGTAACGGAACCTGCAACGCGTCCTCCTCCATGTCCGTGACGATCCGTTCGATCGCCCACAACGGAGTCGTCAACTACGCGTCCGGGACCACCCCCTCGATTGCGTCGCGGACGCGGCCGTTCTACTTCGTGGCCGTCGACGGCAGCACCCAGTCGATCGCGATCGGTGGAAAGCCCTACCTGATTCCTCTGTACTACGTGGGCCTGGTCGACACGGCCGGCACCTGGTACACGCAGACCGCCGACACCTTCACGTTTTCGATGAACCCGCAGGATGCGGGAGCCCGCAAGTACAACGCGTCGAGCGCGGGAGCTCCGGCGCTCGAAAAGCCCTACGCGGGCGGCGCCGTCGATGAGGTGCGTTTCTTCGTGGACGAGGGACCGACGGACGGGTCGAGCCTTACGACCGACACGCACCCGGCTCTCGCGCAGGCCGTCTTCGACCCGTCGTCCGGGAACTACGACATCCAGCCGCTCGTCGACGAGGTCGAGGACTTCCAGGTCGCGTACGGCGTGGACGGTATCGCCGGCGTCGCGCCGGACCGCGGAATCTCGCCGGCGGTGGTCAACGCGTCGGCCGTGAACCTGGACGAGTGGGTGGGCAACGTCGCGACGGAAGTCTCCGGTTCGCTCGTCCTGTCTTCGACGGATCCGAAGCACATCGACGCCTTCGTGGACACGTCGATTGCGAGTGGTCCTCCGAACCCTGCTTTGGCCACGCCGGCTCTCCGGGCTGTCTGGCTGTCGCTCGTCGTCAAGTCGTCGGATCCCGACATCCGATACGACGGACCGGGCGCGAGAGGACTCAAAGTGCTCGACTCCACCGCCGTTTCCTTCTCCTCGGCGACGGGGCGCCCCTACCGGCGCCGCCTCCAGTCCCTGGCCGTTGCTCTGAGGAACTTCCAGTGAGGCGCCGTCGCGGCGAGGAAGGCTTCGCGCTGTTTCTCGCGATCCTCCTCCTTCTCGTCCTGACGGTCATCGGGATCGCGCTCCTCTTCACGGCTTCGACCGAGCGCAGCCTGTCCGGGAACGAAACGAAGGTGTCGAAGGTCTTCTACGCCGCCTGCTCCGGGGTCGACTTCGCCACGTCGAGGCTCGCCACGGACAAGAACTACGTCGGCGGCGTGATGCCCGTCGGCGTCTCGAGCCACTATCCGGGCGGGGCGGCTCCCGACATCCAGGTCACGGTGAGCCGGCCCATCACCGTCGGCTACACCATCCATCCCGGCGACCAGATCCAGTCCGAGGGAAACGCGTACGGCACCACGCAGATCGTCGAAAACTTCTTCAACCTCTCCTCGACCGCCCAGGGCAGCGCGATTCAGGCAGCCAAGATGGTGACGGCCGACGTCGGTATCTATCCGCAGCAGCTAAGGATTCCACAATGAGAATTGACCGCTTCCGCTGCCTTCTCCTCGCCGCAGCTATCGCGCTGGCGTTTTTCTCCTTCCCGCGCCCGGCGGCCGCCGACGACAAGGACCTCCTGAAGCGGACGACCGCTCCGCCGAACCTCCTCCTCGTCTTCGGCAACTCGCAGACGATGGAGCAGCCAATCCTCGGCAGCTCGAGCGCGTGGGACGGCGACGCGGATTCTCCGGCGAGCAAGCTCGGCGCGGCCAAGAGGGTCGTGAAGCGCTTCGTCAACGACACGCGGGGAAACTTCAACGTCGGAATGACGACGTTCGCCCACAACCCGAATACCGGAAGCATTTCGATCGTCGGAAAGCACTGGCTCTACGCGCCGCTGACCGTGGACTTCCCGGCGGAGACCTGGAAAGAGCCGGTGGGCACGGTCGGCCGCTGGGGAAAAAGCGGCGAAGGGTCGTGCACGAACCGGACGTCGCCGACCTGCACCGACCGCTCCTCATCCATCACTCTCGACTCGACGGCCACGGTCGTCGGACCCTTCTTCGGGGCCATGGGAACGGGCTCCGCCTACATCTACCTGAACGGAAGCTCGAGCACCGCGACGCAGCGGATCAAGCACACGCTCGTCGCGGGCGCGTACGGCGACGCCTACACGGACCTCTCGCTCTCCGTGCTGACCCTCGGCGGGACGCACTCCATGGAGGTCCGAAAGGAGTATCAGCAGAAGGTCAGCGGCAACTGGGTGACGCAGGCCACCACCCCCGGAGGCAATCCGGGCACCGTGGTTGTCCACTACGCCCCGCCCGCCGCCCTCTCGACCGATCTCTTCTACCGCTCGGGAGCCGACGCCGGCAAGGAAATCGGATTCCTGAACGACGCGAAAAACGACTTCGACGTCAACGCGAACTGTTCCGGCTGGGAGTTCCAGTCGAACAGCGCGCCGCAGCCGCTCATTAAGGTGCCGCGTGACTACGCGTGGGGCGCCACCTGCGCTCCCGCCCAGGACTCCTTTCCCTGCGTCAGCCGCCTGTTGCGTCCGCAGGGAGTCCTGTCGCGCTACAACCCGGCAACCGGCGCTTTCTCGACGCAGGACTACGACAACCCGGGCTATGGCGGGTCCGGCAGCAAGTACGCGGACGGGTGCGATCCGAACCTCCTCGGCGCGGTCAACGCGAGTCTGGACATCGCCGAGAACCAGGCCGTGCTGACGACCCGGAACGGGTCCCAGGCGCCGCTCAAGGACCTGCTCCAGAACGTCTACGACTACTTTACGAATTCTGCAATCGACGGCTTCCAGAACGGCAAGCGCCTCGACGACCCGGATCGGGCCTGCCGCAAGTCGGCGGTCATCCTGATCTACGACAATTTCAACGGCTGCCAGAACGACAGCTGCGGCTTCCTGACGAACAAGCTGCTCAAGCCCTTCAAGCAGCTCGGCGTCCCGATCTACGTCATCGGGTTCGGAGCCAGCGCGGCCGCGACGGCGTCGACCGGCCAGTGCATCGCCCAGAACTCGGGCGCGATCCTCCCGGACGGGACGGTCGGATACTTCCCGGTCACGGACTCGGACGGCCTCTACCAGGCCCTGACCGACATCGCCTCGTTCGTCAACGAGGGGTCGAAGGACTTCGCGTCGTCCACGGTTTCGTCGGTCCAGGCCGGCGGCGACCAGATGGTCTATCTCGCGACTTTCAACGCGGCCTCGAACCGATCCATCTGGAACGGCCGCGTCAACGGTTACAAGCTCGACCCGTCCGGACAGATCCTGATGGGCACGAAGACGATCTCGGACCCCAACGATCCCAACAACGGCCTCACGCTTCCGGCGCCCTCCAACGACCCCGCTTCGCTGATGTGGAACGCGGGCGAGAACCTGGGCGACACGCCGGGGACCGGAGCGACCGACCCCGCCGCCATCCTCGCTCCGGGAATGTCGATGTCGACCGGGAGTTACTTCGACAACTCCAACGACAACGTTTCGACGATCGCGACCCGCTTCTACCCGGGGCGCAAGATCGTCTTCTCGCTGCCGCAGGGCTACGCGGATCCCGTGACCGCGCTTCCTATGCCTCCGTCCGACACGGTGCCGGAGGCCCGCTACGACCTGACCTACACGACCTCCGCGTCGTGGTGGCCGGCTCTCAAGGCGCTGCTGGGGCCCCAGACGATCCCGCCCGCCGTGCTCTCTCCTGCCCTGGCCGACGACGACGCCGGGAAGTCGCTGCGGTTCATCTGGGGGGACCGGGACGCGGTCATCACGACCACCGAAGCGAACCAGAAGTACCTGGGCCTGAAGCTGGGAGACATCTTCCACTCCAACCCGCTGATCATCGGCCAGCCCGCCGAGTTTCCGTACTACATCTCGAACCTGAACAACTACCAGGCATTCTTCAAGACGTATCGCCAGCGCCGCCGCGTTCTCTTCGCGGGCGCGAATGACGGACTCCTGCACGCGTTCGACATCGGGGTCTTCAACCGGGATCCGGCGGTCTGCTCGACGCTCTCGGACGGAAGCCTGCCGCCCTGCTACGACCTCGGCACCGGCGTCGAGCTCTTCGCGTACGCACCCCGCGGGATCATGCAGATCTACAAGCCTTTGAAGGACGCCGTCGGGGCGCAGACCAAGTTGACCGAGTGGACCGTGGACGGGGCGCCGTCCGCCGCCGACGCGTTCGTGGACCTGGGTCACTCCGGGACGCCCGATCCGACCAAGCGGGCCTGGCACTCGATTCTCGTGGGCGGGTTCCGCGAGGGGTCTCCCTTCGAAGGGACCACCAGCATCGCGCCCCGGGACTCCAAGGGAAGCTACTTCGCACTCGACGTGACGCAGCCGGACGAGCTCGTCGCGGAGGGCACGGGCGTCGGTCCGACACCCGGGCTGGGAACCTTCCTGGCGCCGAAGTGCCTGAACGCGTCGGGCGACCCGAGCTGCGGCCAAGACGCAGCCGATCCGCACGGTTCGGTCTGGCCAACCCGCTCGGGCGTGGCCCACCGTCCTCTGGGAGATCACCGACACCGGCGACCAGGATGCCGCCGGATCCCCGGGCGCCGGCTACGGCGACATGGGTGAAACCTGGTCGAAACCGGCCATGGGAAGGGTGCGCGTCTGCGTCGCCAACTGCGGAAACACGACGGCCCCCCTGCCCACGACCGAGGACCGCTACGTTGCCATCTTCGGCGGCGGCTTCGACCGGCAACGGATGCACCGCCGCGGCAACTGGATCTACATGATCGACATCGAAACCGGAAAGACTCTCTATCGCGCGAACTCGAGCTGCGGCATCAACGCCGGAGCGGCCGGCTGCACGCCGACGTACTTCGCCCCGATTCCCTCGGAGCCCGGCGCCTTCGACGTCAACGGGGACGGATACATCGACCTCGTGTACGTCGGCGATCTGAAAGGCCAGCTCTGGCGCATCGACCTGACCGACCTTCGGCGCCTCGGGTCCCCTCCCGGCGGCCGGTGGAACAACCAGATGGATCTCGCAGCCGGCTCCGGCAAGCCGTTCCTTCTCTTCAAAGCGCCCCAGCCGACGGCGCCGGCAACCAGTCCGACTTACCCGATCTACCTCCGACCGACCGCGGTCTCGCTCGGCTTCAGCTCGGGAGGCACGCCGACCATGGGAATCGCATTCGGCACGGGCGACCGGGACGACATCCTGGGCGTCGTGGACGGGCCGAGTCTCCTCACCAAGCAGCGCTTCTACTACGTCATCGACGACTCCAACACGGTGACCCGCACGGAGGCCGACCTCCTGAGCATTGCGTCATCCACGGCGGCCGCGGCGTCATCCGTTCCAACGAAGGGCTGGTTCCTCCAGTTCGCGACGGGCGAGCGGCTCATCACCGACTCGCTCGCGGTCCAGGGGATCGTCTTCTTCTCGACGTTCGACCCCACTCCGGGCGGCGTTCCGGGCAACCCGTGCGCGAACGGGGTGCGCTGCTCCGGGCCCGTCGGAATCGCGCGGTTCTACCGCGTACGCTACGCGACCGGAGACGCCTACCTGGGCTCGGATCGGGGCGAGACGCAGGCGGCCGCGTCGTTCTTGACGAACCCGATCTTCTACAGCTCCGCCCACCAGGAGGCGCGGGTCATCTACACGTCCGACAACGAAGTGAAGATCACGGCCGTGCCCGGCAACACGAAGACGAACGTCAAGGACTGGAAAGAGAACGACAGTCCGAAGTAGCCTGGAAGAGTCGCGGGGACAGATCCCGAAGGGGTCTGCCCCCGCCACCTAACTAGGCGAGTGCCCTTGCCACCTTCCGGAGCTCACCCACGAATCGCGCGAACTCTCTCCGTCTCGACGCGTCGTCGGGGGCTCGGAGAATCGACGACGGGTGGACCGTCGCGAGGACGCGCGGGGCGAGCGGAGACGCCACCCAGCGTCCGCGCTCGCGGCTGACCCGGAAGGACCGGCCGAGCAGCGCCTGGGCCGCCGTGGCGCCCAGGCACACGAGGACCTCCGGCTTCACCACGGCAATCTCGGCATCCAGCCACGGCCGGCACGCCGCGATCTCGACCGAGTTCGGTTTCTGGTGAATGCGTCGCTTGCCCCGCGGCTCCCACTTGAAGTGCTTGACCGCGTTCGTCAGGTACACGGCGGAGCGGTCGATCCCTGCCCTTTCCAGCGCGGTATCGAGGAGGCGGCCGGCGGGTCCGACGAACGGCCGTCCCTCCAGATCCTCGCGATCCCCGGGCGTCTCTCCGACGAGCAGGACGCGCGCGCCGGACGGCCCCTCCCCGAACACGGTCTGAGTGCCCCGCTTCCACAGGTCGCACGCGCGACAACCCGCCGCGGCGCGACGCAGGTTCGGCAGGGAGGGCCGCGGGGGAACCCTGGGTGCGGCAGTCTCCTGGAGGGACGCCCGCGCGCGCATATCCTGCATCGCTAGCATTCCCCACGCCAGAGACGTCTGTGAGAGATTAGGCGCCAAACAGGAGGAGACGATGAACCTGGTCGTCGGAGCCACCGGAGTCCTGGGGGGCGAAATCTGCTCGCAGCTCAAGCAGGCGGGAGAGCCGGTGCGGGGCCTCGTGCGAACTTCCTCCGACCCAGCGAGAGTCGAGGCGCTCGGGAAGCAGGGCGTCGAAATCGCGACGGGCGACCTCACGGATCCGGCGTCGCTCGCCGCGGCGTGCCGGGGAGTCGCGACGGTGTATTCGACCGCGACCGCGATCCAGTCGCGCCAGGAGGGCAACACCCTCGAGCGCGTGGACCGCGAGGGGCAGGCGAACCTGGTCGAGGCCGCGCGCAAGGCGGGGGCCGGACGGTTCGTGTTCATCTCGTTCCGGGGCAGCCCCGATAACGACTACCCGCTGCAGGCTGCCAAGCGCGCGACGGCCGAGCGACTGAAGAAGAGCGGGATCCCCTGGACGATCATCGAGGCTTCCATGTTCATGGAGGTTTGGCTCGGGCCGCACCTCGGCTTTGAAGCGAAGGACGCCCGCGCGCGGATCTTCGGCGCGGGCGAGAAGAAGATCAGCTGGGTCTCCTACAAGGACGTCGCCGCGCTCGCGATTGCGGCCGGCGAAAGCCCGGCCGGCGAGAACCAGGTCCTGGAGATCGGAGGGCCCGAGGCGCTGACCCCTCTCGAAGTGGTGCGAATCTTCGAAGAGCGTGGCGGAAAGAAGTTCGAGGTCAACCACGTCCCGGAGGAGGCTCTCGTCGATGCGAAGGCGAGGGCAACGAACCCGGTCGAGGAGACGTTCGCCGGGCTGCAGCTCCTGTATGCGCGCGGCTTTGAGGTGGACGTGAAGCCGACCCTTGCCCGCTTTCCGATGCGACTGACCTCCGTTCGCGAGTACGCCGACCGAGTCCTCGCCGGCTAAGTGGCGGTCCGCTCCTGATCGCGCCGGAAGCGCCCCTCCGACCGTTCGGAGGCGACCGCCTGCAGCCGTAGAATCTCCCCGGGAGGTTTCCGATGATGATCACCCGCTCCGTACGGACTGCTCTCCTCGTCGCCGTCGCGCTGCCGGCGTTTCTCCTGGGCGCGCCTCCGGAGGCGCGGAAGATCGAGGTCGTCGCGAAGAAGTACTCGTTCGAGCCGGCGCGAATCGAGCTGAAGGCCGGCGAGCCGGTCGAGATCACGTTCCGGAGCCTGGACACGAAGCACGGCTTCGCGCTGAAGGAGCTGAACCTCGAGAAGGTCGTGTTCTCCAAGGACGAGCCGGCGACCGTGTCGTTCACGCCCGACAAGCCGGGGACGTACGAGTTCAAGTGCGCCCGCTTCTGCGGGATGGGACACGGCAAGATGAAGGGCGAGATCGTCGTCACCCCGTAGGGGATCCCGGGTCACACCCCCGGCATCGCCTTCTTCAGGGGCTTGAGGATCAGGAACAGCAGAAGCCCCACGGCTGCGCACATCCCGGCCACGACGAGGAAGAACTTCGAGTGGGACCACACCGTCCACTTCACGCCGATCGTTCCGACCAGGTAGTTTCCGGCGGCGGTGGCCACGAACCACCCTCCCATCATGACGCCGCGCAGCCGGATCGGCGCGACCTTGGAGACGAGTGAGAGTCCCATCGGCGACAGCATCAGCTCGCCCGCGGTGATCACGGCGTAGGCGCTGATCAGCCACCACGGCGAGACCCTTCCCGTGTCCCCTCCCGAGCGCGCCGCCTGGAACATGATGAGGTACGCCGCCGACACCAGGAACATGCCGATCGTCATCTTCGCGGGCGTCGAAGGCTCCTTTCCGCGGCGGTCGAGCCAGCCCCAGAGCGCGATGAGCGGCCAGGTCAGCGCAATCACCCAGAAGGGGTTGATCGCGTTCGAGATGACGCCCGAAACGTTGTCGGTCTTGAGGAGGCCGAGCGTGAAGATCTTGACGATGATCGGAACGACGCGCGAAGACGTCCAGTCCGTGTTGTCGTTGGCGAAATAGGTCCACGTCGCACCGTTCTGGTGGAAGGCCATCCAGAACACGATGACGATCAGGAAGACGACGATCAGTGCACCGATGCGCGTTTTGTCGGACACCGAGTCGATCGCGACGGCACGCTTCCGCGCGTCCGCGGCGAAGGTCGTGCCCGGCGTCATCGGAGCCGAGGTTCCAACGGATGGCGGAGCATCCACCGTCGCGAGCGCCGCCTGCGGCTCGGTCTTCTCCGGCCCGCTGGCCGCCGTCCCCACGTCGACTCCCGCGAGGTGTTTCTTGAACTTCCAGAGAACGAAGACCGAGATGACCATTCCGCCGGCGGCCACCGCGAACGCCGGGTGGAACCCGTACCACTGACGCACGACCTCGGCGACGACGGGGGCGAGAAACGCCCCGACGTTTATGCCCATGTAGAAGATGTTGTACGCGCGGTCCTTGAGGTGGCTCCCCTCGGGGTAAAGCTTCCCGACCATCGCCGAGACGTTCGGCTTGAAGAAGCCGTTGCCGATGACGAGGCACAGGAGCGCGATGTACATGATCGGCACGGAGCGGAAGGACAGCAGGAGGTGTCCCGCCATGAAGAAGAGTCCCCCGATCATGACCGACTTGCGGTACCCGAGCTTCTTGTCCGCCACCCAGCCGCCGACGATCGGGCTGAAATAGACGAGCGCGAGGTAGAGCGCGTAAAGGCGCGTGGCCCGATTTCTCGCCCAGCCGAACCCCTCCGTCGCGTTCTGAAGGTAGAGGGTGTAGAGCGCGAGCATCGTGTAGAAGCTGAAGCGCTCCCACATCTCGGTCGCGAAAAGGACGTAGAGACCTCGGGGATGCCGGTCGAGGTCGCGAGAGGCGGCGGGGAGGGCCACGGCACCTGTGCTCATCGGCTACGTCCTCCTTGCGCCGGTGTCTCGTTGCGAAATCGCTGGACTGCGGCGGGTGCAGACCCCTTCGGGATCTGTCCCCGCGACTTGATTAGACGACGGGCGCGATCTTCGGCTCGATTACCGGACCGGTCTCCTCTTCCGGCAGCGCGCCCATGAATCGCCGGATCGGTTTGGCGAGAACGAGAAGGATGACGCCGGCGATGCCGGTCACCTTCGCGACCGAGAGGAACAGCTCCTCGACCCCCATCCCCTCGAACCCGCCGGCGGCCAGGCCCGCGATCAGGTTTCCGAGGGCCGTTCCCATGAACCACGTCCCCATCATCTGGCCGACGAGCGGCCGGGGCGAGAGCTTGGTGACGCTCGAGAGTCCCACGGGAGAGAGACAGAGCTCGCCCACGGTGTGCAGAAGATAAGTGACGATCAGCCACAGCATGGAGACGCGGACGCCGCCGGCCGTGAAACTCGCGCCCCAGGCGAGCACGAGGAAACCGATAGCGAGAAACGCCAGGCCGAATCCCATCTTCGCGGTGGTCGACGGCTGCCTGCGGCCGAGCCGCACCCAGAGCATTCCGAACACGGGAGCCAGCGCGATGATGAAGATCGAGTTGACCGACTGCAGGAACGAGGCGGGCATCTCCCAGCCGAAGATCACCCGCTGGGTCATCCGATCGGCGAAGAGGTTCATCGAGGACCCCGCCTGCTCGAACCCGGCCCAGAACAGGACGGCGGCCATGAAGAAGACGAAGATCACGGCGATCCGCTTCTTCTCCGCCTTGGACAGCTTCGACAGGAAAATGACCGCTCCGAAGTAGAGGAGCGCCAGGCCGAGCATGAAGAAGCCCGTGCCCTGCGCGACGGCGTACACGTCGAGTTGAATGACCCCCGCGAGCTGGAGGACCGCCGCAAGGACGATCACGGCGAAGAGCACCGCGACGCCCAGCGCGAGCCGCCGGACTGCCAGACGGTCGCCGGCCGCCGTCACCTCCGCCTTGCGCCGAAGCCCGGCCTCCCCCAGGTACTTGCCGCCCAGCTGGTACTGGATGAGGCCCAGGACCATTCCGATGCCGGCAGCGCCGAAGCCCCAGTGCCAGTTCACCTTCTCGCCCAGGTACCCGCAGACGAGAGGCCCGACCATCGCCCCGACGTTGATTCCGGAGTAGAAGATCGAAAAGCCCGCGTCGCGCCGGTTGCCCCCCTCGGGGTACAGGTCGGCGACCATCGCGCTGACGTTCGGCTTCAGGAGTCCGGTGCCGATCACGATGAGGCACAGCCCCAGGTAGAAGGTCGCCGCCGATCCGATCGCCATGCTGAAGTGGCCGGCCGCGATGAAGCAGCCGCCGACGAAGACCGCACGCCGCTGGCCGAGGATCCGGTCTGCGATCCAGCCCCCGGGCAGAGCCATCAGGTAAACGAAGCCGACGTAGAGGCCGTAGATCGCGGCGCCCGTGCGGTCCGTCATGCCGAAGCCGCCGTTCTGGATGCTCGCGACCAGGAAGAGGAGCAGGATTCCCCGCATCCCGTAGTAGCTGAAGCGCTCCCACATCTCCGTGAAGAAGAGCGTGGAGAGCCCCCGGGGGTGCCCTAACCACTTCTTGTCGGCGGCGGTCGGCGTCATCGCTCCCCCTCTTTGCAATCAGGCTACCAGAGCCGGATCGCCCTCCCGTCTCAAACGCCCGGCGGGCCCGACGAAATGCCGGGGATTTCGCGCAGCGCTTGACCGACGGCGCGCGCCGTCTTCCGGAGGTCGGCGTCGCCGTGGGCCGTGGACAGGAACCACGCCTCGAACTGCGCCGGCGGCAGAAAGACCCCGCGATCGCGGAGACCGTGAAAGAAAGTCGCATAGCGCGCGGTGTCCGAGCGGCGCGCCGCGGCGAAGTCGGCAACGGGCCCGGGCGCGAAGAAGAGCGTGGAGAGCGACCCGAAGCGCTGGTAGGTCACACGTTCGTCGGCGCCGCTCGCGCGGATCTCCTCGCGGACCGCGGCCTCGAGGAGCGCGCCCTTCCGCTCCAGCTCCGCGTACGGCGGCCGGCGCGCGATCTCGCGGAGCATGGCGATTCCCGCGGCCATCGCGAGGGGGTTTCCGGAGAGCGTGCCCGCCTGGTAGACCTTTCCGGAGGGCGCCACCTTCTCCATCAGGTCGCGCGGGCCCCCGTACGCGCCGACCGGCAGGCCGCCTCCGATGACCTTTCCCAGGACCGTCAGGTCCGGTCGGATCCCGAAGAGCTCCTGCGCGCCACCGGCGGAGAGGCGAAACCCGGTGATCACCTCGTCGAAGACGAGAAGGGCGCCGTGCCGGGTCGCGATCTCCCGCGCCGCCTCCAGGTAGCCGGGCAGCGGCGCCACGAGCCCCATGTTGGCCGCGACCGGCTCGAGGACGAACGCCGCGACCTTTCCGGGAAATCGGCGGAAGGCGTCCTCGAGCGCGTTCGCGTCGTTGTACGGCACGACCGTCGTCAGCGCGGCGACACTTTCCGGAACTCCGGGGCTCCCCGCGATCCCGAGGGTCGCGACGCCGGACCCGGCCGAGACGAGAAACGAGTCGGCGTGGCCGTGGTATCCGCCGTCCGTCTTCACGATCTGCGGGCGCCCCGTGGCCGCGCGCGCGAGCCGCACGGCGCTCATGGCGGCCTCCGTGCCCGAGTTGACGAAGCGGACCATCTCGACGGACGGCACCATCCGCGTGACGCGCTCCGCGAGCCGGATCTCGCGCTCGGTCGGAGCCCCGAAGGACGTCCCGCCCCGCCCGGCTCGGGCGAGCGCCCGCACGACGAAGGGGGGCGCGTGCCCGAAGAGGAGCGGACCGTAGGACATGACGTAGTCCAGGTACGACAGGCCGTCGGCGTCCCGGAGCCGCGCACCGCGCCCCGTCGCGACGAAGAAGGGCTCGCCCCCCACCGACGCGAAGGACCGCACGGGAGAGGAGACGCCCCCCGGCATCAACGAGAGCGCCCGCCGGAACAGGGCCGTCGACCGGGTCGGGGGTCGCCGCGGCTTCAGAGCGACCCGTCCGCGATCCAACCCGCGGCGTCCCGGGCGTGGTACGTCAGGACGAAGTCCGCCCCGGCGCGGATGATCCCGGTCAGGATTTCGCCCACGATCCGCTTCTCGTCGATCCAGCCGTTGGCCGCGGCCGCCTTGACCATCGCGTACTCCCCCGACACGTTGTAGGCGCCGAGAGGCGCGTCGAAGCGCTCGCGGGCCTCGCGGATCACGTCCAGGTACGCGAGCGCGGGCTTGACCATCACGGCGTCGGCCCCCTCGTCGAGGTCCAGGGCGATCTCCCTCATGGCCTCGCGGCGGTTCGCCGGATCCATCTGATATCCGCGCCGGTCTCCGAACTTCGGCGCGGAGTCCGCCGCCTCACGGAAGGGACCGTAGAAACCGGACGCCGCCTTCGCGGCGTAGGAGAGGATCGCGGTTCCCGAGAATCCCTCGGCGTCGAGCGCCTGGCGGATCGCGGCCACGCGGCCGTCCATCATGTCGGACGGCGCGACGACATCCGCTCCGGCGCGGGCGTGGGACACAGCGGCCTGCGCGAGGAGGGGCAAAGTCGCGTCGTTGTCGACCTCCCCGTTGCGGATTACGCCGCAGTGGCCGTGCGACGTGTACTCGTCGAGGCAGACGTCGGTCATCACGACCGTATCCGGCAGCTCGTTCTTCAAAATCCGGACGGTCTCCTGGACGGCGGCCGTGTCGTCCCAGGCCTCGCTTCCCACGTCGTCCTTCGCTTCCGGGAGCCCGAAGAGGATCACCGCGTTCACTCCGACCTTCGCGAGATCCCGGGCTTCGGCGAGGGCCTGGTCGGGCGAGAGCCGGGAGACGCCGGGGAGCGATCGGATCTCCTCCCGCCGGTTCGAACCGCGGCGGACGAAGAGCGGGGCGACGAAGCGGTCCGGGGACAGGCGGGTCTCGCGCACAAGCGACCGGAGGGCTGGCGTGCGGCGGAGTCTCCGGAGACGCGTCGTGGGGAATCCGGTCACGGGCGGAATCTATGCTCCGGCGGCGTGCCCGGCAAGCGACAGGGCGAGCCGGGCCGCCGATTCGAACGTCGGAGCCTCCGCGATCTCGAGGCGGGCGACTCCCCTTCCCGCGAGCTCCTCCCGCGTCGACTCGCCGAGCACGACGGCCGGCGTGCGCCGGAGGACGGCCCGGGCCGGCGGCGACGCTCCGTCGAAGAGCCATCTCGCGGCGGAAGGCGACGTCGCGCAGAAAACGGGGATCCCCATTTCGGTCACGAGCGCGTTGATCGACGGGTCATAGGGGCGCGGGACCTTACGATAGAGCGTGAGTGGCACCGCGTCGCCGCCGCGCCGCGCGATCTCCCGGGCGAGCGTGTCGTCGGCATCCTCTCCGCGCGGGAGCAGGATCCGGCGTCCGGAGAGATCCGGCGGCAGCATTTCCAGGATCCGCCGCGCGGAGCCTCCCCCCTCCTCGACCGCCTTCCCGAGAGTGGCCCGCAGCAGCTCCGCGGTCGCGGGTCCCACCGCGACGATGCGACCCGAGAGGGGCGCAAGGAGGCCTTGCTTCGCAACGAGTTGCTCCACCGCGGTTCGGCTGGTCACGATCACGAAATCGAATTGCCCGTCGAGGGCGCGCGAATCCGGATCGAGCGCCTCGATTTCGTGCGTGGAGTGGTCCACGACCTCGAGGTCCGGAGTGAGGTCCACCGGGAACGGCCGTCCGCCGGAGCGCACGACCAGAAGGCGCGGCTTCACGCCCCGGAGTCGCGCCGGGAGAGCGTCAGGATCTCCGCCGCCCCGCGAGCCAGGAGGCGCCGCGCGACGCTCGATCCCAGCTCCGCCGGGTCTTCCGCCATGCCTTCCCCCTCTTCGTGGAGCATCCGCGATCCGTCGGAGGTGAAAACCGCGGCCGTCAGTCGCAGGCGTTTCCCCTCGGTCCTCGCGAGACCGGCGACGGGGGCGCGGCAGCCCGCCTCGAGCAGGCCGAGGAGGGCGCGCTCCGCGAGAATCTCGCGGTGCGAGGCGAGGTGGTCCAACCTCTCGACGAGCTCCCGGACGGGATCGTCCTCTCTCCTCGTCACCACCGCGAGAGCGCCCTGCCCGACGGCGGGAAGCATCCAGGACGGCGGCAGCACCTCCGTGACGTCGGCAAGTCTTCCGAGCCGCGCGAGGCCCGCCCGCGCGAGAACGAGCGCATCCCACCGGCCCTCGCGGAGTCGGCGGATCCGGGTGTCGACGTTGCCGCGCGCGTCCGTGACCTCGAGATCGGGCCGCGATGACAGGACCTGGGCGCGTCGGCGCGGGCTGGAGGTCCCGACCCGCGAACCCGCCGGCAGGCCGGCGAAAGAGCTCACTTCCCGGGCGACGAGCACGTCGCTGGGGTCCTCGCGGACGGGCACCGCGGCGAGCACGAGGCCCACGGGCAGCCGCGAGGGCAGGTCCTTCAGGCTGTGAACCGCGACGTCGACGCGGCCGTCTAAGAGCGCCTCGTCGATCTCCCGGGTGAAGAGGTCCTTTCCGGTCATCGCCGCGTCGAGCCGCGACAGCCGGTCGCCGGTCGTGCGGAACGAGACGATCTCGACGTCCGCCTGGTCGGAGAGCGCCGCCGCCACGAGATCGAGCTGAACCAGAGAGAGCTGGCTTCCCCTCCCCCCGATGCGGATTTTCACGCGACGACGTTAGCTCGACTCGTCCGGGTCCAGGTCGAACAGGTGCCGGACCGCTTCCACCCGTTCCAGCTTCCGCGCGGCGTCCGTCTCGCTCTTCAGTCTCCGCATCGGCTCGTGCAGGAGGCGCGAGACGATCGAATCCGCGAGCGGCCGCATGCGCTCTCGCTCCTCGGGTGGGAGACGTTCGAGCTCCGCGTCCCGGAGCTGCTCGAGGCGGCGCTTGAGATCGGTGACGGTCGGCACCACGGAGAGGTTGCCGAACCACCTGAGGAAGCGCTGCAGCTCCTCCTCCAGGATCTCCTCGACGCGCGGCACCTCCCGGATGCGACGGCGGCGGTTCTCCGAAGCCACCTCCTCGAGCCCGTCGAGGTCGTAGGCGAACACGTTGTAGATCGTTCGGACGTCCGGATCGATGTCGGGCGGCATGGAGAGGTCGAGGAAGAACATGGGCCGGCCGCGCCGCTGACGCATCGCGGACTCGACGTCCTCGCGCCGGATGACGGGCTGGGGGCTCGCCGTGGTTCCGATGACGAGGTCCGCGGCCGGCAGCTCCCGGGAGACCGACTCCCAGGGCACCGTGCTCGCGCCGATTCGCTCCGCCAGGTGGTCGGCGTGCTCGATCGTCCGGCTGGCGACCTTCAGGTTTCGCGCGCCGGCCTCGATCGCGTGCCGCGCGAACAGGCTCCCGGTCTCGCCCGCGCCGAGCAGAAGCAGCGTCCGCTCCGAGAGGTCGCCGAACACCTTGTTGGCGAGCTCGACGCCGATCGAGGCGATCGAGAGCGGGTGAACTCCGATCTCCGTTTCGGTGCGCACGCGCTTCCCGGCTCGCACCGCGCTCTCGAAGAGGCGGTGGAGCACGGCGCGCGAGGTCCCCGCCTCGCGGGCGAGCGAAAGAGCCTGGCGCACCTGTCCCAGGACCTCGCTCTCCCCGAGCGCCATGGAGTCGAGGCCCGAGGCCACGCGGAAGAGGTGGCGCGCGGCGTCCGGACCCCAGCGCTGGAAGGCCGCCCCCTCCAGGAGAGCCGGCTCGAGACCGCGCCACTCCGAAACGAAGCGCGTGAGCTCTTCCCCGGCCCCCTCGCCTCCGGCGATGCCGTAGATCTCGCTCCGATGACACGTCGAGACGATCACGCTCTCCGACACGAGTCCGCGTCCGAGCAGGCGTCGGAGTCCCTCGCGGACCTCCTCCGAGGTGAACGCGACGCCCTCCCGCAGTCTCCCGCTCGCGCCGCGAAAGTTCCAGCCGAGGACGAGGAGCTCTCCCTCCCGCGCGCCGCTCATCGGAAGACGTGCGCCTGCGACAGGTACAGGTTGACGAACGTGTAGGAAAAGAGAACCAGGACGAAGCCCACGATCGAGAGGAGCGCGACCCTTGGCCCCTCCCAGCCCCGCCGGTCCATCCAGAGGAGAAAGCCGTAGACCGAGAGGGTCAAGATCGCCCAGACGAGCTTCGCGTCGCCCAGCTGGTTCCAGACGCGGTGCGCCCACGCCAGCCCGAGTCCCACGGAGAGCGCGAGGAGCACCAGGCCGATCGTCACACTGGTGCGGTTCATCCGGCCGATGACCTCGAGCGCCGGAAGGCGCGAGAAGAGAACGCCCGTCCGACCCCGGCGAATCTGCCGGTTCTGAATGAGGTAGAGGAGCGACAGCACGAAGGAGAGCGCGAACGCGGCGTTCGCGAGGATCGCGAGCGTCACGTGAAACGCGAAGAGGCTGCCGCGGGTGGCGGGTCCGGAGGGAGCGTCCGAGGGGAGCAGCACGCCGAGGACCGAGAACGCCAGTACGAACGGGATGAGAAATGGACCGATTGCGCGCTCGCGATGGCGCAGGACGAGGATCAAGTACGCCAGCCCGAGCATCCACCCGAACAGCGCCATCGAGCCGCCGAGCGTGCGGTAGGGGACGGAACCCTGCGACCGCGCGACGAGCTGGAGGTCCGCGAACTGGGCCACGAGGCCGGCGACGACGAGAGCCGGCGCCGCGCCGAATCCCGTCGGCCGGACGAGGGCCCGGATCGCCAGCGCCTCTGCGGCGGCGTAGAGCAGTACGGCGACCCATCCGAGAGCGTGCATCAATATTTACGTTGCGGGGACAGATCCCGAAGGGGTCTGCACCCGCGTCGTCCGCTCATGCTAACCCGCGGGTCGTCGCAGGGAGCGGTGCCGGAGCGGGAATTTACCGGGCCGGCGCCTTCGTGGGTTCCACTGCGGGCGCGGCCGGGTCCTTCGGCACCTCCTTGTTCGCCTCGACCTGCACGTTGATCTCGACGTCGTCGCCCAGCATCGTGCCGCCCGCGTCCGCGTTCCGGTTCCAGCCGATTCCGAAGTCCTTGCGGTTGATCGGAATCACCAGCTCGAACCCGGCCTTCTCCTGCTTGCCGGTGTTCAGAAAGCCGGTGTGGCGCACCGGAATGGTCAGCGTCTTCGTCACGCCGTGCAGCGTCAGGTCTCCCGTGACCTCGTAGAGGTCCTTGCCCTTCGGAACGACCCTCGTGCTCTGGAACGTGATCGTCGGGTACTTCTCGACGTCGAAGAAGTCGGCCGTGCGGAGGTGCTTGTCGCGGTTTTCCGAGCCCGTGTCGATCGAGGCGGCCTGGATGGTCACGTCGACCTTCGAGTCCGCCGGCTTCGCCCGGTCGAGCTCGATGCGCCCCTCGAAGTCGCGGAAGCGGCCATCCACTTTCGTGAGCCAGTGGCGGATCCGGAATCCGACCTCCGTGTGAGACTTGTCGAAGACGAAGGTCTCGGTCGCCGGGAGAGCCGTTCCGGCGACCGCGATCCCGAACGCCAGGACGAAAGCGACCCGTTTTCTCGAAAGAGTCATGGAATCTCCTTTGCTCGGTTCCCTACGTACGCCGCGTTCCGACGACCGGTTGCAATCCTTGACGACTTCGTTCGGCGGCCCATAGACTGCAAAACGTCCCATGTTCTTCCCCATGCCATGAGCATCCCGCCGATGTCCTCTTTGGGGGCGCGCGAGACCTTCTCCCTCGGTGCCGGTCGGACAGGAGAGCTCTACTCGCTGCCTCGGCTCGAGAGAGATGGGGTCGGCCGCGTTTCCCGGTTACCTATCAGCCTCAGAATCGTCCTCGAGTCGCTGCTCCGAAACGTGGACGGCCGCCGCGTCGGGACAAGGACGTCGTCGAGCTCGCCAACTGGCAGCCGAACGCCGAGCGGACGGCCGAAATTCCGTTCGTCGTCGCCCGCATCATCCTGCAGGACTTCACGGGCGTGCCGCTGCTCGTCGACCTCGCTGCCATGCGCTCCGCGGTGGAGCGGATGGCCAAGGAACCCGCCGGTCATCGAGCCGCTCGTCCCGGTCGCGCTGGTCGTCGACCACTCGGTGCAGGTCGACTACTGGTCGACGCCGGATGCGCTCCGCCTGAACATGGAGATCGAGTTCAAGAGCAACCGCGAGCGCTACGAGTTCCTCAAGTGGGGGACGCAGGCCTTTCACGGGTTCGACGTGGTCCCGCCCGGCGTGGGCATCGTCCACCAGGTCAACCTGGAGCGGCTCGCCGTGGGCGTCCTGTCGAGCGCGACGGGGTCTGCTTTCCCGGACACGCTCGTTGGAACCGACTCGCACACGACCATGATCAACGGCATGGGCATCGTGGGCTGGGGCGTGGGCGGAATCGAGGCGGAGGCCGGGATGCTGGGCCAGCCGGTCTACCTGCTCATGCCCGACGTCGTCGGCGTGCACATGACCGGGCGGCTGGCCGAGGGCGCGACCGCGACGGACCTCGCTCTCACCGTCACCGAGATGCTCCGAAAGGCGAAGGTCGTCGGAAAGTTCGTGGAGTTTCACGGCGAGGGCGCGGCCTCGCTCGCGGTGGCGGACCGCGCTCCGGTCGTCGAACATGGCGCCGGAGTACGGAGCGACGATCGGGTTCTTCCCGGTGGACGAGGAGACCTGCCGAGTACCTGCTCGCGACGGGCCGGCCCGAGGAACACGTCGCGACTTTCCGGAGCTACTACCAGGCGCAGGGAATGTTCGGCATGCCGCTCGGAGGGGAATGCGACTACTCCGAGGTTCTCGAGTTGGATCTGTCGAGCGTTCGGCCGAGCGTCTCGGGACCCCGCCGGCCGCAGGACCGGATCCCGCTGCCGGATCTCGGACGGGCGTTCCGGGCGCTCCTCGAAAAGCCCGCCGCGGACGGCGGCTACGGCAAGGCCCCGGAGAGCCTCGGTCGAAAGTACCCCACGCGCATCGGCGTTCAGGCGGTCTCCCCCGAGACGCCGCTCAGCCGGGCGGCGGGCAGCCAGCAGCCGGCGAGCCTTTCGTCGCCGGAAGGAAGGACACGAATCCGCTCACCGAGATCGAGATGGTGAACAACCGGCCCACGCCGACGCGCGTGGAGGACGTCCCGGAGGAGTCGCTCCCCCCGGCGAGCGTCGCGCTCGGTCACGGCAACGTCCTCATCGCGGCGATCACGTCGTGCACCAACACGTCGAACCCCGGCCTCATGGTCGGCGCCGCGCTTCTCGCCAAGAAGGCGGTCGAGCGGGGACTCACCGTGCCCCCCTACGTCAAGGCGTCGTTCGCTCCGGGCTCCCGGGTCGTGACCGACTACCTCTTCCGGGCGGGACTCCAGCCCTATCTCGACCAGCTCGGCTTCCACCTCGTCGGCTACGGCTGCACGACGTGCATCGGCAACTCGGGGCCGCTCGATCCGCGCGTCGAGGAGGTCGTCGCGGGACACGACCTCGTCGCGGCGTCCGTTCTTTCGGGGAATCGGAACTTCGAGGCGAGAATCCAGCAGAGCATCAAGGCGAACTTTCTGATGAGCCCTCCGCTCGTCGTGGCGTTCGCGCTGGCTGGCCGCGTGGACGTCGACCTGACGGCTGACCCGATCGGCCACGATGCGAGCGGCCACGACGTCTTCCTGCGCGACCTCTGGCCCTCCTCCGCGGAGGTCGAGGCCGCGGTCCGATCCGCCGTGGATCCCGACTCCTACCGCCGCCTCTACGGGCGCGCGGCCGAGGAGAACCCGCTGTGGAACGACATTCCGGCGGGAACCGGCAAGGTCTACGCGTGGGACACGAACTCCACCTACATCCAGGAGCCCCCCTTCTTCGATAAGTTCTCCATGACGCCCGGTGAGGTCTGCGACATCAAGAACGCGCGGGTGCTCGCGGTCTTCGGCGACTCGGTGACGACGGACCACATCAGTCCGGCCGGAGCCATCAAGAAGGACAGTCCCGCCGGGCGCTACCTCCAGGAGCGCGGAGTCGTGCCCGAGGACTTCAACAGCTACGGCTCGCGGCGCGGAAACGACCGCGTCATGACCCGCGGCACGTTCGCCAACGTGCGGATCCGCAACCTCCTGGTCCCCGGCGAGGAGGGCGGCGTCACGATCTACCAGCCCCACGGCGAACGGATGTCGATCTACGACGCCGCGGTCAAGTACCAGGCGGCCAACATTCCCCTCCTCGTCTTCGCGGGCCACGAGTACGGCTCCGGAAGCTCGCGCGACTGGGCCGCGAAGGGGACGCGCCTGCTCGGCGTCCGAGCGGTGGTCGCCCAGAGCTTCGAGCGCATCCATCGGTCGAACCTGGTGGGGATGGGCGTTCTCCCCTGTCAGTTCCCGGAGGGCGTGAACGCCCTGGCCCTCGGCATCGACGGCACCGAGACGTTCGACCTGACCGGGCTCGAATCCGGCATCCGCCCCCGGGGCGAGGTGACCCTGACGATCCGCCGCGTCGACGGCACGTCCCGGGAGGTTCCGCTCCGGGTCCGCATCGATACGCCGATCGAGGTGGATTACTACCAGAACGGGGGAATCCTGCCGTTCGTGCTGAGGCAGCTGGTCGCTTAGTCCGCCGGAACCCGCTCGCTATACTGAAAAGCTTGGACAGAACGGCGTCAGCTCTACCGTCGGCGAAACGATTCCTGGATGCCTCATTCGGGCGTCCCGTGGATCGCGCGCCCGCCTGGATGATGCGGCAGGCGGGGCGGTATCTCCCGGAGTACCGCGAGGTGCGGCGACAGGCGTCGTTCCTGGAGCTGTGCCGCGACGCCGACCTCGCCACCGAGGTCTCGATGCAGCCCTTCCGCCGGTTCTCTCCAGACGCCGTCATCTTCTTCTCCGACATCCTGGTGCCCGTGCAGGCGATGGGCGTCCGCGTCGAGTTCGGGAAGGAGGGCCCGAAGATTCCGCATCCGATCCGCACCGGCGATGACGTCCTCCGCTTGCGCCGGTTCGATCCGGCGGGCGAGCTTCGTTTCACCGGAGAAATCCTGAAGAGGCTCCGGGCCGAGGTGGGAGAAGCGGCGGCCGTGGTCGGATTTGCCGGCGCGCCGTGGACGCTGGCGAGCTACCTGATCGAGGGCGGCGCGTCGAAGTCCTTCGCTCCGATCAAGCAGATGATGGGCTGGGGGCAGCGGACGCTCGAAGGGTTGCTGAACCTTCTCGCGGACGTGGTCGGGGACGTGCTCTCCTACCAGATCGCGTCGGGCGCCCAGGCCGTCCAGGTTTTCGACACGTGGGCGGGAGAGCTCACGCGCGAGGACTACCTCCGCTGGGCGCTGCCGTTCGTGACGCGCGCGATCTCGGGCATCAAGCGCGACGGGCAACCCGTGATCCTCTACGTCAACGGCTGCTCGCACCTGTTGGAGGCGATGAACGAGTCGGGCGCCGACGTCCTGTCAGTGGACTGGAGGCTCTCACTGTCGGAGGCCCGGCATCGGTTGCCCACGAGGCCGCTTCAGGGAAACCTGGACCCCGGCACGCTCCTGGGAGGAACTCGCGACGTTCGACGCCGCGTCCGCGCCATGCTCGCGGAGACCGGCGGGATGTCGCACATCGTGAACCTCGGACACGGCGTCCTGCCGCAGACGCCCATCGAGTCGGTCGAGGCTTTCTTCGACGCGGTCCGGGAGGCGGGGGTCGCGGAGCCCGCTGAGACGCCGGCGTGAGCGAGACGCTGCCCGTCGCGGACGTCTCGGTCGAGCTGCTCCACCGGTACAACGTCCAGGGTCCGCGGTACACGTCCTATCCCACGGCGCCCGTGTGGCGGGAGGGCTTCTCCTCCCGTGACTACGAGGAAATCCTCTCGACTTCGGGTAACGAGACTTCCCCGGCTCCCCTGTCGCTCTACGTCCACCTCCCGTTCTGCGAGAGCCTCTGCTTCTTCTGCGCCTGCACCGTCGTGATCACGTCGAACCACGCGGTCGAGGAGCCGTACCTGGCGCTCATCGAAACGGAGATCGACTGGGTCGCCCGGCGCGCCGGCGACGGCACCCGCGACCTCGTCCAGCTCCACTGGGGCGGAGGGACGCCGACCTACCTCTCCCCGGCACACATCTCGAGGCTCGCCCAAAAACTGCGGCAGTCCTTCCGATTCGCGCCGGACGCCGAGGTCGGTGTCGAAGTGGATCCGCGCGTGACGACGCCCGAGCACCTCGACGCCCTCTCCCAGGCCGGTTTCAACCGGCTGTCCATGGGAGTGCAGGACTTCGATCCGGAAGTGCAGGCGGTAATCAACCGCATCCAGCCGTTCGAAGAAACCCGCGACCTCGTTCGGACCGCGCGGGGCATGGGTTTCGAGAGCGTCAACATCGATCTCATTTATGGACTGCCCCTCCAGACGCCGGCCTCTTTCCAGGCAACGATCGAGCGGATCCTCGAGATCGCGCCCGACCGGCTCGCGGTGTACTCCTACGCCAACGTGCCGTGGCTGAAGAAGCATCAGAAGCTCCTGGAGGCGCGCCTTCCCGGCGAGGGAGAGAAGTTCGAGATCTTCCGCACCGCCCTCGCGCTTTTCACGGCCGCGGGGTACGAATACATCGGGATGGATCACTTCGCGCGCCCCGACGACGAGCTTGCGCGGGCGCGTCGCAACCGCACCCTTCACCGGAACTTCCAGGGCTACACGACGAAGGCGGGCACGGACCTGGTCGGGCTCGGCGTCTCGGCGATCGGCGCGATCGGCGACGCCTTCGTACAGAACCGCCGGGAGCTCGCCGACTACCGCCGGGCCGTGGAGACGGACGGGGCCGCGACCTTCCGCGGATTCCGGCTGTCGTTCGACGACCGCGTCCGGCGGGCGGTGATCGGAAATCTCCTCTGCCATGGCGTGGTCGTTTTTGGCGAGATCGAGGCCCAGTTCGGGATCGACTTCCGGAACTACTTCGCGGCGGCGCTCGAGGGCCTCGCGGGATGCGTCGCGGACGGGCTGGTGGAAATCTCGTCGACCGAGATCCGCGCGACCCCCCTGGGGCGCGTCTTCCTCCGGAATCTGGCGATGCCCTTCGACGCGTACCTTCCCGCGCAGATGGACGAAACCCGTCTTCTCCAAGACTCTGTAGCGCGACACTGTCGCGCGGCCGCGCCAGGACCGGTCCGGAGAGGCCGCCACACGGTCGCGCGGCCGCGAGGAGAACTGGTCCGTTACCCAGACTGCAGGTCTGTTCCCGATAAAGTTACTTTGTGACTGAGCGCGCGATTCTTTTCCTGCAGCTGGGAGGGCCAGAAACTCTGGCCGACGTCCCGTCCTTTCTCTACCGGCTCTTCTCGGATCCCGACGTCATCCGGGTCAAGCCCGCCATCCTGCGCAAGGCAATCGCCGCCTCCATCGCCCTCGCGCGGAAGGGTGCCTCCCGAAAGCTCTACGCCTCGATCGGAGGCGGATCGCCGATCCGGCGATGGACGGAGAGCCAGGCCGCGGGCGTCGAGAGGATCCTGCGGGACGGGGGAAAAGACGTGACCGTGCGTGCGGCGATGACGTGCTCGGCGCCCCTGGTCGAGGACGTCGTGGCCGAGCTGGCGCGGTCGGGAGTCCGCCGGTTCCTCGCTCTGCCGCTCTATCCGCACTACTCCCTGACGACGACCAAGGGGGCGTTGGAACGGTCGCGGGCAGCGGTCGAACGGTTTGCCCGCGGTGCGCAGCTCGAAGAGCTGGGGTCCTGGCCGACGCACCCGGGCTTCGTCGCCGCGCACGCGGAGACGATCCGCGACGGAATCTTGAGATTCCCGGATCCGCGCCCGGAGAGCGTGCACCTTCTTTACTCCGCTCACTCGATCCCGAAAAAGCTGGTGACGCGAGAGGGAGATCCGTACCCGACGGAGGTGGAGGCGTCGATCGCCGCGATCAACGCGGCGCTCGGCGGGAAATCGCCCTGGTCCCTCGCGTACCAGTCCAAGCTGGGGCCGGTCGAGTGGCTCGGTCCGCCGACGCTCGACGAGATCGGAAGGCTGGGCCGCTCCGGCGCCCGGCAGGTTCTCGCCATCCCCATCGCCTTCGTCAGCGACCACGTCGAGACGCTCTACGAGATCGACCAGCTCTTCGGCGAAGAGGCGAGCCGGGCGGGGATCCCGGAGTTCCGGCGGACGCCGGGGCTCAACGACCGGCCCACGTTTCTCCGCGCGCTCGCGGACGTCGCTCTCTCCCGCGAAACTTTCTGGCGATGACGACGGCGGTCGTCGGCGCGGGCCTCTCGGGGCTCGTTCGGGCCCACGCCCTCGCCGCCCGCGGCGAGGAGGTCCTGCTCTTCGAGGAGTCGCTCCGGTCCGGAGGTGTCGTGCGCTCGGAGGAGCAGGGCGGCTACCTCCTCGAGCTCGGCCCGAACACCGTGCGGCCGACGGCGGAGCTCTGGGGCCTCGTCCAGTCGCTCGGTCTCGAGGGTGAGGCGGTGACATCCGACCCGGGCCTGCCGAGGTTCGTGGACTACGGCGGCCGGCTGCATCCGCTGCCCTCCTCGCCGGGCGGCCTCGTCACGTCGCGCCTGCTCTCGACGCGGGGCAAGCTCCGGATCCTCGCGGAACCGCTCGTTTCCCCCGGCGACCCCTCCCGGGAAACCGTCCGCGAGTTCTTCACGAGGCGCCTCGGTCCGGAGGTTGCGGAGCGCCTCGTCGAGCCCTTCGTCGCGGGGATCTGGGCGGGGCGGTCGGACCGCCTCTCTCTGTCGGACGCATTTCCGCTGCTCGCGCGGTGGGAGTCCGAGAGCGGCAGTTTGACTCGGGGCGCGCTCGGGGGTCTGTTTGGAAAGCCGAAAGCCGGCGGCTCCGGCAAGCGGGGACTGCTCTCGTTTCGCCGCGGGCTCGAGACGCTTCCCCGCCGCCTCGCGGAAAGCCTGGGGGCGAGGGCGCGTTTCGGAGTCCGAGTGGAGTCGGTGCGGCGCGACGCCGGAGGCTGGCACCTCTCGACGGCCGGCGGAGACGTCCCGGTCGACCGCCTCTGCCTGGCCGCGGCCGCGCCGGAGGCGGCGCGCCTGGTGGCGGAGGTCGACGCGGAGGCCGCTCGCGCGCTCTCCGCCATTCCCCACCCGCCACTGGTGGTCCTCCACCTCTCCGCGCCGGCGGCCGGAGAGCTCCGGGGCTTCGGGTACCTCGTTGTGCCGCAGGTGGAACGCCGCATTCTCGGCGCGATCTGGTCCTCCAGCATTTTCCCGGGCCGCGCTCCGGCGGGGAAATCCCTCCTCACGGTGTTTCTGGGCGGAGCACGCGATCCGCTAGCGATCGACCTCGACGACGCCGGCCTGCTCGCGCTCGCTTCGCGCGACCTCGAGGCGGCGATGCAACTCCCGGCCGACTTCGAGGTCCTCCGGGTCACGCGCTACGCGCACGCGATCCCCCAGTACGACGCGGATCACCGGATTCGCATCGCTGCTCTCGCCCGCGCCGAGGCGCGACTGCCGGGACTCTCCTTTCTGGGGAGCTATCGCGGTGGAGTCTCGGTCGGAGACGTGGTCCGGGCGGCCCTCGCTGTCTGACAAACGTCCCCGCCAGAGGACGATCGCCGAATGCCCCGATCGACTAATCCCTTGAAAACGCGTGTTTGCGGGCTGGTCCGGCAATTGCGTTCTCCCCGAGCCGGAGGATATTGAAGATGAAGACTCAAAAAACTCGTTACGCCAGATTTCTGGCGCTTGCCGTTGCCCTCGCGAGCCTCTTGGCCATCGTGCCGGCAGCGAGCGCGCAGTACACCAGCCCGGATCGGAACCGGGACGGCTATCCCGATCGCGACGGCTATCGCGGCCGCCGCATTCGGGGCCAGTCCTACGAGCGGATGCGCCAGTACGCCCGCCAGCTGGACGAGCTCGCGCGCGAGGCCAACCGCCAGGCGCAGAGGTCGCAGGCGGGCTACCGCGGCTTCCGACGGGACACGAAGTTCCTGAGGGAGATCAGCCAGTTCGCCGCCCGGGCGTCGCAGTTCCGGGCCCGCATGGAGACGTATCAGACGCGCCCCTGGGCCGTTGACGACGAGATCACGATTCTGCTGAGGGACGCGCGCGACGTGGAGCGGCGGATCCGCCGTGCCCGTTTCGTCGACCGTCGGACGGTCGCGGACTGGAACCGCGCGGTGAGCCTGCTCAACCAGATGACGACCGAATACCAGGCTGGAATCGGATATCGCGACCGCGGTACGGGCGTAGAAATCCGGGTTCCCGGCGTAGAAATCCGGACCGATCCCGATCGCGACTATCGTGACGACCGGGGTCCGCGCGGCAATTACGGCACCTACGGCAGCTACACGGACCTGCGTCAGCTGGCGGCGGAGCTGGACGAGCGCGCGTCGCGGGCGAGCCAGCTCGCGTCCGGGTACACCGGCTACTCTTCGGAGATCCGTCAGTTCAGCGAGCAGGCGAGCGACTTCCGGGACCAGGTGGAGAGCAATCGGTTGAGCCGTTCGGAGCTCCGCGACGAGGTCAACCAGTTGCTCGAGGACGCCGACGCTGCGTACTCCGAGCTGCGGCAGCGGAGCGTGTCTCGCCAGATCGCGGCGGAGTGGGACGCCATCGTGCAGATCCTCAACCGTATGCGCGACCTGGCCGTCTGACCTCGACTCGATTCAGAAACCCGGCGGGGGCCTTTGGGCCCCCGCTTTTTTTTGGGTGCGACAGCTAGAATCGGCCGGCCCGCACATGGCAATCGGAATTCGCGCCGAGGGACTCCGCAAGGTCTACACTTCCCCGCCGCCGTCGGCCGCCCGGGGCCGCGGGTTCGTGCTCGGAGTCAGCGCGCGGTCCAAGGAGCGGTTCGAGGTGACGGCGCTCGACGGGCTCGCGCTGGAAGTTCTGCCCGGCGAAGTCTTCGGCCTGCTCGGCCCCAATGGCGCGGGCAAGTCCACGACTGTCGGCGTTTTGACGACCCGGGTCCGCCCGACTGCCGGGCGGGCGTGGATCGGCAACCACGAGGTCTGGACGGAGCGGGTGGCGGTCAAGCGCCTGATCGGAGTGGTTCCGCAGCGCCCCAACCTCGATCTGGCGCTGACGGCGCGCGAGATCCTGACCTTCCACGGCGCCTATTTCGGGGTCACCGCCGCGGAGCGCGAGAAGCGTTCCCGGGAGCTGCTCGAACGCTTCCAGCTCACGGATCGGGCCGATCGGCTCGTCCTCGGTTTCTCGGGTGGGATGTTGCAGAGGCTCTCGATCGCGCGGGCCCTCATGCACGCGCCGAAGGTCCTCTTCCTCGACGAGCCGAGCGCAGGCCTCGATCCCCAGACCCGGCTGCTTCTCTGGGACCTCATCCGGAGCGACAACCAGAGCGGGACGACGATCCTCCTGACGACGCACAACATGGAGGAGGCCGACGCTCTCTGCTCCCGGGTCGCCATCGTGGACCACGGCAAGCTGATCGCGCTCGGAACTCCGGAGGATCTCAAGCGGTCGATCCCGGGTGGGTACGTCGTGCGCCTGCACCTCTCGGGGCCGCCGCCTCCCCTCCTCCTCGCGGGCCTCCGCGATCTCGACGGTGTCACGGAGGTGCGGACGCCGGAGGCCACCGCGGTCGACCTGTATGCGGACCGCGGCGGAGCGCTGATCCCCGAGATCGCGCGACTCTCGGCCGAGGCGAAGGTCGACATCCGCGACGTGAAGATCTCGGAGCCCTCGCTCGAGAACCTCTTCCTCCACCACACCGGCCGGAGCCTGCGAGATTGAACGTCAAGACGTTCCTCGCCATGCTGCGGAGAGACGCCCACGTCGCGCGCCGGAATTTCGTGACGCTGCTTCTCCAGACGCTGTTTCAGCCGATGTTGCTCGTCTTCGTGTTCGGCAAGGTGATGACGACGAGCGGCCTCATCCGCTCGGACTACAAGGGCATGCTCCTACCCGGGATCATCGCGCTCGCGATGCTGCTGTCGGGGGTCTGGTCGGTGGCGATGCCGCTCGTCTCGGAGTTTCAGTTCACGAAGGAAATCGAGGACCGGCTGCTCGCGCCGATCGAGATCGAGTGGGTCGCG
This sequence comes from uncultured Acidobacteriota bacterium, assembly GCA_963765835.1. Taxonomy (GTDB): domain Bacteria; phylum Acidobacteriota; class Thermoanaerobaculia; order UBA5066; family Gp7-AA6; genus Gp7-AA6. The sequence goes on along the minus strand of CAVXYF010000022.1, from coordinate 99,551 downwards.
GTCGAGAAGGTCGTCGCGGGGATGCTCCAGGCGGTCGCCGCCGGTCTCGTCGTTCTGCCCACGGCCTGGATCGTGATGGGGAAGGGTGTCGACCTGTCCTTCACTCAGCCGCTCGACCTCATCGCGCTGGTGTTGCTGGTCTCCTGCATGGCGGCCGCGATCGGCCTCACCCTCGGAACGAGCGTGGGTCAGACCCAGATCGGCCTCATGTTCTCGCTCGTGATCGCGCCGATGATTTTCTTCGGGTGCGCCTACTACACGTGGAGCTCGCTCGAGCGCTTCCCGATCCTCCAGAAGGCCGTGCTCATCAATCCCATGGTTTACGCGAGCGAGGGATTCCGGGCCGCGCTCGTCCCGCGCTTCCCGCACCTTCCGAAGAGCGCGATCTACGGCGGCCTGCTCGTTTTCGACGTTCTCTTCGTCGCGTTCGGCCTGCGACAGTTCCGGCGCAAGGCCGTCGGCTGACGATCAGTGCGCGCCGTGGGGCTTGCCCCACCGGACGCGCGCAAAGAGGTGGGCGGCGATCGGGGAGCTCCCGTAGACCCGCTCGAGGCCGGACGGAAACGCATACGCCGTCAGATCCGCGCCGACGCCCAGCCGGAGGGCCGGCCGAACGAGGAAGTCTCGCAGATAACCGACGGTGAGCGCCCCGACCCGCGCGATTTCGGGCAGGTCGATTGCCGGCGTGACCTCGGCCCCTTTGAACTCGAGCAGGTGGCGGTCCTTCTCGACCCACTCCGCGCGGCCGTAAAGGTGATCCGCTCGGGTGAGCTGGTAAGCCGCCTCGAGAAGAAGCGAATCGGAGACGCCGTGCGCCTCGTCGTCGCGGCCCCACAGCAGAGTTGCCGCAAAGGGTCGGTCGCCCTCGGCCCCGTAGTGGATCGACGCCGTCGTTCGGTGTAGGTCGCCGGGTTCCACGGCCTCGGGCTCGTTCAGGAACGCGTGGGAGACCTGCGCCGACCACCCATTCGCCAGGCGGAGTTTCACCCGCCCGGCCGCGGAGTCGATGCTCCCGCCTTCGATGTCCCAGCGATCCTCGTCCGGTTCGGCGCCGTGGAACGCGGAACCCTCGACCGACCACGAGTTCCAACCAAAGCCCGCGGTCACGACGTTGAACGTGATGTGCGAAGAGTCCTGCCAGTGATGACCGAGCGGCGCCGTCGGGTTCTCTCCGGAAGAGGCGCGGTGCATGAACGCGGTCGGACCGATGACCGGCTCCCCCACCGGCGCGACTTGCAACCACGCCGCGGAGTCGGCCCCGAGAGGGAGCCGATACGTCGCCGAGAGATTCATGAAGAAGTCGTGGCGGGTGCTGGCGATCGACGAGCGGCTGCCCGCGATAGCTCTCACCGGTCTGGAAGAGCTCGGGAGAGCCGCGTTTCTCGAACGTCCAGGGCTCGAGAGAGTTCATCAGCATGAGAGTGAGGCGCCCCCGTCCCAGGTCGTGCGCGACGTGAACCATGCCCCAGTTGCTCGACTCGAATGCATCGTCTCCGGACCGACCGCCCTGGTGGTCGTACCCCAGGCGTCCGACGCCCGATGACCATGAACTGCCACCCGGGCATGGACATGCCCGCCATCGGGTCGTGGGGCGTCATTCCGGTCATGAGCGACATGTCGGACTGGAAGAGGTTCCGATCGCTGGCGGAAGCCGCTGCTTCGTGCGCGTGATCCCTCGGTGCACGAGCCGCGTGGTGATCGTGGGAAGGGCTCGGACCGGGAGTCGGAGTTGCCGCCGGCGGCGCGTGGTGCTCGTGCTGCGCGAGCACCGGCGCCGAAGACAAGCCGAGCGTGACGGCTGCGATGAGGAGGAGATGGTTTTTCATCGATTGACCTCAAATCAAGGAGATGCATGGAACGCGAAGCCGCGTCCGGACAAAACCGGGATTTGAGGAATTAGAGGCGGAGGATGTCGGAGCTTCGGACGAAGGGGGGCGAAGGATCCGAAGATGCGAGCCGCTCGCTCTCGAGCCACGGATCGGGGGCAACGGGGAACGAGCCAAACGGCGGAGCAATCGCCGCAAATGCACGGATGCCCTGGACGTCGATCGCGGCCGCGTTGCCCCTCGCCAGGAGGACATGCCGCGCGCAGCCCGGATTCTCGTCAACGGGGACGCTCCGGGGCGCTTTCTGCGGTTGTCTCTCCCCATGGCCGGCGCATGCCGGAGTAACCGTCTGAGAAGAAGCTGCGGAGGGGTGCGCCATGCAGCGCAGGTCGCAGAGGCTCACGACGGTTGGCAACGCCGCCACGAGAACCGCAAGGAAGAGTGCCTCGCGCCCGACGCATCGAGCTCGGATGATACAGGTCTTCGCGAACAGAGCACGTCACGGCGAGGCTCGCTAGGGCTTTTTGCCCGCGTACTGCTCCGGGTTTTTCACGAAGTCGTCTTTGTCATCCTCGGAACAGAAGTAATAGGTCTGGCTCTTGTAGGTCGCGATCGGTGCGTCCGCAGTCTCGACTTCCATTCCGCACACCGGGTCCAGAGCCTTGGCGGCCGTCGTGGCGGTCGCAGCCGTCGCACCCGTCGCAGCCTTCGCGCCGGTCGGGGCGCTCGGGGGCGTGCCTGCCCCAACCTTACCGCCGTGCATCATCTCCATGCACATCGACACGTGCTTGTTCATCTCGGCCATGGAGGTCTCGGCCATTTCCACGTGGCGGCGCATTTCCGCCAGGGTGCCCGCCCGCTTTGCTTCGGCGAGGTGCTTGCTCACCTGGTCGCGCGCTTTCATCGCCTCGGAGTGGTGCTCGCCACAACCATCCGTCATGGCGGTCTTGTCGGCGGGCTTCTTTGTCGCGTCGTGCGCGAAGGCGAACGATGCTGCCGCGACGAGGGATGCCGCTGCGAGAAGCCCCGGTTTCCCGATTCTCATGATCATCAGATCTCCTTTCGGTGGTCCAACCCCTCGCGAGATGAAGTCATTCCCCACACGCGTGTCCGCTCGCTCAATCACCCTGCGGAGGAATACCCGGCGCGCGAGTCTGACCGGGCTCCGGCGTCGCGGGAGGCGGCGATTCCCCGTGGTGGTGCTCGGCCTCCTCCTTCTCCCCCTGGAGCTGTGCCTTCTCCTCGTCCGTGATTTCCGGGAGGTGGCGCAGGAAGGCGACAATCTGCCAGAGCTCGTTCTCGCCGTGCGTCGGACCGAACGCCGGCATCCCCGTCATCCGGATCCCCTCGTCGACCAGCCAGTAGAGCTGGCCGTCGGTACGCGCCTGGACGCGAGGCAGAGTCAGGTCCGGCGCGCCCGGGTTCAAGCCCTGTCCGATCTCACCCGGGTCGACGCCGGGGGCGCCATGACAGACAAGACAGTTCTCCCGGAAGTGCGCGAGCCCGCCGCGAAGGTTCTCCGGATTCGCGGGAAGGGGGTTCGCTCGGTTCGGGGCCCGCCTCGCGACCGACTTGTCGAGGGCGAAGGTCGCAATTCTTCTTTCCATCCGGCTGGGAGGAATCTCCGCGGACGTGTTGAACGAGCCGGTGTAGAGGACGGCGGCCGCGCCGGCGGCGACGAGCAGGATTCCGAAAACGACGCCGAATAAGAATCTCACGGCACCTCCTTGCGAGCCCGTACTCTACGCATGATCGGGCGCCGCGCGACAGGCCCGCTCCGGTCCCGACTCCACCTGGATGGTCGCATGCTCGACGCCCGCCCTCTCCAGCAGGAGCGCCTGCACTCCTTCGAGAGCGCGATCGCGCTCACTCTCGGAGACCGCCCGGATGTGAACGCTCGCCGAGTGGGAACCCGAGGACAGGGTCCAGAAGTGGAGGTCGTGGCACTCCTCCACACCCGGCAGCGCGAGGATCTCGCCGCGCAGGGAGTCCACGTCGATTTCCCCGGGGGTGCCCTCGAGAAGGATGTGCGCCGACTGCCGCAGAAGGTTGACCGCGCGCGGGAAAACGAGCACCGCGATGAGCCCGGACACGAGCGGGTCGAGCCACGTCCAGCGGGTCCCCGCGATCCCGATGCCCGCCGCGAGCACACCGAGAGACCCCGCCGAGTCCATGAGGACCTCCAGGTACGCCGCCCGGACGTTCAGGTTGTTCCGCCGGACCGGTGCCAGGATGACCAGCGACACGAGGTTGGCGGCGAGCCCCAGCAGCGCCACCGGGATCATGACGCTCAGCCGGATCTCCTCGGGACTGCGGAAGCGCCGCGCCGTCTCGAAGAGGAGCCAGGCGCAGACGACGAGCAGGATCTGAGCGTTGACGAACGCGGCGAGCACCTCCGCGCGGGCGAATCCGAACGTATGCCGGCTGGTGGGCGCGCGGCCGGCGAGCATCGTCGCGGCGTAGGCGAGTGTCAATGCCGCGACGTCGGCGAGCATGTGGTTCGCGTCCGCCACGAGCGCGAGGCTCCGCGAGACGAAGCCCCCCACCACCTCGAGGACGAGAACCACGACCGTGACCAGCAGCGCGGCGCGGAGCCGCGCCTTGCGCGACCCGGGCGGCGGCGCGATCGGAACCGCGGCGGGTCGCGCTAGCCCGGCCACCCGACGATCTTGTCGACCGTGGTCACGGCGATCGGGTGATACGTGGGCCGCGCCTTCCGATAGATCGCGAGGGCGCGTTCCCGGCCCTCCGGCGCCTTCACGAGCGCCTCGTAGAGAGGTTTCAGGAACTTGCGGCGGCCCATCGACGTCAGAAACTCCTCCAGCCTCGGGTAGGCCGACTCGTACCCGCTCGCGATCGACAGAAGCAGCCACTGGTTGGCGATCTCGGAGTTGCCCGACGCCGTCAACTGGAACACGTGTTCGAGCTCGGCCATCCTTCCGGGAGGGAGCGGGCTCGGGAGAGCGCGGAGGAAGTGCAGCCACTCCTGCGTGCTCCAGCCCTTCGCCGCGATAGCCGACGCCGGCTTCTCCTTTTTCAACCACCGCTGCGCCTCGGCCTCGACGAGCGCGAGCGCGTCGGAGTGCGGCAGCCGGGCGCCCGCGGGAATGCCCGGCTTCTCGATCCACTCCTCGACCGGAACCTGCGCCGCGAGTTGGGGGTCACCGTCGAGCAGGTTGGCCCGCAGGTACGCGAACGAAGTCCGCGGTCGTGATGCTCTGGAACGCGAAGTGGTCGAAGTACCCGCGGAGGAACTTGTCGAAGCGATCGCGGCCGAAGGCCAGCTCGAGCTGGCGCAGGAAGAGCGCGCCCTTCTCGTAAGGGACTTCGGTGAACCCGTCGTCGGGATCGCGCCCCGTGAGGTCGACGTGAAGGACCTGGTCCGTCGCCGGCAGGGTCGCCATCTCCTTCTGGACATCCTGGACTCCCAGGGTCGCCTCCATCTCGGCGCGCCGGGCTCCGAAGACGCGCTCCACGATTCGCCGCTCGAGGTAGACCGTGAACCCCTCGTTCAGCCAGAAGTCGCGCCACGTGGCGTTCGTCACGAGGTTCCCGGACCAGGAGTGCGCGAGCTCGTGGGCGATCAGGGCCACCAGGCTCCGGTCGCCCGCGAGAATCGTCGGCGTGGCGAACGTCAGCCGCGGGTTCTCCATCCCGCCGAACGGGAAGCTCGGCGGAAGGACGAGCACGTCGTAGCGCTCCCAGCGGTAAGGGCCGTAGAGGTCTTCCGCCGCCTGAATCATCTTCTCCAGGTCTCCGAACTCCCGCGCGGCTTTCGCGACCACGGACGGCTCCGCCTACACTCCGGCGCGCCCGGACACCGGCGCGAACGCGAGGTCTCCGACCGCGAGGGCGATCAGGTATGACGGGATCGGCTGCTTCATCTCGAAGTCGTAGCTCGCCGTCGCGGCGGACCTTCGGATCGTTGTTCGCGCTCATGACGGCGAGGAGGTCCTTCGGCGTGCGGACGCGGGCCCGGTACGTGATCGCGCACGCTCGGGCGAATCCTGCAGCGGGATCCAGCTGCGGGCGTGGATCGCCTGCGACTGGGTGAAGAGGAACGGGTCCTTCCGGCCCGCGGTCTGGGGCGGATCGAGCCACTGGAGGCCGGAGGCTTCGGGGCGCGTGGCGTAGGAGATCCGCACGCGGGTCGCGTCCTCCGGGATCGTCACCGTGAGGGCTGAGCCGAGGATCTTGTCGGGAGGGGGGAGCGAAAACGCTGCGTTCGCCCAGCTCGAGCCGTCCGCCGACGCCTCTGCCTTTGAGACGTCGAGGGCCCGCGTGTCCAGGACGAGCCGCGTCGCGCGGCCTCCGGGGGGACGCTCCACGGAGAGAATCGCCGTACCGCGCAGAATCTTGCGGTCGAAGAGGACGTCCCAGTCGAGATCGGCGTGCTTGACCCGGACCTCCTCCGGATTTCCGTAGGAGTGCTCGTCGCGGGTGGCGCGGGACGGGGCGGCTGCGGGAGCGGGCGTCGGCGCCGGCCCGGCGGACGGTGTTTCCGCCTTGCGGCAGAACGCCGCCGCCAGAGACATCAGTGCGACTGCCGCGAGCTTTCCATGACGCAAAGGCCCGGCCCTCCCAATGTCGACGCCGCGCCGGATTATAGGTGCCGGTGGCGCGACCGCCCGCCGCGCGAGCGCCGTGCTATTTTTGCCGCGGGCCCCATCGTCTAGTGGTTAGGACACGGCTCTTTCAAGGCCGCGGCACGGGTTCGAACCCCGTTGGGGCCACCAGAGGAACCTACGGCCTCGCGATAGTGATCGCCGTCCCGTTGCTGTCGCCGTCCGGATCGGCGTTCGCGGCCGCGTTATAGGTCAACCCGGTTCCCGCGACGTTCGTCACGGTGAACGTCACGCTCGTGCCGCCGGAGATGGCGCCGCTCGCGAGCGTCACGGACCCGTTGCTCGCGGTCACGCCGGACACGGTGCGGCTCACCGCACCGCTCCAGTTGCCCGTCACGGTCGCGCCGGCCACCAGAGCCGCCGCGGCGTCGCGGACGGTCACCGTGACTGAGGCGTCCCACTTGCCGCTCTTGCCCTTGCCCTTGGCGATCCGGTCGAGATCGGCGACGTGCACGACGCGCGCAGGGGCGACCGGGGTGGCGCACGTCTGAGCGGTTGGAGACGACTCGTTTCCTGCGCCGTTGACGGCGGTCACGCGGTAGCAGTAGCTCGTTCCATTGGTGAGACCCGTATCGGTATAGGCGCTCGCCGTCGTGGCCACTCCCGCGTTCGTCCCCCGGTAGACCTTGTACCCGGTCACGGTGTCCGTGTTGTCGTTCCAGTTGAGGTCGACTGCGCGGTCCCGAGCGGTGGCGTTCAGACCGGTTGGGGTTGCCGGCGGGGTCACGCCCTGACCGCAGTTCGCAGCGAGAACCGTCACGCCGTCCGGCTGGATGCTGATGAGTGTCTGGGTGCTGTTGTTGGCGGTGCTGGCCTCGATGAACTCGCCCCGGGGATCGGCGGTGAGCGTCAGGCAGTAGTTGCCGTAGGGCAGCTGGCTGACGTCGATGTACTGGAAGCCGATGCTCCACGGGTACTTGTCCCCCCAGTTCACCGACAGGCCCATGGGCACCGTCCCGTTGGTCTGCTGGTGGCACTCGGTGGCGCCGGTGTAGAACCGCGGCGCACCGGACAGGTTGACGTTGTCCCAGAAGCAGAAACCGGTCTTGACGCCCGTGGCAATCCTCTCGCTCGGAGTCGCCTGGAAAGCAAGCTTGAAATCCTGAAGCCCGAAGACGTGCCAGTGGTCGTGACCGTCTCCGGAATAGAACATGGTCGCCGGGGTGGGCTGCGTGACCCAGCCACCGCTCTGCTCCAGGCGCTGGGTCACCCGGGTGAGCTTCGTGGAGTCCGCGGGATCAGGGTCGGAACCGATGACGTCGAATCGTCCGGGGCCGAGGTTGACGATATAGGTACTGAATCGGAGGCGTCGAACGCCGCCGGACAGGAGCTCGAGGCGGAATTCATTCGGCTGCAGCATGGTCAGGTCCGGCAGAAGCTGCGCGACCGCCACGCCCGGGCTGACGACCACGAACGCCACCAGGATCGAGACGATTGCGGCCCCGATTCTCCGTAGGTTGAACACGGTCTGCCTCCCTCGCAGCTCGAAACGGTCGAAGATTGGCTGGCGAAAGTCGAATGCTGGTGGCCGAGACGTTGGAAGTCAAGCCGCTCGTCACCCGGGCGCCGGCCCGGACGCGGGGACCGGCAGCGCCGGATCCAGAACGGCTTCGCGGCGAACGGTCCGAGGCCGTCTATTTGGCTTCGGCTACCTTGATCCAGCTGGCCCAGTGCTGCTTTTCGGACTTGGTGAAGCCGAGCTCCACGGCCGCGCCCTCCTTAAGCTCGCCGCCGAGAACCTTCGTGGAGTCGCTCCAGTGGATCGACCAGCTCGCGCCCTTCGGGTCCGTGACGGTCAGCGAGCGGTTCGCGGTATCGAGCCGCGAGACTGTTCCGGAAATCACCTTCTCTCCCTTGTTCGCGTCTCCCGCGGCCAGCGCGAGCGCGGTCGCGAGGAATGCCAGGGCCACCATCGTCGAGACTTTCTTCATCTTTCTTCCTCCAATTCCGAGCGTGTCAACCGCCGCGTTTCCCGCGATCTTCCCCCTCTTCGCAACTCTCACTCCGCGCGCAGCGCGCGGGTCATGAGCTGGGTGACCCCCTCCCGGGCGTCCAGACCCTCATAGAGGGCCTGGACGACGACCTCGGAAATCGGCGCCTCCACGCCGACCCGGCGGGCGATCGTCGGAACGGCGAGGCACGTGCGCGCGCCCTCGGCGACCTCCGGCATCCGCACCAGGACGTCCGCCAGGCGGCCGCCCCGCCCGATCTCCTCACCGAGGTGACGGTTCCGCGACTGCTTCCCGGTTGCCGTCAGCATCAGGTCTCCGATTCCGGCGAGCCCGTGAACCGTCTTCAGCTCCCCGCCGCAGGCCCGCACGATGCGGCCCATCTCGGCCAGCCCGCGCGTGACGAGCGCGGCGAGGGTGTTGTGGCCGAAACCGAGCCCCGAGACGATTCCCGCGGCGATCGCGATCACGTTCTTCAACGCTCCCGCGAGCTCGACGCCGACGATGTCCGCCGAGCTATAGAGCCGCAGCTGGGAGTTCGAGAAGTGTTGCTGGAGGTCACGGGCGAGGCTCCCGCCCCGATCCGCGATCACCGCCGCGGAAGGGTCGCCGCGGGCCACACCCTCGGCGAAGGTGGGTCCGGAGAGGGCCGCGACCGAGGAAGACGGATACCACTCGAGCACGATCTCGGACATGCGCTTCAACGAGTCGGGCTCGATCCCCTTGGCGGTCGACACGAATCTGAGCGGCTTGCTGTCCGGACCGGGCGAGGCGCCAAGCACTTCGCGGAACGCGGCGCACGGGATCGCCAGCACGATCGTTTCGGAGTATTCGAAGGCCTGGCCGAGGTCCGACGTCGTGCCCACGCCCTCGGGGATCGGGACGTCCGGGAGGCGCCGAGGGTGACGACGCTCCCGCGCGATCGTCGTCGCGACTTCGGCGTCGCGGCTCCAGAGCACCACGGAGTGTCCGCTCCTCGCGAGGTGGATCGCGAGAGCCGTGCCCCAGGAGCCGGCGCCGAGGATGGAGACCTTCACCGGTGCCCCAGCTTGCGCTCTTCTCCGCGCGCCAGCCGCTTCAGGTTCGGCAGGTGCTTCAGGACGACGAGAAGGGCGGTCAGCCCCGCCGCTGTGACCACGGCGCGGGGCGCGTGAAAGAGGAGGCCGGCGACGGGCGGGAGGAGGGCGAGGGCCACGACCGACGCGAGCGAGACGTATCGAGTGGCCGCGACCACGGCAACGAAGATCGCCAGGCAGACGAGGAGGGCGAGCGGCGAGAGCGCCAGGAAGGCCCCGACCGCCGTGGCCACGCCCTTGCCGCCGCGAAAGCCGTAGAAGACGGGGAACACGTGACCGAGGATCGCCGCGAACCCGGCGGCCGCGGCCCACCGGGGATCGTGCGTGACGAGACGGACGAGTAACACGGCCGCGGCGCCCTTCGCCACGTCGAGGAGCGCGACGAGCAGGGCGAGCTTCTTCCCGTGCGAGCGCAGGACGTTCGTCGCGCCGGCGTTGCCCGAACCCTCCGCGCGGATGTCGCGCCCGGTCTTCGCGCGAACCAGGAGCACGGCGAAGGAGATCGAGCCCAGGAGATAGGCGACGAGGACGAGGACCGCCGGAGGAATCGTCACGCGCGGACCCCCCTCGGTCCTCCCTGGAACGTCCACTCGTAGAGCGGCGTGTGCACGGCGCCCTCCGGACCGAGGCGGCTCTCGAAGAGAACGCACGATCGCGCCCGCCAGGGGGGAAACGTCCAGGCCGTCACCTCCCGCCGGTAATCCTCCACGGCCTCCGGCGGCCAGGGGTCGCGGATCCGGGCGAAGGTCACGTGCCCGTGGAAGGGACGATCCTCGGCCGGAGAGCCGAGCTTGACCGCCGCTTCTTCGGCGCGCCGGGCGAGGGCCGAGACCGACTCCAGGCCCGGCGACGGCAGGAAACCGACGCCGAGGACCCGGGGCCTTCCCCGCTCCGGGAAAACGACCGGCGGCCCCGCGAAAATCTCGCCGGGCGTGGTCTCGAGCGAGGCGGCTTCCATGACTTCCGCGAGCGCCGACACGAACTCGGGAGAGACGGAGTCGCCCAGGAACCGGAGGGTCAGGTGCCACGACTCCGGCTTCGTCCATACGGCCCGCGGCAGCGAAGCGCTCAGCTTTTCGACGAGCCCGCGCGCGCTCTCGACCCACATCGCCTCGGACGGGACGGCGAGAAAGGCCCTCATGCGCCCTCCATCAGAAAACGTCGAATCATCTCCAGCGAAAACATCGCGGACGTCCGGCGGATCATGGCGCGGTCTCCCCCGAAGAAGCGCCGCTTCGCCTCTTCGCGGCCGGATCGTTCGGTCACGGCGAAGAAGACCGTGCCGGCCGGCTTCTCGGGCGTGCCGCCGTCGGGCCCGGCGATCCCGGTGACCGAGGCCGCCAGGTCGGATCCGAAGCGCGCCAGGGCGCCCCTCGCCATCTCGCGCGCCGTCTCTTCGGAAACCGCGCCGAATCGACGCAGGGTGTCCGAGGCGACGCCCAGCATTTCCTGCTTCGACGAGTCGGAGTACGACACCACGGTCCCGACGAAGTAGGCGCTGGAGCCGGGGACGTCCGTCAGCAGCGTGGAAACCATCCCGCCGGTGCACGACTCCGCGAGGGCGAGCGTGGAGCGTCTCTCGACCAGGAGCCGGCCCAGGCTGGCGGCCATCGCGTCCCCGTCGGCGCCGTGGATGCGGCTGCCGAGCACCGCGCGGAAGTCCTCCTCCATCGCGGCCAGCCGGGCGTCGGCGGCCGCGGCGTCGCCGCGGGCGCAGAGGTGCAGCTCGACCTCACCCGGCGAGGCGAGGATCGTCACGGGGTCACCGCTCCACTTCCTGTAGAGCGGCGCGACGACCTCCTCCACGGCCGACTCTCCCATGCCCGCGATCCTCAACACGCGGCGACGCGTCACCGCCTCGCCTCCGGCATTGCCGAGAAAGCCCTCGACCCGCCGCTCGAAGATTTCGCGCATCTCGGAGGGAACGCCCGGCAGGATGACGATCTGCGTTCCGTTCTTTTCGAGCCAGAAACCGGGCGCGGTCCCGCGCGGGTTCTCCAGAACGCGGGCGCCTTGCGGGACGTCCCCCTGCTTCTCGTTGACCGCGGGCATGCGCACGCCGCGTCGCCCCTCCCAGCGCTCGCGCATCGCCGCCACGAACGTCTCGTCGCGGTGCACGGGCACTCCCATCCACGCGGCGACCGCGGAGACGGTCAGGTCGTCCGCCGTCGGGCCGAGGCCTCCCGTCATGAAGATCCAGCCGGCGGTCTCCGCCGCGCACGTGAGCTCCCGCGCGATCTCCGCGGCGTCGTCCGGCACGACTGCCTTGCGGACGACCGCGATCCCCGCCTCCTCGAGCTTCCCGGTCAACCAGATCGAGTTCGTGTCCCGGCGAAACGGTCCGAGCATCTCGCTTCCGACGGCCACGATCGCCGCCCGGGCTCTCGCGTTCATCGCGACGTCGTCGAGCCGGCGGGCGTCTCTTCCTCCGAGAGCTTCGCCCACTCCTCGACCAGACGCTCCAGCTCCTCGCGGCGCTGCCCCTTCTCCTCCGAGAGCCGGTGGGACTCCACGGGACCGAGCTCGAGCCCCTCTTCCCAGAGCCGAGTCTCGATCGTCTCGATGTCCTTCTCCCGAGCCGCGATTTTCTCCTCCAGCGCCGAGATTCGACGGCGCCGGCGCGACGCCTCCCGGTCCTCTCCGGCCGTCGCCTTCTTCGGCCGGTCCGGCGTCTTCGCTGCGGGTGGCGGAACCGCGGTCGAAGAGATCGGCGTTGCCCGACCCTCCCGCTCGGGTCGGGTCCGCCTCTCGGCCCGCGCGGCGGCCGTGTCCGAGTAGTTTCCGTCGAAGGCCATCGCGCGGCCTCCCCGGAGGTCCAGCACGCGCGTTGCGAGGCGGTCGATGAAAGCTCGGTCGTGAGACACGAACACGATCGACCCCGGAAAGTTATCCAGCGATTCCTCGAGCTCTTCTCGCGAGTCGAGGTCGAGGTGATTGGTGGGCTCGTCCAGGAGCAGGAGGTTGTGCCGCTGCCGCATGACGACCGCGAGCGTCAATCTTCCCTTCTCACCCCCGGACAGGCCCGAAATCGACGCGAAGACGTCCTCGCCCCGGAAGGCAAACCGCGCCAGGTACGACCGCATCGCCTCCTCGGTCTCTCCCGGGTGTTCCTCCCACACCGCGTCGATGACGCGCTTCCGGGGATCGAGGTCCGAGAGCTCCTGGTCGTAGTACCCGATGGAGACGTCGTGGCCGGTCTCGACCGTTCCGGCCAGGGGGGCGAGGCGTCCGGCGAGGGTCTTGAGCAGCGTGGTCTTCCCGGTGCCGTTCTCGCCCAGCAGCGCGAGGCGTTCGCCCCGCAGCAGCTCGAAGCGGACGCCCCGCACGATCGGCTCTCCCGGCGCGTAGCCGGCGTCCACGTCCCGCGCGCGCAGAAACGTCCGTCCGCCGATCTTCGCGGTGTCGAAGCGGAATCCGACGGACGTCACGTCATCGGCGGGGCGCTCCAGCCGTTCCACCCGCTCGAGCTTCGTGCGCCGGCCCTTCGCCTGCCGCGAGTTCACGCCGGCGATGTTCCGGCGGATGTACTCCTTCTCCTTGTCGATGAAGTCCTGCTGCTTCTCGAAGGCCCGCGTCGCCGTGAGGATTCGCTCGGCCTTCTGTCTCCGGTACGCGCTGTAGCCTCCGGAGTAGTCGGAGAGGCGGCCGTTCTCGAGATCCACGATCTCGTTGGCGACACGATCGAGGAACCTCCGGTCGTGCGTGACCACGAGGTACGCGCTGCGCGAGCGCGCGAGGTACTCCTCCAGGAACTCGACCGCCTGGAAGTCGAGGTGGTTCGTCGGCTCGTCCAGCAGCAGGACGTCCGGCGACGAGAGGATCGACCGGGCGAGCATGGCGCGGTTCTTCTGGCCGCCCGACAGCTCGCCCAGCGGCCGGCTGAAGTCCGCCTTGTCGAACCCGAGCCCCGAGAGCGCCTTGTCCACCTCGGCGACCATGTCGTAGCCGCCTTCGTTTTCGAACCGGTGCGTCAGCGCGTCGTAGCGGTCGTGGAGCGCGGGCGAGTCCTGCCCCTCCGCCATCGAGTGCTCCAGGCGGCGCATCTCGGCCTCGATCGAGTGAAGGTGGGCAAAGGCGCCCGCGACGTAGTCATGCAGGGTCTCGGCGAGGTCCGCTTCGAGCGCCTGGTCCACCGTCGAAATGCGCACGGCGTTGGCGCGGACGATCTCTCCCGCGTCCGGCTCCTCGCGGCCGAGGACCATGCGGAGGAGGGTCGTCTTCCCCGCCCCGTTCCTTCCGATCAAGCCGACTTTTTCCCCCGGGTTGTGCTGCCACGTGACGTCGCGCAGCACCTCCTTGGGGCCGTAGGCCTTGCGAACCCGATCGAATCGATAGAGCACGGAGGGATTGTAGCCGCGCGGCCGGGGCTTGGTCGGGGCCGACCTTTGTCGCTCTTGTCCCGCGTTTCCGCCGGCCGTAGCCTCAGCGGTACAACCCGAATACATCGACTGCGCGTTGTCTCGCTCGGGACTTCGATTCGCGGCTCGTTACGACGCGGAGGAGCTTCATGGCAAGAACAGTGCCTTGCATCGGAGCGGCGATTGCCCTTGCGATTTTTTCTGTCGATGCCGCGCTCGGGCAGACCTTCCAGGGCCGCTTCGACAAGCATCAACTGATGCAGCCTTTCGGCAGTCAGGCCGACCGATCCACCGCGACCGCGACGATTCCGTTCAGCGATGCCAGCCTTTTCCACGGAAACTTCGTCGGCTCGATTCAGATGACCGCTGCTCCGGAAACGCTCGTCGGCCAGCTCGACTCCAGCGCGCAGAAGATCGTGGCTCCAGTTCAGATCCGGATGACCATCAACTTCACCAGCACGCTTCCGCAGCTGGCCCGTTTCGACAACACCTTCCAGAAGTTTCGGACGACGTTGAGCGCCCAGATCGCGGATGCAGCTACCAACTGCACCGCGGTCCCTCGGGTCCAGAACGGCCTGGAGTTCGGCCCGCACAGCTATTCGACCTCCCTGACTTGCGACTTCCCGATGCCGAGCTTCAGCGTGACCCAGTCTCAAGGCACCGAGGTCCTTGCCGGCTATTCACTCATTCAGACGGTGGTCGAGTTCCTGATCGAACCGGAGAACGGGGGATTTTCGAAGTACCGCGCCGAGGTGTCGACCTTCTACCGGTGGGAGAGGTCCGACGTGCAGGACCTCCAGCCGAGTGTGATCACGAACGACCCGGCCCGCAGCTCGGAAAGGACTCTCGTGAAGGTCACGGGGGCGAACTTCGTGGCCAATTCGACGCTCTCGTTCGGTGAAGGCATTACGGTCGCCAACACCCGGGTCAACAGCGCGACCGAGATCGAGGCTGAGATCACCGCCGCCGGCGGAACGCCGGAGGGTCCGCGGGACCTGACCTTGACACAGCCGAACGGCACGAGACAGGTTCGAAGCGGTCTCTTGTTCGTCTCGAGCCTCGCGCCGGCGATCGAAATCAACCAGGGAGTACCCATCGAGTGCGCGGCAGACCACCCCTGCGTCGCCGACCACGATTCCTGGGTACGGGTCCGCCTCCCCTGTCACGGAATCGGCTGCTCGGCCGGGAAAGCCGCGGCGACTGGACGACTGCACGTCAAGCGCGACGGCATCCCCGTCCCGGGGCCTCCTTTTCTCCCGAATCCGACGACGATGGCGGTGAAGGAGGCGGGGACGGTGTTCGATCTTCCCGCGCTCAAGGCCGGCGCGGACGCGCTCAACTTCCGGTTCACGGGCGAGGGGACGCTTGCCGAAGGCGGCTACACGTTCTCCTTCGAGATCGACCCGCGAAGTCCGTCCGCTCCTCCCGGGGGAACCGTCCCGGACCTCCGGAGGAACCTGATCCGAGAGCTGGCGGCGCAGCCTTTCGTCCTCAGCCGGTTCGACCGCGCGATCCACGTCTCGACGATCGTCGACCAGGCACCCGCCGCTCGAAGGATGCGACCGATCGATCCGTTCGATCTCCCCGATTTCACGCGCGCCGTTTTCCCGATCAGCAAGGGTCGTGTGACCATCGCTCCCAGTCTCCACGAAGACCAGTACGGACCCGACGTGATACCGACGCTGCGACGACTCCAGAGTCTGGCGGTCCTCGAAGCCGTCCACAACCAGCCGGCCCAGACATACGTCGTCATGTTCACGACGAACCCACTCTTCGACACGCCCGGAGCGAGCTCCTGCTCGGAGGGGTCCTGCTGGGGAAACTCGGCGGTGATTCTCTGGGAGGGCGAGAATTCGCGGGCATCGCTGGCCCACGAGCTCGGTCACCATCAGCGGCTCGGCGACACTTATACCAACCAGCCGCCGGGCGGAGAGGACCGCGCTCGGAGCAACCCGCCCTGCGGCCACGTCAGTGGATGCCCCGTCGAGTCGGGCCACCTCGACACCATCCGGGGAGAGCAGTCCGTCGCGCTTCCCGCGACGGATCCGAATTTCGTGACGTATACGAAGCGCGACGTGATGGGAAATGCGCCGCGGCCCGAGCGGTGGATCGACAAGCGGACGTGGGATTACCTGTACCCCACGTTCATGAGGACCGGGAGCGGTGCCCAGCGAGCCGCCGCGCAGGAGCGCTGGCTGATCGTTCGGGGGACGGTGAGCGATAACGACGCAGTGTCGTTCGACCCATTCCTTTCCTACACGGGCGAGGAAATCGGACCGCGCACCGACGAAGGGGACTATCGCGTCGAATTGCAGGACGCTCCGGGAGCTACACTGAGCTCGCGGACGTTCGCCTCGGCCTTCAAGGTTCCGCACCTGGCCCAGACGGTGTCCTCGTCGCCGTTCCAGGCCACGCTTCCGTTTCCCACGACCGCCGTGCGCGTGGTCGTGAAGAAGGGCGCTCGGGAGCTGGCGAGCAAACCGATTTCGGCAAATCCGCCGGCCGTCGCGATCACTTTCCCCAACGGAGGCGAGTCGATCGGCGCGACCGCCACGATCACCTGGACCGCTTCGGATCCTGACGGCGACCCGCTGACGTTCAGTCTCCTTTATTCCGCGGACGGCACTCGGTGGTCGGCCCTGGCGAGCGATCTCACCGGAACGACGTACCCGTGGAACACCGCCATGGCGGCGGGGAGCCGGAATGCCCGGGTCAGGGTCGTCGCGAGCGACGGCGTCCACTCGACCACCGACACGTCGGATAACCCGTTCAACGTCGCCGGAAAGGCGCCGCTCGTCACTTTCACGGCTCCTTCCGACGGGGCGGCGTTTGCCGCGGGCCAGCCCGTGACGATCTCCGGCTTCGCCTTCGATCTCGAGGACGGCGAGCTGCCGGGGAGCTCATTGAGCTACAGCTCGGACCGGAGCGGGCCGCTGGGCACTGGAAGGAGTCTCTCGGTCGCCAACCTTCCTGCGGGCCTGAACACGATCACGCTGCGGGCCATCGACCGGGAGGGGACGGCTTCGACCGTGCAGATCCACATCACGGTGTTCACGCCGGGCGCCGAGCTCAACGTCGTACCGGTGGCCGGCTCGACACCCGGAACCGGAGGCTCGTTCTTCAAGACCGCTGTCCAGATCCATAATCCGACGGACGCGACGATTGCCGGAAACTTCGTCTTTCACACGCAGGGGTTCGGGGGCTCCCCGTCCGATCCGTCCCGGGGATACATGCTCCTGCCCCGACAGACGATCGCATTCGCGGACCTTCTTCCGGAGCTCGGTCAGTCGGGTCTCGGAACCGTTGACCTGATCTCAACGTTCGGATCCGCGCCGACCAGCGTTATCCGGATCTTCAACGACGCGGGCGAAGCCGGAACGACGGGCATGACCGAAGAGCTGATGCGCGACGAGGATGCGCTCGAGGCCGGGGAAAGAGGCGTCCTGATCGGACCGCCCGAGCCTTCGCGCGCGCGCTTCAACGTCGGTGTCCGGTCGCTCGCCACCGGAGCCACGATCCGATTCACGGTTCGGGATGCAGCGGGTACCGTGCGCACGACCGGCTCGAAGTTCTACCCTCCGACCTACTTCGCACAGCAGACGGCAGAGAGCGTCGTCGGGATCTCTCTACTCGCGCAACGACACGATCACCTTCGAAGTCGACGCGGGGAGCGCGATCGTGTACGGTGCGACCACGGACAACACGACGCAGGACCCGAGCCTGCAGTTCGCCCGTCCGGTGAGCTCGGGGAGCGACCCGAGCCGCACGATCGCCGCGGTTGCGGCCGCCCCGGGCGTCCTAGACTCACTCTTCCGCACGACGCTTCAGCTCCACAACCCGACGAGCTCGCCAATTTCGGGCCGACTCGTTTTTCACCCGGGCGGGTTCTCCGGCAGCGATTCCGATCCGACGATCACCTACACCCTCTCCGCGGGCGCGACGACGTCGTACGCCGACGTGCTGGCAGCGTTCGGACGGACCGGGTTGGGAAGTCTCGACATCGTGGCGGCGACCGGCACGGCGCCGCTCGCGGTCGCGCGCGTCTTCAACGACGGCGGCGTTCGCGGGACGACCGGCTTCTCGGTCGATGCGGCCCGACCCGGAGGACGCGCTCCAGTCGGGACGAGACCGGCGTCCTCATCGCTCCAGCCGATCCCGGCGGCGACGCGGTTCAACGTCGGGCTCCGGACCTTCGCCGCGGGCGCGACGCTGTCGGTCACGATCCGGGACCGGGACGGAGTGACGATCCGCACCTTCACGAAGGTTTACGCGCCGAGTTACTTCGAGCAACAGGCCGGGAGCGTGTTCCTGGGCGCTGCTCCCGGGCCGAGCGAATCGGTGGCGGTCACCGTAACCGCCGGGAGCGCGATCGTCTACGGCGCCTCGACCGACAACAAGACACAGGACCCGGCCATCCAGGTCGCGCGGGCGGTGCGGCCGTGAAAGACCGGTCCGAGAGCGGGGTCGTACGACCTTGGGACGGTTGCCGCAGATTCTCTCGAACGCCTAAGCTCCTCGGCACAACAGGACAAGACTCAGGGCGCGTTTCCGGGTTGACGTGCAGTCGGCCAGCCACGGCGCTCCTGGCCTACATAACCTTTCGGAACACAGATTCGCGGTCAAAGTTGATGCCTCGGTCGAGTCGACCGGAGGAAGGGGCACTGTGCTGAAAGCGTTTCAGTCCTTCAGCCGTATCTCGAGCGCTGCGTTCCTGCTCGCGTCCGCTGTCCCCCTCGCGGCCCAGACCACTGAAATGCGATTCCAGTCGCATGGTTACAGCTTCAACACCTTGACCGGAGGCATGGGCGCCTTCACGCCGCGGGCGAGCATCCCCTTTTCCTTGACCTATCCGGATGGGACCAGGACCGGAACGATCGAGATGACCTACCCCGACGTTCTCAGCGGTGAGATCCAGGCGGGCTACCTGGTTCTTTCCTCCCCCGTAACGGTTGGCTTCAAGCTCGAATTCGATCACGTCGCCTCTGCGGTCACGCCGCCGCAGCAGATTTCATCGCGACTGAATCTCGAGATCTCCAGTGAGCACACGACCGGAGAGAACTCGCCCTGTAAGCTCACCGGCTCGTCCGAGACATACCAGAGCGGCACGACGAAGCACTTCTCTCGCACGTTTGTCTGTACCTTCTCGCGTGTTCGAGCGTCTGGTGACGCGACATTCAACAACTACGTCGAGCTGCGGACGATCTCGAACGCCTGCGGCACGTTCCCCTGTGCTTTCGACATCTTCGTCGGGACGACCTATCGCACTGTTCCTCCGGTCGACCTGACGGTGAGCCGAATCGAGGTCGTTCAGGTCGTCCAGGACCCCGAGAACACGGTCCACCTGGTCGCGGGGAAGAGCACGGTCGCGCGCGTCTTCCTCGGGATCTCGGCGACGGGTGGAGTCGTCCAGCCTCCGCACGTCAACGCGGTCCTGCGCGGCTTTGGCGCCGGAGTCGAACTGGCGGGTTCGCCGATCCTCCAAGCAGCGAACGCGCCGATCCGCGCCCCGAACCGGCCGAACCGTGAGGCCACCAACGATTCACTGAATTTCAAACTGCCGCCGGCGTGGACGGCGGCCGGCCTCGTCACCTTGCGCGCAGAGGTCAACCCGAACGGGGAGGTCTCGGAGAGCGATCGAACGAACAACGTCCTCGATACGGCGGTGACGTTCGAGGACCGGGAGCGATTCGACGTCCGCTACTTCTCCGTCTGCCACCCGGACAACCGGAGATGCCCGTCGAACCTCGTCGCCGGCTATGAGGCCAAGATGCGCAAGACCTTTCCGATCGCCGACGACCGATTGAGCTACACCCGACTGCGCGCGCCTCAGTGGGTCTGGCGACGCTCTCTCTTGAACGCGACGGACGAGAACGATCTGATCGCTCACCTCCGGCTGCGGTACGAGTTGGTGAACGATGGCTCCATCGATCAGCTGGTTGCCTGGCTCCCCAATCTGATCGGCAGCTCGGCGAACGCCGGCCTCTCCGATCCGCTCTGGGAGCCTCCCGGGGAGGGCCGGGTTTCGTTCGTCCAGGACACCTCGCCCCTCGACCGCGGCGCACCTCTGGGCGAAGGATACACGGGGCACACGCTCGCCCACGAAATCGGGCACAACCTCGGACTGCGCCACACGAATACGGCCGACTGCAACCGGTGCACGGACAAAAATACCGACTGGCCGTACCCGAACGGTCGGATCCAGGAGGTCGGGTTCGATCCTCAAACCATGAAGGCGGTGCCCGCGAGCAGATTCGACGTGATGACTTACGTGGTTCCCGGCACGATCATCTGGATCTCTCCATTCCATTTCCAGAAACTCTTCCGGGGACACTTCCAGCCCCAGAGCGCGGCGAGAATCCAGGCCCCGGCTGCGTCCCCGTACGCGATCGTGAGCGGCTCCGCGCGCCACGACGGCACCGTCGGGAACCTGGATCCGGTCATCGTGATCGACTCTTCCGTTCTGCCCGATCCATCGGTCGCCGGCGGAAACCATTGCATTCGTTTCAGCGGGTCGGCAGGCACCCTTTCGGACTACTGCTTCGAATTGAGCTTCGAATCGCATCCGGGCCGTCAAGAGCTCGAGCAGCAGCACTTCGCTCTGCGCATTCCCTACCCGGCCGGAGTGACGCGGATCTCGCTGCGTCACGGAGACACGGAGCTCGCAGTCCGAACCGCCAGCGCGAGCGCGCCGACCTTGACGATTACGAGCCCGCAGGCAGGGGACACGTGGGACGGGACGAGGACGATCCGGTGGACGGGTGCCGATGCCGACGGCGACCCGATCAGCTACACCGTCATCTACAGCGGCGATGGCGGAACGACGTGGCTGCCGATCGAGGTGAATACCACCGCGACGGACTTCACGTTCGATACGGCGGAGATCACCTCCGGCAACGCGGTTCTCTTCCGGGTGATCGCGAGCGACGGCTTCCGCACGGCCGAGGCGAGCGTCGGCCCGCTGACGGTGGTGGCAGCGCCGATCATCGAGGTCCAGCAGCAGGCGGACTTCGGTGCGGTGACCCTGGGGACGAGCGCCGATGCGACACTGCTGTTGACGAACCGCGGTCAGAAGGCTCTGACCGTGAGTGCGATCACGAGCAGCCAGGGGGAGTTCGCGATCCGGACGTCGGCGCCGGTGGTCGTCCCGCCCGGCGGAAGCTCGACGATCGCGGTGAGGTTCACTCCGGCCTCCGAGGGCGTTCGCACGGCGACTGTCTCTTTCGCGAGCGATGATCCCGCCCGCCCGACCGTCAGCGCGTCCATGCTGGGCGCGGGCCTCGGCGCTCCCCGCCTCGCCGCGACGCCGGCATCTGTCGATTTCGGGTCGGTCGCGGTGGGGGCGTCGAGAGAGCTCGCCGTCACGATCCGTAACACCGGAAGGGGATCTCTCGCCGTCCTCGCGCTCGGCAGCAGCAACTCGCAGTTCGTCGTGACGTCTCCCGCCGGCCCGCTGACGCTCCCGGAGGGCGGGCAGGTTCAGGCGACGGTTTCGTTCCGGCCCGCGAATGCGGGGCCGTCGGCGGGGACACTCACCGTCGCCGGCAGCGACTCGGTCAGTCCGCTGGTCACCGTTTCTCTGACCGGGACCGGGACGGGCAGCGGGACGAACTGTGTGATCTCCGTATCGCCGGCCAACGCGTCGCTCGCCGTCGCGGGCGGGAGTCAGACGCTCACCGTCAGCGCTCCTGCCGGCTGCTCGTGGACGGCGGCGTCAGGCGCCGGCTGGGTCACGATCGGCCCTGCGGCGAGCGGCACGGGCGACGGCACGATCTCCTTCTCTGCCGGACCGAACTCGGGCGCCGCGAGATCGTCTCTGCTGACCGTCGGCGCCGTGGCAACAGTGGTCGTCGCGCAGTCCGGCGGTGTCGAAAGTGCAGTCGTTCCGGCCGTCGCTTCGACCGCCGGCGCGCTCGGCTCGTTCTTCAAGACCGGAGTCCAGCTGCACAACCCGACGAACGCGCCGATCTCCGGCGAGCTGACTTACCACCCGGCCGGGGCCTCGGCGGAGTCCGAGGATCCCTCGCTCTTCTACGAGATCGGTCCGCGCGCGACCGTCTACTTCCCGGACGTTCTTCCCGCCATGCAGCAGTCGGGCCTCGGCAGCCTCGACGTCATCCCGCGGACCGGCGGCTTCCCGGTCTCGACCATCCGCATCTTCAACGACGCCGGGGACGCCGGAACGACCGGGATGACCGAGGAACTGTTCCGGCCGGACGAGGCGCTCGAACAGGGCCGGACCGGGGTGCTCATCGCGCCGCCGGAGCCCGCGCGCGCCCGCTTCAACGTCGGGGTGCGGTCGCTCCTCTACGGCGCCACGATCCGCTTTACGGTGCGGGACGCGAACGGAACGGTCCGGACGACCGGGACGAAGGTCTATCCGCCCGCATACTTCGAGCAGCAGTCGGCCGAGGCCTTCCTCGGGACCGCTCTCCTGGCCAACGACACCGTCGCCTTCGAGGTCACCGCCGGCAGCGCGATCCTCTACGGCGCGACCACCGACAACACGACGCAGGACCCGAGCCTCCAGTTCGCGCGCCCGCTCCGGTCGGGCGCCGATCCGCGGCGCACCATCGCGGCGGTCGCTTCGGCGCCCGGCGTGAACGATTCGCTGTTCCGCACGACCCTTCAGATCCACAATCCCGATTCGACGCCGATCTCCGGACGGCTCCTGTTCCATCCCGCCGGAACGTCCGGAAGCGACTCCGATCCCTCGATCCCGTATTCGCTGCCGCCCGGAGCGACCTCCGCTTATGGCGACGTCCTGACGCCGTTCAACCGATCGGGGCTCGGGAGCCTCGACCTGGTCGCCGAGTCCGGCCGCGTGCCGCTCGCCGTCGCGCGGGTCTTCAACGACGGCGGCGCGAGCGGGACGACTGGATTCTCGGTCGATGCCATCCGGCCCGAAGACGCGCTGCAGGCGGGCCAGACCGGGATCCTGATCACGCCTCCCGATCCCGCGACGACCCGGTTCAACGTCGGAATTCGGACCTTCGCCTCCGGCGCGGCGCTGACGATCACCGTCCGCAACAGCAGCGGTCAGACCGTGAAGAGCCTGACGAAGGTGTATCCCGCGAACTACTTCGAGCAGCAGGGCGGGACCGCGTTCCTGGGAGTGACGCCCGGCCCGAGCGACAGCGTCGCCGTCACGCTCGACGCGGGGAGTGCGATCATCTACGGGGCGTCGACCGACAACAAGACGCAGGACCCTGCGATGCAGATCGCGCGCTCCGTCCGGCCGTAGAAAGAGCGCCTACAGCTTCTCGATCGCCAGCGGCGGCGGCTCGACCTTCGTGTCGCCGACGTGAAAGAGCGCCGCCAGCTCGCGCTCCAGGTTGGGGCGCGGAGGCTTGCGGTCTCCCAGGCACAGCCACGCGAGCGTCTCTCCCGGCTCGACGCGGTCGCCCACGTTCTTCTCGACGAGGAACCCCGCGGCGGGGTCGATCTCGTCCTCCCGGCGCCGGCGACCGCAGCCGATGTCGATCGAGAGGAATCCCATCTTCTCGGTCGAGATCGAGCGGACGTACCCGCCGCGCAGGGACAGCGCCGGAATGCGTTGCCGGGGCTGCGGGAGGAGAGACGGGTCCGCGACGACGCGCGGATTTCCCCCCTGGAACTCGATCATCTCCTCGAACTTCTTCGCGCCCGCTCCGGAATCGAAGGCCTTCTCCAGGCGCCCGCGGGCGTCCTCTTCCGACAGCGAGGGGTCCGAGAAACGCATCATGTCCGCCCCGAGGAGGATGCAGATCTCCCGGATCCGGTCGGGCCCCTCGTTTCGCAGGACTCGAATCGACTCGTCCGCCTCCAGCGAGTTGCCCACCGCGCGTCCGAGCGGACGGCTCATGTCCGTGATCCAGCCGCTCGCCTCCCGGCCCGCGGCCCGGGATGTGTCCACGAGCGCGCGGCCGAGCTCGCGGGATTCGTCCACGGTCTTCAGGAAGGCGCCGTCTCCGGTCTTGACGTCGAAGACGATGCCGGTCGTGCCCGACGCGAGCTTCTTCGACAGGATGGATGCCACGATGAGCGAGATCGACTCGACGGTTCCCGTGACGTCGCGGAGCGCGTAGAGAATGCGGTCGGCCGGCGCGATCGAATCGGTCTGCGCGAAGAGGGCCGCGCCGACCCTGGAGAGGGCCTCTCGGACGCGCGGCTTGTCGAGGTCCGTGCGGAACCCCGGGATCGTCGCCAGCTTGTCGAGAGTTCCGCCGGTGTGGCCGAGCCCGCGGCCCGACATCATGCCGACGCGCGCGCCCGCCGCGGCCACGAGCGGCGCCAGGACGAGGGACACCTTGTCCCCCACTCCGCCGGTCGAGTGCTTGTCGACGACCGGGGCCAGGTCGGACAGGTCCCACGTCTCCCCCGAGTCGCGCATGGCCTCGGTCAGCGCCGCGGTCTCGGCGGTCGAGAGCCCGAGGATCACGGCCGCCATGAGAAACGCGGACGCCTGGTACTCCGGGACCTCCCCCGAGACCACGCCCGAAACCAGGTGCACGATCTCCTCGCGCGGGAGCTCTTCCCCCGCCCGCTTGGCCCGAAGGATCTCGTAGACGGTCCTCACGGCTTCGCCCCTCCGGTCAGCGTCGAACGGACCTTCTTGCGCCACCGGACCGCCGCGGCGATGACCGTCTTCTCGTCCAGCGTGGTGCAGCGGCGGTTCGACAGCAGCCGCTTGCCGTCCACCCAGACGTCCGTGACGTCCGCGGTCTTCGCGGAGTAGACGAGCGTCGAGTAGACGTCCTCGAAGGGCTCCTCGTGCGCGGTCCGGGTCTCGACCGCCACGATGTCGGCGCGCTTGCCCGGCTCCAGCGAGCCCGCCCGGTCGCCCAGACCCAACGCCCGCGCTCCCTCCCGGGTGGCGGCCGCGACGATCTCCCGCGCCGGGAGGACGGTGGGGTCGTTCGAGGAGACCTTGGCGAGCTTACCCGCGAAGTCCATCGCCTCGAACATGGACAGATCGTTGTTGGAGCCGGCGGGTCCGTCGGTGCCGAGCCCCCAGAGGAGACCGTCCTTCTCCCAAGCCGCGACGTCCGCGATTCCCGACGCGAGCTTCATGTTCGACTCGGGGTTGTGGGAGACCGCGACGCCGTACTGCTTGACGAGAGCGCGGTCCGGCGCGTCCATCCAGATCGCATGAGCGCCGACGATCGGGAGCTTCGGGCCGGAGGGCGGTGGGTCGAAGAGACCGATCGAAGCCAGGTAAGCCACCGGCGTCTTGCCCCACTTCTCCCGGGCGTCGGCCAGCTCCTTGGGACTCTCCGCGACGTGGATCAGGAGCGGCAGGCCCTCTTTCTGCGCGAAGTCGCGCGCGGCGAGCAGGGTCTCCTTCGAGCAGGTATAGCCGGAGTGCGGCGCCACGGCGGGAGTGATCCGGGGGTGGCCCTTCCACTTCTTCGCGAAGTCGGCCATGAACGCCAGGGTCTCCGGGAGGTCCTTGTGGTCCGGAACCGGGAAGTCGATGAACGTTTCGCCGAGCACGGCGCGGAGGCCCGACTTGTCCACGGCGCGCGCCACGTCGGACTCGAAGTAATACATGTCGGCAAACGACGTGGTCCCGCCCTGGATCATCTCGAGTGCCGCGAGGAGCGTGCCGTCGTAGACGAACCCGGGAGAGACGTTCTTGCCTTCCGCCGGAAAAATGTTCTCGGTCAGCCACCGGTCGAGCGGCAGGTCGTCCGCGATGCCGCGCAGGAGCGTCATGGCCGCGTGCGTGTGGGTGTTGACCAGACCCGGAAGGACGATCTTCCCCGTGGCGTCGTAGCGGACCCGGGCCGCGTATCGGGAACCAACCTCCGCGGCGGGGCCGACCGCGAGGATCTTTCCGCCGGCGACCGCCACCGCGCCGGGCGAGAAGAGCGTGAACCTCCCGTCCACTGTGACCACGGTGCCCCCCGTGATGAGGAGGTCGGCGGACTCTTTCTTCGAAGGCGTTGCGCCCAGCAAAAGGACCGCGACGAGAAGCCAGGCCCGCTTCATTCGTATTCCGTCAGAAATTGAAGGGCTCCGGCAGCAGGTCCGAGACCCGATACATCTTCCGCTCTCCGCCCGTCGTCGCGGAAACGATGGGCACGTCGCCGGCGAACTCCCAGAGGATCTGGCGGCACGCCCCGCAGGGGGGGGTCGGTGAGTCCGCTCCGGTCACGACCGCGACGGCGCGGAACTTCCGGACCCCTTCCGAGAGAGCCTTCCACACCGCCACGCGCTCGGCGCAGACCGTCAGGCCGTAGGTCGCGTTTTCGACGTTGCACCCGCCGTAAATCCGGCCGTCCTCCGTCTCGATCGCGGCGCCCACCGCGAAACCGCTGCGGTTCGACACCGCGTTTGCGCGGCTCGCGGTCGCGGCCTCGATCAGGCGCTGCTGACGCTCCGGCTCGATCACTTCTTCTTCGTTGCTCTTTTCTTCGTGTCCCGTGTCCCGCGTCCCGTGTCCCCGGCGATCTTCGGAACGAGCGCCGTCAGCAGCTCGACGAACCGCGCGCCCACGCGCTTCGTCACGGCGAGCACCTCGGCATGGATCAGCGGCTTGGGAAGGATCCCGGCCGCCATGTTGGTGATGGTCGAGATCCCCATGACCCGCACGCCGGCGTGCCGCAACGCGATGGCTTCCGGGATCGTGGACATCCCGACCGCGTCCGCGCCGAGCGTCCGGTACGCCCGGATCTCCGCCGGCGTCTCGTAGGAAGGTCCCGAGTTCCCGAGGTACACGCCCTCGCGGAGGGGGATTCGAAGGGACCGGGCCGTCTGTTTCGCGAGCTTCTGCAGCGCGGGGTCGTACACCCGGCTCATGTCGGGAAACCGCGCCCCGAGCGATTCGTCGTTGGCGCCGATGAGCGGGTTGGTTCCAAACGCGTTGATGTGGTCGGTCATCAGCATGAGGTCGCCGGGCCGGAAGGTCTTGCGAACGCCGCCGGCCGCGTTCGTCAGGACCACCGTTCCGACACCCAGTCGCGCGAGAACGCGGGCCGGGAACACGACGTCGGTCATCGGGCGGCCCTCGTAGAAGTGGACCCGGCCGGAGAGAACGACCACCGGGGTCCTTCCCACGTCGCCGAGGACGAGCTCCCCCGCGTGGCCTACGACCCCGGAGGGCACCGGAAAGTGAGGGATCTCCTGGTAGGGGATCGCGACCCGGTTCTTCAGCCGCTCTCCGAACTCGCCGAGTCCCGACCCGAGGACGAGCCCGACCACGGGCTTCTCGTCGCGCTTGCCGCGGATGAAGTCCGCGCTCGCGTCGAGGCGGCCGAGGAGTCCCGTCTCCCCGGTCATCCGGCGAGCAGTCCCGCGATCGTCGCCGTCATGAACGAGGCGAGGGAGCCGCCGAGAAGGGCCCGGAAGCCCAGCCTCGCGATGTCGCCCTTGCGGGTCGGGGCGAGACCGCCGATCCCGCCGATCTGGATTCCGATGGACGAGAAGTTCGCGAAGCCGCAGAGCGCGAACGACGCGATCAGCCGCGCCTTCTCCGACATTCCGCCCTGCACCGTGCTCATCTTGGCGTATGCGAAGAACTCGTTGATCACGGTCTTGTTGCCGATGAGGTCCGCCACGGTCGCCGCGTCCTTAATCGGGACGCCCATGACCACCGCGAGCGGCCAGAGCACCCAGCCGAAGATCGTCTGCAGGCTGAACTGAGGGTAGCCGAAGAGTCCGCCGACCCACCCGAAGAAGCCGTTCAGGAGGGCGATCAACGCGATGAAGGCGATCAGCATCGCGACGATGTTGATCACGAGCGTCATCCCCTGGGACGCGCCGGACGCGGCGGCGTCGATGACGTTGGTGTGCGTCTTTTCGACCTTCAGCTTGACCTCGCCCATCGTGACCGGGACCTCGGTCTCGGGCATGAGGATCTTGGCCATCATGATCGCGCCGGGAGCCGCCATGACGGACGCCGTGATCAGGTATTCGGCCGGGATTCCCATCGCGACGTACGCGAGGAGCACCGCCCCGGAAACGTGCGCCATCCCTCCGGTCATCATCGTGAGGAGCTCCGAGCGCGTCATGGTCGGGATGTACGGCGCGATCAGGATCGGCGCCTCCGTCTGCCCGATGAAGACGTTGGCAGCGACCGCCAGAGACTCGGCGCCGGATACTTTCATCAAGCGCTGCATCACCCAGGCCATGCCCTGCACGACCTTCTGCATGATGCCGAGGTAGTACAGGATCGTGAAGAAGGACGCGATGAAGATGATGATGGGCAGGACCTTGAACGCGAAGATGTAGCCGCCGATGGGCTGTCCCGTCGCCTCGCCGATCTTCTCCATGCGGCCGGTCAGCCACCCGAACAGGAAGGCCCCGCCCTGGTCGGCGTAGGAAATGGCCCCCGTGATGGCCATCGAGAAGCGTTCGAGCGCGTTCTTTCCGGCCTCCCAGTACAGGACGAGGAACGCAAACAGCACCTGGAGCGCGAACCCCCAGAGGACCGTGTACCAGCGGATCGCCCGCCGATTCGCTGAGAAGAGGTAGGCGATGCCGAAGATCACGGCGATGCCCGCGAGGCCGATCCAGCGCATTCGATCCCCCTCTCGCCCAAGAAACCTGCCGCTAGAAGCGCGCGCGACGCGCGTCGAACTCCCGACCCCGCCAGGTGAGGCGCCTTCGAATGAACCTTTGAAACAGGGAACGGCCCATCAGGCCGGCCCAGACGGCGGTCATTATAGGGTGCGTCGGCGCGGGCCAGAGTGGACTCTCGAGCGCTGCCGCGAGGGCGATCCGGAGAACGACGCTCGACGCGAAGACCGCGGCGGCAAGCGCCACGTTGCGCAGCGGAATCGGCGCGCCGGCCGCCGCGAGGACCAGGACGACCGCGGGCGCGATCGAGACGGCGAGCAGCAGAACCGTGAGGCCGAAGAGACCGAAGCCGACGAACCCGTTGTAGACCCAGGCGATGTTCTTCGTGAACCCGTTCCAGACGCCGCGGAAGCCCTCGTACATGCGGACGAAAACGCGATCCTCCGCGCGGAACGCGGCGACGCGGAAGCCGGCGCGCTTGACCGTGCCGGCGAGCCGGACGTCGTCGACGACCGAGTCGCGCAGCGCCTCGTGGCCGCCGATCGCGTCGTACGCCCGGCGGCGGACGAGGTTACCTGCTCCCGCGCCGAGCGCGATGGGGCAGCGGCGAAATCTTGCGAGGAATCCGAGCCCGAGAAACACCGCCTCCGCGAGGTAGGGCATCAGGACGTTCTCCCAGAAACCCCGGCCCTCCAGGCGCGGGAGGAAGGCGAGGAGGTCGAGCCGCCGCCCCTCCATCACCGTCACGGCCTCGGAGAGCGCGCGCGGGTGATAACGCACGTCGCCGTCGGCGAAGAGCAGGAAGTCTCCGTCCGCTTCGCGGGCCCCCTGCCACAGGGCGTGCGGCTTGCCGAGCCAGCCCTCGGGGGGCTCGACGCCGCGCACGAGCCGGACGCGCGCGTCCTCCCGGGCAAGCGCTGCCACGATTTCTCGGGTCGCGTCGGTCGATCGGTCGTCCACGACCACCACGTGAAGGTCGGGATAGTCCTGCGCGAGGTGCGAGCGAACCGTCCGCTCGATCTCGGTCGCCTCATCGCGGGCCGGGATCACCACGGAGACGCGTGCCCGCGCAGCCGGGGGAAGTTTCTCCGCCTCGCGCGCGAGGCGCGGGAAGGCCCGCAGGTTCACGGGTAAGACGATCGCGCCGAGGAGAGTGGCCACGGCGCCCGCGACGAGGAGGGCGTGGAGGGCCGGTTCGAGGACGCCGCTCAGCGGAGCAACGCCCCGAGCGCGCTCTCTCCGCGGGGCGCTGGAACCCCGAGCCACTCCCCGGCCGTCGCGGCGAGGTCCGCGAAGCCTCGCCGGACTCCGAGGTCGACGTCCGCCAGCAGCGCGGCGCCGGCGGCGAGGAACGGGACGTGCTCGCGCGTGTGATCGGTGGAGACGTCGGTCGTCTCGCAGCCGTGGTCCGCCGTGACGAAGAGGAGGTCGTCCTCGCGGAGCGCGCCGAGGAGGTCCGGCAGGAGCGCGTCGAGCCCCGCGACGTTCCGGGCGAAGCCGGCGGGGTCGTTGCGGTGGCCGTACTTGCTGTCGAAATCGACCAGGTTCGTGAACACCAGGTCGGAGTCGCCGCCCCGAAGGGCGTCGATCGTAATCCGAACGCCCTCCGCGTCCGACGCGGTGTGGACCGACGACGTGATTCCGCGCCCCGAAAAGATGTCGACGATCTTTCCCACACCGAAGACCCGGCGGCCCGCGGCGACCAGGCGATCGAGCCACGTCTCCCCGGTGGGAGCCACCGTGAAGTCGCGGCGGTTCGCGGTTCGCTGGTAGGCGCCGGGCTCTCCGATGAAGGGGCGGGCGATGACGCGGCCGACCGCGTGCTCGCCGGAAAGAACGCTCCGCGCGAACCGGCACGCCTCCCAGAGCCTCTCAGGCGGCCAGACGGACTCGTGCGCCGCCACCTGGAAGACGGAGTCGCCCGAGGTGTAGACGATCGGGCGGCCCGTCGCGACGTGCTCCGCGCCCAGCTCCTGGATGATCTCGGTCCCGGAGGCCGCCTTGTTGCCGAGGACCGTCTTGCCGATGAACTTCTCGAAGGGCTCCAGCACAGCGGTCGGAAAGCCGTCCGGGTAGAGGGGGAAGGGGCGCTCGACGACGAGTCCCATCATTTCCCAGTGTCCCGTGGTGGTGTCCTTGCCGGCGGAGATCTCGTACGCCTTTCCCCGCGCGCCGGTCGCTCGCCCCAGGGGTGACTCCAGGACAGCGAGCAGTCCCAGGGACTCCAGGTTCGGAAGCGGGACGGGATGTCGGTCGAGCGCGTGGCCGAGGGTGTCCGATCCCGCATCGCCGTAAGCGTCGGCATCCGGCGCCGCCCCCACTCCCATCCCGTCGCAGACCAGGATCACTACGCGTGGCTTCTTAGCGGGGGTGCGCATGGTGTGTTATCGGCTGTATCGGTATCCGGCTGCGCAGCCCCGGGGAGAGGGCTAGAAGCACCCCGTCGACGTCAACTGGTGAAGTTCACGACCCGATTTTTCCCTGTGCGTCGGACCGGTACGGCGAGTTCGGATAGTCGTTCACGATTCGCTGATAGGTGGCCCGGGCGTCCGCGGCCGAGCCCGCCTTTTCGTACGTCTCGGCGAGCGTGAAGAGCAGAGCGTCCTTGGGAACCAGGGACTCGGGAGACTCGATCGCCCGTTTCAGCCGGTCGATGGCTTCGGTCGTCTTTCCGTCGGCGGCCAGCAATCGGGCGGCGTCGATTTCCGCGACGGCCGCGACCTCGGGGCTCCCGTCGCGAGCCGCCTTCGACAGTGTCTCGACCGCGGCGGCTGGTTTTGCCTTCCGGGCCGCGAGAATCACCGAGGCGGCCTTGCCCGCGTCGGTGCTCCCCTTCTTCGCCGCGTCCTCGAGGTGTTTCGCGGCCTCGCTCTCGCGCGCCTCGGCGCTCGGAAAGGTCCGGGCAGCGGAGGCGGCCGCGGGATCCGAAGCCAGCGGAGCCTCGAGAATCTCGAGGGCGAGAGACAGCTCCCTGCCCGCCTGGTGCTCCCTCCAGCCGCGGAAGATAAAGAAGCCGGCCGCGAGGAGGAGAACGGCGACGGTGGCGCCGATCGCCTCGGTCGCCCCACGGCGGTGATGGGAAACGTAGTCGACCGTCCGGCCGAACGTCTCGGCGAGGTCGTTACGCTTCAGTTCCTTCCGTTTGATGCGCGCCATGGGAACGGGCGATTATCACGGCACCGCCGGAGCGCGTCAAACGCTTTAGAGGCTCAGGACGTCTGGCTCGCGTACCGGGGGCCGGCGGCCTCCGGCATCGAAGTCCCGCCGGAGGGGCCCAGTCGGCGAACCGAGCCCCGTCCGGTCAGGTAGGACGCGATCACCTGCGCCGGAAGCACCGCGATGAACCACAGGACGCCGACCAGCAGGCCCAGGCGCAGCGGCCCGGCCGCCGCCTCGGAACCGCGATATGCGAGCGCGCACCCGAAGAGGATGTTGACGGCCGAGGAGACGAGGGCCATCCGGAAGCCCAGGAGGCGGGGGCGGGTCACCACCTGCGGCAGTGGAGACGTGGAGTGCCGTCCTGCGAGCCAGGTGATCGCCACGAGCGCGGCGCCGAGGAGGCACGCTCCGATGGAGGTCCGCAAACTCGACGGCGCGACGAGGTCGTCGGAGAGCGTCTCGCCGATGAGTGGCTCCATCCAGGGTAGGAAGTTGGTCGCGGCCATGAGCACGAGAATGACCCAACCGGTCCGTTGAGGCGCCTTCGGGGGGTTGTTCAATCAGTCTATCCACTTCCAGGGAGGTGGAACGAAGTTCCGCTCTCCCCCGTTGCCGCCCTGCTCGGGCGGAAGCCACTTGAGAAGCGACGGTTTTCCCGTCCGTCCGAAGTCGTCGACGCCCACTCGAAAGAGGTTCCGATCCGGGCCGCCATCCCGCCGATCTGCTATGAAGACTCCGCGACAGCCGGTCACCCGGCAGTTCACCGACATTGAAGGCACGTTCTCGCTGTAGGTGACGGGACGCGCCGGCGGCCGGCTGTTGGCGGCCTGCGGCACGAGCAGGCTTCCATCGGCGCGGAAGACGATCCGATCCACCAGAGTCGCGTCGTTGTGGTATTCGTCGAACGACACGCTGTCGGGACCGTCGACGCCTCCGGCGACGGATCGCAGGGCCACGGACGTGGGCAGCCGGAAATAGTTCAGAACGATTTCGCCGGGATCGCGGGTCAAGTTGAGCGGCCGGCCATCGATCCAAGACGTGATGTCGTGCGCCTTCGGATCGATGTGGACGACCACGTTGCAGTCGCGCCGGAGCGCCTGCATCCGGGCGGCGAGAACGAGCGTCGAGACCTGCCGGACCGTCGCCTTCGTGCGTTCCCTCTTGATGATCGTCGAGAGATAGGCGCTCATGAACAGGCAGACGCTCGCAAGGATGGCCAGCGCCACGAGGACTTCGATGGCGGTCATACCTTGCTCCGAGTAGCGGCGGGGGCGCCGGGGACTCATCGCGTGCACGGGAAGAGAGCGAATCGCGTACCGCGGGCACCCGGCCCGGGATCTCCCTGCAACGGCGGGGGTTAGGCTCACACAGAGCCGGCCATCACCCCGTCGACTGTCCGAAAGTGTCACGCCGGTCCCGGAAAACCGACGTTCGGCTTACACTCCTTCCGTGGCCGACGAAATCCAGATCCGCGGCGAGCCTTCGACCTCCGGCGAGCGTTGCAAGTTCACCGTCGACCGCCCCGTGCTGCCGGAGGAGTCGGCCTTCTTCGCCGACGCGGCGTCGGCCGCCGCGGTTTCTCCCCTGGCGGCCGACCTGCTCGCGGTTTCCGGCGTCGCGTCCGTGTTGATCGCCGACGCCACCGTGACGGTCGACGCGGCGCACGCGGTCGACTGGCCCGCGCTCGGCATCGGTCACGTCATCCGGAAGCACATCCGGGCGGGTGGTCCGATCGTGGCGCCGGCCTACTTCGAGAGCCTGCCCGCGGAGTCCGACCTGAAGTGGGCGATCGACGACCTCCTCGCCCGCGAGATCAACCCCGCGGTCGCCTCGCACGGGGGCTGGGTCGAGTTGATCGACGTGAAGAAGAACAACGTGTACATCCGCCTGGGTGGTGGGTGCCAGGGCTGCGGCGCCGCCGACGTCACCCTGAAGCAGGGAATCGAGAAGGCCATCCGGGATCTGGCCCCCTCGGTCGGGGAGATCCTCGACACTACCGACCACGCCGCGGGGCGCAACCCCTACTACTCTCCGGCGAAGTAAGTCCCCGGCCAGGTCGCGGGTGCCTGGTCCTTAGTCCTTAGTCCTAGTTCGATGGTCCAATTCACGGCATCCCGAGCGGCGCGCTAGCATCGGTCGGCTCATCATGCTCGTCATCCCGATCGGCCAGGAACACGGCGAGGTCCGTCGCCAGCCCTGGGTCTCCTACGGGATCGTGGCCTTCAACGTCGTCATCTTCGGGATGCTCTGGCTCGCCTCGAGTGGGTCGGAGGTCCCGGCGAAGTTCGAGGCGCAGGCCCGGGTGGTCACGGACTACCTCATTCGCAACCCGTACCTGACGGTGCCGCCGGAGCTCACCGCGTTCTACGGGCGGCGCGGACTGCAGCTACTCGAGCACGCCAAGGCGGGCGCGCCGCGGCCCGACTCGTGGGTCGTGCGCCGCCAGCAGCAGAAGCTGAACACGATGGCCGCGGAGCTCTTCGCGATCGGGAGGGAGCTGCCTCTTCTGAAGCCGGGGTTCATCCCCGGGGCGCCGGACGCGCTCGCGGCGGTGTCGTCGCTCTTCGTTCACGCCAGCCTTCTGCACCTGCTCGGCAACATGATTTTCTTCTTCGCCACCGGACCGTTCTTAGAGGACGTGCTCGGCCGCGTGCTCTTCACTTTCCTCTATCTCTTCTCAGGCGTCGCCGCCCTCGCCGCTCACACGTGGCAGAACCCGGGCAGCCTCGCTCCCGTAGTCGGCGCCTCCGGAGCCATCGCCGGAGTCATGGGCGCATTTCTCGTCCGCTTACGGACGTCCCGCATCCGGATGCTCTTCGTCCCGATCATCCTGCTCCCGTGGGTGCGTTTCCGCTTTCTCGTGCCCGCGTTCGTCTTTCTTCCGCTGTGGTTCATCGGGCAGTTCTGGCTCGCGACGAACATGACCGAGCCGGGATCCGTCGCCCTCTGGGCCCACGTGGGCGGGTTCGTCTTCGGCGCGCTCGCGATGCTCCTGATTCTGCTGCTGGGGATCGAGAAGCGCTGGATCGATCCGCGCATCGAGGCCCGCGTCTCCTGGAATCAGAACGCCGGGCTGGTCGAGGCCTTAGACGCGCAGGAGCGCGGCGACGTCAAGGCGGCTCGCCGTCGCACCGAGGGAGTTCTCAAAGAGGATCCGTCCAACGTCGACGCCCGGAGGTTCGCGTACGACCTCGCCATCCAGGAGGGGGACTCGGCGGCTTTCGGCCGGGAAGCGACGCGTCTCCTCGAACTCTACGTCGCCCGGGGAGACAACGACCTCGCCGCGCACCTGATCGGAGAGGCGTCCGCGCACGACATCGATGCGCTGCCGCTGCGCTTCTACCAGCGGGCCGCGAGCTTCCTCGAAAAGCAGGGGGACGACGCGTGGGCGTGCCGCTTCCACCGGAAGATCGCCGAGAAGCACGAGAGCTCGGGCGCCGCGCTCCACGCTCTCGTCCGGATGGCCGAGTTCGCGCAGAAAGACGGGGACGGCCGGGGCGCGCAGGAGGCCCTCCAGCGCGCGAGCAACCACCCGGAGTGTTCCGGCGACTGGCGCAACCTCGTGGACCGGAAGCTCGCCGCGATCAAGGCCTGAGAGCGCGCAGCGCCGGGGCGTCGGGCCTCAGCCGGCGATCTCGAAAGTCAGGTTCCCGTGCGCTTCGCGCAGCGCGGCCTCCGCCCGCTCCGCGGTCGTCGCCCGACTGAAAACGAACCCCAGGTAACGCGACCCCTCCGGCAGGGGCACCAGTACCTGGCCGGGGCGGGCGGAAATTACGACGTCCTCGACGTCGGACACGCGCCGCGCCTCCTCGACGCCGGAGACCCGTTCGAGCCGTCCTCCGCGCGGGATGGGGATCATCAGGACGCCGGCGGCGCGGGAGTCTCGAGGAGGAAGCGGGGCCTCTTTCGACAGGGCGTGCCGCAGGACGAGCTCCTCTAAGGACATCCCCGTCCCGAACTGAAGGGTCCGCGAGCAGAGCCCTCCGATCGAGCGCGCCGCGATCTCGATGACCGAAGGACCCGTTGCACCGATCCGGAGCTCCGCGTGGACCGGACCGTGCCGGAGCCCGAGCGCCCGGCTCGCCCT
Organism: uncultured Acidobacteriota bacterium; assembly: GCA_963765835.1. Lineage (GTDB taxonomy): Bacteria > Acidobacteriota > Thermoanaerobaculia > UBA5066 > Gp7-AA6 > Gp7-AA6. The sequence continues at coordinate 63,972 of CAVXYF010000022.1, read as the reverse complement.
TTCCGTCGTCGACTCCACGGCGACGAGGGCCGGCGCTCCGAGACGGGACGGGGTGACGTAGATCGTTTCCTCGAAGAACGGTCCGTCAAGGGGATCGGGCTTGTCGAACACGGCGAGAACCTCCAGGCGTCCGTCGGATAGCAGACCCTCGACCGCGACCTCCGGGCCGGGCACGAACTCCTCCACGAGGATCTCGTTCGCGGCTTCGCCCCCCTTCGCCGCGACTTCCGGTAAGGCGAGGATGGCGCCAATCCGGTCCCACGCCCTGCGGAACGACGCGGCGTCGTCGGCGCGGATCACTCCCCGGCTCCCCGCGAGGAACGTGGGCTTGAGCACGCACGGGTAGGGAGAGACCTCCGCCGCAACGGAGGGGCCCTCGTCCCGCCGGAAGAGGCGCGAGCGCGGCGTCGCGACTCCCGCGGCGTCGAGGTGACGGCGCAGGACCGCCTTGTTCCGCGCGGCGGCCGCGGCCTCCGGAGGGTTCGCGGGCAGGCCCAGAGCGCCGGAGATCGCGGCGGCCACGACGGCCGTGTCCTCGTCCACGCCCACGACCGCGTCGATGTTCCGGGTGCGCGCGAACGCCAGGGCCCGGCTCACGCAGCCGTTCACGTCCCGGAAGTCCATCGAGAGCAGCCCCTCCGGGTTCAGATCCTCGACGGCGCTCGCCTCTTCGGAAGCCACCGTGACGTCCACGCCCAGCCTCCGGGCGGCCTCCAGGAAGTCGTGCGAGCGATAGGTCGTCGTGGGAAGGAGGAGGAGGACGCGCGACACGGCGCGATCCTAACCGGCGGGTGGAGGAGCGCGGTCAGTATCAGTTGTCTCCGGCTGCCCGCCTGCCTCCTTCGTCGCGACATTCACAGAGAAAGGAGGTCGCGATGACCATTGGCAGCTCGAGACCCGGTCGAAAGTTCATCTCCCTGGTGTTCGAGGCGCTCCTCGTCCTGCCGCTCCTCACGGTCGCCTCGCCAGCGCGGGCCTCGGACGACTGCCTTCTCGACTACGCCAACTGCGTGGACGCTGCGTCGGAGCTGTCCAGCTTCGGTCGCCGTTCGCTCGGCGGTCTTGCCTGTTATCTCGATCTCCTCTCGTGTCTCCAGCGCCGCCTCGTCTGAGCTCCATCCACAACGGTCTCGCTGAAAGGAGGTCTCATGAATCGCGTTCGACTCGGTCCTTCCCGGTACCTCGTCCCCGGTCTCGCGCTCGTGGCGAGCCTGTCGTCGTCGGCCCCCGCGCAGGGAGCGGACTGCATCCGGTTCTACGCGAGCTGTCTCGTCCAGGCATCCGACCTCGGTTCCTGGTGGGAGCGCTCCGCCGCCGGTATCGACTGCTACCTCGACACGGTCTCGTGCCTGAAGAGGGCGTACGGCTAGGGTCGGGGCATTGCGCAACCTGGCGGTTGCCGGTGTTCTGGTGACGGCCGCTTCTTTTCCGGTCATCGCCGGCGGGCCCGACGGGCCCGTCGGCGACTTCGGTGGGCGGGCGATCGACGCCGGATCGATCCGGCTGCTCGACCTCTCGGTGCCCGCCGTCCGGGTCATCGATCGTGCGAGCCTCCGTTCGTCGGTCCGGCGGCTGTCGGGTTTCGACGACTCCCTCGATCCGTACGGGCTCGCGGCGACGGGGGACGGAACGGTGTGGGTCCTGGCGGGGAAGGGACGCTTCCTCCTCCGCTTCTCGGAGAATACGGGCAGGCTCCTCGAGAGGCGCGTGCTGGCGGAACCGGGCCAGGGCGTCTTCGACCTCTGGGGCCGGGTCGGAGTCGTTGCGGTGCGTCTGCGGCCGGACGAGCCGCTGTTGCTGCGACTGTCAGAGCGCGAGTTCCTTTCCTTCTCGGGCCTCACGTCCCGCCGCGCGTCCGGCGTCACCGCCGCGCTCATCCGCAACCTGTTCCGTTGCGGGTCCGGAACGCCCGACGCGATCCCCTGCTGGTTCACCGCCGCACCTGCGGAGGTCGCGCTCCTCGGACCCGACGCGCGCGTCCGGCCGGTCGCCGTGCCTTCGTTCGCGCAGCCGGCCGTCTCGGCGGGCGGAGATCCGGCAGCTTCCTTCACGTATCCGGTACGCGACGCCTTCCTCTCCGACGACGGCCTGTGGGTGCTGAGCAACCAGGAGGGGGACCGGACTCCCCTCGACGCGGGCGCCCGCCGCGGCCGACACGTGGCCCGGGTGCGAGACGGACGGCCGAACCTCGTCATCAGCCTCGACCGGGAGGCCCGCGCGATCCTGGACGCCGGCGCCGGCGGTCTCGTGATGCTCTTCGCGGACGGGACCCTGTCGCGGGTCAGGACGCCTTGACGAACCTCTCTCCGCTGCGGTTCTTTGCGGCGGTGTCGCCGCCCCCGCGGGTGCTCGTCGCGGTGCTCGCGATTCTCGCGGCGGGCGCTGTGGTCCTGGAGACGGTGAGCGCGGGTTCCTCCGACTGGGTCCTCGCGTCGATCGTCATCATCCAGCTCTTTGCCTCGGCGACCGGATTCCATCCGCACGCGACCCGCGGCCACTACGACCCGGTTCTCCTGGACGGAGATCGGCCGCGGCTCGCTCTCGCCCACTTTGCGGTCTCCGCTGCTCCGGGGCTCGCGGCCTGGTGCGTTGCGGGAGTGGCGGAGGCCGTCGCCGCGCGATCGCTCTCGGTGCCCGCCTTCCGGCCGTCAGGGTGGTCCACTTTGCTCCTCGTCTCCGCGGTTCCCTGGGCGGCGGGCCTGCGATCCTCGCGGTTCGCAGTCGGCGTCCTGTGGCTTCTTCTCACCGCCTCGCTTCTCGTCTCGGGCACGTTGCTCCCCCCGCTCGCCGCGATCCGGTCGGATCCGTCCTGGGCCGCGCACCACCCGCTGCGGGCCATCGGGGTCGGCCTCGGTTTCCCGATGGTGATTCCGTCCCTGGCCTGGCCGGGACTGGTGCTCGGCGCATTCGTCGCGACTTCCTTCCTCGCGCTGGCTCTGGGTATCGCGCAGGTCGCTCGGGGAGAGTTCCCGCTGTCGGAGGACGGCTCGTGACCGGCGCGGTGCTCGAGGCGAGAGGTCTCGCGAAGCAATTCGGGAGGCGGACGGTCTTTTCGGGGGTGGACTTCTCGCTGCGCGAGCGGGAGATCCTGGGGCTCGTCGGCAGCAACGGCGCGGGCAAGACGACTCTCCTCCGTACCCTCATGGGATTCGTGAGGCCGTCCGCCGGCGTCGTGGTGCGTTCGATCTCGCCGGGAGCGCTCGAGCACTTCGGCGGCGCCGCAACGCTTCCGCCCCGACTCTCCGCGCGGAAGTGGGTGGCCCTCGCCTCGCGCGGATCTGCGGTCTGCGACGACCCGCGGCCGATCCGGACCCTCTCACGCGGGTCGCGGCAGCTTCTCGGGCTCTCGGCGGTCCTCGCGAGACGGGAGGCCCGCGCTTTCCTGCTGGACGAGCCGTGGGAGGGCCTCGATCCGGACGGCTCGCGCTGGCTCACCGAAACGTTGCGGGAGCGTCGAACCGACGGCGGCGCGTTTCTCGTCTCGTCGCACCGGCTGCACGACCTCGCGGGGTTGTGCGATCGCTATGCGTTTCTCGCGAACGGGCGCGTGACCCTGCTGACGGCGGCGGAGATCGGGCCACGGGTCGGACCCGTCGAGCTCGTTCGCGTCTTTGACCTCCTGCGGGCGTCGCCGTGAGTTTCGTCCTTCCAGTCTTCCTGATGCTTTGCGGCTTTCCCGACGCCACGAGAGGAGTTCCCGTCGAGATCTCGGGAATTCCGGCCGGGTCGGGAACCCGGATGGAGCTCGTCGCGCGAAGCGACGGTTCGCCGTCGCGGTGGGTTCGAGCGGACGGCGTGTCGCTCGACGACAGCGGAACGGTGACGCTGCGCGGCATACCCGGGCGCTCCGCCCTGCTCCTCCTCCGGGGGAGCGCCTCCCGAACGTATCGGCTGGACGGCCCGTTCGCGTGGCCGGCTGGAGCCGGCTCGCGGACCTTCCGCGGTGAAACGAGGCGGACGCTGCACGGGTCGGACCCCGCCGCGGCGAGCCTCGACTTCCGACTCATCGGAGCCGGATCGGTGCCCGATCCTCTCTGCGACACGGACGGCGTTTCGGAGTGGCGCTGTCTGGGCGTCCCGGCGGAATTCGCGGCACGCATCGTCGCCTGCGCGGACGGCAGACTCGCCGGTGCGGCGCCCGTCCGGCCGGAGTCGGGAGACGAAACGTCTCTGCGAATGACCTCTCCCGCCGCCGCGGCGTTCCGGGTGGAAGCTTCCGACTCGTCCCCCCTGGCGGCCGCGGCCCGCGTGCTGCGGCCGGTCCGCGCGGGCGGCGTCCTGCTCGCGCCGGATCCCGGCGCCCGAGTTGCCTCCCTGGGAGAGGGGATCCTGTGGGTGGAAGCGGAAGCACGGACGGACCGCGTGATCGAGGTGCGCGCGGCCGGTCACGCGACCCGGCGCATTCCGTTCGACCAGGTACCTTCCCCGTGCGGCGGTCCGTCGGGCGTCGCTCTCTCCCCCGCCATCGCGCTCCGCGGGAACGTGTCCGGACCGGACGGACGACCGGTCGCCGGCGTCACGGTGCTCGCGCGTTCCGAGGAGCCGGCGGTGGATCCGACAATCTTCGGTGACGCGACGAGCGACGATCGGGGCGACTTCGCGCTGGACGACCTGGAGTCGCGGGTGTACCGGGTTCTCGCGTGTCACGGGGAGCTCGGGTGCCGGGAAGAAAAGTCGGGTCCGGGAGATCCGGTTCCGCTCCACATCGTCCTCGGCGGCGCGGGCGCGTTCGCGGGCCGCGCCGTCTCCAGCACCGGAGTTCCGGAGGCCGACGCGACGGTCCGCATCGTCCCGACCTCCGGCGCCTGGGCGGCGTCGCGCGACCGCGTGCGGAAGCTTCCCCTTCAGACGACGTCGGGTCGCGACGGAAAATTCCGGATCGCGGCGCCCGAGCCGGGCGACTACCTCGTGGAAGTCCGGGGGACTTCGGGCGGGGTTGCGCGGACCCCGGTTCGCCGCACGAATCTCTCCCCGGCCGTCACCGACCTGGGCGATCTCCGGCTGTCGGACCCCCTCCGGTTCACGGCGCGCCTCCGGGGTTGCAGCCTGGGATGGGTGACGTTCTCCGGGCCGCTCGGGGGTGAGACGTCACTCCCGGAAGTGCTGCGCTTTCGGCTGGATTCGAGTGGCGTTACCGCGGTCGAGCTCGGCGAAGCAGGCGCCTGGACGTCGTGGGCCACGTGCGGCGGCGCGAACGAGCGGGTCGAGCCCGCGATTTTTCCCGACGTCCGCGCGCTCGACGGGTTGGAGGTCGAATTCGAGCGGGTGGGAAGCTTGTCCGATTCTCCTTGATATGCGTTTCAGCGCGACGGGCGGTCGAAGTACCCGTGAAGCTCGCGCAGCGCCTGCCGGTCGATACCCCGGCCGCGCACCGACTCTCGAAGCAGGGTCAGCGCCGCGACGCCCTCCGGCACCATCTGGATCTCCTCGATGGCCGGCAGCGCCGCGAGGATCTCTCCTCGCGCAGCCTCGCTCTGTCCCAGATCGAGAAGGAGGTCCGCCATGACGAGCTGGAGCGCCGCGACGTCGCCGCGCATTCCGATCGCCGCGAACTCGGACTGCGCCGCGCGATACGCCTCGATCGCAGAGTCGGGCTGTCCCTTGACGCGCAGCAGATCGCCGATCCCCCAATGCACCTTCGCGACGCCCACGCGGTTGTCCAGCCGGCGCCACACGAGCAGCGCGTGGCGCGAGGCGTCCAGCGCTTCCTCTGCTTCGCCCGCGGACGCGTGCAGCTGCACGAGGTTCGTCAGCGCCGTCCCGAGAAGCTGATCGTTGCCGAGGGATCGGGCTCCCGCGCGAATCCGCCGGAACTGCTCGATCGCGCGCGTGGGCTGGTCGGCCTCCATGAGGACGATGCCCTCGAGGAACCGGCACTTCAGCGACTCCTCCCGCATTTCGAGCTTCTCGAAGCTCTCGATCAGGAGCGGCACGAGCTCGAGAACCTCGTCGAACTCCCGCGCCTCGACGCGCAGGGCGAGTCGCTGGTAGGAGAGTCGCGACCAGTCCGCGACGGAATTCACGGTGTGGCGGAACCACGCTTCGGAGCGGTCGAACCAGCGCCGCGCGTCCTCGCGCCTCGACAGGAGACGGCAGGCAGTTCCGGCGACGAGCGCCATCTCTCCCAGGAAGAACTCGCGCTCGTCGAGCACTCCGACCGAGCGACGGGGCAGCTCCAGGAAGCGGTAGAAGAACTCGGCGTCCCGCAGGACCTGCTCCGGCGTCGTTTCCAGCTGATTTCGGAGCAGCCCGCACACGCCGAGAAGCGTCTCCGGCTCTTCGAGACGGAGCTCGAAGCTCCGCGAGGCGCGGTGCTCTCTCGGAGTCGCGAGCACGTGACGCGCCGCCTCTACCCCTTCCTCCGAAGAGATCGGCCTCGAGGGAAAACGCAGAACGCGTCCGCTCACCTAGGAGCTCCTCTCGAGACGCTCGGCGAGCTCGGAGGCGAGGTCACCGGGTTCCCGCGCGAGGGCGCGAGCCAGGTTCTCGTCGGCGTCCTGGCCCTCGGACTTCCAGATCTGCAGAGAGCGGCCGTACTGGCACGCCGCGAGGAAAAGGGAAAGGGTGAGCGAGCGCACGGGAGCTTGCGCGATCCCGCTCCGCCGTGCGTAACGATGGAACCACATCGAAAGCTCACCCTCTGCCTCTCGAGCCTCTTTCTCGCTCAAACGGTAATAGCCCTGGAACGCAGAGTGGATCACGGGCATGGCCCGCTTCAACAGGTCGTCGACTTCCGCGTCTCGGGTCCGACTATTCATTGTCTCGAGATGGGCCTAGCCTAGCCCATCTCGCGCCTTTCGGGGGGAGATTCCGCTCCTACCGCAACTCTCGGACCGGACTAGGTGGGGATCATCCCCCGCACCTTGATCGTGAAGGAGGGCTTCCGGGGGCTCGGAAGCGGATGTGTTCTCGATTCCGACGCCGGGGACGAGGCCTCCGGCTGACGTTCGGGAACCCGAACTGGTTGGGTGGATGCCATCTTCAGGACTCCTTTCGCGAACGAAGAAATGAAACTTGTTTGATTCAACCACATTCCGAGGCTCGTGGTTGGTCAATAAATCGCCGGTGGCGAGAATTCGTTCTTCCCGGGAGGGAAGGGGACGGACCCGCGGGGAGTCCCTCGCCACGGGAATGGCGGTTCTTGATCGACCCGAGCGGGTTTCCATGGCCGTATCCCGACTCTTTGCCACGGTTTGCGAGGCGTCGCGGGTGCCGGTCGGGAGCGGGCTGATCCTCTCCCAGGACCAGGTCGGCGGCCGCGACGCCGGTCGACGACGCCTCCACGCGGTAGAGCGATCGAGGGGTCTCGCTCTACCCTCCGTAGGTCCACGGTGTCGAGCCGAGGAGAAGCGGCTGGAACTCCGGCTGTTGAACGCTCGCTCCGACGACTTCGCAGACGTAGACCGTGTGGTCGCCGCGGACGACTCGGTCCGTGACGCGCGCCTCGATCCACGCCGGCAGGTCGTTCAGGAGGGGGGAACCCGTCGCCGGGCCGGGCTCATAGCGCAGACCGTGAAGCTTCCCGGCGTCGCCGTCGTCCGGGGGCCGGAAGAACTTCTGCGCCACCTCCCGTTGATCTTCGGACAGGAAGTGGACGGCGAGGGCGCCGCTCCCCTCGATCGCGGCGTGTGTGAGGCTGTTACTCTGCACACCGATCATCACGAGCGGCGGGTGAAACGAGCATTGAGAAATCCAGGTGAGCGTCGAAGCGGCCGGCTTTCCGGCGTCGATCGCAGTCATCACGAACATCCCGTAGGGGATCCGCCGCAGCACCTGGCGTTTCGCGTCTTCGTCCATCGGCTCGCCTCCTTTTGCCGGTGAGTGAACCACACGTCGTCGTCGTGGGAGCCGGCTTTGGCGGGCTGAACGCGGTCCAGGCGCTGGAGGGACTTCCGGTTCGGGTCACGGTCGTCGACCAGAGGAATCACCACCTCTTCCAGCCGCTCCTTTACCAGGTCGCGACCGCGGCGCTTTCGCCGGCGGACATCGCGACGCCGGTTCGCGCGATCCTCCGCAACCAGAGCAACGCCACGGTGCTTCTGGGTCGGGCCGTCGAAGTCGATCGCGGAGCGCGCGAGCTCGTCCTCTCCGACGGCCGCATCGGGTTCGACTACCTGGTGCTCGCAGTGGGCGCCCGGCACGCCTACTTCGGGCACGACGACTGGGAGTCGAACGCGCCCGGGCTGAAGAACCTGGAGGACGCGCTCGAGATCCGTCGGCGGATCCTGCTCGCATTCGAACGGGCCGAGCGGGAGACGGATGCGGAGCGCCGGCGGACGCTCCTGCGGTTCCTGGTCGTGGGCGCCGGACCCACGGGGGTCGAGCTCGCCGGAGCGATCGCCGAGATCTCGCGTCACGTCCTCCGGAAGGATTTCCGCGCCATCGACCCGACCGAGGCGGACGTCCAGGTGCTCGAGGCCGGCCCGCGGATCCTCCCCGCGCTCCCTCCAGGCCTCGCCGAAAAAGCTAGCCGCGCGCTTGGACGGCTGGGCGTGCGGATCCGGACGGGTTTTCCCGTGACCGCCGTCGGGCCCGACTTCCTGCAGTCCGGCGACGACCGCATCTCCGCGGCCACCATCATCTGGGCCGCCGGGGTTCGCGCCTCTCCCGTGGCCGCGTTGCTCGGCGCTCCCCTCGACACCGCGGGGCGGGTCCTGGTGGAGCCGGACCTCTCCATCCCGGGAGATCCCCGGATCTTCGTCATCGGCGACGGGGCGGCCTTTCTTCACCAGACCGGGAAACCGCTGCCCGGGGTCGCTCAGGTCGCGATCCAGGAGGGACGCCACGTCGCCGGGAGCGTGGCCGCGGACCTCTCGGGTCGGGCTCGGCGCCCGTTCCACTACCGTGACAAGGGCGACCTGGCGGTCATCGGCCGGGCCCAGGCCGTTGCGCGGATCGGGCGGCTCTCGATGTCGGGGTTCCCGGCCTGGCTCGCGTGGTGCTTCGTGCACATCCTCTTTCTCATCGGCTTCCGCAACCGCGTGGTCGTCCTCTTCGAGTGGGCCTGGGCTTTCTTGACCGATCAACGGGGCGCGCGCTTGATCACCGGACCGGTCGACCGCCCGGAGGCCTGACCCGGAGAAAAAGCGGCCCCGGCGGGCACGCGGGGCCTGTGCACCGAAATTGCTCTGCAGTCCGGGGTTCGCCCGGACGGTCCGGGCCAGCGGACCTGGAGATCTCCCATGCGCCCACTCGCCCGTCTCTCGGTAGTCGTTCTCGGCCTCCTCGCGGCGTCGGCCGGCCTTGCCCAGACGGTGACCGTCGGCAACCTTCCCGCGAATCCCAACTTCGGCTTCAACCAGACGCCGGTGACTCTGATCGATCTGTCGAACCCGGCCAACGCGTCGGGCAACCTGACCAACGCCGCTTTCACGTGGTCCGTGACGCCGTGCCCGGCGGCGGCGAAGCTCAAGTTCTTTCGACCCACTCCGAGCGGCGGCTTCTCGTTTCTGGCGGAGCGAGGCCCGTACGACGTCACGTCGCTGACCTCGTTCGTCATCCTCTCTCCGCCGGTGGCGGTCCAGGCGGGAGACCTGATCGGCATCACGCGCTTGACCACGTGCGGCAGCCCGGTCGGCCAGACTCCCGGCGCCACCCAGGGCCTGATCGGTTTCGCGTCGGACGTCACGTCCGGGGTGACCGCGTCGCAGGGCAGCCTCTTTCCCAACGCGACCCTGTCCGCGCAGGCGACGGGAACGGTCACGCAACCTCCTCCGTCGGTCGAGCCCGCCGCGATCATCCCGGTCGTCGGCTCCACGCCGGGCGCCCTCGGGCAGGCCTTCTTCCGCACGTCGGTGCAGCTCTTCAACCCCGGGACGACGCGGATGACCGGCCGGCTCGTGTACCACCCCGCCGGGGCGTCGGCTTCGTCCACCGATTCCGCGCTGCTGTACGTGCTGGAGCCGGGCGAGACCCGCGCCATACCGGACCTGCTGCCGGCGATGGGTCTGACGGGCCTCGGGAGCCTCGACGTCGTTACCGACACAGGGACGGCGACGCCGCTCTTCGTGGTGAGGGTCTTCAACGATGGCGGAGCCGCGGGCACGACCGGGTTCACCGAAGAAGCGGTGAAGCCCGCCGAGGCGCTCGTGGCGGGCGAGCGGGGTTTCCTGATCGCTCCGCCGGACGCCGCGCTCTACCGGTTCAACGTGGGCGTGCGCACGCTCGGTTCCGGAGCGACGCTGGCGATCACCGCGCGCAATGCGGCGGGCACCATCACCCGGACGCTTACGCGGACGTATCCGCCCAACTACTTCGAACAGCGCGACTCGGCGTCGTTCCTGAACGGCGCGGCCGTCGCGGCCAACGAGTCGATCACCATCCAGATCGTTTCCGGGAGCGCGATCGTCTACGGAGCCACGGTGGACAACCGCACGAACGACCCGAGCCTGCAGTTCGCGACTCGGGCGCCCTGATCCGACTCACGTCGTGAAAGAATCGCGCCCGTGATTCGCTCTACTGGACTGTTGCGGGTGCAGGTTGAATAAGGTGACGGGTGCAGGCCCCTTCGGGACCTGTCCCCGTAACTTGCTTAGGCCTGTCCCCGCGACTGACACTCGAGCGATCGCGGGCGCGATCCTTTCTGGCCTGCGGCGCCGTCAGGTCGCCCGAAGCACAGGAGGAAATTGATGTTCCGCCTCTTCCGAACGGCCGCCGGGCCTGTTGCTCTTGCCCTCGCAATCGCCGTCGCCTCCGGGTGTTCCGCGCGGCAGGCCGCTCCTCCCGCTGCCCCCGTAACCGCTGCCGCCGCCCCGGCTCCCGTCGCGGCCGCTCCGGCATCCGCCCGTTACTCGTATCCCGAGGCGACGAAGGGGGACGTGTCCGACGATTACCACGGGACCCGCGTCGCCGACCCGTACCGGTGGCTGGAGAAGGCCGACGACCCGGCCACCACGGCCTGGGTCGCGGCCGAGAACGCGCTCACCCGGAGCGTGCTCGACCGGCCGGAGCGCGAGACGATCAAGGCCCGCCTGACCGAGCTGTACGACTATCCGAAGATCAGCATTCCCGAGAAGAAGGGGAACCGCTACTTCTTCTACAAGAACACGGGTCTTCAGAATCAGTCCGTCTACTACGTTCAGGAGGGAGCGAGCGGAGAACCGAAGGTGCTGATCGATCCCAACACGCTCTCGGCCGACGGGACGGTGGCGCTCACGAACACGCAGCCCACCAGGGACGGCCGGCTGCTGGGGTATGCCATTTCCCGCAGCGGCAGCGACCGGCAGGAGATCTCGGTCCGCGACGTTGCAACCGGCCGCGACCTTCCGGACAAGATCGTCTGGGTCAAGTTTTCCAACATCGCGTGGACCCCGGATGCGAAGGGTTTCTTCTACACGCGTTACCCGGAGCCCGGCACCGTGCCCGCGGGCGAGGAACACTACTTTCCGAAGCTCTACTACCACCGGCTCGGCGATCCGCAGGAGAAGGACGTGATGTTCCTCGAGAAGCCGACCGAGAAGGAGGTCACGATCAGCGCGTTCGTCACGTACGACGGACGCTGGCTCGTCATCCTTCCGGGCAAGGGCGCAAGCGCCAAGACGGAGGTCTGGGCGCTCGACCTGAGGAAGAAGGGGGCGAAGCCGTTCGCGGTCTTCACCGGATACGAGCACGCGTATGCCCCGGCCGAGGTCGTGGACGGCCGGCTCTACGCGCGCACCGACCGCGACGCTCCCCTCGGCCGGCTGATCGGCGTCGACCTCGCCCGGCTTCCGAAGGACAACCGCGACGCTCCGTTCGTGGAGCTCGCGCCCCAGGGGAAGGACACTCTTCAGGCGGCGTACGTCGTCAACCGGAAGCTCGTGCTGCGCCACCTTCGGAACGCGAGCACCGCTCTCGAGGTCCGCAGCCTGGCGGGGCGTCTCGAGAAGGGAATCGACCTGCCCGGCATCGGCACGGTGGGCGGCATCTCGGGAGAGGCGGATCAGAAAGAGATGTTCGTCGCCTACAGCTCGTTCACGGAGCCGCCGACCAACTTCCGGTACGACTTCGACAAGGGGGAGCTGGTCCTTTTCCAGAAAACGGACGTCAAAGTCGACCCATCGCAGTACGAGACGGAACAGGTCTGGTATCCCTCGAAGGACGGCACCAAGGTCTCCATGTTCCTCATTCACAAGAAGGGGCTCGAGAAGGACGGCAACAGGCCCGTTTACCTGTTTGCGTACGGCGGGTTCAACGTCAGCACGACGCCGGGCTTCTCGGGAACCCGCTACGTCTTCCTGGAGAAGGGCGGAATCGTCGCAATGCCGAACCTGCGCGGAGGCGGCGAGTACGGCGAGGACTGGCACACGGCCGGAATGCGCGAGAAGAAGCAGAACGTCTTCGACGACTTCGTCGCGGCCGCCGAGTGGCTGATCGCCAACAACTACACGAAGAAAGAGCGGCTGGCGATCGGCGGCGGATCGAACGGCGGCCTCCTCGTCTCCGCCGTCGAAATGCAGCGCCCCGACCTTTTCGGCGCGGTCGTCTGCCAGGTGCCGGTTGCCGACATGCTCCGCTACCAGAAGTTCACGCTGGGCCGCTACTGGATCGCGGAGTACGGAAGCTCCGAGGTCTCGGCGGATTTCCCGTTTCTCTACAAGTACTCGCCGCTCCACAACGTGCGGGATGGAGTGGCGTATCCCGCCACGCTGATCACGACGGCGGACACGGACGACCGCGTCGACCCGGGCCACTCGAAGAAGCTGGCGGCGCGGATGCAGGCGGCCCAGGCCGGCGACGAGCCCATTCTCGTCCGTGTCGAGACCAAAGCCGGTCACGGCGGCGGCAAGCCCACGTCGAAGATCCTCGACGAGCAGGCGGACATCTGGACGTTCCTGTTCTGGCAGCTCGGAATGATCTAAAGACGGAACACGGGACACGGGACACGGAACACGAGCCCGGAGTTCCCAGGGAGGTCGCATGGCTCTCACCCGCCGCGCGTTCTTCTCCGGCGCGGCCGCCGGCCTGGCGCTGCCGGTCTTCCGGGTCGACGCGATCCCGCGGGTGCGCGAGGCCGCGCGGTCGGCCGCCGGCGCCTCGGCCGACGCGCTCGCGACCGACGAGACCTACTGGTCCGAGATCGCAGCGGGCGTTCGACCTCGACCGCACGCTTGTCAACCTGAACAACGGCGGGTGCAGCCCGGCGCCCTCGCACGTTCTCGAGGCGATGATCCGGGACCTCCGGTTCTCCAACGAGATCCCGGTGCACCACATGTGGAACGTCCTCGAGCCGCGCATCGAGTCGGTCCGCCGCGAGCTCGCCGCGGAGTTCGGCTGCGATCCGGAGGAGATGGCCATCACGCGCAACGCCTCCGGAGTCGCTCGAGACCCTCATTTTCGGCATCGACCTGGAGCCCGGCGACGAGGTCGTGGTGACCAACCAGAACTACCCGCGGATGATCACGAGCTGGGAGCAGCGCGCGCGCCGGGACGGGATCGTCCTCAAGCAGATCTCGTTTCCGGTTCCGCCGCCCTCGTCGGCCGACGTCGTCGGAGCGTTCCGCCGGGCGATCACGCCGCGCACTCGGGTCATCGAGAGTCACGCACATCACGAACCTGACGGGCCAGATCCTGCCGGTCCGCGAGATCGTCCGCATGGCCCGGGAACGCGGGGCATCGAGGTCTTCGTGGACGGTGCGCACGCCTTCGCGCACTTTCCGTTCCAGCGCGACGACCTGGAGTGCGACTACTACGGCACGAGCCTCCACAAGTGGCTGTTCGCGCCGATCGGGACCGGGTTCCTCTACGTGCGGAAGGAGAAGCAGAAGAGGATCTGGCCGCTCATGGCCGCGCCCGCGACGATGGACGAGGACATCCGCAAGTACGAGGAGATCGGCACCCACCCCGCCGCCAACCACAACGCGATCGCCGTGGCGCTCGCCTTTCACCGGGAGATCGGACGCCGCGCGCAAGGCCGCGCGGCTGCGGTTGCTGCGCGACCGCTGGGCCAAGCGGCTTCTCGCGGCGGACGACCCGCGGGTGAAGGTCCTGACGCCGCTGAACGCCACGGAGTCCTGCGGCATCGGGCTTCTCCACGTCGACGGAATCGATACCGAGAAGCTCCAGGCGCACCTGTGGGAGAAGCACCGGATCATGACGACCCCGATCGTGCACCCCGAGTTCAACGGCCTGCGGGTCACGCCGAACGTCTACACGACGCCGGACGAGGTGGACGTCTTCGCGCGAGAAGGTCGAGGAGGTTCTCCGGAAGGGCCTGGTTTAGCCGGGCCGAATTCCCGCCGCTAAATCGGGAACCCCGGCGCGGCGCCGGTGTCTCTCTCTGCAGGAGGCCTCCATGCGAAACCGCTACGCCTTGACCGCCGCAGTCCTGGCACTGCTTCTCGCCGCGCCGACCTTGACCGCCGCGCGGAGAGAGGGCTTCGATCTGACCGTCGTCGTGGACGGCTGCGAAGCGCCGGAATTCTCCACCGGGGGAAGCTCTACGTCGAAGCGCTCCGCGGCCGGAACTTCACGCTCCGCCTGTCGAACCCGACGGGAGAGCGGGTCGCCGTCGCGCTCTCGGTCGACGGGCGCAACGTGGTGGACGCGAAGCGGACGACGGCGTCCGACGCGGCCAAGTGGATCCTGTCGCCCGGCCAGACGATCGAGATCCCCGGCTGGCAGGTGTCGGGCGAGACCTCCCGCCGATTCTTCTTCACCGAGACCGGGCGCTCGTACGCGAAGTGGCTGGGCGACACGCGCAACGTCGGCACGATCGAAGCCGTCTTCTACCGCGAGAGGCGCCGGGAGCCGGTCGCCATCCTGGACGAAGAGGCCGGGAACGACACCGGCGCTTCGGCCGGCCCGTTGCGGAGCGACTCTGCTCCGGCGGCCGCGGCGGAGTCTTCCCGGGAGCGGAAGTCCGCGAAGTCCGAAGCCGACCGGTTCGCGGCCACCGGAATCGGAGACCGGACGCGGTTCCCGGTGCGGTGGATCGAGTTCGACGAGGAGGCTGACCCGTCCGCGCGGATCGCGTTGCGGTACGAGTTCCGCCGCGAGCTGGTCCGGCTGGGCGTGCTCCCCCGCTCCGGGGACGGCCTCGCCGCGCGCGAGCGCTCCCGGGGATTCGAGTCGGGCTTCGCGCCGGATCCGGGCGGCGACCGTTAACGATACCCGCCGTGGACGAAGGGCCGGCAGAGGTGGAAAGTACAATCGCGGCGCTGCCCATCGGGCCACAGCCGTTGGAAACTCCTCTGCCCGACTCCACCGACGAAGAGCTCATCGCCCGCTCGAAGGACGGAGAGTCGGCGGCTTTCGGTGAGTTCATCCAACGCCACATGACCGTGGTCCATCGCTGGATGACGCGCGCGGTCGGCGCGGAGGACGCGGACGACCTCACGCAGGACGTCTTCCTTCGCGCGTACCGCGGGCTCGGTCGCTTCCGCGGCCAGGCGCCGCCGAGGGCGTGGCTGGCGGCCATTGCCGACAACGCGATCAAGAACCGGTACCGCTCGCGGAGCCGGTTCCGGCGCATCTTCGCTTCCGAGACCTCTCCGGATGCCCTCGAGGGTCGCGCCTCCGGAGGTCGGAGCCCGGAGGAGAGCGCCCGGGCCGGGGAGTCGCGCGGTACGGTGCAGGATGCCCTGTCCCGACTGCCGATCGAGTTCCGGCTGCCGATCGTCCTGCGGGACCTGGAGGAGTGGAGCTATGAGGAAATCGCGGCCTCTCTCTCGCTGCCGATCGGCACCGTGAAGTCGCGGATCGCCCGGGGTCGGGGGCAGCTTCGAACGATCCTCGCGCCCCTGGTCGGGTCGGAAAGGAACCGATGAGCGGAAACGGCAGCCACCAGCACCCGGGGCGATCGGTCGAGTTCCTGTCGCGCCTTCACGATGGAGACCTGGACGCGTCGGAGCGCGCGCGCTTCGAAGCGCATCGAACCCACTGCGCGGAGTGCCGGCGGGCGGCGATCGAGTTCGAGGACGCGATCTCGCTCTTCCGGTCGTCCCACTCGACGCCCCCCCGGGCCGACCTCGCCGCCCGGATCCTGCGGAAGGTGCAGTCGACGAACCGGCCGCGGGCGCCGTTTTCTCCGCGGTTCCGGCTCGACCTCGCGGCCGCTGCGCTGCTCGCGACGGCCCTGCTCGCGCTCCTCGTCTCGACGCCGATCGCGGTGCGCCGGGTACCGCCTCCGGAGGCTCCGGCGCCGGAGCCTGCGGCCAGGATCGGAAGCACGGCCCGGGACGCGGTCGCGCCGGCGCCGGTTGCGGACTCCGAAACCGTTCGGCGCAGTCCCGCCAACACGAGCGGTCGCGCAGCCCCCTCGAAGGCGCCGGCGCCGCCCATCCGCCGGCAAGCCGAGAAGAAGGAGGTCGCGCAGAAGCCGAAGACCGCGGAGGAGCCGCAGATGCGCGAGATGCTGGCAAAAGCCGCGGAGCAGTCCGCGGACAAGCCGGTCGAGCTCGACGCACGCCGGGACGAGTCGTCCCGCGCAGCCGTCGCCGCGCAATCTCCCAGCCTCGCAGCGGGCGGTTTCGAGGAGCCTCCCGCTTCCGCGCGGTCGGCGCCGTTGCGGCTTCGCATTCATTCCATCGACGGCTACGGCGCCGCACCGCCTCTTCTTCCGGAAGGTCCGGTCGAGTTGTCGCCGCAGGAGCGCGGCCGCGAGTACGTCCTGCTGCTCGACTCGCAGGGCGTCGTGCGCGAGGTCCGCCCGTCTCCCGCGCCCGCGGCGCTCTCGCGGCTGCACTTCCGCCCCGGCAGCCGTCCGAGACGCG
This sequence comes from uncultured Acidobacteriota bacterium, assembly GCA_963765835.1. Lineage (GTDB taxonomy): Bacteria > Acidobacteriota > Thermoanaerobaculia > UBA5066 > Gp7-AA6 > Gp7-AA6. The sequence goes on along the minus strand of CAVXYF010000022.1, from coordinate 47,281 downwards.
TCGTCGTCCGCATCGAGTGATCCCGCGGTCGGGGTCGTAAACGACCCCTATACTTTTGACGTGGCGGACCCCGGCATATCCGAGTTCCCGCGAGTCTTGAAGGACCTGGGCTGGTCGGACCTTCCGGGCGGAGAGAGGGAGCGCGTCGCCGAGATCACGCGCGAGTTCGTCGAGGCGAGCCTGGCGTTCCGGGACGTGGAGCCCGCCGTCACGATCTTCGGCTCGGCGCGCCTCGGCCCGACCCACCGGGCCTACGGGCTGGCCCGCGAAACGGCGCGGCTCCTCGCGCTCGAGGGCTTCAACGTCGTGACCGGCGGGGGTCCGGGAATCATGGAGGCCGCCAACCGCGGTTGCCGGGAGGGGGGCGGGATCTCCATCGGACTGAACATCCGGCTGCCGCGCGAGCAGCGGTCGAACGCCTACCTCGACCGCGAGTTCGACTTCACCTACTTCTTCATCCGGAAATACATGTTCGCGAAGCTGTCCTGCGCTTTCTTCGCGTTCCTGGGGGGCTACGGGACGCTGGACGAGCTCTTCGAGACCCTGACCCTGATGCAGACCCGGAAGATCGAGAACTACCCGATCATCCTGGCCGGGAAGGACGCGGAGGACGCGATCGAGCCGCTGCTCGGCAAGTTGCTCGAGCACGGGACGATCGACGCCCGAGACCGCGACCTCCTCCACCGAAGCAACACTCCGGAGGACGCCGTCCGCATCGTCGTCGAACACTACCGGCGGCTGGCCCCCGTGACGAACAAGCCGGAAAAAAAGAAACGGGGCGCGCCCGGGCGCCCCTGATCAGCAGAAAGTCGTGAGGACGGCATCCGGGTGGTTCAGCCGGAAGCCTTCGCCCGCCGGATCGGGGTCGATCTCGAGCACCGCTCCGCGGAGGGTCTCGAACGCGTAGTCGTCCATGACGACCGGGATCCCTTCCGACTCGAAGCGATGACCTTCATCCGGCGCGTTCTCCTCGACCGACACGCGGAAGCCGCTGCCCCCGCACCCGACCATGTGGCGCACCGAAAGGACCGCGCGCCGGAAGTCGGCTTCCGAGGAGAGCCGTCGCGCCGCTTCCGAAGTGATCGTGAGCGGGCCCGAAACCGCCAAGCTACGGCAGCCGCGCCAGCGCGCCCTTGACGAAGATCAGGTCCTGGGACTGGTTGTCCAGCACGGCGGCGTAGACGTAGTTTTTGCTGGTGCCGTCTCCTCGGACGACGACGTAGAAGCTGGGGACGTCGGTCGTGATCCCGACGAAGCTGGCGATGTTGTTGATCTGCAGCGGAGTCCTCGCCGGCACCAGTTGCGAGGTCTGGCCGATCTGCACGCCCTGCGGGTTGAAAAGGGTGAAGGTCACCGTCTGGGCGACGTCGTTGCCGTTGTAGACCCCGACGTTGGCACGGAACCCGGTCGAGAGGTTGGCCGAAAACGACAGCGACGTCACGACCGCCTCGGCATACGCCTCGGCAGCCGATAAACCCGGTACGTACATGCCCACCGTCGGCGCCGGCCGGCTGGGAGTGTAGAGCCGGCTGTCCACCAGGACGTTGCCCGTGAACTCCACCGCGCCGCCGGTCTCGGGCGCGCCGAAGAGCGTCCCCACGATGTCGTCGAACACCCGCAACTGCCGGGGAGGCACCGTGAACGTCTGCACCGCGTTGCCGCAAGCGCCCGTGAAGCACCGGTACCGTGCGGTGACCGTCGCAGACTGAGTCGCGGAAGGATTGAAAACACTCACGTCCGAATGGAAGAAGGTCGGCGGCGCCCCGTGCAGCGACGCGGCCGCCGGCAAAGTCACCGTGCCCGACGGGACGGCGGCGTTGTTCGCGCCCTTGACGAAGATCAGGTCCTGGGACTGGTTGTCCAGCACGGCGGCGTAGACGTAGTTTTTGCTGGTGCCGTCTCCTCGGACCACGACGTAGAAGCTGGGGACGTCGGTCGTGATCCCGACGAAGCTGGCGATGTTGTTGATCTGGAGCGGAGTCCTCGCCGGCACCAGTTGCGAGGTCTGGCCGATCTGCACGCCCTGCGGGTTGAAAAGGGTGAAGGTCACCGTCTGGGCGACGTCGTTGCCGTTGTAGACCCCGACGTTGGCACGGAACCCGGTCGAGAGGTTGGCCGAAAACGACAGCGACGTCACGACCGCCTCGGCATACGCCTCGGCAGCCGATAAACCCGGTACGTACATGCCCACCGTCGGCGCCGGCCGGCTGGGAGTGTAGAGCCGGCTGTCCACCAGGACGTTGCCCGTGAACTCCACCGCGCCGCCGGTCTCGGGCGCGCCGAAGAGCGTCCCCACGATGTCGTCGAACACCCGCAACTGCCGGGGAGGCACCGTGAACGTCTGCACCGCGTTGCCGCAAGCGCCCGTGAAGCACCGGTACCGTGCGGTGACCGTCGCAGACTGAGTCGCGGAAGGATTGAAAACACTCACGTCCGAATGGAAGAAGGTCGGCGGCGCCCCGTGCAGCGACGCGGCCGCCGGCAAAGTCACCGTGCCCGACGACGGCTGAGAGCCGGAGCACACGAGCTCGAGAGAATAGGCGCCGGTTACCGCCGTCAAGGCACTGTTCGCGTAGACCGTGTACGTCCCGGCGGAGTCCGCAGTGAACGAGACCCGGGAGTTCAATCCACCGCCGGGATAGTCGTCGTTCTCTTCGATCTCGTTGCCGCTGGTGTCGAAGAGAATCAGATAGGTATCGAACGCTGCCGTCATCGTGATCTGGATCGTCTGCCCCGCGGTGGCCTGGAACGTCCAGGCGTCGTAGAAGCTGTTGTCGAATTCGAGCCGGCAATCGTCCGTGGTCAACGCGCCGGTCACCGTCGTGTTGCAGTCGGCCCCGAGGGTCGTGCACGCGAACGACTGCAACGGCAGGATTCCCCGGGCGGCGCGCATCGCGCTCTTGTGCGGCCGCGGGGATGCCTCCGGGCTGATCGCCAGCACCGAAGGTGTGCCGGCGGTCACGAGGATTGCGGACGCGAGGACTGCGATCCGGGCAAATCCGCCCGACAGCACGCTCGGGCGACGGAAATACGAAGAGCTCAGGTATTTGTGCACGGGACCTCCAGGTCGTCTAACCCTAGCAAGCCCGGTACCATTCCGGGACGCGTCAGGGACAGTTGAAAGCGCTCGTATCCTGAATTGGCGCGAACGGGACCCCCTGCGCGTTCGTGTACGTGCGCGACGTCCCCGTCGTGGTGTCGGTGACGGTCGTCGTCACCTGCACGTTGGTGAGGCCTCCCGCGAAGACCCAGAACCGCTGGTTGAAGGAACAGCCGTTGACGACCTTGACGATTGCCTCGACGTTGTTCGGCGAGAAGAACCAGAACATTCCGGTGTCCGACGTTTCGGGGATCGCGGTCGCGTTGCCCGTCTGGCCCTGCGGAGTCGCGAACGTCGCCTGAACCCGGAAGCGTCCGTTGTTCAGGCAGAGCGTCGTGCCGTTCGGCACGCAGGCGCCGGCGACCGGAGTCGGGGTGGGAGGCGGAACGGTCGGCGGCGTGGGCGTCGGTGCGGCCGAGGTCGCGCACTGGATCGCCAGGCTGTACGCCCCGAACTGGTTGGCCCCGAGGCTGGTCACGCCGATCGTCCACGTGCCGGACCTCGTCAGGGGGAACACGATCCGCGAATTCGTGGTGCCGAGGAGATCGTCGTTGGTCGCCACGACCGCCGGCGTCGGATCGAGGAGATACAGATACGTGTCGAACGCCGCGGAGGTCAGGTCGATCGTCACCGTCTGTCCGGCGACCCCCGAGAACTGGACGAGGTCGAGATAGCTTCCGTCGTCGAGCCGGCAGTCGGCCACGGAAATCTCTCCGCTCGACCCCGAGGTGGGACACGCGAGAGATCCGAAGTGGTTGCACTCGTGGTCCAACGGAGAGAGCGTTCCCATCGCACGGAGGGGCGCCTTCGGCTTCTTCGCGGAAGCGGCCGCGCTCTTTCCGGCCGCGACGCCGCGACCCGCGCCCACCAGGGCGAGGACCATCAGGAGCGCCGCGAAGGCGGCGCCGATTCGCACCCGTCGAATGTTCAAGAAAAGTCCCCTGCTGCTCCCGGGCTCAACTTAACAGAAGAAGAACCGGGGAGCGGATGCCGCTCCCCGGTCCGAGTCATCGGCGGCGACCCGCCTCTCTTAGGGACAGGTAGCGAAGGCGTTCGTGTCCTGGATCGGCGCGAAGGGAGTCCCCTGAGAATTCGTGTAGGTCTTCACGGTTCCGTTGGACGTGTCCGTCACGGTGAGAACGACCTGCACGTTCGTCAGGCCCCCCGCGAACACCCAGTAGCGGGGCCCGCCCGCGAAGCTGCACGCATTGACGACCTTGACCACGACCTCGATGTTGCTGGCGCTGAAGAACCAGAAGAGCCCGGTATCGCTGGTTTCGGGAATCGCCATCGCGTTGCCCGTCTGTCCCTGCGGCGTCGCGAACGTCGCCTGAACGCGGAACCGGTTGTTGTTCAGGCAGAGCGTCGTCGCGTTGGCGGCGCAGGCGCCGGGGGCCGGTCCCGCGGTGCAGCTCACCGTGAGCGTATAGGCGCCGAAGGTGGCGGGAAGCCAGGAGTTCGTGGCGATGAACCACGTGCCGGTCGACGTGAGCGTGAAAACGATCTGCGACGTGTTGCCCCCTCCGCTGCCGTGGTCCGTGGCCACAGTTTCCGAGCTCGGGTCGAGGAGAAAAAGGAACGTGTCGTACGACGCGGACATGGTGATCGTCACCTGCTGCCCGGCCGTCCCCTCGAACGCGTAGAAGTCGGCGTAGCTGCCGTCGTCGATGACGCAGGATCCCGCCTGGGTGAGCTCGTCGTTGGTCGTCGAGGGGCAGGCCAGGCCCTGCACGTGGGGGTCTTGTCCCGGACACTCGTGATGCGCCGGGCTCATCGTCCCGGCGCCCCGAGTCGCGGCCAACGACCGGAGGATCTGGTCTTTCGCGGCGCCCACGACCGGCACCAGAGAAACGTTGCTCGAGACCGTGCGACTGTTGCGGGGCTGTTCGGCCGCGGTCGAGATCCCGCCCGCCGCGAGCGTCAACAGAAGCGCGGAAAGAAATGCCGGGACGGCCCGGCTCGCAAGGCGTGACTTCATGCGATCTCCCATTTGGTTGTCCGCCTATCGAACGAAATCGACTCCCGAATCCGGCGAAATTCTAGCATTCGGCGCGCCCGCTCCGACGCGCTTTGCTAACGTGCGCGCATGGTGGCTGCGCCGGCGTGAGCAAGTTTCGGCCGACGGCGCTCTCCATCGCCGGCTCCGACTCGGGAGGCGGGGCCGGGATCCAGGCGGACCTCCGAACGTTCACGGCGCACCGCGTGTGGGGAGCGACGGTCGTGGTCGCCGCAACCGCGCAGAACACGCGGGGCGTCGTCGAGGTCGAACCGCTCACTCCCCGTTTCGTGGCGCGCCAGATCGACGCGGTCTTCACGGACCTCGCGCCGGCCGCCGTGAAGATCGGAATGCTCTACGGCGCCGCCCACGTCCGGGCGGTCGCCGCGGGGCTCCGCCGTCACCGGGCGAGGAACGTCGTGCTCGACCCGGTGCTCGCGTCGACGGGGGGGTTCTCCCTCCTGACCGAAGAGGGACTGCGCGCTCTCCGGCGGGAGCTCCTGCCGATCGCCGACCTCGTCACGCCCAACCGCGGGGAGGCCGCTCGGCTGGCGGGGATGGCTTCCGCCGACGCCGAGGACGACCTCGCGCTTGCTGCCCGCCGGATTGCGGACCTCGGGGCCGGCGCGGTGCTCGTGACGGGAGGAGACTCCGCGGGCGGACAGATCCGGGACTTCCTCTGGAGCGCCGGATCGCTCCGGGTCTTCGAGGGACGGCGGATCGCGACACGCTCCACGCACGGCACGGGCTGTGCGCTCTCCTCGGCGGTCGCCGCGAACCTCGCGCTCGGTTTCGACCTCGAAGAGTCGGTTGCGCGGGGGATCTGCTACGTGCGGGCCGCCCTCCGGGAAGGCATCGACCCGGGCGGCGGAGCCGGATCGCCCGGAGGTCCGACGGTCTCTACCAGTAGTCGAACCGGTAGCCGCCCGCGGCCGAGACCGTCTCGGAGTTCGCGTTCCGCTCCGCGTCGCGGACCGAGGCGCGCGCGCGGTCGCGGTTCTTCTCCATCTCCTTGAGGTTCCCGACCACGCGGTACTTGCCGTCCAGCACGAAGGACCGCGCGAGGCGGATCTCCTCCCCCGCCTTTTCCGGGCCCCGGGCGCGCACCGCCGCGCTCGCGCGGGAGAGCACCGCAAGCGACGCGTAGAGGTCCACCGCCACGTTGGCGAGGCGCTCCTGCTGGTACTGCCGCTCGAGCATGTCCTTGCCGTACTTCGCGAGGAACGTCTCCGCGGCGGCCGCGAACGATCGCACGTACCGGCGGACGACGTCCGCCTCCGCGGCGAGCTCCGGCGCCACGAACTCGAGCTTCTCGGGCGCGACGTACCCGCGGATCTTCCGACCCACGTACTCCGAGAGAATCCCGAGGTTGCCGAGCGGGGTCTTCAACGCCCGCGCCACGTCTTCCAGGTCCGACCCGATCTCCCGGAGCCCGGTCAGGGCCACGAGGACGCGGAGGATCTCGTTCGTCCCCTCGAAAATCATGTTGACGCGCGAGTCGCGGAGCGCGCGCTCGTAGGGGTACTCCTCCATGAAGCCGTTGCCCCCCGCGATCTGGAGGGCGTCGTTGATCACGTTCCAGACGGTCTCGGTCCCGAAGACCTTGCACGCCGCGCCCTCGAGCGCGTAGTCGGAGAGCCCGCGATCCACGAGGCCCGAGGTCAGGTAGACGAGCGACTCCAGTGCGTAGGTGTTGACGACCATGCGCGCGAACTTGCCGCGGATGAGCTCGAAGTCCGCGATCCGCGTGCCGAACTGGCGCCGGCCCGCCGCGTGCCGGGCGGCCTCGCGCATCATGGTCTTGCAGCCTCCGACGCAGCCCGCACCGAGCGACGTGCGGCCCGTATTCAGCACCTCGACGGCGACCTTGAATCCGCCTCCCCGCTGCCCGATCACGTGCGACGCCGGAACGCGCAGATCCTTGAGCGTGAGCGGGACGGTCGACGAGCCCTTCAGGCCGAGCTTCTTCTCCTCCGGTCCGATCTCCAGGCCCGGAAGGTCCGTCGTCACCGCGAACGCCGTGATGCGCCGGTGCTCGTCGGTCGCCTCCAGCGCGACGTCCTTCGCGAAGAGCGTGAAGAAGCCCGCGATGCCGCCGTTGGAGATCCAGTGCTTCGAGCCGTCGAGGACGAAGTCGTCCCTCGCTGCGTCGTAGCGCGCGGTCGTGCGGATGGAAGCGGCGTCGGAGCCCGCCTCCGGCTCGGTCAGCGCGAACGCCGCGATCTTCTCCCCCGTCGCGAGGGACGGGAGCCACCGCGCCTTCTGCTCCTCGGTCCCGAAGAGGACAAGCGCCTTCATCCCGATCGACTGGTGGCCGCCGATCAGGATGCCGAGCGACGCGTCCGTGCGCCCGATCTCCTCCATCACGCGACAGTAGGCGGACGAGGAGAACCCGTACCCGCCGTACGCCTCCGGGATCGTCAGGCCGAAGATCCCGAGGTCCGCGAGACCCTTCACGACTTCGGGTGAAATGCGCTTTTCCCGATCGAAGCGCGCGGGGTCGACTCTCTCCCGCGAGAACTCCCGCAGCGATCCCAGGAACGTCGAGACCGTCTCTTTCTCCTCGGCCGAAGGCTCCGGAAAGGGGGCCAGGACGTTCTCCGGGATCACGCCCGCGAAGAGCGCCTTGATCGGGGAAGAGAGGTCGTTCAGGAAGCCGCCTCCGCTCCGCCGGCGGACTCCGCCGGGGAGTGGAACCCGCCCCGGGCGTCGGCGAGTCGCCGGATGGAGGGCGCCGGCTCGAACCGCGGCCCGAACTTTCCGGTGAGCTCCTCCAGGAGGTATCGCACGCGGGTCAGGCCGAGAGAGTCGGCCCACCGCAAAAGACCTCCCGTGAACGGGGGAAAACCGGTCCCGAGGATCATCGCGAGGTCGAGCTTTCCGGGCGAGGCGACGACGCCGTCCTCGAGACAGAAGGCGGCTTCGTTGACCATCGGCAGCAGGAGGCGGGACTCGATCACCTCGGGCGGGAACGGCGGCTCGGCCTTCGGCTCTGCGCGGAGGACTTCGTACGCCCCCTTCGCAGCCGCGGCGCGCTTGCCGCCGGAGTAGTCGTAGAAACCCGCGCCGCTCTTGCGGCCGAGTCTCCCCGCGGCCACCAGCGCCTCGTCCCCTCCCGACTTGATGCGCTGGGGGAAAGCCGCCTGCAGCACCTCGCCCGCCTTCACCGCGACGTCCAGCCCGATGTCGTCCAGCAGCGCGAGCGGACCGACCGGCATCCCGAAGTCCGTCATCACGCGGTCGACGTCGTCGATGCGGCAGCCCTCCCGCACCAGGCGGACCGCTTCCGAGAGGTAAGGCGCGAGGATGCGGTTGACGAGGAAGCCCGGTAGGTCCCGGACGACGACGGGCGTCTTTCCGAGCTTCTTCGCGAGCGAGAAGATCGTGGCGACCGTCTCATCCGACGACTTGTCGCCGCGAATGACCTCGACGAGCGGCATCCGGTGGACCGGGTTGAAGAAGTGCATCCCCGCGACACGCTCCGGCCGGACCGCCGGCTCGGCGATCTGCCCGATCGGCAGAGTGGACGTGTTCGACGCGAAGATGGCGGTCAAGGGAACTTCCCGCTCCCACTCCGCGAGCACCGCACGCTTGACCTCGAGCTTCTCGACGACGGCCTCGACGGTCACCTCGCACTTCGCGAACCCGGAGTAGTCGAGCGTTCCGGAGAGCCGCGCCATCCGGATGGTCATTTCGCGTTCGTTCATCCGGCGCTTCCGGACGGCCTCCCGGAAGACCCCGGCCGCCGCCTGGAATCCGTGCGCGAGCGCCTGCGGGTGCACGTCCTTCATGCGCGCTGGAAGCCCGCGGTCCGCCGCCAGCTGCGCGATCCCGCCGCCCATCAGCCCGGCGCCGAGAACTCCCATCCGGGTCACCTCCCTCGGCCGGACCGCCGGGTCGTCGACGCCGGTTTCCTTCTTGACCTGCTCGGTCGCGAAGAACAGGTTCAGGAGGTTTCGCTGGACCTCTCCCCCGAAGACGTTGGCGATGTGCCGGCTCTCGACCTCCAGCGCGGCTTCGATCGGAAGGCCCCAGCTCTCCTCGATGACGGCGATCGCCTCCAGTGGCGCGGGATAGTGCCCACCGGTCTCGGCCAGCACCTTCTTCCGGGCCTTCTGGAAGATCACGCGGCGGCCGACCGGCGTCGCCTCGAGCGCCGACACGAGCGGTGGCCTCCTCGCCGCGCGCGAAGCGCGCTTTCCCGCGCCGCTCTTGGAGCGCGCGAAGCGGCGGACGAAGTCCTCGAAGATCGCGTGCGGCACGGCCTCGTCGACCAGGCCCACGCGCTTCGCGCGGCGGGCGTCGAGCTGCTTTCCCGTCAGGATCAGGTCGAGGGCGGCGGTCAGGCCGATCAACCTCGGGAGACGGACGGATCCTCCCCACGCCGGAAAGATGCCGAGGCGGACCTCGGGCAGGCCGATGCGGGATGCGGGTGCGTCGGACATCACGCGGTAGTCGCAGGCGAGTGCGAGCTCGGTCCCGCCTCCCAGGCAAGCGCCGTCGATGGCCGCGACCGTCGGGAACGGCAGCCGCGCCAGCTGCTCGAACAGCGCCTGGCCCCGGGCGGAGGCCGCGGAAATCTCGTCCGGCCCGATCCGCGTGAACTCCTTCAGGTCGGCGCCCGCGATGAAGACGTCCGGCTTGCCGCTCTGGACGAGGAGAGACCGGACGCGCGGGTCCTGGGAGAGCTTGACGAGAATCTCGGCCAGCTCCCCGAACACTTCCCGGGAGAGCTTGTTGACCTTCTCGCCGGGCAGGTCGAACGTGAGGATGCCCAGGCCGTCGGGCGCGACGTCGAGCCGAAAGGCGCTCAAGCCGCCTCGAGCACGATGGCGCCGCCCTGGCCTCCGCCGATGCACATGGTGGCCAGGCCGAACTGGACGTCGCGGCGGCGCATCTCCTTCAGCAGCGTCGTGACGAGGCGGTTCGCCGACGAGCCCACGGGGTGGCCGAGCGCGATCGCTCCCCCGTTGACGTTCGTGCGGTCCCAGTCGATCTCTCCGATCGGACCTCCCGTGCCGTAGCGCTCGTGCCACTCGGCGGACGGGAAGACCCGGGCCACCGCGAGGCACTGCGCCGCGAACGCCTCGTTGATCTCGACGAGGCCGATGTCCTTCCAGGAAATGCCGGCGCGCCTCAGGGCGAGCGGCGTCGCCGCGGCGGGACCGAGGCCCATGCGCTCCGGCTCGACGCCCGCGAACGCGAAGCCCCGGACTTTTCCGAGGGGGCGCAGACCGTGGGCGGTCGCCGCCTTCGCGCTCATCACGAGCGTCGCGGCGCCGCCGTCCGTGATCTGGGAGGAGTTGCCGGCGGTGACCGTCCCGAACTTCCGGTCGAAGTAGGGCTTCAGCTTCGCGAGTGCCTCCATCGACTGGTTCTCGCGGACGCCGTTGTCTTCCACCGCCATCTCCTGGAACCTCGGCGGCACCGGAACCGGCACGATCTCCTCCGCGAGCTTGGTGCGGGCGAGCGTCACCCGGCGGTGGGAGCGCAGCGCGAACTCGTCCTGGGCCTCGCGCGTGATGCCGTGCTCCTTCGCGAGGACCTCGGCGGTCTCCCCCATGTTCAGTCCGCACACCGCATCCGTCAGGCCCTGCTGAAGCCCGATTTCGGGCTTGAAGTGCTTCGGCCGGAAGCGGGTCGCCGCCGCCACGCGCTTGCCAAGGTCCTTCGCGGTGAACACCTCCGTGAAGATCTCCTGGCTCTCGCGCGAGTAGAGGAAGGGGATGTTCGACATCGACTCGACGCCGCCTGCGATGATCGCGCTGGCGTCGCCCGCGGCGATCCGGTAGAAGGCGTCGGCGATCGACTGCAGGCCCGACCCACACAGTCGGTTGACCGTGAAGGCCGGCACCCGGAATGGGACTCCGGCCAGCAGGGCGGCGACCCGGGAGAGGTTCACGGCATCCGGGGGCTGCGCGATGTTGCCGAAGATGACGTGGTCGAGCTCCGCCGCCTCGAATCCGGTGCGGGCCAGGATCTCCGTCGTGACGATCCGCGCGAGCTCCTGCGCGGGGACGTCCTTCAGCAGCGTGCCGGCTTTGGCGTAGGGGGTCCGGACGCCGTCGACGATGACGACGTCACGCGACATGCGCCTTCTCGGCGGCCTTGTACATGGAGTCGATGAGCTCGCGGTACCGGTTCTCGAGGACGCGCCGCTTCACCTTGAGCGTGGGCGTGATCGAGCCATCCTCGATCGTGAGGTCCGCCGAGAGAAGGGCGAAAGCCCGGATCTGCTCGTGGTGCGCCCTGTCCACGTTGTAGGCGTCGATCTCCCCCTGGATGAGGCGGCGGATCTGGGGATCCGCGTCCAAGCGTTCCCAGTCGACCTGCCAGTTCGCGGACGTCGCGTGGTCCCGAAGCCGTTCGAAGTTCGGGACGATGACCGCCGCGAGGAACTTGTGGCGATCGCCGAGCACGATAGGGAGCTCGATGAACGCGGACTTCTTGAGCTCGTTCTCGATGGGCTGCGGGGCCGCCTTCTTTCCGCCGGCGAGGACGATCAGGTCTTTTTTCCGGTCCGTGATTACGAGGTAGCCGTCGTCGTCGAGGTGCCCGATGTCGCCGGTGTGGAACCAGCCGTCCGTGTCGATCGCCTCGGCCGTGGCCTCGGGCTTGTTGAAGTAGCCCTTCATGATGTGGGGTCCGCGCGAGAGGATCTCGCCGTCGTCGGCAATGCGCACCTCGACGTCGGGGATCGGCCGGCCGACGGTTCCCAGCCGCCAGCGGCCCGGCCCGTTGACGGCAATGACCGGCGAAGTCTCGGTCAGGCCGTATCCCTCGTAGATCATGACGCCCGCTCCGAGGAAGAATTCGGCGATCTCCCGGGAGAGCGGCGCCGCGCCGGAGAACGCGAACCGGAAGCGCGATCCGAGGACACTGCGGATCTTCGAAAAGACCAGCTTGTCGGCGATCTTCGCCTTCCGCGCGAGGGACGCCGGGACTTTCTCCCCGCGCTCCTCGAAGGCGAGCCTCTCCTTTCCGACGCGAACGGCCCAATGGAAGAGCTTCCGCTTCAGCCCGCTCCCGGCGTTCACTCGATCCATGACTCGCCCGTAAACTTTTTCGTAGACGCGCGGAACGAGCGCGAAGCAGTGGGGGGCCACCTCCAGGAAGTTGTCCTTCAGCTTTTCGACCGACTCCGCGTACGCGATCGACGCTCCCCGGTAGAGGTACGCGTAGTCGAGGGTCCGCTCGAAGACGTGCGACAGCGGCAGAAACGACAGGCCCGTGGCGTCTCCGGTGATCGGCATGACCTCCAGGCTCGACCGGATGTTCGAAACGAGGTTGCCGTGCGTCAACAGGACGCCCTTCGCGTCACCGGTGGTCCCCGACGTGTAGATGATGGTCGCGACGTCGTCGGGCTTGACCCGCGCAGCCCGCTGCTCGAACACGCCCGGGCTCATCTCCAGGGTCGGACGCCCCTTGTCCACGAGCCCGTGGAACGTGAGAAAGCCGGGCTCGCCGGGCGGCGCCGCGTCCATCGAAATAACGTGGTCGAGCGCGGGGCACTGCGCCTTGATCTGCATGATCTTGCCCAGCTGCTCCAGCGTCGACACGAAGACGGCCTTCGCGCCGGAGTCCTTCAAGAGCGGCACGATCTGCTGAGCCGGGAGGGTGGGATAGATCGGAACCGTCCATCCTCCCGCGCAGAGAATGGCGTAGTCCGCCATCGCCCACTCCGGCCGGTTCTCCGAAAGCATCGCGACGCGGTCTCCGGGCTGGACGCCGAGCGCGTTCAGCCCGAGCGAGAGAGCGCGCACCGTGTAGCCGAAGTCGCGCGCGGAAATCGGAGTCCAGACGTTGCCGACCTTGGCACTCAGAAGGTCGGGCTTTCCCGAAGCCGCCGCGGACAGAAAGATGTCGCACAGAGTGCGGATCTCGGCAGTCATGTTTCCCCCTCCCGACGGAGGCGAGATTCTATTCCCACGGGGAGGCTATGCTCCCGCGGATGGCGCTGGCGCTGGCTCTCGGGACCCTGCTGGCGATCGCCGGCCTGGTGGTCACGTCCATCCAGGGGTTCGCGGTGTCGACCGGCGTCCACGCGTCGGCCGTCGGCCCTCTGGCGAAGGCTCTCGTCACGCGGCACGTCGGATTCGCGATCCCTGCCGTGATCTTCTCGCTCTTCTCCCAGTCGATGGTCATTTTCTACTTCATCGGAACCGGGAGGCTGGTCAAGGACGACACGGCCGGCTGGCCGGAGGCCGATCGCCGGCGGATCCTCGCCGCGCTTTCGGACCTGAAGCGTAAGACGTCGCCCGCGGCCACTTTCGCCCTCTTCTCCTCGATCACCGTCTTCGTGCTGGGCGGCGCGGTCCACACGCGGGCGCTGCCGTCCTGGACCCACCTGGCGGCGTCGATCGGCGCTGTGGCGATCCACTGCTGGGCTCTCGCCGTGGAGTGGAAGGCCTTCGCCGACAACGCACGCCTCATGGCGGACCCCCGGCGCTTCGTTCGCGAGGGGGCGTGACCCTCTACTTCACCTCGACCGTCGTGGTGCGGCCCTCCGTGACCGAGAACGGGTAGGACTTCTCTCCAGAGGGTCCGGACGTCAACAGCGCGTAGGAGCCGGGGGCGATGTTGTCCCAGGCTGCTGCAGGCGGTCCGACGTTGACCCGCCCGTCGAGCCGCCACCAGTCGAGCAGGTACGTCCCGCCGCCGGCCGAGACGATCCGCCCCGACACCGGCGCGTCGGCCCGGACCTCGAGGCGGCCGCCCGGCGTCATCGGCACGGTCACGGTCGGAGAGGGGACCTGGACCGAGGGGAGGGAACGCGGCGAATAGCCGCCCGAGAAGAAGTACAGCGCGTAGACGCCCGGCGCGAGCGAGGCAATCTCGCCCTTCCCCTCGGAGTCGAGCGAGACCCCTCCGGAAAATGCAACCGTACGGTTGCTCGAGAAGGCGAGGACCCGGAGGTCACGGAGAGGCTGGCCCGTCATCCCGTCGACCGCCCGGACCGCCAGGCCCGCTCCGCGCGGGAGCTGGAAGTTGAGCTCCACCGACGAGGAGCCGACCGACGCGGGCTGGGTCTTGAGCTCGTAGCCTTCCCTCCGCGCGGTGACCTGAAAGTTGGCCGAGTCCAGGTCGTCGATCGAGTAGAAGCCCCGCGAGTCGGTCACGGCCCGCTTCATCGCGAAAGCGGACGTCTCGCTGCCGCTCTCCGCCTGAACGGACGCGCCCTCGATCGGATCGTTGGTTCCGGCTTCCGTGACGACGCCCGAGATCGACACGGTGGGCAGGGCGATGTCTCCGTTCGTATCGCCCGAGATTGTGAAGCTCTTTCGGTAGCCGCCGGACAGCTGGACCTGGTAGTTGCCGTCGGTGAGCCCCTCGATCGTGTACTGACCGTTCTCGTCGGTCTGGCCGCTCGCGCGGGTATCTCCCGCGGCCGGGGGATCGGAGTTGGCCATCACGAAGATCCCGGGCACCGGCCGATCGCCCCGCGTGACGCGACCCGCCAGGCGCGAGGAGCCTTCGAACACGATCTCGACCGGGACTTCGCCAGCGCCCTCCGGGACCTCGACGTTCTTCCACGTCGAGCGGCTCGCCGGAAACGATGTCATGGCGGTCACTCGCAGCACGCCCGCCGGGACGTCGCGCAGGTCGAAGCGGCCGTCGTCACCGGTGGTCGTGCCGTCTTCATAGTTCCGCCCGGACGCGAAGATTCGAACCCCTCCCAGCCTCGCGGGCGGCAGTCCGGAGACCGTCCCGCGGAGGGACGCGCCCCCTTCCATCGCGAGCAGGACTCCTTCGAGCTGCTGGTTCTCCGCGAGAATCACCTCCTGCGACGCGGTGCCGCCGGTGTTGGATTTCGCGGAGACGCGGTACCTCCCCGGCTTCCGGTGCTCGAAGAGGAATGCGCCCGCGGCGTCGGCCCGGGAGGATTCCCCACCCATGCCGAATCCGTCGCCCGGGTCGTCCAGCGAGACCTGGGCTCCGGGTATCGCGGACCGTCCGTCCTTTCCGACGACGGATCCCGCGATCGATCCGCCGAGCGAGAGCGTCAGATCGACCGTCGCCTCGTCGTCGACCTCGACCTGGCGCGACACCTCGAGGTAGTCGGGGTGCTCCGCGGCGACGCTGATCTTCCCGGATGGAAGACCGTCCATACGATATCGGCCGTCGGCGTCCGTCGAAACCGCCGTGTTCTCTCCGGAGAGCCGGGCCATCAACGCGGCCCCCGGCCTCTGAGCGCCGGAGTCCTGGGACCAGGAGACCGACGCGTTCGGCACCCCGGTCCCGCGGCGCGGGTCGCGCACGCGGCCGGTAACCGAGGCGCCCTTCTTCAACGAGAGGACGACTCCGTCCTTCGTCTCCCCCTCCGCGATCTCGATGCCGGCGACCTCCGCCGGCCGGTATCCCGCCGCCGACGCGATGACGTTCCACTTTCCGGCCGGAACCTCGGTCAGCTCGAACGAGCCGTCCGGCGACTGAAAGGCCTTCTCGGTTTCGCCGCCCATGCGGATCTGCATCGCGCCGAAACCGCCGGTGCGCGGAGCGCGGTACGACGCGCTGAAGTCGGCCAGGGGCCGATTCGACCCGGCGTCCTCGACGCGTCCGCGGATCGTGCCCGTCGTCTTGAGGACAGGCCAAGCGCGCAAGACATCCAACGTCCATGCATGATCCGGTCTCATTTTGCACTGCAGCAACGTGGTCGACGCAGCGGTCGACATCGTAGCCAGCCGACGAAAAGGCGTTCACGGGGCAGTGCGTCAGGCATGGCCGATCCACACAAGCATCGCATGGATGCGCTTGTTCCCGCCGCGGCAGCGCGATCGCCTCGCGCAGAAGGATAGCCGCGCGATAGGCGTGCCACAGGCCGAACTCCGGATGGATCTGGATCCCGATGGGCGAGGAGCGCACGCCCTCCGCCCGCTCCGCCCAGCGCTGGAACGGCCAGTAGGGCGGCCCCGCGAACGGGAACAGCGCGAGGCCGCCGACCGATGATGCGATTGGCTCGATGACGCTGCGCGTCCAGCGGTCGAGCGGATCGGGGTCGCCGAGCGCGGCGATCTCGGCGCCGCTCTTGTCCCACAGCTCCGAGCCGACGTTGCCGACCAGGATGAGGGTGCGCGCCCATGGCGCCGCGGCGAGGATATCGCTGTCCGTTCCGCTGTCGGTTGCGAAACCGCCGCGCAAGCGCAAACCATGGCGGGCGAGCGCCTGCGTCAATTCAGAGAGCGGCACACGCACTCCTGGACGCCGTGCAGCGCTCAAGTCTAGCATGGCGCCCGTTGCGCCACTCTAAGGGGCTGTTCGCCATGTTTGAATCCGAGACCGTCAGCTTCACCCGCATGGATGAAGGAACGCGCGAAGAGTATCAGCTCCTCGATCGCCACTACAAGAAACTGGACCGCGAGCTGTTCGACAGCGTGCTGGGCCTGTTGCATCGGCTGCGGGGCGACAAGCTCGGGTACCAGATCGACCGCTACGATCATTCCCTGCAGACCGCCACCCGCGCGCTGCGCGATGGCGCCGACGAGGAAACCGTCGTGGTCGCGTTGCTGCATGACATCGGCGATACGCTGGCGCCGTGGAACCACTCCGACCTCGCGGCCGCGATCCTGCAGCCCTACCTCAGCCCGGACAATCACTGGCTGGTCCAGCATCACGGCATCTTCCAGGGATACTATTTCTGGCACCACTCCGGCGGCGACCGCTTTGCGCGCGAGCGCTATCGCGGCCATCCGATGTTCGAGCGCACCGCCGAATTCTGCGAGAAGTGGGACCAGCGCTCGTTCGATCCGAACTACGACACGCTGCCCTTCGATGCGTTCGAGCCGATGATGCGCCGGCTGCTGGCGCGGCCGCCGTTCGGCGGGGCCGTTGTATGAGCTTCGTGACCGGCATCGGCGGGGTGTTCTTCAAGTCCCGCAATCCCTCCGACCTCGCGCGCTGGTACCGCGACGTGCTGGGCGTGCCGGCCGATGCGGATTCCGCCAGCTGGGCGTTCCCCTGGCAGGACCAGCATGGCGAGCCCGGCTACACCGTCTGGGGCGTGTTCCGGTCCTCCACCAGCTACTTCGGCAATTCCGGCCAGACCTTCATGATCAACTTCCGCGTCAACGACCTGGATGGCGCGCTCAAGCGGCTTCGCGACGCCGGCGTTCAAGTCGATGATCGGGTTGAGAAAACGGTCGAAGGCCGGTTCGGCTGGTTCGTCGACCCCGATGGCCGGCGGGTCGAGCTGTGGGAGCCCGCTCCGATCGACTAGGAAGGCGCGTGTTAACCTCTCATCGGTGGCCTGTGCTGTCGGTCACAGACGCCGGGCCGGCGGCCTCCTAGAATTCCCCTCATGCTTGATTCGCGGACTGCGCGCCGAATCAGGCAGTTCACGAGGGGTATCATGCTTCGGTTTTTGGGTATTGCGACGCTGATCCTGATGGCCGTTTGCCTCGCCGTCGGTGCGTCGATCGCTCTGGCGGACACCGGCACGGCGCCGGCTGCCGCGCCGGAACAGCGGAAGGTCGAAGCGGTCGATCCCGACCGCCGCATGATCGACAATTCTTTGGCCGCCATCGCGCCGAACGAAATTTCCAACCAGGACATCTGAAAATGACCAATACATCGATCAAGATCGTCCGGCCGTGGCCGGCCGAGCAGCCGCGCCCGCCCGTCACGCACCGCACCGAGGCCACGAAGGCCTCAAGCGCGAACCAAGAGCGCCCGACGACGTTGAAGCGAACGGCCGCTTACGCGGCCGGCGCGCTAGGCCGAACTCCTATCGCAGATTTCACCGATTTTTCATCAGCTCTGCTTAACCTCCCCGGCCGAAGAAACGTTTCCGCCGCGGAGCCCGAAGCATGAAGCGCCTGCTGACCACGCTTGCCAACCTGTCCATCACCAAGCGTCTGGTCCTCGTCAACATCACCAGCCTGATCGTGCTGGGCGCCGCTCTGTTCGGCATCGCCTACAGCCTGGTCGCCGCCGAGATGGAGCGCCAGGGCGTCGAGCGGCAAGAAACCAGCATGCGCGTCGCCTGGGAGGTGCTGTCCAAGGTCGGCCAGCCCTACTCCGTCAAGGACGGCAAGATGTATGCGGGCGACGTCCTGTTGAACGAGAACTTCCCGATCGTCGACCGCGTGAAGGAGATCGTCGGTGGCACCGCCACCATCTTCATGGGCGACACCCGCGTCACCACCAACGTGATGAAGGCGGACGGATCCCGCGCCGTCGGCACGCAGCTCGCCAAGAACGCCGCCTATGAGTCCGTGCTCGGCCAGGGCAAGCCGTTCCGCGGCACCGTCGACATTCTCGGCCAGACCTTCTTCACCGGCTACGACCCGATCAAGGACGAGACCGGCAAGACCATCGGCATTCTCTATGTCGGCGTGAAGAAGGCGGACTTCTTCGCGGTCGTCGACCGGCTGCTCAGCAATTTCGGCATCGCCCTCGGCGTCGCCATCGTGTTGCTCACCGGGGTTGCGATCCTGCTCAACAAGATGGCGCTGAAGCCGCTGGCCCGCGTGCGCCAGGCGCTGGAAGCGCTGATCGCCGGCAACCGCTCGGCCGAGGTGCCCTATACCCAGCGCTCCGACGAGATCGGCGTCATCGCCCGTGCGCTCGTGACCTTCGGCCAGAGCATGACGGAGAACGAGACGTTGCAGGCACAGCAGGCGGCCGCGCACAAGGCGGCGGAAGCCGAGCGCAAGAAGCTGCTCGAGAGCCTGGCCACGACCTTCACCGACTCCGTCGGCAAGCTGATCGGCGATCTGACCAAGTCGGCCGGCACCATGCGCGGCGATGCGGAATCCCTCTCCAGCGCGTCGCACCGCCTGTCCGAACTCACGGCCCGCGCCACGCATGCCTCGGAGCGCGCCAGCGGCGGCATCGAGACCGTCGCCGGCACCGCCGGCGCCTTGTCCGGCGCGATCGCCGGCGCGGTGAGCCAGGTCTCCGATACCTCGAACGCGGCGCAGCAGGCGGTCGCCAATGCCGAGGACACCAACGAGATGGTGAAAACCCTGGCCGCCGCGGCCAACCGCATCGGCGAGGTCGTGCAGCTGATCAACGACATCGCCTCGCAGACCAATCTGCTGGCGCTCAACGCGACGATCGAAGCCGCGCGCGCCGGCGAAGCCGGCAAGGGCTTCGCGGTGGTGGCGAGCGAGGTGAAGAACCTCGCCAACCAGACCGCGAAGGCGACCGAGGACATCCAGTCACAGGTCCAGGACATCCAGGGCCAGACCGACGGCGCGGTGAAGGCGATCGGCGCGATCGCGGAACTCATCGCCGACATCAGCCGCAAGGCAGCGGAAGCCGCCGGCTCGATCGAGCAGCAGGGCGGCGCCAGCCAGGCGATCGCGCAGAACGTCCAGGACGTCTCGCACGAGACCAACTCGATGAACGCCAGCGTGCATGAGCTGTCGGATTCGGTGCAGGTCACCGCCGACGCCTGCCAGCGTTTGCAGTCGGCGTCCGGTCATCTGATGACGCAGATGGATTCGCTGAACGGCCTCGCAAGGGATTTCGTCGCCAAGGTGCGCGCGGCTTAGCGATCACCTGGAGCGACCCGCCCTTCCTCCCGTCATGCCAAGGCTTGGCCTTGGCATCCACGAGTTTCGAACGACCAGACCTCTCACGCGCACGCACACTCGTGGACCCAAAGGCCAAGCACCGTCGGCGAAGGCCGACACTAGTCGGCGCGGGTGACGGAGTTTAGGTCAGGTTGACGGGGTCCGTGCTAAAACCACCCATGCTCCTGCATCTTCGGCTTGAGCTGCTCGATGATCGCGGCGGCGGTGTCTTCCGCCCCCTTCTTCACCTTGCTGGTCACCGAGCGCACCACGCCGGCGCCGGTGGCGACCGACGCGGCAGCGCGCGCGGCGGAGAGCTTGGCGACCGGTAGCTCGGCGGCCAGGCCCGGCGTCGCGCTCTCCTTGCCGACATCCGCTTCGCCCAGCAGCTTCCGCTGCTTGCCGTCGACGCGATAGGCTTGCGACAGCACCCGCAACTCGCCGCCGCCCAACGCAAAGCCGACGATCTTCTGATCCGGCACGCCGTTGCTGCCGAGGGTCAGGAACTGCCCTTCGATGACGTAGGAGTCTTCGTTCAGTGGCGGGGTTCCGCGCCAGCGCACGGCGGGCAGCCCGAGCTCCTGCAGTTTCGCGACCAACTGGCTTGCAACCGCATCGGCGATATCGCGCTCGAGTGCGTCGCGCTTCTCGGTCTTGTCAGGATCGTCGGTCGCGCCGCTGAATCGTGGCGCGGCAACGCTGGCATAGGACACTTCGGTCGGTGCGACCGCGAAATCGTAGACGTAGATCGCTTTGGGATAGTTGAACGCGAGGTCCTGGACCGGTGCTGGGGCTGCTTCCTTCTTGGTCATCTCGCAGCCCGACAAGGAATAGCGTGAGAATAGCCGCTAATGGCAGCAATAGCCGCATGATCATCCCCCCTAATAGAAATGACGATGAATGCCGGTCAGGCCCGGCCCGCCGCGCTTCTCCTCTCCGATTCATCTTCCAGCACGGCGTTCGGTCCCGCGCGCTCGCGGCGCGGTGTCTTGCCGAAGAAATCGCGATAGCACTTCGAGAAATGCGACGCCGACACGAACCCGCAGGCGAGCGCGATGTCGATCACGGACATATTGGTTTGCAGCAGCAGAAGGCGCGCGCGGTTGAGCCGCAGCTCCACGTAATAGCGCGCCGGCGAGCGGTGGAGGTACTTGGCGAACAGCCGCTCCATCTGGCGGCTGGAGAGTCCCGCCGCCTCCGCCAGCTCCTGGCGGCTCAGCGGCTCTTCCAGGTTCTGCTCCATCAGCTGGATCACCTGGATCAGCTTCGGATGCCGCACGCCGAGCCGCGCCGTCAGCGCCATGCGCTGGTGATCGTGCCGGTCGCGGATGCGCTCGTGGATGAACTGCTCGGAGACCGACGCCGCCAGCTCGTGCCCATGCTGCTGCGAGATCATGTTCAGCATCATGTCGAGCGCCGCGGTGCCGCCGGAGCAGGTGAAGCGGTTGCGGTCGACCTCGAACAATTCCGAGGTCGCCTCGATCTCCGGGAAATTCTCGGAGAAGCTGGCAAGGTTCTCCCAATGGATGGTGCAGCGGTAGCCGTTCAGCATGTTGGCGCGCGCCAGGATGTGGCTGCCGGTGCACAGCGCGCCGATGTCGGCGCCCTGGCGGTCGGCGCGGCGCAGCGCCGCGAACACGTTCTTGTCCTCGTAGAGATGGCCGTCGATGCCGCTGCACAGGATGACGGTCTGGTAGCCGCCGATCTGGTCGATGCCGCCTTCCGGCGCCAGCTCGATGCCGTTGCTGGCGCGCACCGACTTGCCGTCCGGCGAGAACAGGCGCCAGCGATACAGCTCCTTGCCGCTCGCGCGGTTGGCGAGGCGCAGCGGCTCGATGGCGGAGGTGAACGCGATCATCGAGAAGTTGGGCACCAGCAGGAAGGCGATCTCCTGCGGCAGCTTGCTCGGCTTTGCTCCAAACATGGGCGGCGAACAACCCTCTAAGGCGCCGGCCTCCCCAAGAAGCCCACGGCGCGATCTGAAAAGTCGGTGCCGTCTATAGAACATATCACCGCACTTGTCGCTAGGAGATTTTCGGTCGCAGGTACCGCCGAGAATGCAAGCCTAAGGCGGGCTTCTGCGCTTGACCGATCGCCTGAAATCCTGGGGAAATCAGGCCCTTCCCGCCGCCGGATCTCCCCATCCATGAAGCAGACCTATTCGATCTTCTCCCTGGTGCGGAACGCGCTCAGCCACCACCAGGATTGGCAGGAGGCCTGGCGCAGCCCCGATCCCAGGCCGGACTATGACGTGGTCATCATCGGCGGCGGCGGACACGGCCTGGCCACCGCCTACTACCTGGCCAAGGAGCACGGCATCACCAACGTCGCGGTCCTGGAAAAGGGCTGGCTGGGCGGCGGCAATACCGGGCGCAACACGACGGTCGTGCGCTCCAACTATCTGTGGGACGAGTCCGCGCATCTCTACGAGTTCTCCCTGAAGCTGTGGGAGGGCCTGTCCCAGGACCTCAACTACAATGTGATGTTCTCGCAGCGCGGCCTGGTCTCGCTGGCGCACAGCCAGCATGAGATGCAGGCGCTGCGCCGCCGGGTCTACGCCATCAAGCTCAACGGCATCGATTCAGAGTTCCTGACCCCGGCGCAGCTCAAGGAATGGTGCCCGATCATCCATGTCGGCCGGGATGCGCGCTATCCCGATCCTCGGCGCCAGCCTGCAGCGCCGCGGCGGCGTGGCACGGCACGATGCCGTCGCCTGGGGCTTTGCGCGCGCGGCCGACGCGCGCGGCGTGGACATCATCCAGAACTGCGAGGTCACCGGCCTCAGGGTGGAGAACGGTCGCGTCACCGGCGTCGAGACCACGCGCGGCGCCATCGGCGCGAAGAAGGTCGCCATCGCCGTCGCCGGCCATTCGAGCGTTCTATGCGGCATGGCCGGGTTCCGGCTGCCGATCTCCAGCCACGTGCTGCAGGCGATGGTGTCGGAGCCGATCAAGCCGGTGCTCAACACCGTCATCACCTCCGGGCTGGTGCACGTCTATGTCAGCCAGTCGGACAAGGGCGAACTGGTGTTCGGCGCCGGCATCGACAGCTACAACTCCTATTCCCAGGCCGGCAGCCCGCCGATCACCGAAGGCATGCTGAATGCCCTCATCGAGCTGTTCCCGATCTTCAGCCGCCTGCGCTTCCTGCGGCAATGGGGCGGCATCGTCGACACCTGCCCGGACGCCAGCCCGATCGTCGGCAAGACCCCCGTCGAGAACCTGTTCCTCAATTGCGGCTGGGGCACCGGCGGCTTCAAGGCGACGCCCGGCTCCGGCTTCGTCTACGCCCACACCATCGCCACCGGCGAGCCGCATCCGCTCGCCGCGCCCTTCTCGCTCGAGCGCTTCTCGCACCGGCTACCTGATCGACGAGCACGGCGCCTCGGGCGTGGCGCACTGATTGGCACTATTCCTAGCCCACCGCGCTTTCCGATATCCGTCGAAGGTGCTATCGTTCCGCGCGTCTGTGGGGTAACAGACATTCAGTGGGCAAAACTGAAAAGCCTTTCCGTCCGGCATCTTGTGCCGGACCGTTTTGCCTACGCCTAGCTTCGGGGGAAGCAATGATCGTCAAGAGTTCTCGGGAAGTTCGCCGCCGCGCTCATCCTGCTCGCCTGCGCGTCCAGCATGCCCAGTCATGCCGACAGCGCGCTCGACGGCGCGACCATCCGCGTCATCATCGCGCACAAGGCCGGCAACACCACCGACACGATGGCGCGGCTGTTCGCCAAGACCTTGGAAAAATACCTGCCCGACAGCTCGATCAACGTGCAGAACCTCGACGGCAACGGCGGCAGCCTCGCCATGGCCGAGATCCACGACGCCAAGGCATCGCTGGTGACGATCGGCTTCGTGAACAGCAGCGTGGTGTTCTCGCAGGTGACGCAAGGCGAGGCGCTGCCCTACGACATCAAGGACTTCCACTGGATCGGCGCCCTCGCCAGCTCGCAGCGCGTGCTGGTGGTGCGCAAGGATGCGCTGGACCGCGCCGACCCCAGCAAGTCCAACGCCGCCGCCAAGCCGCTGGTCAGCCTGGCGATGAGCGCCAGCGCGCAGAACTACATCGACGGCCTGCTGCTCAACGGCATGACCAACCTGCGGCTCAAGATGGTGCCCGGGTTCAAGACCGAGCAGCAGAACGCCATGCTGCTGGCCGGCGACGCCGACGCCGGCATCGGCACCTACGAGAACTTCCGCGAGTTCATCGAGGCCGGCGACCTGGTGCCGGTGCTGAAGTTCGGCACGGTCGGCTATCCCGATACCGCTGGCAACGCTCCCGACCCTGGAGCAGGTTGCGCTGCCCAACTGCGCCGCGCGACGTGATCGCGCTCGCGACCCAGCTCAGCGACATGGGCCGGTTCGTGGTCGCCGCCCCCGCGACGCCGGAGGCGCAGCAGGCGGCGCTCGCCAAGGCATTCGACCAGGTGGTGGCCGACCCCGACTACCTCGCCGGCTTGAAAGCGGCGAACTTCATCGGCACGCCGGCCAACGCCGAGACCGTCACCACGTTCATCGACGACCTGCTCGGCAACACCAAGGTGCTGAGCGATCTCAAGGCCATGATCGCCTGCGGCCAGCAGATCAGCGACGGCAGCCGGCACTCCTGCGACAGCGGCAGCCTGTAGCGCCTGGATGTTCGACGCGTGGCCGCTGCTGCTCCGTAGCCTGTCGGCGCTGGTCTTCGGCACGGCGCTCGGCTTCATCTGCGGCCTCGATCCCCGGGCTCGGCAGCCGGGTCGGGCTGATCCTGGCCATTCCGCTGTGCGTCTTCTGGGATCCCTATCCCGCCGCGATCTTCCTGATCGCGATGCATGCGGTGGTGCATACCTCCTCGTCGATCCCGACCATCGCCTTCGCGCTGCCGACCTCCGGCGCCGATGCCGCGACCGTCCTCGATGGCTATCCCTTGGCGCGCATGGGGCGCGCCGGCGAAGCGCTCGGCGCCAGCCTCAGCGCCTCCGCGATCGGCGGCGTCCTGGGCGCACTTGGCTTTCGTCGCTGGCGGTGCCGATCGCCCGGCCGATCGTCACCAGCTTCGGTCCGCCGGAGTTCCTGTTGCTCTCGCTGATGGGCATTTCGCTGATCAGCGCCGTGTCGCGCGAAGGCATGGTGCACGGCCTCGCCGTCGCGGCGATCGGCGTCCTGTGCGCGATGGTCGGGCTCAGCGTCCGCACCGGCGAGCCGCGCCTCACCTTCGGCCTGCCGGAGCTGTGGGACGGGCTCGACCTGCCCGCGCTGGTCGCCGGCCTGTTCATCATCCCGGAGATGCTGACGCCGACGCGCTTCGCCGACGACGTCGCGGAACGCAGCGCCAAGCTCACCACGATCTCGGAAGTGTTCAAGGGCATGGCGGTGACGCTGCGCTATCGCGCCACGCTGCTGCGCAGCACGCTTCTACGGCATCGTCGTCGGCCTGATGCCGGGCCTCGGCGCCTCGATCTCGGTGTGGCTGTCCTATGGCTACGCCGCGCGCACGGTGAAGTCGGAGATCCCCTTCGGCCAGGGCGCCATCGCCGGCGTCATCGCGCCGGAAGCCGCCAACAACGCCAAGGAAGGCGGCGCCATGATCCCGACCCTGTTCTTCGGGATTCCCGGCAGCTCCAGCATGGCGATCATGATGGCGGCGCTGGCGCTCGCCGGCGTGTCGGTCGGCCCGCGCATGCTGGGCCAGGACATCGCGCTCACCTATCTGCTGGGCGGCACCGTCGTCGCCGCCAACCTGATCGCCATTCCGCTGTTCTTCCTGGCGGTGCCGTGGATCGTGCGCTTCTCCGGCCGTGCGGCGCGAGATGATCGCGCCCTTCGCGATCGTGATCGGCGTGACGGCCTCGCTGATCCACGAGCCCAACCTGATCACGCATGTCGAACTGCTGTTCGCAACGGCTCTCGGGCTGGCGCTCAAGGCGGCGAACTGGCCGCGGGCGCCCTTCATCCTCGGCTTCGTCGTCGGCGACCTGCTCGAGGCCTCGTCGTATCAGACCGCCGTGATCTGGGGCTGGTCGGCCCTGACGCGGCCGATGACCATCGTGCTCGCGCTCGCGCTGGTCGCGCTGGGTGGCCTATCTGCATCCGGCGCAAGCAACAACGCGCGGCCGCCATCGATCATCCGGACAAGATCGGCGCCATCCTTCCGATCGGCATCTTCGCGCTGGCGGCGCTGGCGGAGCATTCATGGCAACCCGCAGGACCGCATCCCGGTGTTCGCGATCTGCGCCGCGGGCCTGGTCCTGTCGGCGATTACCCTGCTGCGGCCCAGGCGAAGCCACGGATCGACGCCCGAACGACAGTCACGCAGCGCTATGGCTGGCTGGTCGGCGGTTTCCTGCTGGCCAACCCGATCATCGGCCTGACCGCCTCCTCCAGCATTTTCCTGGGTCTGATGCTGCACGCGCTGCGCATCCGGATCGTGCCGATGATCCTGGCGGTGCTCAGCTTCATCGGCCTGCAACTCCTGCTGCTGTCCGTCGTGTTCGATATCGGGATCGAGCGGGATATTCTCGGGCGCGGCCTATGGTGGCTGCTCGGCCGCTAGGCCGATGTCAGCAAGGCCAGGATCCGGTGCCGCGGCCCGCCCTCCTCGATGGCTTCCTGCAGCGCCGCGACCTTCAGCCCAGCCGCTTCGAACAGGCGCAGGAGCGGCGCGAGCGTCTGGTATTCCGACTTGTAGTACGGCGCCTCCGGGTCTGCGGCCATCAGCCGGTGCGAGAACACGATCGTGCCTCCCGGCTTCAGCCATCGCTTCATCGCCGCCATGCTCGCCAGATGGACGGACTGCGGCAGGAACCGGAGCAGGCTGTGCACGATGATCGCGTCCGCCGGAAATGCACCTTCCGGCGCGCCCATGTCGAACGGCCGGGTCGCGATCTCCAGGCCATGCTGCCGCGCGAACGCCTCGCACAGCGCCAGTGGCGTCCGGCAGCGATCGAGGACGGTATATCGCGCCGGCCCAAGGTCCGACGACAGCCTCAGCGGCCATCGCCAGCAGGTTGGTGTCCGCGCTGCCCACGATGACGACCTCGAGCGGCTCTGTGCCGGAGGGAGCACGGTCCACCGCCCACGCCCGCAGCAGCCGCACCATCTCGTCCCGGTCGAGTGCGTCCGGCGTCCCGAGGTCAGCCGCCGCCGGCGCGCGCCAGGTGGTAGCCGCCGCAGCCCGCGCAGTGGGTCGGCGCCAGCTCTTCGGCCAGCCGGAGGTTGCCTGCCAGGTCCTCTGGAAAGCGCCGGGTTTGGTGCGGGTCATGGTTCATGGCCGGATGATGCCACTGCTCCCCGATTCCTGTCAGGCCGGCATGCCTAAGTCCTTGAGCTTCCAGCACTTGACCTTGGCGTTCCGACGATAATACATGGCGCTCGGCCAAAGGACGGGGGTGGCCGGACCAGCCATCCTCCCCGCCGATTCCAAGATCGTCCCGGTAAGTCCTGATGAAACAGCATTATTCGATCTTCACGCTCGCGCGGAACGCGGTCAGCTACCACGAGAAGTGGAGCGAGGCCTGGCGCAGCCCGGACCCCAAGCCGGAATACGACGTGGTCATCGTCGGCGGCGGCGGCCATGGCCTGGCGACCGCCTACTACCTCGCCAAGGAGCACGGGATCACCAACATCGCGGTGCTGGAAAAGGGCTGGCTCGGCGGCGGCAACACCGGGCGCAACACCACCATCGTCCGCTCCAACTACCTGTGGGACGAATCCGCGCACCTGTACGAGCATGCGCTGAAGCTGTGGGAGGGCCTGTCGCAGGACCTGAACTACAACGTCATGTTCAGCCAGCGCGGCCTGCTTTCCACCGCGCACACCATCCATGACATGCAGGCGCTGCGGCGGCGCGTCTACGCCATCCAGCTCAACGGCATCGATTCCGAGATCCTGACCCGCGAGCAGGTCGCGGCCTATTGCCCGATCCTCGATTGCTCGCCGACCGCGCGCTATCCGGTGTTCGGCGCCAGCCTGCAGCGCCGCGGCGGCGTGGCGCGCCATGACGCCGTCGCCTGGGGCTATGCCCGCGGGGCCGACGCGCGCGGCGTCGACATCATCCAGAATTGCGAAGTGACCGGCTTCGATATCGAGGGCGGCAAGGTCGTCGGCCTGCAGACCACGCGCGGTTCCATCCGCGCCAAGAAGGTCGGCGTGGTCGTCGCCGGCCATTGCGGCGTGCTGGCCGGCATGGCCGGCTTCCGCCTGCCGATCGAAAGCCATCCGCTGCAGGCCATGGTGTCGGAGCCGATCAAGCCGGTGCTGGATTGCGTCGTGATGTCCGGCCAGGTGCATGTCTATGTCAGCCAGTCCGACAAGGGCGAGCTGGTGTTCGGCGCCGGCATCGACAGCTTCAACTCCTACTCGCAGATCGGCAGCCCGCCGGTGGTCGAGAACATGCTGAACGCGCTGATCGAGCTGTTCCCGATGTTCAGCCGCCTGCGCTTCCTGCGGCAGTGGGGCGGCATCGTCGACACCTGCCCCGACGCCAGCCCGATCATCGGCAAGACCCCGGTCGAGAACCTGTTCTTCAATTGCGGCTGGGGCACCGGCGGCTTCAAGGCGACGCCCGGCTCCGGCCACGTCTTCGCGCACACCATCGCGACCGGCGAGCCGCACAAGCTGGCGGCGCCGTTCGCGCTGGAGCGCTTCACCACCGGCTATCTGATCGACGAGCACGGCGCCGCCGGCGTCGCTCACTGAGAGGCATCACTCATGTTGCTGATCCCCTGCCCTTACTGCGGAAAGCGCGACGAGCACGAGTTCACCTATGCGCGCGAGGGCCACATCGTCCGCCCGACCAACGGCGAGCAGATGACCGATGCGGAGTGGGCGCAGTACCTGTTCATGCGCAAGAACCCGAAGGGCGTGCATTACGAGCGCTGGATGCATGCCAAGGGCTGCCGCCGCTATTTCTACGCCGCGCGCGATACCGTGACGCACGAGATCTACGCGGTCTATGAGATGGGCCAGCCGGCGCCCGCGATCGAGCGGAGGAACGGCTGATGAGCCAGGTCAACCGCCTGCCGCAGGGCGGCCGCATCGACCGCACCAAGCCGCTGCGCTTCGTGTTCGACGGCAAGCCGTACCAGGGCTATCACGGCGACACGCTCGCCTCCGCGCTGCTGGCGAACGGCGTCGTGCTGGTCGGCCGCAGCTTCAAGTATCACCGCCCGCGCGGCATCCTCTCCGCCGGCGCGGAAGAGCCGAACGCGCTGATCCAGCTCGGCCAGGGCAATCGCTCCGAGCCCAACCTGCGCGCGACCCAGATCGAGCTCTACGACGGCCTGATCGCGGAAAGCCAGAACCGCTTTCCCAGCCTGACCACCGATTTCGGCGCGGTGAACAGCCTGTTCCACCGCGTCTTCCCGTCGGGCTTCTACTACAAGACCTTCATGTGGCCGAAGAGCTTCTGGCTGAAGTACGAGCACTTCATCCGCCGCATGGCCGGCCTCGGCAAGTGCCCGACCGAGCCCGATCCCGACCGCTACGACAAGCTCTACACCCATGCCGATGCCTTGGTCGTTGGCGCCGGTCCCGCTGGCCTGGCCGCCGCGCTCGCCGCCGGCCGCGCCGGCGCGCGCGTGATCCTGGTGGACGAGCAGCAGGAGATGGGCGGCTCGCTGCTGTCCGATCGCCAGGCGATGATCGATGGCAAGCCTGCCGCCGAGTGGGTCGCCGATGCGCTGGCCGAGCTGCGCGCGATGCCGGATGTCACGCTGCTGCCGCGCACCGTCGCGTTCGCCTACTACGACCACAACATGGTCAGCCTGATGGAGCGGGTGACGGATCATCTCAATCCGACCTCGCCCGAAGCCTTGAGCCAGCCGCGCCAGCGCCTGTGGCGCGTGCGCGCCAAGGACGTGATCCTGGCGACCGGCGCGATCGAGCGGCCGATGGTCTATCTCGACAACGACCGGCCGAACTGCATGCTGGCCTCGGCCGCGCAGACCTACGTCAACCGCTATGGCTCCGCGCCGGGCAAGCGCGCCGTCGTCCTCACCAACAACGACACCGCCTATCAGGTCGCGCTCGACCTGGTGGATGCCGGCGTCTCGGTCGCCGCGATCGTCGACGTGCGCGAGAATCCCGACGGCGAGCTGGTGGCGAACGCGCGCTCGCGCGGCATCGAGATCCTCGCCAACCACGCCGTCACCCATGTCAAAGGCAAGCTGGCGGTGAGCGAGGTCGAGGTGCGACGCCTGACCAGCGACGGCAAGGGCGTCACCAGCGATGGCCGCTCGATCTCCTGCGACCTGGTGCTGAGTTCCGCCGGCTGGCAGCCGACCGTGCACCTGTTCTCGCAGTCGCGCGGCAAGCTGAAATGGAACCCGGACATCCTGGCGTTCGTGCCCGACAAGCTGCTGCCCGGCCAGAACAACCAATCGGTCGGCGCGGCGCGCGGCAGGTTTGCGCTGGCGGATTGCCTGGTCGACGGCCATGCCGCCGGCGCGGCCTCCGCGCACGCCGCCGGCTTCACGCATCCCGCCGGCAACACGCCGGTGGCAGGCGCCGAGCCGGCGCTGGGCGCGATGCGCGAGATGTGGGTCGTCCCCTCGACCAAGCCGCTCGGCCACGAGGGCAAGCACTTCATCGACTACCAGAACGACGTGACCGCCGCCGACGTGGCGCTGGCGCATCGCGAAGGCTATCGCTCGGTCGAGCATCTGAAGCGCTACACCACCATGGGCATGGCGACCGACCAGGGCAAGACCAGCAACGTCAACGCGCTGGCGCTGATGGCCGATCTGCGCGGCGTCAGCGTGCCGGAAGTCGGCACCACGACCTTCCGTCCGCCCTACACGCCGGTGACCATCGGCGCCTTCTCCGGCGTCGACAAGGGCGACTTCCTCGACCCGATCCGCAAGACGCCGCTGCATTCCTGGCACGAGCAGCACGGCGCGCCGTTCGAGACGGTCGGCCAGTGGCACCGCGCCTGGTATTATCCGAAGCCCGGCGAGAGCATGCACGACGCGGTCAACCGCGAAGTGAAGGCGGTGCGCACCTCGGTCGGCATCGTCGATGCCTCGACCCTGGGCAAGATCGACATCCAGGGGCCGGACGCCGCCTGGTTCCTCAACATGGTCTACACCAACGCCTGGTCCAAGCTGGAGCCCGGCCGCTGCCGCTACGGCCTGATGCTGGGCGAGGACGGCATGGTGATGGATGACGGCGTAACCAGCCGCCTCGCCGAAAACCACTTCCACATGACCACCACCACCGGCGGCGCCGCGCGCGTCATGGCGTGGCTGGAAGACTGGCTGCAGTGCGAGTGGCCGGACAGGAAGGTGTACCTGACCAGCGTCACCGAGCAATGGGCCGTCATCGGCATCAGCGGGCCGATGGCGCGCAAATTGCTGGCCGAGGTCGCGCCGACCATGGCGCTCGACGACCAGAGCTTCCCGCATCTGTCGTTCACCGATGGCGTCGTGGCGGGCGTCAAATGCCACGTCTACCGCATCACCTTCACCGGCGAAGCGACCTACGAGCTCAACATGCCGCCCTCCTACGCGATGCATGTGTGGCGCGCGCTGATGCAGGCCGGCGAGAAATACGGCATCACGCCCTACGGCACCGAGGCGATGCACGTGCTGCGCGCCGAGAAGGGCTTCGTCATCGTCGGCCAGGAGACCGACGGCACCACCACGCCGCAGGACCTCGGCATGGACTGGATCGTCAGCAAGCAGAAGCCGGACTTCCTCGGCAAGCGCTCGCTGCAGCGCTCCGACGCCAAGCGCCCGGACCGCAAGCACCTGGTCGGCCTGCTGACCGAGGACCCGAACGAGGTGCTGCCGGAAGGCGCGCAGATCGTCGCCGACCTCAAGGACAAGCCGCCGATGGACATGATCGGCCACGTCACGTCGAGCTACTACAGCCCGAATTGCGGCCGCTCGATCGCGATGGCGCTGGTCAAGAACGGCCGCAACCGCATGGGCGACACGCTCTACATGCCGTACGAGGGCAAGGTGGTGAAGGCCAAGGTGACCGAGCCCAAGTTCTACGATCCGGAAGGAGCGCGCATCAATGGTTGAGACCTATCAGCGCCGCAGCGCGCTCGCGCATCTCAGCCTGGTCGCGCGCGCCGCGTCCAGCAAGAAGGACGGCGCCGGCATCGTCATGTCCGAGGTTCCGCACCGGACCATCGTCAACATCCGCGGCACGGCGTCCGATCCGGCCTTCTCGTCGGCGGTGCAGAACGCGACCGGCGTCGCGCTGCCGAGCGCGGCCAACACCGTCTCGACCGGCGGCGCGCGGCAGATCCTCTGGCTCGGCCCCAACGAATGGTGGCTGACGGCGCCGGACGGCGAAGCGGACGCGCTGGTCGAAGCCCTGCGCGCCGGCTTCGTGGGCCAGCATGCGACCGCCTGCGACGTCTCCGAATCCCGCGCCATCATCGCGCTCAAGGGCCCGAAGGCGCGCGAGGTCCTGATGCGCGGCGTCAGCCTCGACCTGCATCCGCGCGAGTTCCGCGTCGGCCAATGCGCCCAGACCGGCGTCTCGCGCGCCAATGCGCTGCTGCACCTGGTCGACGATGCGCCGACCTTCGAGCTGTATGTGCTGAAGAGCTTCTCGGACTATCTCTGGCGCTGGCTGGAGATCGTCGCGCGGGATTTCAATCTGGCGATCGAAGCGTAGGCTCTCGCCACTCAGTGCACGACGACGATCGCCGACGAAGCTTCCGGCTGGTAGATCGCCATGCACGCTTTGGCCGCGCCCTTGGTGACGACCCACGGGATGCGTGACGTAGGTCTGCTGGACGTAGCTGTCACCCGGACGGATTTCGGAGCCGAAGATCCGATGGCCCTGATGATCGAGCCAATAGGTGCGGATCGGCGCCGGGCTCTGGTTGAAGAAGATGACCTCGGTCATCGTCGTCTCGTCGGTCGACCGAAGGCTGCTTTCGCCGGCGCACCCAAGGTCCCGCAGTTCGGTCTGCGCCTGCGCGCCGGTGGCGATCGCCGCCAGGATGGCCGCCAAGAATACCCGTCGCATCTCGTTCTTCCCTCTCTCGAAAGCCGAGTTGCTTGGCTATCCAGCCAGCTGCGTGACCACTTCCTGTGACCGCAGCAGGTCGGCGAGCGTCGTGCGCTTGAGGCTCTGCACCATTGCGCTCTCCGCCTGGCCCAGCACGCGGTCCAGCAGCGACGCCGACGGCGCGGCCGATCGGGCAATTGGGATTGGCGTTCTCATGGCGCGCGAACAACGGCGCGTCCTCGACCGCGCGATAGATCTCGTCGAGGCCGATCCGCTCCACCGGCTGTGCCAGCACGAAGCCGCCGGTGGCGCCGGCGCGCGAATCGACGATCCCCGCCGCGCGCAGGTCGCCCATCAGGCGCCGGATCAGCACCGGGTTGGTGCCGACCGATCCCGCGATGTAGTCGGACGAGGTCGGCTTGCCCGCCTTGGCGGCAAGCAGGACCAGCGTGTGGATCGCAACGGCAAATCGACTGTTTTGCATGCTCTGACGGTCAAGTCTTTGCGTATCGAGACAATGGTGTCCCGCGCCGGCGATTATGGGGCCAGCCCACGCGGCTTACCAGTGCCGACTTGCCGGTATTCCGGCTATCCGCCAGGATAGGGCCCTCACATATTAACCTTGATTCCCAATACACCCGTGACCCCACCTGCGATCGTCAACACCCCGATCAAGCCGTTGCTCGCGTTCGTTCTCATGGGAACGGCGGTGTTGTTCTTTTCGCTGCTCGATGCGACTGCGAAATGGCTGACCCAGGGCTACGATCCGTGGCAGATCATATTTCTCAGCCGCGTCGTGCCGCTCGCGGTGGCGCTGACCGTGGCCTATCGGGAAACCGGCAATCCCTTCAACTTCTACACCAAGTTCCCGAAGGTGCAGATCCTGCGCGCCGCGCTGACCATTCCGATGATCTGGTGCTTCTTCACCGGCCTCAAGCTGATGTCGCTGGCCGAGGCGATCACCATCGCCTTCACGGCGCCGCTCTTCATCACCATTTCTGTCGCGTCCGCTGCTGGGCGAGCAGATCGGCTGGCGCCGCTGGGGCGCCGTCGTGATCGGCTTCGTCGGCATCCTGGTGGCGCTGCGGCCCGGTGTTGGAGCGATCGGCATCGGCCCGATCCTGATCATCATCTCCGCCTTCGCCTATGCGCTGTCGATGGTGCTGCTGCGCCGTTTCGCGGGCCAGGAGCCGACGCACAACATCCTGTTCTACAGCGCGATCGGCGCGTTCCTGGTCGGCGGATTCAACTCGGTCCCGGTCTGGATCAAGCCCGATGCGATCGACTGGGGCCTGCTGCTGCTGGTCGGCGTGTGGGGCGTGCTCGGCAGCTATGCGGTGATCCGCGCCTACCGGCTGGGCGAAGCCTCGATGCTCGCGCCGCTAGAATACACCGCGCTCATCTGGTCGATCATGTTCGATCTCTGGCTGTTCAGCCTGACGCCGATACCGGCGGTGCTGCTCGGCGCCGCGATCGTCATCGCCGCCAACGTCTACATCGCCCACCGCGAGCACAGGATTGCGAAGGCGGCGGCGCAATTGCGCGTCTAGAGTGGTATTCCGCTCTAGAATCCGACCTCGTCCGTGACGCTCGGCAGGTGATAGATCGGCTCGGTGGCATGGGCGCCGTCGATGGTGAAGCCGAGATCCTTCAGCAGCCCGTCCGCGATCGCATAGATCCAGCCGTGGACCGCGAGCTCCCGCCCCTCGCGCCAGGCGTTCTGCACGATGCTGGTGTGGCAGATGTTCAGCACCTGCTGGCGCACATTGATCTCGCACAGCAGGTTCAGGCGCTTTTCCGGGTCCGGCTCGGAATCCAGCACCTCCTTGTTGGCGGCATAGACGTCCTTGATCTTGCGCAGCCAGTTGTCGATCAGGCCGAATTCCTGGCGCTCGACCGCCGCGCGCACGCCGCCGCAGCCATAGTGCCCGACCACCATGACGTGCCGGACCTTGAGCACGTTGATGGCGAACTCCAGGACCGACATCAGGTTGGTGTCGATGTTGTGCACCAGGTTGGCGATGTTGCGGTGGACGAACAGCTCGCCCGGCGCCATGCCCATCAGCTCGTTGGCCGGCACGCGGGCATCGGAGCAGCCGATCCACAGGTATTCCGGCGCCTGCTGCTTGGCCAGCCGGGCGAAGAACTCCGGGTCGCGCTCCTTGACGGATTTCGCCCAGGCGCGGTTCCGCTCGAACAGGCGCTTCAGTCCCGGGTCTTCCATTCCTACATCCTCCACCTGCGGGCTTCGGCCGCCTTGCCACTCCCGCCGCCAACCGTTATGGGAGAACCATGAAGGATACGCAACATTCCTGGGTCAAGCACCTGGTCGATTGGGGGCCGCTGGTCGCCTTTTTCATCGCCTTCAAGACGGGCGGTATCATGCAGGCGACCGTCGTCCTGATCGTCGTGACCGTGGCCTTGACCAGTCTTGGCTATGCCCTGACGCGCCGGATTCAGCCGATGCCGCTGGTGACGCTGGTCATCGTGTGCATTTTCGGCGGTCTCACCATCTGGCTGCAGGACGAGACCTTCATCAAGATGAAGCCGACCATCATCCTCACCCTGTTCGCGGTGGTCCTGATCGGCGGCCTGATGATCGGCAAGCCACTGCTGAAGTTCCTGATGGGATCGGCGTTGGAGCTCGACGATGCGGGCTGGCGCAAGCTGACCTTGCGCTTCGGATTGTTCTTCCTCGCCACGGCGTGCCTCAACGAGATCGTCTGGCGCACGCAGTCCGACCGACCTTTGGGTCGACTTCAAGGTGTTCGGCATCCTCGGCCTCAACCTGGTGTTCATGATGACGCAGATTCCGCTCATCATGCGGCACCAGATCAAACAGCCTTCCGAATAGACCTTAGGGCCTGACCTCGACCGGCGTGCCGTCGGGCACCAGGCGCCAGATCTCCTCGATCTCGGCCTTGGTCACGGCGATGCAGCCGCGGGTCCAATCGCCGGGTGGCTGGCCCGGCAGCAGCCACCAGTTGGGCGCACCGTGAATGAAGATGTCGCCACCCGGTGAAACGTTACGCGCGGCCGCTGCTGCCCGATCGGCGGCGTCGGGATAGGAGATCTTGAGGGAAAGATGGAAAGCGCTTGAGGGGTTGCGGCCTTCGATGACGTATCTGCCCTCGGGCGTCCTGCCATCGCCCTCCTGCAACTTGTCCCCTTCCGGCGCGGAGCCGAGCGCGATCTGGTAGCTGCGCACGACGGTTTCGCCGGACATCAAGTCCATGCGCCGCTGCGACTTTTCCACCACGATACGGTCGACGTCCTCCTCCGCGACCGCGCCGGACAGCACCAGAAGGGCCGCGAAGCATGGGCCCAGAAAACGGAACATCGCGCGCACAGACTGGTTCATCTCTTTTGGTTGCATTGAAATCGCGGCGAAATCAGGGCGTTTGTTAGTTCTTTTGGGGAGTGGACGGACTTAGGCCCTGGCGGGTACAGTTTGTGGCTCAGCCGTGGTTTTGGAGCTCGACCGGATGCGCAATGCCATCACTTGGGTCGACGAGACGGACATCACCGACCGTTTGATCGACCAGGGCGACGTGACCTCGGGCATGATCCAGCGCATGGCCGCCTATCTGGCGCGCAAGCGCGGCGACGCGCGCCATTGCCTCGCGCGCCGACATCGATCCAACCGAGCTCCGCGAATTCCTGCCCTATGTCGTGCTGGTCGACATCGAGAGCGATCCCTTGCGCGTCTATTACCGCCTGGTCGGCACCCGCATCGCCGAGTTCTATGGCGAGTTCACCGGCACCTGGATGCATGACCGCCCGATCAGCGATGCCTATCGCCAGATCGCCGAGAACATCTACCGCGCCTTGATCGAGACCAAGGCGCCGGTCTATGGCGTCACCGAGATGCGCACCCGCTCGGATGCCATGGTGTCGTACGAATGGGGCTACTTTCCGCTGTCGAACGACGGCGTGAATGTGACCGGCGGCCTGGAGATCGAATCCCCCGACCGCCGCGTCATCGGCGTCGCACCGGCCCTCGCCGACACGTTCATGCGGCGCGGCTGAGCTATCACCGTCAGTCGAAGCTCTCGGCCGGGAAACTGATTATGCGCTTGTCATAGATCTCTCTGCCGAGGGTGGCTATGAACCAGCCGTAGTTGTCGTTGGTCAAGACCGCCCGGTTGTAGTTCCAATCGTAGCATCCGCCGTTCATCCCGATATAGGCCGCGTCATCGCCATAGACCTTCTGAGCGGCGCGGTACTTGCATCCGTTGCGCCAGAAGTCGTGGCTGTCGGACACCCAGAGCGCCATGTTCGGGATTTTCAGCCAGTGGAACAACTCGTGGATGATGAATTGCGCGTTGTCGAAATCCTCCCGATTGCTGAAGAAGAAGGGACAGACATCCAGCGTTCCGACGCCGGTGTGCGCCCCGTCGCGGGCATCGTTGCAGGGCGCCACATCCCTGTCGCTCCTGCACCAGACCTTGATCTGCGTCTGGTCGACCTTGCCGCCGAGGAAGCGCTCCTTCCACACCTTGTCGATCGACCGGCGCACCTTGTAGAACCGCTTCGGATCGTAGCTCCCGAACCAGCCGCGCGGCGACCAGTTTTCGTATACGCCGTTTGAGTCCTTCATCTTCGAGACGTAGCCAAGGTTCCACAGATCGCCACGCCGGTTGCTGGCATTGATCTGCTGCATCACCTGCTGTGCTCGCCACATATGATGGTGGGCCAGCACCCAGGCCGCTTCGACTGCCTCGATCTCGGCCGCGCTGCAGCCGGCGTAGCCCGCAGGAAAGCGCGGCTTTGGCATGTCCGCGGGAACGGCCCACCCGCGGATCATCCGCTTGGGATCCGGCTTGCTGAAATAGAGGATCGGCGGAACGTAACCCGGACCGACCGGCTTGCCGGCGAACTCCGATTTGCGCGTTCCGGAGGCGCAGCAGTCGGAGATCTTGCCGTTTCCCGGCGCGCGATCCTTCAGCCAGCACATGGCATCCGCACCCTGCACGCCGGGCTTCACATACGTGTAGGCGCGGCATTTGGAGTCCGCACCGCACGCCTTGCGGCATACATCGGTGCGGCTGCCATCATTGGCGGCGCGTGGCGTAAAATTGCGATAGTCGTGACCGGGCAGATCGGTATTAACCTTGCCGCTATTCATGGCTTGGTCGCCGGGCAGCTTCACGCCTGAAGCGCAGCACGCCGCGCTGCGACCCTTCGGTTGGGCATCCTTCAGCCAGCAATGGCCGCCGGACGAAACGTCCGTCGACTTGACGTAGGTATAGGCGCGGCACTTGGCATCTTCCGCGCAAGCCCGGTGACAAGACTTCCAGCCGCCTGTCGGCACGTCGAAGTCGTCGTAGTCCGACCCCTTCATGTCGGTGTCCGGGTGCTCCTGGAAGAGCACCAGCGTGCTGGCCTTGACCCCGGACGTGCAACATTTCGCATCCTGCTTGCGAGTGGGCACGCTGTCCTTCAGGTAGCACACCGCATCGGGTCCCTGCTGGCCCGGCTCGACGTAGGTGAAGGCCTGGCAGTTCTCATCGTTGCCGCAAGCCGCCTGGCACAATTTCGGATCGGCAACCGCGAGCGTCTGGGAGCGGTAGTCATGGCCCGGCAGGTTCACGTTCGGCTCGAATGTTCCCTCGAAACGCTGATCGCCAACGCGTGCGCCGCTGCTGCAGCAATTCGATGGCTTCGCATCGGGGACGGCGCTCTTCAGCCAGCACACCGGATCCGGCCCCTGCACTCCGGGCTCGACCCAGGTGTAAGCGCGGCAGAATGGATTGTCCTTGCACTGAGCGACACACTCGTCCTTCTGCCCGGACTTCATGACGATCTTTGCCATGTCGTAGCCGGGCCGGTTGGTGTTCTTGGCTTCGGTCCAGGTCCGCTCTGCCGCGGTGAGCGTGCATGCCAGCAGGACCAGGGCAAGCATCTTGAGGGCACGACGAACGTCAGACATGGCGGGCTCCTATCCAAGCACCGGTCGCAAAACCCCGCCCTCAGATGTAGCAGGCAGCATCCGTCACTCCGCTCGCGCAGGGACTTCTGAAACCTCGCTGGCTTCAAGGCCAGCGCTTGCTTTGTTAATTCTGAAGGCGAAAAGGTTCACGCAGAGGAGGTGCGGCGTCCCGCCTAGGCGCACGTCCAATGGCGCGTAGCATACCCCAAAGGGAATGTATGGTCTACTATTGCGAGAACTTTGGTCCGACGCTGGGTAGAACAGCGACCTATTGCGCGCTCTGAACCCGCTTCACCGCCGCGCGCCAGCCGGCATAGAGCGGCTCACGCTGCTCATCCTTCATCATCGGCCGGAAGACGCGGTCGCTCTGCCAGTTGCGCGCCACTTCGTCGGTGGATGAGAACAACCCGACGCCGAGGCCCGCGCACATCGCGGCACCCAGCGCGGTCGTCTCCGTCACCACTGGCCGCTCGACCGGCACATTGAGGATGTCGGCCAGGAACTGCATGACCCAGTCGTTGCGCACCATGCCGCCATCGACCCGCAGCCTGCTGGTGGTGGCGTTGGCGTCGCCGGCCATCGCCGTCATCAGGTCGCGGGTCTGGTAGCACACCGCCTCGAGCGCCGAGCGCACAATCTCGGCGATGCCGGTATCGCGCGTCAGGCCAAGGATCGCACCGCGCGCGGTCGGGTCCCAATACGGCGCGCCGAGGCCGGTGAAGGCCGGCACCAGGTAGACGCCGTTGGTGCCGGCGACGGAACGCGCCAGCGCCTCGGTATCGCCCGCCTGCTGGATCAGCTTGAGGCCGTCGCGCAGCCACTGCACCGCCGCGCCGGCAACGAAGATGCTGCCTTCGTTGGCATAGGCGAGATTGCCCTTGATCTTGTAGCCGACGGTCGTCAGCAGGCGGTTCTTCGACGCCACCGCCTTGTTGCCGGTGTTGAGCAGCGCAAAGCAGCCGGTGCCGTAGGTGCTCTTGATCATGCCTGGCTGGAAACAGGCCTGGCCGATCAGCGCCGCCTGCTGGTCGCCCGCGATGCCCGCGATCGGCAACGCTACCCCGATGGCCTCGGTCGAACTCGTGCCGAACTGGTCGGCGCATTCCAGCACCTTGGGCAGCATGCTCTTCGGCACGTTGAAGAGCTTCAGCAAGTCGTCGTCCCAATCCATGCTGTGGATGTTGAACAGCATGGTGCGCGAGGCGTTGGTGACGTCGGTCGCATGCACCTTGCCACCGGTCAGGCGCCACAGCACGAAGCTGTCGATGGTACCCATGGCGAGCTCGCCGCGCTCGGCCGCCTCCTGCGCGCCTGGCACGTTGTCCAGGAACCAGCGCACCTTGGTGGCGGAGAAATAGGAATCGATCAGCAGGCCGGTCTTGGCCTGGATCTTCGGCTCCCAGCCATCGTCGATCAGCTTGCGACACAGCGGCGCGCCGCGGCGGTCCTGCCAGACGATGGCGTTATGGATCGCCTTGCCGGTCTTGCGGTTCCACACCACCGTCGTTTCGCGCTGGTTGGTGATGCCGATGG
The DNA here is from genome assembly GCA_963765835.1 of uncultured Acidobacteriota bacterium. Lineage (GTDB taxonomy): Bacteria > Acidobacteriota > Thermoanaerobaculia > UBA5066 > Gp7-AA6 > Gp7-AA6. The sequence goes on along the minus strand of CAVXYF010000022.1, from coordinate 7,254 downwards.
CGCGCACGCTGCCGGCCGGCCGCTTCGCCATGGCGTCGCGGCACACCTGCTGCACGGCGCGCCAGATCTCCTCCGGATCGTGCTCGACCCAGCCGGGCTGCGGGAAGATCTGCGGCAGCTCCTTTTGTGCGACCGCCTGCTGCTCGCCTTTCAGGTCGAACAGGATCGCGCGCGTCGAGGTCGTGCCCTGGTCGATCGAGAGAATGAAATCCGGCATGGTCCCCTCACTTCGTGCCGAACAGGCGATCGCCGGCATCGCCCAGGCCCGGGACGATGTAGGCATTCTCGTTCAGGTGCGAATCCAGCGCGGCGGTGTAGACCGGGATCTTCGGATGCGCCTTCTGGAACACGCGCACACCCTCGGGCGCCGCCACCAGCACCATCATGCGGATGTTGTCGTCGCTGACCCCGCGCTTGTTGAGCGTGTCGGCGGCGGCCGACGACGAATGCCCGGTCGCCAGCATCGGGTCGACCAGGATGAAGGTGCGCCCCTCCGGGTCCGGCAGCTTCACGAAATACTCGACCGGCCGCTTGGTCTCGTGATCGCGGTAGAGGCCGATATGGCCAAGCCGCGCCGACGGCACCAGCTCGAGCAACCCGTCAGCCATGCCGAGGCCCGCGCGCAGGATCGGCACCACCGCCACCTTCTTGCCCTCCAGGACCGGCGCATCGAACGTCGTCAGCGGTGTCTCGATCGGCCGGGTGGTGATCGGCAGGCTGCGTGTGAGCTCATAGCCCATCAGCAGCGCGATCTCCTTCAAGAGCTGCCGGAACAGGATGGTCGGCGTGCTCTTGTCGCGCATCATGCTGAGCTTGTGCTGGATCAGCGGGTGATCCATCACGAACAGGTTGGGAAATTCCGGGAAGGTCTTCGGCATGGCGCGCCCCTGTCGGTGTGATTTTTGTGGACGGCCCGTTGTTGCAACATTGGCCGCCTTTGCGGCGCAGATTACGGACGCCGGCGGGGCGGTTCAAGCCGAATGGACAGGTGGCGCTAAATGACCTGGAAACCGTGCTTGTACGGGTCGCGGTCGTCGATGAAGATGGTGTTGTAGCCGGTAATGCGCGCCCAGCCCTCGACCGAGGGCACGATCGCTTCGTAGTTGCCGACCTTGGCGGCTTCTTTGACGCGGCCCTTGAACAGGCTGCCGATGATGCTCTCGTGCACGAAGGCATCGCCGACCCTGAGCTTGCCCTTGCCCGCCAGCTGCGCCATGCGCGCCGAGGTGCCGGTCCCGCAGGGCGAGCGGTCGATCGCCTTGTCGCCATAGAACACCGCATTGCGCGCATGCGCGCCTTCGGCCTTCGGCGCGCCGGTCCACAGGATGTGGCTGAGCCCCTTGATGGTCGGGTTCTCCGGATGCTGGAAGGTGTATTTGGCGTTGAGGTTCTTGCGCAGCACCGGGCTCATCTGCACCAGCTGCCCGGCGGTAAAATCCGCCATGTCGCGATAGCCAGCCTGCGGCTCGACGATCGCGTAGAAGTTCCCGCCATAGGCGACGTCCACCTTGAGCGTGCCGATGCCAGGGCATTCCGCCTCGAGCCCGGTCGAATGCAGGAAACCCGGCACGTTGGTCAGCCGCACGGATTCGACGTATTCACCCCTCTCCTCGTACTCGGCGATCACCAGCCCCGCCGGCGTCTCCAGGCGCAGCACGCCCGGCGTCTTCGGCCGCACCAGCCCCTGCTCCACCGCCACCGTTACCGTGCCGATGGTGCCGTGGCCGCACATCGGCAGGCAGCCGGAGGTCTCGATGAACAGGATTCCGATGTCGCAATCGGGCCGCGTCGGCGGGTAGAGGATCGAGCCCGACATCATGTCGTGGCCGCGCGGCTCGAACATCAGGCCGGTGCGGATCCAGTCGAACTCGGCCAGGAAATGCTGCCGCCGCTCGCTCATGCTGGCGCCGCTCAGCTGCGGCCCGCCACCCATCACCACGCGCACCGGGTTGCCGCAGGTATGCGCATCCACGCAACTGAAGGTGAATTTGGCCATCGTCGATCCCGTTCGGGCAGATATTAGCGCATGCTCCGGCGGTTATCTGCCCGAATTGGATACAATATGCAACCCTGCGGTGCTAGCGGCCCGCCTTCAACGCGTCACGGATCTCCATCAGCAGCTTTTCGCTGGTCGTCGGCGCCGGCGGCTCAGCGGGCGGTGCTTCCTTACGGAACCGGTTGACCTGCTTCACCAGGAGGAAGACCGCGAACGCCACGATCAGGAAGTTGATGCAGGCGTTGATGAAGACGCCGTAGTTGATCGACACGGCGCCTGCATCCTGTGCAGCCTTCAAGGACGGATACGCCTCGCCCTTCAGCACCAGGAAGAAGTTGGAGAAATCGATGCCGTTCATGATGTAGCCGATGGGCGGCATGATGATGTCTTTCACCAGCGAGTTGACCACCGTGGTGAAGGCCGCGCCGATGATGATGCCGATGGCAAGGTCGATGACGTTGCCGCGCATCGCGAAATCCCGGAACTCTTTGAGCATGGCGTCCCCCTGTTTGTATTTCGCGCCGACAGTTTGGGTGGGTTTCCCAACGAATCGCAAGTGTTTTGAGCCGGTTACGCCAGCATCTTGATGGAGCGGAGGGAAAGCGGCCATGGTAGAATCCATGGTGCAATAGCAGCCAAGCGAATCACCCACTGCAAGATTTCATGAACTCATCGGACCTGCCTTCCCCTTCTACCGCCGGCAAGACCCTGTTCCGCCTCGACGGCAAGGTGTGCCTCATCACGGGCGGTGCCGGTCACCTGGGCGCTGCGATGTCGATTGCCCTGGCCGAGGCCGGCGGCCATGTCTGCATCCTGGGCCGTACCCAAAGCACGCTGGCCAAGCTCGCGAATATCCTGACCGATCGCGGCCTGCAGGCGGAAGCGATCACCAGCGACGTGACCATGGCGGAGGATATCAAGTCCCTGGTCGCCGACCTGCGCAAACGCCACGGCAGGCTCGATGTCCTCATCAACAACGCCTATGCCGGCCGCCCCGGCGTCATGCGCAACAGCCGGGCCGGCGACTATGTCGACGCCATCGAGATCGCGGTCGCGGCGGCGGCGGAGCTGGTGAATGCCGCGCACGGCCTGCTGAGCAAGGCGGTGCAGGACAACGGCGATGCCTCGGTCATCAACATCTCGTCGATGTACGGCATGGTCAGTCCCGATCCGCGGGTCTACGGGCAATCCGGCATGAACAACCCGCCGCACTATGGCGCCGCCAAGGCCGCCCTGCTGCAATACACCCGCTATGCGGCGGTGCATCTCGCGCCCGAAGGCATCCGGGTCAACGCGATCAGCCCCGGCGCCTTTCCGCCGGACGCGGCCTTGCAGCGCGACCCCGCCTTCGCCGCCGCACTGACCCAGAAGGTGCCGCTCGGGCGCTTGGGAAAGCCGGAGGACCTCGGCGGCGCCGTAGTCTTCCTGGCGAGCTCAGCATCGCGCTTCGTGACCGGCGCCAACGTGCCGGTCGATGGCGGCTGGACCGCGTGGTAGCGACGCGCCACCGCGTCGTCTTGCAGGCGCGCACCAGCTCCACCCGCCTGCCGGGCAAGGTGCTGCTGCCGGTCTGCGGCCTGCCGCTGGTCGTGTTGGCGGCGCGCCGCGCGGCCCGCGACGGCAGCGAGACGGTGGTGGCGACCTCCGACGATCCCAGCGATGACCGGCTGGCGGAGACCCTGAGCCGGCATGGGCTCCGCCACATGCGCGGTCCGCTCGACGATGTGCTCGCACGCTTCATCGCGGCGACCGCCGATCTCGACGACGGCGACGTCTGCGTGCGCCTTACCTCCGACAACGTCTTCCCTGATGGCGATTTCGTAAGGAGGCTGATCGCGGCCGCCGAAGGGAGCAGCCAAGGCTATGCCGGAATTGCAGGGGGATCCGATGGCCTTCCATATGGATTGGCCGGCGAAGCCATGCGGGTGGGACTGCTGCGGCAGGCCGACCGCAGCGCGCGCGATACGCAGGACCGCGAGCACGTCACGCCCTGGATCATCCGCCAATGCGGCCACAACATGCCCGCGATCCCACGCGTCGACCATCTCGACCTGTCCGGCCTGCGCTGCACCATCGACACGCTGGACGACTATCGCACCATGACCGCCGCCTTGGCAGGCCTCGCCGATCCGATCGCAGCGCCTTGGCAGGAGCTGTGCGGGCGCCTGGCGCGCTGGGCCGACCGTGCGCAACCGTTCGTTCCGGCGCGTATCGTGGCGGGCGAACTGCAGGCGAGCCTGGTGCTAGGGGGCGCGCAGTTCGGCATGCCCTATGGCATCGCTAACCGCGCCGGCAAGCCGGGCGAGGATGAATTGCACGCGATCCTTGGCCTGGCCGAGGCCGCCGGTATCTCGCATCTGGATACCGCCGCCGGCTACGGCGACAGCGAGCATCGGATCGGCTCCGCGCTGGAGCCGGACAGCCCGCTCGGCATCGTCACCAAGCTGCCGTCCCATTTGACCGACGGCGAGCCGACCAAAAGCGAAATTGTGCAGCGTGTCCATGTCGCCATCGACCGGTCGCTATGGCTGCTGGAGCGGCCCAGGCTCGAGGCCGTGCTCCTGCACCGGTTCGAGCATTTCGGGGCCGCCGAGGGTGCGATCTGGCAGACGCTGCTGGCGCTGCAAAGCGAGGGCAAGATCGGGCGCATCGGCGCCTCGGTCTATCGCCCCGAAGAGCTGGCGGCGCTGCTGTCGGTCCCGGAGGTCGGGCTGGTGCAGATCCCGTTCAACATCCTCGACCGGCGCTGGCTGGAGCCGGCCATCCAACGCGCCATCGCAGGGCGCCCCGATGTCATCCTCCACGGCCGCTCCGCCTTGCTGCAGGGGCTGCTGACGATCGACGACCCCCTGCTCTGGCCGATCTCCGACGGCGATCTGGCGCGGCGCTGCATCGCCGGCCTGCGAGCCGCGGCGGCGAGCCTGGGGCGGGAAAGCATCGCCGATCTGTGCTTCGCCCATGCACGCGCCCAGCCCTGGCTGGCGGGGATCGTGGTGGGAGCCGAGACGGCGGCCCAGATGGCGGAGAATATCCGGCTGTTCCGCACCCCGGCCCTGATGCCGGCCCAGGCGGAAGCCGTTGCGGCATCCCTGCCGAACCCTCTGCCCGAACAGCTGCTGAACCCGGCGCTCTGGCCGCGACGCTGAGTCGCTTGCGCCCCGGCGCCAGAGTCCTGTCAAATCAATGTGTTAATTTGCGTCCCTGCCAGCGAAGGACAATCCATCGCTGGACAGACGGGCACGGCAACATTATTGCAATCCCCGCGCGGGGGCAGTGCGGGTTTGGCGTGACTCGAGCGCGGATGAAGGGTGGCAGAGCACAGCATGTTTGACGGCAAATCGGTCCTGATCACCGGCGGCACGGGCTCGTTCGGCAAGAAGTTCGTGGAGACGCTGCTCAAGCGCCACAAGCCGCGGCGCGTGATCGTCTATTCGCGCGACGAGCTGAAGCAGTTCGAGATGGCGCAGGTCTTCAACGATCCCTGCATGCGCTATTTCATCGGGGACGTGCGCGACGGGCCGCGCCTGCGCCAGGCGTTCAGCCGCGTCGACTACGTCATCCACGCGGCCGCGCTGAAGCATGTCCCGGTGGCGGAATACAACCCGCTGGAGTGCTTGAAGACCAATGTCGGCGGCGCGGAGAACGTGATCCAGGCCGCCATCGATACCGAGGTGGAAAAGGTCATCGCCCTCTCCACCGACAAGGCCGCCAATCCGATCAATCTCTATGGCGCCTCCAAGCTCGCCTCCGACAAGCTGTTCGTCGCCGCCAACAACATCGCCGGCGGCCACCGCACCCGCTTCTCGGTCGTGCGCTATGGCAACGTGGTGGGCTCGCGCGGCTCGGTGGTGCCGTTCTTCCGCGGCCTGATCGCACAGAACGCCAAGGAGCTGCCGATCACCGACGTGCGGATGACGCGGTTCTGGATCACGCTGCAGCAGGGCGTCGATTTCGTGTTCGACAATTTCACGCGCATGCATGGCGGCGAGATCTTCGTGCCCAAGATCCCCTCCTCCCGCATCACCGACCTGGCCGAGGCGATCGCGCCCGGCCTGCCGCACAAGGTGATCGGCATCCGGCCGGGCGAGAAGCTGCACGAGATCATGTGCCCGCGGGACGACTACCATCTGACGCTGGAGTTCCCCGCCCACTACGTGATCAAGCCGTCGATCAACATGGGCTTCCAGGTCGATTACGCGACCAGCAAGAGCGGCGAGGCCTCGAAGCCGGTGGTCGAGGATTTCGAATACAGCTCCGGCACCAATCCGAATTTCCTGTCGGTCGCCGAGATCCGCCGCCTGCTCGAGGCAACGGCATGATCCCGTATGGCCGGCAATGGATCGACGACGCCGACATCCAGGCCGTGGTCGACACATTGCGGTCGGACTGGCTGACCCAGGGTCCCGCGGTCGGCAAGCTCGAGGCGGCGTTTACGGCGCTGTGCCGCGTGCCGCACGCGATCGCAGTGAACAGCGCCACCTCGGCGCTGCACATCGCGTGCCTTGCCATCGGCGCCGACCCGGGCGATGTGGTGTGGACCGTGCCCAACACCTTCGTCGCCTCCGCCAACTGCGCGCGGCTGTGCGGCGCCGACGTCGATTTCGTTGACATCGATCCCAGCACCTACAACATCAGCGTGCCCGCGCTGGCGCACAAGCTGCGCGAGGCGAAGGCGGCCGGCCGCCTGCCCAAGGCCGTCATCCCGGTGCATTTCAGCGGCCGCGCGCCCGACCAGGAAGCGATCTGGGCGCTCGCCAAGGACTACGGCTTCCGCGTGATCGAGGACGCCTCGCACAGCGTCGGCGCGAGCCACGGCGGCGAACCCATCGGCTCCTGCCGCTGGTCCGACATCGCGGTCTTCAGCTTCCATCCGGTCAAGATCGTGACCACCGCCGAGGGTGGCCTCGCCACCACGCGCGACCCGGCGCTGGCCGAGCGGTTGGCCCTGTTCCGAACCCACGGCGTGACCAAGGAACCGCACCTGCTCTCGCGCAAGGACGAAGGCGGCTGGTACTACGAGCAGGTCGCGCTCGGCTTGAACTACCGCCTGACCGATCTCCAGGCCGCCCTTGGCCTCAGCCAGATGCGGCGGCTGGAGCAGTTCCTCGACCGGCGCCGCGAGCTGGTCGCGCGCTACGACCGGCTGCTCGGGGATTTGCCGGTGCAGCGCCCGCTGGTCGACCTGATCGACGAAAGCGCCTGGCATCTCTACGTGATCCGCATCGACCCCAAGCGCACGGGCAAGACCCGCCGCCAGG
>CAVXYF010000021.1:0-20520 GCA_963765835.1 uncultured Acidobacteriota bacterium | reverse complement strand
TCGTCGGCGCCGCAACCTGCTGGTCGGCGGTCTGCTCGCGGCGGCGACCGTCAACGCGGTGCTCTCCCTTCTCCAGAGCCGCGGAATCTCGCCTTTCCGCCTGCAGACGTACGGGACGCGCAACGAGACCGGCGCCCTGGCCGGCAACGTGGGATACCTCGCTCTCTCCCTGGCCTTCGCCGCGGTCCTTTTTCTCGCCGTCGTTCTCTCGTCGCGCCGGACCGCGGTGCGCGTTGTCGCGGCTGCCGGCCTGATGGTGTCGCTCGCCGGAGTCGTGGTCAACCGCAACCTGACCGCGATCGTCGCGCTCGCGATCGGCGGCACGGTCCTGCTGGTCCTCTCCTTCGGCCGCCGGTCGGTCGTCCCGGTCGCCGCCGTCGTCGTGGCGCTCGCCCTCGCCTGTGCCCTGGTCGCTCCGCTGAGGGAGCGCGTCGCGGAAGCGGCGGGGATGATCCGCCGCGGTGACTGGGATCGTTTGACCACCTATCGCACCGGGGCGTGGGCCGCCGCGCTGGAGATGACGCGGGAGCGGCCGCTCGTGGGGTGGGAACCCGGCACCTACGCCGCCGAATTCACTCCCCACCGGCTCAAAGCCGAGATCCGCGCGCGAAAGCGGTACGTCAACCCGCTGCTGACGAGCTCCTATTCGGAGGCGCACTGCGACTACCTGCAGGCTTTCGCCGAGACCGGGATTCCAGGAGGACTCGCTGCGCTCGTCGCGGTGGGCGCTCTCTTCGCCGCAGTCGGGCGGCGCGCCACGAGGCCCGGACCCAACCGCATCGAGGCCGCGATCCTCGTCGGCCTTCTCGCCACGGGCGCGGCGGCGGCGCTGACCTGGTTCCCCCTCCAGCGGCCGATCTCCGCGGCGCCGCTCCTGCTCGCGGCCGGACGGAGCTGGCGGATCGCTTCGGAGCGGCCGGAGGAGGCCGAGAGTCCGTGAGGCTCCTGCGCGCGCTCGTCGCAGGCATCGTCCTGGCGCTTCTTCTCCGGCCGGAGATTCTCCGCTACCGCGCGGAGCGCCGACTCGGAGCCGCGAACGCGGCGTTCGAGTACATCCTCGACCGGCCGACCGAGGTGCCGGACACGCCCGCGATCCTGGACCGCATCACCGATGCCGCGGTCTCCGCGGCACCCGACCTCCCGGGAGATTCCCGCGCGTGGGTGATCGCCGGGTCGTGCCAGCTCGTCCGGCGCGACGCGGAGCGCGCTCTGCGTTACTACCGCGAGGGCCTCGCCGCCGGAGAGAGGGCCGAAATCCACCTGAACGTGGGGCGCGCGCACGCGATGCTCGACGAGCCGGACTATGCCGATGCGTCGTTCCTGCGCGCCGTCTGGATCAGCCCGGCCCTGCTCCGCGCCGTGCCCCGGGAGCTCGCGCCGCGCGTGTCCACCGAGCTGCGTAACCTGGAGGCGGACTTGACGAGCGGCCGGCTCTCGGCCCCGCCGGGGCGCGTGGACTGAGTCGGGGGTCTACCGACCCCGGAAGATCCGGCTGGACCAGACCCCCCACTCGTTCAACTTGTACAGGCCCATCGTCTTCAGGATCTCGAGCCCGTAACGGACCGAGGGGCCGAAGGCGATCTGCGACGCCTCGTCGAAGTATCGCGTCTCGATCGGGATCTCGCGGATCGTCAACCTCTTCGCCATCCCCTGCGCGATGATGTGGGTGTCGAAGACGAAACCGTCCGAGTTCGCCTCGAAGTCCACGGCCTCGAGGTAGCGGCGGGTATAGGCGCGGAAGCCGCTATGGTATTCAGTGAGATAGATGAGAAACGTCGCGTTCTCGATGGCGGTCAGGAGGATGTTCCCCAGGTACTTCCACTTCGGCATGCCCCCCTGGATCGGCTGTCCCCCGAGCATCCGGCTGCCGAAGACCGCGTCGGCGCCCGTCCGGCGCAGCGTATCCAGCAGGTCCGGGATGACGCGCGGGTCGTACTGGTGGTCGGGGTGGACCATGACGACGACGTCGGCGCCGCGCTCCAGCGCCGTTCGATAGCAGGTCTTCTGGTTCGCGCCGTATCCCCGGTTCCGCGGGTGGACCACCACGTGAATGCCGAGGCGATGTGCGATCTCGACGGTCCGGTCCCGGGAGGCGTCGTCGACGAGGATGATGTCGTCGACCGAATCCCGCGGGACGTCGTGGTAGGTCTTCTCCAGGGTCTTCTCGGCGTTGTACGCGGGCATGACCACCGCGACTCGTGGGCGACTCACGAAGGTCGGGTTTTCAGATGCCCCGCCGCGTCAGGATGACGCGCAGCGTGCGCAGGAGGATCGACAAATCGAGACCAAACGACCAGTTGTTCAAGTAGGCGAGATCGTACCGTAGCTTGATTTCCGGCTCGCTCGAGTACTCGCCGGACACCTGGGCGAGGCCGGTCAGGCCCGGCCGGCTCGCGTGACGGAGAGCCCAGCCCGGAACGGTCTTCGTAAACTCCCGCGTGAACTCGGGCCGCTCGGGCCGGGGACCGACCAGGCTCATGTCGCCGACGAGCACGTTCCAGAGTTGCGGGATCTCGTCGACGCGCGCGGAGCGCAGAGCGCGCCCGATCCGGGTCATGCGCGGGTCGCCCGGCGATGCCAGCACCGCGCCGGTCTCGATCTCGGCGCCTCGCCGCATCGTGCGGAGCTTCCACAGCTCGAACAACCGACCTTCCCGGCCCACGCGCGTCTGCCGGTAGAAAACTCCGCCGGCCGACGTGCCGGCGACGAGGAACGCGGCGAGCGCGAGAACCGGAGCGAGAACGACGAGGAGAGCCGCGGACACGACCACATCGAACACCCGCTTGACGAACGCGGCGATCGGGCGGAAGGACTGCGTTCGGGCTTCGAGCAGAGGCAGGTCACCCACGATCCGGAACCGGAGCCGCCCGATCATGGTCTCGAACGGGGACGGCCAGACCAGCAGGTCGGCCCTCCAGCCTTCCGGGATCCGCTCCGAGATCCGGTCGCGCCACGAGGTCCCCTCGGGCGTCAGGATGACCTCGTCGACGCGCTCGGCCTCCACGATCTCGGCCAGGCGGTCGAGGGTCCCGAGGAAGGGCACCGCGCGGGCGCCGTCGGAGGAGGGGGCTGCCCCGGATGTCGCCTCCGGCGCGGTCTCGGCCACGACGCCGACGATCTCCACCCCGCTCCACGGGTGGCGCCGTACGGTGTCGACGATCCGGTCCGCCGCCGGTCCGAGCCCCACAATGAGCGCCCGGCGGCGCGGCAGTGGGAAGAGGCGATCGAGCGCGGCCCGCCACGCTACGAGGAGGAGCCCGTCCGCCGCGAGGTATCCCACGAGGACGGACCTGGGGAAGGAGTACGCCGGCGCGAGGAAGTAGATCGTCGCGAGCGTCAGGAGCTGGAGGAACAGGGCCGGAAGGAGAAGGCGCCCGAGCGGCTCCCGGAAGCGCTCGTGCTCCGCGTAGAGCCCCATCGAAGAGAGCGCCAGGATCTGCACGGCCACGATGAGGGCCACGTTCCAGAGCCCGAACCGGACGTTCCCCGGGGGGAGCAATCCCTCCGTGCCCGGGAGGGGGACGCGCGTGCGGAGCAGAAACGCTCCAAAGAGAGCGGCGAGAGAGATCGCCGTGTCCCCCGCCAGCGCGACCAGGCGGAACGTCGAGTGCGTTCTGCGGGCCGAACCCGGCCTCGCCGGGGCGACCGCGCCTCGTCCGGCTAGCGAGGGGTCCGTTTCCAGGCGGGTCTCCGGTAGCCGGTGAGCCCGGCGATCACGCCGGCGGCGAGCGCGAGGTTGATCACGCCGAAATAATAGAGCCTGCCCGTCCAGCCGCGCGGACGGAGACTCAGCCGGACCGACGCGGCGAGGAGGATGCCCGCGGCAAGCACGGCCGCTGCCCAGGGCCGCAGGGAGGGCACGGCGAGGGCGCACGCCAGAGCGGCGATCGCGAAGAGCGGCGCGAGCCATCGCGCCGCCTTCCGGGAAACGAACGCGAGGGAGAGGAGCCGGTGCCGGCGGAAGTTCCACAGCCCGGCCTCCTCCCGCAGGACCTCCGCGGCTCCGAGGCCGATTCGAAAGCGGCGGGAAGCTTCCACGGCGACGTCCGCGGGCGCGATCTCACGCGCGACGGCGTCCCTCGCGAAAACGACCCGCCGGCCGTCGCGGGCGATCCGTACCGCCATCCGGAAATCGTCCAGCACCGCGCCCTCGGGCAACGCCGAGACGAGCTCGCGGCGGGCCGCGTAGATCGCGCCGTTGGCGCCCAGGCAGACGCCCAGACGGCCCTCGGCCTCCTTCAAAGCCGTCTCGCGGTCCCAGAACTCGGTCTCGGGTGTCGGATCCCGGCCGGTCGCCGGGACGAGCTCCAGCCGGCCGCACACCGCGCCGACCGCGGGATCGGAGAACGGTTCCACGAGGCGCGCGATCGCGTCCTCAAGGAACTCCGAGTTGGCGTCGGTGAACACGAGGATCTCGGCGCGCGACTCGCGGACGAGGTCGTTGACGACCGCTGCCTTTCCCCGGCGCGCCGGAAATTCCGTCACGCGGAGGCGGCGATCCGCGGGAGCTCCCGATCGGGCGCGCTCGGCGGTCGCGTCGCGACACCCGTCGCAGCCGACCGCGAGCGAGAGGCTGCCTCCGTACCCCTGCGCGAGGACGTTCGCGACGCGGCCGGCGATGACCTCTTCCTCGTCGAACGCAGCAACCAGGACTTCGACGGCGAGAGGAGCCGGACGGGGCGCCGACATGGGAAGCCGCACCCGGCGGGCGAGACCGGCGATCACCGCGGGATATCCGACGTACGACCAGAGGACGAGCGCGAGGGCGATGGCCGCGAGCGTCGCGGCAACCGCGGTCAAGCGCCTTTCCCCGCGTGGCGGTCGAGGAGCTCGCGGGAGAAGGTTCGGCCGATCGAGTCCCAGCCGTACCGCTCTTCGACCCGCCGGCGCGCCGCCGCTGCCTGCCGGCGCCGGGCATCGGGATCGGCGAGCAGCTCGGCGATCGCACCGGCGAAGCCGGCGGCCGAGTCCGCGATCCGAATCTGCTCGCCGTCTGAGAAGTCGAGGCCCTCCGCTCCGACGGAGGTGGAGACGACCGGAACGCCGCAGGCCGCGGCCTCCAGTATTTTCAGTCGCGTTCCCGCGGCGGCGTGGAGCGGCACGACTGCGACCGCGGCGCGCGCCCAGTGGGGACGCGTATCGCCCCCCTCACCCAGGAAGGAAAAACGGTCTGCCGTATCTCCTGCGTCGGTCCCTCCCCGGCCGAGCACCTCAGCCCGCGCATTGGGCCGCCACCGCGAGACGAGGGGCCAGACCTCGTTCCGGAACCACGCCATTCCCTCGGCGTGCGGCGGCCATGCGAGATCGCCCACGTAGAACACGATCTCCTCGAGCGCCGGGTCGCTCCGAAACGGATACCGTGCGAGGTCGACGCCATTCGGAACGACCAGCCGCGGCACGTCCGGCGCGAGATTGGCCAGAAGGGACGCCTCCCGTTCCGAAACGCAGGAGATCCCGTCCGCGCGTCCGACCAGCTCCCCTTCGACTCTCGAGACGCGCGGCGCCTGGCTTCGCGCGAACGCACGGGACAGCCGGGACGACGCGCTCTCCCCCATCCGCCGCCAGAGCTCGGAGTCCAGGTTGTGAAAGTCGATCCAGAGGGGCCCGAAGGCGTCGAGCGCGAGCGGAGCGACGTGGTAGGAGTGCGCCACGATCCACGCCGGCTTCTCGCGAGCCGCGAGCGTTCGGAGTCGTGCCGCGAGAGGGCGCGACCGGTAGAGAAACGGAGAGTAGGCCCGGCCCGCCGCGGTCGCGGCGAGCGCGGCGGCGCGGCGGAAAGGCCGGGAAGCCTGCGGGAACCGTTCCGCTTCGACGCCCGGCGGGAGCTCGTCGGGGACCTCCCGGAGGTGGGAGGGAAGAAGGACGAACGCGCGAACCTGGAAATCTCGCGCGAACGCCGAGAGAAGGTGGAAGTTCCGGATCGAGGAGCCGTCGCGCGTCGGATGCGGGGGACGCGGGCAGACCGTGTAGAGAACCGGCTTCATGCGCGCCGCGAGCCGACGAGCGCCGCACGGTATCGGGCCCGGCGGGCTCGCCCGCGGTCGCCGGGCGTCAGGAGCGAGACGCCGTAACGGAGGAGGGCGCCGGAGCGCAGGACGACCCGGGTGACGGCGCCCGCGAATGCGCCCTGGTGCCGGGCGACGTGTTGTGCGAGCCCGTAGTGAAGCTGCCCGAAGAGAGCGTCCCCGCCGGAAGCGCCGCCTTTGTGGATGACGCGTGCTGCGGGTTCGAAGAGAACACGCCACCCGAGCCGGCGCCAGCGCGCCATGAGATCGGTCTCCTCGGCGTAGAGAAAGAAGGACTCGTCGAACCCGCCGGCCTGCTCGAAGGCGTCCCGGCGAACGAGCAGGACGGCTCCCCTCAGCGACTCGACGGGTTGCGCGACCGAGTGGTCCTCCCTTGTTGAGGAGTGGCCGCGGAACGGAGCGCGGCCGGCGAAGAGGTGTGCGAGCCCCGAGCTCTCGAAAAAGATCCGGCGGAGGCTGGGCAGCCGCTGGATCGACGGCTGAAGGCTGCCGTTCGGATTCTCGAGCCGGGGCCCGACGGCCGCGGCCCGTTCGTCGTGGTCGAGGGCGTCGACCAGAGCGACGACCGCGCCCGGCCGGACGAATGCGTCGGAGTTCAGAAACAGGAGGAGCGGACGCGTCGTCTCGCGGGCCCCGCGGTTGCACGCGGAACCGTAGCCGCGGTTTTCCGCCTCCACGATCAAGCGGGCGGCAGGGACCTCGCGGGCGAGCTCTACCGCGATCGAGTCGCGGGAAGCGTTGTCGACCACGACGATCTCGGCCTCCGGCGCCGCCGATCGGATCAGCCGCGCGGCCTCGACGGTTTCCACGGGGGTCCGGTAGTGCACGATGACGGCCGCCACGCGCCCGGCAGAGCTCATCTGCCGTCAGTATAGGGGCCGCGACATTCTTGGACCTTCGTCCAATTTCTCGGGGTTGGCGTTCCCTCTAACATCGCCGGAACTCTAGGAGGCTTTGATGCGCGCAGTGCTGGTCTGCCTCGGGATCCTGCTGGCCCCGATCGTCTCACTCGCCCAGGACGTCGACGTTCCGCTGCAGAGCTGGACCGTCCCCCCGTTCATGCAGACGGCCACCGGCGGGATCCACACGATGACGGACGTCACCCCGCCGCGGGCGTTCGTCGGCGTTCAGCCCTGCCGTGTCGCGGATACGCGCGGCAACGGCGCGCCCATCCAGGGCGGGATCTTCACGAACAGCGAGAACCGCAACTGGACGGTGTGGGGGGCGTGCGGGATCCCCACGGGCGCGGACGCGATTTCCGTCAACTTCACCGTGGTCAGCTCGGCGGCGACTCCCCAGGGCGCTTTCCTTCTGGCCTGGTCAACGGGGTCGCCTCCGGCGAGTCCGACGGCGCTGATTACTTACGGGCCGGGGGTCACCGTCATCTCGAACGCCGCGATCGTGCCTCTCAACGGCAACAGCGGCCAGATTACCGTCAACGTCAGCCACTCCACCCACATCATCATGGACGTGAACGGCTACTTCAGCGACATGCTGAATACCCCAAGCTCCCGTTTTGAACTCGAAAACAACTCATCTGGTACGACGGCGACCTTTCACAACCGGTCGACGGGTTGCAGCACCTTTTGTGGCGTATTTGCGATCACGAATAGCGTGAGCAGCGGCCGGGCAATCGGGGGGCTTGCCGCCACGGGCAGCTCGGACTCGGCCGGGGTGCACGGACGCCAGGGCGCTCTCATGATGACACCGGCTGCCTACGGGGGCGCCGGAGTGCGCGGGGAGAGTCACAGCCTCGGTGTCCTGGGTGTCACGAACACGGAAGTCCCCTTCGGAGTCGGGGCCTCCGGTTCACTCCTCAACGCAAGTGGAACCGCGGCTCTCGCCGAAGGGTACCTCGGCTACTACACGGGAGCGTCCTACGGCGTCTACTCGGCCGGGAACGCCCACGTTCAGGGAACCTTTACCGCCACCACCAACAAGTCTTTCGTCCAGCCGCACCCTCATGACGCAAGTAAGGAAATCCAGTATGTCTCGCTCGAAGGACCTCACTCCGAGGTGTACTTCCGCGGGACCGCGCAGGTCTCTCGCGGAGTGACGCGGATTCCGATTCCCGAGCACTTCCGCTTCGTCGCGGACGGATCCACCTATTCGACTCTCGCGACGCCCGTCGGCCGCATGGCGACCGTTGCGGTTCTGTCGGAGGGCCCCGGCGGGATCACGGTCGAGGCCTCGCGCGACGTCAGGATCCACTACGTCGTTTACGCGGAGCGCGAAGCGGTGCGTAACCCGGATCCGATCGTCGAGAACATCCATTTCCGTCCGAACCCGAACACCGATTTCCTCGCCCATCTGCCCGACACTTTCGTGAAACTCCTGATCGACAACGGGACGCTGAACAAGGACCGGACGGTCAACCAGGAGACCGTGCGGCGGCTCGGCTGGGACGTCAGCTCGCCAGTGCCGCTGCGCGCCTCGGCCACCGCTCCCTAGGCCTCGAAAGGAACTGCTACCGCGTCAACCGCGATTCGTCCGAGTGTCTCCAACACTTCCAAAGGAGGATGTCGTGCGCGCGATCGTCACCTGCCTCGGGATGCTGCTCGCTTCGTTCTTCGCTCTGGCTCAGGACGTCGAAATACCCCTGCAGAACTGGACGGTGCCGCCGTACGCCGCGCCGTCGACCGGTGGGATTCACACGATGGTCGACGTCGCCGGCCCGAGAGCGTTCGTTCCGGTGCGGCCGTGCCGGGTCGCCGACACGCGCGGCAACGGCGCGCCGATCACCGGCGGCATCTTGGGAAATAGCGAGTCGCGAACATGGTCGGTTGGTGGAATCTGCGGCATACCGAACGGCCTCGATGCGGCGGCGATTTCGGTGAATTTCACAGTAGTCAGCGCGCCTGCGACGCCTCAAGGCGCGTTCCTTCTGACCTGGCCGACCGGATCGCCGCCCGCGAACCCGGTGGCGGTCATCACCTTCGGTCCCGGCACGACGGTCCTATCCAACGCGGCGATCGTGTCGATGAGCGCGGGTGAACAGTTGACGATCAACGTCAGTCACTCGACCCACGTCATCATGGACGTGAACGGCTACTTCAGCGACACGATTACTGGCCCCAGCGGCTTTTACCTCGAGACGTCAGCCGGATATGCGGCCTTTTTCAAGAACAAGTCGACTATCTGCACCGGCAACTGCGGCTTACTCGCAGTGACCGAGAGCACCGGGGCGGCCTCGGGTGTGAGCGGTTTTGCGGGCAGCGGCGGCAGCAATTCGGCAGGGGTCCTGGGTCGACAGAAGTTCCTGAACTCCGTAGCGAGCTACTCCGGAGCGGGAGTCCGGGGCGAGAGCCCCACCCTCGGCGTTCTCGGCATCACGAACTCGAGCGTTGACGGCAGCGTGGCCGTCGCGGGCTCCCTCCTGAACACCAATGGCGCCGCCCTCGCCGAAGGATACGTCGGGTATCACACCGCGGCGCTCAACTACGGGCTCTACACGACTGCCAACCTCGGTGGCGCCGGATCCAAGTTCTTCGTGGAGCCTCATCCCACCGACGCATCGAAAGTCATCCGATACATCTCACTCGAGGGACCCGAGCCGGGGACGTACTTCCGCGGGCGCGGGAGGTTCCAGCGGGGAATGGCCCGGATTGCGGTGCCCGAAGACTTCCGGATGGTGACTGCGGAAGAGGGACTGAGCGTCCAGATCACCCCGATCGGTGGGATGGCGTCCTTCGGGGTCCTGAAGGCCGACCTGAACGAGATCGTCGTCGCGGGCTCACGGAACCTGGAGTTCTATTACATGGTCAACGGGATCCGACGAACGCAAAGACACCTGTCGTCGCCGATCGGCGAGGGCTCCGAGTTCGTGCCCCGGTCGCCGGACGCGACGATGCCGCTTTCGTTCTCCGACGAGCAGAAGAAGCTCCTGATTCAGAACGGGACATACAGAGCCGACGGGACCGTGAACATGGAGACGGCGCGGCGGCTCGGATGGGTCAAGGTCTGGGAGCAGAGCGCGCGGCCCACGCCGCAGCCTACCGGACCCTAGCCTCCGACCGATCGAGACCAAAGAAAAGGCCCCGGCTCGCGCCGGGGCTTTCGTTTCCCGTTTCCCGTTTCCCGTTTTCCGTTTTCCGGGGTTAGTGCATACCGCCCATGCCGCCGGCGCCCAGCATCCCGGCCGGAGCCTTCTCCTCTCCTTGATCTCGGATACGAGCGCCTCGGTCGTGAGCATCAGCCCGGCATGGGAAGCCGCGATCTGCAGAGCGTTCCTGGTGACTGAAGCGCCGCGGCGTTAGCATTCGCCGTATCGGGGCCTTCCTCTGTTGCCGGTTCGCGGGCGTCGTTGCGCGACTGAAGAGTCCCGACGACCCAGCAGGGCCCAAGCGAAAGGAGGTATAGGAAACGACCTCATCTTCCGGGACCGATTCGCCAATCATTTTCTGAGGGGGGATTCATGACGCCTCTTTTGAAAAAGAACTGGTCTGTCACTCCACTCATCGCTCTCCTGGCTTCGGGCGCGTTATTCGGCCAACAGGCCGACATTCCCCTGAACAACTGGACGGTTCCTCCCTACACCCAAGCCACTACTGGCGGGATCACCACCATGACCGACGTCACCGCTCCGCGGGCCTTCATCGGGATCACGCCCTGCCGAGTCGCTGACACGCGCGGCAACGGCGCGCCGATCCAGGGCGGAATCCTTCCCAATAGCGGGGTGCGCAACTGGGACGTCACCGGAGTCTGCGGCATCCCTGTCGGCGCCGACGCGATCTCGGTCAACTTTTCGGTGGTCAGCGCCGCGGCGACCCCGCAGGGCGCGTTTCTTCTCGCCTGGCCGACGGGCAGCCCCCCGGCCCCGGGGACGATCACCGCGGTCATGACTTTCGGACCGGGCGTGACGATTCTCTCCAACGCCGCCATCGTGCCACTGGGCCCGGGCGAGCAGTTGACCGTGAACGTCAGCCACTCGACTCACGTCATCATGGACGTCAACGGGTACTTCTCCGACAGCGTCGGCAATCCCGCCAACTATCTCGAGGTGACCAACAACGCTTCGGGCGATCCGGCCGCGCTGTTCCGCAATGCTTCGAACGCAAACTCCTCCACCGGCGTGTTCGGGACCGCCGGTCCGGGATTTCTCCGACCCGAATACCTGGCGGCGGGCGTCCGGGGCGAGGGACGCGTGGGTGTGCTGGGTGTCTCACAGGAGTTCGGAGTGTGGGGATCTCTGGTCGGCGGCGAGGCAAACGAGCTGGCGTTCGGGGCATTGGGGAGTCAGTCGCCGGGCGGCGGGATCGCTGGAGTTCTCGGACAGTCGTATGGGTTGCTTGGGGTCGCTGTCTCCGGAGTGGGGGGCATAGGCTCAGTTAGCGGTTTTCCGATTGCAGCAGTGCGTGGAGTCAACTTCTTCGGATTTCCGGGCGTAGTCGGCTTGGGTGGCTTTGGAGTGACGGGATATTACTTCGCGGCGCCGAGCACACTCGGCGCATCTGGATATCTCGGCTTCTCGGCGACCGTTGGAGTTCACGCCGAGGGCGACGTAACCGCGACCGGTGACAAGTCCTTCGTCGAGCCTCACCCCAGCGACCCATCCAAGGTCCTCCGGTACATTGCACTCGAGGGTAATGAGGCGGGAACTTACTTCCGAGGCCGCGGAAAGTTTCAGAAAGGACTCGCCGTCATCGAAGTGCCCGAGGACTTCCGGATCGTGACGGATTCGGAGGGTTTGTCCATCCAGGTCACTCCGATCGGGCAGATGGCCTCGGTCGCGGTCGAATCGATCGGCCTCGATCGGATCGTCGTTCGCGGCTCCCGAAACGTCGAGTTTTTCTATACGGTCAACGGAATCCGCCACGCGTCCCGAGGTGCCGGTCCGATCATCGAGAACGACAACTTCTTCGTTCCGATCTCTCCCGAGGAGCCGATGATGTCTTTGCTCCCGGATGTGCTCAAGCAGCGCCTGATTTCCAATGGCACCTACACAGCTGACGGCAAAGTCAACATGGAGACTGCTCGGCGCATGGGCTGGGACAAGATCTGGGAACAGCGCTCGCGGCCGACGCCGCAGCCCACGGAACCCTAGACTCCGACAGGATCGAGACCAAAGAAAAGCCCCGGCTCGCGCCGGGGTTTCCTTTGCTTGGACTGAAGTCCAATTTTCGCTCTCAACGATTCCTCGTACGATGCTGTCAATTCGAGGAGGGTTGCAATGCGCACACGCGTTTTCTGTCTCCCGATTCTGCTCGCTACGTCCTGGGGACTCGGTCAAGAGGTCGACGTTCCACTCCGAGGTTGGACGGTTCCCGCTTACGAAAGCTCCGCGGGAGGGGGCATTCGAACCATGACCGACATCACTCCGCCGCGACTGTTCGTCGGGATCCGCCCTTGCCGGATCGCAGACACGCGTGGCAATAGTGCTCCGATCACGGGCGGCATCTTCCCGAATAGCGGGCTGCGAAACTGGGACGTCACCGGGATCTGCGGGATTCCTGCGGGAGCCGACGCGATCTCGGTCAACTTCACAGTGGTCAGTCCTGCCGCCACGCCGCAGGGCGCCTTCCTCCTCGCCTGGCCGACCGGCACTCCGCCGCCCCCGGGCACAATCACGGCAGTCATGACCTTCGGGCCGGGCGTGACGATCCTCTCGAATGCGGCGATCGTGCCGCTCGGTCCGGGAGAGTCGCTGACCGTGAACGTCAGCCACTCGACCCACGTCATCATGGACGTGAACGGTTACTTCAGCGACGCGCCGGACAACGCGTCGTCGGGCACGCTCTACCTGGAAACCAACTCTCAGTCGGCGACCGCTTCGTTCTGGAACAAATCATCGTCCTGTATCGGCCTTGGCAACGGCTGCGGTGTGAACGCGGTCACCTACGGCACGGGGAACGGCGCCGCAGTGGCCGGCTATGCGCTGTACGGCGGAGCCAACTCCGCGGGGGTTTTCGGGCGCCAGAGCGGCCAGATCTTCGCCGGAGTCTTTCCCGGATCGGGCGTGCGTGGGGAAAGCCATGGGATCGGCGTTCTCGGCGTGACCGATAACCTGGTTTTGTTCTCGGTCGGCGCCTCCGGTTCCGTCATTAACGCGAGCGGCGGCGCCGCTCTCGCCGAGGCGTATCTCGGCTATTACAACGGCAACTACTACGGTGTTTATTCGGCGGGCAACGCTCACGTCCAGGGGACCTTCACGGCGACGACGAAGTCGTTCGTGCAGCCGCACCCGGAGGATGCCAGCAAGGAGATCCAATACGTCTCCCTGGAAGGACCCCAGTCCGAGGTGTACATCCGCGGTACGGCGCAGATTTCCCGCGGCGTTACGCGAATCGAGATCCCGGAGCACTTTCGGCTGGTCGCGGATCCCGACACGTACTCCACGCTCGTCACCCCCGTCGGTGGCATGGCGACCGTCGCGGTGCTCTCCGAGGGGAAAGACGGCGTCGTCGTCCAGGCGTCCCGGAACGTGAAGGTCCACTACGTCGTCTACGCCGAGCGCGAGGCGGTCCGCAATCCCGACCCGATCGTCGAGAACATCCACTTCCGCCCGAATCCGCACACCGACTTTCTCGCGCACCTGCCCGAGAGCTTCCGGCAACTGATGATCCGCAACGGTACGTTGAACCCCGACGGAACGGTCAACGCCGAAACCGCGAGGCGGCTGGGATGGCAACGAGCATTGGAAAAGCCGCTGCGGGCGTCTCCCGCCCCGTAGACATCCGAACGACACGCCGCCGACTGTTCGCCGCAAGAAAAAGCCCCGGCTCGCGCCGGGGCTTTGATTTTCGAATCGGTGTCGGGAGGCTTAGTACATCCCGCCCATGCCGCCGCCGCCCGGCATCCCGGCCGGAGCCTTGTCCTTCTCCTTGATCTCGGAGACGAGCGCCTCGGTCG
Organism: uncultured Acidobacteriota bacterium; assembly: GCA_963765835.1. Taxonomy (GTDB): domain Bacteria; phylum Acidobacteriota; class Thermoanaerobaculia; order UBA5066; family Gp7-AA6; genus Gp7-AA6. Next base: position 6,646 of record CAVXYF010000021.1, on the reverse strand, counting down.
TGAGCATCAGGCCGGCGATCGACGCCGCGTTCTGCAGCGCGTTCTTGGTGACCTTGGTCGGGATCGATGATGCCGGACTTGAGCATGTCCTCGATCTTCTCGGTGTTCGCGTTGTAGCCGAAGTTGCCGCCCTTGGTCTTCAGCTCGTTGATGACGACCGAGCCCTCGACGCCGGCGTTGGCCACGATCTGGCGGGTCGGCTCCTCGAGCGCGCGGATCACGATCCGGGCGCCGATCCGCTCGTCGCCCGAGAGCTCCTTCGACCGTCTTCTCGACCGCCTCGATCGCGCGGAGAAGCGCCACGCCGCCGCCGGGGACGATGCCCTCTTCGACGGCCGCCTTGGTCGCGTGCATCGCGTCCTCGACGCGGGCCTTCTTCTCCTTCATCTCGGTCTCGGTCGCGGCGCCGACCTTGATGACGGCGACGCCGCCGACGAGCTTGGCGAGCCGCTCCTGGAGCTTCTCGCGGTCGTAGTCCGAGGTCGTCTCCTCGATCTGCGCCCGGATCTGCTTGACCCGGCCCGCGATCGCTTCCTGCTTCTTCTTGGAGCGGTCATCCACGACGATCGTCGTGTTGTCCTTGTCGACGGTGACCTTCTTGGCGTCGCCGAGGTCCTCCCACTTGACGTTCTCGAGCTTGATGCCGAGGTCCTCGGAGATCAGCTTGCCGCCGGTCAGGATCGCGATGTCTTCGAGCATGGCCTTGCGGCGGTCGCCGAAGCCCGGCGCCTTGACGGCGGCGCACCTGCAGCGTGCCGCGCAGCTTGTTGACGACGAGCGTCGCGAGCGCCTCGCCCTCGACGTCCTCGGCGATGATCAGCAGGGGCTTGCCCTGCTTGGCGATCTGCTCGAGGATCGGGAGGAGGTCCTTCATGTTCGAGATCTTCTTCTCGTAGAGGAGGACCTTGGCGTTCTCGAGAACGCACTCCATCCGCTCCGCGTCGGTGATGAAGTACGGCGAGAGGTACCCGCGGTCGAACTGCATGCCCTCGACGACCTCGAGGGTCGTCTCGAGGCCCTTGGCCTCCTCGACCGTGATGACGCCGTCCTTGCCGACCTTGTCCATCGCCTCGGCGATGATCTTGCCGATCTCCGCGTCGTTGTTCGCCGAGATCGTGCCGACGTGGGCGATGTCCTTGCCCTCGACCGGCTTGGAGAGCCTGTCGAGCGACTCGACGGCCGCCTGGACCGCGCGATCGATGCCGCGCTTCAGCTCCATCGGGTTGCCGCCCGGCGGTGACGTTCTTGATGCCCTCGCGGTAGATCGCCTGGGCGAGCACGGTCGCGGTGGTCGTGCCGTCGCCGGCCACGTCGGAGGTCTTGGAAGCGACCTCGCGGACCATCTGGGCGCCCATGTTCTCGAGCGAGTCCTGGAGCTCGATCTCCTTGGCGACGGTGACGCCGTCCTTGGTGATCGTGGGGGAGCCGAACTTCTTCTCGATGACGACGTTGCGGCCCTTCGGGCCGAGCGTCACCTTGACCGCGTCGGCGAGCTTGTTGACGCCGTGGAGGATGCGCTGGCGCGCTTCCTCGCCGTACGAAATCGTTTTTGCTGCCATGTCTTTCTTTCTCCTTACTTCTCGACGACCGCGAGGACTTCGTCCTCGCGCAGGATCAGGTGTTCCTGGTCGTCGATCTTGATCTCGGTGCCGGCGTACTTGCCGATGAGGATGCGGTCGCCCTTCTTGACGTCGAGCGGGAACTGCTTGCCGTCCTCGTTGACCTTGCCCTTGCCGACGGCGACGACCTCCGCCTCCATCGGCTTCTCCTTGGCGGTGTCGGGGATGATGATGCCGCCCTTTCGCGACTCCTTCTGTCTCGATCCTCTTGACCAGAATCCGGTCGTAAAGTGGACGAATCTTCATGACTTCTCCTCCTGTCAGGTACTTCGGATTTGCCCCGGGACCCATCTCGTGACGGGCGGGACAGTCCGGATATTAGCACTCCTCGGTGGCGAGTGCTAGTAGCGGCGCCGCAGCTGTAAGCTACTGAGGAGTCAGCCGTTGCTGAACGGCATCCGCCCGGATCGCGCGCTCGAGCTCCCCCGCCACGCGATCTTCGGGATGTCGGGAGCGGTAATTCCGGAGCACCGCCAGCGCTTCATTCGTCTGGCCCTCCGTGGCGAGCGCACCGGCCAGGTCGCGGAAGGCCTCCGCGAAGTCCGGATCGAGAGACGCGGCCTTCCGGAAAAGGGGAATCGCCTCGACGATCTGACCGCGCCACTTGTGGATGACGCCCAGTCCCTGGTATCCGCCGGCGAAGTCCGGCCTGAGTCGGATGACCTCGCGATACTGCGCCTCGGCCTCATCGAGGCGTCTTTGCCGGGCGAGCGTGGTGGCAAAGAAATAGCGAAGCTGTCCATCCCCCGGCTCCGCCGCGACCGCAGAGCGAGCGTGCTCGATCTCGGCGTCGGGGTTCCCGGCGCGCCGATCGAGGTCCGCCAGCGCCTTCGCGGGTCCCGCGAACGAGGGCGCGAGCCGGAGCGCGGCCCCGAGCTCCGCCCGCGCGGTCGTCGCGTCCCCCTCCTGCAAGGCCGTCTTCGCCCGTTCGAACCGGCCCATCGCGCTGCGCGGAAAGAGCTGCGCTTCGCGCGCTACGGACGCGCGCTCGCGCTCGACGGTAACCATCCGGCCCCGCGCGCCGAGGAACGCGATGAGGAGAGCGGGGACGCCGAAGTAGGCCACGGCGTGCAGGGCACCTCGCCACTGCGACGGCGGTGCGGGGGCCGAGACGGCCCCGGTGGCCGGATCGTCGTCCCGGATCGCGAGCGCCTGGCGGACCTCCTTCGAGCGCACCTTCCAGATGAAGGAGTCCACGTAGAAGTGGAGCAGCAGCGATGCGATCCCGATCGACCCGATCACCTGGGCGGTGCGCTCGGCGTCCACGCCGGTCAGACGGTAGCCCGAGGACGACAGCGCGATCGCGCCCGCGCCGTAGAGCCCGATGAGAAGGGCGAAGAGGACCATGCCGCCGCGCCTTCCGAAGAGCGCGCGGTAGAAGGAGCCCGGCCGCGTCGAGTCGCGGCGGATCGAGAGGTTGCCGTAGATCCAGACCATGAAGAAGTACTGCATCGCGTGAAACAGGTTCTGGACGGAGTTCGCTCGATACCAGCTCGGCTCCTGGTAGGACCACACGAGCACGGAGAAAGCGACGAGGTGCAGAAGGTGTTTCTGGGGCGTCGAGACGTGGTGGTCGCGCCAGAGGCGCACCGCGTTCGTGACGTATGCAACGAGGAGCGCCGCGCTCACGCCGAGAAGCGTCCACTTCACGGCCGCCCAGGAGCCCGGGGCGATACGGTCGAACAGCGGCAACCCCGCCTTGCGGAAGGAGCGCGCGATCGCCTGCATCCAGGAGTCGGACCAGGCGACGACGGTCACGTACCACGTGAGCGCGCAGGCGAGGTCGAGCCGCGCGGAACGCCGGTCGCGGTCCCCCGCTTTCGCCGCATAGATCCGGCCGAAGCCGTGCTGCTGCATCGCCACGTGCCACAGGTCGAACGTCGCGGCGATCGTAAGGGCGACCGCGCCCAGCCCGGCGACCGTCGGCAGGATGACGAGCGCCGGAATCGCGAACACCGAAACCCACAGACGTCCCCGGTGACGGCGATAGACCTCCGGCTCTCCGAAGGCGCGGATCCAGCCGGGCATGTGATGGCCGGTGACGATCAAACCGAAGAGGATCGAGAAGAGCGCGAGATCCGAGAGGCCGGACCACTTCCACAGCGCTCCCATGATCGCGAGCGCGAGAACCGGACACAGGATGATCCAGACGTTGTCGGAGAAACGCCCCGCGATGAAGCGGGAGGCGGGCGCCCCGCCGTCCTTTCGGATCCGGCCGCCGCGCGGCGCGAACCTCACATCTGCGCGGGAAGCCACCGGAGAGAATCTTAGCGAACGCAGAACGCCGTCGAAATCGCTTCCATATACTGGCGCCTCATCGATCGGAGAAAAGCAGGATGAAGACGGCTTTGATCACGGGGATCAACGGGCAGGACGGCTCCTATCTCGCGGAGCACCTGCTCGGGCAGGGTTACAAGGTCTACGGCCTCGTCCGCCGGACGAGCATCCGCAACCTGGAGCGCGTGTCGCACCTGCTCGAGCAGATCGAGCTCTTGAACGGAGACCTGCTCGACCAGAACTCCCTCATCAACGCGGTGGCCGAGGCGCAGCCGGACGAGATCTACAACCTCGCGGCGCAGTCCTTCGTGCCCGCCTCGTTCTCCCAGCCCGTGCTCACCGGGGAGTTCACCGCGCTCGGGGTCACGCGGATGCTCGAGGCGGTCCGCATCGTCAACCAGAAGATCCGCTTCTACCAGGCCTCGTCCTCCGAGATGTTCGGCAAGGTGCAGTCCGTCCCGCAGGACGAGGAGACGAAGTTCCATCCCCGCAGCCCGTACGGAGTGGCGAAGCTCTATGGCCACTGGATCACGGTCAACTTCCGGGAGTCCTACGGGATGTACGCCGTCTCCGGAATCCTCTTCAACCACGAGTCTCCCCGGCGCGGGACCGAGTTCGTCACGCGGAAAATCACCCTCGCCGCCGCGCGCATCGCGGCCGGAAAGCAGAAGGAGCTCAAGCTCGGCAACCTCGACGCCCGGCGGGACTGGGGCTTCACGGGAGACTTCGTCGAGGCGATGCGGCTGATGCTTCAGCAGGACGAGCCGAAAGACTTCGTGATCGGGACGGGCGAAACCCACACGGTCCAGGACTTCGTGCAGGCGGCCTTCGGACACGTCGGCCTCGACTGGAAGAAACACGTCGTCATCGACCCCAAGCTCGTGCGCCCCGCGGAAGTGGACCTGCTGATCTCCAACCCGCGCCGGGCCCGCGAGGAGCTCGGCTGGACGCCGAAAGTCAGCTTTGCCGAGCTCGTCCGTATGATGGTGGACGCCGACGTCGCCCTGCTCCAGGCCGGACGCGACTCGAGCTCGTAGACCCGTCGGCCTAGCGTCCGGGAGACCCGCTCCGTGACGTTCGTCACACTCCCCCGCGCAATCGTCCGTTGATTCAAGCCGCCGGGAGGATTACGATCGGCCCATTCCGGCGGCCTGCGGACCTGGGGGAGGAGGCGGCCATCGATTCCGTGGCAAGAAGGTGTACAGGGCGCGGTCTCATCCGCAGAGGCGGCAGCCTGCTCCCCCACAAATCACAACCGGATCGAAAGGAGGCGGAGGCACAGAGATTTCCGGCTTTCAGGAGTCAGAAATTGGGAGACGTTAAGGAGTTATTCGAATGAAGTCGTCGAAAATCACGGGTTTCGCAGTCGCTCTCCTGCTTCTTGCCTCTGGCGCTCTTCTCGCCGTCGACGTTCCGCTGAACAACTGGACCGTCCCGCCCTACCGCGCCGAGTCGTCCCGGGGCGGACTCACCACCATGAACGACATCAGCTTCGCGCACCCGTTCGTCGCGATCCAGCCCTGCCGCGTCGCGGACACCCGGGGCGGCGCTCCGATCACGGGCGGCATCTTCGGGAACAGCGCCCAGCGCACCTGGGATCTCACCGGAATCTGCGGCATCCCCGCCGACACCGCCGCGATCTCGGTGAACTTCACCGTCGTGTCCGCCCCCGGGATCCCGGCGGGCTCATTCCTTCTCTCCTGGCCGACGGGCCAGGCCCCCCCGCCGACCGCGATCATGACGTACGGGCCGAACCAGGTCCTCTCCAACGCGGCGATCGTGCCGCTGGGTGGGGCGAGCAGATGGAAGTCAACGTCAGCGGAAGCACGCACATCATCATGGACGTCAACGGCTACTTCGGTCCGCAGTCCTTCGAAGCCGGTATCCCTTTCCAGTGGGAAACGAGCAACAGCGGGACGTTCGGCGCGGGGATAATCACAAACAGCTATGCCGGCACCAGTGACAGCTGGGGGGGTCGGCCGGGCGAATCCAACGGGTAACGGGACCGCGGGAGTCCTGGGAACTGCGTTCGGATTGTCTGGTCGGACGGACGGCGTCCTGGGACGCAGCTCGAGCGTGAGTCCCGAGGCGGCCGGCGTCTAGGGCTTGGGGCAGAGTGGACTGCCCCGAGCGCCAACTGTTGCACGATATGGGAGTCCTCGGCGAGTCCGCAGCAGGATTCGGGGTCGTGGGACTTTCCACGACACTGCCGGGCTCTTTCTCCGATACAGCCCTGCCGCCGCCGTGTTGAGCTTCTCCTGGATCGCGACCGATTTCGGAAACGACTACGCCTTCTTTGCCTCCACCGGCGACTACGGCGGGAACGGAGCGAAATACTTCGTCGAACCGCATCCCACCGACGCGGCGAAGATCATTCGTTACGTGTCACGGAAGGCCCCGAGTCGGGAACGTATTTCCGGGGTCGCGGCAAGTTCCAGCGGGGTGTGGCCCAGATCGAAGTCCCCGAGGATTTCCGCATCGTCACTGCCGCCGAGGGTCTGAGCATTCAGGTCACCCCATCGGCCAGATGGCGACCGTCGCTGTCTCGAGCATCGATCTCGACAAGATCACCGTCCGCGGCTCCCGGGACGTCGAGTTCTTCTACACCGTCAACGGCGTCCGGAAGGCCTACGCGGACCACAAGCCGATCGCTCAAGCCCAGGACGGCGGGGAGTTTCTCCCGATGTCAGCCGACTCGAAGATGCCGAATTACAACGCGGAGACGAAACGTCGCCTCATCCAGAATGGAA
>CAVXYF010000020.1:0-178008 GCA_963765835.1 uncultured Acidobacteriota bacterium | reverse complement strand
ACGGCCTGCGCAGGGCCACGACTCCTTTCTCCGTCACCGCGTGAGGATGCCCGCGTCGTCAGACGGCGGTGTAGCCACCGTCGACGACGAGGATCGAGCCGGTCACGAACGAGGACGCGTCACTCGCAAGGAACACGACGCTGGGTGCGATCTCCTCCGGTACCGCGAAGCGCTGCTGGGGCGCATCTTCGACCCAGTACCGCTGGAACTCGGGTCGGTCGACCAGCGCCATCTCGGTCTTGACGTAGCCGGGCGCGACGGCGTTCACGCGGATGTTGTACGGCGCCCATTCGACGGCAGCGACTCGTGAGGTGGTGCACCGCTGCCTTCGAGGCGTTGTAGGCCGGCTCCATTGGGGACGGTTGACGATCAACCCGGACATGCTTCCGATGTTGACGATGGAGCCGCCGCCGAGTTCACGCATGTGCGTTCCAGCGGCGATGCTGGCCTTCCACGACGCCCGGACGTTCAGGTCCCAGACCGCATCCCACTCCTTGCCGGTCACGTCGAACGACGGGTTGTGGAAGCACGTTCCGGCGTTGTTGACCCACACGTCGACCCGGCCGAGGCCATCGATCGCGGAGCCCATCATCTCCGCGACCTGCGCGTCATCGGTGACGTCGGCAGCGATAGCGAGAAACTCATGGCCCGCGCGACCGGCTTCGGCGACGACCGCCGCGTTGCGCTGCTCGCTGCGTCCGGCGATGGCGACGCGTGCACCGGCTTCGGCGAGCCCGAATGCGAACGCCTTCCCGAGACCCTGGTTGCCTCCGGTGACCAGCGCGGTCTTGCCTTCAAGGCTGAATGGTGAGGTCATGCGAGCCGACTAGAAGTCCCAGTCCTCGTCCTCGGTGTTCACGGCCTTGCCGATCACGTACGACGAGCCCGACCCCGAGAAGAAGTCGTGGTTCTCGTCGGCGTTCGGCGAGAGCGCCGAGAGGATCGCCGGGTTCACGTCGGTGACGGTCTTCGGGAACATCGGCTCGTAGCCGAGGTTCATGAGGGCCTTGTTCGCGTTGTAGTGCAGGAACTTCTTGACGTCTTCGGTGAGGCCGACGCCGTCGTAGAGGTCTTGCGTGTACTGCACCTCGTTGTCGTACAGCTCGTAGAGCAGCGAGAACGTGTAGTCCTTCAGGTCGTCGCGCTTGGCCTGGTCGACCAGCTCGAGTCCCTTCTGGTACTTGTAGCCGATGTAGTACCCGTGCACGGCCTCGTCGCGGATGATGAGGCGGATGAGGTCGGCCGTGTTGGTGAGCTTCGCCCGCGACGACCAGTACATCGGCAGGTAGAAGCCCGAGTAGAAGAGGAACGACTCGAGCAGCGTCGAGGCCACCTTGCGCTTCAGCGGCTCGTCGCCACGGTAGTACTCCATGACGATCGCAGCCTTCTTCTGCAGGTTCTCGTTCTCGACCGACCAGCGGAACGCCTCGTCGATGTCCTTCGTCGAGCACAGCGTCGAGAAGATCGACGAGTAGCTCTTCGCGTGCACCGACTCCATGAATGCGATGTTGGTGTACACCGCCTCCTCGTGGGGCGTCAGCGAGTCGGGGATGAGCGAGACCGCGCCGACCGTGCCCTGGATCGTGTCGAGCAGGGTGAGGCCGGTGAACACGCGCATCGTGAGCGTCTGCTCGTCGGGCGTCAGCGTGTTCCACGACTGGATGTCGTTCGACAGCGGCACCTTCTCGGGCAGCCAGAAGTTGTTGACGAGACGGTTCCAGACCTCGACGTCCTTGTCGTCCTGGATCTTGTTCCAGTTGATCGCGTTGACGTGGCTGACCAGCTTCAGCTTGCCGCCGGAGTGTGCCGGGTCGTTGTTGGCGGAATTCACCGGGTCTGTGAGCGTCATTTTCTGTTATCCTTCTGAGCGGATGTCTCGGGCGGATGTCGCGGCTGGCGTCGCGGGTCTCGATACGGCCTTCGCGCCTACTCGACCAGCGGGGTCAGAGCATGCACGACGCACATATCCAGCTCCGTGCCCTCAAGGGCCATCTGGCGCAGGCGGATGTAGTAGATCGTCTTGATCCCCTTCTTCCACGCGTAGATCTGCGCCCGGTTGATGTCGCGGGTCGTGGCCGTGTCCTTGAAGAACAGCGTGAGCGAGAGGCCCTGGTCGACGTGCTGCGTCGCCGCGGCGTACGTGTCGATGACCTTCTCGTAGCCGATCTCGTAGGCGTCCTGGTAGTACTCGAGGTTGTCGTTCGTCATGAACGCCGCCGGGTAGTACACGCGACCGAGCTTGCCTTCCTTGCGGATCTCGATCTTCGACGCGATCGGGTGGATCGACGCCGTCGAGTTGTTGATGTACGAGATCGACCCGGTGGGCGGCACGGCCTGCAGGTTCTGGTTGTAGATGCCGTGTTCCTTCACGGATGCCGCGAGCTCGCGCCAGTCCTCCTGCGTCGGGATGTGCACGCCGGCGTCGGCGAAGAGCTGCGTGACCTTCGCGGTGGCGGGCACCCACGGGGCATCCGTGTACTTCTCGAAGAATTCGCCCGACGCGTACTTCGAGTCCTCGAAGCCGTCGAAGGTCTCGCCGCGCTCGATCGAGATCGCGTTCGAGGCGCGCAGCGCGTGGAAGAGCACCGTGTAGAAGTAGATGTTCGTGAAGTCGATGCCCTCTTCGCTGCCGTAGAAGATGCGCTCGCGGGCGAGGTAGCCGTGCAGATTCATCTGGCCGAGGCCGATGGCGTGCGACTTGTCGTTGCCGTCTTCGATCGAGCGCACCGACGTGATGTGGCTCTGGTTCGACACCGAGGTGAGGCCGCGGATCGCGGTCTCGACGGTCTTGCCGAAGTCGGGCGAGTCCATCGTGAGGGCGATGTTCAGCGAACCGAGGTTGCAGCTGATGTCCTTGCCGATGGCGTTGTAGCTGAGGTCTTCGTTGTAGGTCGCCAGTACATTCCCCTTCGGACACAGCGCCAGTCCGGTGGGCAGTTGCAGGCCATGAATCAGCACCTCGATCTGCCCGCTGTCGGGCCAGACCCGAATGACCTGGCCTGCCTTATCGGCAAAGTCGATGCCCTTGCGCGCAGGGTCGCCCTGCAGCTCTCCGGAGAACAGGCTGATCAGCACGGCGTCTGTCGCCGGTTCGTACACCAGGGTCACGGGGACGGCTTCCTGGCCCTGGCCCAGTTCGGGCAACTGAACCAGCACGCGCTCCTCCTGTCCGGTGATGAACTCTACCAACTGATTGGTATCGGGTTTGACCGCCAGCCAGCTGCGGCGGGTCGGGTGATAACACAGCGCATTCAGATTGCCACGGCTGTGAAACACCGGCTCGGGAGGGGTGTATTGCAGGTCCAGCAGTTTGGAGCCCTCGACATAATCGGTCTGGCTGACCAGGCAGCGTCCGTCACCGCAGGCGATGTCCGAAAGCCCCATGATTTCATCGCGCAGCATGCGGGCCTGCATGTTCATGGCGCGAAAACCTTGCGCCAGTATTTCGCGGGGCAGGTAGGCGCCGGGGCTGTGCGGATCCGGTCGCAGTCGACTGATACGGCCGCTGAAGGGCTGGTTCCGGCAGGCCCGAGCCGGCTTCGGTCAGCAGCAGGCTGCCATCGGCCTGCACACAAAGGCCCCGAGGGTTCAGCAGACCCTCGGCGATGATGGTGCTCGGGCGCAGCGTTTCAGTGGGTCGCGCCGGAATATGAACGGGAACGGGCATAAGGCTCTCTCCATGGACAAGGGATGGACGCGGCTACTGCGGCGGCTGCCACGGTTCACCGGTGAGATAGGCCCTCAGCAGTGCTCGCTGGCAGGGCGACATCGAGCGCACCACGGGCATGAACAGGGTGGTGCCTTTGTAGGCGTCCGAGGTGCGGGCGAGAATGGGGTTCTTGGCGCCCATGACCGCGTCGGGCTGATTGAGCGGGATGTAGCGCGACATGGCGGGGAAGGCCAGGTAGTGAAAACGCAAGACGTTCGGGTACATCAGCTCCCAGGTGATGGTGGTGCCCGCGGGGATGCCGAAGTCGGTCTGTGCGTATTTGCGAAAGCTGGTGAAGTAGCCACCGTTTTTAAAGCCGTTGATCGCGTAGGTCAGCGCGACAAAGCCCGCTTGGGCGGCAGTACCCGGTTTGACGGTGACAGGGAAACTGACTGCGAGCTGCCCGGGTTCTACGGTCAGCGAGGCCGGAAACTCGAGGAAATTCCAGTACTGCGGATTTTTGTATACCGCAGGTGGACTGGCTTTCAGGTCGATTTCGGTGGCTCTGGGGACCGGGCCGCCCAGACACCTTACCTGCAGGGTGATCGACAGGCCATTGGGGTAGTCCTCCAGATAAACGTTGCGCTGATCGGCATACCCCGATAGGTCGATTCGATTGCGTTTAGCGTGGTTTCGGCAACTTCGTCGGGTGCGGTGATGGCCAGTTCGTTGGTCCGCGCCGCTTCCTGTTGGCTGGTACTCAGGGGCAGGTCGACGATGCCGCCATACACGTAGTAGTTGAATAACGGACTGGTTGCCGGGTCGAGGGTGGTCAGGGTGGTTGTGCCTGCAGAGATGGTGACGAGACCGTAATCCGCGTTGGGCCCGATGGGGCTGGTGATGTCGTCTCTGACAGCCCTGAAGGTTTGCTTCGGGATGACGTTCACCATGTCGATGCTCAGGATGCCGCTGTCGCCCAGGTCGGCATAGCCAGTGCTCTTGGTGCTCTGGTTGACCAGTTGCCGGCCCGGCTGGCAGTTCAGCGGCTCGTCGGCGAAGGCCGGGGCCAGTGTACCGATGACCCTGCCGATGCTCGGGTTGGGCGTGTACCTGCCGGCGGCGTAGTCGGCATCCAGTTGTTCGGTGGTCATCGTGGGGCACATCTCAAACATGACAAGACGCAGGACGATGCCTGTCGCACCCGGCGCCTGGATGATCGATCGCAGGCCACCGCTGTTCTGGTTCCAGCTGACAATGCTGCTCAGGGGAAAGGTCAGCTGAAACGTGCCGCTGAGGCGGAAAGACCCCGGCGCATCCATCTCCTCTGGCTCCAACACCCGCATTTTGACATCCAGGCTGCTGCAGACCGTGTTCGCACGAATCAGCAATTGGATGTCGCTGTTACCGCCAATTTGCAGACCGCCAACGAATATCTGGGTGGTGTTTGTGGCGGTGGGGTCCAGGTCGACCATCATCGGGCCGGAAACGGGCCCCGTCCGGTCACCGGGTCCACCGAGCCGAGCAGATAGACCGGCTGCCCCACCATATCGCCGGTGGTGCTGATGCTACCCGGATTACCCTGGGAACTGATCAAGGCGTTCTGCATGTCGACGACATGCTGCCCGTAGTGATTCCAGCCGCCAGCAGTGTAGTAGTCGCCGTCGGGCGCGTTGATCATGTTGTTCAACCTTCATTTTCATCTTGATTATCCGGAGTAGTTTCCGGATTGGACGATTCAGAAAGGTCTTCGTTTTCTTGCGGTACATCCCCGCTTCCTTCATTCATACTATCGGAAGTCTGTTGGCTTTCCTTTTTCAATGGATATAGCTCGATTTTAGGCATCGGTGCATAGAAATCCGTGGAAATCACTTCGTCATTCAGTGTCGATCCTTCATGGGAGATGAGCCGGTGTACCGATACTTCCATCCCATTCCGTCCCTCATCTTCCACACGCACTTGACCGTCCGGCACGAATGCGCTGAACTGCCGGACGGTTTTCGGTTCATATGTTTCCGATTGCCCGATATACGGTTCATACTGATACAGTAAAGGCATTCCTGTAATTGAGGCATGAATCGACTCACCTGTGAATTTCAGATGCAATGTGAATGCCGTCTTATTCGGATTCGTAAAAATGAAGTTCAGTCCGAGCTGTTGATTGATTGCCGCCTCGAATCCCGGTTCCACAAAGGGAGATAATTCGCTTCCGATATTTCGTTCATCCACTTCAAAGTTCGTCTCCAAAATCGTCGCATAGAGGACAGACGCAAGTATCGTCAATTCCCTATCGGAAATAGGCCCGATATCAGATTCGCTGATTTGTTCAAGTAATGAAAAAGAAGAAAAAGAGGAGAATTCAGTGCCATCCAAAGCCTGTATCGCCTTCCTGGAGGAACTGGACAATTCTTTAATTTCAATCGATGAAGAAGCGATTTCCGTTTCCGTAAATTCCGAACGGTCCACATAATCCGTCAGATGGACAGTAAGCGGCATGATGCCAGTACCCAACTCTTGCTCGATTCCCGATGCGATGGCTTCGACACTCTCATCCGAGAACTGCAGCGGGGAAAACTGACGAGAAAGGATTGTCCGTAGCCCATCGACAGAAACAGTCGCGACAATCGGATTTTCCTCTCCCGAATTCGCTTGTTCAACCGTCTGTTCGGCATCAAATAACACCAATTCGATTGGCAATTCCGCAACCGCATCCTGAAACACCAGATCGACTGCAAAATCCGATTGAAATACGGTGAAATCAGATTTGAGCATCTCTACTGCCCCTGGACCTTTTTCCCCCGAAATATCGAACGGCCCCGCATACGTCTGATCACCAAAATCTTTTGTCAATGCGTTACCGAAAGCAATCGTCCCGAAAGTCGATACTCCATAAAAAAAGAGCGTAGCAGCCAGGACTGCGATAAATGTATTCAGAAACCCTTTATTCACCATCGACCCGCCTCCTTCCTGCAGTCCTCTTTCCTGGCAGCCTCTTCTTATTGACCGCACCATGAGGCAAATTAGTATTCACTGATGAAGCTTTTTCCACCATGGGCCTTTCGACAACAGTCTGCTCAACCCGTTTGGATTGCCTATCCAACAAAACCGAAAACACGAACGTAAGGCCGAATAGAACCAGCACAACGAAAAGGGGTTCAAATCTATCTTGCAAAACAAGTCCAACGACCGCGATTAAAAATCCGTAAACGATAGCGGTGGAAATCCACTTCTTGACTTTCTTTCGGTAAACGGAAAAAAACAGCAAAGGAAAGACAATAACGGCAATCAAACATAAAATGAGGTATTTCAACAATCCGTCCCCCCAACTGTGATGATTCTATTACACTTTTCATTACTAATTACTCATATACTATTACTAAATTCATAAACTTACTAGATAAAAATCATACTCTACTACTATTATCATAAACTACAACCAATTTGTCACTATCCATTTATGTTCAAGCGGCTCTTAATACAAAAAAGACCGAGCGAGCGGTCTTTTTAAAAGAATTTTTCATTATGTGCATTTAACTTTAAGTGGTTTATATTTGTTTGAATAATTAATTATTTCACTTAATCCGCAAGACCGGCAATCAAATATAATGAACCCGTGACTATCTTCTTTCTGTCATTTTCTTCTTCTAGCAGTATCATACGATCAATAATCATTTATCACTTTTTTCACTTGATGATGACAATAGCCCATCATTTCCTCCCCAGAAGCCGCCTGCGGATGAGGAAAACTTAGAAATGTGAACGAAGCAGCTACAGGTATCAATTCATTAAGCGTATTCTCGATGTCTTTCCCTTTCAACATTCCGATCACGAAGTCCACTTTTTCGCCAGGGAACTCTGAACGAATCGTATCCGCCAACACTTTTGCGGCTGCTGGATTATGCGCCCCGTCCATATATACCCCCGGCGAAATCTCCTCGAAACGGTGTGCAAGCTGTGCTGTCGCTACTGCCTTGTCCTACGGATTGTTCCATAAGCTGAATACCTGCAACCAGCAATGCTTCAATCGCAACTGCGGCATTCACACCTTGATGGGCACCTTTCATCTTCCTGTCCAGCCAATTGAAACGTTTCAATTCCTTTAAATTTATTTTCATCCATCCTAAAATGCTCCACTATAAATGAAACATGGACTCCCTTTCCCATTTGCAACATTCACGGACGACAGCTTAAGCGCTTCTTCAGGCAATGGTCCTGTAACGACTGGAACGTCCCCTCTTTTATAATGCCTGCCTTTTGCTCCGCAACTTGCGCGATTGTCGTCCCTAGAAAAGCAGTATGATCGAGCGCAATAGTGTGATAACCGAAACGAGTGGCGTGACGACATTCGTACTGTCCAGTAATCCCGCCCATTCCTGTTTCCAGTAATATATAATCAGGCGCTAACCGTCTAAATGTTATAAATGCAGCAACAGTAACAATTCAAAATCTGTCAGTAACCCACTCAATCCTGCTTCCTTCATCGTGTGAAATGATTTATCCAGTTCCTCTTCTGTTATCGATTCGCCATTGATACGAATCTGATCATGTATATCGATGATAGCAGGCGAAGAAAAAACACCTGTCGAAAAACCATGTTCTTTTAAAATTGCTTCCATGAACGCAATTGTCGACCTTTTCCATTCGTCCCTGCTACATGAATGATTTGCAATTTCTTTTCCGGATTCCCTACTTTTACAAGCGCTTTCTGCACTGCCTCCAAACCCGGTTTAATCGAATCATCACTCTCAATTCCCCATCGTTTTTTATATTCATTCATTTTTGGAATCAAAATTATCCCTCCGTATGCTAAAATCTAGTTAGAAAAAGTATATCATGGCCGGAGGGTTCTTCATGCACAGTTGTTGGGTAATTTATAATGGAAGTTTGACAAGTGATAAATTCAAAGATCAGGCAGAATTGTTGAAAGAAGCGGCGGAACGCGCAGGCGTGTCAAGCCCGAACTTAAGAAAAATTATGAAGTGATGATGAATTTGGATAGGATACTGGAAAACCGTCCCGATTTCGTTGTCTTTTTAGATAAAGATATTTTACTCGCAAATTTTCTAAAAAACGCAGGTATTCCTGTTTTCAATGATCCCGATGTGATTGAAACATGTGATAACAAAGCGAAACAATATCTCGAACTTTCGAAACAAGGATTCCAATGCCAGAAACGATTATTGCACCAAAAGTATATCCGAATTTCACAATCAAAGATTCCGGCTACTATGAACAAGTTCTGGAACGCCTCGGATTACCGATGATCATTAAAGAAGGTCATGGTTCATTTGGCATGAAAGTGTATTTGATTGAAACCGAAGAGCAGTTTTATGAAAAAACGGATGAATTGCGCGGCGTAGACTATATCTTAACTGACGCGCCTGCGTACGGAACTCGCCAGGCTCCGTGGGGAGAACCGTTAAAGACTGGCTCGTCGCCATGTGCGGACAGCGTGTGGGGGCTAACACTGACCGTTATTCAGGAAGGGCGGTGCCGGCGGTATCACTCACGCCCCTCTCCTCCTTGCAACAGCGCATTCTGGCGCTGCTGGACTTGCCCGTTGACATCTACACGCGGCTGTGTGCTGATTTTTACCAACCGCCCTGAAAATGAGCGAACCATGAGTGGATGCCCAGACATATCTCGATACCCTGATCCAGGCGAAGTAAGATATGCCATGCCCATAGTACGGTAAAGTCTAAGAGTTGCTCATTGAGCCGCTACAGGCTATGATTTCCCACAAGAGAACTTTGTCCCTGCCATATCGTCTTACCTTCTCACCGCCAGATATCGATGCTGCCACAAGGCACAGAGGAACGCTGAGGGCTGGTATACTGTTTCTGAAAGCAACCCTACCCGAGCGCCGTGGAGAGGGAAGACATCACATACGGGATCATGCATGGACGTTTCACATATTCGCAATTTCTGTATCATCGCCCATATCGATCACGGGAAATCCACCCTGGCCGATCGTCTCTTAGAACTGACCGCGACGCTGTCGCCGCAGCAGATGCAAGCGCAGGTGCTGGACAACATGGACCTGGAGCGCGAGCGTGGCATCACCATCAAGGCACACGCCGTGCGTATGCACTACCGGGCAAAAGATGGCCAGGAATACGTGCTCAATCTTATCGATACACCCGGGCATGTGGATTTTACGTACGAAGTGTCGCGCAGTCTGGCGGCGTGCGAAGGCGCGCTACTGGTGGTCGATACCACACAAGGGGTCGAAGCCCAGACGGTGAGCAATCTCCTACTCGCTATGGAGCACGACCTGGCCATTATTCCAATCCTGAATAAGATTGACATGCCGGCAGCTCAGGTAGACGACGTGCAACGCCAGGTCATTGATCTCATGGGCGGCACGGCGGACGACATGCTGCTGGTAAGTGCCAAGCAGGGTATTGGCGTCGAGGAAGTTTTGGAGGCCATTGTCACGCGTATCCCACCGCCGTCGGGAGCGAGTGACTCCCCTCTACGGGCCCTCATCTTTGATTCGCTCTACGACCATTATCGCGGCGTCATCTGTTTTGTGCGTGTGGTCGATGGCACCCTGCGCAAGGGCCTGAAGGTGCGTTTCTATGCCGCCGGCCGCGAGTACGAGGTCGAGGAAGTGGGGATCTTGCGCTTGCAGCGGTTGGAGACAGAGACGCTGAGTGCTGGCGAGGTGGGCTACCTGATTGCCGGGGTACGCGTCATTACGGACGCACGTGTTGGCGACACAGTGGTTGAGGCGCAGCGCGCGCAGCACGTGACGCCCCTGCCGGGGTACCGTCCCCTCAAGCCCATGGTCTTCAGTGGCCTCTACCCAGTTGATTCCGAGGACTATGACGGGCTCCGCCACGCCATGGAGCGTCTGCGCCTCAACGACGCGGCCTTTTCGTTTGAGCCGGAAACTTCGGCGGCGCTTGGATTTGGCTTCCGTTGTGGCTACCTGGGATTGCTGCACATGGAGATCGTCCAGGAGCGTCTCGAACGCGAGCACAACATCGAAATCATTACCACAGTGCCGAACGTGCGCTATGAGGTGGTCAGGCATGATGGCAGCGTGGTCGAGGTCGAGAACCCGGCAGCCTTGCCAGCGGCCAATGACACGCTGGAAATTCGTGAGCCTATCCTGTCAGCCCAGGTGCTGGTGCCAGCCGAATATATCGGTAGCATTATGCAGCTGTTCAACGAGCGGCGCGGCATCTATCTCAATACCGAGTACCTCAACGCCAGCCGGGCGCTGCTGCACTACGAGCTGCCGCTGGCCGAGATTGTCACCGACTTCTACGACCGGCTGAAATCGGTCTCGCGTGGCTATGCCTCGTTCGACTACGAGCCCAAAGCCATGCGCCCTGCGGATCTGGTGAAGCTCGATATTCTCATCAACGGCGATCCCACGGACGCTCTGTCGGCCATCATCCATCGCGATAAGGCCTACGAGTGGGGCCGCGAGCTGTGCCATAAGCTGAAAGACCTCATCCCACGGCAGATGTTCGAGGTGATTATTCAGGCCTCCATTGGCAGTCGCGTGATCGCTCGGGAAGTGGTGCGGGCCTTCCGCAAGAATGTCGTCGCCAAATGTTACGGCGGCGATATCACGCGCAAACGCAAGCTGCTCAGTAGGCAGAAGGAAGGCAAGAAGCGCATGAAACAATTGGGGAAAGTCGAAATTCCCCAGGAAGCATTTTTAGCGGCGCTGAAGCTTGACACATGACCTCCTCACCACCGGCCTTTGGCCTCTACGTGCATATCCCGT
This sequence comes from uncultured Acidobacteriota bacterium, assembly GCA_963765835.1. Classification (GTDB taxonomy): domain Bacteria; phylum Acidobacteriota; class Thermoanaerobaculia; order UBA5066; family Gp7-AA6; genus Gp7-AA6. The sequence continues at coordinate 166,618 of CAVXYF010000020.1, read as the reverse complement.
TTTGCCCGCAGCGCTGCCCATATTGCGCCTTCACTATCCTGACCGGACACACGGACCTGTACGACCGCTATGTTGAGGCGGTCTGTACAGAGCTCCGTTCCTGGCAGTCGCTGGCCGGCAAGGGACCGTTACAGACGGTATTCTTTGGTGGCGGCACGCCCAGTCTCCTCGATCCGGCGCAGGTACAGCAGATACTCGACACCGCTGCGGTGACATTGGGGATTGCCCCGCATGCCGAAATTACCCTCGAAGCCAATCCCACGACGGCTGATGCTCAGAAGTTCATCGCCTTCCGTGCGCGCGGCATCAACCGTTTGAGCCTCGGCGTGCAGTCGTTTAATGACGCTGACCTCAAAACCCTTGGCCGCTGGCACAGCGCCGCAGAAGCCGAGGCGGCGTATGCCATGGCGCGTCGGGCCGGGTTTACCAACGTGAGCATGGATGTGATCTTCAGTATCCCTGGCGCCTCACGCTCAGCACTGGCAAGCCACCGTTCACACACTCCTGGCTCTGGCTCCTGAGCATATCTCGACCTACTCTTTGACCATCGAAGAAGGTACCCGCTTTGCGCGGCGCTACCACCAGGGGCGTTTAGAGCCTGTTACAGAGGACGACGATGCCTGGGCCTATGCCTGGGTGATGGAGACCATGGCCGCAGCGGGGTATGAGCACTATGAAGATATCGAACTTTGCGCGCCCTGGCTATCGGTCGCGCCATAACTGGGGCTACTGGCATGGCGCCGACTATCTCGGCGTGGGTCTGTCAGCCCACTCGCTGATGAACGGCTCGCGACACTGGAATGTCAAGCCTATGCGGACCTATCTTGCCGCTGTGGAGTCTGGCCGCGCACCCTGCGCGGGGAGTGAAACGCTAGAGCCTCAGGCTGCCAGGCATGAGCGCCTCTGGCTGCAACTGCGGACCTGTGCCGGCGGGCGGTTAGAGCCAGCGGAGCTGCACCTCCTCATGTCGACACCAAAATTTCACGCTATGCTGGAGGCTGGCTGGCTGCAACTGGCCGCGTCACAGCTGTGGCTGACGCCTGCTGGCTTCCTGCTCGCCGATGCCATTGGGGCGGAGATATTGGCCATGTTGGAAACAGACCTGCAGTAAGGCTGGCGGGCGCGCCACATCGCCGCTCGCCTTCCCACGGCGGTCACGCGCCGGCTGGAGACGCTTGCGAGGGCTGGTGTCCCAGGCTATGCTTGAGGCCACTGGACGTACTGTCAGGCTCTCAAGGCACCAGATACACGTGACCAGACACAGGGAAGACTCGCATGCAACAGAAGTGTGTACTCGGATTGGTTGTCATACTGTGCTTGTGGCTTGCCGGGAATGTGCGTAGTGTACAGGGGGCTGACGCAGACCCTTTTGAGGCAGCGGATCTGGAGCGCTTTCCCCGCGATGTCTCGCTGCCGGAGGTCAGTCTGCCGGATCTGGCAGAGCAGAACGTCTCCCTCCGGTCGTTCAAAGGGCAGGTCGTACTCATAAACTTTTGGACTACCTGGTGAACGCATTGTCTGCGAGAGCGGGCTGCTCTCGAAGCGCTACATCAGCGCTACAAGAACCAGGGGCTGGTGGTGCTGGGCATCAACATCAAAGAAGCGCCAAATCTCGTCAAAGCCTATGTCGCAAAACACCGTCTAACGTTTCCGCACCTGCTGGACGCCAATGCCAAAGTAGCCTCTATGCTGGCGGTGCCAGCCACCCCGACGACGGTGCTGGTCGATCGCGCAGGCCAGGTGCTGGGAGGTGCCGTAGGGTATCGTAACTGGGCGTCCCCAGCGGCCCTGCAGCTCGTCGAGAGTATACTGAAACCAGCCAGGTAGACCACAGATCGGCAGCAGCTGCATGCTGACATGACGGCGCATTGTACCAGGTGGAGCGACCCTGAGGCATTGCCCTCGCCCGCTTTGTGCCGGACACTCACGTGGGTGAGGGGTTTTAAGGGAGAGCAGTGAGGTCATTATGCCATTCTCTATACCCCAGCCACTCGTCAGTGTGGTCATCCCAACATGTGACCGTGCTACCTGGGTAGGTGAAGCGATTGCTTCCGTCCTGGCGCAGATCTACCCGCACCTGGAGTTGATCGTGGTGGATGACGGCTCGCACGACGCTACCCCCGAAGTTGTGCAGGCATTTGGCCAGGCGCTGACCTATATCCGGCAAACCCATGCCGGCGTCAGTGCTGCGCGCAACCGCGGTGTGGCGGCGTCGCATGGTGCACTGGTGGCCTTTCTGGACTCTGACGACCTGTGGCTGCCCGGCAAGCTCGCAGCCCAGGTCGCACTCTTTCAGCAGCAGCCACAGGCACAGGCGTGCTACACGGACGAAATCTGGATACGCCATGGTGTGCGGGTCAATCCAAAGCTCATCCATCGCAAGCACAGCGGCTGGCTCTTTGAGCGCTCCTTGCCACGCTGCATCATTAGCCCTTCGTCGATTATGCTCCGGCGTACCCTGTGGAACCACTTAGGGGGCTTCGACGAGAACCTCCCGGCCTGTGAGGACTACGATCTGTGGTTGCGTCTGACCCTGGCTACACCGGTGTGGCTGCTCCCTGAACGCCTCATTGTCAAGCGTGGCGGGCATGCCGACCAGCTGTCGCGCTGCATACCGATGCTCGATCAATACCGCATCACAGCCCTGGAAAAAATTTTAACAGCGCCCCTGACCCCGGCTCAGCGCCACGCTGTGCTCACGCATCTCGTCCAGAAATGCCGCGTTGTGGCCCAGGGGGCCCAGAAGCGCCAGCACGAGGCGCGCTGGGCGACTTACAGTGCCAAGACCCAGCACTACAGGCAGCAGTGGGCCGAGCTATCCCACGTCTTTGAAGCCTCGTGAGTCAGCGTATGGGACCCATCTTCCGCCACGTGCCTTTGCATGAGATCGCCCTCGATGATCGCACGTTTATCGTGACCTACCGTCCGGAGATGCACGCGCTGCAGCGTTCCGTCACCCATGTCGGCGTGCTGACCCCCCTGCATCTACGCCAGCTGTCTGATCAGGCCCGCTTGCAGGTTGTGTGCGGCTCCAAGCGCCTGCTGGCCTGTCAGCAGACCGGGCGCACGAGCGTGCCGGCGCTGGTATACAGTGCGACTGAACTCTCTGCACAGCAGGCCATGCTCCTGGCACTGCACGACAACCTCGGTTGTCGGGCGCTCAACGCGGTGGAAAAAGCCCGGCTACTCGTGCGCCTGCGGCAGGATTTGCACTATCAGCCGACCACGCTGCTGCAGGAGTTTTTGCCTCTGCTGAACCTGCCACCACGCGCCGACACCCTGGAGGCTTACTGTACACTCGCGATGCTAGAGGATGCCCTCCAGGCCGCCGTGGTGGAGGGCGCGCTGCCCCTCGAGACGGCGCTGTGGATTGGGGCACATGCTGCAGAGGACCATCAGGTGCTGCTAGCACTCTTTACGGGTCTCAAAGTCGGACAAAACCGCGCCCGGGAATGTGCCGTCTATATCGATGAACTATGCCAGCGCGACGCTTGCCACCCGGCGGCCCTGCTGCACGACCTCGGCGTGCCAGGCGTGCTGGCTGATCCGCAGCTCTCGGGGCCGCAGAAGCTGGACAACGTGCGCCGCCTGCTGCGCCAGGCGCGGTACCCGCAGTTCAGCGCCTACGAGCAACGTTTTCAGGCAGCCGTACGGCGCCTACGGCTCCCACCCCAGATCAGCCTCCGCCCACCTCCCTACTTCGAGGGTCAGCAGTACCAGGTCACGCTGAGCTTTGGTCAGCGCCAGGAACTCCAGCACTACGCCCAACGCCTCCTCGACGCCGCTGGGCACGAGGCCCTCGACGAGCTGCTAGAGTTGCTCTAGCACAAGCTTCAGCCTACGAGTACGTCTTGTAATCTTGGGCAAGCTCGTGTATGTTCCGCCTGTACGCGTGTGCCGGTATCCCTCTGCGACTACCCTTGAGGACGGACAAGCATGGAGGTCTCCACACGATGACGAGCGCATCAGCCCCCTCTGACAGCCCCAGGTCGGTCGTCCCCTGGCGACCGCGTCAGGTGTGGATCGATCGCGCCGTGCTCGACAGCCCCATAACCGCCAATGTGCTACGCCATCTGCCAGATGTGCCCACTGAGGTCATCGACGGACTGCCACCGGTACAGCCGCCAGTCAACCAGGCAGCGCTGATGACGTCGGCCAAGCGGCACTTATACCTCACGGCACAGAAAGGGCGCTTCCTGCGCGCCTGCCCAGGGGCGACGAGTCGCCAGACGCAGGGACAACTGTGCTGCGGCTACATGGTGATCGATACGGTCTACAACTGTAACTACGATTGCACGTACTGTTATCTGCAGAGCTACGTCAATGCGCCGTATCTGACCGTCTATGCCAATGTCGAGCAGCTCTTCGACGAGCTGGGCACGTTCCTCCAGGCGCATCCGCAGCAACTCGTGCGCATTGGCTCAGGGGAGTTTAGTGATAGTCTGTCGCTCGATCCGCTGACCGGCTTTGCCCGCCTGCTGGTGCCCTTTGTGCGGCAGTTTCCCAACGTCCTGTTCGAGTTCAAGACCAAGAGCGATCTGGTCGATGGGCTGCTTGATCTCGATCCCCAAGGCCGTGTCATGGTCTCCTGGTCGATCAATCCGGAAGCCGTGGTGCAGCGTGAGGAGCACAAGACCGCCTCGCTCGCAGCCCGGCTCCGGGCGGCCCAGCGCTGTCGGGCGGCTGGCTACAAGATCGGGCTGCACTTTGACCCGCTGCTCTACTATCCTGGCTGGGAGGCCGATTACGAGCCGTTTGTCGCGCAGGTCTTCAGCGCGCTCGCGCCAGCGGACGTGACCTACATGAGCATGGGCAGCCTGCGCTTTCCTCCCGCGCTCAAGGACGTGGTGCGTGAGCGCTTTCCCAGGAGCCGTCTGATGTATGCTGAGCTGTTCCCCGGCACTGACGGCAAGATGCGCTACTTCAAACCACTGCGTACCGACATGTACGCTAAAATGCTCGGCTGGATACGGCGCCACACGGCAGACACCGGGCTCTATCTGTGCATGGAGAGTCAAGAGATCTGGCAGAAGGTCTTTGGGCAGGCGCCGGCCTGCAGTGCCGACGTCGAGCAGCATATTCAGTGCGCTGAGCGGCAGATCGAGCGGCGCAGCGGCGGCTATGGTGCCGCTCAGCAGCCTGACGCTCAGTCCTCGCGCAGGACTCTAAGTTCAGCAATGCGGTCAAAGCGAAAATGTCTCTCCTCCTGGCGCAGGTGGCAGAAGGCGCGGACATAGCCATGGCCGTGCTCATAGTAGACTTCGAGTGGCTGCACGACCCGCACCGTTTCAGGGGCTTTGTCCGGTTGATAGCGCAAGTGCAGGGGTTTGCCGGTGGGCAGGGCGTCCTGGAGGGCCGTAATCATGGCGGTCAGTTCGGCGATGGAGCGCCGACTGTTGGGGTACATCACGTGCGCCAGGGTGACCGGTCCTTCCTCACGCATAGCGGCCATAAAGCGTTGCCATACCTGCCAGGTAGTGCGCACATCGGCCATGGCCCGATGCAGCGAGGTTGGGATGAATCCCGAGTTCGCTGGCAATCGCCCCCAGACTATTGTGGCGAAAGCGATAGCGCGCCTGCGCCAGGGCCAGCGTATCCACCACAGCCATGGACGGCAATGTGTGGCCGGCGATCTGCCATTCATGGCGCAAGAAACCCACGTCAAAACGCGCATTGTGCGCCACCAGTACAGCGTCCTGGAGTAAGGCGTGTACCTGTGGCAGGAGGGCGGCAAAAAGGGGCGCGTCTACCAGCATCGCGTCGGTAATACCATTGACCGCCATAGCGCCGAGGCCCATGGGCCGCTGCGGGTGCACCAGCGATTCGAAGCGGGCGATTTCCTGGTCGCCGCGTACGCGTAACAGCGCAATCTCACAGACGCGATCCCCAGTCGCCGGGTCGAGTCCGGTAGTTTCAACGTCTACGAAGGTGAAGGGCAGCTCGTCAATCGGCGTGGTGGGCGATGGCCAGGTTCCCATGGGCCTCCTTATGCAGTATCGGTCCTTAGTACAGTGCCCCCTCCGCCAACCGGCGACACTTGCGGTGCGCAGCACTCGCGTTCAGGATGACCTGCGCTATGGCACAGGTCGCACTGTGTGACAGCGACAGGTGGATGTGCCGAATGTCTTCAGCAGCACAGCGTTCACGCAGATAGCCGTAGAGGCGCAGGCTCGGTTTGCCCAGAGCGTCGCGCCATACTTCGATATCGCGCCAGCGCATATGCTGACGCAAACCTGTGCCGAGAGCTTTCAGTAAAGCTTCCTTGGCGGCGAAACGCGCCGCATAGCAGGCATAGGGTGGATGTTGTGTGCGGCAGTAGGCTTGCTCGGCGTCAGTGTACAAGCGCTCGAGCAGGCGTGCACCGGTACGGGTGATGGCGCGCTGCATGCGCTCGATCTCGATCAGGTCAATACCGATGCCGTAGATCATCGCCCTTCTCTTGACGCTGACTCGTCTCAGGAGCGCAGCACAAAGCGCTCGATAGCCTGCACCAGGCCGTCCTCAGCATTGCTGCCGGTCACGACATCAGCCGCCGCTTGTACCTCCGCTATGGCGTTCCCCATAGCAATGCCCAAACCGGCAGAGCGGATCATGTCCAGGTCGTTGTGATCATCCCCGACGGCGATAATCTCTTCCGGAGCGATGCCCGCCTGGACCGCGATGTACTGTAAGCCCTGCCACTTCGACACCCCGGCCTGGACAATTTCCAGGATATACCCCTGGTAGTTCTTGTTGAGCAAGAAATGCACGTGTGCCTGGCTGCCCAGGGCCTGTTCCACGACCGGGCGCAGTGTCCGCAGGCCGGCGCCATCCGCCATGATGCTCATCAGCACCACGCCCTGGGCAGGTGGGGTGTCGATAGCGTCGACAATGCGGCAGTGCGTCAGATTGTCCTGCAGATACTCGCGCTGGAAGGGATGCGCCCGTTCCACAGGCTCGGTGATAATGTCGACGTTCTCATGGAAGGCATCGATATATGCCATGGGGGTACTCAGTTGGCGCAGCAGTAACTGCGCCTGCCGATACATCCCGGCCGCCATGTACTGGCGTTGCAGCGTCTGGCCCGATGTCACATCTTTCACCAGGGCGCCGTTGTGTGCTACCAGCGGCCCATCGAGCTGCAGGGCCTGCGCCAGCGGCAGGGCGGTGCGGAAGCGTCGACCGGTACACAGGACCACGCGCAGGCCACGCTGCTGCACAGCGATGACCGCATCGCGCACGGTCGAGCGCAGTTGCGCCAGCCGGGTCGAGGAGTGTGCCGTCCACATCCAGGGCAAGCAGCCGATAGCGCATAGGGTTCCTTCAGGTTTTGACGACTGACAGTCCTAAGAACCTTGCAAAAGGATCAAAGTCCCTGTCATTATGGAGCAGGGTATGATCATGTATGAGACAAAAGGTTGCAATCAGGCAATCAATGGTTTTGCGCACTGTACGGCCTTGACGGCGCAACGCGAGGTAATTGCGAGCCGCTGCTAGGGCAAATGCAGCCCCACCGGTGGCAAAGATGACAAAGCGTGACAGGGCCTGGCGTACCTCTTCCATCTGCTCATTATCACGTACCCCTTGCAAGACCTCACACAGGATCAAGTCGAGCAGTCCAAGCCGCTGGCGCTCCATTTCCATTTCGAGCCATGTCACCTGTGGCGTCGATGTCCCGCGTAAATAGTCAATCCACACCGTTGTGTCCACAATGACCACGGTTATCTGTCCTCAATACGCCCCAGGCGCATCTCGTCGAGGTCTCCTTGCCAGGCAATTTTGCCCCGCAGTCGGCGGATATCTGTTTGTGCCTTAATCTGGACTAACAGCTGCAATGCAGCCTCCACAACCGCACGTTTGGTGGTGAGGCCAGTGGCCTGCATAGCTTCCTTGAGCAAAGCGTCGTCAATAACGATATTGGTACGCATGGCTCCCTCCACATATACGCCTATGGTGTATAGTCTATGCATTCTATGTGTATGAAGCAAGCATCTTAATACTCAGTGACAACCCATGAAGTTGCTGTCAGCAAACGTGATGCTCATCTCACGCAAGTTGATGATGGCGCCTGCACGCATTAGAAAATCCATGCCTAAAATGCCGTTCATCTCAAAGCCGTAATCCATGCCACCTACTTCGATGTCAACATCGGTCAACCTACGATCCGCTACCTGCAAGGAGTTAATACGGCGGGTGAAGACACTTCTCGGCCACCCACACCACGGATAGTATGCAGCGTATCATCTGGTAAGGGGATAATACCAAGGGCAGCGACGCTATCAGCGGCCCGCAGCGTAGCAGCCGAGCCTGTATCCACAAGCACATGTGGGATATCCATGGTCGCCCCCTGATAGGTCACGGTAATGGTCGTGAAGGGGAGGTTATCCCTCAATGTGAGCGGCATGGCTTCTCCGTATCCCGACCCATTCACGTTCACGAATATCGAGTTCGGCGCGGCTCGTATGCACAAAGTAGAACTCGCGTTGTGGGTGTTGTTGATGTAGAGCGCGATATCTGTGCAAGGCTACACTGCCGTCAGAGCACGTGTCAACCACCGCGAGGCAGTCGAGACAGCGCTGCCCGTCTGGCGTTGTATGCGCTTCTAAGGCTTCGATGATCAGCCATTGATTGGGATAAGCCTGGCGTATCTCAGACCAGCGCATGGTGTCTCCTTTGCTCTTGAGTAGTCATCGTCGAGGTCAAAGCGCCGCTTGAGCGCCCGGTACGACACACGTCCCTGACGCTGGAGCAGGTCGAGTACGCGTGTCAGCACTTCATCGAACGTCATACGTACGTCTTTCACATGGCAAAAATCTCGGCGCAGGCTTGACGCAGACGTGTGGACAGCTCTGTGACGCGGTGTTCGAATTTCGTCTGTGCCTTGCCAAGGTCGCTGACCCGTGGGTACCCCATTGCATCCAGGTATGAACGAGCCGCCGCAGAGTGACCGCACGAGAGGAGGAGCTATTAGAGGTAGAGCTATTAAAAGATTCCCATAATAGAAGTCCCATCAGCACTTATGCCCTGCCTGTTGACTCTCGATACTCTTGAACTATCTTGCCTAGCTGTTCAATCTTGTTCTTCATTTCTTTGTTAATGTCCTTACTATCTTTTGGTTCGTGAAAAACCAAAACAAAATTGTCATGCTCAATGTGATTGGCTCCAATAGAGTTTCCTATTTTATCATTACTGTTCTTAGATTTATTTTTTATATAACTTATGTCTTCTTGTGTAAAAGATCCTCCGTATATATCAATAAACCTTTGATTAACTATCCAGCATTCTGGGCTCGACTGTTGTGTTTTGCCATTTCTGCCGCCAATGTGATACTCTTAGGCCCTACCCTCTCCTTTGGGTGAAAGGGCAAACGCTTTATGCAGCTTCCCATCGTCGCCCCGGCTCCCATCGTGACTGCCCACGCGGACATCTTTCGTGATCTCTTTGCGAATCGGTGCCAGTTTCGCCATTTTCAGCATTCCTTGACTGGGCTGATTGTCCTCGACAACAAAAGTCTCGCCAACGTCACTCGCTGTGTGCTCGAGAGTGCTGACAAAACCAATCTCTCCCGCTTCTTCTCCGAAGCACCGTGGTTCCACGACCGCGTCAATGCCCGTCGTGTCGCGTATCTGCTCCAGCAGACGAAAGCGGTCCGCAGTGCGAAGGCTGACGGGCTCCTGATTCTGGATGACACGTTGTGCGAGCATGTAGGCAGTCTCTTCGACTATGTGGACCGTCACTACCACCATGGCGACGACACGTATCCCCTTGCGCATAATCCCGTCACCAGTCATTACGTCAGTGGTCCCGTCCGTTTTCCTGTGGATCTCCGGTTATACCGGCGCTACGAAGAACTCACGCAGTGGGAAGCGTTCGTGCATACACACTTTCCCGCCCGCCTCATCCCCACGACAAAGAAGGCACGGGCGCGCCTCCATAAGGAAATTGATCCCATTTTGCTCGAAGACCCGGACTTCCAGAAGTTGCACGCACAATTTCGCACGAAAATCGACCTCGGCATCGAGCTATTGGAAGCAGCGATGCAGCACAAAATACCCTTTAGTGTCCTCCTGTTCGACAGTTGGTATCTCGCCGATGAACTGGTGTCCATGGCCCGCTACTACAAAAAAGACTGGGTCAGCTTGCTGAAGAAGAATCGGAATCTGGAGACCAACAGCTTTGTCCTCAAGGATGCTGCCGGTCAACCCATCCGGCTGGCGGGGCCACACATTGCGGTGGAAGCCCTGGTCCCACTCATCCCGCCCGCCGCGTACCGGGAGGTGACCGTAGGGGACAACACCTACTGGACCTTTACGCTGGCCGTGCGTCTCCCCGGGCTCGGCAAAGTCCGGCTGGTGGTCAGCTTTAAGAACGCGGAGTTGACAGGCACCTATGCTGTGTTGGTGAGCAATCGGGTGGACTGGCATGCGCAACGGATTCTCACCCTGTATGTGCAGCGTTGGCCGATTGAAACCTTTTATCAGGACGGTAAAGGACATCTGGGCTTGGATGAGTATCGCATGCGCAACGCTGAAGCCATTCAAAAACATTGGTGTCTGGTGTTCGTGGCGTATTCGTTCTTGCATCTGGATTGTCTCCCCTCGTCACCGACAAAAGGGAGCTTACCCCTCAAAACCATTGGGGAAGCGTGTCGTCAGCAAGCGCAGGCCCTCATTGAGGGGTTGATCCTGTATGCCCATAAGTGCCTCGAACTCGGGCAACGGGCGGAAGATCTCTTCACCTCATTGTTCGCCAAGCAATCGACGGTCATGGCAAGGTGACGGTTTGTCTCTTGCCACCCAAAACACAACAGTCGAGATTCTGGGATTAAATCTCTATGCCATCTTTTGCATTTACCTATTTCATTATCATTTCCAAAAACTGAAAAACTTACATCAAATCGTCTCTCTGATCTGCTCTTCCTAAAGAAGGATATAGACTTATCCATGTCAAACAACGCAAAATCTTTTGTAGGAAAATTTTTTACATCGATATCCATTTCTTCATATATGGCAATACCCCAACCAATTCCAGCCCTTTGTTGCTTTGATAAAACACGTACTATATCCTCGTGTTGTTTGATAATGGTGTCGATATATAATATAAAAATCCTTGTAACAATTGTATTCTTTCTCTGGATAGCATTGGCACCAACTTCAAAATATGCATTCGATTCATATCTCAGCCAATACGCAATATCATCCTCACTTACTGCATCAAATCTCTCTGTGTAACGGTTTGCAAGTTGCTGATAAATACTTACTGTTTGCTCATGAGGAACACTCAGCCTACCTTTACGATTTCATTAAATTCTTTGTTCTTTCTTTCATTTTGTTCTTTTAATTTCTGTAAACCTACATAAGATTGCACTAAAGATCTCGCTTCATCTTTCAGTGCACTAAGCCCTTGTGATTCTAGCGATCCTCTAAATGTCTTTCCATCCTATTTAGAACTGTAAAGCGCTCTATACAAAAGTGAAGGCCTAAGAGACCTACAAAAATAAGAGTAACATCTAGAGGACCTTTGAGCAAATGAACTGGATGGCCTATGATATCAACTACAGCTATTATCAACCCTCCACACGCTACGAGTGAGAGAAAAAGTGCTTCGAATAATTCTTTAGGTCTATGTGAATAGAGTTCTCTAAGTTCTGAAAAGAAAGAATGATTTTTGGTACTTTCTGCCATTTTTGTCTCCTATCGTGGATACGTCGCTTTGCACAAACTGAAAATTGCGAGCTACTGCTCTTTGACTTGACTAAAGAAATGGGCCATCTCTTAAGAGGCTAGCTTCCCACCTGTTACGAGACGAGATATTCTATCAGTGCAATCCAAGAAAGGACCGACTCCTATGATCGATGTCGCACCTGCCTGACCACTTTTATGCCATAGTTGAAGATGTCTGTAAAGCCTCTTTGCCGGTTGAAGCGCACCCGGACCTGTGCCCGGCGCTCCGTCGTAGTGAGGTGCTCATGTTGGTGGTCTTCGGTCAGATGCGTAGGGGATATGACAATGGCGTGCGTTCCTGGTCGTGGGCTGATGTGGAGGATATTCTCCCTCTATCAGTCCAGACTAGTGCTTCGTCAGCCTCATTGACGGCAAGGCGTGGTGCCTTTGATGATTTCAGTGTTGAGGTCTGTAATGTCGTCGTTGAGGTCGAAGCGCTATTTGAGCGCTCGGTACGACACGCGCCCTTGGCGCTGGAGCAGGTCGAGAGGACGCGAGACACCACTGCGTCAAACGTCATGCGCATGTCTTTCACATGGCAAAAGTTTCAGCGCAGGCTTGGCGCAGGCGCGTGGCAGCCTCGATGATGCGGTGTTCAATGCCAAATGACACGCGTACGAAGGGCCGCTGTGTTGAGGCAAAGTCGGGGGCGTAGACCACGGCCCCTGGGAAGCTGATGCGGGCGGTACCATGGGCCAGCGTTAACGTGCCCTGCGACAGGCCGGCAGGGGGATACATGCGCGTGCCGGGGACCACTTCTAACTTGTAGCGCTCGTGGCACAGCGTGCCAAACTCGTCGGCCTGCAGGCCGGTGCGTGCGAGCAGACGATCGAGGAAGAGGGGGAGATAGAAGGTATTGGCATTGCCCGTCACCGGTGGCAACGCCACCCCGTACTCTTCGATGCCACTGAGCGCGGTACGAAACGCTGTATAGCGCTGACGAATCGTTGCCGCCGTGGTCTCGGCCAGGGCCATGTGGTGCTGCAGCAGGTGGGCGGCCAAGAGCAATTTGACGTTGCTGGTCGAGACGGACTCAGCGGCCTTCATCATGCGCAGGGCCTCGATTAACTCGGCATTGGCACACAGGGCAAAGCCCAGGCGCAAGCCTGGCAGGCCAAATTTTTTGGAGAAGCTGTCTATATAAATTGTGCGCTCCGGGTCAAGGCCGCCCAGGGCGTGTATGGCCTGGGAGTCGAGGGTATTCATGGCATAGACCATATCCATGGCCAGCACGCAGTCGTACGGTTCGACGGCGCGATTGATGCGGGCCACCTGCTCAGACGTCAGGGCATAGCCGGTGGGATTGTGCGGGGTATTGAGCAGCACCACGCCTACCTGGGGGTTGATCAATGTTTCAATCCCCTGCACCATTCCTCGGCAGAGTAGGCCGTATAGGCGATGAGGCCACAATGGGCATTGAGAATGGTCGAAAAATAAGGATAACACGGCGTCGGCAGGAGCACGTACTGGCGCTCGTCCTGTGTCGACCCAAGGGGTGCCACGCAGGCACGGATGATGCCATTGACGGCATTGTGCCCACCGTCGTACGGCACGACGTGCTGCTCGCCCAGCTCTGGACGCCCAAGCAGACTGCCAACGTGCGCGGCCATGGCCTGATTGGCGTCGTGCTCGCCGCGCGTGCCAGAATACATCGTGGCGCGTGAGACCAGGCGCGGGTCACTATGAGAAGTCGTGCATGATCCTCTGCCAGGTGGCCGCGTCTGTTATGTTGGCGATTTCGCCGATGCCGAGGTGAAAATAGTCGGGGTCAAAAGCAAACGTCCGATAATCACCGAAGAAGCGGCTTAAATTGAGCGTCTGCAGATTCTCGCGGGCAAAATTGGTCAGGAACGATCGGTGACGCATAAGAGCCCCTATTCCCAGCCCTCTCCTACCGGCAGGCGACACCGGAGCGCAGATAGAAGAAGCATCTGAGAGCAATACTATAGCAGAAGAGCCTCTCCCTGTACGCTGTCCCCGATCACAATGCTGCTGTACGCATAGGCTCTGGGCTTGCGCTGTCGCCCCAGAAGGAGTACAAACAACAGCCAGAGCATCGCCGCAGTGGAACTCACACATGCTGGGATCATCCTATGGCCTCAGAGGACAAAACAGTCGCACGCGGCTATAAACTGCGGCGCTGTACCACCTGCTATCTCCCCCTCGTGGGGTGCATCTGTCCACTCACGCCCACGATTCACACCCAGGCCCAGTGGTGGATTCTCATCCATCCCGACGAACGCCTCAAGCCAACCAATACGGCGCGACTCATAGGCGCCACCATCCCACATACGGGCTTCTTTCCGTGGCACCGTACGGCTCCCCCCGCAGCGCTCATGGCGCTCCTGCGTGAGGAGCGCTTTATGCCGTATCTGCTTTTCCCCCACGGCGACCCGAGGCTCTTTGAGCGCCTGCGTGAGCGCCCATGGCTGCCTGACAGACTCCCGGCGTTCGTGCTGCTCGATGGCACCTGGAGCCAGGCGCGCAAGATCTTCAGCAGGAGCCCGTATTTACAGGGTATACCCCGGCTATCTCTGCAACCGCAGCAACCGTCCGCCTATACCTTGCGACGCCAGCGCTGTGCGACACACCTCTCCACGGTCGAAGTGGCTATAGCGCTCCTGGAACAGATCGAGGAGTGCACCGCGAGCAGCACCCTGCGCGCCTATTTTCGCCTGTTTGTCGCGAGTTACCATGGCAGCGCGACACGGCCATCGGCTCACACAACCCCCGCCAGACATGCTGCAGCTTCTCGCAGACAACACACACCCTGACATGCCAGTGCACTCCATGTCCTCTCCGCCTCAGGGAGGCGGCTAGGGTACGCAGCACCACAGGAGGAAAAGCGCATGGGACGGCGCCTTGTCCAGGTCGATGCCTTTACAGACACGCTGTTTGCTGGCAACCCGGCTGCAGTGTGCGTCCTCCCGGCGCCATGTGAGGCGCAGTGGATGCAGCATGTGGCGCGCGAGATGAACCTCTCGGAAACGGCGTTTCTGTGCCGACGCCCGGACGGTTTTGATTTGCGCTGGTTCACCCCAGCTATCGAGGTCGACCTGTGCGGCCACGCCACCCTGGCAAGCGCACACGTGCTCTGGGAGGACGGCCATCTGTCAGCTGACACCCCGGCACGCTTTCATACCCGCAGTGGCCTCCTGACCGCCACACGTCAGGACACCTGGATCAGCCTCGACTTGCCGGCCTTACCGCCCGAGCCAGTGGCGGCGCCTGAGGCGCTCATACAAGCCTTACAGGCCACGCCCCTGTATGTGGGCAAAAACCGCTCATCGTATCTGGTGGAAGTGGCCACAGAAGATGTCGTGCGTCTGTTGCAGCCAGACTTCACCTTGCTGCAAACGCTCCCCGCGCAGGGTGTCATTGTGACGAGCCAGGCCAGTACAGTCGGATTCGATTTTGTGTCGCGCTATTTTGCTCCGCGCGCCGGCGTCAATGAGGACCCGGTGACCGGCTCAGCGCACTGCTGTCTTGGGCCCTATTGGAGCCAGCGGCTCCACAGGGAGAACTTCGTGGCCTATCAGGCTTCGGCGCGCGGTGGCGTGGTACGTGTGCGGGTAAACGGGGCACGAGTCGTGCTCAGTGGTCAGGCAGTGACCGTGCTACGCGGAGAACTGGTCGACTGAGGTACGACTGACGTTTGCCACTAGATGTCTGTTTTGTAAGTCCTGCGCCAGTGCAGCATGCCTCACGGGCAAGGCCCGCTCCTGCCGCATGCATGCTCCATGGGGTCTCCTTGTAGGAGTGCGCCTGGCGCGCGAAAATGTCGGCTCAATCGAGGCGAGAAGGGGCGGTAGCGCTACCGCCCCTCACGCCACCTCCAGCATAGCGTCCTAATAGCTGCCGTAAATCCCTAGCGGCGAGAGCAGGCGCGCCTGCATGGGCTCTTTGGGGTCGATGGTCACATCGACTACGGCTGGCTTCTGACCGCTGAGCGCTTCTAGCACTGCCGGCTGGATGTCCTCAGGACGGCTTACTTGCAGCCCCACACAACCATAGCCGCGTGCCACAGTGGCCCAATCCGTGCGTACGAACTCTGAGGCGATCGGCCGGTCACCCTGACCCTGCCGTACCATGCCGAGCTGGGCATCGTTCATCACCACGTACGTCACCGGCGCGTCATACTGGAGCGCCGTGGTCAGGACGTGATTCTGCATGGCAAAGCCGTCGCTACAGACCGAGACACACTGGCGCTCGGGATACAGGAGCTTGGCAGTCAGGGCGGCTGGCAGCGACCAGCTCATGCCGGCAATGCCGTAGGTGCCAAAGTACGTGCCCGCCTGTTTGGTCTGGAAGTAGCGCAGCATCCAGACCCGGTTGTTCCCGGCATCGGCACAGACAATGGCATCTGGAGCCAGGCTGTCAGACAACGCCTTGACCAGCCGCTGCGGCAGGATGGGGACAGCGTCGGAGCGGCTGTAGTCATCGACAAAATAGGCCAGATCCCGTTTGTCCTGTTGCAGTTGCGCAAAGCGTGGCTGCTGGGTATACGGCGGACGTTTTTTCACGTCGTCAGCGAGGGCCTCGTTGAGCTGTTGCATGACCGCCCTGGCATCGCCAATGAGCCCCAGATTGATGGGATAGACCCAGCCAGCGTTGCGGGGCTCCACGTCCAGCTGAATGAGCGTCTGGCGCTGCGGATCGATCAAGTGTGGGCTCTCGGTAAGGGTATCGGGCCCGGCCAAGCGGCACCCGACGATGAGTACCAGATCGGCCTCACCGACCACTTTGTTGGCCACCGGGGAGCCAAAAGTCCCCATGGGCCCGGCAGCGAGCGCGTGGACTTCCGGAAAGACGCCCTTGCCCAGCGTGCTGGTGGCGACCGGGACACCAAGACTTTCGACGAGGGTCTGCAGCTCGGCGTACGCCTTTGATGCGTGCACCCCATTGCCAGCCACGATTACCGGCCGCTGCGCGGTCATGAGCATGTCCGCGGCGCGTTCCACCTCGCTGGCCGGGGCAACGCTGGCGGCATTGTGGAGATAGCCACGTGTGTCGTAGATGCGTGGGAAGGTCTCGTCGGTGATTTCCCCACGCATGGCGGCAATGGCCAGGACAGCTGCGGTCGGACCAGGGCGGCCTGTGATGGCATGTTTAATCGCCCGCTGCACGGCCTGCACGCCTTCACCCGGACTATGCGCTACCGCCGTAAATTTACACACCGCCTTGAAGATCGCGGCAATATCAAAGTTGCCATACTCGCCACCGCCACACTGGATCGAGCCGTGCCCAGGTGGCACCCCATAGGTCGTAATGTCAGTAATGATGACCATCGGTGAGCTGCCCAGAGCCGCTTCAATCGCCCCAAATAGCCCGGTCGAAGCGGCATAACAGCCCTGCGCCATGAAGACCCCGGGGCGGCCGGTGAGACGGCCGTACATTTCAGCCATGCATGCCGCGGTTTGCTCGTCGCGTGCCAGCACGACTTTGATTTTGTCCTGCTTGTCATAGAGGGCCTTGTAGATGCGCCCCGTGTCTCCACCGGGAATCCCAAAGACATGATCGATACCGGCTTCTTCGAGCACTTCCACTATCTTATCGACGGTTTGCATAGTATCCCTCTCCTCTACCACATTGCCACGGTGCTTTTGCCTGCACCCTCTTTCCCCTCTCCCCTCGGGAGAGGGTTGTATCACAGGGTGAGGGGCTTTTCCTGGGCTCTGGGGACCCTCACCCCCCCAGCCTCTCCCAGGGGAGAGGGAGTCGAGCGGCGCAACAAGAGATTGCCATACTGGTCCACCGTGGCCTGAAACCCAGGATGCACCAGCGTCGTAGCATCCAGTTCTTCGATCACGGCTGGGCCGGGCACCACGTTGCCCCAGCGCAAACGCGTGCGGTCCAGACGGGGCAGGGCGTAAACCCGGTCGTCTCGATGAACCACACCGGGCGCTGCCCTTTCAGGGCCTCTGCAGGGTCACTGCCACCCTGCGGCAGTGCTGGGAGACGGGGCCTGGGACTCACCCCGAGCGCCGTCAAGCGCACGTTGACGAGTTCGACGGCGTCCTCGCGGGCGTCGTAGCCGTAGGCCCGCGTATGCGCGGCGTGAAACTGCTCGTGCAGCTGTGCGATAGCCTGGGACGTCAGTGTCCCTGACGGCACCGCGAGCGCCAGCTCGTGCGACTGCCCGGCGTAGCGCAGATCGACGCTGCTGTTCCCCACGCCGGGCGCCCTCGCGGCCGCCTCGCGTGAGGACCTCCCGATGCCGATGGCGCGCGCCGCCGCGATCCGGGAGCTGGCGCGACGTGTGGACGCGGGCGAGCTCGACCTCTCCGGGACACGGATTTCCGGGCCGCACGCGCCGGTCTGGGTGCGATCCCCGGCGTGGGGCCCTGGACCGTGGGCTACGTGGCGATGCGGGCGCTGCGGGACGCCGACGCGTTCCCGACTGGGCGATCTCGGGGTCCGTCACGGGTTCACGGCGCTGGGACTGGCCGACGACGCCCGGTCGATCGCGGCCCGGGCGGAGCGGTGGCGGCCCTGGCGCGCCTACGCGGTGATGCACCTCTGGCAGCGCGACGGATGACGTCGACGTTGGAGACGGTCGAGGGTGGTCCGATCGATCAGCGCCGCCGCGCGGACTGCAGGGCGTCGCGGGCCTGCGACAGATGGAGTCGGTCGTGGCCGGCCAGGAGCCGGAACATGAGGTCGTAGCTCTCGGGACCCCGCTCCGCGTGCAGGCCGACGCGGTCGCGGTCCGCGGGCGAGGACCGGCGCCACATGGCGACGTTGGCCAGCCGCATCGCCTCGAACTGGTCGAGCAGCGCGGAGACGTCGTCGTCGTTGTGGTGCAGACCCTGCACCCACAGATCCTGGTCGTAGCCGATCAGCGGTGGCTCGTCGTGCGCGACCACGAAGCGGTACCTGGCCGAGCCCACGACCTCCGCGTCCACGACGTGGCCGAGGGCCTCCAGGGCGGACCACTCACCGGGCGCCGGGCGCGTGCGCAGGTGCAGCCCGGCCTCGCTCACCAGCTGACGCATCGCCGCGGGCGTGCCGGCCTGCACCGTCGCGGGGTCGTCCGAGCCGAGGGCGGCCAGCAGGAAGTCCTGGTAGGCCTTGGGGTCGCTGACGGGGTCGGGCGAACGCGAGGACGCGGCGGGCTGCTCGCTCATCGTGGCCGATGATACGGCCCCGAACGACACGGCGGCCGCAGGCGGCTCGATTGTTCACGCAGCGGCGGAGGGGCCCGCCGCCGCGGCGCCCCCGCGCGCGACCAGGTGCCGGACCACTCGGCGCGCATCCCTGGGCACTCCCGTCACGACGTCCGAGGAGGCGGCGTACTGGAACTGCAGCCCCACGAAGTACAGGCCGGGCTGCGAGGGAACGATCCCCCGCTCGTGCAACGGTTCGACCTCACCGAACACGGGGAGGTCGATCCAGGAGATCCCCGACCTGAATCCCGTGCACCACAGCACGTTCGCCACGTCCAGGACACGATCGCCCTCGACCACCGGTCGCCCGTCCCGCACGCCGATCACGCGGGGAACGCGCTCGACGCCGGCCGCCGTCAGATCCTTGGGCTTCACCCGGACGAGCGGCGCCGCTCCGGCGAGGAACTTCGGCCGAACGCGCCGCCCGAGCGGTGTGGCGACCGTCAACAGGTGGTGACCGGCGAAGCGCACGATCCGCACCAGGACCTGCCGGGCGAAGAACGGCTCGATACGGAAGGGCACGACCCCGAACTCCGTGCCGGCGACGATCGTGGGATGCGAGCGCGCGACCTCAAGCCCGATGTCGGCGCCCGAGTTGCCCAGGCCCACCACGAACACCCGTCCCCCTCCTGCCAGCTGCGACGGGTTCCGATACTCCTTCGTGTGGATCTGCACGATCTGGGGGGATCGAGCTCGCCCGCGAAGGGCGGCACCCACGGCACCTGATCGTTCGACATGGCGACCACGACGTTGTCGGCATCGAACGATGCGATCTCCCGCCGAGACCGTTGAACCGCTCACCCTGACGCCGCGCGAGGTCCAGCCGCTAGGTCCCCGGTGTGCACGGGGAGGCGGATCGAGCCGCGTACGCCTCGAGGTAGTCGGCCATCTGGTCCTTCGTGATGAACGCGTCCCCCCGTCCAGGGAACCGCATCCCCGGCAACCCGTCGATGCCGTGCGGGGGTGAAGAGCAGCAGCGAGTCCCACCGAGTGCCGCCACGCGTCGCCCACCCGCTGGTGCGCGTCCAGGATCACGAACGACCGACCCACGCTCGGCGGAGCTGTGACCCCACCGCGAGGCCCGCCTGACCACCACCGACGACGACGGTCTCGACCCGCTCGAACTCACCCATGATCGACCCCCGTCAGCGTCGTGGCGGGCACGGCCGCGGCGTCCGACCACGATATCCGGGCGGCCGAGCCACGCGCAAACCCCGCCTCAGACGATCGGGTACTCGTACTCGAGCTGGTCGGTGATGGGCATCCCGGCGTGCCCGATGCGGGGGATCGACGGCTTCAGCAGCCGGGACGCGGCGACGGCCCCCGCGTGGACGGCGGCAAGGCGGAACCCCCGCGCCTCGTACCACGCCTGGGCATGCACGTTGTCGTTCGTGAGGTCAGCGAGCCAGACTCGGCGGCACCGCACGTCACGAGCCAGATGGATCGCCGCGTCGATCAGCTTCGTCCCGACGCCGATCCGCTCGCGGAGGCTGTCGATCGTCACGACCTCGCACTGCTCGTCCGGCGATTTCCGCCATCCTCGCGAGGGAAATGAGCGACGGCAACGGGATACGCCTGAAAGTGGTCACGACCCTGCACGGGACCGACATCACGATCGTCGGTCAGGACCGTTCCTACCTGCCGATCACGCGCTGGGGCATCGAGCAGAGCGACGCGGTGACGGCGGTTTCCCGTTACCTGACGGACGTGACGATGCGCGAGCTCGCTCCCCGCAAGTCGATCGAGACGATCCCGAATTTCATCGACCCGCAGCGGTACTCGCCGGACGGCGCCTCGGCATACGCGCGCACGCTCGTGAAGGAGGGCGAGGCGGCGGTCGTCCACATCTCGAACTTCCGGCCCGTCAAGAGAGTCCCCGACGTGTTGAAGTCCTTCGACCGGATCCGGCGCAAGACCCCCGCCCGTCTCCTGATGATCGGGGACGGCCCGGAACGGTCCGCGGCGGAGCGCCTGGCGCGGCAGCTCGGATTCGACGGGTCCGCGACCTTCCTCGGAAACGTCGCCGCGGTCGAGACGGTGCTGCCGGTCGCGAAAGTGATGCTCCTGCCCTCGGACTCCGAGTCGTTCGGCCTCGCGGCTCTCGAGGCGATGGCGTGCGGCGTGCCGGTCATCGGCGCCGCAGCGGGAGGTCTTCCGGAGGTCGTCCAGGACGGTGTCACCGGTTTTCTCCGACCGGTCGGCGACGTCGACGGGATGGCGGAGGCCGCGCTGGAGCTCCTCGGCGACCCGGAGAAGTGGAAGCGATTCTCGGGGGAGGCGCGGCGGCGGGCGGTGGAGGAGTTCCCGACCGGCGAGATCGTCTCGCGGTACCGAAGGCTCTACGAAGAGACGCTCGGCTGAGGCCGGGCGCGCGCAGGGCGCGGGCCCAGATCTCCGAGCGCGCGGTCCCGCTCCGCGGACGTGCAGAAGGCGGCCCGCCAGGAGTTCTCGGCGAGAAGTCGCATCGTCCGCTCGCCGAACCCGAACGCCGTGCGCAGGAGCTCGTGCTCGCGTGCGGTCGTCGTCGAGAAGAGGAGCGGGTCGTCCGCGCCGACCGCGACCCGGAGGCCCGCGTCGAGCAGTCGCGGAAGCGGGTGGGCCTCGACGCTTTCGACGACGCCGGTCGTGACGTTGCTCGTGGGGGCGACCCACAGCGCCGTCGCCTCGTCGGCGAGACGCTCCAGCAGGTTCTCGTCGAGGGCCGCCGCGATCCCGTGATCGAGCCGGTCGGGACGGAGGTGGTCGAGCGCCTCCGAGATCGAGTCGGCGCCGGCCCACTCCCCGGCGTGAACGGACGTGTGAAGCCGCAGCGCCCGCGCGCGGGCGTAGACGCCTGCGAACGCCGCCGCGGGAACGGAGGTCTCGTCGCCGCCCAGGCCGAATCCCACGACCGACGGGAGAAGCGTTCTCTCGTGCAGGTCGAGCACGCGCTCCGCGGACTCCGGGCCCCAGTGCCTCACGGCGTCTAGCAGGATGCGACACCGCGCTCCGCCCGCGGCCTCCGCCTCCGCGAAACCGCGGTCGACTTCGGCCAGGCAGGCGGCGGCGTCCAGCCCCGTGCGCGTCGCGATTTCGGGCGAGACGTAGACCTCGGCGTACACCACTCCCGCGGCGGGCAGCGACGCCGCGATCGCGCGCGCGGCTTCGCCGTAGTCACCCGGGGATCGGAAGAGCCGGCAGACCTCGGCGTAGAGGACGAGAAATCCGGGCGCGTCGCGGACCTCCGAGCGCGCGGCCTCGAAAACTCCCGGGTCCGCGAAGTCGTGGCGCGCCCGGCGGGCGAGCGCGTAGAGAGTCTCGACCGGAAGGGAGCCCTCGAAGTGAAGGTGACAGTCCGCGAGCGGGTACGAAGAGATCACGGGGTGGCCGCCCGGAATCCTAGCAAAAAGAGGGGCGGAGACGTCCCGCCGACTCTCCGCCGGGAGAACCTTTTGGGTGGGGGTACGTTAATCTAGCCGGAATGCGAAAAGCCCTTCTGGTCCTGGCTCTTCTGGCGGCCCCCTCCGTGGCCTGGGCCGGCGAAGAGGTCTACGAGAAAGCCTTTTCGATGGAGGGCATTTCGCGCGTTTCGGTTGAAAACGTCAACGGCAAGATCGAGGCCTCGGCCTGGGATCGTCCCTACCTGAAGGTCCGGGCGGTCAAGACCGCCCGCGGCGGGCGGTCGGACGAAACGCTCCGCCTGACGGAGATCCGCGTCCGGAAAGTCGGCGACGAGATCCGCCTGGAGACGGTCAACCCGCGCCGGCGCCGGCTCTTCGGATTCCTCGACTTCGGCTGGCGCAACGCGCACGTCGACTACGAGATTCACCTCCCGGCGCTCACCCAGGCGCGCCTGGAGACCTGCAACGGAAAGGTCATTGCGACCGGTTTCGGCAACTCGATCGCCTGCGACGCCGTCAACGGCTCGATCGAGCTCTCGGGACATCTTCGGGCCCGTCCGGGCCACGACCGTCAACGGCTCGGTCCGCATCGTGTTCCGGGGACCGCTGAAAGAGTCGCGCGTCGAGACCGTCAACGGCAGCGTGGACGTGGCCTTCGCCCGCGCGTCGTCGATCCGCTACACGCTCGAGACCGTGAACGGACGGATCGAGGGGGACTTCGACATCCCGGTCTCGGGGAAGTTCGGACCGAAGGAGGCGCGTGGCAGCTACAACGGCGGCGCCGAAAACCTCCGCTGCGAAACGGTCAACGGGTCGATCCGGCTCAAGGCGAACTAGCTTCGCACGCTGTCAGCTATCGGCTGTCAGCTATCCGCTGCTGTTATCGTTCGATCTGCCGATGGCGAACGAGCGCGGCTCCCGTCCGATGCTGGTCCTCTCCTATCTCGCTTTCCTGGGCATCATCCCGCTCCTGTTCGCCCGGGGGGACTCCGAGGTGCGCTGGCACGCCCGCAACGGCCTCCTCCTCTTCGGGGAAGTGGCGGCGGTCGCGCTGGTCGCAACGCTCGTCGGAGCGCTCCTGCCCGCGCTCGGGCTGCTCTCGGTGATCCTCATGTACCTCGTCCTCGTCCTCTACACGTTCGTCGCGATCCTCGCCATCGTGAAGGCCCTCGACGGCCAGAGGCTCCTCGTTCCCGGGATTTCGAGACGTGCGGGGCGCGGGTAGCGCGTCGGCGCGGGACCCCCTCTTCCGCGCGGCGATCCTCCTCGCGGCCCTGATCGGATTCGCAACCGGCGACGCGTTTCGCCCCCCGAGCGAGCAGGCATCCGCGAAGGCGGGGGTCGCCGCGATCGACGCGTACCGCGCGACCGTCGGTTTCCTGCTCGACCGGAGCGGCATCGTCCGGTGCCGCTTCGAGCCCACCTGCTCGGCCTACGGCCGCGAGGCGATCAGCCGCTACGGGTCGCCCCGGGGATTCGTCCTGACCGCGCGGCGGATCCTGCGGTGCCACCCCTTCGCCCGCGGCGGCCCGGACCCGGTGCCGTGACTGCTACTGCCGCTGGCCCACGAACGCGAAGGCGTCCTGCGTGCGGTTGTCGAGCGTGTACGCCGCGGCGAGGATCCCTCCGCTCGCGAACGCGGGCGCGGTTTCCTTCACCGCCACGGTGATCCGCAGCCCCGATCTCTGCGGCGCTCCCACGAGCGCGAGGATCGGGCCCAAACGCAGGAGCGAATTTGGGGCCACCGTGTAGCTCCGCGTTCCGCCGTAGACCTCGGCGGTGACCGGGTCGATGACCCGCACCTCGATCGGGAGAGCCACGCTCGCCGTGTTCGTGACGTCCAGGTTGGTGCGGAAGTTCGCATCGCCCGAGTTCACGCCGAAGATCTGGAGGACGTTGACGGCGTCGGACGGCCCGGTCTTGCGCGTCAGCGATTCCGTGATCGGGATCGCGGGGACGAAGAACCCAAAGGTCCCGGCGGGAGCGGCCGTGTAGATCCGGCCGGCGCCCAGGATCGGCGCGCTCGCCTGCCACTGGAGGGCGCCCACGACCCCGTCTCCGGCGGGCACGGTCGCCAGCGTGACGTCCGGAAAGAACTTCGTCTCGCGGGGCGCGAGCGTGATGGGCGTGGAGCTGACCGGCGCGGCCGGCGCCGCGCCGTCGCCAACCGCCGGATGGAGTGTGAGCGTCACCGTGACGTTCGCCCCCGTGTCGGGGTTGAAGAGCCAGACGTCCGTGCGGAAGAGCGAGGCGAACTGGCCCTGCACCCTTCCGGCGGTGATGAACCAGCCGGCGGTGGTGGCCGGCGAGTAGAAGGCGCGGGCGGATGGAGCGCAGAGGAGGAGGGCGACGGCCAGACCGGTCGCGAGCGAACGACGACGCATGGGGACCTCCGTTTGTCGGAGAGACGATTTTGGAGGGGGGAGAGGTTACCGATTCAATAAGGAGGCGGGTGGAGACCCCTTCGGATCTGTCCGCTGAATTAGGCGCCGGGTGCAGACCCCTGCGGGATCTGTCCCCGCGTGAGTTCGGAGGCGGTGCAGACCCCTTCGGGATCTGTCCCCCGACTTTCTCGGGGGGTGGTGCCGTCGGCCGGACTCGAACCGGCATGGGTTACCCCATACGCCCCTCAAACGTACGTGTCTACCAATTCCACCACGACGGCAAGGCTACGGTTGCGCGGGACCTCCCGGAGGATTCGCGGGTGCCGGCGGCGGCACGGCGGGAGCGGCGGGCGCCGGCTGCTGCTGGACGGGCGCCGGAGCGACCGTGCCCGCGGGCTGCTGCGCCGGCGCCGCCGGAGCTTTCTGCGTCGCGGCGCTCGCCGGAAGCGTCTTGACGACCGACGATCGGGGCCGCGCTTCGAGCACGGTGAGCACGAGCGCCAGCAGGATGAAACCGACGAAGGCGCCGGTCGTCAGCTTGTGCAGGAGCGTGGTCGCGCCGCGCGCGCCGAACGCGGTCTGGCTGCCGCCGCCGCCGAAGGCGCCGGCAATGTCCGCGCCCTTCCCCTGCTGGAGGAGGACCACCAGGATGAGGAAGAAGCAGACGAATATGTAGAGCACGATCGCCGCGATGTAAATGACCTGCACCGGACCTCCGCCAAAAAAGGGCAGGCGAGTCTACCGACGCCCGCGCGGGGGGTCAAGCGAAGGCGGCTCCGGCGATGGCGGCGAAGGCCGCCGGGTCCAGGCTGGCGCCTCCCACCAGGAATCCGTCGACCCCGCCCCCCTCGAGGAGCTGGCGGGCGTTGCCGGGGTTGACCGAACCCCCGTAGAGAACGCGCAGGTCGCGACGGGACGCGAGGATCGCCCGGAGGCCGTCCGCCGCGGACGCCGAGTCGGCGGGCGTGGCGGCGAGGCCGGTGCCGATCGCCCAGACCGGCTCGTAGGCGACGACGAGCGGGGCGTCGTCCGGGTCGCCGGCTAAGGCCTCGGCCTGACGGGCGAGAGTCGTCGCAGTCTCGCCCGCGGCGCGCTCTGCCGGAGTCTCGCCGACGCAGTAGATCGGGACGAGCCCGGACTCGCGGGCCCGCGCGAGCTTTCGCGCCAGAAGCGCGCCGCCCTCGCCGAAAAGCGTGCGCCGCTCGGAGTGGCCGACGATGACGTATCGGCAGCCGGCCTCCGCGATCATCGCGCCGGAGACCTCCCCCGTGAACGCTCCCGCGGACTGATCCGAGAGGTTCTGCGCGGCGAGAGCCCACCGCCCGCGTGGGTCGCGCGCGGCTTCGAGCACCGGGAACGCCGGCGCCAGAACGATCTCCGCCCCGTCGAAACCGTCGCCGATCCGGGACCCGAAGCCTTCGGCGTACGCGTGCGCCTGTGCGCGCGTCAGGTTCATCTTCCAGTTCGCGACGAAGAGGTTCACTCGGCTCACGCGAGCGCGTCGATCCCGGGCAGCTTCCCGCTCGCGAGGAACTCGAGCGAAGCGCCGCCCCCCGTGGACACGTGCGTGAAGCGGTCGGCCACGCCGGCTTCGGTCACCGCCGCGACGCTCTCTCCGCCGCCGACGACGGTGATGGCGTCGGATTCCGCGAGGAGCAGCGCGAGCGCCCGCGTGCCCCGGTCGAACGGCGGCTTCTCGAAAACGCCGAGCGGACCGTTCCAGAAGATCGTGCCGGCCGGGTCGAGCAGGCGCTCGAACTGCTCGAGCGTCCCCTGTCCGACGTCGAGCGCCATCGCGTCGTCCGGAATCTTCGAAATGCCGACGGTCCGCGCGTGCGCGCCGTCGTCCGGCGATTTCGCGACCACGAAGTCCGAGGGGAGCGCGATCTCCTTCCGGTTGGCGCGGCAGAAGTCGAGGATCTCGCGCGCCACCGGAACCTTGTCCTCCTCCAGGAGGGAACGGCCGACCGAAAGACCGATCGCGCGCACGAAGTGGTTCGCCATCCCTCCGCCGAGAAGCAGGGTGTCCGCCCGCCGCGACAGCACGCGGAGCGTGTCGATCTTCCCGGAAATCTTCGCTCCGCCGAGGATCGCGGCGAACGGGCGCACCGGATCGAGCAGCCGCGAGAGCTCCCGCACCTCCTTCTCCAGGAGGAGTCCCGCGCCCCTCTCCGCGACGAGCGCCGGAACTCCGGTGACGGAGGCGTGCGCGCGGTGCGACGAACCGAACGCGTCGTTGACGTACACGTCGGCGAGAGCAGCGAGGCTCACGGCGAACGCGGGGTCGTTCGCCTCCTCCCCCGCGTGGAAGCGCAGGTTCTCGAGCAGCAGGACCTCCGCCGGCTGCAGGCCGGCCACGAGGGCCTCGACCTCGGCCCCGACGCAGTCGTCGGCGAAGCGCACGGGCTTCCGAAGCTGCCGCGCGAGCTCGACCGCGACGGGCGCGAGCGACAGCTCCGCGGTCCGCTTCCCCTTCGGCTTTCCGAGGTGGGAGGCGCAGACGACCCGGGCGCCGCGCTCGACGGCGTGGCGGATCGTCGGGAGCGTCTCGACGATCCGGGTCGCATCGGCGACGCGGCCCCCGTCCAGCGGAACGTTGAAGTCGACGCGCAGAAAGAGCCTCCTGCCCTCGAGCGCGAGATCGCGGATGGACTTCACTCCGGGAATCGTACATTCGGGACACCGAACGCGGGACGGGACACGGACGCCGGCCCGATAGAATTGCCGGATGCTCCGAAGCCGGACCGGGACCGCTCTTCTCCTCGCCTTCCTGCTCTCCGGAGCTCCACCGCTCGCGGCGACGCCCCAGGTTGCCCGCGGCAGGGGCGGCGCGGTCGCCGCGGCCGAGGAAAACGCGGCGAAGGCCGGCATCGAGATCCTGAAGAGGGGCGGCAACGCGGCGGACGCCGCCGTCGCGGTCGCGTTCGCCCTGGCGGTGACGTGGCCGGAGGCCGGAAACATCGGCGGCGGCGGGTTCTGGATCTCGCGCGACGCGCGCGGCAAGACCCTCGCGGTCGACTTCCGGGAAGTCGCGCCGCGCAACGCGAGGCGGGACCTCTTCACCCGACCCCGTGCGGGCGGTCCGCCGCCGTCGTCGACCGACGGACCCTTCGCGTCCGGCGTCCCCGGCTCGGTCGACGGCCTCTGGCGCGCCCACCGCGCGGCCGGGCGACTCCCCTGGAAGTCGGTCCTCGGGCCCGCGGTCCGCCTCGCCCGCCAGGGCTTCGTCGTGAGCGAAACGATCTCGCGTTCGATTGCGATCCCGAAATATCGGAAGCGCCTGGCCTCGGACCCCGAGACCGCCGCGATCTTCCTGCCCAACGGACAACCGCTCGCGCCGGGCACGCTCTTCCGGCAACCCGCTCTCGCCCGCACTCTCGAGGCGATCCGCGACCGCGGCGCGGACGGGTTCTACCGCGGAAGGGTCGCGCGCCAGATCGAGGCGGGTCAGAAGAGAGTCGGCGGGCTGATCACCCGAGGTGACCTCGCGCTCTACACCGCGAAGATCCGGCGCCCCTTGCGGTTCCGCTTCGGCGGCGCGGACATCGTCACCCTGCCCGCCCCGTCGTCCGGGCCGGTGATGGCCGAGATGGCGCTCCTCGCCGGCTTCGTCGGCCTCCCGAAGCTGAAAGGACGCGATCCGGGCTCGGCACACTATCTGGCCGAGATCGAAAAGAGGGCTTTCCGTGACCGGAACCGGTACCTCGGCGATCCCGCCTTCCCCGGCGTCCGCCAGCGCCTCTTCACCGACGTCGCCCGGATCCGGCGGATCGCGGCGACCATCGATTCCCGCCGGGCCACGCGCTCCGAAGCGCTCGGCTCCTGGGAGAACGAGCCCACCTCGACGACGCACTTCTCGGTGGTGGACGGGATGGGCGGCGTGGTCGCCGTGACGACCACCCTGAACGACTGGTTCGGGAACGGAAGGGTGGCTCCGGGGCTCGGCTTTCTCTGGAACAACGAGATGGACGACTTCGCGACTGCCCCCGGAAAGCCCAACATCTACGGGCTGATCCAGGGAGAGGTCAACGCCGTCGCTCCCGGAAAGAGAATGCTCTCGGCAATGTGTCCGATGATCGCGGTCCTTGGAAAGCGCAATGCATACGCGTGGGGAACCCGCGGTGGATCGACGATCCCCACGACGAACTTCCAGGTGCTGCTCGGCGTCCTCCTGAGGGGCGAGTCCCTGGAAGCCGCGATTGCCGCGCCGCGGTTCCACCAGCAGGACTTCCCCGACAAGATCCAGATGGAGCGCAACCGATTCGACACCGGATGGATCGAGGCGCTCCGGAAACTCGGGCACACCGTCGGCGAGCGGGACGTGGACAGCGATCCGATCGGGGAGATCTACGCCATCTCTCGGTCGGCGGACGGGACCGTCACCGCGGTCGCCGATCCGCGCCGCAACGGCGCGGCGCTCGTCGTCTCGGAGGGGGCCCGGGGGACCGCAAGGTCCCCCGCCAGGGCGCCGCGTTGACGGCGGAAGTCCTTCTCCCCGTCTACCGCGAAGGTCCCGTCCTCCGGCTCCTCGACCAGCGCCTTCTCCCCGCGAACGAGGTCTGGTTGACTCTCGAGAAACCCTCCGAGGTCGCGGTCGCGATCCGCGAGATGGCGGTGCGGGGCGCGCCGTCGATCGGAGTGGCCGCGGCCTACGGCGCGGCCTTCGCGATGCGGAGCGGCTCGACGACGAGCCCCGTCGAACGCTTCGAGACCGCGAGAAACGTGCTCGCCGCGACGCGGCCGACGGCGGTCAACCTCTTCGCGGCGCTCGAGAGAGTGGAGACCCGTTTCCGCGAGTCCGCGGAGAAGCCGCCGGAGGATATCGAGCGCGTTCTCATCGCCGAGGCCGATGCAATTGCCGCGGAGGCTCTGGACTCGTCGCGGCGGCTCGGCCGCCACGGGGCAGAGCTGCTCGCGGCCGACTCCACGGTGCTCACCCACTGCAACGCCGGGGGTCTCGCGACCGGCGGGTATGGCAGCGCTCTCGGAGTGATCCGGGCCGCCGTGGAGTCCGGGAAAGTCGTGCGGGTCCTCGCTCCGGAGACCCGGCCCTTCCTCCAGGGGTCGCGACTGACCGCGTGGGAGCTCGCGCGGGACGGAATCCCGGTCGAGGTGATCACGGACGGGATGAGCGGCCACTACCTCTCCCGGGGGGACATCGCCGCGGTCGTCGTCGGCGCGGACCGGATCGCCGCCAACGGAGACACGGCGAACAAGATCGGGACGTACACGCACGCCGTGCTCGCAAAGGAGAACGGCGTGCCCTTCTACGTGGCCGCTCCGACCAGCACGATCGACCTGGCCTGCGCGAGCGGCGCGGGAATCCCGATCGAGGAGCGCTCGGCCGCGGAGGTCCTGTCCTTCGGCGGGCACGCCACGGCGCCGCCGGGAGTGGGCGCCCGGCACCCCGCGTTCGACGTCACGCCCGCGCGCTACATCGCCGCGATCGTGACGGAGGAGGGAATCTGCCGGGCGCCGTACGAGACGTCGCTCGCCGAAGCCGTCGCGAAGGCGACGGAGCGCCGTCGTTCCGGCGGACCCTAGGAAGCCGCCCGTGCTCGTCCTCGGAATCGAAACCTCCTGCGACGAAACGTCGGTCGCCGTGCTCGACGGCGAGGGCCGCGTGCTGTCGAACGTGGTCTCGTCGCAGCTCGCGGCCCACGCGCCCTACGGCGGGGTGGTGCCGGAAATCGCGGCGCGGGCGCACCTCGAGAACCTGCCTCTGACGTTCGAGCGCGCGCTCGCGGAGGCCGGAACGGACGTTTCGGGCCTCGACCTCGTCGCGGCGACGGCGGGACCCGGTTTGATCGGCGCGCTGCTCGTCGGCCTGTCCGCCGGAAAGGCGCTCGCGTTCGCGCGAGGCATTCCCCTCGTCGGCGTCAACCACCTGGAGGGCCACCTCTTCTCGGCGTTCCTTCGCGCCGGCGAAGCCGCGCTCCCGGTGGACCTCCCGTTCCACGGGCTCGTCGTTTCCGGCGGCCACGCGGAGTTCGTCCGGGTCGAGCCGGAACGCATCGTGCCGATCGCGCGGACCCGGGACGACGCTCCGGGCGAGGCATTCGACAAGGTGGCGCGGCGCGCGGGCCTCGGGTATCCCGGCGGACCCGTCGTGGACCGCGTCGCGGCCCGCGGCGAGGGGAACCGCTACCCGCTTCCGGTGGGACGGCCCGGCGACGGTTCGAACGACTTCTCCTTCTCGGGCCTGAAGACGGCGATGCTCCGGAAGCTCCAGGAGCTTCGTATCGACGGATCGCCCCTCGACCCCGGGGCGCTCCCGTCCGACCTCGTGGACCTCCTCGCGTCCTTCCAGCGCGCGATCGTGACGGCCCTCGTCGATCGCGTCGAGACGGTGCACCGCGCCGAGGGGATCCGGACCCTCGCCCTCTCCGGGGGCGTGGCGGCGAACTCCGAGCTGCGACGGACGCTCTCGGAGTGGGGGACGTCGCGCCGCGTGCGCGTGCTCCTCCCGGAGCGCGGGTTCACGACCGACAATGGCGCGATGATCGCGTTTGCCGGACTGCTGCGCTACCGCCGGGAGGGGGCGGCAGATCCGGCGGCGCCGGTCGCCGCGAGGTCCCGGTGGCCGCTCGGGAGCGCCGCGGCGGCCTCATGACCGATCAGCGGCTGATCCGGAACTTCTCGATCGTGGCGCACATCGACCACGGGAAGACGACGCTGTCCGACCGGATCCTGCAGCGCTGCGGGGCGGTCGCCGACCGCGAGATGCACGAGCAGATGCTGGACGACATGGAGCTCGAGCAGGAGCGGGGCATCACGATCAAGGCGCGCGCGGTGACCCTGCGCTACAAGGCGAAGGACGGCAACGTCTACACCCTGAACCTGATCGACACGCCGGGCCACGTCGACTTCTCGTACGAGGTCTCAAGATCGCTTGCCGCGTGCGAGGGCGCCGTCCTCGTCGTGGACGCGACGCAGGGGGTCGAGGCGCAGACGCTCGCGAACGCGTACCTCGCGATCCACAACAACCTCACGATCGTGCCGGTCATCAACAAGATCGACCTGCCCTCCGCCGAGCCCGAGAAGGTCCGCGAGCAGATCGAGCAGGTCGTCGGCATCCCGGCGGACGACGCGGTGCTGACGTCCGCGAAGCAGGGCATCGGAATCGACGAGCTGCTGGAGAGGATCGTGCGGGACGTTCCGCCGCCCTCGGGAGATCCGGCCGCGCCGCTCAAGGCGCTCCTCTTCGACTCCTGGTACGACCCCTATCGCGGGGTCACCTCGCTCGTCCGGATCTTCGAGGGCACTCTCCTTCCCAAGAAGAAGATCCGCGCGATGGGGACGGGTCTGGAGTCCGAGGTCGAGGAGGTCGGCACCTTCACGCCGGCGCGGCAGACCGTGCCGCAGCTCTCGGTGGGCGAGGTCGGGTTCCTCTGGGCGAACGTGAAGGACCTGCACTCGACGCGCATCGGCGACACGATCACCGAGCTCTCGAGGCCGACGCCGGAGCCCCTGCCCGGTTTCGCGAAGGCGAAGCCGATGGTCTTCGCGGGACTCTTCCCCACGGAGTCGGACGACTATGCGAACCTCCGGGACGCCATGGAAAAGCTCCGACTGAACGACGCCTCGTTCACCTTCGAGCCGGAGAGCTCGACAGCGCTCGGCTTCGGCTTTCGCTGCGGTTTCCTGGGCCTCCTCCACATGGAGATCATCCAGGAGCGGCTGGAGCGCGAGTTCGACCTCTCGTTGATCACGACCGCCCCCGGGGTCAACTATCGCGTGACGACGACGAAGGGCGAGGTGCTGGAGATCGTCAACCCGAACCACCTGCCGCCCCCGACGACCATCGAACGGGTGGAGGAGCCCTACATCGCGGCGACGATCATCACCCGCGACGACTTCCTGGGCGGGCTGCTGAAGCTCTGCGAGGAGCGCCGGGGGGTCCAGAAGTCGCTGGAGTACCTCTCCTCGAACCGGGTCGTTCTCCGCTACGAGTTCCCCTTGAACGAGGTGGTCCTCGACTTCTACGACAAGCTGAAGAGCATCTCAAAGGGGTACGCGTCGTTCGACTACGAGTTCGACGGCTACCGGGAGGGGGACCTGGTGAAGCTCGACATCCTCGTCAACGGGGAGGCGGTCGACGCCCTGTCCCTGATCGTTCACCGGGAAGAATCCGCCCCCAAGGGAAGGTTGCTGGCCGCGAAGATGAAGGAAATCATCCCCCGTCAGATGTTCGAGGTCGCCATTCAGGCGGCGATCGGCTCGAAGATCGTCGCGCGCGAAACGGTCCCGGCGATGCGCAAGAACGTGCTCGCGAAGTGCTACGGGGGCGACATCACGCGCAAGCGGAAGCTCCTCGAGAAGCAGAAGGAGGGAAAGAAGCGGATGAAGAGAGTCGGTCGCGTCGACATTCCCCAGGACGCGTTCCTCGCGGTCCTCAAGGTCGAATGAGCGCCGCCGAGGTCACCGCCCCCCCGGCCGACGGTCCGCGACAGGTCAAGCACTCGTCCGCCCGGGAGTGGTACGAGTCACTCCTCGTCGCCGGGATCTTCGTCCTGTTCGTCCGAACGTTCGTCGTCCAGACCTACCAGGTCCCCACCGGTTCGATGGAGAAGACGATCCTCGTCGGCGACCACCTGCTCGTCAACAAGTTCGCGTACGCGCCGCGCCTGCCGGGCCTCGCGAAGATCCTTCCCTATCGTAACGTTCACCAGGGCGACATCATCGTTTTCAAGAAACCGGGCGACGACGTCAACCCCGGCAATGTTCTCGTCAAACGCGCGGTGGCAGGGCCCGGCGACACGCTCCTCGTGCGCGACAAGGCGCTCTTCGTGAACGGCCAGCCGGCCGACGGCCCCGGAGTTCAGCACAGCGACCCCGAGGTGTATCCAAACGATCCCGCGATTCCGGACATGGCGCGCCGCCGGGACCAGTTCGGACCGTTCACGGCGCCCGAAGGACACTGGTTCGGAATGGGAGACAACCGGGACAACTCGCTCGACAGCCGCTACTGGGGATCGATCCCCCGCGAAAACATTTTCGGCCGGCCGGTGATCCTCTACTGGTCCTACGAGGCCGAGCCGAACTCCCACGTCTGGCGCGGACCGGCGGCGAAGATCCGACAGCTTGCGGACGTGGCGATTCACTTCTTCTCGCGGACCCGATGGAACCGGATGTTCCGGCTCGTGCGCTGACGCCGGAAGCGGCCGCGGACGTCCCGCCGGGACCGGAGGCGCCGCCCGTCGTAAACGGCGCGGAAGCTCCGCCGCGGACGGAGGAGCCGGTTCCCCGACCGCGCTCGCGGGCGCGTGAGTATGCCGAGGCGATCCTGGTGGCCGTCATCTTCGCCCTGTTCACGCGGACCTTCCTCTTCCAGGCCTTCCAGGTGCCGACCGCGTCGATGGAGAAAAACATCCTCGTGGGCGATCACCTGATCGTGAACAAGTTCATCTTCGCGCCCCACGCGCCGAGCTTCCTCGACCGGATCCTGCCGTACCGGCCGGTCAAACGGGGCGACGTGCTCGTCTTCAAGTTTCCGGAGGACCCGCGGCGCGACTTCATCAAGAGGACCGTCGCCCTTCCGGGCGAGACGGTCGAGATCCGCGACAAGATGATCTCGGTCGAGGGGGTCCGGCTCGATGAGCCCCAGGTGTACCACTCCGACGACCGCATCTGGCCGGACGACCCGGCGCTCCCCGACTCCTACCGCCGGCGCGACCAGGCGCACCCCTTCACCGTTCCTCCCGGCTCCTTTTTCGCGCTGGGCGACAACCGCGACAACTCCTACGACAGCCGCTTCTGGGGCGCGGTGCCTGCGGCAAACCTGAAGGGGCGCGCGGTGTTCGTCTACTGGTCCTTCCCGCTCGAACCCTCGGCCCGGCGGTCGGCGAAGGAGCTCCTGACCATCGCGCTGAACTTCTTCCGCAAGACCCGCTGGGAGCGGACCCTCCTGCCGGTCCGTTGAGAGAGTGATCCGGGGCAGGCCGCGCTGGGGTAGTATTTCCGGAACATTTCATGAGGGACACAATGAGACGGAATCGCCGGATCCGCGGCAAGGGCATGATCGGATGCCTGCTCTGGCTCGTCGTCATCGCCGCAGTCGGTCACGTGCTGTACAAAGTCGTCCCGGTGAAGATCAAATCGTCGACCTTCTACGACACGATGCAGGAGCAGGCCTCCTTCGGGTCGATCAAGAGCGAACAGCAGATCCTGTACGAGGTGCTCCGCCGCGCCCAGGAGCTCGAGATCCCGGTGACCCGCGAGACCGTTACGGTCACCCGGACGCGCTCGGCCGTCACGATCGAGGCGCACTACTCGATTCCGATCGATTTCTTCGGCGGCACCTACAAGTACGTCTGGAAGTTCGACCCTGTGGTGACGCGGCCGACCTTCGCGGTTTAGCCAGTTCCCCGGGACACGGGACACGGGACACGGGACACGGGACACGCCCGAAGGGAATAACCCTTCCCCCGCCCGGCGTTCGCCGCCTGCAGGAGGATCTTCCATGCGTTCGTTCCGTCCGATTCTGACCCTCGCCCTTCTCTGTGTTGCCTGTTCGGCCGTGCCCGCCGAAACCCCGGCGATCGGCGCCGCCGCTCCCGATTTTCAGCTCACGACCATCGACGGGAAGGCCTTCTCGCTCGCGTCGGCGGCCAAGGCGAACAAGGCCGTGGTTCTCATGTTCATCTCGACGCAGTGTCCGTACTCGAATGCGTACAACGCGCAGATGAAGGCCCTGGCGAGTACGTACGCCTCGAAGGGCGTGCTTTTCGCGGGCATCAACAGCAACAAGTCGGAAGATGCCGCGGCCGCTGTCTCTCACGCGAAGGAGAACGGCCACACGTTCCCGATCATGAAGGACCCGAACAACAAGATCGCGGACATGTACGACGCGAAGCGGACCCCGGAGGTTTTCGTCATCGACTCGGAGGGGAAGCTGCGTTACCACGGCCGGATCACCGAGGACCACGAGAACCCGTCGAGCACCCCCGACCTGAAGAACGCCCTCGACTCCTTCCTGACCGGAAAGCCGATCGCGCGCACCGAGACGAAGGCGTTCGGTTGCACGATCAAGCGGGTCTGAGCTCTCTCCAGATTTCCGGAGACACCGTGACGAATCCGACGAGGAGGAGGGCAATCGCCCTCCTTTTCCTTGTGGGGGCCGCCGGCTCGCTACCGGCGGCCGACTCCTCCCGCCTGGCCGGGGAGCTCGACGCTCCCGGCCTTCGCCAGGCGATCGCGCGGGAGAAGGGCAACGTCCTCCTCGTGAACTTCTGGGCGACGTGGTGCGTGCCGTGCCGGGAGGAGTTCCCCGACCTTTCGCGCCTCCAGGAACGCAACCGCGCCGCCGGACTCCGCGTCGTGGGAATCTCGACCGACTTCGCCAGCGAGAAGGCGGCGGTCGAAAAGTTCCTCGCGGAGAAGCGTCCCTCCTTTCCCAACTACCGCAAGAAGAGCGGCGGAGATCCCCAGGCTTTCATCGAGGCCGTGGACCCGTCGTGGGGCGGGGAGCTTCCCTTTTCGGTCCTCTACGACCGCTCGGGGAAAAAGGCGAAGGTTTTCTCGGGAAAGCTGCCGATCGCCGCGACCGAGCGGGAGATCCGGAAGCTCCTCGCGGCCCCCCGGACCTCCGCGCGCTAACGCCGGCGGCGTCCTCGCGGTGCCCGCCGGAGACGGGCGTCCAGCCCCCAGACGCGCCCGGCGTCGGTGAGATAAATGAGCCCGAGCAGCAGAAGGGCGAACTTCGACGTCAGACCGGCGGTGACCCACGCCTCCCAGCCTCCCTCGTCGACGCGCGTCTGTCCGAGAAGCAGGATGAGCATGAGGAGCATGCCGCCGGCCGCCGCTATCCGAGTCAGGAGCCCGAGGACGAGAGCGATCCCCAGGGCGAGCTCCGCGATCGCGAAGAACCAGCCGAAGGCGGGCGCGTTCGGGAGCACGACCGACTGGAGGAACGACGCCCAGAAGGGCCAGGCTTTTCCAGCAATCTCGCGCGCCGATTCGGCGAACCCTCCCCGGACGAATTCGCCTCGAATCTTGGAGGCGCCCTCCGCCACGAAGATGACGCCCGTCAGGATGCGAGCGATCGCGATCCCGGACGAGGCCCGCGGCGAAATCATCGAAGCAGTGTAACTTCCCCCCGTGGACCGGGAATTGCTCCCGGGTGTCACGCGGTTGGCTTTGCCGTGCGAACTCTCGGCTCAAAAACAGGAGATAGCCAGATGAAAGCTCGTTTGATCCGGTCCGCGGCCGTCGTCTTCGGGGCAGCGACGTTCTTCGCTCCGCTCCTCCCGGGGGCGCCGACCCGCGTGGTGAGTCGGGGCACTCCGGTCCGCGCCCAGTCGGCGTCCAGCTCCGCGGTCTCGTACTCCGTCGAGGTCCCGGTCGTCACCCGGGTCGTGGGGACGGCTCTCTTCAAAACGGCTATCGACATCTCGAACAACACCGCCAACTCAGCCACCGCGCGTTATCAGTATTCCTACAACCGGGCGACCGCGGCGGGGGGGTTCTTCCGCTCGCCCATTCAGACGATCAGCCTGCTGCCGTTCGACAACTTTCACAGCGATGACTTCGTGGCTTTCCTGGGCACGATCCCGGGAGCCCTGGAGGCCGGAGCCGCGGACAGCTCCTTCGGCACTCTGCTCGTGACGTTCGACGGACTTCCGTCGAGCCAGGGCTGGGAGGGCACCGTCTTCGCCCGCACGTACAGTCCCAACCCGGCCGGTCCGGGAACCGTCGCGATCGCCTATCCCGCATCCCTCTTTTTCGAATCCGCGAACCAGACCCTCGTCGCCACGATCCGGGACACGCAACTCGCACCGACCGAGGCCGGCGCCCTCCGGACGAACGTCGGGATTCGAAATACCGACATCCGCGGAACCACCAACCCCGTTTCGGTGCAGGTCGGTTTCTTCGACGTGACGACCGGAAACGCGACCAGCGGCCAGCGAGTCGGCAACCTCGTTGCGGTCTCGAACCTCGCGCCCGGAGAGGTCCGGCAGCTGAACAACGTTCGCGCGCTCGCGGCAATACCCGACAACGTGAAGGCCATGCTGGTTTTCGTCGACGTCGTCAACCCGACGGCGACGTCTCCGACGATCGAGGGCTACGTCAACATTCTGGACGGCGGAACCCAGGACGGCGCGTTCTTCGAGATGAAGTGCGCGGATACGGACGGCTGCGGGTCCTGACGGAGGCCCCTACACCCGATTCGGCTTGAGGCCTCCCGCGCCGATGTCGCGGCGGTAGTTCTTGCCCTCGAAGTCGATCCGGTCCGCGGCTTCGTAGGCGCGCGCCGTGGCTTCGGCGAGCGACGGCGCGGTTGCCGTCGCCACCATCACCCGGCCTCCCGCCGAGAGCAGGCGGTCTCCGTCCTGCTCCGTATTTGCGTGAAAGAGCTCCACGCCCGGCACGCGCGCAGCTTCGGTGAGCCCGGTGATCACTTTCCCGCGAGTGGTGACGCCGGGATAGCCCGCCGCGCAGAGCACCACTCCGGCGCAGACCTCTTCCCGGACCTCCAGCGGCGAATACTTCTCGAGCTCTCCGCTCGCCGTGGCAGCGCGGAGGACGACGGCCATGTCGGAGGCGATGCGCGGCAGGATCACCTCGGTCTCGGGGTCGCCGAACCGGGCGTTGAACTCCAGGACCTTCGGTCCCAGGTCCGTGACCATGAGCCCGGCGTAGAGGACTCCCCGGAACGGCCGGCCCTCCTCCGCGAGGCCGCGGAGCGTGGGCCAGATGATCTCGCGGAGCACGTTCGAGGAGCCCTCGGCGTCGAGAACGCCGGCGGGCGAGTGTCCGCCCATCCCCCCGGTATTCGGACCGCGGTCGCCGTCATACACCTTCTTGTAGTCGCGCGCGGTCGGCAGGGGGATCGCGTATTCGCCGTCGCAGATGGCGAGAAAAGAGGCTTCGTGGCCGGTCAGAAATTCCTCGATCAAAACGCGGTCCCCCGCGGCGCCGAACACCCTTTCGTCGAAGATGAGCCCGAGCGCCTTCTCGGCTTCCTCCTGCGAGTCGAGCGTCAGGACGCCCTTGCCGCCGGCCAGCCCGTCCGCCTTCAAAACGGCGGGGAATCCGAATCGGGCGATCGCCGCGCGCGCTTCGTCCGCGGTGCTGCAGACCTCGGCCGCGGCGGTCGGAATCCCGTGCCGACCGAAGAATTCCTTGGCGAAAACTTTCGAGGATTCGATCTGGGCGGCGAGACGGCTCGGACCGAAGATCGGAAGCTCGCGTTTGGCGAATTCATCCGCGATCCCGAGCGAGAGGGGGACCTCGGGGCCGACGACCGTCAGGTCGATTCGCAGCTTCTCGGCGAACTCCGCGATCTCGACGGTTTCCCCGGACGAGACGGGCAGGCAGTCGGCGACCTCGGCGATGCCCGGATTGCCCGGCGCGCAGTAGATTTCCCCGGCCTCGGAGCTCTTCGCGAGCGACCAGCAGAGGGCGTGCTCTCGCGCCCCTCCTCCCACGACGAGCATCCTCATCCGGGCGCATTTTAGCCTCTGGGCTTCCGCCCCTTCCGGGGCCCGGATGCCCGGCCCTCTCGCTTCGGGATCGGGACGACCTCGAAGCGATCGAACCGACCCTCGAAGCCGATCAGGGTCTCGAGCGACCCGTAGGGTTCGAGCACGAGGCCGAAGCGACCGCGCTCCCGCGCGACCACCGACGCTCCCGAGAGGGCACGAGCCTCGAACGCAATTGACCGGCCGGCCCAGGACCGTGGGCCGTGGTTCGTGGCGCGGACGCGGCAGAGGGTGACGCGGTCGCTCGAGGTCTGCCAGTCCCTCTGGATCGAGAGCGCGACCTCTCCCCCGGGGCCCGTGGGATCGGCCGCGGAGGAACCGATGGCGAGAAAGAGAACGAAGAGAACGTGCATTCCGGTTTCTCCTTTCGGAGGTCGGCAGAACGCCCGCTCGATGAGGACGCCGGAGGACTAACGCGTCGCGGCGCCCGGCGGAAGAGTCGGAGTATTTGACACCCGCGCGGGCCGGGCTTACTGTGGAAGTGGCTCTTTGACCTGCCGGCGACCCCGAGCAAGTCACGGGGACAGGTCCCGAAGGGGCCTGCACCCGTCACCTTATTGAAGCGAGGCGCCGGCCACATCGAGAGTGGGTGAGGGACCGGCCCGAGGCCCGGTCGGGCGAGAGTCGTCCGGCGGGCGCTAACCCACGGCAACCGGAGCGGCGCGTCGCGGCGCGGCTCGCCAGGTGCCAAATCCGGATTCTCCGTCGGAAGCCCGGGGAGAAGAAGATGCGAGGGGCGCCGCGACGCCGGTATGGAACGCCTCTCGCCACGGGAGGCGTTTTCGCATCATGAAGAGAGACTTTCGCAAGGCGATCGAAGAGGGCATTCTCCTCGCCGACGGCGCCATGGGGACGCTCCTCGTTTCCCGGGGCGCCTCGCCGGATCAGGCCAAGTCGCCGCTGAACGTGTCGGACCCCGAGGCGGTGCGCGACGTCCACGAGGACTACTGCGACGCGGGCGCCCGGATCCTCACGACGAACACGTGGGACGCCAACCGCGTGAAGCTGACGACGCACGAGTGGGCGGATTCGCTGGAGAAGATCAACCGCGAAGGGGTCCGGCTCGCGCGCGAAGCCGCCACCGGCGAGATGGTTTTCGTCGCCGGATCGATGGGACCGCTCGGCGCCCTCGTGAAGCCTTACGGGACGCTGACGATGACGCAGGTCCGGGAGATCTTCGCGGAGCAGGCGCGGGTCCTTCTCGAATCGGAGGTCGACCTCGTGCTCCTGGAGACGTTCGGCAGCCTCCTGGAGGCCGCCGAGGCCGTGCGCGCGGTTCGAGACCTCTCCGCGGACGTCCCGATCCTCGCGCAGATGACATTTCT
Source organism: uncultured Acidobacteriota bacterium (assembly GCA_963765835.1). Lineage (GTDB taxonomy): Bacteria > Acidobacteriota > Thermoanaerobaculia > UBA5066 > Gp7-AA6 > Gp7-AA6. The sequence goes on along the minus strand of CAVXYF010000020.1, from coordinate 126,178 downwards.
GGCGGACGGCCGCACGGCGTTCGGCGAGGGCGCGGTTCAGGCCCTCTCGACGCTCGCCCGCGCGGGCGCGGACGTGGTGGGCATGAACTGCACGCTCGGTCCGCAGGAGTCCCACGACGTGTTCACGCGTCTTCCCTCCGCGATTTCCACGCCCACCTCGGTGATGCCGAACGCCGGATACCCCACGACCGTCCACGGCCGTAACGTCTACCTCTCCTCGCCCGACTACCTCCGCGAGTACGCGGAGGCATTCGTGGAGGCGGGCGCCGCGGTCATCGGCGGATGCTGCGGAACGACCCCGGAGCACATTCGCGCCATGGCGAGGGTGGTATCCGGCAGGAAACGCGCGAGCGCGTCCGTCGGACCGTCGATCGTCGTCGAGAGCCCGGCGCCGGAGGCGAGCGAGCCGCCGATCGAGACGTCGCGGTTCAAGCGCCGCCTCGCCGACCGGAACGCCTTCGTGGTGACCGCGGAGATCGAGCCGCCGAAGGGGGTCGACCTGTCCTCCGCGATCGAGGGCGCCCGCCTCCTGAAGGCCCACGGCGTCGACGCCGCGAACGTGACGGACAACCCGATGGCCCGGCTGCGGATGTCGTCCATCGCGGTGGCCGCGCTCATCCAGCGCGAGGTCGGCCTGGACGCGGTCGTGCAGATCACGACGCGGGATCGCAACGTCCTCGGTCTGCAGTCGGACCTGCTCGGCGCTGCGGGGCTCGGATTGAAGGCGCTCCTGTGCCTGGGCGGCGATCCGCTCAAGATCGGCGACTACCCGCAGGGCAAGCAGGTCTCGGAGGTGGACGTGCTCGGCCTGCTCCGGATGGCCCGCAGCTTGAACGGAGGCGCGGACCTCGCCGGCAACTCGATCGGGTCCGCGACGCAGTTCGCGATCGGGTGCGCGGCGAACCCCGCCGCATCCGACATGGCCGTCGAGCTCTCGAAGATCCGCGCAAAGATCGAGGCTGGCGCGAGCTTCGCGCAGACCCAGCCGGTCTACGAGGTCGAGTCGCTCGCGCGCTTCCTCGCCTGCGAAGAGGCGAACGCGATCCCGGTCGTGATCGGGCTCATTCCCCTCCGCTCCCTAAAGCAGACGATGTTTTTTGCGAACGAGGTCCCGGGAATCGTCGTGCCCGAAGCCATCCAGAACCGGATGCGGCGGGCGGCGGAAAAGGGACCCGACTACGAGAAGGCCGAAGGCCTCGCGATCGCGCGGGAGCTGGCGGCGGCGATCCGCCAGGTGGCCCGGGGGATCCACATCATGCCGATGGGCAAGTACAAGCTCACGGCCGAGATCCTGGAGGCGATCCCGCAGGCGGCGGAGGCCCGGTCCCCGGTGGCGGGAGCCTAGGCTCCGCCCGGCCGCGACCACTGGAATCAACGCACCGAAGTCCGGGTTTCCGTCGCCGGAAGAGGACGAAACGGCACGGCGGTCGTGCAAAATCGCCGCGATTTCATAGAATTCGTTGCAATTCGGGCGGCACGGCGATTGCGCCTCCCCCCACTTGGAGGATGAGATGAAAAAGACGACCCGTACTCTGGCGGCGCTGGCGGCGTTCGGCCTCTCGGCAGTCCTTATTGCCGGAGCCCAGGCGCGCCTCAAAGGAAAGGTGACCGACTCCTCCGGAAATCCGCTGGAGGGAGTGACCGTGACCCTGACGACTCCCAACCTGCGCCTCTTCAAATCCATCATGAAGACGGACAAGAAGGGGGAGTACGGAACGATCGTCAACGACGCGACGATGCCCTACCACGTGAGGTTCGAGAAGGAGGGCTTCGTCGCGTACGAGTCCGACAAGAAGATCCCGGTGGGCGACATCGGCGTCGTGGACGCGAAGCTTCAATCCGCGTCGGAGGCGGGTGCCGCTGCCCGCGGGGCCGGCGGCAAGGCGGGTCCCTCTCCCACCGAGCAGGCAGCCACCGTGTTCAATGAGGGCGTCGACCTCCTGAACTCCGGGAACAAGGCCGGGGCGGAGGCGAAGTTTCTGGAGGCGGTCGGCAAGAACCCGGACCTGCCCCAGGGCTGGCAGGCGCTGGCGGTGCTCGCCAACGAGAAGAAGGACTGGGCGAAGACGCTCGAGTACGGTCAGAAGGCCCTCGACCTCGACCCGTCGCTGACGCAGCTCTACGGCACGATGTCGAACGCCGCGGCGCAGTCAGGCGACAAGACGAAGGCGGCGGAGTGGGGGGCGAAGTTCGCGGAGGCCAATCCCGACACGCCCGAGATGCTCTACAACAAGGGGGTCGAGGCCTACAACGCCAAGAAGGTCAAGGACGCGGAGGCGCTCCTGCTGAAGGCCGTGGAGGCGAAGCCCGACTTCGCGATCGCGCACTTCTGGCTGGGCATGGCCTCGTTCAACCTGAACAAGAAGGGCGCAGCTCGCGAACATCTCGAGAAGTACCTGGAGCTCGATCCCAACGGTGCGGAGGCCGCGACCGCCAAGGAGATCCTGCCGCTGGTGAAATAGTCCTAAGCAAGTTACGGGGACAGGTCCCGAAGGGGCCTGCACCCGTCACCTTATTCAGCCCCGCGACTTGGTTAGAGCGGTACCCGGTCGCGAACCCGGCGACGGCTCGAGGCGGTCGCCGGAACCTGAGCGTGCGGCGGGTTCAGAAGCCGGTGCACCCAGCGGAGAATCGCATCCAGGCGATCCTCGCGCCGGCGTGGGCGTGACATTTCCCAGCCGCTCCCGGTCAACGTTTCGTTATCCACGACACTCGAGGAGAGCAAGCGCAACGCCATCCGACCTCTCGCGCTAAATCAAAGAGCGCGATGAAGTTGCGTCCGGAGTCCGGCGGCGCCGTGAACGAATCGTCAATCGGCGTCGTTGCCAAGCGACATTTTCTGCCACAATCCGGACGTGGGCCGCAAAGGCGCCTTCAAGGACCGGCCGCTCTGGCGGCGCCTCCAGACGATCCACCACGAGATCAAGGAAGGACGCTTCCCGAACGCGACCGGGCTCGCCGCGGCGCTCGACGTTTCGACGAAAACCGTCCAGCGCGATCTCGACTACCTTCGCAACGAGCTCGCCGCCCCCATCGAGTTCGATCGCGATCAGAACGGCTACTCCTACTCGCGCACGGACTACGTCCTGCCTTTCCTGCCGGTGGACGGCCGCGACGTCTTCTCGATCGGCGTCGCGAGCCAGGTCCTCTCTCTCTTCGGAGGAACGCCTCTCGGCCGGGACCTGAAGAGTTGCTACGAGCGGCTGGCGGAGCTGATGCCGCCCGCGGTGCGCCTCCGGCCCGAGGTCGTCATGGAGAAGCTCGCGCTGCGGGCGGCGGCGTTCCGCCCCGTGAAGGAGGAGACGTGGCAGGCGGTCTCCGAGTCTCTCCAGAGGGGCGTCGGCCTGGCGATCCGCTACCATCGGCCGGGTGAACCGCCGGGCGACGAGCGGCGCGTCAAGCCTTACTCGCTGGTCGTCTCCGGACGCGATTGGATGATGCTCGCCCTCGACGAGACCGACGAGATCGTGAAGAACTTCTACCTCGCTCGGATCGAGAGCGCGCGTTCGACCGGAATGCGCTACGCGATCCCGCGGGACTTCGACCCGGAGAAGTTCTTCCGCAACACCTTCGGTATTTTCGTCGGCGGCGGAAAGCCCTTCCGCTTCCGCGTCCGTTTCTCACCGGAGGTGTCGGAGGAGATCCGCGAGATGCAGTTCCACCCGAAACAGAAGCTCGAGAGGGGGCCGAGCGGTGAAGCCATCCTGGAACTCCCGGCGGAGTCCCTGAAGGAAGCCCGGAAGTTCGTCCTCGGTTACGGGAGAGATGCCGTCGCGCTCTCGCCGCCCGAGCTCGTCGACGATCTGCGCGGAGAGGCCGCCGCCCTTCACCGCGCGTACACACGGAGGTCCGAGTCCGATGGTCCGAGTTCCCGTTAGCTCACGTTTCGGTGTCGTCGCGCTCCTCCTTCTCGCGAGCGGCTGTGGATCGACCGGTCTCACGCCGGTGACCTATCCGGATCCGTCGGTTTCGTGTCCGGGAGGGCTTTCCGGCTGGAGGCTCGAGGTGCTCGACCGGCGGGCCCGGCGGGAGACCACGGAAGGAGTCCAGGCGCTCGTTTCGGATTCCATCCGCAAGTCCTTCCCGGGCTGTCGGTGGGAATCGGGCGAGGGAGCCGGACGCGTCCTGATCGAGATCCACCGGTTCGCCGCGAGGCAGGACGGCAACTCGTGGGAGGCCGCCGCACACTGGAGCGTCGTCGCGAGCGACCCCTCCGGCCGGACGCTGACGGAGTTCGAGGCCAACGAGGAGGTCTCCCGTCCGAACTACCGCGGGTCCAACAACGAGAAAGAGGCCCTCCGGGAGGCTTTCGATCGCGCGATGCGGCGCACGCTCGCCGGCCTGCGATCCGTCACCTCCGTGGCTGTTCTCCGTCTCCCCGGGAGGACGACCGGGCAACGGAGCCACTTCGTCACACTTCGCCGGTCTAGCCTATGTGACTCACCCATCTCGACTTCGGCCGTCTGATTTCCAGCGCCGTAGTCGAGTCATCTGGAACGTTTCTCGCACCCTTCAACGCCGGAGGTTTTATGAAGTCGACATCTCGAGCTCTCACCGTTGGGATTGCTCTGCTCGTGGCCTCGATGCCGCTCGCCGCGGCGTCGCTCAACCCCGAGATCGAGCTCTCCAAGCAGTTTTCGGGGATCTTCCGCGGCTCGACGCCCGGAAACGATCTCTCGCTCACGATCCGCTCGGTCACGACCGATCCGAGCCACTTGTACGACCTGTACGTTCAGGTCAGCGGCAAGTACCAGGGCACGAACGTCCGGCAGCAGGGGCTCATCCGGATCGAGTCGCAGGGAAAGTCGGTCTACGTGGGCTATATCCCGCACTTCGACCCGACCGTGTCGTCGATGTCCGCGAACGCCGCCCGATTCTCGGACGAGGAAGCGAACGCGGCCTGCGGACTGGTCATGAAGCCCGAGGGCGACGGTTTCGAGGGCGAGACGGTCGGATCCACCTGCGCGCGCGCGATCCGTGGCGCGCTCGGAAAGTGGACCATCCAGGTGGAGCCCGGGTCACTTCGAATCCGGGACACGAAGACCGGCGAGACGCTGAGGTTCAAGCGCGTCGAGAAGTGAATCGGGTCACGATGACGCGACCTCTTTCATCCCGAGCGGAGCCTCTGGTCGAACGTAGCCCTGTCATCCCGAGCGGAGCGAGGGATCTGGCTTCCCATCAGCGCTAGATCCCTCGTCGCTTCGCTCCTCGGGATGACGAGAGTTCTCTACTCCGGCGGAAAGAGGCTCCCCATCGTGGGACGGGGATCGGCGGCCGGCGGCTTTGCCGCCGGCTCGTTCGGTTCCTTCGGCAGGAACTTGTCCACGATCTCCTTGACGAACCGGGAGAAATCTCCCTTCAGGATCCAGCGGAGCACGCCCGGCTCTTCGCGCGAGAGAGCGCGCAGGCTCCGTCCGCGGTGGCGCCCGAAGTTGATCGTCGGCTCGCCGTTGATGAGGCGGATGCGGCCCTCCGGATCCATGTCCTGATCGATTCCCGCGCAGAAGAGGTCGTGCAGCTCCGCGACCGAGTGCGGGAGATCCGCGTACCGGCCGAGCTGTCCGACGATGACCCGCAGGGTCATCCGGGCGTCGGCGAGCGCGCCGTGCGCCCCGTCGTGATCGGTCTCACAGTAGAACCGCGCCGCCGCCGACAGGTTGCGCGGTTCGCGCGCGAAGAAGATCCGCTGACCGTCGACGAGACGCCGGTTCGAAATCTCGAACACGATTCCGCAGCGGTGAAACTCGTTGCGGAGAACGGGAAGGTCGAAACCGGTCATGTTGTAGCCGGCGAGATCGCACCCCTCCAGGAACGCCGAAAGCTCCGCGGCGGAGTCGCAGAAACGGGGCAGGCCGGCCACGTCGCGGTCCGTGATCCGATGAATTGCGGTGGAAGCCGCCGGGATCCGCATGCCCGGATCGAAGCGCCGGGTCCACTCTTCCTGCCGGCCGTCGGGATGAATCTTGACGCAGGCGATCTCGACAATACGGTCCAGGCGCGGGTTGGTTCCGGTCGTCTCCGTGTCGAAAACGACGAGCGGCCGGTCGAGCGGAAGTACGTCTCCGAGCATGCGCTTGCATGTTAATCCACCGGTCGGGGAGCGTCGCCGTGGCGCGGTGGCCCGGCTCTTGCTCTCTTTTGCGATGTGCTCATTTCACTTCTCCCCCGCATCACCGGTATGAAGATCGAGAACGCGTGGGGACGCGGTTCGCGGGGGATGGTGCGTTGCACGGCACGGCTGTCGCGCACTCTCCGCGCCCGGGAATGTCACTTCCTGGAGGGCCTCCCGGACACGACCATTGCCGGCAACGTAGTCGTCCACGAGTGCCGTCCGGATGAGGTGGATGACTGGAACGCTCTCCTCGCCGACGCTCTCCGCGGAGAGTGGGTCGCACCGGCCCGTCCCATCGCGCAGGCGGTCGGTCCGAAGCCGCGTCGGGAGCGCAAGCGGCCGCGCCCCGATCCCGCGGCCTGACTCCTCAGTAGTTCTCGGAAAACAGAAAGAACACGAGCTCGCCCACGCGGGGGAGGAAGCCCCGCTTCTCCCACATGCTCTTCGTGAACTGCTGGCTCTTCTCGAGGTCCGCGAAGACGGACTTCTCCACGATCTCGGCGAACCCGCGGTCGTAGATGGCGACGTTCGCCTCGGCGTTCTTCTTCATCGATCGGTTGACGAAGTTGATGGATCCGATCGTCGTCCAGATCCCGTCGACGACCATGACCTTGTTGTGCATCATGGTCGGCTGGTACTCGTAAATCTTGACCCCGCCGTCCAGGAGCTCGCCGTAGTGGTACCGCGAGGCCATCCGCACGATCGGGATGTCGATGTGCGGGCCGGGGACGAGGACGCGGACGTCCACGCCCCGTTCCACGGCGTGAACCAGCCCGCGGCGGATCTGGCCGTCCGGAACGAAGTAGGCGTTCTCGATCAGAATACTTTTTCGTGCCGCCTGGATGGCCATGTAGTAGAGGAGCTTCGCCATGGAACTGGCGTCGCTGCGCGAGGCCGAGATCGCCTGAGCGAGCAGTTCTCCGGCGGGGGGCATTCTTGGAAACTGTTTCTCCCCGTGGAGAACCTCGCCGGTCGTGTGGACCCAGTCCTCCGTGAAAATGGCCTGCAGCTGGGCGACGACGGGTCCCTCGACCTGGACCATCGTCTCGCGCCACTCGTTGGGGTTCCGAGCATCCCCCATCCAGCGGTCGTCGATTCCCACGCCGCCGGTGAATCCGATCTGACCGTCGATCGTGAGGATCTTCCGGTGCGTGCGGTTGCCGACCTTGTAGATGGAGTAGATCCGGACCGGCTTGTACCAAACGAGCTTCACGCCGGCCCTCGTCATCAGCTCTTCGAGCTCTCCGGGATGCGAGCCCCAGTCGTCCAGCAGGATCCGGACCTCCACTCCTTCCTGAGCCTTCGCCGCCAGGGCCTGGGCGAACTCCGTCGCGATCTTCCCCTTGTTGAAGATGAACATCTCCATGTTCACGCTCGCGCGCGCGGATCGAATCGCGGCGAGCATCGCGGGAAAGAACTCGTCGCCGTTCTCGAGAAGGGTCGCCTTGTTCTGCGGGACCAGCTCCGTCCCCAGGACTTCGAGGGATCGCCGGAACTCGAGGCTGTCGACGCTGTAATTCGGCTTGTAGGTGTAGCTCGTGCGCTTGTCCCCGAAGATGTGCGAGCACCCCGCCGAGGAGAGGAGGAGGAGGAGGAGCGCGAGCGAGCGCGCCGCCGCGCCGGGGAAGCGAAGAAGGGGTTTCATTCGATGTATCTTTGCGCGGTGCGGAGCCCGTCCGGCGCGCGGCGGCTGACGGAAATCAGGACGACGGCGCGGTAACCCGCACCGCCCCGCACCATGCCCCGACGGAAACAGAACAAGCCCCGCAAGCCCCGAGTCTACAGAATCCCGGTCGAGGCGTACCTCATCGCCCTCGGGGCTGCCTTTGCACTCTCGGTCGCCGTTTCGCTCCAGAACCGGCCGGAGGAGGTTCGCTATGACCTTCCCCACGCCTTCGGAGTGCGCGACCCGACATTTCTTTCATCGGTCCAGGCGACCGAGGGTTCGAGCATGATCGACGGCAATCGAATCGCCATCCTGAAGAACGGAGTCGAAATTTTCCCCGCCATGCTCGCCGAAATCGCGGCCGCGCAGAAGTCGATCAACTTCGAGGCGTACATCTTCTGGAGCGACTCCGTGGGAACCCGGTTCCGCGACGCGCTCTCGGAGCGCGCCAGACACGGCGTCGAGGTGCGACTTCTTCTCGACGGGGTGGGATCGGCGAAACGCCTCTCGAGGGGGGACGTCCAGATCCTTCGACGCTCCGGCTGCCGGGTCGAATATTTCCGCCCGCTCCGGCCGTGGATGCTCGACGTGATCAACCGCCGCACCCATCGGCGAATCCTTGTGGTGGACGGAAAGGTGGGCTTCACCGGAGGCGTCGGCTTCGCGGAAATGTGGGAGGGAGACGCGGACTCCCCGGAGCACTGGCGGGACACGCAGGTCCGCCTCGAGGGCCCTGCCGTCGCCGAGATGCAGTCCGCGTTTCAGGAAAACTGGTCCGAAGTGACCGGAGAGCTTCTCGTGGGCGAGAAGTTCTTTCCGGGTCTCGCGCAGGTCGGCAGCGTTCTCGCGGCGGTCGTTCCCTCGTCGCCGCGGCCGTCGAGCTCCGCCTGCCAGACGCTCTACTCCGTCGCCATCTCTGCGGCGGAGCGGAGCATTTCGCTCTCCAACTCGTACTTCGTACCCAACGACGAATCGGTCGGACTGCTCGCCGAGGCGAGCGAGCGCGGCGTGAACGTGCGCATCCTCGTCCCCGGCGCCATCAACGACGTCCCCATGACGAAGGCGAGCGGGCGGGCCACCTTCGGCCGCCTCCTGCGCGCCGGCGTGAAGATCTACGAGTACCAGCCCACGATGATGCACGCCAAGGCGATGGTGGTCGACGGGCTCTTCGCGACGGTCGCCTCGACGAACTTCGACAATCGGTCCTTCCGGTACAACGACGAGATCGATCTCGCCGTGTACGACGAAGACTTCTCCCGGAAGCTCGAGGCGATGTTCGAAGATGACCTCCGGAAGTCACGCCCGTACACGTACGAGCAGTGGCGGCACCGGCCCCTTCTCAAGCGCTTCATGGAGTGGGTTCTCCTCCCGGTCCGGTCGCAGCTCTGATCCGGCACCGCTCCTGACACTTTCAACAAACCGCGTTACGGTTTTCGCTTTCGGTTGACAATCTTCGTCAGGCAACGATCCCCCCGGAATTGCTAACTCACACACTTATCGGGAGTTGACGAACATGGTCCGGTGGCGGACGCCTTGCTATCTGTCAAGAGCGAGGAAACAAAAACCTCAACCTCCTCCTTTCGCTCCCCGGGCGGCCCCACCCCGTCCCGGGGCCTTTTTTTTGTGGGCTGATAGCTTCCTCCCCCATGCGCGTCCTCGCCGGCGACATCGGCGGCACCAAGACCGCCGTGGGCATCGTGGAGGTCGAGCGCGGTTCGCTTTCGCTCCTCTCCGTAAAGACCTATCCGAGCGCGGGTTTCGGCAGTCTCGAGCAGATCCTGGCGGACTTCCTGTCCCGAGGCCGCCCGCCCCGCGCGGCCGCGTTCGGCGTCGCGGGACCGGTACAGAGAGGCCGCGCGAGGGTCACCAAGCTGCCCTGGACGGTCGACGAGCGCGTTCTCGCGAGGCGCCTCGCCATCCCCCGGGTCCGCGTCCTGAACGACTTCGTGGCCGCCGCCCTCGGAATCCACCGCCTTCCGGCACGGGGGTTCACGAGGCTCGTGCCCGGAATCGCCGAGTCCGGCGGGACGATCGCCGTCCTCGGAGCGGGCACGGGCCTGGGCCAGGCTGCCATCGTCCCGGCCGGGGGAGGGCGCATCGTGGTCGAGTCCGAGGGCGGCCACGCCGACTTCGGACCCCGCGACGAGCGGGAGGACCGGCTGGTGCGATTCGTCCGCGCGCGTTTCGGCCGCGTCGATCGCGATCGGCTGCTTTCCGGGGAGGGCATCGGGCACATCTACGACTTCCTGAAAGCGGACCGGAAGGCGCGGGACGCCCCCGCCGTCGCGCGGGCGTTCGCGTCCGGAGATCGCGCCGCGGTGATCAGCGGGTTCGCCCTGTCCGGTCGCGACCGCCTCTGCCGCGACACGCTCTCGATGTTCGTGTCGATCTACGGCTCGGAGGCGGGCAACCTCGCCCTCCAGTACCGGGCAACCGGCGGCGTGTACCTCGCCGGAGGGATCGCGGGAAAAATCCTCCCGGCCCTGAGGGACCGGGCGTTCCGGGAGAGCTTCCGCAACAAGGCGCCCCTGGAGGCGCTGCTGGCGAAGATCCCGGTGCGCGTGGTGCGCGAGCCCCGACTCGGCCTGATCGGCGCGGCCGAGGCCGCCTACCGGATGGCGATCGAAACGACGCGGTGACGGTCGAAGACGACGACGCGGTGGACGCTGCGGTAGGTCCAGCGCACCTTTACGTCGGAGTCTTCGACGATCGTCTGGATCTCGTCGGGATCACCCAGGAGCCGGCGGACGTCCGACTCCGACATTCCCTCGCGGATGGACCCGATCGGCTTGTCCGCGCCCCCGATGGTCAGGACCTGGCTGGCTTCTCCGACCACGCGCTTCTGCTCGGACTCGCGGACAGCGACCCGGGAGCCGAGGAGCGGCCGAGTCAGGTCGTCCACGATTCCCGCCACGGTGGGCTTCTTTTCGTGGATCCACCAGCCGAGCGCCGCGAGGATGGCCAGGGCCAGGAGCCGGCGGAGCGTGCGGCTGCGGCTCGTCAAAGTGGATCGACCTCGGAGAGCAGCAGGTTGGCGCGCCGCCGGAGCTCCTCGAGCTTCTCCAGGCACCAGGGGCGCTGACCCGGGGAAACCTCCCAGAGAATCTCGCTCGCCGAAAAGACGGCGTCGTCGAGCGATGGCTCGTCCACGTCGCGGCCGCGCGTGCGCTCCTCCCGCAGCAGCGAACGCCGCGCGTTCCGGAGCGCCTCCAGGCTTCCCGGGTCGTCCGCGGAAACGAGGAAGCGGAGCGTGACCGTGCCGAGGTCCATTTCGAACGGAGCATCGGCGACCAGGCCGGGCTCCTGGAGCTCTCCCGAAACCTCGACGAGCCCGATCTGCGACATCAGGCAGCAAGGTAGCGAACGGTGTGCCGTGGGGATGAGCCCGCGGCAATCCTCGCAGAGCCAGCGAGTTGACCGGAAAGCCCTCCGCCCGGAACGGTTCTCCGGCTCCGAAAATCGTTACCGAAAGTAACGGTCCGGGGACTACGCGGAGGAGTCGGGGACCGCGAAAGCCGCGTCGTCTCGGACTCGGAGAGCGCGCTCGACGAGCTCCGCCATCTTCTCGCGGCACCACGCGGCCTGCGATGCGAGCACCGGCCACGAAACGTCGTTGACCGAAAAGATCGCTTCTTCGATGGAAGGCTCTTCCCACTCGAGGCCGCGCGTGCGCTCCTCGCGGATCATGACCCGGCGCGCGTACCGGAGGGCCTCGACGTCGCCGGCCGACTCGAACGAGAGCCGGAAGCGGAGGATGATCCGGCGGGTCGGGTCGAAGCGGAGCGCAAGGCCGTCGCGCGGGTCGGCGGGGCTCGCCGACTCTGTCGTTTCATCGACCCGGATGGAGGACATGTTGAGGATGAATCCTCCCAAAGTATAGCCCGGGGATACGCGTTCGAATCCCCCGACCAAGGTCGGGGATAATGCACGGCCTTTCGGAGGTTTCGGCATGACCCAGAACACGCCCATCACCGTCGCGGCCGGCGACGGCATCGGCCCGGAAATCATGGCGGCGACGCTCGCCGTCCTGAAGTCGGCGGGGGCCCGGCTCGACTTCGAGGAGATCGAGATCGGGGAAAAAGTCTACCGGCGTGGCGCCAGCTCCGGAATCGAGCCGTCCGCCTGGGAGTCGCTCCGCCGGACCAGGGTTTTCCTGAAGGCTCCCATCACGACGCCGCAGGGCGGCGGGTTCAAGAGCCTGAACGTGACCACCCGCAAGACGCTCGGCCTCTACGCCAACGTTCGGCCGTGCGTCGCCTACCACCCGTTCGTCCAGACGCTGCACCCCGGCATGGACGTCGTGATCGTTCGCGAGAACGAGGAAGACCTGTACGCCGGGATCGAGCACCGGCAGACGGAGAGCGTCGTTCAGACCTTGAAGCTCATCAGCCGTCCGGGGTGCGAAAAGATCGTCCGCTACGCCTTCGAGTACGCGCGCCGCAACCGCCGGCGGAAGGTCACGTGCTTCACGAAGGACAACATCATGAAGTTCACGGACGGCCTTTTCCACAAAGTCTTCGACGAGGTGGGCGAGGCATATCCCGAGGTCGAGAAGGAGCACTGGATCGTGGACATCGGGGCCGCGAAGCTCGCCGACACTCCCGAAGCCTTCGACGTCATCGTCATGCCGAACCTCTACGGAGACATCCTCTCGGACGTCGCCGCGCAGATTGCCGGCTCGGTCGGTCTCGCGGGATCCGCGAACATCGGGCAGAGCTGCGCAATGTTCGAAGCCATCCACGGTTCCGCGCCGAGGCGCGCCGGCCAGAACGTCGCGAACCCCTCGGGCCTCCTCCTCGCCTCGGTGATGATGCTCGTCCACATCGAGCAGATAGACATCGCGGAGCTCGTTCACAACGCGTGGCTGAAGACGATCGAGGACGGAAACCACACCTACGACATCTACACGGAAGGGACGAGCGCGAAGAAGGTCGGGACGCGGGAGTTTGCCGAGGCGGTCAGCGAGCGGATCGGGAAGAAGCCCGAAAAGCTGAAGCCCGCGGTCTATGCCAGGGCGGCAGCCGCCGCGGCCGAGCGCGCATCCGCGAGCCGGAAGCCCGCGGAACGCGCGCTCGTCGGGGTGGACGTCTTCGTGAACTGGGATGGGGATGCTCCGTCGCTCGCGTCGCGCGTCGGACAACTCGCAGGCGCCACCTTGAATCTGACGACGATCAGCAACCGGGGCATCAAGGTGTGGCCGGACGGATTTCCCGAAACGATGCAGACGGAGCACTGGCAGTGCCGGTTCCTCGCGCGCGACTCGGGGACGACGACCTCGGCCGAGCTGGCCGCGCTGCTCGGACGGGCCGCCGAGGCCGGCGTCGATTTCATCAAGACCGAAAACCTCTACACGTTCGACGGAGAGCGCGGGTACTCTCTCGGTCAGGGCGAGTGATCGCGCTCGCTCCGGTTATCGCCGGTCAGGCCGAAAAGATCACCAGTCCGTAGTCGCCGATCACGCGAAACCCGAGCGCCTCGTACGCGGCTCGCGCCGGCGCGTTCTCCTCCGCCGTGAACAAGACGGCGCGCTCGACCCCCTCCCGGCGAGCTTCGAGGAGGGATCCCGCGACGGCGCAGCGCGCATACCCCCGGCCTCTCAGCCCGGGCGGCGTCCAGACGCCGCCCACCTGCACGATTCCGGGCAGCCGCGCATTGAACGCGGAGACGCTGACGGGCCGTTCACCGTCCAAGGCGAGCCACACCGAACCGTCGTCGTTCTGCCGGGCGAGCTCCGTCCGCGACACGGCGCGCAGATCTTCCCCGTCGGTCACCCCGAGCGATTCGACCGAAAACTCCGCGCGCCAACCCGCGAGCAGGTCGAGCTCCGACGAGCGCGGCCGGCGGCAGAGAACCCGGCCCGACGAAAGCGCGTCCGGCACCTGCAGCCGGTCGAACGAAAGGTCGTAGAGTTTTTCGCGGCTGTCCAGAGAGGTCGGCCGCTCCCGGAAACCCAGCGCCGAAAGCGCTCCGTCCACCTGCGCCCGGGGTCCGGCAAAGCCCCGGAGGCTCCGGCCGGAGCGGTGGAGCGCGGCGCGCGCGACCCCTTCCAGCGCCCACGGCTCGGGCGCCTGGAGCACGAGCATACCGTTCCAGAAGTGGGCCGCCACGCCGACCCACCGCCCGTCCTGGATCGCGGCGACGTAGGTTCCCTCCAGAGGCTGTCCCCGGTCGACGAGCCCGGCCGCACGCGTGTTCGAAAGAAGAAACAGGGAGCTCGGTTCGTGCGGAGCGAGAAATTCTCGAAGCGCGCCCTCGTCTCCGAGGGAGAGGGTCTTGAGCCGCCGGTCGCTCAAGGGCTCTTCGAAACGACCAGCGTGATCGTCCGCCCAGTTCGCTCCAGCCGCGCTCCCGCGAATTCGGCGGACACGCCCGCTGCCTTCAGCGTGACACCCTTCGGGGTTTCGCGGACTTCCGGCTCCTCTCCGAGACCCGTGACCGTCGCGCGCCGCACGCCTTCAAAGAGGGGGTGCGTCCCCGCCGACTCCGTCACCGCACGGGCATCGAGGACCTCGAGCGCACCCGCCGAGTTTTTGAGCTTGACCCAGCGGGTGTGCAGAACCTCCCCCGGCCCGAGCCTCTCGACGTTCAGGGGATCGAAGCCCTGGGGCGACAGCGGCTCGGAGGCAGCAACGAAGACGATCCTCCAGCCGGGTCTCGCGAAGAAGTCGTCGCGGATCGCGGCGCGCGTCAACCGGGCGAGCTCGACGGAGCGCTTCGCGCGGTCGAGGGCGCCGGCAGTCTCGCGCGCCGGGAGGCGACACGGGCGCCCGGCCGGTTCGTTCGCGAGAGCCCGCTCGAGGAGACCATCGAGGGTCTTTTCCCCGGTGCGCTCGAGACCCGCGTCCCAGCCGGGCGCGAAGCGGTCCAGGAGAACGCCCAGAGAGTGGCCGATCGCGTAGCTGCGCGAGCGGACGTCCCCCGGCGCGAAGTCGTTTTCCGGGATCACCGGCTCGGAGGACTTCCCCCGCGCCCGGCTCTCGACGAGGCGGGCGAGACCTTCCTTGAGCTCCGTCCCGCGTTCGTAGGTCGCTCCGCTCTCTCCCAGCGACGCGAACCTCCGGCGCCGCAGTTCGAGGGCAGCGGCCGCCCAGCACGCGGAGCCCCGGCGGTCGCCGGCCGCGAGCGCGCGGCGAAGCGACTCCGCCTCCAGCCGCGAGAGCTGGAGGAGGGCCGGGTCGTCGATCGGGTACGTGAAGAGGTCCGCCTCGTTGCCGCCCCACTTCGGGTGACGCTCGGCCTGGAAGACGTGGAAGGCCTCGTGGACCGCGAGCACCGCGGACTCCCGAATCGGCTGCTTCCCGGCGCGGTCGAGCAGCACGGTCGCCGTTCGGACGCCGCCCAGAGAAGTCGAGGTGTTCGCCCGGACGAGTGCGTGCTGTCCGGGTGCGACCCGGGTCTCCGGAAGGCCCGCAACGGGTACGAACTCCGCCGGCGGATGTGGGTGCCGGAAGAGAAACGTCCTCTCTCCGTCGAAGATCGCGAGAGGAATCTTCGACGGGTCGAATCCCGGCCACAGCGACGCCGAGTCGAACCTCCGGACTTCCGCGGCCACGGCGACCGCCCGGGAGTCCTCCGGAGACGCCATGGCCGGCCCCGCAATCTGCAGTAGACCCAGGCAAAGCAGAATCGGCGTCATCGTCCCTCCCTGCCGGGGAGACGCACTGCAGTGGGCGGGGTCACGCTTTCGCTCCGATCAGGAGCGCAACGAGCGCGGCGCCGACGACGACGGCGGCAACCGCGGCTTTCGACCTCCACAGGTAGAGCACGGCCAGGCCCGCGACGAAGAGGAGAATTTGCGGAAGAGTTCGGATCCCGGCGCGGAAGAGGTGGACGGAAGTCGCCGCGATCAAACCGACGACTCCCGCCGTGATCCCGTCCAGCAGGTCGTGGAGCGACCGGTTCTCGACGACCCTCTCCAGAGTCTCGTGGCCGACGAGCGTGATCGCGAACGCCGGGAGAAAGATGCCGAGGGTCATGGCGAGGGCGCCGAGCAGGCCTCCGGCGACGTACCCGACGAACGTGCCGAAGATGATGAGCGGCGCGGGAAGAATGCCGCCGAGCGCCAGGCCGTCTAAGAACTGCCGGTCAGTCAGCCACCGGCCGCGCTCGACCGCGTCCTTCCGAACGAACGGGATCGCCGTGTAGGCGCCTCCGAAAGTGAGGAGGCCCGCCTTCAGCCCGGAGCCGAGGATCGCCGGCGACGACGGGCGCTCCGCCGCGTTCGACGGCCCAACGGCCGCCCGCGTCGCCTCCGCGCGAACCGCGAGGAGCGCGGCCGCTCCCGCAAGGAGCAGGCCGATCGCAATCGCCGCGGCGAACCGGCGCCGCCGTGCCAGGACGTACACGATTCCGCAGAACGCGAGCGAGAGGGCGAAGTGGACCCCGGCGAGCTCGGCGCCGGCGGCCAGCACGGCGAGTGCGAACAGCCCGGCACCTCGAAGCGCACCGGCCCCGATCCGGTGGACCGCCCGGACCACGACCGCGACGACCCCCGCCTGCGCCCCCGCGAACAGAAGGGCGACCGCGGGCGAGGACAGGCCGACCGAAACGTAGAACGCGGAGAGCGCGAGCATGAGCACGAGCCCGGGCAGCAGGAAGCCCAGTCCTGCCAGGAGACCTCCCACCCGTCCCCCGGCGAGCAGCCCGAAGTGGACGCAGAGCTCGTGCGCCTCCGGACCCGGGAGGACCTGGTAAACCGCGAGAGTCCGGTTGAATCGCTCGGGGGAGACCCAGCGCTCCTCGTCCACGAGCTCGCGCCGGATCATTGCGATCTGCGCGACGGGTCCTCCCCAGGCGAGCGCTCCGAACCGGAGAAAGCGCAGAAAAATCTTTCCCGGACTCTCCCGGGGCGCGCGCGGCTCTCCCGTGTCGGAAGCTTCCGGTGCGTTCAGGGGAGCGCTCTCACTCCAATTCGAAGACTAGAGCTGGGAGCGCAGGAGTCCCGCCGCATGCTCGACGATCTTCTCCCACAGAGGGCGGTGCTTCCACTCTTCGAGGGTCACCCGGTGCGCCTTCTTCCGGTCCTCCTCGAAGTCCCTCGTCTGCTCGCGGGCGAGGTCCGCGTCGTAGACGTTCAGGTTCGCCTCGTCGTTCAACCGGAACGAGCGGTTGTCGAAGTTCGTCGAGCCGACCGAGACCCAGACGTCGTCGACGACCATGACCTTGCAGTGGTACATCGTCGGCTGGTACTCGTAGATCTCGATGCCCGCCTCCAGCAGATCGCCCCAGCGCGACCGCGAAGCCTTGCGGGAGAGCTCCGAGTCGATTTTCGTTCCGGGCACGATGATCTCCACGTCGACGCCGCGCTTCTGGGCGTCCGACGAGCGTCGAGACGGACAGGTCGTCCGGCACGAAGTAGGAGTTGGCGATCAGGATACGGCTGCCGCGCGGAGGCGATCGAGAGCAGGTACATGAGCCGGACGCTCTCGCTTCCCTCTCCGGGAGAGCTCTTGAACACCTGCGCGAGGGAGGAGCCGACCGGGGTCGAGCGCCGGAAAGTACTCCTCGCCGTGAAGGACCTTGGATTGCGTCTTCATCCAGTTGTCCATGAACGCCGCCTGCATCTGGGCGACGGCCGGCCCCTCGAGGCGGAAGTGGGAGTCGCGCCAGTGCTCCGGGTCCTGGGCGTGGCCGGACCACTTGTCGGCGATCCCCACGCCGCCCGTGAAACCGACCTTCCCGTCCACCACCAGGATCTTGCGGTGGGTTCGGTTGTTGACCCGGTGGAAGTTGTACCAGCGCAGCGGGTGGTACTTGTCCACCTCGACGCCCGCCGCCTTCATCTTGTCGATGTATTCCTTCTTCGCCTTGTTGCTCCCGACCCAGTCGAGCAGAACGTGGACCTTCACGCCGGCCCGCGCCCGCTCGGAGAGGGCCTCCGCGAACTCGTCGCCGATCTGCTCCGGACCAGTAGATGTACGTCTCGAAGGTGATCGTCTTCTGCGCGCGAACGGATGGCCTCCAGCATCGCCGGGAAGATCTCGTCCCCGTTCAGGAGCGTCGAGATCTTGTTCCCTCCGACGATCGCGGGACCGAGGAGGGAGCCCATGGAACGGAGGAACTGGGGATCTTCGACCGCGTAGAGAGGCGCGATCTCGTGCTTGATCTTCTTCTCGCCGGAACCCAGGTTGAGAACGAGCAGGAGCACCGCGAAAGTGACGCCGACCGCCAGGACGATCATCATCACGAGCCTCCGTCTCTTCTTCATCGACGGACAGTAGCAGAGGGGTCGGATAGCATCGGGCCGTGGACGTTCCGCAGCGAGTCGCTCTCGTCACCGGAGGCAGTCGGGGAATCGGATTCGCCGTCGCGCGCCGGCTGGGCGCCGACGGGTTCGCGGTCGCAATCTCCGCGCGCGATCCCAAAGGCGTCGACGGCGCAGTTGGCCGCCTGAAGGAGCTGGTCCCGTCGGCGAAGTTCGCGGGCACGACGGCGGACGCCCGGAGCGAGCAGGATCAGAAAGCTCTCGTGGACTTCGTGGCCGCGAACGTTCGGACGTCTCGACGTCCTCGTCAACAACGCGGGCATCGGAGAGTCCGAGTCGGTCGAGAAGCTCGACCCGGAGCGATTCCGGGCGGTCGTCGAAACGAACCTGTTCGGGCCCTTCTACGCGCACCCACTTCGCGGTCCCTCTCATGAAGCAGGGGGGCGGCGGCTTCATCGTCAACATCGGCTCGCTCGCCGCGGTCAACGCCTTTGCAGGCGGCTCCGCTTACAACGCCTCGAAGTTCGGCCTGCTCGGCTTTTCGGAATCGTCCATGCTCGACCTGCGCCACGAGGGAATCCGCGTCGCCGCGATCCTGCCGGGCTCCGTCGCGACCGAGTTCGGCCACTCGCCACGGCGGCCGCGATCACGCCTGGATGCTCACGTCCGACGACGTCGCCGAAGCCGTTTCGGACGTCGTCCGGTTCCCGGATCGGGCGATTGCCTCGCGTATCGACTTGAGACCCTCGCACCCGCCGAAGCGCTGACGTCCGGCGCTCAGCGCCGACCGGCGATTTCGGCTTCCCGGGCCTGGTGCGCCGCGGTGGTCTCCTCGACGGATGTCTTGTCCTTCAACCCCGGTCCGCTCCGTTCGTCCTTGACCCTTGCGACGAGCTTCAGATAACGCCGTGGAGCACCCGCAGGTCCTCTTCGGAGAGCTCCTCCGCTCCGACCAGCCGGTTGCTCGCGCCCTCGTGCGACGCGACGACCTCGTTCAGCTTGAGCTGGATCGCGCGCGACTCCTTGTTCTGCGCCCGCTGGATCAGGAAGACCATGAGGAACGTCGCGATGGTGGTGCCCGTGTTGATCACCATCTGCCAGCCCTGGGAGAAGCGGAAGATCGGCCCGGTCAGCGCCCAGAGGAGGACGAATCCGAGCGCGAAGCCGAAGGCGGGACTGCTGCCCGCCCACTGCGAGACTTTCGTCGAGAAACGCTCGAGGCCATTGCCCGTCAGGGCGTCGTTTTTCTGCTCCACCGGCGCATCGGATTGCAAGCGCCTTGCCGCACGCGAAATTATCGCGCGGGGCTGGGGATTTGAACGATCCGGCCCTCCACCTTCGACGTGACCCGGCGGCCCGGAAGGGCGCGGATCGCCTCCTCGGTCGTGGCCCTCCAGGGCAGTGGGCCGGAGTCGAGCCTCCGGGGGCTCGTACCGCCTCGGCCTTTCGAGAAAAGGGGGTAGCCGTCGCTGTACCCGTTCTCCCACAGGTAGTCGAGCGACGCGGCGGAATAGGTTCGCGCCAGGTCGAGTCTCTGGAAACCTCCGCCCCGGGCCGAGACCTCGACGTCCGCCGGATCGATCGTGTACACGGGCGCGTCGGGGGTGCCGCCCACTCCGTATCGGAATCGGATTCCCGACACCTGCAGGAAGCGGCCGTGACCCGCGTGCACTTTCGACACCGACGTGCGCAGCAGGTCGAGCAGCTGCGCGCCCGTGATCTCGAAGGACACGATCTTGTTGTCGAAGTAGAAGATCCCCTCCAGGTCGATGTTGCGGATGGGACCTGGCAGGATGTCGTCGTTGATACGGATCGCGCCGCCGTTCACGAAGCCGACGTCGGTCTTCATGCGCTCCCGGATCACGTCGGTCAGGAAGTTTCCCAGCGCCGTCTCCCGGCCGCGCACCGCGGGCTCCACTCCTTCCAGCGTGTTCTCCGTCTCCCCGACGACCTCCCGGAGGTCGCGGCCGATCTGCTCCTTCTTCGCGGCGGCGGCGAGCTCGTCGAGCGAGGCCTGTACCTCGCTCTCGACCTGCGGGTCCTTCTCGACGCCGGCGTCGAGCGGCACCCGGCGGAAGTCGTCCGTGACCGAACCGTCGGGAGCGACCCGCACGTCGTGGACGATGGCGGTCCGCGCGTCCGCGTCGGCTTTCGTGATCCACGTCTTCCCGACCCGGCGTTGCAGGAAAAAGTGCTCGTGCCCGCCGACCACGATCCCGATCGCGGGGAAGTCGCGAGCCAGCCGCTCGTCCTCGTCGAGGTCCTGGTGGGTCAGCGCGAGAACGACCCGGGCCCCGCCGTCCCGCAGCCGCGCCAGCGCCCTCTCGACAGCGGCCTGGCGCTCCGGCAGCTCGTACTCGTAAGCGACATAGTCGCGGGGCTGCGTGTCGGTGGTCAGCCCCAGAATTCCGACCCGGATCCCCCCGACGTCGCGGACCACCGTGTCGTGGACGTTCGCCAGCCGCGCGGAGAGCGGCTCGCCGCGCGCCGACTTCACCGTGCGGTATCGCGTGTTCGAGGAGACCCAGGAGAAGTCGGACTGCGCCACTCGGCCCAGCAGAACGCCGGGGTCGCGGTCGTCGAACTCGTGATTGCCGAAGACCACGAAGAGATGGGGATCGAAAGAAGCCGGATCTCCGTCGAGAAGGTTGAGCACGCGGATCATCGGAGCCGCGCGGAGGTACTTGCTCATTACGGAGGGAAAGAGGAGGTCGCCGGCGTGGAGAACGAGCACCGGCCTCCCCTCCCTCTCCAGCTGCTTGCGCAGGGTCCGGACCCGGGCGAGCCCGCCCACGCGGCCGCCCTCCAGGCCCTCCACCTTGTAGACGTCGTTGATCTGGAGAATCGTGAACCGGGCTTCGACCGCCGCGGGCGCCGAGGGCTCGACGGCGCCGCGCTCTCGAGCGCCGGCGCACGCGATCGAGAGAGTCACGGCTCCGGCGAGGAGAGCCGCACGCAGCTTCACGCCGCTACCTCCGCGGCCGTCCGTCGGACGAGGCCGCGCGCACCCAGACCCGGACGTACTCCGGACGCGGCGCCTTCTCCCGGCGGGCCGCGGCGACGCGGGAGAGAGTCTCCGTGAGCTCGCGCGGATCCCGGGAGGCCAGGTCGGAGACTTTCTCGATCCCGGCCGCCTGGAGCAGGCGCGCGGCCGGCGCTCCCATTCCCTTGTGCAGCGCCAGCGACGCCTCGAGCGCGGCGCGCTCCACCCGATCGACCGGAACGCCCGCCCGCGTCGCGACGACCGCCGGGCCCTCCCGGCGAACCGCGCGATCGAGGAGCTCCGGCGTGGGAATTCCGGACGACCGAAGCTTCTCCACGGCGGAGACGTCGAGGCCCGACAGCTCGACCAGCACGGGTCGCACGGACTGCACGTTGCGGTCGACGGTGGCGACCGATGCCCCGACGCTGAAAATCGCGGCGGCGGCCGCGGCCGCGACCCGGCGGCTCCCGCGCAGCCGGGAGACGAGCGTGAAGAACGCGAAAGCCGACAGTGCGAGCGGCGGAAATCCCCCGAATCCGGCGAGCGGCATCTCGAAGACCTTCCAGTCCTCGAATCCCGGAACGGTGTAGATCCACTTCGTCCGCGCCCAGTAGTTCAACAGCTCCCACACGGCCCCCGCCCAGAGCCCGCCGACGAGGAGTCGCAGGAGTCGCCCGGTCCTTCCGGCTTGGAGGTCTCCGATGAGAGACGGCGCCCCCGCCCGGTAGTTCCAGACTTCCGGGATCCCGAGCGTCGCGCCCCACACCGCCCAGAAGAAGGTCCTCGGCCAGACGAGCGGGGCGATCGCGCAGAAAACTCCGGCCGCCGCGAGGACTCCCAGGGTCCGGCGGCTGACCCGCAAAGGGCGGCACCGGGATTCGCGGAACGCGCCGAAGGCCTCGAGCGCCTCGGCGTGGAAGAAGCACGCCGGAAGGACGGTCGAGAAGGCGAGCGTGCTCATGAGGAACGATCCCCACAGCGTCCGGAGGCCGAACACGTAGTACCAGTTGTGGAGCCGCAGGTTGTAGACCTCGAACAGCAGCCAGAACGGGAGCGACCACAGCATCATCGCGGCGAGCTCGCGGCGGCGGCCGCCCACGAACGACGTTCCGCGCTTCACGTAGATCGCGGCGTCGACCGCGAGCAGGTACCCGTACCAGGCGGGCAGGTACCAGATGGTGTTCCATGCCTCCAGGTCGGCGATGAGAGCCCAGAGTCCCAGCGCGAAAAGAGCGACTCCCAGCGCACCCCACGGCGGAAACCGGAGTCGGTTCCGCGAGTCGGCGGACCCCACGGCCGCCGGAACCGCAGTGCTCAACGCTGGTCGCCCCGGGGGAACCGAACGCGGTCCGGCTCGGTGTTCAGCCTCTTCAGCAGCTTCTGGATCAGGGCGGTTTTCGTTCGGCCCGCCTTCTTGGGATCCACGATGTACCGGACGACGGCCTCGAGCCACGTGTTCTCGCTCGCGCGGAAGAGGATGACCGGCCGCTCCTGGACTTCCAGATGGTCGACCGGCGTTTCCGACAGGAGCTCCCGGTACACCTTGACCCGCTCCATCATCTTTTCACCGAGTTCTTGCTCAGCCACCTCGCTCATCGTTTTCGCGACGAACTCCAGGTCGCTGTCGTACGAGATCTGAAACTTGATCTCGTTCCAGATGTAGGGAAAAAGGGGCCAGGAGTAGTTGTAGATCGGCGTCGTCAGGACGTTGGAGTTCGGAAACTTGATGATCCGGCCGCTCGGGTGATCGCTCGACAGGTATTGCCCGCCGAACTCCCACAGGGTCGTGTCGAGGTACGAGACGTCGATGACGTCCCCCTTGGCATTGCCGATCATGATGCGATCGCCGACCCGGTAAGGCTTGCGGACGAGAATGTAGATCCAGCCGATGAAGCTCGTGATGGGCGTCTGCAGCGCGAAGCCGAGGATGAGCGAGATCAGACCGAACGAGACGACCGCGGTGTACCAGTTGACGAAGATCGCCGTTACGAGGATGAGGACGATCGCCAGTCCGACGAAGAGATGCAGGATCCGCCGCAGGTTGTATCGCGCGACCGTGTTGTCGAGGCGGGGAACGAAATAGCTCTCGGCCGCCCTCTCCGCGATCAGGACGAGGAAGATGAACACCGCGCCGAGACTTCCGCGCTCCAGGATGTCGGCGGTCCGCTGGGGCACCGAGAAAACCTTGGCGTAGAGAAGGAACCAGAGAGCGAGAAAGACGAGCAGCAGGATCGCCCAGGTCCCGAGCCACACCCGGTGGCTCTTCTTCGTCGGGATCCTCCGCGCTTCGAGGGGAGGGGTCGCCTGCTGCAACGCCTCTTGGACGTCCCCCTGCCGTTTGAGCTGCTCGGCCTGCTCCTTCTCCTTCTCGGCCATGGAACAGAGCCTACCTGCCCGGACCCGTAAGGCGCCTATTCGCTGCTGTCGGTCTCGTCCTCCACGTAGCTGCGCACCTGCGCCATCAGCTCCGGGGTTGGCTCCAGGCCGTGCTCGCGCGCGTGCATCTCGGCGTTCTTCATGACTTCGCTCTCATCGCGCCCGCGGACGACGTGATCGCACTCGCTCGCCGGGTTCACCTTGTGACACTCGATGATCTTGCCCATGGAACCTCCAATGAGTTCGGCGCCGGGTGCAGACCCCTGCGGAATCTGTCCCCGGAACGTTAATGAGGCGCCGCTCCGGGCGGCGTCGGGTCCGGAACGCGGTTGTGGATCGGGGGAATCGACTTCAGGTACGCGAAGATCGACTTCAGCTCCTCGTCGCGCATCTTCCCGTACCAGGGCCAGGGCATCGGCGGCAGGATCGTGCGCGACGTTCCCATGTGCTTGCCGGTTCGCATCGACTTGATGAACATGTCCTCGGTCCAGATGCCGATGCCGGTGTTCTGGTCGGGAGTGAGGTTCGAGGTGTAGCTGATGCCCCACGGACCCGCCCATGCCGTGTTCGTCAGGGTACCAGCCATTCCCCAGGGCGGATCGAGCTTCGGCGGCGGCGGCAACTTCATCCCCTCGGGGTGTCCCGACAGCATCCGGGTCATGTCCGGCTCGGGACCGGTCTTGCCCATCTTGTAGGGAGTGTGGCAGTCGTTGCAGCCCATGACGGTCACCAGGTATCTCCCGCCGCCGACGAGGTCCGCCGACGGCGCGGCCGGAGCGCCCGCGGCAGCGACGTCCGCCGCGGCGGGCGCCTGGGCCGAGTCGGAGGGCGCGGGTCCGGCGGCATCTTCTCTCCGGCATGCCGCCGCGAAGACTCCGACCGCAAGGAGCACGGCGGAAGCGAACACGAATCGCAATTGAGGTCTACCCATGAGGGTTGAGCTCCTTTAGGTTCGTCCTCTGGCGGACGGTGAGGATCATAAGCGCGAAGAGCGGGCCGAGCGCACTACAATCCCCCGGACTTTTCGGGGGCAGTTGACGTGTCGACACTCCGTCCATTCCAGGCGCTTCGACCCGTGCGCGAACGCGCGGCGGAGGTCGCCGCCGTGCCGTACGACGTCGTTTCGACGGCGGAGGCGCGGGCGCTGGCCGCCGGGAAGCCCTTTGAGCTTCCTCCACGTCTCGCGCGCCGAGATCGACCTTCCCGAAGGGACGGATCCCTACTCCGGAGACGTCTATCGCCGGGCCGCGGAAAACTTCGAGCGGCTGATCCGGCGAGAGCCCGTTGACGCGCGAGTCGGAACCGTCCCTCTACCTCTACCGCCTCCGGATGGGAGACCACGAACAGACCGGCGTCGCGGCGACGTTCTCCCTGGACGAGTACGACTCCGACGTCGTGCGCAAGCACGAGCGGACGCGGCGGGACAAGGAAGACGACCGGACCCGCCACATGGTCACCCTCGGCGCGCAGACCGGTCCGGTCTTCCTGACCTACCGGGGCCGAGCGGCATCGACCTCCTCGTCGAAGGAACCGCGGGCCGAGCTCCGCTCTACGACTTCACCGCGCCGGACGGCGTGGCGCACACCATCTGGCGCGTCGACGCCGACGCCGGACGGCGTCTGCCCGACGAGTTCGGTCGCCGTGCCCCTCCTCTACATCGCCGACGGGCACCACCGCGCGGCGAGCGCCGCCCGGGCCCGGGAGGAGCTGCGGCGGCAGGCCGACGGCGACGGCGGACCGTGCGACTTCTTCCTGGCGGTCGCCTTCCCCGCCGACCAGCTCCGCATCCTTCCGTACAACCGCGTCGTGAGGGACCTTGAACGGCCGCGTCGGCCGGGGAGTTCCTCGGCGCGCTGCGCGGAAGAAGTTGCCGGTCGCGCCGGACGCGCCGCCTCACCGCCGCGCACAAGGGCGACGTCAGCCATCTATCTCGACGGTCGCTGGCACGGAATCCGGATCTGCCCGCGCGTCGGCCAACGGCGGCCGATCGCCCTCGCTCGACGTCAGCCTTCTCCAGGAGCAGGTCCTCGAGCCGATCCTCGGCATCGGGGACGTCCGCACCGACCAGCGCATCGACTTCGTCGGCGGCGTGCCGCGGGACCGAGGCCGCTCGAGGCCGCCGTGGACGAGGGAAGAGCGGCCGTCGCGTTCTCCCTCCATCCCGGTCGTCGCTCGAAGACCTCATGCGATCTCTGACGCCGGCGAGATCATGCCGCCCAAGTCGACCTGGTTCGAGCCGAAGCTGCGGGACGGCCTCCTGATCCACGAGATCTGAACCGTCCTCGCAAGTGAAAGTCCTCGTCGCCGACAAGTTCGAGGAGTCCGGCCGCAGCGGCCTGAGCGGACGCGGGGTGCGAGGTCCTCTACGAGCCGGACCGCGAAGGACGACGCGCTGAAGGAAGCTGCTCGCGGACGAGCGGTGCGGACGTGCTGGTCGTCCGCTCGACGAAGGTGACCCGGCCCATGCTCGAGGCGGGCCACCTCTCGCTCGTCGTCCGCGCGGGCGCGGGCTACAACACGATCGACGTCGAGGCGGCCTCCGAGCGGGGAATCTACGTCGCCAACTGTCCCGGCAAGAACTCGATCGCGGTCGCCGAGCTCGCCTTCGGGCTCATCGCTCGCACTCGACCGGCGTATCGCCGAGAACGCGGGGACCTGAAGCGCGGCGTGTGGAACAAGAAGGAATACGGGAAGGCGCGCGGCCTCTTCGGCCGAACCCTCGGCCTGATCGGCGTGGGCGGAATCGGCCGCGAGATGATCCCCCGGGCGCGCGCCTTCGGGATGCCCGTCGTGGCCTGGAGCCGCAGCCTGACCGCCGAGAAGGCCCGCCAGCTCGGCGTCGATCGCCAGGAGTCGATCATCCGGAGGTGGCGCGGCGCCGCCGACGTCGTCAGCGTCCACGTCGCGCTGAAGCCCGAGACCACGGGCCTCGATCGGCGCGGACTTTTTCGAGGCGATGCGGCCCGGCGCCTTCTTCGTCAACACGTCCCGCGCCGAGGTCGTCGACCAGGCCGCGCTCGAGCGCGCCGTTTCGGAGCGGGGGCTGCGCGCGGGACTCGACGTTTTCGCGGGCGAGCCCTCCGGCGGATCGGGCGCGGTCGACGACCCGATCTTCCAGCTTCCCGGGGTCATCGGGACGCACCACATCGGCGCGTCCACCGACCAGGCACAGGACGCGATCGCCGACGAGACCGTGCGGATCGTCCGGGAGTACCGGGAGACGGGCCGGGCGCCGAACGTCGTCAACCTGGCGAAGAAGTCGCCCGCGACGCACCTCCTCGTCGTCCGCCACTTCGACCGGGTGGGCGTTCTCGCCGCGGTCTTCGATCGCATCAAGTCGGCCGGCATCAACGTGCAGGAGACCGAGAACATCGTCTTCGACGGCGCGAAGGCGGCCGTCGCCCGGATCCACCTGAACCAGGCGCCCTCCCCCGAGATCCTCCGTGACATCGAGACGAGCACCATCGATATTCTGGAAGTGACGTTGATCCCGATACCGACCTGAGGAGACGACCATGGCGACCGTCGCGGCAGAAAAGGAACGTACGACCCGGCGGATCTTCAACTTCGGAGCGGGCCCTGCGGTCCTGCCCGAGCCGGTGCTCGAGGAAGTCCAGCGGGATCTCCTCTCCCTGCCGGGCGCGGGGATGTCGATCCTCGAGGTCAGCCATCGCTCGAAAACGTTCGAAGAGATCCTGAACGGCGCGGTCGCCGACATCCGGCGCCTCGCCGCGGTTCCCGCGAACTACCGGATCTTGTTCCTCGGCGGCGGCGCGTCTCTGCAGTTCTCCATGGTGCCGATGAACCTGCTGCCCGCCGACCACAGCGCGGACTACGTCGTCACCGGCGTGTGGTCGAAGAAGGCCGTGAAAGAAGCCCAGAAGGTCGGAATGGTCTCGATCGCGGCGACGACCGAGGACGAGGGGTTCGCGAGGATCCCGGAGCAGTCCGAGCTCAAGCTCGACCCGGAGGCCGCGTACGTCCACATCACGACGAACAACACCATCTATGGCACGGAGTGGCATCGCGAGCCCGAGGTGGGGAGAGTCCCCCTGGTGGCCGACGTGTCCTCCGACGTTTTCAGCCGGCCGATCGACGTGAGTCGGTACGCGCTCCTCTATGCCGGCGCGCAGAAGAACCTGGGGCCGGCCGGCGTCACGCTCGTCGTGATTCGCGAGGACCTGCTCCCGCGCTGCCCGCAGGGTCTGCCCACGATGCTCGACTACAACACGCACGCGAAAGACAACTCGCTGTACAACACGCCGCCGGCGTTCGCCATCTACGTCGTCCGCCTGGTCGTGAAGTGGATGCTGGAGTCGGGCGGGCTCGAAGCCGTCGGCCGGGTGAACGCTGAGAAAGCGCAGGCGCTCTATGACGCGATCGACTCCTCCGGCGGCTTCTACCGACCGCATGCGAAGCCCGGCAGCCGGTCGAACATGAACGTGGCGTTCCGGCTCCCCTCCGAGGACCTCGAGAAGGCGTTCGTCGCGGAGGCCGCGAAGCAAGGGTTCGGCGGACTGAAGGGCCACCGCTCCGTCGGCGGAATCCGCGCCTCGATCTACAACGCGATGCCGAAGAAGGGCGTCGAGGCCCTGGTTGGGTTCATGAAGGAGTTCGCCGGGAAGAACGGCTGATTCCCGCCTACCGCCTAAAGTGGACTGATGCGGGTGCAGACCCCTTCGGGATCTGTCCCCGCGACGTCAAGGGTGACGGGTGCAGGCCCCTTCGGGACCTGTCCCCGCGACGTCAAGGGTGACGGGTGCAGGCCCCTTCGGGACCTGTCCCCGTGACTTGCTTAGACGATCAGGCTCGTCCGCTCTGACCGCGCCTCCGGCGAGAACGCGCGCCACGCCCGCGCCAGTCGCTGGACCCCCTCCGTCATGGTTTCCGCGTCGTGCACGAACGGCAGGCGCAACCGGTCCGCGCCTCCGCCGTCGGGCGACGCGAGAGGACCCGGCACGACCGCGACGCCGTGGCGCAGAGCGATCTGCGCAAAACCCGTGGCGTCCCCGTGCGGCAGCTTCACCCAGAGCGACAGCCCGCCGGCCGGCGGCGTCCACGACCACGACGGCAGAAGAGACTTCAGCAGCCTCGCCAGGCGCGCGTACTTCGTCCGGACTTCGCGCCGGCGCGCGCGGCGGATGATCTCGATGCGGCCGAGCAGCTCGACCGCCGCGAGCTGAGAAAGAATCGAGCAGCCCAGGTCCGTCAGGATCTTCAGCCGCGTCAGGCGGGAGAGCACCGGCTCCGGAGCGCGAATCCAGCCGATCCGCAGTCCGCCCCAGAGGACCTTCGAGAGAGAACCGACCGTCAGAACCGGGCCCCCACGGGAAAAAGCCGCGATGGGCGGAGGCGGTTCCCCGCCGAGGCTCAAGTCGGCGAGCGTGTCGTCCTCCACCAGGGGCACGTCGGTTTCGTCCGCGATCTTCGCCATCTCGCGCCGCGCCAGCTCCGGCAGGAGCGTTCCGGTCGGGTTGTGGAACGTGGGGACGAGGTATACGAGCCGGGGGGAGGACCGATGGATCACGTCGCGTAGCGCCTCGGGACGGACTCCGCGGTCGCCCACGGGAAGGGGGACGAGGTGCGCGCCCGCATTCGTGAAGAGGTCCATTGCACCCAGATAGGTAGGCGACTCGAGCGCCACGGCGTCGCCGCGCTGAAGGAAGAGTGAGGCGACGAGCCCGATCGCCTGCTGGGCGCCGCTGGTGATCAGGACCTGTTCCTCCTGCGTGGGCAGGCCGCGTGCTTCCAGTCGAGCCGCGATCGCGCGCCGAAGCTCGGGGAGACCCGCCGGCAGGTAGCCATGATCCCGGGCGAGCCGAGCGACACCGTCCTTCAAGGCGAGGATTTCTCCGGGGATCGCGCCCGCGCCCGGGAGGTGCGCGCCGAGGAACTCGATCGTGCCGCCCGAGCCCTCGATCAGGCTGCGGTAGACGGGGTGCCGGCGGAACGAGGGCGGCGCGTCCCGGGAAAGGGTCGTTCTCTTCGGGGCGGAACGGACGCGGGTGCCGCTGCCCCGCCGGCTCTCGAGCCACCCCTCCTGCCGAAGCACTTCGTACGCGGAGACGACGGTCGTGCGACTCACAGCGAGGAGGCGCGAGAGGTTCCTCTCCGCGGGAACGCGGGCGCCGGGGGCGACGTCTCCGCGAAGCACCGCGGAGCGCAGGCCGTTCGCCAGGCGCTGATAAACGGGGCCGCCGGCCTGCGACCAGGTTCCCAGCGCGTTGACGAAGTCGCTCTCGGCCGACTGACGGGTCGGCGCCGGGAGCACGCGGATGCGCTCTCCTCGCATTGCTCAGTCCACTTTCTTCAAAGTGGCTATTGATATTAGCAAAACAGGGGCGGATGCTGCCACCGTTCTGGGGCCAGAGAGAAATTGGACCGGACGATTGGCATGGAGCAAAAAGGTCCGGATCAACCCGGACCGGTGGAGGGACGATGGCTCTTCCGCGCTACGCCTTTTTCCAGGGACGGATCGTTCCCTATTCCGAGGCCCGCGTCGGGGTCCTCACCCATGCCCTGAACTACGGCACCGGAGTCTTCAGCGGGATCCGCGGGTACTGGAACCCGGACGAGAACGAGCTCTTCGTCTTCCGGCCGGACGATCACTACCGGCGCTTTCTCGAGTCCGCCACGATGCTCGGCATGGTTCTGCCCCTCGACGCCGGGCAGCTCACGGCCGCCGTGATGCAACTGCTCCGACGGGAGAGCTTCCGCGAAGACTGTTACGCGAGGTCGCTCGCTTTCTACGCCGATGAGACCGTGGGGGTCCGCCTGCACGACCTGACGCCGGAGATCTCGATCGTTTCGATGCCCTACGGCCGATACATCGAGAAGGAGGAGGGGGCACACGCCACCATCTCGTCGTGGCGCCGGGTCGACGACAACGCGATCCCCGCGCGCGGAAAGATCGTGGGGTCGTACGTGAACTCCGCACTCGCGAAGACCGAAGCGATGCGGTCCGGATTCGACGAGGCGATCGTCCTGAACGCGGACGGCCACATCTCCGAGGGCTCCGCCGCCAACTTCATGCTCGTCCGGAACGGAGTCGTGCTGACTCCGCCGATCACGGACAACATCCTCGAAGGAATCACCCGCCGCACGGTGATCGACCTGCTGCGGGACGAGCTCGGCGTGACGGTCGTGGAACGGTCGATCGATCGGAGCGAGATCTACGTGGCCGACGAGGCCATGTTCGTCGGGACCGGCGTGCAGATCGTGGCGGTCACGCGCGTCGACCACCGGCCGGTGGGCAAGGGAAGGATCGGACCGGTGGTGTCGGCCCTCCGGAAGCTGTATTTCGACGTCGTGCGCGGGCGGCGTCCGGACTACCGGCACTGGTGCGCGCCGGTGTACGGCCCGGCGGCGGCGCTCGAGGAGACGGAAGGAGCGGTGCGGCCGGCGGTCGCGCGCTCGTGAGGATCGAAACGGTCGCGGTTCACGCGGGCGCGGAGCGAGATCCGGGGACTCACGCGATCGCGCCTCCGATCCACCTCTCCACGAACTACGAGCTCGGGCCGAACTCCGAGAAGCTGGGCGGTTACATCTACGGGCGCAACGGCAACCCGACCCAGGATCGCCTGGAGTCGGCGCTCGCGGCGCTCGAAGGGGGCGAAGCCGCTCTCGCCTTCGGATCCGGAGTGGCGGCGGGCGCCGCCGTCCTCCAGGCGCTCCCGCCCGGCTCCCACGTCGTCTTCCCCGACGACGTCTATTACGTGTACCGGCAGATGGCCCACGAATACCTTCCCCGCTGGGGGATGGAGGCCTCGATCGTGGACATGACCGATCTCGCGGGGGTCGCGGGGGCGGTCCGGCCGAACACGCGTCTCGTCTGGGCGGAGTCCCCTTCCAACCCGCTCCTGAAGGTGACGGACCTGGCCGCGATCGCGCGGATCGCGCACGGCGCGGGCGCGCTCAGTCTCGTCGACAATACGTTCGCGACGCCGATCCTCCAGCGGCCCATCGCGTCGGGCTTCGAGCTCGTCCTCCACTCGACCACGAAGTACATGGGGGGTCACGGCGACGTCCAGGGCGGAGCGGTCGTGTTCGCCCGGCGCGATCCGCTCTTCGAAGCGGCCCGCCACGTCCGGGACGTGCAGGGCGCGGTGGCTTCCCCGTTCAGCTCCTGGCTCGTGCTCCGGGGCCTGCGCTCGCTGCCGTGCCGGGTCGAGCGCCACTCCTCCAACGCCCTCGAGGTCGCCCGCTTTCTCTCGACGCGGTCCGGAGTCGGCGGCGTGCACTACCCCGGCCTGCCGGGCGACCCCGGACACGCCGTCGCGGCCCGGCAGATGACGGCGTTCGGCGGCATGCTGTCGTTCCACGTGCGCGCCGGCCGCGAGGCCGCCGTCCGCGCGACCTCCCGGACGAAGGTCTTCGTCAACGCCACCAGCCTCGGCGGACCCGAAAGCCTGATCGAGCACCGCTTCTCGAGCGAGGGCCACGGCTCGCAGACCCCGGAGGATCTCCTGCGGCTCTCCGTCGGCCTGGAGAATGCCCGGGACCTGATCGAGGACCTCGACCAGGCGCTCGCCTCAAGCTAATCCGCGGTCGACTCCTCTTCGGCGATCCGGACCCGCTCTCCCGCGCGAAGGCCCTTCCGGACTTCCGCGAAACGCGACGTGGTCTTCCCGACCACGATCCGGCGCGCCGTCGGCCGCCCGAAGGAAGAGGCCACCCACGCGAACGATCCCCGTTCGTCGCGGTGGACCGCTTCGACCGGGATGTAGAGAGCGTCCGCGACGGAGGCGCCGCGGATCGAGCATCGAGCCACCATTCCCGGACGGAAACGGGAGTCGTTCTGATCGAGCAGGATCGTCACCGGAAACGACCGCAGCTCGTTCTTCTCGGAAGCACCGACGCTGCCGATGTGTCGGAGCACGCCCGTGAGCTTGCGTTCCGGGAAAGCGTCGAGGGTCACGCCGACGGGCTCCCCCGGAGCCAGGTGGTGGATCTCGGATTCCGGAACCCGGCCCTGCACCATCATCCGGGTGAGGTCGGGCAACGTGACCACGGTCGTTCCGCCCCAGACGGAGTCGCCGACCCGGACCTTGCGGCGCTCGCCGGCCCGATCGAAGAGATCGCTGTGAACGGCCAGGCCCGGCGCGCGCGCGGTCACCGCGCACCAGCCGATCTTCTTTTCGGCGTCCGCAATCTGCCGGTTGGCCTCCTCGAGCCGAATCGCGATGAGCCGCACGCCGGCTTCCGCCTGCTGAACACCGACCCGCGCCCGCTCGCCCATCAGACGGAGCTCGGCCTTGTCCCGGGCGGTCTCGTCCAGCTTGCGGCGAATGAGATCGGGGTTCGTTCGCTGCACGAGCGCGGCGTGCCGCGCCCGGGCGAGCTGCAGGTCGGCGGCCGCCTGGTCGCGCCGGGAACGGGCCGCGCGATATTCCTCCTGCGAGATGTAGCCCTTCTCGACGAACGGCTCCAGGCCGGCGAGCTTCTCCTGCGCCTCCTGGAGAAAGCGCTCTCTCTGCTCCAGGTCGTGCGCCGATTCCCGCGCGGTCAGCGGAACGCCGGTGTTGACGAGCGCGGACAGGTCGCGCTCGGACGTCTCGGTCGAGAGCCGGGCATCCCGGACCTCCGCGGTCGACTTGAGACGCAGGGCCGCGAGTGCGAGCCGCGCCTGATCCTGCTCCGTCGCGAGCTCGCGGGCCCGCGCCCGCGCGACCTCCAGCTCCTTTTGAAAAGGGGCCGGGTCGAACTGGATGAGCCGGTCCCCGGCGGCGACGAGAGTCCCCTCCTCCACGAGCGCGAGGATCTTGAGCTCCACGCCGGGGACCACAGCGCCGTAGGAGTCGGACCGCGCCGGAGCGAGCGTGCCCACGAGGGGAACGGAGGGCTCCAGCGTGCCGCGGCGGACGAGGAACTCTCCCGGTCTCTCCCGGCGCGCCGCGAGCGCCGCGGCCAGGGCGAGCAGGAGGAGCAGTCCGGTGGCGCCCAGAAGGAGAGCGGGGCGGGAACGTAAGAGAGCAGCCCGCCGGACGGTCTCCCGAAGGTTGGGAAAGACAGCGCTCACGGCAGCTCCAGGAACGGTTTCACGTCGAGCCGGCCCGAAGAATACAGGCAATCGAGCCGCGCGAGCAGGATGCTGACGCGCGAGTCGAGCTCGAACAGCCGCGCCGCGTTCAGGAGGTTCTCGGCGTCGACGACGTTGAAGTTGTCCGACAGCCCCTTTTCGAACCGGAGCCGCGCCACCTCCGCCTGCAGGCGGGA
Organism: uncultured Acidobacteriota bacterium; assembly: GCA_963765835.1. Lineage (GTDB taxonomy): Bacteria > Acidobacteriota > Thermoanaerobaculia > UBA5066 > Gp7-AA6 > Gp7-AA6. The sequence goes on along the minus strand of CAVXYF010000020.1, from coordinate 92,622 downwards.
AACCTCCTCGTTGGCGACCGCAATCTCGTGGTTGCGCTTCAAGGAATCCAGCCGGCGATACGCCCGCCGGATCTCCCGGGCGAGGTCGTCTTCCAGCAGGAGAAAGTTCCGCTTGCGGAGGCCGAGCTCGATTTCCGCCTGACGCGTCTGCGCGCGGAGCGTCGTGCTGTTCAACCCGTATTGAGAGCTCAGGCCGAAGACGAGCGCCGGATTCCGGGGCTGGAGAGCATCTCCCGCGCTCCGGCCGCTGCCCGTCGCCTCATACCGGAAGAACCCGTTCAGCGACGGCAGCTGAAGGCTTTTCGCGATCCGGACCGCGAACTCCGCGTCGGTGACCTGGTCCCTTTCCTCGAGCGCCTCCGGCCGGCGGTCCATCCGATCCTCCAGGGCGGGCTCGAGGGGCGGCTCGGACACCGGCAGGTCCTGCGGCATCTCGATCGAGAAAGGTTGGTTCTCGGCGAGCCCGGCTGTCCTCCGGAGCGAATCCCGCAGGTCGTCCAGGGCGTTCTGCGCGTCGTTCATCGCGACGACGGTCGACGCCTCCTGCTGCTCGGCGCGCAGAACGTCCAGCCGGGAAACCGTGCCTGCCGAAAAACGCGCGCGGGAAAAGGCGGTGAGGTCGCGGGCGCGGGTGACGCGGTCGGTCGCTAACCGTACCGCCTCCTCCTGCCGCGAGACCCCGAGGTAACTCTGGTAGATCAGCAGGACCGTCCGCCGCCGGGCGACTTCCAGCGCGCGCGACTGCCCGGACGTGAACCGTTTCGCGAGGCGCAGGGGCTCCGCCGACACGGCGGGGTCGACGCCGCGGAGGAGCGGTTGAGAGAGGGTGAGCCGGTAGTCCGAGGTGTGCGTCTCTCCGCCCGTCGCGAAGGGCTGGCGGTTGACGATCGCCTGACCGGTCAACGCCGTTCCGAACGGGAACTGCTCGGACACGAAGAGCCCGTAGCTGTCGGTCCGTTCCCCGGTCTCGTCGCTCTTCTCGGTGGCGAAGAACGGAACGACTTGCGGAAGGAAGGTGGACCGAACCGCCCGCTCGTTCCACTGCGCCGAGAGAAGAGCGTCCGAGCTGTTCAGGAGGTCCGGGTTGCGGGTCAGCGCCATCCGGAGCGCGGTTCCGATCGTGAGGAGTGCGCCCGGGGCCGGGGCGACCTCCGGCGGCGGCGCGTCCTGGGCGGTGAGCGGGTTCGGCAGCGCCGCGGCAGTGAGCAGGAGCAGCGCGGCCGGGGCAACGCGGCGGAGCATCGCCGACCTCAGCCGTCGCGGAGCGCGGCGGCCGGATCGATGCGCGCCGCGCGGGCGGAGGGCCGAATCCCCGTCAGGATCCCGATCGCCACGCACGCGACCGCGAGCGCGGAAAACGAGAGCAGGGAGAGCGAAGAGGTGCCTCCGGAGCGATCCGCCGAGAGCAGGCTGATCGCGAGACCCAGGAGAAGGCCCGCGCCTCCGCCGAGAATCCCGAGAAGGATTCCCTCGAGCTGGAACTGCAGGACGATGTCCCGCGTCCGCGCGCCCACGGCGCGGCGCACTCCGATCTCGCGAGTCCGGGCGATGACCGACGCGGAGAGGAGGTTCGAGATTCCGAACACGGCCGAGGCTCCGGTCAGGAGCGCAACCAGCCAGATCAGCCGATCGAACGTCCGGCGCGTCTGCCGGTACTGCCGCAGGGTCTGGTAGGGCGAGGCGAGAAGCACCGGTCCGTTCACGTAGCGCGCGGGGTCGAGCGAGCGGGCGATTCCCGCGGCCGACGCTGCGTCGCCCGGACTGGAGAACGAGAGCACCGCGACCTCGATCGGGTAGCGGAGATCGGACTCCTCCGGCGAGCCCGGCTCCGCGCCGAGAGGCACCACGATCGCGCGGTTCCAGTCGAGGGACGGAATTTCTCCTGTCGCGGCGCTCTCCGTCTCGCTCTCCGCGAGCCGGCCCACGATCTCGTAGCCTCGGCCCTCGATCGTCACGATGCTCCCGACCCGGGCGGCCGGATTTCCCCGCGCGAGCTCGGCGCCGAGAACGGCGTAGGGCAGTTTCCGTTCGGAGTCGACGTCGCCCAGGAGCCTTCCGTCTCGGGCGCGCATTCCGAAGAGTCGGGCGAGCGGACCCGCGACCGCGTAGATCGGCGCAGGGAACGGCGCCCCCGCGAGAGTGACGGCGCCGCGGGCCATCCGGATGACCACCACCGATCGCGCCGGGGTCAGCCGGCGAAGCCTCTCCGCGTCGGCGGAGGTGAGCCTCGACGACGCCACCTCCCCGGCACGTGGAGAGGCGCGATTCACCAGGTAGAGATTCGAGAGGCCGGCGCGCTCGAGCGAGCGGATCGTCGCCGCCCGTCCGCGTTCCACGATTGTGGTCAGGCAGACCACGATGGTCATGGCGATGGCGAGAGCGACCAGGGAGGCGCGCGTTCGCGAAACGTCCGTCCGGAGCGCGTTGCGCGCGGCCTCGAAAGCGCGGGCGAGCTCCGCGGGAGAGAGGACCACCGACGTCAATCCGCCGTCAGGATCGCCTCATGGCAGGTTGAACTGGCAGGCCGTGACGGTTCCCGGAACCGGGACGTTGACGAACGCGCCCGGACACTTCTGACCCGTATCGCTCTGGACGGAGGCGATCGCGCTGATCGACGCCGGGGTTCCCGCGCCGCAGGACCGGCCCTCCAGCTCCACCCGGTACGTTCCCGCGGGAAGGGCGCCCTGGAGGATGACGCGCTCCGTCCGGTTGGCCGTGGACTCGCAACCCGCCGGAAATCTCTGGCCGACCTCCTGCCCGCTCGGGTTGAAGACGTGCAGCTCGACGTCCCCCGATCCGCTCCAGCTCACGTCGGCCTGGACGAACCGCAGGGGAGGCACGGTGGGAGTGGGCGTCGGGTTCGGGGTCGGCGTCGGAGTCCGCGTCGGGTCGTCGTCGTTCTGCGAAGCGGCGACGGCGATCGCGCCTCCGGCGAGAGCCGCGGCGCCGGCCACGATGACCCCGGTGCTCAACCCTCCTCCGGCTCCCGCGGTGCCCGCGCTCGTCCCTCCGCTGGAGGAAGCTCCCGCGCTCTTCAGCGCCTCGGCGATCGTCACGATCGCTCCGGACACGAGGATGATCTTCGCGATGTCCTTCTTGTTGAACCCGGGGGGATAGGGCTGCTGGTTCTCGCGCGTGAGACCGATCGTCAGGCCGGCGCCGGCGGCCCCGACCACCCGGCCCTTCGACTGGCACGTCGTGCCGGGAACGACCGGCGGCGTCCAGTCCCCTTTTCTCTTCGACGCCTCACGCAGGTCGTAGGCGCGCAGGAAGTAGTCCACGGCGCGCGTTTCGGGAAGAGGTCGCGGGAGAATCGCCGCCAGCGTCGCCGGGGGGCCGTCCATCTTGGAGTAGTAGTAGTCCTCGGTGCCGGCCGCGCGGAAGTAGACGTACCCCTTCTCGTAGTCCGCCTCGGGAGTGACGCCGGCGTCGACTTCCGGCGCGAGGACCGGCGTCATACAGGCGAGCGGATCGTGCGCGATCTCAATCGGCGCCTCGGTCGGGGAAGTCGTGAGCTGCGCGCGCGCCGGGAGGGGTAAGCAGGTCAGGAAAAGTGCGACCGCGGTCGCGATGGCGACCGGCTGACGCAGGGAATCCACCCTACGGTTTGTCATCGGCTCTGCTCCTCTTGCCTTCCAGGTCGAAGGGCTGACGGAGCGTTGCTTCGATCCGCCGACCCGAAACGAGCTCGAGGGTGTAGATGCCTTCGAGGCCGAAGGCGGAGACGTCGTTCACCGTGCCCTCCCCGGCGATCGAGAGACGGCGCTCCAGGACGAGCCGCCCGCCCGGATCCAGGAACCGCAGATATACGACGGTGTCCTCCGCCTCCTCCGGCGCGATCCGGAGCCACACGGGCCCAACTCCGGAGAACGCCACTCCCGCGAGTTTCCAGCGCGACCCGTCCCAATTCACGAACTCGCGCAGTGAGCTCGTCACCGCACCGCTTCCCGACGTCGCGGCCGACACCGGCACCTCCTTGATCCTCTGACTGGAACCGGAGCCGTTCGACGCGATCAGCGCGACCTGGTGCGTGCCCGCCGTGGTGAACGTGTGCGTGGGCGACTGCAGCGTCGAGGTGCCGCCGTCGTCGAAGATCCAGAGCCAGCTCGTCGCCTGCGGTGAGCTCGTGTCGGTGAACGTCACGGGAGTCCCGACCCGCGCCGCCGAGAAGGTGAAGTCCGCCACGGGCGGAGAGAGCGAGTACGTCGGGCTGGACGTCTCGGGCCCGGTCACCTGCTCGTTGCACTTCGCGCGCACGAAGAGCGTGATCGGGTCGTTCGACCCGCGCGGCGGCACGATCGCGCTCGTGGCACCCACGACCGTCGTGTACGGATCGCCGTTGATCCGGAACTCGTAGGCGGCGGGCGGCGGGCCGCCCGCCGGAGCCTGCCAGCGCACGACCAGAAAGTCGGTCGCGGTCAGCGGCCCGGTCGGATTGCCGAACGGCTCGATCGTCGGATTCACGGGCGCGGCGGGAGGCTCGCAGAACGTCAGGCTGGCCGGATTGGACGTCGCTCCCGTGGGGCCGGGGTTCGTCACGGTCACCGTGATCGAGCCGGTGGTCGGAACTGCCGCCGCCGGGAGGGCGACGGTCACCATCGTCGGAGAAACGAAAGTGACCGGGAAGGCGACGCCGTTGACGAAGATCGTGCCGCCGTCCACGAATCCCGAGCCGAGCACGGCGAGCGTGAAGCCGTCCCCCGGCCCCGGCGTGAGCCGCAGGCTCGTGATCACCGGCGGCGCATCCGAAACCCGCACGGAGTAACTTCGGTTGCCCGAGCACCCGTTGGCGTCGAGCGCCGTCACCGTGAACGTGAAGTCTCCGCCCTGCGTGGGAGTTCCGGCGAGCGTTCCACCCGAAGAGAGGCCCACTCCCGGCGGGAGCGAGCCCGAGGCCGAGAATGCGTAAGGCGCGGTTCCGCCGGTGACCGCGACCGCCGCGGAGTACGGCACGCCGACCGTTCCCCCCGGAAGGGACGCGGGAGTGAGCGCCAGAGCCGCGCAGGGTTCGAGCGTGTAGGTCGTGGAGCCGGTGCAACCGTTCGCGTCGGTCGCCGTCACCGTGAACGTGAAGCTTCCCGCCACGGAAGGAGTTCCCGAGAGCAGTCCCGCGCCGGAGAGCGCGAGCCCGGCAGGCAAGGCCCCGTCCGTCACGGCAAACGCGTACGGGCCGGTTCCGCCGGTGGCTCCGAAAGTCTGGGAGTACGGCGTGCCGACCGTCGCCGGCGCCAGCGCCGCCGGAGTGACGGTCAGCGGGGTGCACACGCTCAACGTGAAGGCCTGCGAGGTCGTGCAGCCGAACGAGTCGGTCGCCGTGACCGTGAACGCAAAGCTGCCGGTCTGACCCGGCGCGCCGGAAAATGCTCCCGAGGGCAGGAGCGTCAGGCCCGGCGGCAGCCCGGAGGTCGCGGAAAACGTGTACTGGCCCGGAGTGCCGCTCAGCACCGTGATTGCCTGCTCGTAAGCCAGGCCCTGGGACGCAGGAGGAAGGGCCGCCGGCGAGAGAGCGACCGGCGGACAGCTGATCGTCAACGTGTAGTTCCGGCCGGCGGCGCACTCGCTGGAGTCGCGCACCGTGATCCGGAACGTGGAAGTCCCCGCGGCCGTCGGTGTCCCCGACAGCACGCCGCCCGACAGGGTCAGACCCGCGGGAAGCGAACCCGAGGCGAGAGAGATCGAGTACGGCGGCGTGCCGCCGTTCCCGCTGATCGTACGGCGATACGGCACGCCGACGAATCCCTCGAAGAGCGCGGAGGGGGAGACCGAGAGGGTGTCGCATCCGCCGCCGCCGCCGCCGCCGATCGTGATCGTGTAGCTCCGGCTGCCCGAGCACTCGTTGGAGTCGGTGGCCCGAACCGTGAACGAGAACGTTCCCTCGGAGGTCGGCGTCCCGGAGAGGACCCCGGCGCCCGAGAGCGACAGCTCGGGCGGCAACGCCCCCGCGATCACCGAGAAGAAGCGGGGGGGCGTGCCTCCCGTTGCCGTGAGGGTCTGGTTGTACGGCACTCCCAGTGTGCCGTTCGGGAGCGTCGCCGGAAACACGGTGATCGTCGGACACCCGGTGCTGCCGACCGTCGTGACGACGGGGGAACCGGAGACGGGCGGGATGCCCGCGGCTTCGATCGAGTAGGTGGAGTTGGTAATGCTTCCGGCAGTCGTGGTGACGTTCACCGTGAACGACACCGTCTGGCCCGTCACCCCGGCGTTGACCGTCCCGATGTTCCACGTGACGACGCCGCCCGCGAACTGGCCGCCGCCCGTAGCCGACACGAACGTGGTCCCCGCCGGGACCGTGTCCTTGATCACGACGCCGGTCGCGTTGTTGTCGCCGGTGTTCCCGTAGGTGATCGTGTACGTGAGGTTCGATCCCATCGTCACGGACGGCGGAGCCGTCTTGGAGATCGTCAAGGCCGGCTGACCGACGAAGCTTCCCGCCTGGAGGAAGACCGCGGAGTCGAGGATGCAGTCGGACTGGTCGGCGATCACGAGCTTGATGTGGTGGGTGGTGTTCGCGGTGAGCGTTCGCGTGGCCGTCAACACCGTCGTGAACCCGTCGAACTGCGTTCCGAACGGCGGGAACTTGAAGTCCGACGGGTCGTTGTTCTTGTAGAAGGACGAGTTGCTGTTCAGGTTCACCGTGTTGATGGACACCGGCGTCGAAGTATTCGGGATGAGCGCGACGTTCTGCCCGTCGATGAAGAACGCAAAGATGTCGTTGATCAGGCCGACGTACTCGTTGTACTCCTCGGAGGCGAAGACGTAGCGAAAGCTGACGGTGTTCGTCGCCGGCACGAAGTCGAACTCGAGGACCGCGGCGTCCTCGGTCGCACCCTCCTGCTGCAGGATGGCGTCGAGGTCGGGGTCGCCCGGCGTTTCGTTACAGGCCCCGGCACCGTCCTGGTCGTTCGGCCCGATGCCGATGGCGATGTCGCCCGAGGAGAGCATGACGCCGCTGTCGATGCCGAGCCCGTCCGCCAGGCCGCCGGCGAAGGTGCCTCCCGCGACGTTCGCTCCGGTGAAGGTGACGTTGCTGACGGTGACGCCCGGACCGGCGAGCAGCTGGGCGAGCTGCTGCGGAGTCGTCGAGGCCAGGTTCGTCGTGGTTATCGAGAGCGCGGGATGCGCGCAGAAGAGGAGAAGGAAGGACACCAGAACGCCGGTCTTTCGGAGCATTAGCCTCTCCTCGGAAGCAACTTCGCCCACGCCTCCCACCAGTCCTGTCTTGTCGAGTGTTCTCCCGCTGATGCCGTTCCCGCCAGCCTGTCTGATGGCGGATTCTCTAACAGCGGCCGGGGCGGCGGAACATTTTCTTGAGACTCCCGGATACGTCGCCGGCTAGGGGGCCGGCCGGAACCGGACGCCGCGCGCCATCGGATATATTTCCGCGGACGCCCGCCGATCCATGAGTACCTCCCCCGGCTCCCTCGAGGGCAAATACGAGGTCCTCGCGAAGATCCGCGAGGGGGGGATGGGGGCGATCTACAAGGTTCGCCACCGCCTCCTGAACGAGCTGCGCGTGATCAAGGTCATGCGCCCCGAAGTCGCGCAGAGCTCCGAGCAGCGCAAAAGGTTCCTCCGGGAGGCCCAGACCGCGACGCGTCTGCGGCACACGAACATCGTCGCCTTCCATGACTTCTTCGTCGACGACGAAGACACCGCGTACATGGTCATGGAGTACATCGAGGGCATCAACCTGAGGGACATGGTGCGCGACTGCGGGCCCTTCCCGGTTTCGCTCGCCGTCGACCTCGCCCGCCAGTGCCTCTCAGCCTTCGACTATCTGCACCGGAAGGGGGTCGTCCACCGCGACGTCTCCCCCGACAACGTCATGATGACGCGGGAAGAGGACGGCAGCGTTCACGCGAAGCTGATCGACCTCGGCATCGCCAAGATCGCTCAGGCGAAGGAGGAGCTGACCGGCGCCGACGAGTTCATCGGGAAGCTGCGCTACTCCTCCCCCGAGCAGCTGACGTCGGCCGGTCAGATCGACGCCCGCAGCGACCTCTTCTCCTTCGGGATCGTTCTCTACGAGACCCTGACGGGGGTCCGCCCGTACGGCGGCGAGACGATCCACGAGATCGTCGCGAACCGGCTCAATCAGCCGCCGATCCCCTTCCGCAAGACCGATCCGAAGGATCGCCTGTCGCCCGCCGTGCGGAACATCGTCCTGAAAGCGCTTCGCGCGAAGCCGGGGGACCGATACCAGACCGCTTCCGAGTTCGGAAAGAGCCTCGAGGCGCTTGCCGCCGCGGACATCCGGGGAGAGTCGGCCGAGGCCGTCGCGGAGTACGTGGACAAGGCCATGATGCTTGCGCTCTCGCGGGCCGCCGCCTCGGAGGGGAGCGGCGCGGACCTGCAACCCACGGTGAAGGCGCTCTTCGAAGCCCGCGACTCGCTGGGGCAGTCGGGGGCGAGCGACCGGAAGGTCCGCAGCACGATCGCGAGGTGGGCGGAGGCGACGCCGTCGCAACCCGGCGCCGAGGGCGAGACTCACCGGTTGCCCGGCACCAAAGAGGTTGCGGCTCCGCGCGGCCCGGTCGAAACGGCGAGCACGCGGCCGGTCGCGGGCGCTCCCGAGCCGGAAGCCAAGCGTCCCCACTTCGCGGGATACCTGGTGGCCGCGGCGCTCGCCGCCCTGCTCGTGGGATTCGGAGTCTGGATCGCGGGACGGGACCGCCGGGTCGCGGCGGGAAACGAAGACCTCTCCCGGAGTGCTTCGACGACTGTTCCCGTCGAGAGCAGCGGTCCGGCCGCGCAACCCCGGACGTCCGACGCGAAAGACCTGAGTGTTCCGGCGCCGGAGCCGACGGTCGCGGTGGCCGTCGCCCCGACGATCGTCGAGGCGAAGCCCACTCCCGCGAGCGTCTCGAAGGCCAGGCCCACTCCGGCCCCGCGCGTGGCGCTCCTCCGTCCGACCAGAGCCGCCCCGGCGCAGGAACCGCGGCCGCCGGCGGGAGAGCAGGCGTCGACGCCGCCCGGCGCCGTTGCTGCCGCGCCGCGCAGCGATCCGAACATGCGGTACTGCCCCCAGTTCGACGACACGGTCTTCAAGCAGGGGACCGTCCGGGACGTCCCCGCGGGATTCTCCGGAGAGGCGACCAAGGCGCCCCGGCCCGACTCCGGACTCATGCGAATCAACGTCGCGCTCTCGGCGGAACGCCCCATGGACGACCAGCCGTTCTTCGTGACGGTGCGCTTCGAGAACGGAGGCGACTCGCGCGTCGAGGTGCAGAGGCTGGAGGAGTCGTCCAGCCGCGGTGGACTCCGCCCGGTCGCCGGCGCGTCCGTTCCGGTCTCCGTGAGCCCCGGCGGCGTGAAGGAGCTCTACCGCTATCCCCTGTCGCTTTCGGGCGGGGAACCTTACGGGAAGCAGTTCGTGGCGGTCGACTCGAAGGGGGATTCCTGGAAATCGGGAGTCCGCATCGTTCCCTGCGGGGACTGATCGGAGATCGTCCCGGGGTCTGATCCCGAAGGGGTCTGACCTCGGCTCAGCAATCTCCGGGGTCTGATCCCGAAGGGGTCTGACCTCGGCTCAGCAATCTCCGGGGTCTGATCCCGAAGGGGTCGGATCCCGGCGCAGACTCAATGCCCGGAGCCCGCGTAGCCGGGCGGCGGCCGAAGCGAACGACTGAACTGGGTCGCGATCGCGGCGTCCCGCGCGAGACCCGGGACCCGGAACCCGAACGGCGGCGTCGCGAGGCGCGCGTTCGACACCGAGTCTCCCCGCAGGAACTTCGCCGCCAGCTTGCGGCCCTTCGGCAGGCTGAACCCGAGCAGGCAGTGCGCGCCGCCGTCCACGATCAGGTGACGGCCGTTCGCAAATCCCGCCAGAACCTCCTTCGCATTCGAAGTGGGAGTGTGCGCGTCCAGCGTTCCGCTGACGAAGAGGACCGGCACAGCGGAGGATACGGGCGCGCGGAACGCGGGACCCAGGTCGGGAACTCCCCAGGAGTCGCAGACTTCGGGCATCGGAAAGTCCGCGACCTCCCCGAGAACGGTCTTCGGCGACTGGGACCGGATCTTCTCGCGCCGCCCCGCGGAGCCGCCGGACGAGCAGCGCATGGTGAAGTCCACCGCGGGAGGCGAGGCGCTTCGCCGGCTGGTCAGCGAGCTCGCCGCGAGCTCGTGAAAGTCGCCCTGCAGCATCGCGAGGTAGATCCCGGGGAGGCGCGAGATCTGGTCCCCCGAAGCGAGGAGGTTGCGTGTGAAGCACTGGAGGTCGAACTTCCCCAGCTTCACGGGCCGCCGGGAGCCGGTCGCCGGATCCACGGCTTCGGCGGCGATCGGGTCGCGCTCGAGCCGGTCCATCACGAGCTTGATTGCTCCGAGGAAGCTCGGCAGACGTTCGGCGAGCAGCGGAGTCCGCCGGACGAGCAGGTCGATCTGCTCGAGGACGTGCTGGAAGTCGCCGGGCAGGCGCTCCATGTGGTCGGGTCCCTGGATTCCGAAGAGGACGGCCCTTTCGATCGACGGTTCGAAAAGTCGGATCGCCGCCAGCGCGAGGTGCGTCCCGTAACTCCCCGCGAGGAGGCTCAACTTCGGGACCCCGAGGGCCCGCCTCAGGTCTTCGAGGTCGCGGGCGCTCTCGTTCGTGTTGTACGACGCGAGGTCCACCCCCCGCTTTTCCCAGTACGCGCGGCACTCCGCGGCGCGTTCGCGGAAAGCGGCGAGGACGAAGTTGCGTTCCATCGGCCGGTCGAGAGGCAGATCGAAGTTCCCCGGACAGTCGAGTCGCGGCAGCGAGCGGCCCATTCCGCGCTGATCCAGCGCGATGACGTCGGCGGTTTCGGAGATCGCCTGGAGGAGCGGAAGGATGGCGCCCTCGGCATCGTGCGTCCCGGATCCTCCCGGACCTCCCGCGAGCCACACGACGGGAGAGCCCGGGCGGGGCGCGGCCGTGCGGAACCGGAGGAACGCGAGCTCGATCGTCGGACCGGAGGGGCGCGCGTGATTTTCGGGAACCGTGAGCCAGCCGAGCTCGGCGGTCACGGCGCGGGATCCGTCGCGGGGCTGAAGCGTGTAGGGCGTCGTACGGATCCGACCGACGGCGGCCGAAGAATCCTCACCGAAGCAGGTCGCGGCAACGAGGCAGAGACCCGGGAAAAGCAAACGGCGCATCCCGCACCTCTCGGTGGAGAAGACGGGGAAAGAGAGCGGCAGGTTTTGCGATTCGGACGAATGGGCGCGGGCGAAGGACCGCCTTCACTGCGGCGGGGACGCGCTCCTCCAAGCCGCGGCGTGATGCGGGCTCTCCTCGTAGTGGCGGCGCAGAAGGTCGGCTCCCCCGTCGGCCGGCAGGTCGCGCCAGACCGAGTGCACGTGGTTCGCCCGGTCCTGAGTGTTGTCGTACTCGATCACGAACGTCGGCCCCTGGACCCGGTAGTAGTGACCGCTGCCGACCGCGTCGCTTCCGGCCCACGCAAAACGGATCTTCCCGACGCCGGCGGCTTCGATCCTCTTCCAGCGCGCTTCCGCGATCTCCGGACGGGCGTTGCGGGCGTACTCCGCGACCAGCGCGATCAGCGTTTCGCGCTGAACGGCGGTCAACTCCGACGCCGGGAGTCCCGCGGGCTCCGGAGGCGACCGACGGCCCGGTCCCATGAGGATGTCGGCCGGCGCTCTCTCCGAAAGCAGCGCGCGGGCGCGCTCTCCCGGCGCCAGGCTCGCGAGCAGCCGGCGCGCGAGATCCTCTTCGGCCGGAAGCAACCGCCAGCCGGCGCGGGCACCTGTCGGAACGCGAGCCGGGTTCGCGCCCAGGAAGGCGGGGGTCGCGACCGCTAACTTGCCCCGCGTCGAGAGGTAGTTCAGGGAAACGTGGTGACCCTCGAATCTCCATCCCCACGGCGCGGAGTCCGAAGGCTCGCCGAAAATCGTGAACCAGTAGAGCTCGGGATCCCGAAACCACCCGAACGACTCGAGGCCGCGCAGGATCCCCTCGAGCTCGATCACGCCCGCCGCCTTCTCGTAGCCGCGGGCGCTCGACCCGGCCTTTAGCAGCGCATGAGCCGCGGCGCGCTCCGATGAGCTCATCTGCTTCAGGTTGACGCCTCGGCGCCGGCCCGGGACGTACCTCCAGTTCGTTCGATCGGCGTCGCCGAAAGCCAGAAGCGCCTGCGCGCGAAGATCCGGCCGCAACGCTGCGAGAAACGCCCGGGCGGCCGACGCCATGGGGGACTCCGCGGGCGCCGGTCCGCGAGCCGCCGACGGCAGAGAGAGGAAGAGGAACGCGAGCAGGGCCGGTAGCTTTTTCATGCGCGCCCGCCTCCCGGAAGCCTAAACCCGGCCCCGCCCCCGCCGTAAGAATCCGGAAAGGTCGCCGCGGCGGTCAAAAGACATCCGGGCCGTCCCGGCATTACAGGAGGGACACATGGGACGTTTTGTCTACCGTGGGAGCGGACTGCTCCTCGGGGTCTCGCTTCTGGTCGCGGCTTCCGCCTCGGCCCAACAACCCCTGACGCTTCCGCAGGCGAGCCCGAAGGCCTCGTTCACCCAGACCGTCGGTCTGACCGACATCTCGCTGATCTACCACCGGCCGGCGGTGAACAAGCGGACGGTCTGGGGAGACCTCGTGCCTTACGGCGAGGTGTGGCGCGCGGGCGCCAACCAGAACACCACGATCTCCTTCTCCTCGCCGGTAACCGTCAACGGCAAGCCGCTCGCGGCGGGAACGTACGGACTCCACATGATTCCGACGGCGGCGGGTGACTGGACGATCGCCTTCTCCAACGTGAGCTGGGCGTGGGGCAGCTTCAGCTACGACGAAAAGGAAGACGCTCTGCGCGTGACCGCGAAACCTCGGCCGGCCGAGTTCCAGGAGCGCCTCTCGTACAGCTTCGACGACCCCACGGAGAAATCGGTCGACGTCGTCCTGCGGTGGGAGAAGCTCGCGGTCCCGTTCACGGTCGAGGTGGACACGCCCGCCGTGGTCGTCGCGAGCCTGCGCAAGGAGCTGCGGGACCTGCCCCGTTTCGGTTGGCAGGGGTGGAACGGCGCCGCGGCCTACGCGATGCGCAACAAGGTCAACCTCGACGAGGCGCTGACGTGGGCCGACCGCTCGATCGCGATGCAGGAGAACTTCAACAACTTGCGGACGAAGGCCGGAATCCTCGAGGCGAAGGGCGACACCGCGGCCGCCGGACCCCTGCGGGACAAGGCGATGAAGATCGCCACGGAGGCCGACATCAACGCGTATGGCTACCAGCTCCTCGGCACGGGCAAGACCGACGAGGCCATCGAGATGTTCCGCAAGAACGTGAAGGACCATCCGGCCAGCTGGAACACGTACGACAGCCTGGGCGAGGCGTACGACCGGAAGGGCGACAAGAAGCTCGCCGCCGACAACTATCGCAAGGCGGCGGCGATGACGAAGGATCCCGACCAGAAGAAGAGGATCGACGGGATCCTGAAGAAGTTGGGTGGGTAGTCTCCGCTCGAAACTCCCCGGAGCTCCACAACTCGATCGCTACGGTTCTCGCAGTCTCCCGTCGCGGCGCGAGGAGTCTCCCGAGGTAATCGAGGGAGGAGCCTCGCGCCGCGGGAGCGCGAGCGCAGCGAAGGGACCAAGCGAGCGGTCGAGCCCGGCTTGGCGAGCCGCTCGCCGGTGCGTGAGCAGGTCCCGAGCAAGCGAGCGCGACGCGTCCCGAGGCGGGGAGATGCCCAGCGCCTTCGCGACGCGAGCCGCGATCTCCCACGAGCCGATCGAGTCCACGGTCTCGTGGGGGATGCCCGGCCCCGCCGCGAAGAGAGTGGCGTCCACCTCGGGGTACACGTTGCGGTACCCGTGGCCGCCGTAGTCGGCGCGCTCGCCCACGAGCGCCCCGTCGGCGCGCGCCTCCCTCGCGAACTGGTAGCCCGGCCGGGCGAGCACGATCAAGTCGCCGGACTCCGGCGCCTCGAGGCCGAGGTCCCCGGCGTTCTCGCGGCGCACGATCCGGTCGAAGGGGGACTCGCCGCCGACGCGGAAGTCCCGCACGATCCGCTCGGCCCGGTCGATCGTGACCGGCGCGGCGCGCGGGTTCCGGTAGATGTGGACGATGCCGCTGGTCGGAACCGGCAGGAGCGGAGACGATCCCAGGACTTTCCGTTCCGCGTCGAGAGCCACGAGACCTGCCTCCCGGAGAATGTCGATGATCGAAATCTCCGCCCAGATCGCGGTCATTCCGTGGTCCCCCGTCACGAAGAGAGAGTCGTCCGGGCGTAGAGCTCTTTCGATCGCGTCGAGAGAGCGGTCCGCGAGGGCGTAGCTCTGTTCCACGAGCCCCAGAAAGCGGGCGGAGCGCTCCGGCGTGAAGCGCGGCTGCCGCGGGTCGACGAGAAGAAATTCGTGGCCGGTCTCGTCGATCTCCGGCTGGTAGATGAGGAGGAGGTCCCAGTCGGTGCGGGCGACCGCAAGGAGGCTGGCCCGCGTCAAAAAGTCCACGAGGCGGTCCGCCTGCTCCAGGAAGAGCTCCGGCCGACTGCTGTCCGCGCCGAACGTCGTCGAGTCCGGCGCACCCGGCCAGAAGCCGACTCGTTCGTCCAGCGTGCGCACCCAGGACTCCGGAAAGCCCGTGGACCGGGACAGCGGCCCCAGGTAGATCTCGGCGGCCGAGAGGTCCGGGGCGAGCGCCATCAGCCGGCACCAGGCTCCCGTCCTCCCTTCGGGGCTCGCGACCTCGACCGGGAACCACGCGCCGATGCGCGCCTCACTGCCCCCCTCCTCGACGATGACGCGGTCGTAGTCGACGCGCCCGTCGTCGGTTCCGTCGAGCGCGAAGAGGCGGACGCGGTGAGAGGTTTTTCCAAATGCCAGGGTCGCCCGGCGGACCGGCGAAAAACTTCCGGCCGGCGCGCCCGACGCCACCGCCTCCCACGCGGTCTTCGGAAGGGTCTCCATGCGACCCCACGCGAGCGGATCTCCGGGCCACGTCATCATCCAGTCCGCGGTCCGCGCGGGCCCGTTGCCGTCGGCCCCGGGATAGCTCATGACGCCGACGCGCCGGCCCTGGCGGCGGGCCGCCTGCCAGAGGGTCTCGGCGCGGATGGGAGCGGCGAAGCCCGAGATCGTGGCGGGAAACGGTTTGGAGAAGTCGCGGAACGTATTCGAGACGATGCCCGAGCGCTCGGGCAGCGCCCCGGTGACGTGCGTGATGTGCGAGACCGCGGTCAGGGACGGCGTCGGAGGCACCGAGCGGATGGCGTGAAACCCGCGGGCCGCCAGGCGGCGGAACGCTCCGGTGGGCAGCTTCGCCGGGTCGGACAGGAGGCGCTCCAGCCGCGCCCCCGCGAGCGAGTCGAACGAGATGAGGACCGCGCGACCGGCAGGCCGCGGGCCGGGGACGGGGCGCCGGGGGCTCGCGGCCGGGCCGCACGAGAGGACGGGGACGAGAAACACGAGGGCGACGAGCGGTCGAATCCGGACCGACGCTCTCGCCACGATTCGAAATCTAGCAGACGCCGGGCACATCCTTTGCGATATCGGGCCGCGTGAAGGTGAAGTTCAAGCGCTGGCGCGACGTCATCGTCCGCACCTTCAAGAACTGGTTCGCGCACGACTCGACGTCGGAGAGCGCCGCGCTCGCTTTCTACACGGTCTCCTCGCTCGCTCCCCTGCTGGTCATCGTAGTCGCCGTGGCCGGCTCGATTTTCGGCGCCGACGCGGTTCGGGGCCGCCTCGTCCGGCAGTTCGAAGGCCTGATGGGTCGCGATCAGGCCGGCTTCGTCCAGACGGTTCTGACCAAGGCGAATACCGACCCGGCGAGCGGGCTGGCCGCGATTTTTGGAGCGATCCTGCTGATCGTCAGCGCGACAGCCGTCTTCGCCCAGCTCCAGGCCTCGCTGAACCGCATCTGGGAGGTCAAGCCGAAGAGCGGGCACTTCATCAAGGACTTCCTCCGGAAACGCCTGCTGTCCTTCGCGGTCGTCGTCGCGATCGGGTTCATCCTCCTCGTCTCCCTGGTCCTGTCGGCCGGCCTGGAGGCGGTTCAGAGCCGGGTCGCGAGCTACTTCGCGACGCAGGCCGCGTGGCTCGGGTGGCTGAACGCGATCGTCTCGTTCCTGCTGGTCGCGGTCCTCTTCGCGCTGGTCTTCCGCGTTCTCCCGGACCGGAAGATTCCGTGGCGCGACGTGTGGCTCGGGGCGCTCGTGACCGCTCTCCTCTTCGTCGTCGGCAAGTGGGCGATCGGCCTCTACCTCGGCCGCGCCGCCATCTCCTCCACGTACGGCGCGGCGGGCTCCGTCATCGTCATCCTCCTGTGGGTCTACTACGCCTCGTTCATCGTCCTGCTCGGCGCGGAGTTCACCCGGGCCTACTCCGAGCGGATCGAGAAACACGTTGTCCCCCCGGAGAAGGGGGCGAAGACCAAGCCTGAGGGCGCGGACGTCCCCACCCAGGAAGAGTCGCGGGGACAGATCCCGAAGGGGTCTGCACCCGCAACAGTCCAGCGACGGTGTTTAAGCCTCCACTTGCCACTTTGGAGGAACCTTCGGCCCCCGCCTGCGTTAGACATCCGCAGACGGAGGTCTCCATGAAACTGCCGAACACCGGCCGCGCCGCGCTCCTTTTCGCAGGAATCGTCCTTCCGGCTCTGGGCGCCCGGGCGGAATCCCGGATGGAAAAGGCGCTTCGGCTCGATCCCGGCGGACGGTTCTCCATTCAGACCGACCTCGGCAGCGTCACCGTCACGGGTACGAGCGCTCCGGGGGCCCGGCTGGTCGTGACCTCCCGCAGGCGCGAGCTCGACGAGCTGCTCCGGTTCACCTTCCGGGAGGACGCCGGAGCGGTCTCCGTCACCGCGCGGCGCCGGCACGGGCACCTCTTCCCCTGGAATCGTTCGGGCGGAGACGTCCACTTCGAGATCCAGGTCCCCACCCAGACGGCGGTCGACATCGATACGTCGGGCGGGGCGATCCGGATCGCGGCCCTGCGGTCGGAGGCGAAGCTCGAAACCTCCGGCGGCGGAATCCACGTTCAGGATCTCTCCGGCGACCTCGAGGGACACACGTCGGGCGGCGGGATCGACCTGGAGCGAATCCGGGGGCGGGTGAACGTCGAGACCTCGGGCGGCGGAATCGAGGGCCGCGAGATCGACGGCCCGATCGACGCGGACACGAGCGGAGGCTCCGTGCGCCTGGACCGCGTCTCGGGCGACATCCGCGCGCACAGCTCCGGGGGCGGCATTCATATCTTCGAGGCGGGCGGCCGCATCGAGGCCGACACGTCCGGCGGCGGCATCGAAGCCTCTTTCGCGCGCGGCAACGGGCGCGGCGGAACGCTGGAGACTTCGGGCGGCGGAATCGAGGTCTCGATCGACCCGGCCGTCGGGTTGCATATCGACGCGTCGGGAAACTCGGTCAGGGCGGACGTCCCCATCACCGTGGAGGGCTCGATTTCCCGCGGGAAGCTGCAGGGAAACATGGGAGGCGGCGGCGAGCTGCTGCGGTTGCGGACGAGCGGCGGCGGAGTCCGCATCCAGGGCCTCTAAGCAAGTCGCGGGGACAGGTCCCGAAGGGGCCTGCACCCGCAGCAGTCCAAAAAGGTCTGCACCCGCCGCAGTCCAAGGGGCGCTACGGCCGCGTCCCGACCCATAGAATCGGTCCGTGGAACCCGTCGCGATCGTCGGAGCGGGTCCGACCGGAATCGCCTGCGCGATCGAGCTCGGAAAACGGGGCATCGACGCGACCTGCTACGACCGCGGCCACATCCTCCAGTCGATTTACGACTTCCCGGAGGAGATGCGCTGGTTCTCGACGCGTGACCTTCTCGACATCGCCGGAGTGCCGTTCGGAGTTCCCGACGCGCACCCGACTCGGCTGGAGAGCCTGGCCTACTACCGGAGCGTCGCCGAAAAATTCGACGTCCGGACGGTCCCGGACACGGAGATCGTCGCGATCCAGCCGCGGACAGACGGCGCCCTCGACGTCTCGGTTCGCGGCCGCCTTGGGGACCGGCGATTCGCGGCCCCCGCCGCGATCCTCGCGACCGGCTTCTTTCGCAACCCGCGCCGTCTGGGCGTTCCGGGCGAGGATCTCCCCCACGTCCGGCGCCGTTTCGTCTCCGGGTATCCCTTCCACGGCCTCCGGGTCGTCGTCATCGGCGGTAAGAACTCCGCGGCGGAAGCGGCGCTCGATCTCTATCGGCACGGCGCCCGGGTCACGCTCCTCGTGCGCGGCCCCGCTATTTCGGAGAGGGTGAAGTACTGGATCAAGCCGGACCTGGAGAACCGGATCCGGGCCGGCTCGGTGGGGGCGTTCTTCGATGCCCGGATCGTGGAGATCACCCCGGATACCGTCCGGATCGAGACGCCGGCCGGAAGCGAGTCGGTCCATGCGGACGCGGTCTTTCCGTTGATCGGTTACGAGCCGGACTTCGCCCTCTTCGAGCGCTGCGGGATCCGGCTCCAGGGACCCCAGAGAGTCCCCGCGCACGACGGCGAAACGCTCGAGTCGAACGTCCCGGGCCTCTACCTGGCCGGCGCGATCCTCGGCGGGACCGACGTGGGGCACATCTTCATCGAGAACAGCCGGCACCACGCTGCCTGGATCGCGCGGGCGATCGAGGAGCGCCTCCAGCACGTCCGGGTGCCGGCCTGACCCGCGGTTTTACCCTGCAACCTTTTCGAGCTCGGGCGTGTTTTTCCTCATGAGAGGTCGCCATGAGCACGACGTGCCTGACCGAGGGTTCTCCGACTCCATTTGACTCATCCGGGCTCCGGCTCGTGAAAGGACACGCAGCGATGCCTCCGGCCGACTCCCTGGCCCTGGACCTCGCCGCCGACCTCGACGCGGCGTTCGAGTCGCTGGTCCGCACCTTTCAGGACCGCCTGTTCTCGTTCGCCCTACGCCTCTGCGGAAACCGGGAGGACGCCGAGGAGGTCGCGCAGGACTCCTTCGTCCGCGCGTATCGAGCTTTGAAGACGTATCCCGCGGAGCGCATCCGTGCACTCTCGCTCCAGGCGTGGCTCTACCGGATCACGTTGAACGTCGCGCGCAACAAGTGGAGGGGGAAACGAGTTCGCCTGGTGTCGTTCGAGAACGGCGGCGCCGACGGCGAGGCGGCGCGCCAGGCCTGGGAAGCGCCGGACGACGCCGGCCGGCGCCCGGACTCCCGCCTCGAGCAGGAGCAGGATCGCGCCGGACTGGCGACGCTCGTGGCGACGCTTCCGGAGCGCTACCGCGCGGCGATCATCCTGCGCTACGTCGAGGGACTGCGGCTCGAAGAAGTCGCGACGATTCTGAAGCAACCGCTGGGCACCGCGAAATCGAACGTCCACCGCGCCGTTAATCTTCTGCGCCGAGCCATCACCGACTCCCGGCGCGCCAAGAGGTCGACATCATGAAAACGAACGAGAAAGCCACCGCCTCGGAGACCCTCGCCATGGCGCGTTCCCTGTCCGCGCTGCCCCGCGAGCGCGCTCCCCGGTCCCTGCTGCCGGCGGTGCTGAAGCGGGTCGGCCTGAACGACACCTACTGGCCGATCGAGACTCCGATCGGCCGCATCTACGTGGCCCGCAGCCGTCAGGGGATCTCGATGGTCTCGCGGGCGCGGACGGCGCGCGACTTCGAAAGGGCGTTCGAGAGCCGGACGGGGCGTCCCATCGAATCGGATACCGGGCAGCCGCCGTCCAACGTCCGGGCCGTGGTGGCGGGGCGCCTCCGGGCGCGGGACGCCAACCTGCGTTTCGACCTCCGGGGCCTCTCGGAGTTCGAACAGTCGGTCCTCCGGAAGGCCTTCGAGATTCCGCGCGGCGAGGTTCGGCCGTACAGCTGGATCGCGCGCGAGATCGGTCACCCCGACGCGGTGCGCGCGACGGGATCGGCGCTCGCCAAGAACCCGGTGCCCGTGCTGATCCCCTGCCACCGGGTGGTGCGCAGCGACGGCCACATCGGCAACTACTCCCTGGGCGGACCGCGCAACAAGAGGACGCTCCTCGAGGCCGAGGGCGCGCAGCCCGCAACGCTCGAGAAGCTCGCCTCCTCCGGCGTTCGCTACTTTGGGAACGAAGAGGAGAAGTACTTCTGCTTCCCGACCTGTGGCGGCATCGACGCGCTCATGCGCGACAACCGCGTGCACTTCGCGTCGCATCGCGAGGCGCTGGAGGCCGGCTACCGCCCGTGCGAGGCCTGCCGCCCGGCGGCGGTGGCGTAGCCGCCCCAGTTTTCGCCGAGCGGCGGCGTAAGCTCGCGCCGTGGCCCGCTACTCGATCGAGGAATACGTCCGCTGGGAGGACATCGACGCCGCCGGCATCATCAACTACCAGGCGTACCTTCGGTTCTTCGCGCTGGCGGAAGCGGAGCTCCTGCGGTCGGCCGGGTTGAACTACCGGTACCTGTTCGAGTCGCTCGGGATCTGGCTGCCGCGCGTCCGGGTCGAGTGCAGCTTCTTCCGGCCGGTCAAGCTCGACGAGCTTCTGGTGGTCGAGGCGTACTTCAGCCGGATCGGCCGCACGTCGGTGCACCTCGACTTCGAAGTGCGGCGCAAGTCGGAGCCGGAGGTCGTCGCGAGCGGCCGCTACGTCCTGGTCTGCGTGCGTCAGAAGGATTTCGGGAAGGTTCCCGTGCCGTCCGAAATCCGCGAGAGGCTCGCGCCATTCGTGGAGGAGACGTCGAACCCTCCCCCTCGGAGCGGCTGACTCACCGTCTCGTGGCTCACTTCTTGCTCCCTGCGGAGTCGCGAAAACGAAAGGAGTCCGCGTGGCATCCCGCAAGATCCGTGAGCTCTACGATCTCGTCGAGGGAATCGAAACCGCGATGTTCACGACGCGGCGGCGCGACGGCCACCTCGTCTCGCGGCCCATGGCGACCCAGAAGCGCTCCCCCGGCGCGGACTTCTGGTTCGTCACGTACGAGGGCGCGGCCAAGCTGGGCGAGATCGCCCGCGATCCCCACGTGAACCTCTCGTACTACAAAGACCGGACCCGGGAATACGTTTCTGTTTCGGGTATAGCGGAGACGACCAAGAATCGCCGCAAGATCCGGGAGCTCTACGAGCCCGACTGGAAAGCGTGGTTCGGAGACGAGGGCGGAAAGAAGGACGGCGGCCCCGAAGATCCGCGAATGATCCTCATCAAGGTCCGGGCGCACTCCGCGAGCTTCCTCGACATCAAGAAGCCCCAGCCCGTCGTGCTCTTCGAGCTCTTGAGAGGAATGGTCACCGGGAAGAAGCCGGATCTCGGACGGACGCAGCGGGCGAAGGCGTCGGACTTCCCCGGGCGCAGCCGGCGAGCGAAAAAGTCAGCGCCCCGGCGCCGGCCGAAGGGCCGCTAGCCCCCGGCGCCTCGGAATTCGCGCGACGACGGGTTCGTTTCGATCCCCGGATCTTTCGCCTCCCGACACGCCGCAGACGCCCCGCAACGGCAGGTCGCGGCCACCCGGAACCCGGTCGGGAGGCGGCGTCGTATTTCGAGTGTGAATTCGTTTCATCAGGAAGGGGCTTGAAGACATGTCGGAATCTCTGAACTTACCGGTCGTCCCGATGCGCAACTCGGTTCTCTTCCCGGGCGTCGGACTTCCGATCAACGCCGGACGGCCTTTCACGCTTCGCGCGATCGAGGCCGCCATGAACGGCTCGGACAAGCGCGTTTTCGCGGTGGCGCAGCGCCAGGACGGCGACGAAGTCGCCCCGGAGAATCTCTACACCATCGGCACGATCGCCACGCTCGGCTCGGTCCAGCGGGGACTGGGCGGCATCCGCCTCCTGCTCCAGGGCGAGTCGAGGGGGATCGCGCTGCGCTACGCGTCGAAGAAGGGGTATCTCGAGGCAACCGTTCAGGAAGCCCGCGAGATGACGCCGCTCGACTCGCACGACGCGGCATTCATGGCCCTGCACCGCGAGGCGCGCGAGCGTGCCGCGGAGCTCGGCAAGAAGATGGGCCTCCCGGAGGAGGCGGTCAACCAGATCCTCGCCGAGGTCGACGAGCCGGGCCGGCTCGCGGACCTCGTGGCCGGTTACATCGAGATCCCGCCCGCCGAGCGCCAGGCCCTGCTCGAGACCCTTTCCGTGGAGGACCGGCTTCGCCGCGTTCTCATTCACGTGCAGCGGCTGATCGACGTCCTCTCGGCGCAGGAGGACATCCAGGAGAAGGTGAAGGAGGAGCTGGGCGGCCGGCAGCGCGAGATGTACCTGCGCGAGCAACTTAAGGCGATCCAGCGCGAGCTCGGCGAGGGAGAAGGCGCCGACGACGAGTCCCTGAAGGAGCTGCGCGCGAAGCTCGATGCGCTCGACCTCCCCGAGGAAGCGCGCAAGGAAGTCGACCGCGAGTGGGCGCGGCTGACCCGCATCGGCCGCGAGTCCATGGAGTCGCAGGTCATCCGCACCTACGTGGAGACGATCGCGGAGCTGCCGTGGAACTCGCGAAGCGAAGAGCACCTGGATGTGCAGGAAGCCGCGAGAGTCCTGGACGAGGACCACTACGGCCTGAAGGACGTGAAGGACCGGATCCTCGAGTTCCTCGCGGTCCGGCAGCTGACCCAGGCGACCGAGAAGGCGAAGGAGACCGAGGCCGCCGTCGAGGCGGAACCCTCTCCGGAGCCGGGCGCTCCCAAGGACGCGCTGCGCAAGTCCGCGCGGGCGCGCGGACGCATTCTCCTGTTCGCCGGCCCCCCGGGCGTGGGCAAGACCTCGATCGCGAAGTCGATCGCGCGCGCGATGGGACGCAAGTACGTCCGCATTTCCCTCGGCGGCGCGCGGGACGAGGCCGACATCCGCGGCCACCGGCGGACGTACATCGGTGCGATGCCCGGGCGGATCCTCCAGGGTATGAAGCAGGCGGGGACGTTGAACCCGGTCTTCCTTCTCGACGAGGTCGACAAGCTGGGCGTCTCGTACCAGGGCGACCCCGCGTCGGCGCTGCTCGAGGTCCTGGACCCCGCGCAGAACGACAGCTTCACGGATCACTACCTGGCGGTTCCGTTCGACCTCTCGGAGGTCCTCTTCATCGCCACGGCCAACTTCATCCAGAACATCCCGGGACCGCTGCTCGACCGGATGGAGACGGTCACGTTCGCCGGCTACACCGAGGAGGAGAAGCTCCAGATCGCGAAGAGCTATCTCGTTCCGCGGCAGCTGGAGGAGAACGGCCTCTCCGCGGCGCAGCTCTCGATGGAAGAGGGCGCCGTCCTGGAAGTCATTTCGAGCTACACGCGGGAGTCCGGGGTCCGGCAGCTCGAGCGCGAGCTCGGGAAGCTGGCGCGGAAGGTGGCCCGCCGGATCGCGGCTCACGACGTCGAGACGCAGACCGTCAAGCAGGAGGACGTCCGCGGACTCCTCGGCCGGCCGCGGGTCCATCCCGAGAAGATGGCTCGCGAGGACCAGGTCGGAATCGCGACCGGCATGTACTACACGCCGGCCGGCGGAGACATCATGTTCGTCGAGGCGTCGCTCATGCGCGGCAAGGGTGAGTTGATCTTGACCGGCCAGCTGGGCGACGTGATGAAGGAGTCGGCGCGGGCAGCGTGGACGTTCGCGCGGTCCCACGCGGGGTGGCTCGGCATCGACGAGACCGACTTCCGGCGCGACGTCCACGTGCACGTCCCGGCCGGGGCGATCCCCAAGGACGGCCCCTCCGCCGGAATCGCGATGGCGTCGGCGCTCGTCTCAGCGTTGTCGAAGCGCGCGGTGCGCAACGACGTCGCGATGACCGGCGAGATCACGATCTCCGGACGGGTGCTCCCGATCGGCGGCCTGAAGGAGAAGATCCTCGGGGCCGTGCGCGCGGGAATCACGACCATCGTGATCCCGAAGGAAAACGAGGCCGACCTCGAGGACCTGAACGAGGAGGTGCGCGCGAAGCTGGACGTGCACCCCGTCGAGACGCTCGGCGAGGCACTGGCCGTGACGCTCCGCGATACCGCGTTCGAGGACGGACGCCTGATGTTCGCGGCCGCGAACGCGGAAGAGGCGGAAGGGCCGCTGGCGCACTGATTCGATCCTCCGGCGGAGGCGTCGGGGACACGCCCTGCCCTCCGCCGGGATAATCTCCCCCGCGCATGTCTCTGAACGCGGGCACACGACTCGGCCCCTACGAGATCGTCGCCCCGCTCGGCGCCGGCGGCATGGGCGAGGTCTACCGCGCGCGGGACACGCGTCTGGGCCGCGACGTCGCGGTCAAGGTGCTCCTGCCGGAAGTCTCGGCCGACGACTCCCGCCGTCTGCGATTCGAACAGGAGGCGCGAAGCGCGTCCGCGCTGAACCACCCCAACATTGTCACGGTCTACGACGTTGGGTCGGTCGACTCGACTATCTACCTCGCGATGGAGCTCGTCGAGGGACGGACCTTGCGGGAGCTGCTCGTCGACGGCGCGCTGCCTTCCCGGAAGATGCTCGACGTCGCCGTACAGGTCGCGGAGGGTCTTGCCAAGGCGCACGACGCGGGTCTCGTCCACCGGGACCTGAAGCCCGAGAACCTGATCGTCTCGAAGGACGGCTTCGTCAAGATCCTCGACTTCGGGCTCGCGAAGCTCACCGAGATGACGGGCTCCAGTGGCGGCTCGACATTGCAGACCCTGGCGGGCGCACCGGGGACCGTCCCCGGCACCGTGATGGGGACCGTCGGCTACATGTCGCCGGAGCAGGCGAGCGGGCGCGACGTCGACTTCCGCTCCGACCAGTTCTCCCTCGGCTCGATCCTCTACGAGCTCGCGACCGGACAGCGGGCGTTCCAGCGAAACACGGGGGCCGAGACGCTGACCGCGATCATCCGCGAGGAGCCGCAACCGATCGGCCAGGCGAACCCGCGGGTCCCCGCGCCGGTGCGGTGGATCGTGGAGCGCTGCCTGGCGAAGGAGCCCGAAGAGCGTTTCGCGTCGACGAAGGACCTTGCGCGCGACCTGCGCAGCCTGCGCGACCATCTCTCCGAGACGTCGGCGACGGAGACCGTGACTCCGGCACGCGCGGCGGCGTCGAAGAAGGGCCTGCCGGCGTGGCTCGTCCCCGCGGTCGCGCTCGTCGTCGGCGCGGCGCTCGCCTTGCTCGGAGCGAAGCTTCTCGCGGGAAGCCGAACGGCATCTGAGGAGGTCCGAACGAGTCGTCTGACCTTTCGGCGCGGATCGATTCTTTCCGCCCGCTTCGCGCCGGACGGGCAGTCAGTCGTCTTCTCGGCGGCGTGGGACGGGCAACCGATGGGGCTGTATACGACGCGGCCGGAGAGTCCGGAGTCGCGGTCGCTCGGACTGTCGCCTGCCTCCCTTTTATCGGTCTCTCCGACCGGCGACCTCGCGGTCTCCCTCGGCTGGCGCCAGGTGGTCGGCTGGGAGAGTCTCGGGACACTCGCGCGTGTCCCCCTCGAAGGCGGCGCTCCCCGGGAGATCCTGGAAAACGTGATGGCCGCCGACTGGTCTCCCGACGGGAAGGAGCTCGCGGTCGTGCGGGACACCGGGGTCGCGCGGCACCTCGAGTTCCCGATCGGCAAACGTCTCTACGAGACGGCCAGCTGGATGAGTCATCCTCGCGTGTCGCCCGACGGAAAGCTCGTCGCGATTGTCGACAACCCGCAGCGCGGCGACAACGTCGGTCGTGTGGTCGTCTTCGACTCGGACGGGAAGAAGCGGCTGGACGGTGCCCCGGGGGGCAACGGAATCGCCTGGTCGAAAGACGGTCGGGAGATCTGGTACGCGACGCCCGGTTCTCTCAACGCCACGAACCTCTCGGGAAAAAGGCGACTGGTCGCGAACCTAATCACCGGATTCACTGTGCTCCACGACGTCGCGCGCGATGGTCGCGTGATCCTTTCCAGAGCGAGTTGGCGGCGGGAGATCATCGGGCTCGCGCCGGGCGAGACGAAGGAGCGCAACCTGACGTGGCTCGACTGGTCCTTTCCGACGGCGTTGTCGGCCGACGGAAGCGTCGTTCTCTTCGACGAGCAGAATCTGCCGACCTATCAGGCGTATCTGCGAAAGATGGACGGTTCGCCGGCCGTGCTCCTCGGCAAGTACCACTCGATCGACCTTTCTCCGGACGGAAAGTGGGCCCTGGTTGCGGACGCGGAACAGAAAAAGTTGTCGCTTCTGCCGACCGGCGCCGGCCAGCCGCGGTCGATCGCGACCGGGACGGTCGTCTATCAGGGTTGCGCCTTTTTCCCGGACGGCCGGCGGATCGTGGCGGCGGGCAGCGAGCCCGGCCATCGCTCCCGCCTCTACGTGCTCGCGCTGGACGGCTCGAAACCGAGGCCGATCACGCCGGAGGGAGTGACGCTTCTTCCCACGAGCGGCACCGTTTCGCCGGACGGGCGCACGATCCCTGCGCTCGGTCCGGACCGCCGAATCATGTTGTACCCGTCGGAGCCGGGTGAGCCGCGTCCCGCGCCGGGTCTGCAGCCGGACGAGCTGCCCATCCGATGGACTCCGGACGGGCGCGCCATGTGGGTCTACCGGCCGAGCGAAGTGCCCACGAAGATCTACCAGGTGGACATGACGAGCGGTGAACGGAAGCTCTGGAGAGAGCTGACGCCGCCGGACCCCGCCGGAGTCCTCACCATGGGTCCCATCGTCATGACGCCCGACGGGAAGTCCTATGTGTACTCGTACCGCCGGACGCTGGACGAGCTGGTTCTCGTGGAGGGGTTGAAGTAGGGCCCGAGCCCCTCTCCCGGCGATAACATCCGACTCATGCGCGACGTCGTCATTCAGCCGACGCTCGACAGCTGGCGCGCGGCGGCGAGAAAGCTCCTCGCGGACGGGATCCCGCCCGACGAAATCGTCTGGCGCGAGGCGGCGACCCAGGGCGGGCTCTTCGAACCCGAGATCATCCGCGACACCTCCGGCGCCGCCGACTTCCGCGTCCCCCGCGCTTTCGTCGAGCTCGCGGGAGTGGCGTCGCGGAGCACGGACCCCGAGCGCTGGCGCCTGCTCTACTCCGTGCTCTGGCGTCTGGTCCGCACGAACCCGGACCTTCTCTCTTCCGAGATCGACGGGGACCTCGTCCGGCTGCGGAGGCTCGCGAAGCCGATCCAGGAGGCAGACCTCGCGGCGCGGACGCCGGGCGCGGCGCAGTTCGTCCCGAAGACGGACGACCTGGAGGATCTGCGTCGAGCCGCCGCTTCCTGCCGCGGCTGCGACCTCTACCGCGACGCGACGCAGACCGTCTTCGGGGTCGGACCCCGAACGGCCCGCGCGGTCCTCGTCGGTGAGGCGCCGGGCGACCAGGAGGACCTGCAGGGCGCTCCGTTCGTGGGTCCGGCGGGTGAGGTCCTGGATCGCGCCCTCGTGGAGGCCGGCCTGCCGCGAAGCGACGTGTACGTCACGAACGCCGTCAAGCACTTCAAGTTCCAGCGGACTCCCCGGCGCCGCATCCACCAGACCCCCGGCACCGTCGAGATCGGCGCGTGCCGGCCGTGGCTCGAAGCCGAGCTCGCTCTCATCCGTCCGGAGATGGTCGTGTGTCTCGGCGGGACCGCTGCGAAGGCGCTCCTCGGCGGCGACTTCCGGATCATGAAGCAGCACGGGCAGATCTTTTTCGACACCGGCTGGGCGCCCAAGGCCATGGCGACGCTGCACCCGTCGGCGGTATTGCGGGCCGAAGACGCCGCCGGGCAGGAGCGGCTCTACGCGATGCTGGTCACCGACCTGCGCCTCGTTTCGCGGGAGGTCTCCGCGGCTTCCGCTCCGGCGCGCGTCTCCTGACCTAGCGTCCGGCCTCGAGCCAATCCGCCAGTCCCGTCAGGTTCGACACTTCGGCATCCGGCTCCGCGTCGGGGGAACGAATCTCGTTCTTGCGGTTAACCCACGCGACCGGGATCCCGAGCTCGTGCGCCGGCACGACGTCGTGAAACCAGCTCTGCGCGGCGTGCAGCCAGGGGGCCGACCCGATGCGGCGGCGCGCCTCGAGGAAGTGCCCGTGCGCCGGCTTGTAGGACCGGACCTGCGCCGCGGTCACGACGATTTCGAAGTTCACAGCAAAGTGGCGGCGCGTCTTTTCGAGGAGGTCATCGTCCACGTTCGACAGGATGCCGAGGCGGAAGCCGGCCCCGACGAGATCGACGAGAGCCGGATTCGTGTCAGGGAAGGGACTCCAGTCCGGCAGCGAGTCGGGAAGAAACCGGGAGCGCTCCTCGGAGAGATCCCAGCCCAGCCTCTCCGCCACACGCCGGGCGGTGCGGGCGAGCACGTCGCGGTACGGCTCGTACCTTTCCGCTTCGACGGCCGGCTCGGTCTCGTGGTAGGCGGCGACGATGCGGGAGCGTGCGAGAGCGAGGCCGTCCGCCGCCGCCTCCCGGGTGAACGCCGAAACGATCCCGTCCTCCCAGTCGATGAGCGTCCCGTAGCAGTCGAACGTGACGACTTCGTACGCGCGCGTCATTCGACGGCTCCCGCGATGCGGGCGAGACAGAGCCCCGCCCAGACTTTGGGGTCGACGAGGATGCCTGCCGCTTCGCAGTCGCGAGCCCACGCCGCGAGCCCGGCCAGGGGGACGACGTGCACGCGGATCTCCATGCTCTCCCGCTCACCCTGCGGCCCCGCGAGGCGCACGCCCGGCGCGAAATAGAAGTGCACGATCTCCGAGGACATGCCGGCGGAGCCGGGTCCGCGGCCGAGGAGCTCGAGCGCGCCGGCCTCGTAACCCGTTTCCTCGGAGAGCTCGCGCCGCGCCGCGCTCTCCGCTTCCTCGGGCCCTTCATCTCCCACGAGTCCGGCCGGAAGGCAGATGACGGACGCATCCACCGCCGGACGAAATTCTTCGACCAGCACGACCGCGCCGTCGTCCGTGAGGGCGACCAGCATCACCGACTCCTTCGCAGTCCGGTGCTCGACGTACTCCCAGCCCTTACGGCGCTTGAAAACCAGGTGCTCCCCCTCGAAGAGATCTTCGCTGCTCATAGGCAAGAGGTTATGCCGCCGACCCCCCGTCTGGCACGTGGCTTGCCCCTCGAATTGACATGGCAGTCTCTGCCCCGGAACGCCGCGAGCCCTCGCAAGACCCGCAGCCGAAGCGCGGGCTGTCGAAGCACAAGACGCTTCTCGGCAAAGTCGGACACGCCGGTTTTCACTTCTCCAAGCACACGCTGCAGCTTCTCGGAATCCTCCTCGCCGTGGTTCTCCTCATCATCCTCGCGTCCTTCTTCGTGGACGAGCCCATGCGGCGCGCGATGGAGAAGTCGATGAACGAGCACCTGACCGGGTACGACGCCCGGATCCGGGATCTCGACTTCCACCTCATCGGATTCTCCGTCACGCTGCACGACGTCTCGATCCGGCAGGAGGCACACCCGGAGCCGGCGGTGGCCCTCATTCCGCGCCTGCGCGCGAGCGTCCAGTGGACCGAGCTCGTCAAGCTGAAGCTCGTCTCGGACTTCCAGATCGATCAGCCGAAGGTCTACCTGAACCTCGCCCAGATCCGGCAGGAGAACAGGGACAAAGTCCCGGTCCAGAAGAAGGGATGGCAGGAGGCGCTGGAAGACATCTACCCCCTGAAGGTCAACCTCCTCCAGATCAACGACGGCGCGTTCACCTACATCGATACGGACCCGAAGCGCCCGCTGCAGCTGACGCACCTCTTCGTTCAGGCAAACAACATCCGCAACATCCGTGCGCCCGAACGCGTCTACCCCTCTCCGATTCACGCGGAGGGCATCGTCTTCGGTACGGGCCGCGGAGAGATCGACGGTCACGCGAACTTCCTCGCCCGGCCCTACGCCGGAGTCAACTCGATCTTCACCCTGGAAAACGTGCCCCTCGACTACTTCCGGCCGATGCTCTCGCGCGCGCACCTGTCGATCCGCAACGGCTTCCTCTCCTCGCACGGCCGGGTCGAGTACGCGCCCACCGTGAAGGTCGCGCACGTCGAGGACCTCCTGATCGATCGCGTGCGGCTCGACTACGTCCACTCCGCCGCGAGCCGGCCGGACGAGGGCAAGGTCCAGAAGGCGGTTCGCAAAGCGAGCAACGAGCCGAGGCTCCTTCTGCGCCTGGACCAGTTCCGCCTCACCAACAGCAACGTGGGCTGGATCGACCGGACGAAGAGCCCGGACTACCGCGTCTTCGTGACCGGCGCCAACCTGAACGTCACGAACCTCTCGAACCAGTTCAAGGACGGACCGGCGCGCGCGACGCTCACCGGAAAATTCATGGGGAGCGGAGCGACGAGCGCCAAGGCGAGCTACCGGCCCGACAAGAGCGGTCCCGATTTCGACCTCAACCTGACGATCGAGGGGACCCAGATGGCGGCGATGAACGACATCTGGCGCGCGTACGGCAAGTTCGACGTGGTGGGCGGGTCCCTGGCGATCTACTCGCAGCTTCGCGTGAAGAATGGGAGGATCGACGGCTACGTCAAGCCGGTCTTCAAGGACGTCAACGTCTACGACAAGAAACAGGACGCGAAGAAGCCCTTCTTCAAGAAGCTCTACGAGGGGATCGTGGAGGGCGTCGCCGACGTCTTCGAGAACCGGAAGACGGACAAGGTCGCCACGGTTGCCGACATCTCGGGGCCGGTCAGCGACCCGCACTCGAGCACGATGCAGATCATCGGGAAGCTGATCGAGAACGCCTTCATCAAGGCAATCCTGCCGGGCTTCGAACGGCAGCTCGGCTTCCTGCGGAAGAAGAAGTAGCCCGGGGTCAGTTGGGAAGCGAGGTCGTGGCCGGCTGCGGCGACGGAACCTCGGCCGCCGTGACCTGGATGTTGTCCGTGACGCTCCGGACCCCCTCGACCGACCGCGCGACCGCCTCGATCCTCTGCTTCTCGTCCTGCGAGCTGACCGGACCCGCGAGCGTGACGACCCCGTTGGTCACGTTCACCTCGACCGACGTGATCGTCGCGGCGCCGACGTCGGTCGCGAGCTTCGCCTTGATCCGGGCCTCGATGGCGGCGTCGTCGGTCTGACGTTCCAGCGTCTGGCTCGGCCGGCAGGACGTCGACGCCAGGACTCCGGCCATCGCCAGCGCGACGATCGAAAAACGCGGTCTGCGGCGCATTCGGCAGTCCCTCTTTGTCGATCCTACGATGACCCGCCTGCTCACTCCAGGAATTCGACGGAGAGCACGCGGTGGAAGTTGCGGCGCGAGAGAGGATTGCGTCGATTGCGGATTGCCGAGGCGCCGCATCCGTGTCCCGTGTTCCGCGTCCCTTGTCCCCTCCCCGGAACCTTTCTCCCGGCCCTCCGTATCCCTTGACGACTTGCCGCTACTTCTTTAGCATGTGCTGGTTTTTTAGCAGTAGGCTTCCGACCGAATAACGGGGAGGTTGGCGTTGAACGAACGGGCCCTGATTCACCTGAGCCGGCGGGAACGCCAGATCATGGACGTCGTTTACGGCCGGGGTCGCGCGACCGCGACCGACGTCCTCTCGGGAATGCCGGATCCTCCCAGCTACTCGGCAGTCCGCGCGATGCTCCGCGTCCTGGAAACCAAGGGCCACCTCCGCCACGTCCTGGAGGGAAAGAGCTACGTCTGGGTGCCCACGCTCGGCCGCGGCCGCGCGAGCCGCTCGGCGCTCCAGAACATGTTGAAGACCTTCTTCGACGGCTCCACGGAAAAGGCGGTCGCCGCCCTCCTCGAAATCTCCCGTACCGAAATGACCGACGACGAGTTGCAACGTCTTTCGCGATTGATCGAAGAGGCCAGGCAGGAGGGCCGCTGAGATGGAAATGAACCTCGCCAACGCCGTCCGTTTCGCCCTGGACATCGCCCTCAAGGCGACCGTCCTCCTGTTGATGACGGGCGTCGCGCTCGCCGCGCTCCGACGCGCGTCGGCCTCCGCCCGACAGCTCGTTGCAACGCTCGGTCTCGCGGGCGCTCTTCTTCTGCCGGCCGTGACGCTCGTCGCGCCGCGGTGGGAGATTCCGCTGGTACCGAACCCCGTCCCGGCCCCGTCGTCGGAGTCCGCGATGGATTCGAGAGAAGAGTGGGCGCCCCCCGTCGATCCGAACGCGGCGTTCATCCGGGACGAAAAGCTCACGGCGGCCGCACCGGTCTCGCTGCCCGAGGAGACGAACGAAGTTTCAACGGCTCCGCTGCCGGTTGCCGCCGAGACGACTCCTGCGCGCCTTCCGATCTCCCGCACGACGGGGATGCTCCTGATCCTCGCGGGCTGGGCGGCGGGGATGGCCTTCTCGCTCGGCCGGCTCGCGCTCGGCGCGGCCCGCGTGCGGCGGGTCTGCCGGGGAGCGTCTTCCGATGCCGCGGGCGAGTGGCGCCCGCTCGTCGCGGAGCTCTCCGCAAAGCTCGGGATCTCGAGGCCCATCCGGCTCCTCTTCAGCGAAGATCTCGCGGTTCCGGTTACGACCGGCGTATCCCGCCCGATCGTCCTGCTTCCCGAAACCGCCCGGCGGTGGAACGAGGAACGGCGGCGGGTCGTTCTGCTCCACGAGCTCGCGCACGTGAAGCGGGCGGACTGGGTGGCGCTCGTCATCGGACAGGTCGCCGGAGCCCTCTACTGGTTCCACCCCCTCGCCTGGTCCGTCCGCGTCCAGATGCGGCGGGACTGCGAGCGCGCGTGCGACGACCTGGTGCTCGCGTCCGGAACCCGGGCCTCGGTTTACGCGGCCCACCTGCTCTCGATCATCCGCTCGCTGCGGCTCTCCCGGCAGCGCGCCCTTCCCGCGGTGGCCATGGCGCGCCGGTCCTACTGGGACGGCCGGATGCGCGCGATCCTGGATCCGGACGTGAAGCGGCGTGTCGTCTCGCCGGTCCAGGCGCGGCTCGCCGGCGGAGCGCTGCTGGCCTCAGTTCTCGTCCTCGCAGCTTTCCAGCCGTGGTCCGCGCGGCCGGCGGAGGCCTCGGCCTCCGATCGGTCGGGTTTCTACGCGGACGCCGACTCGACGGACTCGACGTGGACCGCCGACTCCGTCGTGACTCCGGACAACGCGGACGAGCCCTGCGACGGAAACACGGACGAGGAGGCGACTCCCGCCGCGGAGCCCGTGGACGCGGTCGCGGAAGAAGCGCCCGAGACACCCGAGGTTCCCGAGGTTCCCCCTCCGGCGAAACCCGCAGTCGCTCCCGAGGCGGCGATCGCGCCCGAAGTTCCGGAACCCGCGGAGGCGCCCGTCTCCGGCTACGTTCCGGCGTCCAAGCGGAAGAGCCACGGCGGTTCCTGGTACTCCAAGGGCATGGAGCTTCACAACGAGGAGCGCTACGACGAAGCGATCGCAGCCTTTCAGCACTCGATCGAAGAGGGCGAGAAGGTCGACGCCGCGACCTACAACATTGCGTGCGGCTACGCGAGGAAGGGCGACAGCGCGCGGGCATTCGAGTGGCTGCAGAAGGCGGTCGACGAAGGCTTCGACGCCGAGTCCTATCTCGCGAAGGACGACGACCTCGACTCGCTGCGTTCCGATCCGCGCTTCGCGCAGATCCGGCGGACCGCGCGGAAGAACAACGAGGAAGGCGATCGCGCGCAGGCCGAGCGGATTGCGGCAAGGTATTCCCGCCTGAAGGCGACGCCGGCCGCCCGAGGCAAGGCGTATTACGAGATCGGGAAGGACCTGCTCGGGGTGGGCCGCTACGATCTGGCGGCGCAGGCTTTCCAGACGTCCGCCGCCCGCGGATTTAGTGAGGGCGCCTCCCTGTACAACACGGCGTGCGCTCTCTCGCTGAAGGGCGACAAGGCCCGCGCGCTCGACTTCCTTCAGAAGGGGATCGAGGCCGGGTTCGACGACCCCGACCAGGTCCGGAAGGACGAGGACCTTGACAACGTGCGCGGAGAGCCGCGCTATCGCGAGCTCCTCCAGATGGCGGCGGACCTGGAGCTCCACCGCTTCGACGACTTCGGCGTCGCCGGCCACAAGAAGTGGCTGCGCTCGACGCGGGTCGCCGCATGGCGCGAGGTCGAGCAGCACTTCGACCAGTACACCCGCCGCCACCCGGAGAGCGCGCGCGCCTGGTACAACCTGGGCTTCGCACGCATCGAGGGGGACCGGCCCGCCGAGGCGATCCCGGCATTCCAGCGGGCCCTGGAGCGCAACTATCGGAAGCCGGCCACGATGTACAACCTCGCGTGCGCCTACTCCCTGATGGAGCGCAAGGACGAGGCGTTCAACTGGCTGTTCAAGGCGCTCGACGCGGGCTTCGACGCAAATGGAAATCTCCGGGGGGACGAAGACCTCGACAACCTCCGAGGGGATCCGCGGTTCCGCCAGGCGCAGGCGCGGCTGAAGAGCCACGACGGGAACGACTGGAGCGACTGACCGGCGGAGAATGCCCCGGATAGCACCCGCGTTATTCTCGGGCGCATGCAACGAGTTGAGCCGGCGAGGCTGAAACCCGGGGTCACCTCCGCCGATCTCCCGGGTCCGCGGCCGTCCGACATCGTCTCCGCGGACGCCGGCTCCTCACAGCCCATCCGGGGCCGGGCTCTCGTCTTCTGGGACCCGAAGGTCCCGGGCAAGAAGTTCGACGCGATCGATACCGACCAGATCACGCCCGCGGCGGACTGCGTCTCCGAGAGCCTCGACCGTCTGGACGAGCGCTGGAAGATCGGGGCGTTTCGCTATCTCATGCCGAACTTCCGCGAAAGGGTCCACCGCGGCGATACCTTCGTCGTCGCGGGCGACCGCTTCGCGATCGGCTCGTCCCGGGAAATGAGCCCGGCGGGCCTGAAGGGCGTCGCCGAAGAGGTCGGCCTCGAGCTCGTCGTCGTGTGCGGCGCGAACATGGGCGACATCTTTCGGCGCAACGCGTTCAACCTGGGCCTGCAGGTGGTCCAGAGCTCCGAAGCGGTGGCCGACGCGGAGGACGGCGACGCGTTCTCGCTCGACCCGGTGACCCGCCGGTTGACGAACGAGACGAAGGCAAAAAGCTACGACGCGCTCCCGCTCACTCCGAAGGAGGAGGAGATCCGGAGGAGCGGCGGGATCTTCGCGGTCGGCCGCCGGGAGTTCCGGCGCTCGGTCGAGACTCCTCCGGAGATCTCCTGGCCGGATCCGGAGACCGCCCGCCGCCTGACGACCACGGAACAGATCGTCTGGGCGCACCGCGTCGACAAGGACGCGATCGTCGCGCCGGGCGCGACCCTGCGCGTGTACGCGGACCTTCTGCCGGCGTCCGACGGAACCGCGCCGTTCGCAATCCACACCTTCAACCAGATCAGCGGAGGCAAGTCCATCTTTCCGAGGCAGGCCGCGATCGCCAACGACCACTTCGTCTTCACGGGGAAGGAGTCGGACGACCGCCAGACCGCGATCGGTCGCGAGTTCGCGAAGGTCCACGGGATCGAGAAGCCGTACTACGCGACGCCCGGGGACGGGATCTTCCACTTCTACTTCCCGGAGCAGGGCCTGGTGCTCCCCGGGCAGTTCATCCCGGGAGCCGACTCCCACAGTCGGGCGTACGGCGCCTACGGTGCGGTGGGGTTCGGGGTCGGTTCCACGACGCTCGGCTTCGGCTGGTCGACCGGCTACATCTACTTCACGGTCGCGAAACAGCGGCGGGTCGTCTTCCGCGGCGCGCTGCAGCCGTGGGTGAGCGGCAAAGACATCGTCCTCGAGCTGCTGCGCCGCTGGGGAGCGAAGCAGTCCGGCGGGATGTCGGTCGAGTTCGTCGACGAGGAACGGCAGCTCCCGATCGCGTACCGCAACACGATCGCCAACATGATGGCCGAAGGCGAGGCGTTGAACGGCATCTTCGCGGCGGACGAAGTCACGGATGCCTGGTACCGCGCCAAGGGCATCGAGCCGGGGGATCTGCCCTATCCGCGCGTTTCTCCGGGCCGCGACGCTTCGTACGAGGTCGACGAGAGGATCGAGCTCGACTCCGTCCAGCCGATGATCGCGAAGCCCTACTCGCCGGGCAACGCGTACCCCGCGGAGGACGTGGCGCGGGAGCGGCTCACTTTCGACAAGGCCCTGATCGGCTCCTGCACGAACGGCAGCTACGACGACCTTCTCTCCGCGGCGCTCGTCCTGCGCGCCGC
Source organism: uncultured Acidobacteriota bacterium (assembly GCA_963765835.1). Classification (GTDB taxonomy): domain Bacteria; phylum Acidobacteriota; class Thermoanaerobaculia; order UBA5066; family Gp7-AA6; genus Gp7-AA6. The sequence continues at coordinate 56,801 of CAVXYF010000020.1, read as the reverse complement.
CCGCGAGCAGGGCTTTGGCGAAGTGGCGAAGTCGCTGGCGGTCTTTCCGGGCTCGGGCGGAGTGGGGACCCAGATCGAAGCGGCAGACCCCCGTCTCGGCGGGGAGTCGATCGCGCACGTCTTCCGATCCGTGGGCGGAGAGATCCGCCAGTCGTGGTGCGGGCCGTGCTTCGGCCAGGGGCCCGACCGCCTCGCCGCGGGACAGCGCGCGATCACGTCGTTCAACCGGAACTGGCAGAACCGGATGGGCGTGGGCGGAGAGGGCTACCTCGCGAGCCCCGCCGTCGTCGCGGCGTCCGCCCTCCTCGGGTACATGGCGCCGCCGGGCGAGCTCGGTCTCACCTGGGAGCCCGAGCGGTTCGGGGTCTGACGACTATCGCGTCAGCATCTCCCGGGAAAGGACGGGGCAGTACGGCCCCTGGAGCTGCCGCGTCCACCACGCTCCGGTCTCGCGGCGCGTCGTCCGGTCCGTGAACCGGTACTCGTAGAGAAGCGTGCGGACGTAGCGCGGCGGCTCGGCCGGAAAAGGGTTCGTCGCGAGCAGCCGGAGCACGGCCGGCTCCCCCTGGAGGAGGCGTCCCAGAAAGTTCAGGACCCACGAATTCCCGCCACAGCGTTCGAGCGCTGCGAACCACATCTGCCAGTCGAGGCGCGGCTGGTGAGGCGCCACGAACCCGGGCCGCCCCCGGACGTCCCCCGGCTTCCAGCGGAACTCGTACGGCTTCCACGTCACGCCGTCCGCGCTGCCCTCGACGACGATCTCGGGACGGCGCGTCGTCATGACGGCGAACAGACCGTAGCGGTTCACGCTCTGGAGCGGCGAGATCAACTCGACGAACCGGACCGCGGCGCGGGGCAGGCCGTCCGCGCTCCGCCGGACCGTGAGCGCGAGCTGCACGGCGCCGGCCGTGAGAAGGACGGCCGCGACCGAAATCAGGAGCCATCGCGGCCATTGCCGATGGGCCCCGTTGCCGCGAATCGAGGGAGAGATCCCTCGCTGCGCTCGGGATGACAGGCGGGGGAACACCGCGTCGTCCAGCAGAAGGAGGCAAAGCGCGATGGCGAGCACGTTGAAGAAGGCGTAGTTGCCGGTCAGCGCGATCAGAGCCTGGAGGGCGATGAAGAATCCAAACGAGACGTGACGGGCCCGGCGCGGGAGAAAGACGAGAAAGGGAACCGCGATCTCGACGAAAAAGAGGAAGACGCACGACACCTTCTGGAACGAGAGCGGGAGCTGGTGAAACGCCCAACCGACCCACGTGGGCAGGGGCTGGGTTTCGTAGTGGTACCGGAGAGCGGTGAGCGAGCGCCACGCGGAATCGCCGCTCCCGAGCTTGACGATGCCGGAGGAGAACATCAGCCGGAAGAGCAGGAAGCGAAGGAGAAGAAGCGTCGTTGCCGAGGGCGGGGACGACGGCGAGAACCGCAGCCGCCAGGCCGGCGGCGAGAGGAAGATCGCGAGCAGACCCGCCTCCAGGAGCAGGGCATCCCACTGGTAGGAGAGAAAAGTCTGCGAGATCGACGAGAGCGACAGGTAGAACGCCCACGCGACGGCCAAACCGAGCGTCGGGGCGAAGCCCAGGAAAACCAGGAGCGCGGCCGCGGCCCCGCCCGCGCAGAGAAAGTGGAGCATGCCGGGGCCCGCGGAGAGCCACGCGAGGGTGGGAACCCACCACAGCCGTTCGGCGCCGAGCTGTGACCTCACCCACTCGAGGTAGCGCTCCGCCGGGAGGATCCCCCGTGGTCCGATCAGCCCGTCAACCTGGATCCACAGCGACAGAAATGCCGCGAGGTAGCAGAGCGCAAGGAGCCGGACGAACAGCGAGCTCGACCGGAAGTACGTGGGCTCGTCGGAGACCGTGCCCCAGAGAAGGCGGGTGACGCGGGTGGCCGCGCCCCGGTGGTCCGCGATCGCGCGGTAGACGCCGTTGGCGGCGGGACGCGCGCCCGGCACGCGCTCGTAGATCCACTGCCACAGGCCGCGGCCGGGCACGTGCGCCAGCGCGCGGACCACGGCGTCGGCTCCCGAGAAGGATTCGCCGGTGGGAAGGACGATCGCGACCGCGCGGCGGAACTCCTCGACCGGGATCTCCGGGAGGCGCGCGGAGACCTCCTGGTAGGGCGCATAGTCCAGGCGGTCGCCCGTGACGCTCTTCCACCGCGCGATCCAGAAGCGGCAGAACTCGCAGTCGCCGTCGAAGACGACCAGGGGCCGATCGGGGGGTGACGCGACCGGAGGTAAACGCGTTCCCACGGGCGCAGTCTATGCCTCCGGTGCCCCTAAATCACTCTCCACACTCGATTTAGCTATGGGCTCAATCTTGACTTCTCCGTACAGATTGCATAAGCTCCAGAGCGGAATGGAGAACCTGCGATGAGCACCGATCCCCGCTCGCTCTTCCAGACGAGCGTCCCCTACAAGGCCGGCTTCGTCACCGACATCGAATCCGACTCGGTCCCGCCGGGCCTGAACGAAGACATCGTCCGCCTGATCTCTCAGAAAAAGGGGGAGCCCGAGTGGCTCCTCGCGTGGCGCCTGAAGGCGTTCCGGCACTGGCTCACCATGAAAGAGCCGACGTGGCAGAACGTGCACTACCCCGAGATCGACTACCAGGCGATGGTGTACTTCTCCGCCCCGAAGTCGCGGAAGGACGCTCCGAAGAGCCTGGACGAGGTCGACCCGAAACTCCTGGAGACGTACGAGAAGCTGGGGATCCCCCTCCGGGAGCGCGAGAAGCTCGCGGGAGTCGCGGTGGACGCGGTCTTCGACAGCGTCTCGGTCGCGACCACCTTCCGGGAAAAGCTCGCCGAAGTCGGCGTCATCTTCTGCTCGTTCTCCGAGGCGGTGCACAACCATCCCGACCTCGTGAAGAAGTACCTCGGGTCCGTCGTTCCCTACACCGACAACTTCTTCGCGACGCTCAACTCGGCGGTCTTCTCGGACGGCTCGTTCGTGTACGTGCCGAAGGGAGTCCGCTGCCCGATGGAGCTCTCGACTTATTTCCGCATCAACGCCGAGAAGACCGGCCAGTTCGAGCGGACGCTCATCATCGCGGACGAGGGCGCGTACGTCAGCTACCTCGAGGGCTGCACGGCCCCGATGCGGGACGAGAACCAGCTCCACGCGGCGGTGGTGGAGCTCATCACCCTGGACGACGCGGAGATCAAGTACTCCACGGTCCAGAACTGGTATCCCGGAGACGAGCAGGGCCGGGGCGGCATCTACAACTTCGTCACCAAGCGCGGCAAGTGCCTGGGCCGCAACTCCAAGATCTCGTGGACGCAGGTCGAGACCGGCTCCGCGATCACCTGGAAGTACCCGAGCTGCATCCTCCAGGGGGACAACTCGGTCGGCGAGTTCTACTCGGTGGCGGTGACCAACAACTATCAGCAGGCGGACACTGGCACCAAGATGATCCACATCGGAAAGAACACGAAGTCGACCATCGTCTCCAAGGGGATCTCCGCGGGACACGGACAGAACACCTACCGCGGGCTGGTCAAGATCCTGGGGAAGGCCGATAACTCGCGCAACTACTCGCAGTGCGACTCGCTCTTGATCGGCGACAAGTGCGGCGCCCACACTTTCCCGGTCATCGAGGTGCTGAACTCGACCGCGCAGATGGAGCACGAGGCGTCCACGTCGAAGATCGGCGAGGACCAGATCTTCTACTTCCAGCAGCGCGGGATTTCGCCGGAGGAGGCGGTCAACATGATCGTCAACGGTTTCTGCAAGGTCGTTTTCAAGGAGCTCCCGATGGAGTTCGCGGTCGAGGCGCAAAAGCTCCTCGGCGTGTCGCTCGAAGGGAGCGTGGGCTGATGGCGCTCCTCGAGGTCCGGAACCTCCACGCGAGAGTCGCCGGCAACGAAATCCTCCGCGGAGTCGACCTCACGGTGAACGCCGGAGAGGTCCACGCGATCATGGGACCCAACGGCTCCGGGAAGAGCACTCTGGCCCACGTCCTCGCCGGACGCCCCGGTTACGAGGTCACCGCCGGGGAGGTCCTGTTCAAGGGACAGAACCTGCTGACCATGGCGCCGGAGCTCCGCGCCCGCGAGGGAGTCTTCCTCGCGTTCCAGTACCCCGTCGAGATCCCGGGCGTGTCGAACGTCTACTTTCTCAAGAACGCGCTGAACGCGGTCCGGAAGCACCGCGGGTTGCCGGAGCTCGACGCGTTCGAGTTCCTGTCGCTCGTGAAGGAACGGGCGCAGCTCGTCGACATCGACGAGGAGCTCGTCAAGCGCCCGGTCAACGAGGGCTTTTCGGGGGGCGAGAAGAAACGCAACGAGATCTTCCAGATGGCGATCCTCGACCCGACGCTCGCGATCCTGGACGAGACGGACTCCGGTCTCGACATCGACGCCTTGCGCATCGTCGCGGCCGGCGTGAACTCTCTGCGAACGCCGAAGAGGGCGATGATCGTCGTGACCCACTACCAGAGGCTCCTCAACTACATCGTTCCGGACTTCCTTCACGTCCTGGTCGAGGGCCGCATCGTGCTGGAGGGGGGCAAGGAGCTCGCGCTGGAGCTCGAGGAGAAGGGGTACTCCTGGCTCGAGAAGGAGCCCCCGGCGAAGACCTCGCCCGCCCCCCTGACGGTCGCCTGATGGAAGCGGTCGCCACCGAGACCGCCGGCCTCGAGCGCTCGATCTCCGAGTCGTACCGCGAGCGGCGGTCGGCCCGCGACCCGGGCTGGCTCGCGGAGATCCGCCGCGCCGGAATGGAGCGGTTCCGCGCGACGGGCTTCCCCACCGTTCGCCAGGACGCCTGGAAGTACACGAACGTCGCGCCCTTCGTGAAGGTTCCCTACCAGCTGGCAGACGCCGAGCGGGGATCCTTCGGGAGTCAGATTCCTCTGCCGGCGGAGGCTGGAGTTCAGATCGTCTTCGTCAACGGCCGCTACGCGCCGGACCTGTCTTCGGTGGGCCTTCTCACCGGGGGTCTCGAGGTCGCGAGCCTCGCGGACCTGCTGGCGTCGAGGCCCGAAGCGGTCGAACCGCACCTGGCGAAGATCGTCCGCGACGGCAACGCCTTCGCGCAGCTGAACTCGGCGTTCGTGGAGGACGGGGTTTTCCTCCGGATCCCGGCGCGCACCCAGGTGCCCGACCCGATCCACCTCGTGTTTCTTTCGGAACCGACGTTCGGCCCCACGGTGTCGCACCCCCGGAACCTCATCGTCGCCGAGGCCGGCAGCCAGGCCGCGGTGGTCGAAACGTACCTGGGGACCGCGGGAGAGGCGTACTTCACGAACTCCGTCACCGAGATCGTCCTCGGCGACGGCGCGGTGCTCGACTTCTCCCGCCTCGAGCGCGAGGGGGACGCGGCCTTCCACGTGGGGACGACGGCGGTGAGCCTCGGACGCAACAGCAACTTCACGTCGCACTCGATCTCGCTCGGCGGCGCGCTCGCGCGCCACGACCTGAACGTCCGGCTCGACGCCGAGGGCGCCGACTGCACGCTGAACGGCCTGTTCCTGGGGAACGGCACGCAGCTCCTCGACAATCACACGCTCATCGATCACGCGATGCCGCACGGCACGAGCCGGGAGCTCTACAAGGGGATCCTCGACGGGAAATCCCGAGGAATCTTCCACGGGACGATCATCGTGCGCCCCGACGCGCAGAAGACCGACGCGATGCAGACGAACAAGAACCTCCTGCTGTCGAAGGAGTCGCTGGTCAACTCGGAGCCGGCGCTCGAGATCTTCGCGGACGACGTGAAGTGCCGGCACGGCTCGACGATCGGGCAGCTGGACGCGGCAGCAATGTTCTACCTGCAGTCCCGGGGGATCGGAGAGGACGAGGCCCGGAACCTCCTCGTATACGCCTTCGCGAGCGACGTCGCCTCGAGGATTCGCGTCGCGCCCCTCCGGGCGCTGGTCGAGCAGCACCTCGGTCTGCGGCTGCCGGGAGGCGGGCGATGAGCTCCTCCGCGCGCGTCCGCCCCGCGGGGAGCGGCCACCGCCTCGACGTGGAGGCCCTGCGCCGCGACTTCCCGATCCTGTCGCGCCAGGTCCACGGCCGGCCTCTCGTCTACCTCGACAACGCCGCGACGACCCAGAAGCCGGAGGCCGTCATCAGCGCGGGCGCCGACATGTACCGCCGGTCCTACGGAAACATCCACCGCGGAGTGCACCAGCTCTCCGTGGAGGCGACGGACGCGTACGAGCAGGCCCGCGAAAAAGTGCGCGCGTTCATCAACGCCGCGGACGTGCGCGAAATCGTCTTCGTCCGCGGCACGACCGAGGGCATCAACCTGATCGCCCAGACGTTCGGGCGCCAGCGGGTCGGCGAGGGGGACGAGGTCGTCATCACCGCGCTCGAGCACCACTCGAACATCGTTCCCTGGCAGCTCCTCTGCGACGAGAAGAAGGCGCACCTGAAGGTGGTGCCGATCGACCGGACTGGAGAGGTCCGGATCGAGGAGCTCGAGCGGATCCTGACTCCGCGCACGCGCATCGTTTCCGTCGGTCACGTCTCGAACGCGCTCGGGACGCTCCTGCCGGTGCGGCGGATCGTGGAGATCGCGCACGCCCGCGGAGTCCCGGTAGCGATCGACGGGGCCCAGGCGGTGCCGCGGCTCGCGGTGGACGTCCGGGAAATCGGCTGCGACTTCTACGCCTTCTCGGCGCACAAGATGTACGGCCCGACCGGGATCGGAGTCCTCTACGGCCGCGCGGATCTCCTCGAGGCGATGCCCCCGTTCCAGGGGGGCGGCGACATGATCAGCTCCGTGACGTTCGAGAAGACGACGTGGAACGTCCTCCCGTACAAGTTCGAGGCGGGCACGCCCGACATCGCGGGGGCCGTCGGGCTCGGGGCCGCGGTCGACTACATCTCCGGGATCGGAATCGAAAACGTCACGGCGCACGAGCAGGACCTCCTCGACTACGCGACGTCGTCCCTCACGGCGCTGCCCGGCCTCACCGTGATCGGGACCGCGCGGGAGAAGATCGGCGTTCTCTCCTTCACTCTGGAGGGCATCCACCCCCACGACATCGGGACCGTGCTCGACCAGGAGGGGATCGCGATCCGGACCGGGCACCACTGCGCGCAGCCGGTCATGGAGTTCTTCGGGATCCCGGCGACCGCGCGGGCGTCGCTCGCGATCTACAACACCCGCGGGGAAATCGACGCGCTGACCGAGGGGATCCACAAGGTCCAGAGGATGTTCCGCTGATGGGCGAGCTGCGCGAGCTGTACCAGGAAGTCATCCTGGATCACAGCAAGAGGCCGCGGAATTTCGGCGAGCTCGCGGGAGCGAACCGCCGGGCCGATGGGTATAACCCGCTGTGCGGCGACCGGGAGACGGTCTTCATTCGACTCGAGGACGATCTCCTGAAGGACGTCGGGTTCCGGGGAGCCGGCTGCGCCATCTCCACCGCGTCCGCCTCGATGATGACCGAGGCCGTGAAGGGAAAGTCGCGCGCTCAGGCGGAGGCGCTCTTCGAACGCTTCCACGACCTGATCACCGGCAAGGATGGACGAAACGAGACGGCCGGTGCTCCGGAGCTCGGCAAGCTCACCGTGTTTTCGGGCGTGCGCGAGTTTCCGGTTCGCGTGAAGTGCGCGACCCTCCCCTGGCACACCCTTCGCGCGGCGCTCGCCGGCGCGGAAACGACGGTGTCGACGGAGCTCACCGAGGGCCCCAAGGCCGAAAGCGGAGGAGCCTGACCATGTGGTCCCAGAAGGAAGCGATGACGACCCGTGACCTCGAGGCCAGCGAAATCCCCGCCGGCACCCGTTTCACGATTCCGGCCGGGACGCGGCTGCAGATCACGCAGTCGCTCGGCGGTTCCTACACCGTGATGGTCCCGATGGGATATCTCGCGCGGATCGACGGCAAGGACGCCGACGCGATCGGCGAGGAGATCGCCGCGAAGCCGGCCGAAGAGGCCGGCCCCGCGAAGCCGATCGAAGAGCTCTGCTGGGACCAGCTCCGCACCTGCTATGACCCGGAGATCCCGGTCAACATCGTGGACCTGGGACTCGTTTACGGAGTCGAGCTGACTCCGCTCCCGGGGGGCGGAAACAAGGTCGACGTCCGGTTCACGCTCACCGCGCCGGGCTGCGGGATGGGCGACGTTCTGCGGGAAGACATCCGTCAGAAACTGCTCACCGTGCCGGGCATCGCGGAGGCGGACGTCCAGGTCCTCTTCGACCCGCCGTGGAGCATGGGAATGATGTCGGACGCGGCGAAGCTGCAACTCGGAATGATGTGACGGGGGGGCCGAGATGAAGTTGAGCTCAGGCGAGGAGTACGGGCTCCGGTGTCTGCTCCGGGTCGGAAGCCGGGGCACCGCCGGAAGCATCACGATCGCGGAGCTATCGCGCGCCGAGGGAATCTCGGAGCCAAACGTCGCGAAGATGATGCGCGTGCTTCGCGAGGGCGGGTTCGTGACGTCGACCCGCGGCCAGGCCGGCGGCTACGCCCTCTCGCGGACACCCGAGCAGATCAACGTGGGCGAGGTCCTCGCGACCCTCGGCGGGCGGCTCTACGAGCCCTCGTTCTGCGACACCCACGGCGGTCTCGGAAAACTCTGCACTCACATGCCCGACTGCTCGATCCGCTCCGTGTGGCGGATGCTGCAGAACGCGGTCGACCAGGTTCTCGCCAGGATCACGCTGAAGGACCTCCTCGTGTCGGAGCAGGAAATGAACGTCTTTCCTTCGGGCGCCTCGCTTCCGGCTTACTCGAAACACGTAGAAACGGAGAGCAGACCATGAGCCGACTCATTCTTCTCCTCCTGGTCGTCGGTGTTGGCCTCTGGCTATACAAGAACTCGGCTGGCGGACTTCTCGGAACGAACGCTCCGGAACCGGCGTCCCAGGCGCCACTCGAGAAGGCGAGGGCGGCGGCGCACCGGTCGGAGGCCCGCCAGTCGGAGCTGGATCGGATGGGCCGCGATGCGGTCGCCAGCGAGCGTGAAGCCGGACGCGTTCACGAGAACATGACCCCGTCGGAGGTGCGGGCGATGATGGGCGCTCCCGACGAGACGAGCTCGGGATACTCCGCCGCCGGAATCCCGCAGGAGACCTGGATCTACCGCAGCGTCGGGAAGAAGATCGTGTTCGAGAACGGCTACGCCGTCTCCGTCCAGTGAGCTAGCGCCCGCTCCCCAGCACCGAGAATTGCCCGGCCTTCGAGTAGGGCACGCGGGACTTCCCGAAGGCGGTCGAGACGATCATCTCCCCGGTCACACCGTAGTGGACGTTCCCGGTATTCAGCACTCCCCGGCCCACGTCGCCCAGGACTGACCAGTTCAGGTCGAGGGGCAGTCGGACAGTTGCCGTGCTCCCTCCTGCGACCGAAACCGGGGCGTCGATCTCTCCCCCGCCGAAGTGAACGTTCTCGATCTCCAGGTCGTACGAGAACCGGTCGAGGCCCAGCCGAAAGGAGTTGGGGTTGTAGACGTCCACGACGACGTCGATCGACGCTCCGCCGAGGCCGATCGAGTTGATCCGCAGCCCTCGGAACTGGAGCTCCGGCTTCGCGAAGGCGGAGGCGCACCGTGTCGCGGAGAGAGCGAAGATCAGCGCTCCAACGAGCGTCGCGAGTACGGTTTTCCGGTCGAGTCGGGCAGCCACGCTCCCGGAGGCTGCAAGCTTCGGACCGCCCCTAGCGACTGGCGATCCGCGTCCTCTCGGTGCCGATGAACCAGTCGACGTGCCGCTCGAGCAGCGCCAGCGGCATCGGGCCCGAACCCAGCACGGCGTCGTGGAAGCGGCGCACGTCGAAGTCCGGACCCAGGGCCCGCTCCGACTTCCGCCGCAGCTCCCGGATCTTCGCGGACCCCAGCTTGTAAGCGAGCGCCTCGCCCGGAGTGTCGCAGGAGTCGCGCAGAGTCTCGTTGGCGATCACCGCGTCGGACTCGAGCGTGTTCTCTCGGAGGTACGCGGTCGCGCGGGCGCGCGACCACCCGAGAGCGTTCATCCCGGTGTCCACGACGAGGCGCGCGGAAAGAAAGAGCTCCATGCCGATTCGCCCGGCGCGGTCGTAGGGGTCCTCGTACATTCCCATCTCGCCCGCGAGCGACGAGGCGTACTCGCCCCAGCCCTCCGTGTACGCCGTCCAAGCCGCCTCTCTCCGGAAGCCCGGCAGGTCGGCGTTCTCCAGCTGGAGGGACTTCTGGAAGTGGTGGCCCGGAACGAGCTCGCGATAGATGAGCCCCGCCGAGGAGAGTAGCGACCGGTCGGCGAGCGACGAGCCGTTGTAGAAGTAGTAACCGCGCGGGTCGGTCGCCGTGGGCTCCTGGTAGTAGCCGGAAGTCATCGCGCCCTCGAGGTTCGGGGCGAGCCGCCGGATGCCGGCCGGCGACGACGGCATTTTCCCGAAGAAGAACGGAATCTTGGTCATGATCCGCTTCTGCGCTTCGAGAAGCCGGTCGCCGATCTCGTCGGCGGTCGCGGGAACGAATCGCGGATCGGCGCGGAGCTCGGATCGAAACTCCGCCGACGTCCCCTCGAAGCCGACGGCGGTCCGCACCTCCTCGAGCTCGCGATTCAGCCTTTCGACTTCGGCGAGACCGAGCTCGTGGACTTCTTCCGGCGTCACGTCGAGAGTCGTGTGGAAGCGCACCAGCCGCCGGTAGTACGCCTTCCCACCCGGATACTGTCCCAGGCCGACGGCCTGCGGCGCTCGCGCGGCGTACTCCCCGGAGACGTACGCGGCCAGGCTCTCGAGCGCGGGGTTGACGCGGGTCGCGATGAGCCCCTCGACCCGCCGAGTGAACGGGGTGCGGTCCTGCTCGGGCTCCCGCGCGAGCCGCTCCGGCGAGACCCAGAAGATGCTCTCCGCGGGCTTCGCGACCGCCGCGCGATAGAAGTCGGCAACGAGCGCGGTCTCCGCCTTCGGAAGCCGGATTCCGCGCTTCGCCTGGTTTCGGAGCTTTTCCTCCATCTGGCGGATGAACCCGGCGTAACGGTTGAGCAGCGCGGCGTAGCGGTCCAGGTCGTCCGGCGTCCGGAACTGCCAGGTGGTGAACGCCTGATGGACCTCCCGCACCGGAGACGCGTACGGCGTCATCGGAAACGTGAGCCAGTAGTCGCGCCGCGAGGCCGCGAGCTGGTGCGCGGCATCCCGGAGCATCGCGAAGGAGAGGGACTCCTCGTGAGAGAGCTCGAGCTCCCGAAGACCCCGCAGCTTCTGGAGAAGCGCCGCGCCGTAGACCGCGTCCGCACGCGCGCGGCCTTCCGTCAGGTCCGGCAGCTCCTCCACCGGCAGGCCGAGGCGGAGTCGCAGCTCGAGACTCCGCTTCTGGAGAAAGCCCCAGTACTCCTTCTCGGCGACGGCGAGGAGGCCCGAGCTTCTCGTGTTGGCCATCGCGATTGCGACGGAGCGGGCGCGCCCCGGCGAGTTGGGGAGAGCGATCCCCAGCACGAGAAAGAAGACGAAAACCGCGACGGCCGTCTTCGTGCGGCGGCCCGCGAGGAAAGATCCGACGTTTCGGAGCATCGGCCCGGCTTCCATGACTCTTTTCGACAACCGGGTGGCCGCGGAGAGCGTTCCAGAAAAGAACACTCCCGGCCGGAAAGACACCGGCTGCATACCCCGGCGAAACCCGAAATGTTTCATGGCTGAACTGTTCGATTGTAACGCCGGGCCCCGGCCGGACGTGTGATCCGGCTCATAATCGCGCCCCTTGAAGGTCCTTTTTCTGGCGGCTGAGGCCTCCCCGTTCGTCAAGGTGGGCGGACTGGGGGACGTTGCCGGATCTCTCCCGCGAGCCCTGGCCGCGCTCGGCCACGACGTCCGCGTCGCGATTCCGGGCTACGGGGCCATCGACTGGGCCCGGTTCCGCCCCCGCCGCGTGGACCGCTTCGACGTGAATCACGCGGGAGGGCCGCAGACCGGGCAGGTCTGGGAGACGAGCTTCGATGGAGTGCCGGTCTACTTGATCACCGGACCGCCGATCCCGACCGACAGCAGGATCTACGGCAGCTCCATCGAGGAGGACGGGCGCAAGTTCGTCTTCTTCTCCCTCGCGGCGCTCGAGGCCTGCCGGGCGCTCGACTTCCGGCCGGATATCGTCCACGCCAACGACTGGCACACCGGCCCGGCGGTCTACCGGCTCGCGGTCGCGCGCGGCACCGACGCGTTCTTCCAGGACACGGCGACGCTCTTCACGATCCACAACCTCCCCTATACGGGCCGCGGCGCCGGACGATTTCTCGGCGAGTACGGCCTGCCGACGAGCCCGATTCTTGGATCAGTCCCGGAGTGGGCGAGGGACTCTCTTCTCGGTATCGGGCTGGCGAGCGCCGACGTTCTGACCACCGTCAGTCCAACGTATGCGCGCGAGATTCAGACTCCGGAGGGCGGTTACGGTTTCGACGGCGTCCTCCGCGCCCGGAGCGACCGCCTTCACGGCGTGTTGAACGGCATCGACACCAAGAGCTGGAATCCCGAAACGGACGAAGTCCTGCGCGCGCGTTTCAACGCCGGCAGCGTGGAGCTCCGCGCCGCGGACAAGACCGCGCTCCAGGAGGAGACGGGGTTGCAGCCGGAGGCCGGGGCGTTTCTCCTGGGCGTCGTGTCACGCCTCGACTCCCAAAAGGGCTTCGACCTCGCGATCCCCGTTCTGCCGAACTGGATCCAGGCCGGCGGCCAGTTCGTCGCGCTCGGCAGCGGCGACCCCGCGATCGAGGGCGCTCTGGCTTCCCTGGAGCTCGGCTTCCCCGGACGGGCGAGCGTCCGCCTGCGTTTCGATCCACCTCACTCGCGCCGGATTTACGGGGGAGCCGACGCCATCCTCATTCCATCGCGCTACGAACCGTGCGGCCTGACGCAGATGATCGCCATGCGTTACGGCGCAGTCCCGATCGCGCGGCGGACGGGGGGACTGGCGGACACGATCACGGACGCGGGGGACCCGGGGGGCACGGGTTTTCTGTTCGATGGGTACGACCCGCTCTCGCTCGCCCACGCGCTCGACCGCGCCCGGCGGGTGTACGCTCAGCCCGAAGAATGGATCGAGCTCCAGCGGCGCGGAATGGGACGGGATTTCGGGTGGGATCGGTCGGCCGCGCAGTACGAGGGCCTCTACCGCGAGGCGCTGCGCTACCGCCGCGGTTCCCCTCCGTGACGACGACGAGGGTGCGCGCGTGAGGACCCGGGCGGTCATTCTCGCCGGGGGAGAGGGTCAACGTCTGGGCGTTCTGACCGATCGCCGCGCAAAACCTGCGGTTCCCTTCGCCGGCAAGTACCGCATCATCGACTTCACGCTTTCGAACTGCGTGAACTCCGGCATCTTCGACCTCATGATCCTGACGCAGTACCGGCCGCACTCTCTGATCGAGCACATCGGCGCGGGCCGGCCCTGGGACCTCGACCGCGGCTTCACGGGCGGCGTTCACGTGTACCAGCCCTACCGCGGGCGGCTCGACACGGACTGGTACCGGGGTACCGCGGACGCGATCTACCAGAACCTCTCTTTCGTCGAGCGCGGAGCTCCCGATCTCGTCCTCGTGCTCGCGGGCGACCACATCTACAAGATGAACTACGGGGCGCTCGTGGCCTTTCACGTCGAGCAGAACGCAGACGTGACGATCGGAACGCTGAACGTCTCGCGCGAGGAAGCGACCCGGATGGGGATCCTGGCGATCGACGGGGAGTCGAAGGTCACGCAGTTCGTCGAGAAGCCCGCGGATCCGCCGGGCACGCTGGCCTCGATGGGGATCTACGTCTTCGGGCTGAAGACGCTCGCGCAAATGCTCACCGAGGACGCGAAGCGGCGCGACTCCTCCCACGACTTCGGGAAGGACATCCTTCCGCGCATGGTCGGCGGCGGGATGCGGGTTTTCGCCTACCCCTTCGAGGGCTACTGGGTGGACGTCGGAACGACGGAGGCGTACTGGCAGACCCACATGGACCTGCTGAAGCACCCGCCCCCGCTCGACCTGAACGATCGCCGCTGGGTCGTGCACACGCAGTCGGAAGAGCGCCCGCCCGTCACCATCCAGGAGGGGGCGATCGTCAAGGACAGCATGATCACGGACGGCTGCGTGATCTCTCCGGGCGCTCGCGTCGAAAGGAGCGTGCTCTCCGCGGGCGTCTGGATCGGCCCGAATGCGCTCGTCCGCGACTCGGTGATCCTGACGGACTCGGTCATCGAGGAGGGCGCGCGCGTCGACCGTTCGATCGTCGACAAGCTCGTGCGCATCGGGAAACGCGCCCGGGTGGGTCAGAGGCCGAAAGCTGGAGAGGGACCCGGAATCACCGCGGTTGGAAAGAACGCGCAGATTCCGGACCGGATCTGCGTCAAACGGGGAGCCGTGATCGATGCGGACGCGACCCCCGAGTATTTTTCGGCGCCCGCGCTGCGACAGCGAACACGGGCCCGGAAAATGCGCCTGGCCGCGGCGGCGTCGGCGACCTCGCCGGCCTCGCCGCCGCGCTGATCGACGCCGGCCTCAGGCCGGCTCGTCGAGCTCCAGCATCGGGTCCGTCGGCCGGTCGTCGTCTGCCGGTAGCTCGGCCAGCGCGAGCTTCCGTCGCAGCGTCAACCGGGCCTGGACCGCCGGGTCGCGCTCGGCGAGGAGCGCCAGGAAGGACAGGCGCAGCGGCTGCGTCTGCTCCTCCGGCTCCTCGTCGCCGCTCGCGACCTCGTGCATCGAGATTCGCTCCAGGCTCTCGCTCGGAACAATGAGACGTTCGGCAGTTCGTCGGTCAGCAGACATTTTGTTCACCGTACCTTTGGTGAACTCGGAGAAGTGCAAGACGCGTTCCCCGGGCCATACTCGCCGATCTCTCTGAAGGGAAAGAGGATGGGTGAACGGACTGGAGCCGGAACGCTCAAATTGACGAATTCCCGCAGCCCCGGAATCCAAAAAGTGGCAGCCCTGAGCTACCGGCCGATGTCCTCATTCCAGACATCCGGATGTGCGGCGATCCACTCCCCCAGCATCTCGATGCACTCGAGCGAGGCGAGGTCGACGACCTGCACGCCGTTGTCCCGGAGCCAGTCGAGACCGCCGGCGAAGTTGATCGACTCCCCCACGATCACGCGGCCGATGCCGAACTGCCGGACGAGGCCGCTGCAGTACCAGCACGGCGCGAGCGTTGACACCATCGTTTTGTCCCGGTAACCGCGCTGGCGGCCCGCCTTCCGGAACGCGTCGGTTTCGCCGTGGACCGAGGGGTCGTTCTCCTGGATGCGCCGGTTGTGCCCGCGCCCGAGGAGGTTGCCCTCGACGTCGAAGAGCGCGGCGCCGATCGGGATCCCTCCCTCCGAGAGTCCCCGCCGGGCCTCCTGGATCGCGACCTCGAGCAGCGCGCGGTCGTCCATCGAGCCGGGCTCTCCCGTCCTTCCGCCTACCGCCTACCGCCTACCGCCTCCCGGTTTTCAGGCGGCTTCGGGATTCCGGGAGAGGAGCGCGAGCGCGCCCTGCCACTCCTGCCGCGCGCGGGCGAGACAGCCCTTCTGCGCGCGGAGGTTCTTCTTCCAGCTCCGGGCGTAGGCCGACGATGCCCTCTTTTCCATCCAGGCCCGCTTCTTTTCCTGCGCGCGGTTCCAGTGCGACGTTGCGCGCTCCAGGAACTGTGCCGCGCGGTCCAGCCGGGCACGAACCATCTCACCGACCTCGGCCGGCACGCCCGGAAGGCGTGACTGCACCTCGAGCGCCGCCATCTTCAGGCGCGCCTTCTCGATGATGGGGCGGGGGGTCGCTCGGAGATCGCGCGCCAGGCCGAGCGCCGCGAACGTCCGGATCAACCACTTCGTGGGGTCCCAGTCGAACCAGCGGATGCCGTTGCGGTAGTCGGTCGGGAAACGGTGGTGGAAATTGTGGAAACCCTCGCCATTCGTCACGAAGGCGAGCAGCCAGTTGTCCCGCGCCGAGTTCTCGTCCGTGTACGGGCGCGAGCCGTACATGTGCGCGATGGAATTGACGAAGAAGGTCGTGTGGTGGATGACGACGATCCGGAGGAACCCGCCCCAGAGAAGTCCCGCCATCGGGCTGCCGAAAGCGGCGCCAATCAAAGTGGGGATGCCCAGCCCGAAGAGGATTCCGATCCAGGACGCGTAGCGGTACTGCCACATCACGAGCCGGTTGGCCTGGAGGTCCGGCACGTTGTCGAACTTGTGGCCGTCCGGGTCCTTGTAGAAGAGCCAGAAGATGTGGGCGGAGAGCCCGCCCCGCTTGATCGAGTACGGATCCCAGTCCTTGTCGACGTACTTGTGGTGCGTCC
Organism: uncultured Acidobacteriota bacterium; assembly: GCA_963765835.1. Taxonomy (GTDB): domain Bacteria; phylum Acidobacteriota; class Thermoanaerobaculia; order UBA5066; family Gp7-AA6; genus Gp7-AA6. The sequence continues at coordinate 40,612 of CAVXYF010000020.1, read as the reverse complement.
GGTGGTCCGACGCCCACTTGAGAACCGAATTCTGCAGCGCCATCGCACCGAAGAAGAGGAAGAAGGCCTGAACGAGAGGGTGGCTCTCGTAACCCTTGTGCGCGAAGAGGCGGTGGTAGCCCGCCGTGACGGACAGGCCGACCAGCAGGTACGAGAGGAGAAACAGGACCGGCTGCCACCACTGGACGCCGAACTTCAAGGCATAGGCAGCGGTGCCGAAGATCCCGACGATCGGGGTCAGCGACAGGAAAAGGATGTTCGTCCAGTCCTTTTTTTGGTGTTTTTCCATGAGCGCGTCAGGTCCCTTCAGAAAGTGAGATCGCTTTTGCGAGGTGCTTCAACGCCCCGTCCGCGATCCCGACGACGATTTTCGCATTCCGCCGAGGATCAGTAGCGGCCGCCCCGGCCGCCGCCACCACCGCCTCCGCCCCGATTTCCGCTCGGCTCCGTCCGCGGACGGGCTTCCGAAACGGTCAGCGCCCGTCCGTCGATTTCCTTGCCGTTCAGCGCGGACATGGCCGCTTTGGCTTCCTCGTCCTTCGAGAACTCGACGAAGCCGAAGCCCTTCGAGCGTCCCGTGCCCCGGTCGGAGATGACCGAAACCGATTCGGGAGTGCCATAGGCCCCGAAGAGCTGACGGAGGTCGTCCTCTGTCGTGGAGTAGGAAAGATTGCCGACGTACAGTTTCATCCGAATTCCTCCTGCCGGCGGGCCAGCAGCAACCCCGGCGTTGCCCGGACGCGACCGCCGCCGCGCGCGTCGCGCCTTCCCGTTTTCTTATCGTTCGGAATTCGTCAGAGCAGGTCTGGCAAAGCGAGCGGAACGAGAACGAGGTACAGATTAGCACATTGCCTGCCAGTTTTTCGGGCGCGCCGGCGGCGTCGCGCCGTCGCAAACTCCACCGGGTGAGAAGCTTGCGGGGCTCAAGTGCCGGGAATACTATTGCGCCTTTCCTCAACCGAGGTACGGAGGTCCGCATGACGGATTCGGCGGTCGCAACGGACGCGACGAGCGCCAGGGCCGGCTCCTCGAGAGACGCCGAAGTCCTCCAGAACTTCATCGGGGGCCGGTGGGTCGACTCTCGCGCCCGCGAGTTCCTCGACGTGTACAACCCCGCTCGCGGCGAGATCATCGCGAAGACGCCGCTCTCGACCGGTGAAGACCTGGACGCTGCGGTTCTCGCCGCGAAGAAGGCGTTTCCGGCGTGGCGCGACACGCCCGCGGTCGTGCGGGCCCGAGCTTTGTTTTCGTTCCGGCAGCTCCTCGAGGAAAACTTCGAGGAGCTCGCGCGCACGGTCACGACCGAGCACGGAAAAACCATCGGCGAATCCCGGGGCAGCGTGCGCCGCGGAATCGAGTGCGTCGAGGTGGCGTGCGGCTCCCCGTCGCTCATGATGGGTTACGGCCTCGAGAACATCTCCTCCGGCATCGACTGCCAGGTGATCCGTCAACCCGTGGGCGTCTGTGCCGCGATCGCGCCGTTCAACTTCCCGGCCATGGTTCCTCTCTGGTTTTTGCCGTTCGCGGTCGGCACCGGGAACACCATCATCGTCAAGCCGTCCGAGCAGGTTCCGCTCTCCCAGCGGCTGATCTTCCGCCTGCTGGAGAAGTGCGGCCTCCCGCCGGGCGTGGTGAACCTGGTCAACGGCGGCCGCGAGGTGGTCGAGGCGATCTGCGACCACCCTGAGATCCGTGCGGTCTCCTTCGTCGGCTCGACGCCGGTCGCGAAGGCGGTCTGGCGGCGCGCGACCCACGCCGGAAAACGCGTGCAGGCGCTCGGCGGAGCCAAGAACTTCATCGTCGTCATGCCGGACGCTGACTGGGATCGCTCGATCGACGTCATCACGGAGTCGTTCTACGGCTGCGCCGGCGAGCGCTGTCTCGCCGGAAGCATCCTCGTTCCGGTTGGAGAGGCGCACGGCGAGGCGCGGGACCGCATGGCCGCGTCCACGAAGGCCCTCCGGGTCGGCGACGGAATGGCGGAGGACGTCGAGATGGGGCCGGTCATCAGCGGGCGGCACCGGGAGCGCGTGCTCTCCTACATCGACAGGGGCGTGCAGGAGGGGGCCCGCCTCGTCGTGGACGGTCGCGAGCTCTCGGTCGAGGGCAGCGAGAAAGGGTTCTTTCTCGGCCCCACGCTCTTCGACGAGGTTTCTCCCTCGATGACGATCGGCCACGAGGAGATCTTCGGCCCCGTGGCGTCGATCTCCCCGGTCAAGAGCCTGGAGGAGGCGATCGAGGTCATGCACGCGCATCCCAACGCGAACGCGACGTCCATCTTCACCACGAGCGGCAAGGCCGCGCGCGAGTTCGCGCGGATGGCGTCGGCATCGATGGTGGGCGTGAACATCGGCGTCGCCGCTCCGATGGCGTACTTTCCGTTCGGCGGCGCCAAGGACAGCTTCTTCGGCGACCTGAAGGTGCACGGACGCGATGCTTATGAGTTCTATACCGATAAGAAGGTAGTCATTTCCCGATGGTTCTGAGCCGGGACACGGGACAGGGAACACGGAACACGAAGAGCACCCGGGTCGTGTCCCGTGTCCCGTGTCCCGTGTTCCGACCGACCTGGAGGCTCTTAGATGCCCCGTAAAGTCACCGGCGGCCTGATCCAGTGCGCGACGCCGCTCTCGGACCCGTCCGTCCCGATCGAGCAGGTGCGGGAGGACGCGATCTCCCGGCACATCCACATGATCGAAGAAGCCGGCCGGAACGGCGTCCAGATTCTCGGCCTGCAGGAGATCTTCAACGGTCCCTACTTCTGCCCGTCCCAGGATCCGCACTGGTACGACATGGCGGAACCGGTGCCCGGGCCCACGACCGAGCGGATGGCGCAGTACGCGAAGAAGTACCAGATGGCGATGGTCGTCCCGGTCTACGAGCGCGAGCAGGCCGGCGTGTACTACAACACCGCCGCGGTCTACGACGCCGACGGCTCCTATCTCGGGAAGTACCGCAAGAACCACATTCCCCATACGTCCGGCTTCTGGGAGAAGTACTTCTTCAAGCCGGGTAACCTCGGCTACCCCGTCTTCGAGACGCGCTACGCGAAGGTCGGCGTGTACATCTGCTACGACCGCCACTTCCCGGAGGGCGCCCGCCTTCTCGGTTTGAACGGCGCGGAGATCGTCTTCAACCCTTCGGCTACGGTCGCGGGGCTCTCGCAGTACCTGTGGAAGCTGGAGCAGCCGGCGCACGCCGTGGCCAACGGCTACTTCATGGCGTGCAGCAATCGCGTGGGCGTTGAGTCGCCGTGGAACCTGGGGCGCTTTTACGGTTCGTCCTACTTCGTGGACCCGCGCGGCAACTTCCTCGCCGTCGCCTCCGAGGAGAAGGACGAGCTCATCACGGCGGAGATGGACCTCGACATGATCGAGGAGGTCCGGCGGGTCTGGCAGTTCTTCCGCGACCGCCGTCCCGAGACCTACCAGCCGATGGCCGAGATCGCCACTTGAAGACCCTGATCCGCGGCGGCACCGTCGTCACCGCGACCGACTTGTACCGGGGCGACGTCCTCATCGAGGACGAGAAGATTTCGGCGGTGATGGCACCAAATGTGGATCTGACCCCCTTCGGGGATCAGACCCACGCGGATCAGACCCTCGACCGGACGATCGACGCCGCCGGCAAGTTCGTGATCCCGGGGGGCATCGACGTCCACACGCACCTCGACATGCCCTTCGGCGGCACGACGTCCGCGGACGACTTCGAGTCCGGCACGATCGCCGCGGCCCACGGCGGCACGACGTCGGTCGTCGACTTCGCGATCCAGTACCGCGGCCAGACGCTCCGGCACGCGCTCGACGCCTGGAGGGCCAAGGCCGACGGCAAGGCCGCGATCGACTACGGCTTCCACATGATCGTCACGGACCTGAACGACTCGGTCGAACGCGAGATGGACGAGCTCGTCCGCGAGGGCGTGACGTCTTTCAAGCTCTTCATGGCCTACCCCGGCGTCTTCATGCTGGACGACGCGTCGATCTTCCGCGCTCTCCTGCGAACCCGGGAGAACGGCGGCACGATCTGCATGCACGCCGAGAACGGCGGCGTCATCGACGTGCTGGTACAGCGCGCGCTCGCCGAGGGGAATACGGCTCCGAAGTACCACGCCCTCACCCGGCCGGCGCGCGCCGAAGCCGAGGCGACGCACCGGGCGATCGCTCTCGCCGAGATCGCCGGCGTTCCGATCTACATCGTCCACCTCTCCGCGGCGGAGGCCCTCGAGATGGTGACGGAGGCGCGCGATCGCGGCCTTCCCGCCTACGCCGAGACCTGCCCGCAGTACCTCTTCCTCTCCTACGACAACTACGAGGAGCCCGGCTTCGAGGGCGCGAAGTACGTCATGAGCCCGCCGCTTCGGCCGAAGGAGACGCAGGACCGCCTCTGGCGGGGCCTCGCGTCCAACGACCTGCAGGCCATCTCGACGGACCACTGCCCGTTCTGCATGAAGGAGCAGAAGGAGCTGGGCCGCGACGACTTCTCGAAGATCCCCAACGGCGCGCCGGGGATCGAGACGCGGATGAGCCTCGTCCACGACGGAGGCGTCCGGACCGGAAAGATCTCGTGGAACCGGTTCGTGGAGCTGACGTCCACGTCGCCCGCGAAGATCTTCGGCCTCTTCCCCCGAAAGGGCACGATCGCACCGGGCTCCGACGCGGACCTCGTCGTCTTCGACCCCAACCGGAAACAGACGCTGTCGGCGAAGACGCTCCACATGAAGGTGGACTACAACCCTTACGAGGGGCGGGAGGTCACGGGAGTGTCCGACACGGTCCTCTCCCGCGGCAAAGTGGTCGTCGAGAACGGAAAGTTCACCGGAAGAGCCGGCGCCGGCTCATTCCTGAAGAGGAGTCCCAGGTCATGAGCACTGTCAGCCGCGAAACCCGCCCCACGTCCGACCTCACGAAGAGCGTCCGGGAGAAGCACAAGGAGTACCTCTTCCCGGCCACGATCCAGTATTACCAGGAGCCGATCGTCGTCACGGACGCGAAGGGGCTCCGGGTGCGCGACGCGGACGGAAACGAGTACCTCGACTTCTTCGGCGGGATCCTGACGGTGTCGGTCGGGCATGGGAACGAGAAGGTCAACGCCGCGATCAAGGCGCAGGTCGACCGGCTCTCCCACATCTCGACGCTCTATCCCACGCTTCCGGTAGTCGAGCTCGCGGAGCGGCTGGCGCGGATCGCGCCGGGCAAGTTGCGCCAGATGTACTTCACGGCCTCGGGCACGGAGGCGGACGAAACCGCCGTGATGATGGCGGAGCTCTTCACGGGGCGGTCGGAAGTCATCGCGCTCCGCCACGGATACTCGGGCCGTTCGACGCTCGCGCAATCGTTGACCGCCCACTCCACGTGGCGGCCGCTCTCGACCAAGATCGCCGGCATCAAGCACGCACCGACGCCGTACTGCTACCGCTGCCCGATGCACCTGACGTACCCCTCGTGCGGGATCGCCTGCGCGACCGACATCGAGGACATCATCCGCACGACCACCACCGGCCGTATCTCGGCGTTCATCGCCGAGCCCATCCAGGGAGTCGGGGGTTTCATCACGCCGCCGCCCGAGTACTTCGAGGCCGCGGTCGCGATCGTGCGCAAGTACGGCGGAGTCTTCATCTGCGACGAGGTCCAGACCGGCTTCGGCCGCACCGGGACGAAGATGTGGGGCATCGAGCACTGGGGAGTCGAGCCCGAGATCATGACGATGGCCAAGGGCGTGGCGAACGGTCTCCCGCTCGGCGTCACGGTCTGCACGCCCGAGATCGCGGCGTCGCTGAAGTCGCTCACGATCTCGACCTTCGGCGGAAACCCGATCTCGTGCGCGGCGGGGAACGCGACCGTCCAGTTCATCGAGGAAGAGGGCCTGCCCGCCAATGCTCAGACGATGGGCGATCTGCTGCGCGCCGGCCTCGAGGAGCTGAAGCGGAGGTTTCCAAAGAACCTGGGGGACGTCCGGGGCATGGGGCTCATGCAGGCGGTGGAGCTCGTGGTCGACGAGACGGCTCGCGACCGCACGCCCGCGAAGGAGCTGACCAACAAGATCTTCGAAGAGGCTCGAAGGCGCGGTCTCCTGATCGGCAAGGGCGGCCTCGAGGGGAACGCATTCCGCATCGCGCCGGCTCTGACGGTCAACGCTTCTGAAATCTCGGAAGCGCTGTCGATTCTTCACGAATCTTTCGAAGCTGCGGGAGCGAGCTAGCCATGTCCGACTTATCCGTCACGTTCACCGGGATCCGGTTCGAGAATCCCTTCCTTCTCTCGTCGGCGCCCCCCACGGAGTCGGAGGCGAACATCCTCCGGGCGTTCGAGGCGGGCTGGGCCGGCGTGGTCACCAAGACGATCGGCGTGCACCCCGTCGTCAACGTGAAGGGTCCCAAGACCAACTTCATGCGCACGGATCCGACGTCGGGCCACATCTCGATGAAGAAGAAGCCGGGCGCGGCCCTCCACTCCTCGTGGAACTGGGAGCTCATCTCGGACAAGCCGCTCGACTGGTGGATCGGCCGCCTCGCGCGGATCAAGAAGGCGCACCCCGAAAAGATCCTCATTGCTTCGATCATGGCGGGCTCCGGCTCCGACGAGGAGATGCGCCACTGGCAGACCCTCGCGAAAGCCTGCCAGGACGACGGCGCCGACGCGCTCGAGCTGAACCTCTCCTGCCCCCACATGGACCGGCCGGACATGGGCTCGAACATCGGAAAGGACGACGAGCTGATCTCGGTCGTCACGCAGGTGGTGAAGGAAGTGGCGACGATCCCGGTGTGGGCGAAGCTCACGCCGTCCACGACCGACATCGTCGTCGAGGCGCGGGGGGCCTTCCTCGGCGGCGCGGACGCCATCTCCTCCTCCAACACGTTCACGTCGCTGCCCGTGATCGATCCGGAGACTCTCGAGTTCGAGATGAACGTGGAGGGCCTGGTGTCGACCGGCGGCCTCGGCGGCCCCGCCATCCTTCCGCTCTCCCTCGCGAAGATGGCGCAGATGACGGGCGCGTTCGAGGACAAGGAGTTCTCCGGGATCGGCGGCATCTCCGAGTTCCCGCACGCCCTGAACTACTTTCTGCTCGGGTGCGGAACTGTCCAGGTCTGCACCGCGGCCATGCTCGATCACGCGGTCGGACCCACGGTCATCAAGAACCTCCTCCGCGGGATGGAGGAGTTCCTGGAGAAGAACGCGCACCGGGGCTGGCAGAAGCTGGACGACTTCCGGGGCATCCGGCGCAACCGGATCGTCTCGCACTCCAAGATCAAGCGCCCGGACGAGGCCCACTACCACGGCGGATATGACACCGAGGAGCCCGCCGCGGCCGGAAGCGGGACACTGAAGGGCGCACCGCCGAAATAGCGCCCGGTGCGGTAGCATCCGCGCCCAACCGTGGGCGCCTCTCGAAAGTCGCGGGGACAGGTCCCTTTGGGGGCCTGCACCCGCCGCCGACCTCCCGGAGCCGTGGGCCGGAACGTCCCCCGCAAGGAGGGGCGCGCGAAGGTCACGGGGCAGGCGCTGTACGTCGACGACATCTCCTTTCCGGGCATGCTCCACGCGAGGACGATCCGCTCGACGATTCCTCGCGGCGCGATCACAGGGATCCATCTGGGATTCGACCGCAAAGGCTTCACGGTCGCCGACTGCCGCGACATTCCGGGGCGGAACACGATCGCACTGATCGAGCTCGACCAGCCCTGTCTCGCCGAGCGCGAGATCCGACACTTCGCCGAGCCGATCCTGCTGATCGCGCACGAGGACCGGGAAAAGCTGATCGAGGCGGAAGCCGGCATCCGCATCGACTGCGTTCCGTCCGAACCGATCTACGACCCCGCGCAATCGGACCTCTGCTTCAAGGAAATCGTGATCGAGAAGGGGGACCTCGCCCGCGGCCTCGCCGAGGCGGACCGTATCGTCGAGGGGGAATACCGCGTCGGGCTGCAGGAGCAGCTCTACATCGAGACGAACGGCGTCATCGCGGTGCCCGAGAACGGCGGGGTCACGGTTTACGGCTCGCTCCAGTGTCCGTACTACGTCCACCGGGCCCTCCGGGTCCTTCTTGACCTGCCGGAGGAGAAGGTCCGCGTCGTTCAGACCGAGACCGGCGGCGGATTCGGCGGCAAGGAGGAGTACCCCTCCATGATCGCGGGGCACGCCGCGATCCTCGCGATCAAGTCGGGCCGTCCGGTCAAGCTCGTGTACGACCGCGTCGAGGACATGGTTGCGACGACGAAGCGGCATCCGGGCGTCATCCGACACTCGACCGGCGTCGCGCGGGACGGACGGCTGACCGCGATCGAGATCGACGTGCTCTTAGACGGCGGGGCCTACATGACGTTGTCGCCGGTCGTCCTCTCGCGCGGCGTGATCCACGCGACCGGGCCGTATCGGTGCGACAACGTCCGCATCCACGGCCGCGTCGTCCGGACCAACACGCCGCCGAACGGCGCCTTCCGAGGCTTCGGCGCGCCGCAGACGCAGTTCGCAGCGGAAGTGCAGATGGAGCGGATCGCCGAGGCTCTCGAGATGGATCCGGTGCGGCTGCGCGAGACGAACGCCTTCCGGCCGGGCGACACCACCGCGACCGGACAGAAGCTCGAGAAGGACTGCAGCGCCTTGAAGGTGCTGCGCGAGGCGGTGAAGCGGAGCGACTTTCGCGCGAAGCGCAAGGCGTGGCGCGGCACGGACCGGGGCATCGGTCTCGCTCTCTTCTTCCACGGCTCGGGGTTCACGGGGGGCGGGGAGGTCAAGCTCGCCTCGAAGGCCTCCCTGGAGCTCACGCCCACCGGCGCGCGCATCCTCGTCGCCTCCACCGAGATCGGCCAGGGGACGCGCACCATGCACGCGCAGATCGTCGCGGACGCGCTCGGCATCCCCTACGAGAACGTGGAGGTCGAGGCCGCGGACACGGCGCGCGTTCCGGACAGCGGACCCACGGTCGCCTCGCGGACGTGCATGGTCGTGGGGCGGATCCTGGAACGGTGCGCGGCCGAGATCCGGCAGAAGCTCGGAACAATGTCACCGCGCGATTACCTCGCGGCGAACGGGCCGCTCGTCGTCACGAAGGAGTACACCGGGCCCGACGGCCTCTACTGGGACGACGACACCTACCGCGGCGACGCGTACGGCGCGTACGGCTGGGGTTGCGACGTCGTCGAGGTCGAGAGGGACCCCGTCACGTTCGAGATCCGGCCCACGCGGATCACGGCGGTCCAGGAGATCGGCAAGGCCATCCACCCGACGCTGGCCGCCGGCCAGATCGAGGGAGGAACCGCGCAGGGCCTCGGCTACGCGCTGCTCGAAGAGGTCGCGATGCGGGACGGCCGCATGGCCAACGCGCAGCTCACGAACTACCTGGTGCCGACGACGCTCGACACACCGCCGATCGACGTCGCGATCCTGGAGAACCCCTACGAGCACGGGCCGTTCGGCGCGAAGGGCGTCGGCGAGATGCCGATCGACGGACCCGCTCCCGCGGTCGTCAACGCGATCCGCAGCCTGGGCATCGACGTCCGCGAGATTCCGGCGACGCCGGAGCGGGTGATGGCCGCGTCGTCCGGCCGGTCCGCCGCGTGAGGTTCGCGCTCAACGGAAAGGCGCGCGACGTGAAGGCCGCCCCGATGAAGCGGCTGCTGGACGTCCTGCGCGAGGAGTGCGGCCTGACCGGGACCAAGGAGGGGTGCGGCGAGGGAGAGTGCGGCGCCTGCACGGTCCTCGTCGACGGAATGCCGGTCAACTCGTGCCTCGTCCCGTTCGCGCAGGTGCGCGGCTGCACCGTGACCACGATCGAGGGACTCGGCGGCCGTCACCCGCTGCAGGAGGCCTTCGTCGTCGAAGGCGGAGCGCAGTGCGGTATCTGTACGCCGGGGATGATTCTTGCGGCTGCGGCGTTGCCGCGAGGTGCGACCCTCGACGACGTCCGGCGGGGTCTCGCCGGGAACATCTGCCGGTGCACCGGGTACACCGCGATCTACCGGGCGGTGGACCAGGCGGCGACCCGTCGCGGGCGCCGCGAAAAGCGATGATCCTCTTCCTGCGGGCCCTGTTTTTCACGGTTCTTATGCCGGGGACGGCCGTGGTGTGGATTCCCCGGATGCTCGCGGCCCGGGATGCCGGAAGCGCCCACCTGGGAACCTGGCGATGGGCCGGGGTTCCCTTGATGGCGGCCGGGGCCGCCGTGCTGCTCGCGTGCATCGTGGACTTTGCCCGCAAGGGGCGCGGGACGCTCGCTCCGGTCGATCCTCCCCGAAAGCTGGTCTCGGTCGGCCTCTACCGCTACGTGAGGAACCCGATGTACGTCGGGGTCGTGACCACGCTCGTCGGAGAGGCGCTCTTCTTCGAGTCGAGATCGATCGGGATCTTCGCCGCCGTGGCGTGGCTCGTCTTTCACCTCTTCGTGATCCTCTACGAGGAACCCCACCTCGCCGGCGCGTTCGGCGACGAGTACGAGGAGTACCGCAACGCCGTCCCCCGCTGGATCCCCCGAGTTCGCGCGGAGGCGTCTTCATGAGGACCGCCGTCTCGCGGCTCGAGCTCCTGCAGCCCCGCACCGTGCGAGAGGCGCTCGAGATGTTGCGCGACGAGGGTCCCCTCGTTCCGCTGGCCGGCTGCACCGACGTCTACGTTGGACTGAACTTCGGGACACTGCCGGCCAAAAGGTTCCTGGACCTCTGGCCGCTCGCCGAGCTGCGCCGGATCGGCATCTCGGAAGGCGCCCTCTCGATCGGCGCGCTGGCCACCTACACGGAAATCATGCGTTCGGCCCTCGTGCGGCGCCGGCTGCCCATTCTCGCCGCGGCCGCGGGAGAGATCGGCGGAGTCCAGATCCAGAACCGCGGCACGCTCGGCGGCAACGTCGCCAACGGCTCCCCCGCCGGAGACAGCCTGCCTGTCCTCGCGGTCGCCGAGGCGAACCTGATCCTCGCGAGCGCGGGCGGCGACCGGCGCGTTTCCTTCAACTCCTTCTACACGGGCTATCGCCAGAGCGTCCTCCGCCCCGACGAGCTCATCACGGCGGTCGAGATCCCGCGGGTCGAGGGGCGCCAGTGGTTCCGCAAGGTCGGGACGCGGGCGGCTCAGGCGATTTCCAAGGTGGTCATGGCGGCAGTCCGGTCCGACCGCCCCCGCGTGTCGCTCGGAAGCGTGGCGCCCACGGTCGTGCGCCTGCCGGAGACGGAGGCCGTGCTCGCCTCCGGCGCCGGCATCGCCGACGCCCGCCGCGCGCTGGACGCCGAGATCAATCCGATCGACGACCTGCGCTCGACGGCGGAGTATCGCCGGCGCGTCTCCGGAAATCTCCTCGAGCAGTTCTGGAGGGAAACGGCTCCGTGAAGCAGACCCTCGCGCCCGAAGAATTTCAGATGGTATTGGCGCAGATCGCGGAGGCGAACCGCGACTTCGCGAAGCGCTTCCCGGGCGACTCCGATCGGCGGCAGCCCGTGCACACCGTGTACGGCGGCGCCCAGGTGTTCCGCTCCGACACCGCGCCGCGGCTGGGCGCCTTCGCGCGGCGCTCCCTCGAGGAGTACGCCCCGGAGCCGGGGGACTTCGCCCGGGCGCTCGACCTGCCCGGGATGCTCGCCGAGACGATTTACGACCGTGTCGCGCGGAAGCTCTCCCGCGAGCCGGTCGAGGACTTCCGCATCGACTTCGAGGACGGTTACGGCAACCGCCCCGACGCGGAAGAGGACGGCCACGCGGAGTCCGCCGCGGTGGAGGTGGCGAGAGGTCTCGCGGCCGAAACGCTGCCGCCCTACCTCGGGATCCGCATCAAGCCTTTCACCGAAGAGCTGAAGGCGCGCGCGGTGCGCACGCTCGACCTCTTCCTGACCGCGCTGACCCGGGAAACCGGCGGCCGCCTGCCGGACAACTTCGTCGTCACCCTTCCAAAGGTCACGGTGGCGGAACAGGTCTCCGCGCTGGCGCAGCTGCTCGACCAGCTCGAGCGCCACCTCCGCCTGCCCGAACGCGCCCTTCCGTTCGAGATCATGGTCGAGACGCCGCAGGCGATCCTCGACGATGAGGGGACGGCGTCGATCCAGCGCCTGGTGGGCGCGTCGCGGCGCCGCTGCGTCGCCGCGCACTTCGGCACGTACGACTACACGGCGTCCCTGAACATCACCGCGGCGTACCAGACGATGACTCATCCCGCGTGCGACTTCGCCAAGAGCGTTCTCCAGGTCGCGCTCGCCGGCACCGGCGTCTGGATCTCGGACGGCTCGACGAACGTGTTACCGGTGCCGCCGCACCGCGCTTCGGAGGGACGCCCGCTCGGCGCTGCGGAGGCCGAGGCGAACCGCCGGGCGGTCCACGCGGCATGGAAGCTCCACTACGACCACGTCCGGCACTCGCTCGCGCACGGCTTCTACCAGGGGTGGGACCTGCACCCCGCGCAGCTCCCGACACGGTACGCCGCGCTCTACGCGTTCTTCCTGGAGGGGATCGATGCAGCGTCGGCGAGGCTGAAGAACTTTGTCCAGAAGGCGGGCCAGGCGACTCTCGTCGGTGAAGTCTTCGACGACGCGGCGACCGGGCAGGGCCTGTTGAACCACTTCCTCCGCGCCTGGGGCTGCGGGGCAATCACGGAGGAGGAAGCCGTCGAGATGAGCGGGCTCGCCTCAGACGAGCTGCGAGGACGCTCGTTCGTGAGAATCCTGAAGAGCCGGAAGCTCTAAGAACTTTTGGTGCGCCGCTCGGAGAAGAACGAGCGGGATCTAGAGGTTCAAGATCGCGGACTTCGACACCTTGTCGATCTCGATCCAGTACGCGGTGGCCCGCGCGCCCTTCACGTTGCTACCGGACGGCATCTTGGAAACGAGCATCTGCGAGCTCTGCACGACGGGATCCACATATCGGTCGACGTGGAACGTCCAGGACCCGATGGCGTTTCCCGCAGCGTCCAGCTCCTCGAGGATGACGCGCTCGATCCACGCGGGTTCCGTACCGCTGACGTACAGGCCGTTGACGAGAATCTCTCCCTGCTGTCCCTTGGCGCACGACGTCTGATACTTGACCATGGGTGTCTCCTTTCCGGTGTATCGATCTACCGCGTCACCGTCGCCTCGATGAGTCCGTAGGGCTCCGCGGTGGCCACGAAGATTTCGTTCTCGTTTTTCAGACCGAAGGGGGACAGGTCCACGAGCAGGTGGTGGCGGTTCGGCATCGTGAGACGGATCTCCCGGATGCCGGGGTGCGCCGCGAGCGCCGCCTCCCCCATCGCATACAGCGTGTGCTGGACCGACGCGCTGTCGTGGCCGGCGAAGGTGTCGAGCAGCGTGCTGCGGACCGCCTTCCATCGCCCGACGAAAGGTCCGGCCGCGGAAGCGTGCGTCCACTCCGCCGTGAGCGAGGTCGCCAGCAGGCGGTCGCGGGTCTCCGGCAGCGTCGTGTAGCGGTCCCGCGCGAACCCCGAAAACCCGGAGTGCGCGGTCTTCAGGATGAGGAGGTCCCGGAGCCCCGACCACAGGATGGCGGTTTCGCGGGACCGGACGGCGCGCGCGGTTCGGCGTTCCTCGCGCGACCCTTCGAACGAGGAGCTGCTCAAGCGATCCCAGATCCGCTCCTCGATCGACACCTCGGACCCCGACAGCGACGGGTTCTCCCGGAGGAAGTGGTCCGAGAGCGACAGCGCGAAGTCCTCGATCTCGCGGCCGGAGAGCTCCTTCGCATGCGCGTAGACCGTGTTCTTCATCGTGTCGGTCGCGACGAGACCGGAGTTGTCGCCGGCGACGTGCACCGCCTCGAAGTCGCCCTCCAGCCGGACCGCAACCGTGAGGTCGGACACGGCGTGGTCCGGGGAAGCGCGGTCCACCCGAACGAGCCGGATTCCCGACTTTCCGTAGCTGTTCCGACCCAGCATCACGAACCGCGATAGGTCGAGTAGCCGTAGGGCGACAGGAGCAGGGGCACGTGATAGTCCCGCTCGGGATCGTGGACCGTGAAAACGAGCTGCACCAGCGGAAAAAAACCTTCCGTACCGGATGACTCGAAGTAAGTGCCCGTGTCGAAGGTCAGGCGATACTTCCCGAACAGGACATCGCCTCCGAAGAGGTCCCGGACTCGCCCGTCGTCGTCAGTCCGGCCGCCCCCGAGCCACTTCCACCCGTCTTCGGCCAGGAACTCGAGGGTGACCGAGACGCCCGCGGCCGGTTGCCCGCGCGACGTGTCGAGGACGTGGGTGGTGATGGCGCTCATCGCTCGATCGGCGAAAGAAGTTTCTCCAGCCGAAGCCGAGTGATCTTACGCTGCTCTTCCGCGGCGGTCGCGAGCTCCGTCGCCGGGTCGTTCCGGAGCCTCTGCCGCCCCAGAGCAAGCATCTCCGGCGCGCTCCTCCCGGTCGCGCAGACGAGGAAGACGTGGCCGAACCGCTCGGCGTACTCGCGGTTCAAGAGCGCGAGCCCCGCCCGCGTCTCCGCGTCCGCGCCCGCCGTGCCGGACTGTTCCTGCCGGGCCCAGTGAACGGACCGATCAAGGTTCGAGTTCGCTGAGTTCGGAGGCGGGTGCAGGTTAAAACCTGTCCCCGCTGAGTTCGGCGGCGGGTGCAGGTTAAAACCTGTCCCCGCTGAGTTCGGCGGCGGGTGCAGGTTAAAACCTGTCCCCGCGACTCCTATGGGGGGATGCGCCTGGAACGCCTCCAGCCAGTCCTGCCTCGACAGCCCGCGCCAGGTCCGGTCGGCCGTCTCGGCGAGCGACTCGACACTTCCAAAGGGACGCGCCTCCGTCATACGCCGCGCCCACTCCGACGAACCACAGCAGGAGAGGAATCGCCGCTGCGCCTCCGTCGGGGGAAGCGCGTTCAACTCCTCGAGGGCGACCGTCAGGGCGACGCCTCGACCGTTTAATCCGGTGGCGGGTGCAGGCCCCCGAAGGGACCTGTCCCCGCGACTTCCCCGATGAGCCGGAGCCTCGCGACGCCCCCGTCCGGGTAGATGTGGAAACGCGCGTGCGTGGCGGCCGGCGACGGCAGGACCTCGGCCTCGAACCGGTGCACGGAGTCCGGCCGGAGCGGCACCTGCGGCAGGACTTCGCGCCACTTCCCCTGCGGAGAGAGAGGGTCACCCTGCTCCAGGATTTCGAGCGAGCAGCTCCCCGGAGAGTTCCCCTTGAAGTACCGGGTGTCGACCTCGATCCGCCGGATCGCGCCGCGGTGACCCAGACGCAGGAGAGCCCAGTCGTGCCCGGGCCCGCGGCGCCGCCGCGTCTCCCACCCGTCGTGCATGCCGAGCGGAGGGCCCGGCAGGATCAGGTTGTGCCTCGCGCCGAAGAACATGTCGCTCGCGGCGACGACGAGTCCGCCGTTCTCCAGCCCGGCGAGGTCGATTTCCGCGGCGTGCGGCACGGACGCCTTCTCCGGAGATACGAGCCCGTAGACGCGCAGCCGGGCCACGCCGCCATCCGGATAGATGTGGAGCTTCACGTGCGTGGTCCGGCGCCCGCTCTCGACCGGGAAGAGGTTTTCGGCATCGCCCTTCAGCGCCGACTTCGGCAGGACCTCGACCCAGGGACCGTCCGGACCATCACCCGCCTCGAGCGAGCAGGCCTCCGGGAAGTTGCCGCGGAAGAAGGCCGTGTCGACGCAGATTCCGCGGATCACGCCCGGCAGGCCGAGGCGCACCACGCACCAGTCGTGGCCGGGCTCGCGCCGGCGCCGCGTCTCCCAGCCGTCCATCCACTTGCCCCGGTCGGTGTACTCGTCTTCCCGGAAGATCGGAGGCGCCGTCTTGACGAGGTTCTCCTTGGGGGCGAAGAACTCGTCGTTCGCGGAGACTGCCGCTCCGCCCAGGCGTTCGGAGGCAAGATCGACCAGTTCGGTAAAATCCGTCAAAGGAGTAACTCTCCCCTCGGCGGCCCGACGAACCGGCCGCGTTCGAAGATCTTCTCACCCGCGAGGTACGTCGACTCCACGACGCCGGAGAGCGGCCGTCCCAGGTAGGGCGAGAGCTTGTGACGGTGGTGGAGCGATTCGGGTCGGACGTCGAACGTCTGCTCCGGTCTCCAGACCACGAAGTCGGCGTCGAAACCGGGCGAGATGGCTCCCTTGCGCGCCCCCAGGCCGGCGAGCCGCGCCGGAGCCGCCGCCAGCCACTCCCCGAGGCGGTCGAAAGGGTGACCCCGCGGCCCCGCCGCCGTCCACACGGCCGGCAGCCGCAGCTGAAGCGACGATATGCCACCCCACGCGGCGAGAAAGTCGCCGGTGTCGCGGCACTTCCCCTCCGGCGGGGAGGGCGAGTGGTCCGACACCACCATTTCGACGGCGCCGCTCTCGAGCCCGGCCCAGAGCTGCTCGCGGTTCGCGCGGTCCCGGATCGGCGGAGCGCACTTGAACTCCGTGGCGCCGTCGGGGATCTCCTCCGCGTCGAAGAAGAGGTAGTGCGGGCACGTCTCCGCCGAGAGCGGAAGCCCCTCCGCCCGGGCTCCGGCGATCTGCGCAATTGCACCCGCCGACGAGAGGTGGACGACGTGGATGCGGGCACCCGTCTCGCGGCAGAGCCGAACGAGCAGCGCCACGGCGTCGTCCTCGGCGCGCGGTGGACGCGTCTCGAGATAGGTCGCGTACTGCCGTGGGCTCCCACCCGAGGTTGTGCGAATCGACCGCGGGTCCTCCGCGTGCACGAGAAGCACCGCGCCGATCCTCGCGACCTCGCGCAGCGAGTGCGCCAGCTCGCCATCCCCGACGTGCTCGAATTCCGCGACGCCCGACGGAACGAGGAAGCACTTGAAGCCGGGCGCTCCGAGCTCCTTCATGGGACGGAGCTCTCCGGCGTTGCCCGGGACGAGCCCGCCCCAGAATCCGACGTCGACCGAGCACTTGCCCTCCGCCGCCGCCAGCTTGACGCGCATCGCCTCCGAGGACGTCGTCGCGGGAACGCTGTTGAGCGGCATGTCGAAGATCGTGGTCACGCCGCCGGCCGCCGCAGCCCGGGTGGCGGTCTCGAAGCCTTCCCAGTCCGTCCGCCCCGGCTCGTTGACGTGCACGTGCGTGTCGACGAGGCCCGGCATGAGGACGGAGTCGCCGACGTCCACGACGGGCGCGCCCGCCGGCGCCGATTCCCGGACCGACTCGATCACGCCGCCCGCGACGACGACCGCTGCCGCGCGTGTGCCGGACGGCGTCACCACCCTCCGGCTCGTCAGGACCAGGTCCGCGCCGCTCAAATCAGTGATTCAATTGGCGCCCCGTGAAAGCGCCGGCGGTCATCGCGGGAATCCTTCCCATCGCGCGTCTTTTTATCCCATGAGCTCCGACCGGGAGCTCGAGCTCTCCCGCGAGGAGCTCCGGGCGCTCGTCGAAGCGGCGACCGAGCGGGTGCTCGACTTCGTCGAGTCTCTGCCCAAGCAGCCGTCCGCGGACACCGAAGGCAGCGCGGAGCTCGCACGCTCCCTCGTCGAGCCGCTCCCGGAATCCGGGCGGCCGTACGCCGAGCTCCTCGATCTCCTCTTCGAGCGCGTCGTCACGAAGGGGTTCGGCACCTCGGGGCCGGGCTACCTCGCGTACATCCCGGGGGGCGGCATCGTCCACTCGGCGGTCGCGGACTTCATCGCGGACGCCGTCAACCGGTACGTGGGCGTCTTCGCCGCTGCTCCCGGCCTCGCGCAGATCGAGGCCAACGTCGTGCGCTGGTTCTGCGACATCGTCGGCTATCCGGCGGACGCCGGCGGGATCCTGACGAGCGGAGGATCGCTCGCGAACTTCTCGGCCGTCGTGGCTGCGCGTCGCGAGCTCCTGCCCGAGGACTTCCTCTCCGGAACACTCTACGCGTCGGACCAGGTGCACCACTCGGTCGCGAAGGCCGCGATGCTCGCCGGTTTCCCGGAGAAGAACGTCCGAATCGTCCCCACCGACGGCGCCTACCGGATCCGCCTCGACGCGCTCGAGGCGGCGATCGCGGCGGACCGAGCCGCGGAAGCGCGGCCCTTCCTCGTCGTCGGAAGCGCCGGCACGACCAACACGGGCGCGGTGGACGACCTGGAGGGCCTCGCCGACCTGTGCGCGCGCGAACGCCTGTGGCTCCACGTCGACGCCGCGTACGGCGGCTTTTTTCTCCTCACGGAGGAGGGACGCCGGACGCTCGCCGGGATCTCGCGCGCCGACTCGATCGTCCTCGACCCCCACAAGGGGCTCTTCCTGCCCTACGGGACGGGGTCGCTTCTCGTCCGCAACCGCGACACGCTGCGCCGGGCGCACGCCCTGTCCGCGGACTACATGCCGCCGATGCAGGACGACTCGGATCTCGTCGACTTCAACCTCATCTCGCCGGAGCTGTCGCGCGACTGGCGAGGTCTCCGCGTGTGGCTCCCCGTCGCGATGCACGGCATCGCCCCGTTCCGGCGGAACCTCCAGCCGAAGGCGTCACCGCCATCGTCGCGACGCACGACCCGATGATGCTCGACGTGGCCGACCGGGTGCTCGAGCTCCGCGACGGCCGACTCTCGGAGCCGACGCGCAGTCGGGCCTGAGGGCACGGCGAGACGCAGGTGTGACGCGGCACCGCTAGGGTGCTCCGAGCCGGGGGTGGTCTGCCGGCCCCGCGCCGGCGCGCAGCTGGAGGCCCGCGATGAAGCGTCTCGCGGCATGCGTCCTCGTCATCCTCGTCGTCGCCGTGACGGCCGGTCCTGCCATTTCGGCGCCGGATCCGTTCACGGGCGCCTGGAAATCGATCGACGATCCGCCCGGACCGATCGGCGACCTGAGCAACCAGACGGCCGCATTCGGCGGTGGCGGAGCGACCTCGCAAATGCATCTGGTCGACGACTACGCGACGGTCTGTGGAGGTGGCATCGCGGTCGTCTCCGGGACCGGGACCGTCAGCGACAACACCCTGCCGGCCGCCAGCTGGGTACTCCCGAGATCAGATGCGCAAGCGGCTCGAGCTGCCGCCCGGTCGGCCTCGACTTGATACAAGGGCCGACACGTTCCGACAACTGGCTGGTCCGGCAGACCGATTTCGCGTGGTCTGCCGTCGATTTACCAGCCGCCAGCGGTCACGTGTGCGCCGGCCGCCCGACGTGAGTACTCCCGGTTATCGATCTCGGCCGCAACCGGCCCGGAATGGGGTCCCGGACCTCCTGGGCCTCGTTTTGATGACCGGGAAGACTGAGCCGCGACCGCTGGGACGCGCTCCAGACCGATGCCGGGTGGTTGAGCTCGTTTTCGATCATCGCCGGTAATCACCGGGTCGTGCCGCGGGTCGCCGGTAATCACCGGGTCGTGCCGAGGGTCGCGCCACCGCGGGCGATGTGGAGAAATCTTCAACGAATCTTGCCCGCGTCTGCCTTGGCGCCGATGCGTCGAGACGGCAAGATTGGTCTCGACGACCCGAGCCATCGGGTCCGATCGTGCCCTGAGAACGAGGGGCCGCGCCGCCGGCGCGACAGACCTTTGATGAACCGATGACCACCGGGTTTACCAACACCATCAAGACGTGGACGCTGCTCGCCGCGCTCGGCGCGCTGCTCGTCTTCGTCGGCGGGCTGCTAGGCGGCCAGAGCGGGATGGTCGTTGCCCTCCTTCTTGCCGTCGCGCTGAACGGCTTCGTCTACTGGAAGAGCGACACCCTCGCCCTAAAGGCGAACGGCGCCCGGGAGCTCGGCCTCGGCGAGGCGCCGAAGCTGCGCTCGATCGTGACCGAGCTGTCGCACCGCGCCGGCATTCCCGTGCCGCGTATGTACATCGTCGATCGGCCGGAGCCGAACGCCTTCGCCACGGGCCGCGATCCGGCCCACAGTGCGATCGCGGTCACGACGGGGATCCTCGAGACTCATGGACGAGCGCCAGCTTCGGGGCGTGCTCGCCCACGAGCTGTCACACGTGAAGAACCGCGACACGCTCGTCGGGACGATCGCGGCGACGATCGGCGGCGCCGTGGGCTTCCTCGCGCAGATGGCGCAGTTCCAGATGCTGTTCGGCGGTCGCGACGACGAGAACGGCGGCAATCCGCTCGGTGCGCTGGCGATGATCATCCTCGCCCCGCTCGCCGCGCTCATCATCCAGATGGCCGTCTCGCGCAACCGCGAGTACATGGCCGACACGTCCGGTGCGAGCCTGACCGGCGATCCCGAGTCCCTCGCCCAGGCGCTCGAGAAGCTCAACGCTGCATCGCAGCCGGGGCTCCTCGGTCGCATCCGCGGCCGGCGCCAGACCCGACAGGGTGAGCCCGAACCCGCGCTCAACCCGGCGTTCGCCCACCTGTACATCGTGAACCCGCTCGCCGGAGCCGACATCGCCAGCCTCTTCTCGACGCATCCGCCGATCCAGCAGCGAGTCGCTCGACTCCGGGCGATGCGTCGGGCCGTTCGGGCCTAGTTACCGCCGCGAACACCCCGGACATACGTCAGCCCGTGGCCTGCGCACCACGGGCTGACGTTGTTACGCCGGTTGCGTCCAGCCGGCGCGGAAAGTTGTCTGTGTAGGTCGGGCTCAGCTGATGCCGGTCGGGATCGACGGCTGGCGAGGATCGGTCGACACGGCGGTCGAGTCGACACCCCACCTGACGGCCGCGATCGCGAAGGCGGCGAGGACCGTTCCGACGATTGCGAGGAGAGTGACGAATTCCATGACGATGGTCCTTGATATAGTGTACTAGGCCAAGTCGAACGTTACTTGGACTAGTCTGGTATGTCAACCCCCCGAACTCCGCCGTCAGGCGACCAAATCGCACCCCTGAATGACGGTGCGCCGGTATCGACTGCCGGCCAGGAACTGGACGTCGAGCGTGACTCGGATGTCCCGATCTCGACCCAGATCTACTGGCAGATCGCCTACCAGGTCGACTCGGGCCGTCTCCTGCCCGGCACCCGATTGCCTCCGGTTCGAGAGCTCGGGGCGGCCCTGAGAGTCAACCCCAACACGATCCGATCGGTCTACAAACGTTTGGCCGAAACCGGCTACGTCACGAGTCGACACGGTGCCGGGACGCACGTGGCAGATCGTCCGCCACAGCGGCGCGGCGCGGAGGCGCTCGCAGGGATCGTGGCCGAGATGCTGCGGCGTGCCGCGCAGGCGGGCTTCTCGCCCGACGAAGTCGCTGCGGCCACCTTTGCCGCCGCCACGGAACGGAAGCGCCCGGGCCCCCGCGTTCACGTCCTGTTCGCGGAGTGCACGATCGCCGACGCGACGTACGACGCCGAGCGCATCGCAGAGGCATTCCCAGGGATCGTCGAGGCAGAGGGAGCACTCCTCGAAGAGATCCCCGAGCGCATCGCCCGGTTCCATTACGACGTCGTCGCGACGTCGACGTTCCATGCCGACGAGACGAATGAGCTCGTCGGCGGGCAGGTCCCGATCGTCGCGATGCTCGTCGGTCCGGGCTACATGGAGCTGATGCACGAAGTCACCGGCCTCCCGCCCGGCACGAAGGTCGGCCTGGTGTGTGCCTCGTGGCGGGGACGGCGAACATGGCCGAGAGCCTCAGCCTGTCGGGCGTCACCGGCATCGAGCTGGTCTCGGCCACGATCGATCACACCGACGAGCTGGAGCGCGTCGACCGGGAGGCCGATCTCATCCTCCTGTCGCGCGAGGCGCTCGCCTGCGGCCTCGACGAACGGTTCGAGCGCCAGGACCGGATTCGCGAGTGGACCTATGAGCTCGACCCGTCCGGACTCGAGCTCCTCCGCCGGCAATCGACCGTGTGCAGGCGGAAAGACGCAAGGCGGTCGCGTCTGCGACGTGACATCCTTGACGGGGTGAGAGAGTTCCACGTCTCTCGCGCGGCACGCGAGCGCGTACGACTTCCCGACCGAGTCCCTCTTCCGGCTGGACGGCACGGCGCTGTCGTCGCCGACGTCGCCGCCGCGAGGCGCTTCGCCGTCCGTTTCAATGCCGATCGCGCCCGCAGCGATCGCATCTCGGCCGGTGAGCTCCACGCCCTCGGCCTGCTCCACGAGATCGCCCACGTCGTCGCGGCGAGATTTGCCTCCGAGCGTGGAGGGGATGCGTTCGGCGGGGCGGTCGCCGACCTGCATGCCCGGGTCGGCAAACGGGCGGTCGGGTCGACCCTGGCTGCCTTCGACAAGTCCTTTCCGACCACGCCGGCCTACCGCGGCGATCCCGACGCATCGACGCCTCCCGCGGCCGAGCTGCTCGAGGAGCTTCTCCTGCTCGAGATCGCGAACGCCAACCCGGCAGCGGCGTCCTTCCGTGACCTGTTCGACGACCGGGACCTCGCCGGCGCACATCCTACCTGGCCCTGATCGACGGCCTCGATCGCCTCTTCGAGGGCCAGCCGGGCCCGGGCGGCAGCGATCGGTCGCTCGTCGATTTCCTGCGCCAGCCGGCACGGGCGGTGCCCGGCTCGCTCTCCGGACAGTTGCGCTACGTCCGCCAGCACTGGGCGCCCTACATCGGCGACATCCTCGATCGGCTCCTCCTGGCGCTCGACGTCATGGCCGAGGAGGAACGCGGCCTTGCGCTCCGGGCGATCGGCGGGCTCGGGGGCGGCGCCGACCACGCCGAGCCGCCCCAGATCGGCGGGCTCGAGGGCGAGATCGAGCGGTTCAGCGAGGACCGCGACTGGATGCCGCGGCTCGTTCTCATGGCCAAGAGCACGTACGTCTGGCTCGATCAGCTGTCGCGGCGCTACGAACGGGAGATCCGGACGCTCGACGCGATTCCGGACGAGGAGCTCGATCGGCTCGCGCAGTGGGGCATCAGCGGCCTCTGGCTGATCGGCCTGTGGGAGCGGAGCCGGGCGTCGGAGACGATCAAGCGGCTGCGCGGCAACCCGGAAGCGGTCGCATCGGCCTACTCCCTCGACGACTATCGTGATCGCCGGCGACCTCGGCGGCGAGGTCGCCTACGGGGACCTTCGAGATCGGGCCTGGGCGCGGGGCATCCGGCTTGCTCCGACATGGTCCCGAACCACATGGGCATCGACTCGCGCTGGGTCGTCGAGCATCCGGAGCGATTCCTGTCGCTCGGCGAGAGCCCGTTCCCGTCGTACTCGTTCAGCGGTCCGGATCTTTCCCCGGACGACCGCGTCGCACTCCGCCTCGAGGACCACTACTGGGACGCGACGGACGCCGCCGTCGTCTTCCAGCGGGTCGACCGCGGATCGGGCGATGTCCGCTACGTCTACCACGGCAACGACGGAACGAGCTTCCCGTGGAACGACACGGCCCAGATCAACTACCTCGACGGCGACGTCCGCGAGGCGGTCATCCAGACCGTGCTGGCCGTCGCTCGCCGCTTCCCGATCATTCGCTTCGACGCGGCCATGGTCCTCGCGAAGCGGCACGTCGAGCGACTGTGGTTCCCGGAGCCGGGCGCCGGCGGCGCGATCCCGTCACGGGCCGAGCACGGCTCGATGTCGAAAGACGAGTTCGAGAGTCGGATGCCGACCGAGTTCTGGCGCGACGTTGTCGATCGGGTCGCGACCGAGGTACCCGGCACGCTCCTCCTGGCCGAGGCGTTCTGGCTCATGGAGGGCTACTTCGTCCGGACGCTCGGGATGCATCGGGTCTACAACAGCGCGTTCATGCACATGCTTCGCGACGAGGACAACTCCGGGTACCGCAAGGTCATCCGCGACACGCTCGAGTTCGACCCGGAGATCCTCAAGCGCTACGTGAACTTCATGTCGAACCCCGACGAAAAGACGGCCGTCGAGCAGTTCGGCAAGGGCGACAAGTACTTCGGGGTCGCGACGCTGCTCGCAACGCTTCCGGGGTTGCCGATGTTCGGCCACGGCCAGGTCGAGGGCTTCGCCGAGAAGTACGGCATGGAATACCGGCGGGCCTACCACGACGAGACGCCCGATCACTGGCTCGTCGAGCGCCACGAGCGCGAGCTCTTCCCGCTGTTCCACCGTCGCGGCGACTTCGCCGACGTGGCCGACTTCTCGCTCTACGACTTCGCGACCGGCGACGGCTCGACCGACGAGAACGTGTTCGTCTACTCGAACGGCCGCGGGGGATCCCGCTCGCTCGTCGTCTACCACAACCGCTTCGGCTCGACGGCAGGCTGGGTCCGGGATTCCGTGGCCTTTGCGGTCAAGCACGAAGGCGGGAAGCGAATCGAGCGACGGAGGCTCGGCGAGGCGCTCGAGGTCGCCGGCGACCGGGACGCCCTCGTCGCGTTCCGGGATCGGCGGGGCGGGCTGGAGTATCTGCGACCGGCGGCGGAGCTCCGTGAGCAGGGCCTGTACCTCGAGCTCGATGCGTACCGCTGCCACGTCTTCGGCGAGTTCCGCGAGGTCCGTGACGGGGTGGCGGGCCAGTGGTCGCGGCTGGCGTCGCAGCTCGGCGGCCGGGGCGTCCCGAACCTCGACGACGCCCTTCGCGAGCTCCAGCTCGAGCCGGTGCACGAGCCGCTCAGGGCGCTCGTCGCGGGGCCGCTCGCAACCCTCGTGGCCGAGGGCGCGGCTCCGGATCCGGGCTCGTTGGCCGCAGCGCTCGAGGCCTTCGGCGCCGCGACTGCGGCTGCCACGGGCGTGTCGGGATCGGTCAAGGCATACAGGTCCGCGGTCGCCGAGCGGCTCCACGCGATCGCAGGGGCAGGCGCTGTCGCGGGCGCGGGCGCGGGCGCCACGATCGCGAGCGGCGACGGCCGGCGCGGGCCCGACTCGGTGCTCGGAAGTTATGCGGACAGCTGGCATCGTGCGGTGCTTGTGGGCTGGAGCGTCCTCGAGCCGCTCGGGGGCCTTGCCCCGAAGGGGATGGTCGGCCCGACGAGCCGGGCCTGGTTCGACGAGCTGCGTCTCGGCCCGGTGCTGGCTGCGTCGCTCCGCGCGGCCGGCCTGGACGAGTCGGAGGCCTGGACCGCGGCCGAACGCGTCCGCTCGCTGCTCGCGCTTCCTCGACCGTCGAACGTCACGGCGCGGTCGCATGCGGATCGGGCCCGCCGGCTCGTCGAAGCCTGGCTCGACCACCCCGACGTCCGGCCCCTCATCAGGGTCAATCGCTGGGAAGGCGTCGAGTGGTTCGGCCGCGACGAGTGGCGCGAGCTCGTCGACTGGAGCCTCCTGCTCGACCACGTCGACGACGGGGAGGCGGCGCTCCCGTCGCGGTCCCGGGCGGTCGCCGCGGTGCTCCTCGAAGCCGCCGAGTCGTCCGGCTACCGGGCCGACAGACTCCTGGAGTCACTGTCGCCGGCGGCCGCGACTCCGCGGAAGCCGCCTTCGCGGAGCCGATAGCCGCGAACCCCTTCAGGGCGCGGCTTCCGACCGCCTCCGGCAGGACGAGGCGGCGGAGCAGGGACGGCGGCGGAGAACCGTGGCTCATCACGAGCTCGAGGTGGTCGCGGTAGCGGAAGCCCGGCGTGTCGCCGAGACCGCCAGGAAGCTCGCGCCCGACGACGGCCGCAGCCGCCTCCGGTCCGCCGGCCTCCGCCGCGAGCACGCGGCGCCGCTCCAGCTCGATGTCCCACATGGCCATCGCCCCGACGAAGTACGTCGAGAGCTGCGTCGACGACAGCCGGGCCCGGTTGTACTTGTTGCGTGCCTCGGATTCCTCCTGGAAGCCGCCTTCGACCATGAGCGCGACCGCCTCTTCCTCGGTCATCGCGCCGGCATGGATCTTCTGGTCGATGATCGCGTTGATCGACGACCGCAGGTAGAACTTCCAGTGGACGAGCATGAGGGCGGGGTCGTCGGCGCCGTAGCCGAGATCCATCATCACCTGGGTCACGTAGACCGCCCACCCCTCGGCGAAGACGCCGCTCCAGAAGATCGCGCGCGCCTGCGAGGGGCAGCGATTCGCGTAGACACCCTGGAGGTAGTGGCCCGGCACCGCCTCGTGGATCGTGAGCAGGCGGAGCTGCCTGCTGTTTTCCTCGCGCAGGTACGACTCGGCCTGCTCGGCGCGTCCAGTCTTCGGGGATCGGGGTGATCGAGAAGAAGCTCTTCTGGCCCTTGTCGAGCGGTCCGGGAGAGTCCAGCATCGCCCCGCCGAACGCCCGCAGGAAGACCGGCGTCCAGCGGATCTCGAGCGGCTCGTCGGCGAGGCCGACGAGATCGCGCTCGCGGCAGAACGCCTCGATCCGGACGAGCTCCTCCTCGCACTCGCGCAGGAGATCCTCGGCCGCGGGATGATCGGCGGCGATGGCGTCGAGGACGCGACGGACCGTCTCCTGCTCGGCGCGGGCATCGTCGCCGGCCGATGCCGCGGTCGGTAGCGGCTGGTCGGGGCACCACGTCGGCCACAGCTCGCGGGCGATACGGACCATCTCCACCCGGATCGCTGCGTACTCCAGCTCGGCGCGCTCGAGGATCTCGGACGTGCTCGGAGCGGCGCTCTTGAGCGTGTGCCGCATCTTCGTGGCGAAGAGCTCGGCACCGAGCCTCCCTTCTCCGTCGGCCGACGGCAGCACCGTGTCCCGGAGGTGCGCCTCGAACCCCCCGATGGCCGCCTTCGCTGCCGCGGCCGCAGCGTGGAGGCGCGGCCGGAGCGCGGCGATGTCGGGATCCGCAGCTTCGCGCTCGGCCTCGCGAAGCGCGTCGTCGACGAGCTCGGTCACGCCGTCGAGCTGGCGCAACGCCGTCTCGACGTGATAGCGCGAGACGGGTCGGCCGGCGTGGCCGACGAGCGATGTCTTGGCCGCGTCGATGACCGCCGGCATGCCTTCGAGGCGTCCGGCGACCGAGCCCAGGCGGATCGGCAGGGGCGCGAACTCGCGGGCGAGCAACGGAAAGAGACCGCCGCCGAGCACGTAGACCCACGACAGGGCGTCCCAGCTGTCCTCGCGGAGCTCGGTTTCGGCAAAGAGCTCGCCTCGAGCTGGGCGACGATGAGCTCTCGGTCGACCTCGTCGTCGCGGCTCAGGTCTGCGCCGCCATCGCGGCTCAGCTCGGCGAGCCAGCGCTCGGCGAAGGCGATGCGTGCCTCGCGGCCGGCCTCGCTGAAGTCGGGCCAGCGGGCGTCGTGGGTATGGTCGCCGGCGTCGGTGGCCTGGAGTGGATCGAGCCTGAACAGCTCGTGGAAGAACGCGTCGACGCGCTCGGAGAGGACCGGCAAGGGGGGACTCCCGTGTCGAGTCGGGGAAGTCCTCCCGAGTCTAGCCGAACTGCGCCGGCCGACCGATCAGCAGCGGCCGGGCGACCAACGCGCGCCCGGCCACGAGCCGCTGGAGGCCCCGGTCAGGGCGGCGTGCCCTGGTCGTCCTCGGGATCGGTGGTACCGCTTTCGTAGTCCCGGCCGGTCTGGCCGGGGCCGACGCGTTCGCGTCTCGACGTCGCTGAGCACCCGGCCCTGCTCGGCAGCAGCGGCTTCACCGCCGAGTCCGGTCGTGCGCTCACCCATCCCGGTCTGGCCGGAACTCATTCCCGACTGCGTGCCGGACGTGGGCGACGTGCCCTCGCCGCCACCCTGCTTGTCGGGCATCTCTCTCGATCTCGTGACCTGGTTCGTGAGGCATCGTGCGACCTCCCTTCAGCCCGCCTCCATGTCGAGGCGATCGCTAAATTCGGATCGTCGCCCGTCGCGGCGACGGCCGGGGAAACACGGCCCGCCGGCTCCTTGCACGTCCGTTGCGGCTACCGCGCGGTCCGGGGTCTGCCATGATCCGCGTGGCTCCCACCGGACGCATTGGTGGGATCGTCCGTAAGGAGGGCTGGCGGTGGTCGAACTCGTCATCAAGATCCTCATCAATGCTGCGGCGCTCGCCGTGGCGGTCATCCTCCTGCCACAGGTGGAGCTCGACCTCGACAACTGGCCGCAGCTGCTCCTCGTCGCGGCGATCTTCGCCGTCGTCAACACGTACATCCGGCCGATCGTGAAGACGCTCGCATTGCCGATCTCGCTGTTCACCCTGGGCCTGGTCTCGTTCGTCATCAACGCGGCGCTGTTCCTCCTCGTGGCGTTCGTGGCCGGCCAGATCGACATTCCATTCACGGTCGGCGGCTTCCCGCCCGATCTCGATGCCGACGCGATCATCGGCGCGCTCCTGGGCTCTGTGATCGTCAGCCTCGTGTCGACCGCCCTCAGTCTCCTGAAATTCGGCGGCCGATTGGCCGGCCTCGGCTGAGCTCGACAATGGCCGAGGCGGACCGCCTGCCGGCCATCTCCGGGGCTCTTCGCCAGGCCGCCCGCCGGTTCGGGACCCCGCTCTTCGCAACCGACACGACAACGCTCGGTACCGCCGCGGCTGCCGTTCGCGACGCGTTCCCCGACCCGTGGCTGCACCAGTACTCGCTCAAGGCGAACGACGTGCCGGCGATCGTCGCCCGGATCGCGGCGCTCGGCTTCGGCGCGAACGTCGTCTCGGCGGGCGAGTGGCGCCTGGCCGCGGCGGCCGGCATCCCGAACTCGCGGATCACGTTCGAGGGGATCGGCAAGACCGACGCGGAGCTGCGGGCCGCGGTCCGCGCGGCCTGGCGCCGCGAGCCCCTCGGCTGGCTGGCGCTCGAATCGGCCGACGAGGCGACTGCCCTCGCGAGGCATGCCGCTCGCCTCCCGGAGGGCATCACGGTCGACGTCCTCGTCCGGCTCAATCCGGACGTGAGCCCGGAGACGCATCGCGGGCTCGCGGTCGGCCGCGGCGGCTCCAAGTTCGGCATGACGGAGACGGAGCTCTCGCGAGCTCGTCCAGTGGCTGGCCGCCCAGCCCGGGATCCGGCCGCGCGGCGTCCACCTCCACGTCGGCTCGCAGCTCGGCGCCGTCGACGCGTGGCGTGACGCGCGTCCGCCGTGCGCTCGCGCTCGTGGCGCTCGTCGGCGCAGCCGATCGCCCGACTTCGACACGCTCGACGTGGGCGGCGGCTTCCCGGTCGCCGACTCGGCGACGTCCGGCCCCGACCCGGCGCGGTTCGCGAGGGAGCTGCCGGACGCTGCTCGAGGCGATCCCGCCGGATCGCCGGCCGGCGCGACTGGCGATCGAGCCCGGGCGCTATCTCGTCGCGCGGCCGGCTGGCTCGTGGCCCGCGTGCTCCACGTGCGCGACCGCAGCAGCCCGCCAGGTCGTCCTCGACGCGGGCATGACCGAGCTGATCCGGCCGGCGCTGTACGGCGCCGATCCACCCGATCGTCGCGCTCACGTCGCTCGGCCGTCCGTTCGACGCCTCGCGGCCAGGCGCCCTCGAGCCGCCGAGGTCCACGGGCCCGATCTGCGAATCGACCGACGCGCTCGGCGTGCACGACCTGCCGCCGCTGCGGCGCGGCGACCTCGTCGCGATCGCGGGATGCCGGCGCCTACGCCGCCTCGATAGCTCTCGACCTACAACGGACGGCCGCGACCGCCGCAGGTCCTCATCGAGCCGGACGGACGCTCGGCCTCGCCCGCCTCGCGGCGTCGTCGCCGGCGCGAGCTCCGACGGTTCCGCGCCCCGGGATCGGGCGGTACGCTAGGTGACAGGCCACGAACGCGCGCGACCGCGTTCCGCTCAGCAGCGCTGCGCCGCCGGCGACCGCTCCTCGCGGACGGGGCGATGGGCACGCTCCTGTACTCGCGCGGCATCCCGCAGCGGGCAAGCCTCGACGAGCTGGTCGCGACGCCGGCCCGACCTGATCGGGGCGATCCACCGCGAGTACCTCGACGCCGGCGCCGACGCTGATCGAGACGGCGACGTTCGGCGCCAACCGGATCCGGCTCGCCGCGCTACGGGCTGGCCGACGAGCGCGGCACGCTCAACCGCCGCGGGGCCCAGCTGGCCCGCGAGGCGCGCGACGTGGCCGGCCGCGAAGCGTGGGTGGCGGGCTCGATCGGGCCGCTCGGCGCGCCCAACCGCGAGCTCATGCCACCTGCCCGAGGCGGCCGTCCGGGCCGCGTTCCGCGAGCAGATCGACGGGCTGCTCGAGGGCGGCGCCGACCTGCTCATCTTCGAGACGTTCTTCGACCTGCGAGCACCTGCTGCTCGCGATCGACGAGGCGCGCGACGCCGCCGGACCTGCCGATCGTCGCCCAGATGACGTTCGGCGAGGAGCTCGCAGCGCCCGACGGCACGACGCCCGAGACCGCCGCGGCGGCCCTGTCGGCGGCGGGCGTCGACGCGGTCGGCGTGAACTGCGGCGTCGGGCCGCTCGCCTGCCTCGAGGCTCTCGAGCGGATGGCCGGCGCTCGGCGAGCCGCTCGATCGCCCGCTCGATCCTGCCCGAACGCCGGCCTGCCGCAGCGGATCGAGGGCCAGTTCGTCTACGCCGGCGAGCCCGACTACTTCGGCCGGACCGTGCCGCGGTTCCTCGCGGCGGGCGCCGCGCATCATCGGCGGCTGCTGCGGCACGACGCCCGAGCACATCGCGGCGATGCGCGCCGCGCTCGACGCGATCGCGGCCGTCGGACGAGCGCCGGAGCGGCGCTCGACGCGTCCGCCGTCGGACACGGCGCCATGTCGTCCCTGGTCGCGCGGCGACCGTCGCGGAGCCAGCGGGCGCCGGCCGCGAGCGCCGCCGCCGACGCCGCTCGCCGAGACGCTGGCCGCCGGTCGGTTCGTCATCTCCGTCGAGATCGATCCGCCGCGCTCGATCCGGATCGAGCGCACGATCGAGGCCGCCCGGCTGCTCCAGGACGCCGGCGTCGACCTCGTCAACATCAGCGACTCGGCGATGGCCCGCGTGCGGATGGGCGCGATGGCGGTCGCGTTCGGGATCCAGCACGACCTGGACCTCGAGTGCATCGTCCACTTCACGACCCGCGACCGGAACCTCATGGCCCTCGAGTCGGAGCTGCTGGGCGCGCATGCGCTGGGCGTCCGCGAACATCCTCGCGCTGACCGGCGACCCGCCGCGCGTCGGCGACTACCCGACCGGAACCGGGGTCTGGGACGTCGACTCGATCGGGCTCATCGAGATCCTCACGCGCCTGAACCGCGGCGAGGACCAGGCCGGCTCGCCGATCGGCCAGCCAGCGGGCTTCACGATCGCCTGCGCGCTCGACCCGACCGCCGCGGACGCGAACACCGAGTGGGAGCGCCTCGAGCGGAAGCTGGCGGCGGGCGCGCACCTGGTCATGACCCAGCCGCTCTACGACGCCGCCCAGGTCGGGCGATGCTCGACGAGGCGGTTCGGCGCTTCGGGCCTGGCGGCTTCCCCGTCCCGCTGCTCCTCGGCATCCTGCCGCTCCAGAGCGCGCGCCACGCCGAGTTCCTCCACCACGAGGTGCCCGGGCATCACGATCCCGGACGCGGCGCGGGCAGCGATGCACGCCGCCGGCGATCGGCGGCCGGAGGTCGGGCTGGAGATGAGCCTCGCGCTCCTCGAGGAGGTCGAAGGCGCTCATCGCGGGCACGTACATCATGCCCAGCTTCGGGCGCTACGAGCAGTGCCGCCGAGCTCGTCCGGCGGCTGCGCATCCACCGGGCCGCCCGGCTCGCCGCGACGCCCTCGTGAGGCGCGGAGCCCGCGTTTCGGGCGCCGCGGCGATCGTCGCCCTGATCGTCGGGCTCGCCCTGCCGGCGGCTCGCCACGGCCGACGATCGATACATCCGTGACCGGGCCGAGATCCTCGACGCGTCGACGACGCCGTCCGATCGACACGATCCAGGCGGCGTTCGAGCAGATCACCGGCGGGCGGCTCGGGCTGGTCACGCGCACGGTCGACGCACCCGACGCGGCAGCCGCGGCGGCCGCCGCCGAGGACGCCCTCGAAGAGCTCGAGATCGAGCGCCGGGGCGGCGCTGGCCGTCGACATCGGGCCGGCCGGCTGCCCGGGCGAGGCCGCGATCGCGACGACGAGCGAGCATGGAGGCGACGCTCTCCGGCCGCCGAGCGCGAGGCGATCGTCGCCGAGCTCGATGCCGTGGCTGGCCCGCTGCGATGCCGGGACCGGGCTCCGAGGTCGCCATGAGCCGGCTGATCACGCTCGTCGTGAGCGACGGTCCACTTCCGTCGACCGAGCCGTTCGACCCGGGAACCGGCTCGGGTGCGGTGGACGGCGCCCCGCCGCCCGGGCCGCCGTTCCCCGATCCGATCGAGAACCAGGCCGTCTACGACTACGCCGGCGTCTTCGAGCCGGAGACGATCGCGCGGGCCGAGACGACGATCGACGGATCGAGCAGCGGACCGGCGCCGAGGTCGCCGTCTACACGCAGGTCGCCGGCTTCGGCATCGACGAGGCGACAGCCGAGGAGCACGCCCTCGCGCTCATGGACCAGTGGGGCGTCGGCCGCCGCGGGCTTCGACGACGGGCTCGTCATCCTGTTCGACCTCGAGCCGAACACTGGTCCACGGCCAGGTCCAGATGTACGCCGGGCCCGGGCTACCGGGCCGCGTTCCTGCTCGAACAGCGAGCGCCAGGCGATCTTCGAGAACGACATGCTGCCGCTGCCTGCGCGCGAGGACCTCGACGGGGCGCTCCTGATCGCGCTCGAGAGGATCGATGCGAACGCGACGCCCGGAGCACGCCAACGCGCTCGAGGCGGCCCGCCAGGTCGAACGCCGTCATCGGGCTCGTCGGCGGGCCCGTCGTCTTCCTGGGCCTCGTCGGCTGGGCGGCCTGGACTGGCTGCGCTTCGGGCGGACCCGGAGTACCTCGACGACCCCTCGATCCACATCCCGGCCCCGCCGGCCGAGCTGACGCCCGCGCCGCGGCGCCGCTGGTCTTCGACGGCCGGACCGTCGCGGCGGACGCTGACGGCCGCGATGCTCGACCTTGCGAGCCGCGGCCTGATCGCGTTCCGCGAGGAGCGAGCGGGCCCTTCGGCCTCGGCAAGAAGAAGGTCGGCGATCGAGGTCGGCGACGGCGGCGGTCCCTGACGGTCGACCCCGAGGACGAGCGGCAGCGCCAGAACGCGCCGCCCGACGGCCGCTCGTCCGCGGCCGAGGAGCTACGCCCTCACGGAGCTGCGCGATCGATCGCCGCGGAGCGGCTACATCGAGCCCGACGACATCCTGAAGTTCGGGCCGCAGGGTCGCGACGTTCGAGCGAGCGGCTCGAGGACCCACGCCGTGAGCCAGCGGCTGGTTCACGCGAGACGCCGCAGAAGGCGGTCACCCGCTGGCGGCTCCGGGGCGGCGCTCGCGATCGCTGCTCGGCGGGATCGCCATCTCGTCGGCGCCTTCAACCTGCCGAGCGACGGGCTCCTGCTCCTCGGCGGTCGCGGCGATCGCGGCCGGCATCGTCGTCTGCGTGATCGCCCAGTGGATGCCGGCCCGGACGATGCGCCGGGGCGATGTCAGGGCCATGCTCGCAGGCCTACCGGCGGACCCTCTAGAAGACGATGGACCAGGCGCGCTCCGATGGACCAGGTCGTCGAGGATCGGGCCTCGACTGGCTCGAGACGCCCGACCAGGCCGTCGTCTGGGCGACCGCGCTGGGCCTCGGGACGCAGATCGAGGACGTCCTCGAGCGGAGCGTCGACGACATGAAGGACGGCCGCGCGACCAGCGGCGGCGGCTACCTGCCCATCTGGTACTCGCGGCATCGACGGGACGGCTTGGCCGGCGAGCGGTCGGCGGAGGCGGTGGCGGCGGCTCTTCTCGAGCTCGGCGCGATCCCGAACTTCGGCGGGATGATGGCCGCCATCGGCACGATCGGCAATTCGCCGTCGTCGTCGGGGTCCGGCGGCGGGTTCGGTGGCGGCGGCTTCGGCGGTGGCGGGGGCGGCGGCGGGCGGCGGGTCCGGAGCGCCGGCCTCTAGCCGCTCGGGCCGACCGCGTCGGCCGCTCGCTCGGGCGGGTGCTCGGCGGCCTACACTCCGGGCCATGGGTGCCGTCGACACGATGGAAGTCTTCTTCGAGCTGCTGAACGCGCGGCGACCGCGCAGGCGCGGTCGCGCTCATGGACGAGCCGCGTCGAGATGCGCGATCCACGTCGGCGACAACGCCCGCACGCTGCGCGGCGTGGAGCGGTCGGCGGCTGGTTCCTGCGCGGCCGAGCCCGGCCTGAAGATGATCCCCGGCGAGGTTCGCGACCTCGGCATCACCTACCAGGCCGACGTCCTGACGTCCGGCCCGGGCGCGCTGTCGCAGCACCTCGACGCATCGTTCCGCGTCGAGGCCGGCAAGATCACCTCGATCAACCTGGCCCCCCGCTGAGGCCGCCCGTCAGCCGGAAGGCGACGGTGCGACGCTCGCGTTCGGGATCTCGCTCGGGAGCGAGGTCGGGATGATGACCTCGTCACCGATCGCGATCAGGTCCGGATTCGGGATCGCCTCCGCGTTCGCCTCGAGGAGCTGGTCGAGCGTGACGTTGAACTGCGTGGCGATCTTCGACATCGTGTCGCCCGCCTTGACGATGTAGATCTGGGCCGTTGGCTCCGGGGAGCCGCCGCTCGGCTCGAGCGACGGGCTGTCCGATGCGGCCGCACCACCCGACGGTGTCGCCGACGGTCGCGGAGACTCGCCGTCACCCCCTCCGAGATTTCAGGAGGAAGCTCGGGGCGAAGAACAGCGCGATCGCCCCGAAGATGACACGATGGCTGCGACCGCGATCCGTGGGATGTTCGGCATCCCGACACGGGTCTTGAGCGTCGGGTAGGCCTCGTACCGGCGTGGCCGCTCCCAGCCCGGCCCGGCAACGACGTCGGGGTCACGGCGACGCGTCTGGCCGACGCGCGGCCGGCGGTCGCCGAGGATCCCACCGCCGGGCTTGCGCGAGCTTCGACGTGCTTCTCGCTGGCGCTCCAGCTCGGGGTCCTCACCCTCCTCGAACTGATCGTCGTCGGTCGATGCCTTCGTCGTCGCCGAACCCGCGCTCCGCCGACCACTCGGCCGGCGGCCGCCTCGTGCTCGAGCTCACGACGCTCACGACTCGGATCGATGGCCGGTGGTCGATCGCGGCTCGCGAGGAACGGGGGTGCCTCGCCCCCCTCCCCTTCCGACCACGGCGGTGGCGCCGACCAGCGTCGTGACGGATTCCGGCGCGGCTGGTCGTCGTCGTCGGAACCTGCGTCGTTGGCATCCCCGCCGGCCGCGCCCGTCCCGAACGCGGCCGCGGCGGCCGCTCCAGCCGGGAGGTCGTCGCCGGCCGGCCCGCGGTCGTCATCGCCGTCCGCGCTCGGTGGCGGCAGGCGGACCGGCCGGGGCGTGCCCGTCGACCTGGCATGGGCGGCTTCGCGGCGAGCCCAGTCCTGGAAGGTCGGACAGGTCGGGAACGCCGCGGCAAGGCAGAACGCCTCCTGGTGGGCCAGCGCGCGCGGCGCCGGGCTCAACTCGGCGTAACAGCGATGTCGGTGATCGGGCGACTCGCTCCGCGCATCCCGGTCGTGCTCGAACGCAACGAACGGGCAAACGGACGCGGAGTCAGCGACGTGTAACCCGCGATCGCTCACGCGACCGATCATACCCGGCGCGGCCGACTTGGTCGGGCATCGTGGCGCGTGGTGAACCAGCCGCCGATCCCCGACCGGGCGTCAGGGCCCTCGGCGTTCGACTTCCTCGGCCCCGAAGAGCGGTCCGCTCCGGCACGTCGTGTCCCCGACGCCACCGTATGAGCCCGTCACGGCCAGGACGTCACCGTCGCGGGCGAATGCGGCGCCCGATTCGTCGTAGACCGTGACCGGCTCGAACTCGACGCGCCAGCCGTTTGGATACAGGACCTCGATCCGGAGGCCATCCTCGGCGACGAGCCATGCGCAGCCGACAGACCCCCGCATCTCGCTCGTCAGCCGGCCGCTGACCGTCTCGCGCTGGGGCCCGATCTTGAGCGAGCCGTCCGCCTGGCAGCCGGCCAGGACGAGGCAGAGCCCCATGAGCGCGCCGCTCACCATCCTCGATCGAGTCTCTTTCGTCCGCGAGACCGGCAACGCGTTCTCCTGCTGACTGATTCGCACCAGGGGGATCGTAGGGCCTCCGGCGGCGAAGCCCGCCCGGCCCGCCGTTTGACAGCCCCCACGGCCGGCCGGACACTTCCGTGAACGGAGCGACGCGACCCGCCCATCCCGCGGGCGCCAGCCTCTCAACTGCCCGAAGGGAGCCCGAATGTTCCGACCAACCCGTTGGCTCGCGCCGAACACGGTGGTTCGCGCCCACTGCGACCTGCCGTGCGGCGTCTACGACCCCGAGCAGGCCCGGATCGAGGCCGAGTCGTGCTACAAGATCATCGAGAAGTACCAGGCGAACACCGACGAGGCGTTCCGGACCCGCGCGATCCACATCAAGGAAGAGCGCGCCGACCTCGTCAAGCACCACCTCGACGTCCTGTGGCACGACTACTTCAAGCCGGAGCACGTCGAGAAGGTGCCGAACCTCCACGAGCTCTTCTGGAATGCGACGAAGGCCGCCTCGAAGGTCAAGGCCTCGACCGAGCCTGGCCGACGCCCAGAAGCTGCTCGACCTCATCGACCAGGTCGACGAGGCGTGGAAGACAACCGGCGGTCCCGGCAAGACACGCGTCGCCGGCCGGCCCGGCTGATCCGGCGGATCGGATGACCGACCGAGAGCCCCGCCCGGCGGCGGGGCTCAGTCGTATCCGGTCCCTTGCCACGCTGGCCCGGCGAGCGAGAGCCGGGCCCTGGCAGGTCGCGGTCACCGAAGCGAGCATGGTGCCGACGATCCAGCCGGGCGACTGGCTCCTGATCGACCCCACGACCCACCGCTGGCCGCGGCGGGGTGCGATCGTCGTCTTCCGCGAGCCGCTCACGGCGAGCTTGCGGTGAAGCGCGTCGCAGCCCGCGGCGGCGACCGGGTCCCGTTTGCCGACGGCTTCCTCACCCTCGGGCCCGACGAGGCGTGGCTGCTTTCGGACGCCGACGACGAAGCCGCGGCCGCAGCCGGGTTCGGGCCGCCGATCGACTCCCGCCGGTTCGGACCGGTGGCGGCCGAGATGATCGTCGGACGGGTGTGGTTCCGCTACGGGCCGTTCCACCGGATCGGGCCGGTCGGACGTCGCCAACGACCCGAGCGATGAGCCCTATGATCGGCCGATGAATCCCGATTCCGAGCACGCCTCCGTCGCCGACCGACCGCTCGCGACGCTCCCGAGCCGTGGGCCTCGGCTCCGACGCCGTCGACGCGCCCGGGCCCGCCGTTCCACATGACCGAGATGATCGCCGTCGAACCGGCCCTCGCCGGCCGGCTCCTTCGGCGGTTCGCCGACCCTGCAAGCGAGGCGGCGCTGCTCGCGGCGGAGGTACGGACCGCAGCGGAGCGTGGCGAACCGATCGTCGTGACCGGCTGCGGCACGAGCGAGCACGCGGGCCTGGCGGTCGTCGAGATCCTCATCGACGCACTGCGTGATGCCGCCTCGGTGCCCCCGCCTCGTGTCCGCCCAGGCGTTCGAGCTTGGCATTCCGGCCACAGACGTCGGGGCTCGTGCATCGCGGTCACCCACGACGGCGGCACGGCCGCAACGAACGCGGCCATCGAGGCGTCCCGAGCCGGCGGAGCGCGCATCGCCGTGATCACCGGTGAGCGACCGCTCGCCGGCCGGGCTACTGGCCGACATCGTCGTCCCCACGCACGAGACCGACGAGAGCTGGTGTCATACCGTCGGCTACCTCTCGCCCATCCTCGTGGCCGCCGCGGTCGCGGGCCACCTGACCGGCAGGCACCCGGACCCCACGACGGCCGCGCGGCTGCTCGCGGCCGGCAGCGCCCAGACCGAAGCGGCCGAGGTGGCCGCAGCGGCGATCGGATCCACGCGACGGGTGGTCGTGGTCGCCTCGGGCGCGGACCGCCCGGCCGGCCGCGAACTGACGCTCAAGATCGAGGAGGCCTCGTGGCTGCCGTCGGCCTACCGCGATCTCGAGACGTTCCTCCACGGGCACATGCCGTCGACCGACGCCGAGACCGGGCTGATTCTCATCCTCGCCGATCGCGAGGGACGCACGGAGCGACTCGCCCGGGCGCAGCAAGGTCCTCGCGGCAGCCCGCGTCATCGGCGTGCGAGCCGCTGCGATCGCGGCGCGCGACGTCGCGGCCGAGCTCGACGGCGACGTCACCCCGGCGGGTCGCCTGCTCGTCGACGACACGCCCGAGCTTCCTCCGTCGCTCGCCGCGCTGCTCGGGACGGCTACGCCACTCCAGCTGCTCACCGAACGGATCGCGCGTTCGCGGGGTACGAACCCGGACCTCCTCCGCCGCGACGACCCCCGCTACCGTGACGCCTCCGCCGCCGCCCGGTAGGGGCGCGGCAAGCCGCGTCGCGCCGCGCCGGGGCCGGGCTTTGCGCCGGGGCCGCCTTGCGTCAGGCGCACGGAAGCGACCGCCTGGACGCCCCACTCGTCGGATCGTTGCGTCTCGCACACATTTCGGCTCGTTTCGTGCATCAGGCGCACGATTTCGACGCCCCGCGGGCTCCGCGTGTCGCTTGCGTGCATCTGATGCAAGGGACCGCCCGGGTCGAGCGCCCAATGTGAGTCACGCGCACGCAAGAGACCACTTGGACGCCTCGCTGCGCGAGCGATGCCCACGCCCCCGCACTGGTGTCCAAATGCTCGCCGGGAGAGCGCGGCCGGGCATAGGGAGGCCGAATTGGCCCGATTCGGGCCGGCGAGTTGGCCACGTGTGCCTCGGGGTGAGCGCCCTGGCCAAATCGCGGGCCCTGGATCCTCCTCCGCGCTCATCGGGAGAGCATATGGACAGGTTGCTCCGGGGGCGCCCCGTCCGCCCAGCCTCAGACCAGGCCGATGAGCTCGCGGCCGATGAGGTCGATCATCTCGAGGTCCCGGGGCAGGAAGTCCTGGAGCATCAGGCGCTCGATGCCAGCCGCGGCGAACCGACGAACCATCTCCCGCGCCTGGTCCGGTGACCCGACGACCCAGCGCGCGCGGCGCTCCTCGAGCCAGTCGGATGGCCCGTCCGGATCGGCATCGAGGGCGACCATGAGGTCGCGCCCCCGCGCCTCGACCTCGGCCTCGTCCGCGCCGACCATCACCCCGACCATCACGGAGCGGCGGATCGACTCCGGATCCCGCCCTTCGGCGACCAGCACGTCCCGGAGTTGCCGCATCTTCTCCGTGGCCCGGTCGGGCCCGCTCGAGGTGAGGTTGAACTCGTCGGCGAACCGCGCCGCGATCCGCATCGAGCGGGGTCGCCCTTCCCCACCGACGATGATCGGCGGCCGGGGTTCGGGCCGGGCGCGGAACAGCGCGTCCTCGACCCGGTAGTGGCGACCCTGGAACGACCACCCGTCGGGCTCCTCCCAGAGGCCGCGGACGATGGTCAGCGCTTCCTCGAGCCGGTCGGCCCGTTCCTCGATCGGCGGGAACGGGAAGCCGTGGCGCGCATGCTCGACCTCGTTCCACCCGGCTCCGAATCCGACCTCCAGCCGTCCGCCGCTCATCGCCTGGACCGTGGCCCCGAGCTTTGCCAGGTTGCCCGGCATTCGGAACGTGACCGGCGATACGAGGACCCCGAGCCGGATCGTTGACGTCTCGCGGGCCAGCCCGGCGAGCACGGCCCACGCATCGGTGGTCGGGTTGTCGTCGGGGCCGGGAAAGCTCGAGTAGTGGTCCGAGCGGAAGAAGCCCTCGAAGCCGGCCGCCTCGGCCCGCCGGGCGATCGCCAGCTGCTCGTCGTAGGTGAGCCCCTGCTGGGCCTCGATCATCAGGACGAACCGCATCGAGTCCTCCAGTCGCGCTGAACCATTCGTCTTGACGGAACCATTCGATTCCGTGTAATACTTCGCCTCATCAGAATAATCCGTCGGCAGTGAAGGGCATGATCACCAAGGACCACACCGCGGACAAGTCAGAGCGTATCGAAGCGATCGTGACGCAGCTCGGCATGGCGTTCGCCGAGTTGCGCTGCATCGGCAGCGAGCGGCTCCTCAGGCAGGGCGTCAGCATGACGCAGATCCATGTCATGGCGATGCTCGCCCGGCACGGCGACCTTCCGATGGGCCGGCTCGCCGACCTCCTCGACGTCTCGCTCTCGAACGCGACCGGGCTCGTCGACCGGATGGAGGAACGGGGTCTCGTCGAGCGGGTCCGCGTCCCGGACGACCGCCGCGTCGTGCTCGTGAAGGTCTCGGACGCCGGTCGGGATGCCCTCCGTGCCTTCGAGATGCTCAAGGAGGACGTCGCAAGGAAGGTCCTGCACGAGCTGGGCGGGCCGGCGATCGAGCGGCTCCAGGCCGCGATCGACGACCTTCGCAACGGCGTCGCCAGCCTCGCCGCACGGGAACCAGATCTCTTCGTCCACAGCCACGCCCACGACCGGATCGTGGGCGACGCAGCATCTCGAGGCGGTGCCGCACAGACCGACGCAACCAGACCCGCGAAGGGAGTCACCTCATGACGGAAGTCATCTCCGTCGACGACGGCCGCACGCCGTCCGTCGCGGAAGATCCGGCGCTCGGGCTGAGTCGCCGGCAGAAGTTCGAGATCCTGGGAGCGATCCTCCTCGGGCTGTTCCTCGGCGCGCTCGACCAGACCGTCGTCGGCACGGCGTTGCCTCGGATCGTCACCGACCTCGGCGGCAACGACCTCTACACCTGGGCAGTGACGATCTACCTGCTCACGTCCACGATCACCGTGCCGTTCTACGGC
This sequence comes from uncultured Acidobacteriota bacterium, assembly GCA_963765835.1. Classification (GTDB taxonomy): domain Bacteria; phylum Acidobacteriota; class Thermoanaerobaculia; order UBA5066; family Gp7-AA6; genus Gp7-AA6. The sequence continues at coordinate 339 of CAVXYF010000020.1, read as the reverse complement.
AAGCTGTCCGACCTGTACGGCCGCAAGCCGTTGCTCATGATCGGCATCACACTGTTCCTGATCGGCTCGGCACTCTCCGGTCTGAGCCAGACGATGTGGCAGCTGATTTTGTTCCGCGGCATCCAGGGGATCGGTGCGGGCGCGCTCTTCCCGATCGCGCTGGCGGTCATCGGCGACCTGTTCACGCCGGCTGAACGAGGCAAGTACCAGGGCCTCTTCGGCGCCGTGTTCGGCGTCTCGTTTCTTATCGGTCCATGGCTCGGCGGCTTCCTGACCGACAACATCAGCTGGCACTGGGTCTTCTACGTCAACCTGCCCATCGGCATCGTCAGCCCGCCC
>CAVXYF010000019.1:0-132013 GCA_963765835.1 uncultured Acidobacteriota bacterium | reverse complement strand
GCGAGGTCCGCGGTCTGCCGGCAGTGGGAGGCGACCTTCACGTTCTCGAGCACCGTCATTTCCCCGAACAGGCGGATGTTCTGGAACGTCCGCGCAATGCCCCGCCGGGTGATCTTGCCCGAGCGCTCCCCCACGATGGGCTCTCCCTTGAAGTTGATCTCGCCCGACGTCGGCCGGTAGACCCCCGTGATGACGTTGAACACCGTGGTTTTGCCGGCGCCGTTCGGGCCGATCAGCCCGTACAGCTGACCCGGCTCGATCGACAGGTCGAGGTTGTTGACCGCGACCAGCCCGCCGAAGCGCATGGTGACGTGAGAGAGGTCGAGCAGCGCCACGGCCGTGTCTCAGCCCGTCACGGCGGGCGGCGCGGGCTCGACCCGCCTCCGGCGCGGGAAGAAGGACCAGAGCTCGCGGTGTCCCAGGATCCCCTGGGGCCGCACGATCATGATGATGATGAGAAGCAGCGAGAACAGCACCATGCGGTACTGCGCGAACTCCCGCAGGCCCTCGGTCAGAACGATGTAGAGCACGGCCCCCAGGACCGAGCCGGTGATGGACCCGAGTCCCCCGATGACGATCATGATGATGATCTCGAAGGACTTGATGAACGTGAACGAGTTCGTGTGCAGGTACATGAGGTAGTGGGCAAAGAGGCCGCCCGCGACCCCGGCCATGGCCGACGAGACCACGAAGGAGATCACCTTGGCGCGGGTCGTGTTCACCCCCATCGCCTCCGCGGCGATCTCGTCCTCGCGGATCGCGACGAGCGTCCGCCCGAAGGACGACCGGACGATGCGCGAAACGACGAGGATCGTGGCCCCCGCAAAGACGTAAATCCAGGCGAAGTTCGCGAGGCGCGGGAATCCGGAATAGCCGCGCGCGCCGCCGACCACGTCGATGTTGAGGATGAAGACTCGGATGATCTCCCCGAATCCGAGGGTCACGATCGCGAGGTAGTCGCCGCGCAGCCGCAGCGACGGCACGCCCACGAGAAATCCGGCGAAGGCCGCAACCAGGGCTCCGGCGGCGAGCGCGACCAGTAGGAGGATTCCGTTCTGGATGGACTCCGGAAGCACTCCGAGCGAGCCGCGGATTCGATCGCCGAACGTCGACGTCAGGTAGGCGGAGACGTAGGCGCCGATCGCCATGAATCCCGCGTGACCGATCGAGAACTGCCCGGTGAAACCGTTGATGAGGTTCAGGCTCACGGCCAGGATGATGTTGATTCCGGCCAGCGACAGGATCTGCAGGTAGTAGGGGGAGATCGAGAACCCCGGGACGAGCCCGCCGGTCATGAGGGCGTTCGCTAGAAAGAGGACGCCCACGTAGACGACGGCGGGGACGAACCCCCTCACACCTTCTCCTTCTGAGTCCGCCCGAGGATTCCCTGCGGGCGAATGAGCAGGACGAGGATGAGGATGCCGAACGCGATCGCATCGCGGAACGTCGAGGAAAGGTAGCCGACGACCATGACCTCCGAGGCCCCGATCAGCAGGCCGCCGAGAACCGCGCCCGGTATGTTGCCGATCCCCCCGAGCACCGCCGCGACGAAGGCCTTCAGACCGTAGTTGATGCCCATCAGCGGGTCGATCTTGGGGATCTGCATCCCGATGAGCACTCCGGCGGCGGCCGCGAGCGCCGACCCCAGCGCAAAAGTGATGGCGATGATGCTGTCGGTCGAGATGCCCATCAGTTTCGCCGCGTCGAGGTTGAAGGAGACCGCCCGCATTGCCTTGCCCGTGCGCGTCTTCATGATGAAGAAGCGCAGGAGGATCATCAGGATGAAGGACACACTGATGACCGTGAGCTGCTCGCTCGTCAGCCGGACGCCGCCGACGATGAAGTCGGCGCGCGGAGCGAGCGACGGGAAGAACTTCGGGTCCGGGCCGAAGACGAGCTGGGCCGCGTTCTCGATGAACAGGGACACGCCGATCGCGGTGATGAGGAGCGTCAGCCGCGCGGCCCGTCGGACCGGTCGGTACGCGAAGCGCTCGATGATGATGCCGATGACCGCGCAGGCGAGCATCGCCCCGAGCATGACGAGGAGCGCATTGACGAGAGACGGCTCGTCCCCCTTGAGCTTGCGGGAAAGGTAGTACCCCACGTACGCGCCCAGCATGTAGACGTCGCCGTGCGCGAAGTTGATGAGCCGCAGCACGCCGTAGACCATGGTGTAGCCGAGCGCGATCAGCGCATAGATCGAGCCGAGCGAGATCCCGTTGACGAGCTGCTGCAGGAACGTCGTCATGAAATTAGCTGTCAGCCATCAATTCTCAGCTGTCAGCTCGGGCCGAAAGCCCACGGGCGCTTCTTCGGCCCGACCGCCCTAGGTCCCTGTCGGCTTGACGCTCGTCACGAAGACGAACTTGCCGTTCTCGATCTTCAGAACGACCGCGGGCTTGACCGCGTTGCGCTCGGCGTTGATCGTGATCGACCCGGTCACACCCGCGAAATCCTTCGTGGCCGCGAGCGCGTCCCGGACCTTGTCGCCCTTGGACGACCCCGCCCGGGTCATCGCGTCGGCGAGGATCCTCGCAGCGTCGTAACCCAGAGCCGCAAGGGCGTCGGGCACCTGGTTGTACCTCTTGCGGTAGTCCGCGACGAACTTCTGGACCGCCGGAGACGGGTCGTCGACCGAGTAGTGGTTCGAGAACATGCAGCCGTTCAACGCCTCGCCGCCGATCTCCCACAGGCGGGGGGAGTCCCAGCCATCGCCGCCCACGAGAGGCACGGTGATGCCGAGCTCCCGCGCCTGGCGCGCGATCGTGGCGACCTCGGTGTAGTAGCCCGGGACGTAGATGGCTTCGGGGTTCGCCGACTTGATCTGCGTGAGCTGTGCGCGGAAGTCGGAGTCCCCTTCGCTGTAAGACTGCTCCGCGACGACCTCTCCCCCGAACCCCTTGAAGTGCTGCCGGAAGAAGGTCTGGAGGCCGACGGAGTAGTCGTTGCGGACGTCCGACAGGATGGCGACCTTCTTGACCTTCAGGATCTCCCACGCAATGCGTGCCCCGACCTCGGCCTGGAACGGGTCGATGAAGCACACCCGGAAGATGTAGTCGCCGACCTGCGTCACGCGCGGATTGGTGGAAGACGGTGAGATCATCGGCACGGCGTTGGCCTGGCAGATCGGAGCCGCGGCCAACGAGCGGGACGAGGAAACCTCGCCCAGCATGGCGACGACGTGGTTCTGGTTGATCAGCTTCGTGACGGCCGTCGCGGCCTCTTCCGGCTTCGACTGGTCGTCCTCGACCGCGACCCGGACCTTCTTTCCGAGGAGTCCCCCGGCCGCGTTGATCTCGTCGAAGGCCATCTGGATCGCGTTGTTCGTGGATTGCCCGAACGTGGCCGTAGTCCCGGTCAGGGAGCCGTACTCGCCGATGAGAATCTCGTCGCCGCCCCCCCGCTTGCAGCCGGCCGGCAGGAAGACGATGGCGGCGACCGCGGCGATCAGAAGAACCGCCCGAAGCACACGTGATTTCATTCTCGGAATCCTCCTCGTCGGGTCGTCAGAAAAGATTGCGTATTCTTTCGCAGAGGCCGAAGCAAAGTCAAAACCTCAATTCGATCAGACAGTTGAGCTACAATCACCCTTTGATGCGACCGCGACGCGGGCCGACGATCGGCCGGCTCCCGAAGGTCGCGAACGGCAACGAGGCGTCGGCAACCGTATGAGACGCCCGTGGAGAATGAACCGCTGCAACCCGATATCCCGATTCTGACCTCGCCGGCCGCGGAGGCTGGAGGAAACGTCCCCGAAGAGATCCTTCCCCGTGTTCGCCCGCGCAGCGAACACCCGATCTCCCGCAGCCGGATCGATCCGGAGGCCCTGAAGGTGCTCTACCGGCTCCGGAGCGCGGGGTACAAGGCCTACCTCGTGGGAGGCAGCGTGCGCGACCTCCTTCTCGGCCGGACGCCGAAGGATTTCGACCTGGGCACGGACGCATCGCCGCAGGCCGTCCGAAAGCTCTTCCGCAACTGCCGCCTGATTGGACGGCGGTTCCGGCTCGCCCACATCCTTTTTTCCGACGGAAAGGTCGTCGAGGTGGCGACGTTCCGGCGCCGGCCCGAGCCGCTCGACCCGGACGCTCCGGAGCTCCTCATGACCTCGGACAACGTCTTCGGCACTGCCCGCGAGGACGCCCTGCGGCGCGACTTCACGATCAACGGGCTCTTCTACAACATCGCCGACTATTCCGTCATCGACTACGTCGGCGGCTTAGACGACCTCGACGCCGGGCTCATCCGCACGATCGGGGACCCCGACGTGCGGTTCCGCGAGGACCCCGTGCGCATGATGCGCGCCGTCGAGTTCGCGAGCCGGCTGGGGTTCGCGATCACCCCGGACTCCTACGAGGCGATCCTCGACCACCGGAAGGAGATCGCGAAATCCGCTCCGCCGCGCGTGACCGAAGAGCTCTCCCAGTCGCTCCGGGGAGGCCACGCCCTTCCGACGTTCCTTCTCCTGCGGGAGGTCGGGCTCTTGGACGTCCTTCTCCCGGAGCTCGCCCACGTCCTGCGGGAGATCGACCCGGACCATCCCCACGGAACCGGCCACCTCTTCTGGGCGCTCTTGGACGTCCTCGACGCCGAGCGGCGGCGGGGCCGTTCCTTCGATGACGCCGTGCTGTTCTCGCTCTTCTTCCTGCCGGTCGTGCGTTCGAGGTTGGCCGAGCTCGACCTGTCGGACCCCGATCCGGGGCGACTCGCGACGATCCTGGAAGACATCGTGACGCCCGTTTCGATCCGGATGGCGCTGCCGAACGCCGTTTCCCATCGGATCAAGCAGGCGCTCGCGACAGTAGGCCGTTTGTCTCACCGGCCCGACGGCCGCGTCGCGACGCGGCGGCTCGCGCTGCGGGAGGCGTTCCCGATTGCGCTCGACATCTTCGAGCTGAACGCCATGGCAACCGGACGGGGCGAAGAGCTGGTCTCGGAGTGGAGAACGCTCGACCAGAGGGTCAAAAGCGCCAGGGACCACTTCATCGCCGCGTCGGCACCAGCCCGGCCGCGACGAAGACGGAGAGGTGGCAGGGGACGTCCGTAAGGTTCCCTGACACCTCGCATAAACTCAACTCATGTTCCTCTCCAACAACTTCCTCGGAATCCCCGAGACGGAAAACACGCTGGACGGCGCGCGCGTCGTCGTCCTGCCGGTCCCCTACGAGCGGACCGTCTCCTACGGCGTCGGGACCCGCAACGGGCCGGCGGCCATTATCGAAGCGTCCCGCTACGTGGAGCTCTATGACGACGAGCTCGACGAGGAGGTCGCGAAGGTCGGAATTCACACCATGCCCCAGTGGCTGCCGGATCGGATGGAGCCGGAAGCCTGCGTCGAGGGGCTCGAGGGCGTCGTCTCCGAGCTCCTGACCCGACCGCGCTTCGTCCTCACTCTCGGGGGAGAGCACGCCATCGCGACCGGGCCCATCCGGGCGCACCACGCCCGCTACTCCGGACTGTCCATCCTCCACTTCGACGCCCATGGCGACCTGCGCGACGAGTACGAGGGTGACCGCCACTCGCACGCCTGCGCGGCCCGGCGGTTTCTCGAAACCGGCCTGCCGAGCGTCCACGTCGGCATCCGTTCGATCTCCAGGGAGGAGGTCGAGTTCGCGCGCGAGAAAAAACTCCTCATCGTCTCCAACCGGCGGCTCCCGCGGATCGACGAGTGGATGCCGGAGGCGCTCGCGCGGCTGACGGAAAGTGTCTACGTCACCTTCGACGTGGATTTCTTCGACGGCTCGCTCGTTCCGGGCACCGGCACGCCGGAGCCGGGCGGGGGCACCTGGGAGCAGACCCTGGAGATTCTGCGGCGTGTCGCGGCCGAGAAGCGCATCGTCGGAGCGGACGTGGTCGAGCACTCCCCGCTGCCCGGCAACCGCGCCCCCGACTTCCTGGTGGCCAAGCTCTGCTACAAGCTCCTGGGGTATTCGCTCTTTCCCGAAAAGGTCCGGGAGCTGGCTTTCGAGCCCGCGAGGTCCCGCTAAGTCCCTTCAGATCAAGAGGGCAGGCCCGAGCGGCCTCCGAACATTCCGCCCGGGCCTGCGTTTACAGGGGCGAGAGGAAACGTGAGCGCCGAAGAAAAGAGCCTCGTAGATCGCTGCCGGCAGGGGGAAGACGACGCCTGGAGAGACCTCGTCGACCGCTTCGGCCAGAAGGTCTACTCCGTCGCCTATCACTTCACCCTCAACCGGGAGGACGCCGAGGAGCTCTCGCAGGAGATCTTCCTGAAGACCTTCGAAAACCTCCACCGCTACGACGGCAGCTTCCCCCTGGTCGCGTGGCTCCTCTCACTTTCCCGAAACCTCTGCATCGACCGGTATCGGCGCAAGAAGCGGGAGAAGTCCTTCCGGTTCATCAGCGACGACGCGGTCGTCCCCCTTCTGAAGTCCGACGACGACCCGGCCGCGGAAACCCTGAAGAAGGAGCGGACGAAGCTCCTCTTCTGGGCGCTCGCCGAGATCCCCGAGGACCTCGCCGAGATCCTCGTGCTTCGCGACCTGGACGGGCTGGCCTACGACGAGATCGGGAAGGCGCTCGGTCTGCCCGACGGCACGGTCAAGTCGCGGCTGTTTCGCGCTCGCGCCGAGGTCGCCCTGCGGATCCGGGAGCGGCACGAGAAGCGCGGGACCGCCGGGGCGTTCCAGTCTCTCGCCCTCGCCGCCGGAGGTGTCCTGTGAGCTGCGGCGAGATCGAACGGCTTTTCCTCGCGGGCGCGCCGGCGGAGGAGGTCCATCGCCACGCGAAGGGCTGCCCGACGTGCCGCGTGCTCTCCGCCGACGTGGAGACCGCGGAGCAGATGTCGGTGGGACTGCAGGCCCCGCCGGTGCCGCACTCTCTCCGCTCGAAGCTGCTCTCGATCCCCCGCACGACCGTCTCGTGCGACGGCGCGGAGCGGCTCCTGCCCCTCGCGATCGAAAAGGAGCTCGGCACGGACGAGGAGCGCCGGCTCGCCAGTCACCTCTCCCGGTGCGAGGGATGCTCGGAGGCCGCTGCGGTGCTCTTCGCGTCGCGCGAGCTCGCCGACCCGATCCCGCCTCCCTGGCTCGCGGCGCGGCTGACCGCGGCCCGCCCGCGCCGGGAGAAGAGGCTCTGGTCGTGGATCCTCGATCCGAAGGCCGCGATCGGCCTGGCCTACGGAGCGGCGGTCGTCGTGATGCTCCTCGGCTTCAACCCGGCGGACCTCGCGCGGCGGGTCCGGACCGGAGGGATCGGCCAGAACACCCGCGCGGCCGTGACCGTCGCGGAGAGCTCGCTCTCCGACCGACTGGGCGCGATGCAGGAAAAGCTCGCGCGCACGTTTGCAGTGTGGAAGGGGCGCGCCGGCGGATACGGACGCGCCGCGGTGTCCAACGCGGTCGGACTGATCTGGAAGACGTCGACGACGAAAGAGCGCGGCGGCGACCGGCCACGGAACCGGGACGGCCGCGGTGCGTTTAGAGAGAAAGAGACGTCGATTATGAACTGGCGGGCTTGAAGGGCCCGAAGAGGAGAAAGCAAATGGTCGAAGACAACCGCTACGACAGCCAGGCACCGCCGGCCGGCCTGCCCCCGCCTCCACCCCCGGTATACGCCACGGAGCCCGCGCTGCCCCGCGCCGTTCCGACGGTGGTGGTCGAGAAGAAGTCGCCCGGTCTGGCCGGAATTCTTTCCGGGATTTTCCCGGGCCTCGGGCACCTCTACCTCGGGCTGTACCAGCGCAGCTTCAAGGTCGCGGCCGTGTTCGTCGGCTGCATCTGGGCGGTCAGCTCGGGCTTCATGGGCGGCCACCTGACGCCGATCTTCGGGATGGGAATCGCGTTCATCTGGTTCTTCGGGATCATCGACGCGGTCCGCCAGGCGAAGGCGATCAACTCGGGTCAGGTCGAAACGGCGGGCCTCGCCTCGGAGCCGACTCTTCGCGCCGCCCGGGAGTCGACGTCCAGCCTCACGTGGGGCGTCATCCTCGTCGGCCTCGGCACGCTGTGGCTCCTCGACCGCTACGTCGACCTCGATGCGTTCTGGGCGGTCGTTGAGGACTGGCTTGCGCCGGCGTCGTTCATCCTCTTCGGCCTGATCCTGATCACCACCTACGTGATCAAGAAGCGCCGCTCCAACGCGACGGAGGTCTGGCCGCCGCGGTCCTGAGCAAGGCAGGGGGTCTGATCCTCGTGAGAGGGTCTGACCCCCTCACCTTTCAACAACTTCGCGGTAGGGTCAGACCCTGTTTCAACCAATGTGGATCTGACCCCCTACGGGGATCAGACCCACCTCTAAGTCAACTTCGGAGATCAGACCCACTCCGCGGTCAGCCCACTGTCGCCAGCTCGGCGAGGTAGTCCACGAAGGACTGCGCGGCGCCGTCGAACCCCTGGACCTTCGGGTTCGCCGAGTCGATCAGGTAGTACTCGTCGGGAGCGTGCGCGCCGTCGCCCTGCCCGAGGCCGAAGTGCCCGGCCGGGAGCGAGAGCGGTTCTCCCGTGAACACGTACCCGGGCCAGGACCCGGCGGTGCGCGGCCACATCATCGGCTCGATTCCGCCGCGGCGGTAGACCGACCCCTGCGCCCGGATGAGCGGAGCGTCGCCCGCGGTGCTCGTGGGGTCGTACCCTCCGGTCATCCGGGCCTCGATGTCCCCGAAGCCGTGCTTCGCGAGGTGGTTCTTCAAGGCTGCCAGCGCTTCGGACGCCTTCATGTCGGGCACGAGGCGGAGGTCGAGCTTCGCGACCGCCTTGTGAGGGAGGATGGTTTTCCCACCGGGACCCGTGTAGCCGCCGACCAGACCCTCGATGTTGACGGTGGGGCTCGAGACCAGCCGCTCGAGAGCTTCGACCCAACTCGCGTCGTTGATCCACTTGTCGACGCCCAGCTGGCTCTTCGTCAGGCGCTCGTCCATCCGGCGGGCGCCCGTCGCGACCATCATCTTCTCCACCGAGGAGATCGGCCGGGCCTTGTCGGCGAAGCCCTCGATCGCGGGCGTGTTCCCGTCGGCGGAAACGAGCGTGTGGAGCGCCTGCACGAGGTGCCACGCGGGGCTGTCCACCCGCGCCTTGTTGCTGGAGTGGATGTCCTTCTTCGGGCCGCGGCCCCAGCGCTCGCCGGTCGACGTGAGCTCGAGCTCCACGATTCCCTTCGCGCCGAGGCTGATCATCACGCTGCCGTCGAGCTCTTGCTCCGCGGAGGGCATGAAGACCCCGGTGCAGCGGGACAGCGCCGCCTGGATCTCGGGCCGGCGGACGATCTGCGCGAAGTGCGGCGACCCGATCTCCTCCTCGCCCTCCGCGACGAGAACGAGGTTGACCGGCGGCTTTTTCCCGACTCCGCGGAAACCGTGGAGCGCCGCGAGGAGAGCAGCCTCGGGCCCCTTCTGGTTGACGGCGCCGCGACCCACCATGATCTTTCCGAGTCCGGGCTTGTCGATCAGAGCGGCCGCCCACGGCGGGGAAGTCCACTCCGCCGGGTCCACCTGCTTCACGTCGTACATGAAGTAGACGCCGACGGTTCGAGGTGCGCCGGCATCGAGCGTCGCGAAGACGCCGGGATGTCCGTCGGTCGGAACGCGGACCGCGGTGTCGAAGCCGGCGTCCTTGAGGAGCCGGATCATCATTTCGCACCCTTCCGACATGCCGTTGTTCTCGGCCGCGATCGAAGGTTGCTGGATCCACTCCTGCAGCCGGCGCACGGATTCGGCGTGCCGCTTCACGATCTCCGCCTTCACCGGATCGAGCGTGGCCGACCCCGCCGGCAGCGGCCAGCCGAGAACGGCGGCCCCGGCGACCATCCCTTCGAGAAATGTTCTCCTGTCCATCGCGGGCTACCTCCTCTTGAAGTACTTCTCCAGCTCCTCGTCCGTCATCAGGAGCACGACCGGCCGACCGTGGGGGCACGTGAAGCGGTCGGACGTCTTCATCCAGTCCGACAGGAGCCTCCGGATTTCTTCGGGCGCCAGGTGATAGCGAATGGTCACGGCCGAACGGCACGCGAGGGCCGCCGCGAGTCGGTCGCGCCGGCGCTCCGCGTCCGAGGCCCCCTCCCCGGAGAGCCCCGCGAGAACTTCGTGCAGGGTCTCCGCGGGCTCGCGGTCGGTCGCCTCCGCCGGAAGAGCGGCGATGGCATACGAGCGGCCCGACATCGGCTCGATCTCGAACCCCGCCGCGGAAAGGCCCTCGAAGTGGGCCGCGAGGACCTCCACCTCTTCGGGAGACGCCTCGAAGAGCGCCCGCAGAAGAAGCCGCTGCGCGAGGATCCTCCCCGCGGCGAGGCGGTCGCGGATGCGCTCGTACAGGATCCGCTCGTGGGCGGCGTGCTGATCGATCAGGAGAAGTCCTTCCGGACCGGACGCCACGAGAAACGACTCGCGGTGCTGCCCGATGAGCACGAGCTCCGGAAGCTTCTTCTCGACGGGCTCGGGAGGCGCCTCGGGTCTGGGGATGGACGGCACACCCACGGGTGCGCCCGGGACGGGGGGCAGCGGGACTTCGAGGGGATAGGCGTCGCGCGGTTCGGACACGTGGCTTTCGGTTGGAACTGACTTCAGCCGGCGCTCCTCCTTTCCCGCGAGGAGAGCGGAGTGCACGGCGTGGTACACCAGCCGGAACGCGGTGCCGGCTTCGGCGAAGCGGACCTGGGTTTTCGCCGGAGAGACGTTCACGTCCACGGCGCCGGGTCCCGCGGTCACGTAGAGGAAGACGGCCGGATGCCGGTCGGTGCGGATGGCGTCCCGCGACGCCTGGAGGATCGCCCGGGAGAGCGCGCGATCCTCCACCGGCCGGCCGTTGACGAACAGGTACTGGTAGCGCCGGGTCGGAAAGGTGACGGAGCCGCGGGTGGCGAAACCCGTGGCCTTCAAGGGCCCGGCGCGCGCCTCGAACGACTCGAGCTCCCCCAGCGTTTCCCGACCGAAGAGCTGCAGGATCCGAGCGGCGCGATCCACGGCGGAGGGGGCATCCAGGATCTCGCGCTTGCCGGATCGGAAGGAGAATGCGACGGACGGGTTGGACAGCGCCGCGCGGGTCACGGCGGCGGCCGTCGCCCGGGACTCCGCCTCGGGCGACGCGAGGAACTTCTGCCGGGCCGGGGTCTTCGCGAAGAGGTCCTCCACGAGAACGTCGGTGCCTCGCGGCCGCGCCGCGGGCTCTGCGGCCGAGGACCGGCCGGCGTCGACGCGGATCCGGACGGCTTCGGGGGAGGAGCCGTCCGAGGTCGTGAGCGTCAGGCGCGAGACCGAGGCGATCGACGGGAGCGCCTCGCCCCGGAACCCGTAGCTCGCAACCGCGGCGAGGTCCGCATCGGTCGCGATCTTCGACGTCGCATGACGCTCCAGGGCGAGTCGGGCGTCCTCCGCCGACATTCCGCAACCGTCGTCGCGCACCAGGATCCGCTGGATCCCCCCCCTGTCGATCTCGACGTCGAGCCGCGTGGCGCCGGCGTCGAGCGCGTTCTCCATCAGCTCCTTGACGACCGACGCCGGCCGTTCGACGACCTCGCCCGCGGCGATGCGGTCGATGACCTCGCTCGAGAGCCGGCGGATCTTCGCCATTTCGGGCGAGTCTATGCGCCCCCGAATCAGAGCGGGAAAACGACCCGGCCGCCGACGACCGTGGCCTCGACCCGGACGCGGTCGAGCTGTCCGGCGGGCACGGCGAGCGGGTCGCCCGAGAGGATGACGAAGTCGGCGAGCCGGCCGGCCGCGAGCGTCCCCTTGTCCTTCTCCTCGAGGCCGGCGAAGGCCGCGGCCACCGTGTAGGCGCGGAGCGCCTCGAGCGCGGAGATTTTTTGTTCCGGGATCCAGCCGGCGGGGTGGCGCCCGTCGAGGGTACGGCGGTTGACGGCCGCGTCGATGCCGGAGAGAGGCGAGAGCGGCGCGACGTCCCAGTCCGATCCGAAGACGACGGTTGCGCCCGCGTCGAGAAGCGACCGGAACGCGTACGTCGTCCGGCACCGCTCGAGACCGATCCGCTTCTCGGCCCACCGCCCGTCGTCGATCGCGTGGTAGGGCTGCATCGAGGCGATCACGCCGAGCTTCGCGAACCGTGGGATGTCGTCGCGCCGCAGGTGTTGCGCGTGCTCGATCCGGAAGCGGCGATCCCGGGGTCCGTTCTTCTTCGCGACCCGCTCGAACACGTCCAGGATCTCGGCGTTCGCGCGGTCGCCGATCGCGTGGACCTCGACCGGAAGGCCGGCCGCGTCGGCGCCCGCCACCCGCGCCTCGAGCTTCTCGAGCGGGATCGCCTCGGACGCATACATCCCGGTAGGCGCTGGGGGGGTCTGATCCCCGGAGGGGGTCAGATCCACATTCGTGTACGGCTCGTAGAAGAGGGCCGTTCCCGACCCCAGCGAGCCGTCCATGTAGCCCTTGACGCCTCCGACCCGCAACCACTCGTCGTTCTTCATCGCCGCGCGGCGGTCGCGCGCCTTCTCCCAGGCCGCAAGCGACGGGCGGTAGCTGACCCGGGTCGTCAGCTTTCCCTCGTTGCGCAGCTCCTCCCAGACGTCGAGGTCGCGGGCGTCTCCCGGGAGGTCCTGCACGGACGTCACGCCGTTCTCGGCGGCGTGGCGCAGTGCCGTCACGAGCGCCTCCCGCACCTCGGCGCGCGTGCGCGGTGGACGCACGGCGCCGACGAGATCCATCGCCGCGTCCTTGAGCACGCCGGTCGGCTCGCCCGCCGCGTCCTTGACGACGACGCCCCCCGGCGGATCCTTCGTGGCGCGCGTGACGTTCGCGAGCTTCAGCGCGAGGCTGTTGCAGACCATCATGTGCCCGTCGGTGCGGGAGTAACACGCCGGCCGGTCCCCGGTCGCGGGATCGAGCAGCGCGCGGGTCGGCAGGATGGGATTGGCCCACACCTGGTGGTCCCAGGCCCCGTCGGTCATCCAGAGGCCCGGGGGCCGCGTCTTCGCGAACTCGGCCAGCCGGCGAGTGAAGTCCGCCGGATCCTTCGTGTGACGCAGATCGACGCCCAGCAGGTTGAAACCGCCCATCGACATGTGGGTGTGGCAGTCGATGAAGCCCGGGACGACGCGACGATCCTTCCCGTCCACGACGGTGGTCTTCGGGCCCCGAAATCCCCGGATCTCCGCGTCGCTGCCCACCGCGACGATCCGTCCGGCGCGCACGGCGAGGGCCGTGGCCTCCGGTCGCGCGGGGTCTCCGGTCCAGATCCGACCGGAGACGAGAATGAGGTCAGCCGGAGGAATCGTCGTCGCCGGGGCGCGCATCAGAAGAAAGATTGCGGCCGCGAGGACGCTCATGCCGTCGACGAGTGGGTGGCGGCTCCGGAGAGGGCGGCGTGCGCCGCGGCGAGCCGCGCGACGGCCACCCGGAAAGGGGAACAGGACACGTAGTCGAGACCCACCCCGTGGAAGAAGGAGATCGACCGCGGATCTCCGCCGTGCTCCCCGCAGACGCCCACTTTCAGACCGGGCTTCGCCTCCCGCCCGCGCTTCGTGGCGACGGCGACGAGCTCGCCCACGCCAGGCTGGTCGATCGTCGCGAACGGGTCGTCCGGCAGAATTCCGGCCTTGATGTAGGCCGGCAGGAAAGAACCCGCGTCGTCGCGCGAGTACCCGTAGGTCATCTGGGTGAGGTCGTTCGTGCCGAAGGAGAAGAAGTCGCAGTTCTCGGCGATCTCCGCGGCGCGGAGCGCGGCGCGCGGGATCTCGATCATCGTCCCGACGTGGTAGGAGATCTCCTCCCCCGTCTCCTGCGACACCTTGCGGGCCGTTTCGTCCACGAGGACCTTCAGGGTGTCGAACTCGCCCTTCGTCCCGACGAGCGGGATCATGACTTCGGGCCTCGGCCGCAGGCCCTCGCGGCGCGCCGCGGCCGCCGCCTCGAAGATCGCCCGAACCTGAGTCTCGTAGATCTCGGGGTACGTGACCCCGAGGCGGCAACCGCGGTGGCCGAGCATCGGATTCGACTCCGCGAGCGCACGGACCCGCTCCTTGAGCTTCTCGGCCGGGATTCCGAGGTCCTTCGCGGTGCGCTGGACGGCGTCGTCCTCGTGCGGCAGGAACTCGTGCAGCGGCGGATCGAGGAGACGGATCGTGACCGGCCGCTCCCCCATCTCGCGGAAGATCCCGACGAAGTCCTCGCGCTGGATCGGGAGCAGCTTCGCGAGAGCCGTTCGCCGGTCCGCCTCGTTCTCGGCCACGATCATCTGCCGGACCGCCGAGATCCGGTTCTCGCCGAAGAACATGTGCTCCGTGCGGCACAGGCCGATCCCCTCGGCGCCGAAGAGGACCGAGACGCGCGCGTCGTTGGGCGTGTCCGCGTTCGCCCGGATTCCGAGGCGGCGAACCCGGTCGGCCCACTCCAGCAGGTGGTTGAAGGCCGCGAAGAGAGGAGACTCCTTCGGAGAGAGCGACCGATCGATCAGCACGCGCAGGATCTCCGAGGGCTCCGTGGGGAGCTGCCCCAGGATGACTTCGCCGGAGGTGCCATCCACCGAGAGAAAGTCGCCCTCCTTCGCCGACAGGCCGCGCGCCGAGAGCTCCCGGCGCTCCTCGTTCACGGTGATGTCGCCCGCTCCCACGACGCAGGTCTTGCCCATCCCTCGAGCGACCACGGCTGCGTGCGACGTCGCGCCCCCGCGGGTCGTCAAGATTCCGGCGGCCGCATTCATGCCCGCGATGTCCTCCGGAGACGTCTCGACCCGCACGAGCACGACGGGGTCGCCCTTCCCGGCCATTTCGACCGCGCGCTTCGCCGTAAAGGCGATGCGGCCGCAGGCCGCCCCGGGTCCGGCGGGAAGGCCCTTCGCCAGGAGCCGGCCGGCCTTGATCGCGGCCTCCTTTTCGGCGAGCGGGAAGAGCGGAGCGAGAAGCTGGACGAGCTGCTCGGGCTCGACCCGGAGGACCGCTTCGTTCTCGTCGATCAAGCCTTCGGTGACCATCTCGGTCGCGATCCGCACCGCTGCGAACCCGGTTCGCTTGCCGTTGCGCGTCTGGAGGATGTACAGCCGCTCTTCCTCGATCGTGAACTCGAGGTCCTGCATGTCGCGGAAACTCTTCTCGACGAGGTCGCGCACGGAAAGCAGCCCGGCGTACGCCTCCGGCATCGTTTCCTCGAGCGACGTGCCGGACCCGTCGGAGCCGAGCGGGCGCGGTGTGCGGATCCCCGCGACGACGTCCTCGCCCTGGGCGTTGGGCAGAAACTCTCCGTAAAAACGCTTCTCGCCCGTCGCCGGGTTGCGCGTGAACGCCACTCCGGTCGCCGAGCTTTCGCCCCGGTTTCCGAAAACCATCGCCTGGACGTTCACCGCGGTTCCCCAGTCCTCCGGGATGCGGTAGAGACGGCGGTATTCCTTCGCGCGGTCGTTGTCCCACGACCGGAAAACGGCGCCGATGGCGCCCCACAGCTGTTCCCGGGGATCGTCCGGAAACGGCGCGCCCGAGTGCTTCCGGACGAGCTCCTCGTAGCGCTGAACGACCCAGCGCAGATCCTCCGCTGTGAGGTCCGCGTCCGACCCCGCGCCCCTCTCGGCGCGGCGAGCCGTCAGGAATTCCTCGAACGGCTCCCGGGGCACGCCGAGAACGATCGCGGAGTACATCTGGATGAACCGCCGGCGGCAGTCGAGCGCGAACCGCTCTCCGGCCGACGCGGCGAGGCCGAGAACCGCCGCCGACGTCAGGCCGAGATTCAGGATGGTGTCCATCATTCCGGGCATCGAGGATCGCGCGCCGGATCGGACGGAGACGAGGAGCGGGTTCTTCGGGTCGCCGAACTTCCGGGTCGTCGCCTGCTCCAGCCGCGCGAGGGCCTCTTCGACTTCCGGCTTCAGGCTTTCGAGGTCCCGCGTGCGGATGTAGTCGAGGCAGACGGAAGTGTCGATCGTGAATCCGGGGGGCACCGGAATTCCGAGGGCCGTCATCTCGGCCAGGCCGGATCCCTTGCCCCCCAGCCTCTCCTTGCCGAGTCCCTTCCCCTCCGCGATGCCGTCGCCGAAAAAGAAAACGCGTTTCATGGAGGAGGAAGCTATCAGCTGTCAGCCGGAACGGGAGGCTACTTCTCGACCACGATCTCAGAAAAGTCCGCGATCTTCGTGAACTCCAGCTGGATGGCGGAGAGCAGCGCGTGACGGTTTCGTTTCAGGTCCTCCTCCGGCGCGTTCACGAGCACGTCGACGAAGAAGCGGTCGAGAGCCGGCGCGATCGAGGCGATCGTCTCCAGCGCCTCGGAGTAGTGGCGTTTGGCAACGAGATCTCGGAGAAGCCCCTTCGCCGCCAGAAAGTCGGAGGCGAGCGCGCGCTCCGCGTCTTCCCGGTAGAGCTCGGCCGCGGGCTCTCCGGCGGGCGCGGCCCCCAGGATGTTGCGGATCCGCTTGAACGCCAGGACGAGGGAGCGGAAGTCCAGCCGGCGCCGCGCCTCGGTCAGGGCGGACGCACGCTCCGCCGCGTCGGCGAAGTCCCAGAGCCCGACGTTGACGACCGCCGAAACCTCGTCGTAGGGGGATCCCGAGCGCTCCAGGTGGTTGCGCACGCGATCCCGGAAGAAAGTCTCCATCTCGCCGAGCGCGGCTTCCGGCTCGAGGCCCCCGAGATCCGGCGGGTAGAGGTCGAGCGCCTTCCGCGCGATCGTCTTCCAGTCGAGGCGCCACCGCCGCGAGACCGCAATGGCGACGGCGCCGGCCGCGGCGCGGCGCAGCCCGTAGGGATCGCGGGATCCGGTCGGGAGAAGACCCACGCGAAATAGGCCGGCCATGGTGTCGAAACGGTCGGCGAGCGACAGGACCGCTCCCGTCTCGGTTCGGGGAAGGTCGTCCGCGGCTCCCTGCGGTCGGTACTGGTCGTAGATCGCCTTCCACACCGGCTCGGGCTGACCTTCGGCGCGGGCGTAGAGGCCGCCCATCACTCCCTGGAGGTCGGTGAACTCCCGCACCATCCGCGTCACGAGGTCCGCCTTCGAGAGCCGCGCCGCCGTGCGGGCGTCGGACGCGATCTCGGGGAGCCCGACCACCCCCGCGATGGCCGCGGAGAGCTCTTCGAGCCGCGCCGCCTTGGCGGCGTAGCTTCCGAGGCGGTCCTGGAACGTCAGGCGCTCGAGCTCCGGGAGGCGCGACTCCAGGGTTTCCCGGGAGTCCTCGCGGAAGAAGAAACGCGCGTCGGCCAGGCGCGCGTTCAAAACCCACTCGTTGCCCTTCGCGATGAAACCGCGCGGGTCGACGGCGTTGTCCATCACCGCGATGAAGTGCGGCAGGAGGCCGTCGGCCGCGCGGACCGGGAGAAACTTCTGGTGGACGCGCATGGCGGTCGTCGTGATCTCCTCCGGGAGCTCCAGGAACTGCGGATCGAACGCCCCTCGAACGAGACCGGGCCACTCGACGAGGTCCGCGAGCACCGCCGTGAGGTCCGAGTCCGCGTCGATCCGGCCCCCGACCTGCGTGGCGAGCCGGCGCGCGGACTCGAGGATCGCGGCCCGCCGGATCTCGCCGTCCGGTTCGACGTACGCGCCCCGGAGCTTCTGCAGGTAGTCGGCGGCGCCGGTCACGGTCAGGGGACCGTCGGAGAGGACGCGGTGTCCGACCGTCGAGTTGCCGGCGGCGACTCCCAGGAGCTCGAGGGGGACCACGCGGCCCCCGAAGAGCGCGAGCACGCCGCGGACCGGGCGCACGAAGGACCGCTCGCCGCTCCCCCATCGCATCGTCTTGGGGAAGGTGAGCGTTCCCACGACGCGCGGCACGACCTCCGCGAGAACGTCGATCGCCGGGCGCCCGGGAACGGTGCGCCGGACCGCCACGGTGCGGCCGCGCGGAGAGTCGACGACGGAGAGCGAGGTCACGTCGGCTTTCTGCGCCTTCGCGAACCCCTCGGCCGCCCGGGTCGGCTTCCCGTCCGCGTCGAAGGCGACGGCCGCGGGAGGCCCCAGCACACTTTCTTCGCGGTCGGCCTGGCGATCGGCGATGCCCTTCGCCCAGACGACGAGCCGTCGCGGCGTGGCGAAGGACTGCACCGACTCGGGTTCGAGGTTCGCCTCCGAGAGGGCGACCGCGATTCCCCGGGCGAGATCGTCGCGCGCGCCGGCGAGCGTCGCCGCGGGAATCTCCTCCGTCAGGATCTCGAGAAGGAAGTCGTCGCGTTTCATGAGAGCGGGAGCGTGAAGCCCCGGGGAAAGCGAAGGGTCAGACGGCCGCCGCCGGCTCGGGCTCGGTGACCGCGGCCGCGGCACCGCCGCGGGTCGCCACCCAGGCGCGGGCGCACGCGCATGCCAGCTCGCGCACGCGGCGGATGATGCCGACGCGGTCGGTCGCCGAAACGGCTCCGCGCGCGTCGAGCACGTTGAACTGGTGCGAACACCCGAGCGTGGCTTCGTACGCCGGGATCACGAGTCCCGCGGCGAGGGCGCGCCGGGCCTCCGCCTCCCAGCGGTCGAGCAGGAGCGTGGCGAGCTCGACGTCGGCAACCTCGAAGTAGTACCGGGACAGCTCCTCCTCCTCCGAGCGACGGACCTGGCCGTAGGTGACGGACTCCGTCCACGGGACGTCGTAGATCGAGTCGACCTTGTTCAGGAACATCGCGATGCGCTCGAGCCCGTAGGTGATCTCCGCCGAGATCGGCGCCAGATCGATTCCGCCGGCCTGCTGGAAGTACGTGAACTGGGTGATTTCCATGCCGTCCATCACGACCTGCCAGCCGACCCCCCACGCCCCGAGTGTCGGAGACTCCCAGTTGTCCTCCTCGAAACGGATGTCGTGCTCCGCTGCCGCGATCCCCAGCCGTTCCAGGCTGCGCAGGTAGACCTCCTGGACGTCGTCGGGCGAGGGCTTCAAAACGACCTGGAGCTGCAGGTGCTTGCCGAGACGGAACGGATTCTGCCCGTACCTTCCGTCCGCCGGGCGCCGCGACGGCTGCACGTAGGCGCACCGCCAGGGCTCCGGGCCCAGCACCCGGAGGAAAGTCGCGGGGTGCATCGTCCCGGCGCCCACGGGGTTGTCGTAGGGCTGCTCGATCAGGCAGCCTTCCGACTCCCAGAACGCGCAGAGCTCCGCGATCAGCCTCTGGAGCGTCAACATTGCGGAAATTTTACTCCACGCCCCCGCCCGCGACCCGGTGTCCCGCCCGCGCGAGCGCGCGGACCGCGGAAGCGAGGTGACCCTCCCGCACGAAGAGAAGATCCGTATCGAAGGTCGAGATCGCGAGGATCGGAATTCGGGCGCGCGCGAGGGGCGCCGCGAGGGAGGACAGAACGCCGGTCGCGTCGAAGGGAAGAGGTCCCCCGACGGCGAGGCACCGGAAGCCGTCCTCCCGCCGGGCGCGCGCGGGGACTCGCTCCTCCCGGCACACGATGGACAGCTCCGACGGGGTCCGCGTGACCGACTGGAGCCGGTCGCGGAGGGCCCACGCCGGGATCTTCGCCCGAGGACCCAGGCGGACGACGGAGTAGGTTCCGGGCTGGATCGTCAGGGCGAGCCGCCGCTTCACGAGCCGAGCACCTCCGCCAGGACCCGCTGCGACTTCAGCTCGCGTCCCAGGAAGTTGCGGCGCGCGCGGCGCGCCACCGAGACGAGGTCCGCCAGACCCGCCGGCCGGGCGGTCGGGTCGAGGGGTTGCGCGAGGAATCTCTTGAGCGTCGCGCCCCCCTCGGCCGTCAGGCGGACGGTCTCGCCGCGACGGCACTCCGGGCCGATGAAGCCCGATCGGCTCTCGTCGAACACGAGGTTGGCGGCCGGCTCGAGAGCCGCCCCACAACCCGCGCACTCGGCGGGCGACGGGAACAGGCCGGACAGCTTGAGGATCCAGACGTCGAAGTAGGCGGCCACCGCGGGCGGCGGCGCTCCCGCGAACAGGGAGTCCATGGCGTGCCGGGCGAGCCGGTAGAACGGCTCCGCCGGATCGGAGTCGGACACGAACGTCTCCAAACTTTCGGCGAAGGCGGAGAGCAGGAGGGCCTGCTCGAGGTTCTTCGACAGTGGAAACGAGGGTCGGACCGGATCGATGGAGTCGATGGACACGAGCTCCCGGCCCTCCCGCTCGAAGAAGACGACCCGGGCTTCGGTCATCGGCTCGAGGCTTCCCTGGAAGGGGCTGCGCGCGCCGCGGGCCCGTTTCGCGACACCCCTCCGCCGGCCGGAGTCGCGGGTCAGGAACGAAACGATCCGGTCCTTTTCCTGGAGCGGGTAGGTCCCGAGGATGAAGGCGTCGGTGGAGAGAAGTCCCACGGGACGATTATGATGGGAGCGGCAGCGCGCCCCGTTCCGAACGAAATAAGGCCTTCGACTCGATTTGCCGAACGAAATCGCAAAGGGCGACCCGTCCCGCCGATCCGTCCTCGCGCTCGGCTGGGTCTCGTTTCTGACGGACGTGTCCTCCGACATGATCTATCCCCTGCTGCCCGCCTTCCTCACGAAGACCCTCGGCGCGGGTCCGGCAGCCGTCGGGCTGATCGAGGGGGTCGCCGAAACAACCGCCTCGCTCACGAAGATCGGCTCGGGCATCTGGTCGGACCGCGTCCGCCGCCGCAAGCCGATCGTCGTGCTGGGTTACGCGATCGCAGCCGTCGTTCGCCCCCTCGTCGCCTTCGCGCAGCTCTGGTCGCAGGTGCTCGCGATCCGATTCACCGACCGGGTGGGAAAGGGGATCCGCACCTCACCCCGCGACGCGCTGGTCGCCGACATCGTCCCAATCGGTCGCCGCGGCCGCGCCTTCGGTCTCCAGCGTGCGATGGACAACGCGGGTGCGGTCGTCGGACCGCTCGTGGCGGCCGGCCTGCTGAAGCTCGCGATCGTCGACGAGCGGGGCGTCTTCCTGCTCGCGGCCGTGCCCGCGTTCGCGGCGATCCTCGTCCTCCTCCTGGCGGTGCCCGACATGCCGCGCCGGCCGGAAGCGCCGCCCGTGGCGGCGACCCCCGGGGGGAAGCTGCCCGCGCCCTTCTGGAGGGTGGTCGGAATCTTCGCCTTCTTCACTCTCGCGAACTCGACGGATGCGTTTCTCCTCCTGCGGGCGCAGGACGCAGGCGTGGAGCTGTGGCAGCTTCCCCTTCTCTGGTCGTTCTTTCACGCCGTGAAGTCGGCGACGGGCGTTCCCGGCGGCGCGTTCGCCGACCGGACAGGACGCGTTCCCGCGATCGCCCTCGGGTGGCTCGTCTACAGCGCCGCGTACGCGGGGTTCGCCTTCGTCTCGGGGCCGCTCGCGGTGTGGGCCCTGTTCGCGTTCTACGGTCTTTTCTTCGGGTTGACCGAGGGATCCGAGCGCGCCCTCGTCGCCGATCTCGTTCCGGAGCGGCTGCGGGGGCGCGCCTACGGAACCTTCCACGCGGCGATCGGCCTCACGGCGCTGCCCGCCTCGGTCATCTTCGGCCTCCTCTGGAATCGGTTCGGCGCCCCGACCGCGTTCCTGACAGGCGCGGCGGTCGCGCTCCTCGCCGCGGTGACGCTGTGGGCGACGTCGCGCGAAATCGGGACGGCCCGACCGGACGTGGCGAGTTTCCCGTGAAGAAGGCGCCGAAGCGCCGGAAGAAAAAGAAACCGGCGAAACGCGGACCGCTGGCGCGCATTCCTCTCCCCAAGAAGGGCGAAAAGCGCCACGACGATCGGACGAAATACGAGCGCCCGCGGGAGAAGGAACGCCTGCGGAAGGAGATCGACCACTGATACGATGCAGGGTCCCATGGGACCCGTCTGGAGACTCATCCGTGGCCAGAAAGACGTCTGTCACCGCTGCGGCCGCGAGATCGTCGATTTCCCCGCCGTCGGGCGCGTCGTGGACTTCCAGTTCCGCGCGGAGGAGAAGTACTGCTGGGACTGCTACCGGTACCTGCAGCCGTTCGTGGACGAGATCGCCTCCGAGGCGCAGAACCCCTACCAGCCGGTGACGAAGCCGGCGATTCCTTGACCTCGAGGGACCGCCTGGCGGCAGCGTTCGAGCGGTCGGACCTGGCGCCCGTGGCCCGCAAGGTGCTCGCTCGCGAGCGTCTCTCGTTCGAGGACGGGGTTGCCCTCTTCCGGACGCGGGACTTCCTCGGGTTGGGAAGGCTCGCCAACCACGTCCGCGAGGAACGCCACGGGAACGCCGCCTTCTACAACGTGAACCGGTACCTCAACCCGACCAACCTCTGCTGGGTGGACTGCGCTCTCTGCGCCTGGGCGAAGAAGGTCAACGAGCCGGGGGGTTACGAGTTCGCGATCGAGGAGTGCGTGGAGGAGGCGGGGCGCGGATACAGCGAGGCCGTGACCGAGTTCCACATCGTCGGGGGACTCCACCCGACGTGGCCCTACGACTACTACACGGGGCTCCTGAGGGCTCTAAAGGAGCGGTTTCCGGCCGTGCACCTGAAGGCCTTCACGATGGTCGAGATCGACTGGATCGCCCACGTCGGTGGCCGCACCGTCGCGGATGCGATCCGGGACCTGCGCGAAGCGGGCATGGATTCCTGTCCCGGCGGCGGCGCCGAGATCTTCGAGAGGAGAGTGCGCGACGTCATCTGCAAGAACAAGATCTCGGGAGAGCGCTGGCTCGAGATCGCGCGGGAGTGCCACGCCCAGGGGATCCGCACGAACGCCACCATGCTCTACGGCCACGTCGAAACGGTCGAGGACCGCGTCGATCACCTCTTCCGACTGCGCGCCCTTCAGGACGAGACCGGCGGCTTCACGGGGCTCATTCCGCTCGCGTTCCACCCGGAAAACACGCCCCTCGCCCACCTGCCGGCGACGTCCGGACAGCTCGACCTGCGCGTCATCGCCGCTTCGCGCCTCCTCCTCGACAACTTCTCCCACGTGAAGGCCTACTGGATCCAGATCGGGACGAAGCTCGCGCAGGTCGCTCTCTTCTTCGGCGCGGACGACCTCGTCGGCACGGTCGTCGACGAGACCATCACGCACGCGGCCGGAGCGACCACCGCGTCCGGGATGACGCGGCCCGAGTTCGAGGGGATGATCCGCGAGTCCGGCCGCGAGCCATTCGAGAGGGATGCGAACTATCGGCGCGTGGTCCGCCAGTCCGGGTCGCCCGTCTCCGTAACGGCTTGAACCGCGCCAGGCGGATCTCCGCCGGACTTCTCGTCGCCGCTTCGATCTCCACGGGTTGCATCGCATCGGGCTACCGCACCAAGCCGCGCATCGCCGTCGCGGACGGCGATTTCGTAGTGCAGATGGCGCCATCCGCGAAATTCCGGTCGGGCTCCGATCCCCGGCGTCTTGCGCCGGACGCGCACCCGCACCCCCCGGCGCCCGGGGAATACGTGCTCGGCCTCCGGATCGCGGGAGAGGCGCTGGCATATCCCATCGGGCTGCTCGACCGCGTCGAGGTGGTAGACGATCACGCGTTCGGCCGTTCGTGGGTGGTGACGCGATGCGCGCTGACCCGCGTCGCCGCGGTCTACGACCGATCGCTCGACGGCCGCCTTCTATCCTTCGAAAACTCCGGCGCGCTCTGGCGCGACACACTGGTGCTCCGCGACCGCGAAACCGGGACGTACTGGTCCGCCGCGACCGGACTCGCGCTCTTTGGACCGCTCGCGGGCCGGCGGCTGGAGCCGGTCGCCGCGACCTACACAACGGCCGACGCATGGCGGCGGGCTTTTCCCGAGACGCGCTACGCCGATCTGGGGCTTCCCACGTCCGTACCGCTGTCGATGCGGCTCTACGGCGCCTCGCCGTGGCAGGGGCTTTCCGGAGTGAAAACCCGCGACCGGCGTCACCCGCCCAAGAGTGAATTTCTCTCGGTCGCGTCCGGCAATTCCGTCCTCGCCTTCACGCCGGAGGAGATCCGCCGACGGCGTTCGGTGAGAGCATCTCTGGGGAACCTGTGGATCTCGATCGATTGGGACCAGGATCGCCAGTTCCCACGAGCCTACGTTCTCTCCGCCTCGCCGCTGCAGGAGCTCGCGGTCGTCCCGATGTACTGGTTCGCTCTCTCGAGACACTTCGACGAGGTCACGACGCTGCCCTGAGCCCCGGTCCGATACTCTTCGATTCGTGATGCCGGCTTCGGTCGTAGTGTGCACCCGGAACCGCCGCGATTCCCTGGCGGACTGTCTTGCGAGCCTGGAAGGACAGCGACCCGACGACCTCGAGATCGTCGTGGTCGACAACGGCTCGACCGATGGAACCGCGACGTTCCTGGCGCGATGGCAGGCGCAGGGAGCGAACCGCGTCTCCGTCGAAGAGCCCGTCGCCGGGCTGTCGCGCGCGCGCAACCGGGGGCTGACCGTTGCCGCAGGCGACATCGTGCTCTTCCTCGACGACGATGCGGTCGCTCCGGCCGCATGGGCGGCGGCGCACCTCGCCGCATACGGGGACGATCGCGTGGTCGCGGCCGGCGGTCCGGTCGAGCTCGAATTCCCGCAGGGCCGTCCGGCGTGGGCGGTCCGCGAGCTCGAGCACTGGTGGAGCGCGCTCGATCACGGGGACGCCCCGGGCCCGTTTCCGCCGCCGCACGGACCCTACGGAACGAACATGTCGGTTCGACGGGCCGCCGCGCTCGCGGTCGGAGGATTCGACGTGACGCTCGGTCGAATCGGCGACAGCCTCCTCTCGAGCGAAGAGGCGGACCTCTTCGAGCGCTTGTGGAGCTCGGGAGGCTCGATTCGCTACGAGCCGGCCGCCCGGGTCATCCATCGGGTAACCCCCGACCGGCTTCGAGTCCGGTGGCTGCTGCGACGCGGGTGGGCGCAGGGGAGGTCCAACGCACGCCGGGAGAGGCCTTCCCCGGGAAGAGAGCTTCGGCGGCGCTGCCGCATGGAGGCGGCGGAAGCGTTCCGGGGACTCCCCGTCGTGCTCGGCGACCTCCGGCGCGGTGCGCGCGGCCGCGGGCTCGTCGTCAACGAGCTCA
This sequence comes from uncultured Acidobacteriota bacterium, assembly GCA_963765835.1. Taxonomy (GTDB): domain Bacteria; phylum Acidobacteriota; class Thermoanaerobaculia; order UBA5066; family Gp7-AA6; genus Gp7-AA6. Next base: position 107,269 of record CAVXYF010000019.1, on the reverse strand, counting down.
GCCGGCGCGCCGGCCATCTCGCGTTCGCCGTCGACCAGCTGTTCCGTCCGAAGCGGGCGATCACCGGAGTCGGCCGGTGATTCGCAATGTGCCCCGCGCCCTGAGAAAGCGCCTCTCGATCTGCTGCATCACGACGGATCCGCCGCCGCGCGTGGCCCACACGCTCGGCCTCTTTCGTGACGTTGCCGACGAAATCCTGATCGCCGTGGACAGCTCGGTGAATCCGGCGCGACTCGACGCCTTTGCCGGATTGACGAGTCGAATCTATCGGTTCGATTTCCGGCCGCCGGTCGATCGGCCGCGCGCGTGGCTGGCGGCGCAGAGTCGAAGCCAATGGATTCTCTGGATCGACGGAGACGAGATTCCGAGTCCGGCTCTCGTCGGCGAGCTCCCCGGCCTCGTCGCGGCCCGCGACGTTCTCCAGTACTGGATCCCGCGGCGCTGGCTCTATCCGGACCCCGACCACTGGCTTGAGGAGACGCCGTGGTGGCCGGACCTCCAGATCCGGCTGGTGCGCAACGACCCGGCGATCACCTGCTACGGCACCACTCACGAGCCGATCGCCTCGGTCCTCCCGGCGCGCGTGCTCACCAGTCCGCTCTACCATCTGAGCCCCCTCGTCTCCTCGGTCGCCGAGCGCCGTGTGAAGTGTCGCCTCTACGACGCCGATCGGCCCGGGATGGTCTCTCCGGCCGGCGGTCCGTTCAACGAGACCCTTCAGATCCCGGAGGAGTACGCGACGCTCCCACCCGTCCCGGTTCCGGACGGCGATCGGCCGTGGATCGCGGAGGCCCTCGCCGCGGACCGGAGCGCAAAGGCGGACCGGGGAGGAGGAGTCAAAGCTCCACTGGTCGACGACGCCGAAATCGACGCCTTTTCGCCGGTCCGGGACTTCGACGCCGGTGCTTATCGTGCCCGGATCGCGGTCATGGAGCGGGACACGCGCTGCGCGCCCGGAGTCACGAGATCCCTGCTCGTCCGAGTCGAGAATCACGGCAATGCGACGTGGCCGTGGGGCTTTCAGCGCCCCTGGGTGCGTGTCAGCTACCACTGGTGCGGAATGGACGGACAGGTGCTGATGGAGGGAACGCGAACCTGCCTGCCGACGACCCTCCGCCCCGGCGAGTCGGCGCTCGTGTCCGTGGACATCGCTCCCCCGGCCAAGCCCGGTCGGTATTTCCTGGATCTGGACCTCGTCCACGAGCACGTCCAATGGTTCGACTGCCCGACACGGCTGGAGGTCGGGGTGGAGACTCGTCCGGAGAAGTCCTAGGACGCGTTCGCGACCGGCCGTGTCCAGACATCGGGCGGCGTGACTCCCATTCGAAGGTCCGCCTCGCGGGTCGCGTCGTCCAAAGCTTTCGAAATGCGTTCGGCGGTCTCCTCGGTTTCGGCCTCTCGCGGCACCGGGAACGGCTCGCCGTACACGACGACGTTTCGGGAGAACGGGCGCGGCAGGAGGTACCGGTCCCACGACGCGAGGAACCGCGGCCGGGCGCTCGACGAGGTGATCGGGAGGATCCAGGCGCCGGAGAGGCGCGCGAGCTCGACTATGCCGGGCTGGACGCGCCGCGGCGGACCGGTGGGCCCGTCGACGGTCAGGGCCGCCGAGCTGCCGGCACGCACGCGGCGCAGCATTTCCTTGAGCGCCTGCGACCCTCCCCGGGTCGTCGAGCCGCGCACGACCGAGTAGCCGTTTCTCGTGAGCCACCCCGCGATGACCTCGCCGTCCTTCGACTGCGAGGCCATGGTCACGATGCCCTCCCGCCGATGCGCCTGGATCGAGAGCAACATGCGGCCGTGCCACAGCGCGAAGAGGATCGGGACGCCCCGGGCCTTCAGCCCGATGTAGTGGTCGAAGTGGAGCCTCTCGACGGTGAGCGTGGCGCGGTGGAGGCGGATCGCCGCGCCGGCCGCTCGCGAGAGGAGCCCCGGCAGGACGGCGTTACCGGGTCGCGTGGTCCCCCGCCTCCGAAAGATGTTGCCCGACCTTCTCGTAGATCCTCGGGATGACTTCGGGGACCGTCTGGACCCCCTTTGTGAAGACGGCGATCACGACGTCCCGTCCGTTCGGGAGAAGCGCCCGCGCCACCAGGTGGTGGACGTCGTACGCGTCGCCGGACTTCGCCCAGAACCGCGTGCCCGCCGGCAGCTTCCGTCCGGCGAGGCGCGCGTCCTCGAGCTCCCCCTCCTCCAGCGGCTTTTCCGAGGTCAGGTCGCGCGCGAGGAGACCCACCATCTCCTGGGTTCCGGCGGGGCCCGCGATCTCGCCGCGCGCGATCTCCTTGAAGAGGCGTGCGACGCCGTCGGAGGTCATCCGGTTGCGGTTCTTCCCGCCGTCCCGGAAAATCTGCTCCCTCCCGTAGGCGTCCTCGCAGAACGTCTTCTGGTTGGCGTTCAGGTCGCGGTAACCGCGTTCGGAGAAGAAACGGTTGACCGCGTTCCGGCGCTTCTTCCACTTCTCCCACTTTCGCGCACTCTCGATCTCCGGCCCCGAAGTGGTGTCCGTGATCGCATCGACCACGAAGCCGGTCGCGTCGTTCGAGGAGACCGTGATCATGTCGCGGACCGCGCGCACCAGCTCCGGCGTGTCCTTCAGCCGCCCCGCTTCCTTCTCGGCCTCGTAGTAGGCGAGGTAGAAGGCCTTGACGACCGACGCCGGGTAGTAGGCGACGTCGCCCCGGTAGGAACCGGCAGGCAGGGCGCCGGAGCCGCCGGGGGTGAGGTCGATGACCGATATCGAGACGCCCTCGGGCGTCAGGCCGGCCGAGGAGAACTCCGTGGCGACCTCGTTCGCGACGCGCGAGACCATCCCGTCGAGCCCGGCCGAGCGCTGGATCGGGGTCGCCCGCGGCGGCTCCGCCGCGCGAAGAGAAGTCGAGAGGACGAGAAGGAGGACGGCGGGGAGCGACCGCGTCAGGAGCGCGCTCCGCCCGAGTCCGGAACGAGGCGGGAGGCGCCCGCCTCGAGGGCCGCGCGATCGCGCCGCCTCCGGCGGAAGATCAGGAAGGCGACCGTGCCCACGGCGGTCCACGGCGCCGCGATCATGAGGAGGATCGAGTAGTAGAAGCCGCGACCGAGCGATGCCGACCCTCCCGGCGTCTCTGCGTCGGGGGTCGCGTCCTTGCACAGCGGACACGCGGCGGCGAGCGCCGGCAGAAGGAGCGCCGCGAGCACGAGAATCGCGGCCACGCGGGCGATCGGGCTCATCCCTTCGATGCTAGCGGATCGGCCCGCTCGGGTAAAGGAGGTACAGCATCGTGTAGACGACGACGCCCGTTACGGACACGTAGAGCCAGATCGGAAAGGTCCACCGCGCGATGCGGCGGTGGCGGTCGTCCCGCCTCTTCAACCCCAGGTAGAGCGTTCGCAGCACGAGCGGGAGCACGGCGACGGCAAGGATCGTGTGCGAGCCGAGAATCGTGAAGTACACGGTGCGCGCGACGCCGGTGCCGGCGAAGCGGACCGACCCCACGCGCGCGTGGTAGGTCAGGTACGAGGCGAGAAAGAGAGCGGAGGTCATCGCGGCGGCGAGCATCCACCGCCGGTGCCTCTCGATCTGCATCCCCCGGATCGCGCGGTAGGCGACGAGGAGGAAGACCGCGCTCAGGAGATTGAGCGCCGCGTTCAGAGTGGGATGGAGCAGCCCGGGTCCGTTTCCCGTTTCCCGGCTCAGAACAGGTAAATGATCGTGAAGAGAATGATCCAGACGAGGTCGACGAAGTGCCAGTACAGGCCGATCGTCTCGACGCCCTGGTGGTGCTCCGGCGTGTACTTGCCGAGAAAGGCTTTTCCGGTCACGAACGCCATGCAGACGACGCCGCAGAAGACGTGGAAGCCGTGGAAGCCGGTCGTCGTGTAGAAGACGGAGCCGAAGAGCGAGGCGTGCGGGTTGAACCCCGCGTGGAGCAGGTGGCGGTACTCGTAGGCCTGGATCGACAGGAAAATCGCGCCGAACAGCAGCGTCATCGAGAGGAAGAACTTCAGCTTTCGGAGGTCCCCGTCGCGGACGGACGCCAGCGCCAGCACCATCGTCACCGAGGAGCAGATGAGGATGAACGTGTTGAGCGCGGTGAGCCAGATGTTCAGCACGTTGCCGGGGTGAGGCCACGTCGGGCTCGCGAACCGCAGAACGATGTAGGACCCGATCAGGCCCGTGAAGAACATGATCTCGGAGCAGAGGAAGACCCACATCCCCATCTTGTCGTGGGGAATTCCGGTCGCCGAGGCGGGCTCGACGTGCTCGTGGGCGGCGGCGTGGTTCGACATGGTCGGCCTCAGGGTCTCGGAAGAACGTGCTCGCCGATTCCGACGGACACGAGAATGGCGCCCAGGATGAGCGTCGAGGCGAAGAGCACGCCGAGAGCTTTTCTCTCGAACTTCAGGTGCATGAAGTAGAGCGCCACGAGCACGGCTTTGAAGACCGCGAGCCCGACGAGCCCGATGATGAGGACCGGCCGCGGAACCTTCAGGAACGAGTACCCGACCTCCAGGACCGTGACGGTCAGGAGGATCCAGAAGATGCCCATGTAGTTGGGGTGCTTGTGTTCCGTCACGCGCGTACCTCCGTCACTGCGCCCGCGAAATTATGAAGAGGAGCGAGCCCGCGAACAGGAAAATCGCGAAGAGGATGAGGAGCAACAGGATCTTCCGGTTGCTCGAGGGCGACGCGGTCGTCATCATCGGTCGAGCACCATGAGGCCGAGCACCGCCGGCAGATAGATCACTGACACGAGAAAAACGAGCCGCGCGGAGCGGACCGAGCGCTTCAGTGCGAACGCAACCGTGCACGCGACGAAGATCCCTCCGAGCACGAGCGCGCTCCAGAGGTAGCTCTCCCCCGCCGCCGAGAAGGCCCCGGCGAGGAGCGTCGCCGGAATCAACGCCGCGGCGTAGGCCACGCTCTGCCGCGCGGTGGACTCGCCGCCCGGATCGGTCACGGGAAGCATGGGGAACCCGGCGCGCGCGTATTCCTCCCGGTAGATCCAGGCGATCGAGAGGAAGTGCGGAAGCTGCCAGAGGAAGAGGACTGCGAAAAGAGCCCAGGCTTCGCGGTCGAGCGAGCCTCGCGCCGCGGCCCAGCCGATCATGGGCGGGATGGCGCCCGGCACGGCGCCCACGAGCGTGCAGAGTGACGTCACCCGCTTCAAGGGCGTGTACGCGAGGACGTAGACCGCAAGCGTGACGGCGGCGAGGAGGGCCGCCAGCCCGTTGACCGCGCCCGCGAGAAGCGCGAGACCGACGATCGAGATGGAGAGCCCGAACGCGAGCGCGTCGGCCGGAGCGAGGCGGCCGGACGGAAGGGGCCGGGTCACGGTCCTCGCCATCAGGGCGTCCGCGTCGCGCTCCGCCCACTGGTTGAGCGCGGAGGCGCCGCCCGAGACGAGGGCGGTTCCCACCAGCAGCGACAGGAAGACGCCGGGATGAAAGGCGCTTCCGACGCCGAGCGCGTAGCCGACCGCGGTCGTCACGAGAACGAGAAACGTAATGCGCGGCTTCGTCAGCTCGACGAAGTCCGCGGCGCGCGCCGGCGCGGCGGCGAGCGCTACTTCCATGCGAGGGCCTGGGCGTTGTTCACGAAGACGTCCGCGGGCTGCTCCCGGCGCAGCGCCGAGAGGGCCGCAATGGAGATGGCTACCGACGTCCCCAGGAGGAGCGCGCCGGTGGCGACGTGCGCGGTCGTGATCGCGACGCCCTTCCGGGAGAGAACCGTGAGCGCTCCCAGCGCGATCTGCACCGGCACGAGGGTCGCGAGGAAAAGCGCGCTCCGCCGAAGGCCGGAACGGTAGGCCGCGGCGGCCGCCGCGAACACGAGCCCCGCGGCGACCAGCGCCCAGGCGCGGTGCGCGAATGCGATGGCGACCGGGAACGAGTCGATCGGGGGGACAACCCGCCCGAGCGCGAGCGGGAAGTCCGGGATCGCGAGGCCCGCCTTCGTGTGTCGCATGACGGCCCCGATGACGAGCTGGACGAACACGGCCCCGGCCGCGAGCGCCGCCAGCCGGGAGGCAGCCGGCAGGCGGACGTCGAGCGTCCGCGGACGCCAGCGCGGCGACGTGACGACCGCGAGCGTGACCACGACGCAGAAGAAAGTCTGGGCAAGGCACGCGTGCGCCACGGAGACCGCCGTGGGCAGGAGGAAGATCACGGTCAGGCCGCCGAGGATCCCCTGCGCGACCACCGTCGCGACGGCCAGGTAACCCAGCCTCCGCACCCAGCGCCGCGGCTCTCTTCTCGCCAGCCAGGCCGCCAGGATCAGGGTCAGGACGCCGACAAGAGTCGCAACCATCCGGTGCCCGTGCTCGTAGAAGACTCCACCGACCATCGGCGGCATCAGCCGGCCGTAGGAAAGGGGCCAGTCCGGCACCGAGAGGCCGGACTCGGTCGACGTCACGAGCCCCCCCGCGACGATCAGGAAGAGGGTCGCGACCGCCGTCGCCACCGCGAAGCGGTGCAGCGCCCGGCTCCGCGGGACGTCACCCATGCGCGGTCACCGGTCTCCCGGAGGGCGGCTCGTCCTGCGGCCAGTGGTCGTCCGCTCCGCGTTCGGGAGCGCTGTACTCGTACGGTCCCCGGTAGACCGTCGGAATGTCCTGGAAGTTCTCGTGCGGCGGCGGCGAGGAAGTCTGCCACTCGAGCGTGTTAGCGCGCCACGGGTTGTCCCCGGCGGGCTTTCCCCGGCGCATCGAGAGGAAGAAGTTCAACACGAGGATGATTTGGGCCGCGCCGAGCACGAAGAGCGAGATCGTCATGAACTGGTTCATCGGCTGGAGGCCCTTCAAGTGCGCGTAATCCGTGTAGGCGTAGATGCGCCGCTGCATTCCGCGCATGCCGAGGAAGTGCATCGGAAAGAAAACGCAGTTGTAGGCGATGAAGGTGATGAAGAAGTGGACCTTGCCCCAGCGCTCACTCATCGTCCGGCCGAACATTTTCGGGTACCAGAAGTACAGACCCGCGAATGCCCCGAAGAGCGACCCGCCGAAAAGGACGTAGTGGATGTGGCCCACGATGAAGTAAGTGTCGTGGATGTAAATGTCCACCGGGGTCGAGGCCATGAAGATGCCGGAGAGCCCGCCGATGACGAACATCGAGACGAACGCGAGCGCGTTCAGCATCGGCGTCGTGAAGCGGATCGAACCGCCCCACAACGTGCCCAGCCAGTTGAACGTCTTGATCGCGGAGGGAACCGCGATGACCATCGTCGAGATCATGAAGGTCGTCCCGAGGATCGGGTTCATGCCGCTCTGGAACATGTGATGGCCCCACACGATCCAGCCCAGGCCCGCGATCCCCAGGATCGAGTAGGCCATCGCGCGATACCCGAAGATCGGCTTGCGGGAGAAAACCGGCAGGATCTCCGAGGTGATGCCCATGGCCGGCAGGATCATGATGTAGACCTCGGGGTGCCCGAAGAACCAGAAGAGGTGCTGCCAGAGGAGCGGTTGACCGCCGCCCGCGTTCGTCAGGGGTTGGCCGGAAATGATGAGACCCTTCGGGAGGAAGAACGTCGTTCCGAGAACGCGGTCGAAGAGCAGCATGATCATCGCGCCGGACAGGACCGGGAGCGCGAGGAGCAGCAGGATCGCGGTCACGAAGAGCGCCCAGACCGTCAGCGGCAGGCGGAAGAACGTCATCCCGGGGGCGCGGAGGTTGATGACCGTGGTGATGAAGTTCACCGCGGTCAGCAGCGACGAGAGCCCCATGACGAGAAGAGAAATCAGCCAGAGCGTCTGACCCTTCGGGGCGATGTTGGAGAGCGGGGCATACGACGTCCACCCGCCTCCGGCCGCGCCTCCCGTGACGAAGAAAGACCAGATGATGAGCACCGCGCCGGGCACCGCGGTCCAGAAAGAGAGCATGTTGAGCGTCGGAAAGGCCATGTCGCGCGCGCCGATCTGCAGTGGCACGACGAAGTTCCCGAAGGCGCCGAGCAGGATCGGCATGATCGCGAAAAAGATCATGATCGTGGCGTGCATGGTGAACATCGAGTTGTAGAACTCGGGCAGCATCACCCCGTTCGGCATGCCCTCGGGCGCGAGCTTCCCCATGAAGGCGATCGGCTTGCCGGGCCAGGCGAGCTGCCAGCGGACCAGGGTCGCGAGCAGCCCGCCGACGACCAGCATCGCAAGCGAGTAGATGAGGTACTGCTTGCCGATGACCTTGTGATCGAGCGAGAAGATGTACTTGCGCCAGAAGGACGTCGGCTCCGGATGAACGCCCGGCGGCAGCTCGCGGGCGACGGCGATCGAACTCATGAGGCTGCCTCCCTGGCGGTCTCCGCCAGCCATCGTTCGAACTCCTCAGCCGTCTGGACGGTGACGAAGCCCTTCATTCGGTAGTGACCGAGGCCGCAGAGCTCGGCGCAGGTTATCTCCCAGTTTCCGGTCCGGGTCGCCTCCAACCAGATGCGAGTCGTCATTCCCGGCACCGCGTCCTGCTTCACCCGGAACTCCGGCAGGAAGAACGAGTGGATGACGTCCTTGGAGTGCAGCGTCACGATGAGCGGCCGGCCGACCGGGAAGTGGAGCTGATTCAGCGTCACGACGTCGTCTGCGCTATTGAGGTTCCCGTCGGGACCGGGATAGCGGATGTTCCACGCGAACTGCTCCGCGGTGATCTCGACGTGCATCGCCCCCTTCGGCATGTTCTGTTTGATGTCCGCCCAGCTTCGCCGGGACATCAGCGCCAGGACCACGCAGATGACGGCCGGCACGATGGTCCAGATGACCTCGAGCCGGTTCGAGCCGTGCGTGTAGTGGGCGGGGCGTCCTTCCCGGTGCCGGTACCGGAAGAGGAAGAACAGGAGGACGGCTTCGACGACGATGAAGATGATCCCGGTGATCCAAAGGATCAAGTAGAAGAGGCTGTCGATCTGGCCGCCGTAAGTCGAAACGTTTTCGGGCAGCTTCATCCAGAACGGGAGAGCGGACGCGAGCGCGGGCACCGCGGCCGCGCCGAGCGCGCTCACGGCGACCCGGGCGCCCCGACCCCGCGGCGCGACACGGCTCAAGGTGACGCTAGCCTTTGAAGGCGAAATCGACCGTCTTGGACTCCGATCCGGAAACCGTCACGTTCTGGGTCTGCGCACCGTACTTCTCCTGCCAGGCCTCGATCACGTAGTTGCCGGGCGGGAGGTTCTTGATCTCGAACGTTCCCTGATCGTTGGTGACCGCATAGAACGGGTGGTTGACCACGCCGGCGTAGGCGCCCATCCACTTGTGCACGTCGCACTTGAAGTGGACCGGAAGCTCCGCGGTGTCGAACTTCTTGATGGTCTCCATGCCCTGGAAGGGCTGCCCGATGTTGAACTCCGGGTTCTTCTTGGGAAGGGCGTGGATGTTGTGGAGGGTCGCGTCGCTGTTCAGGATCTTCAGCGGCTGGCCGGCCTGGATTCCGAAAACGTGCGGGCGGTACTGGCAGCCGCGCTGGTCGATCGTGACCGGCGTCGTCGGGGCGGGGTACGTCCCGGTCACGCCCTCCTTGACGTAGACAAAAGCCCACTGAATCGTGTTGTTCGGGTTCACGACGACTTCCTGCGAATAGACCGGCGCGGCGTGCGCCGACTTGCAGAAGGCGTCGGCATCCATTTTCAGCTTCTCCATCGTGGGCGCGGTTCCCTCGAAGGCGACCTTGCCCGTGACCGTCGCGCTGCCCGCGGCAGCGGCGGCCGGCGCCGCGGCGGGAGCTCCCGCGGCGGGAGCCGACCCGGCCGTCGAAGCGGTCGTCGTCTCTTCCTCTTCGAGCAGAGCGTCTTCGTCCTTTCCGCCGCCGCAAGCGATGAACGAAACTGGAATCGCGAGAGTCAGGAGCAGAACGAGAGCGCGCTTCGACATCGGTACTCCTTCGAGAGACCCGTTAAATAATCTGGCCGCGGCTCGGTGCTCGTTGCAACGTCGGACCGAGTCCAGCAAAGAGGGGTCAGGATAAATCCTGACCCCGCAAGACTCTGAACCGGGCGGATCATAGGAGAAGCGCGGACCGCATTTCAAGCCGAGACCCGCTCGAGCCTTTGATATCGTGGCCGAAAGACGTGGCTTCCGCGCGAATCGAAGCGATCGCCCTCGCGAAGTCTTTCCCGGGGCGCCCGCTCTTCGCGGACGTCTCCTTTCTCCTCGACCGGGGCATCCTCGCGATCGTCGGTCCCAACGGCTCCGGAAAAACGACGCTCGTCAAGATCCTCGCCGGACTGCTCGCGCCGACGCAGGGCAGCGTCCGGGTCGAGCAGGACGGCCGGCTCCTCCCGGTGGAGGATCGCCGCTCCGCGGTGGGGTGGTCCGGGCCCGACCTCACGTTCTATCCGGAGCTCACGGCGCGGGAGAACCTCGAGTTCTTCCGGAGGGTCGCGGGATTCCCGACCGTTCCGGAGGACACACGGTCCTCCCTGGCCGCGGTCGGGCTGGCGGAGGCGAGCGGCCCGGTCGAACACTTCTCGACCGGCATGAAGCAGCGGCTTCGGGTCGCGTTCTCCCTCCTCCTCGAGCCGGCTGTGCTCCTCTTAGACGAGCCCCTTTCGGGGCTGGACGCGGCCGGCCGCGCCGCGGTCGGAAGCCTGGTCTCCGCCGCGGCCGAAAGGGGTCCGGTCGTTCTCGCGGCCACGGACCTCGCGGAACTGCCGGCCCCGACGCGGGTGATCGAGCTCGGGGGACGGAAAACGGGAAACGGGAAACGGAAAACGTGAAAAGACCCGACGCGCGTCTTGGTTTCTTCCCCCGCGCCTGGGCCGTCTGCGCCAAGGACGCGGCGCAGGAACTCCGCCGCCGAGTCGCCATCGCCTCGGTCTTCTTTTTCGCGGCGACCGCGCTCGCGCTCGTCTCCTACGCGGTCGGCCCCTTCGGCCTGCCGGCGGACGCACGGTCCAGCCTGGACGCCTCGCTGCTATGGATCATCCTCTTCTTCTCGGCGGCGACCGGACTTCCCCGCGCGTTCGTCCGGGAGGAGGAGACCGGCACCGGCCTCGGACTTCGAAAGGTGGCCTCCGGCACCGTGGTGCTCGCCGGCAAGGCCCTCTTCAATTTCCTTCTCTTCCTGGCGATCGCTGCGCTCTCCGTACCGGCGTTTGCACTCCTTCTCGAGTGGCGGATCGGGTCGCCGGCGGCGCTCGCGGCGGTCCTCCTTCTCGGCGGGTGGGGCCTCTCGATCGTGTCGACGTTTCTCTCGGCGCTCGTGGCTCGCGCCGGACAGCGCAACGTCCTCTTCCTGGTCGTCTCGTTTCCGCTGCTCGTTCCACTGCTTCTGCCGGCGATCGCGGCGACGATCCAGGCTTCCGAGGGGACGTTCGCTGCGACGCCGCTGCGGGTTCTCGTGGCCTACGACGGCGCCGCGACGTGCGCCGCATATCTGCTGGCCGCGGTGGCGTGGGAAGATTGACCCCCGGACAAGTCCTGGGGACAGGCCTAAGCAAGTCGCGGGGACAGGTCCCGAAGGGGCCTGCACCCGCCTCCGTATTAACCTGCACCCGGAGCAGTCCATCCGGAAACGATGAAATTCCTCAAGCTCCTCCTTCTCCCCTACATGGCGGCAGTGGTCGCCGCCGCCTTCCTGTGGCCCGAGCCCGCGGAGGGCTTTCTCGGCGAGTCGTCGCGCATCGTTTTCTTTCACGTCCCCTGCGCGTGGACCGCGGCCCTCGCCTTCCTCGTCGCGGCCGGGTATTCGATCGCCTGGCTCGTCCGGAGAGATCCCCGCTACGACGAGGTCGCGGAGACGGCGGTCCGCCTGGGCCTTCTGTTCGCGGTTCTGACGCTCCTGACCGGTTCTCTCTTCGCGAAGATCATGTGGGGTTCGTTCTGGAACTGGGACCCGCGGGAATCCTCGTACCTGCTGCTCGTGTTCCTCTACTCCGCGTACCTCTTTCTGCGGGCGGCCATCGACGACCCGGAGAGGCGCGCGCGGATTGGAAGCGCCTATGCCGTCTTCGCCGTCGTCCTGATGCCGTTCCTGGTATTCGTGGCGCCCCGCGTCACGGCTTCGCTCCACCCGCAGACGGTCATCAACCCGGAGGGAAAGATCCTCATGGACGGACCGACGAAGACGGTCTTCTTCACGGCCCTCGGAGGGTTCACCGCTCTCTTTTTCTGGATGCTGGAGCTCGGGGCGCGGGCTCTCCGGCTTCAGCGCCGGTTGATTTCGACGTCATCCCCCGACAGACTGCGTCCGTGAGCAGCCTCGGGTACCTGGCCACCGTGAACGTCGTCGTCTGGGTGGGACTGTTCCTCTACCTGTGGCGGCTCGACCGCCGCATCTCCGAACGGGAGCGCAACCTGTGAAGAAGGGCTACATCGTCGCGGGCATCCTGGCGGTCGCCTTTGGCCTACTGGGAGTGACCTCCTTCACGAAGACGCTGACGCCCTACCTCTCCTTCGACGAGGCGCGGCACGCCAAGGGCATCGTCCAGGTGATGGGGGGTCTCGACAAGACGAGCGACCGGTACGACACCGCGAGCCAGCGGCTCTCCTTCGACCTCGTGGACGACCGGGGTGGCCGGATGCCCATTTCGTACGGCGGAATCAAGCCCGCGAACTTCCAGGACGCGATTTCGATCGTTGCGATCGGGCGGTACCGGGACGGGCGGATCGAGGCGGAAAAGCTCCTCGTGAAGTGTCCCTCGAAATACCAGGGAGCCGAGGTCGAACGGGCGTACGGCTCCCCCGCGTCCCCTCCGGGGCTCTGACCCTCTCCCCCATGTACTTCTGGCCCGGCGTCGCCGCCATCTGGGGGGCCCTCCTCTTCGGCCTCGCCTCGCTCGTCACGTACCTGCGCGTGAACCGCGGTCGAACCGACCTGCTCCCCTTCGCTCGGAGCGCGTACGCCGCGTTCGCCACGTCGATCGTGGCGGCGAGCGCGGTTCTCCTCACTCTCCTTCTCCAGCACCGGTTCGACGTCTCCTACGTCAACTCCTACTCGAGCCGCGATCTCCCGCTCCACTACCTGATCTCCACTCTGTGGGCGGGACAGGAAGGGTCGTTCCTCCTCTGGTGCTTTTGGGGCGCGTTGATCGGACTCGTGGTCCGGAGGAGCGCGAAGGAGCTCGAGGCGCCCGTGATGGTCGTTTACCTCGCGACGTTCCTCGGCATTGTCGCGATCCTGTGCAAGCAAAGTCCGTTCAAGATCCTCCCCCCGCCGGTTCCGGAGGACGGCGTGGGTCTGAATCCGCTGCTCCAGGACGCGTGGATGGTCATCCACCCGCCCGTGATGTTCGTCGGCTTCGCGTCCCTCTCGGTCCCCTTCGCGTTCGCGATCGCGGCCCTCTGGAAGAAGCGATGGGACGGCTGGGTCGTCCGTGCGATTCCCTGGGCGCTCCTCACGTTCGTCACGCTCGGCACGGCGATCCTGATGGGCGGCTACTGGGCGTACAAGACGCTCGGGTGGGGCGGCTACTGGGGGTGGGATCCCGTCGAGAACACGAGCCTCGTGCCGTGGCTCTTCACGGCGGCCCTCGTCCACGGGATGTTCCTCCAGCGGGTTCGCCAGCGGCACCGCAAGGTCAACCTGATCCTGGCGTGCGCCGCGTTCGCGACCATCCTCTACGGCACGTTCCTGACGCGGTCCGGCGTCCTGGCGGATTTCTCGGTCCACTCGTTCATCGACCTGGGGATCACGGCCTGGCTCGTCGGGATCCTCGGGTTCTTCGTGGTCGGCTCGATCGCCCTGATCGCGCTGCGGTGGCGCTCGATCCCCGTGGCCGCGGAGGAGGAGTCGGGTCTCCTCTCGCGGGGAGTCCTCTTCATCCTGGGCATCGCGGTCTTCTGCGCGCTAGCGTTCGTCATTTTGCTGGGGACGTCGGCGCCGCTCCTGACCCGCCTCTCCGGAAACCCGTCGCAGGTCCAGACCTCCTTCTACGGGAAGACGGCCGCGCCGGCGGCGCTGCTGCTGGTCGTCTTCTCCGGGCTCGTCCCGTTCGTGTCCTGGAAGACGTGTCCGGGGCGTGAGCTCCTCGAGAACGCTGCGCGATCGCTGGCAGTCGGCGCGGGAGTCGTCGTGTTGTCGCTGCTGCTCGGTGCGCGCGACCCGCTGGCCCTGCTGCTCCTCTTCGCGGCCGGTTTCTCGGCCGACATGAACCTGCGCGCCGTCGTGCGCAAGGCGAGGAACGGGAAGCTCGGCGGGGCCGGCGGCTATCTGGCCCACGTGGGCGTGGGGATCATGCTCGCCGGGATCGTCGTGTCCGGGGTGTACTCGCGGTCGGAGCGCGTAACGCTCATCCGGAACGCGCCCACGAAGGTGGGGGACAAGACTTTGACCTTCCTCCGGGTAGTCCCCGGCACCGCCACCCGCAAGCAGGCCATGGAAGTTCGCGTCCAGACCGCTTCGGGAAAGGTCGGATACGCATACCCGAAGATGTACGAGAACTCGAAGACCGGACAGCTCATGGCGAACCCCGCGATTCGCCGCTCCGCGATCTTCGACGACTACATGTCGCCGCAACAGTACGACCCGGGCCAGCCGGAGCGCGTCGGGCGCGACGTCTCACTCAAGAAGGGCACGACCACGAACATCGAGGGGACCGGCTTCACCTTCCGGGAGTTCAACGCCGACCGCTCGGCGATGCTCCAGGGGAAAAAGGAGGTCCTCGTCCTGACGGAGCTGACGATCACTCCGCCCGACGGCTCGAAGCACGACGTGACGCTTCGCTACCTGTACCACATGGACGGCGCGGGTGCGGAGGCTCCCGAGACCGAAATCCCCGGACATCCCGGCGGCTTCATGCGGGTCATGGCGGTGTCGCCGTCCGACGGCGCGGTTGCGCTGCGCCTGCGCGGAATCTCGAAGGACGCCGCGCTGGAGCACCAGGCCGCGACGCGCGAGTCCCTGTCGGTCGAGGTGACTCGCAAGCCGCTCATCAGCCTCGTGTGGGCCGGTTTCTACGTGATGATGGCCGGTGGAATTCTCGCCCTCGTCAAGCGCGCGCGGGAAGCGCGCCGCGCGGTGGCCCCGGTCGAGTCCGAAATGGCTCCCCGGCCGGCCGGGGACAAGCTCGGCGCGTCCGGAGTCGCTCTGCCGGCCCCCGCTTCTTCGACCGCGTTCTCCTCGACCCCATAAATCCGCCAGCCACGGGAGTTCTGCCGTTGGAACGAATTCTGCAAATTCCTCCAATGTGGGCAAGTGGCCGAGTCTCCTCGCAGCGTTTCTCGTAGCGGCCTCGACCGCCTCAGCGGAGACACCGCTCCGCCCTCCCGCCTCTCTTAGAGCAACGCCCGACAGAGCGAACGCCAGCCGCGGCAGCGTGGAGACCTTCCGACCCCTCGCACCCGGCGAAACCCGGTTCCTGGGACCGACTTCCGCGCCCTTCGTCGCGCGCGGTCCCGCCAGCGTGAGTGAAGTGTCGACGGCTCCCGCGCCGAAGGTGATCAGCCTTTTCAGCGCGCCCGCTGGAGACGACCCGTGGACCGACACGGTGGTCGTCGCCTCTCCGCGCCCGGACGCGAGTCGGATCGACGCCATCCTGACGGACGCTGTCGTCCGAATCGCACTCGACCGGCCGTAGTTTTTCTCTTCGCTCCTCCGCTCGCTCAACCATTCCGAGTCCTTGCAGCGCAAGGAGAGATGCGCCGGAACGAATCCTGCAATGTCCAATGCCGGGTATGAGGCGATTCCCAGAAATTCCGGAGGTATTGCAATGAAAGCGAAAACGCTGGTTCTGTCGGGATTGTGTTTCGCGTTATTCGTCGGGTCGAGCGCCGCGACGGTCTTCCGCGTTTCCGTCGAGGGACAGCCCGATGTCCTGACAACCACGCCGCCCGTCGAGCGAGGCTCGGTCACTCTGGTGCGGCGACTCTCGGATGGCCAGCTGACGGCAATTCCGAGTGAGCTCGTCCGGGCCGTGTCGGCGGTTCCGAAGACGGGCGTCATCCGGACGAGCAACGCCGGGGCCGGCAAGCTCACCACCACCCTGACCCGGGCGAAGGCCGCGACGACCCTCGCTGCCGGCAAGACGACTCTCGCCGCCGGCAGGGTGGCTCCGACGGTGGCAGCTGGGAAGATGATCAATGGAACGACGATCGTTCTCGGGCCCACGGGGGGAACGCGAACCTCTTCGAGTTCGAGCGACGGGCTCGTGGTTTCCGCGACGCGTTCCGGAATGGGTTCGGCTGGCGCACCGGGCATCCCGCTCGAGGCGCAGATCTTCCGCGGCGACCTGCCGCGACTCACCCCACGGGGCACGGAGCTGACGCTCGGCTCGCCCGCGACGGCGGCCACGGCGGCGGCGACGCTCACCCCTCAGATCGGCCCGAACGGATTCCCCGTTTTCGCGAACGTGACGGTTCCGGCGCTCGCCACGGTCGGTCCAAACGGTTTCCTGACGACTACGGACGTCAGCGGGCAGCAGATCGGCGTCCTGCCGATCGGCCCGAACGGGTTTCCGGACACGACCGCGTCTGCCAATACGGGCCTGACGGTGGGCATTCCGGCGACCCAGGCGACCGGCTCGAGCGGCTCCGTAGCGGGCGCGACGACTGTAGGCGTCGCGGGAGCTCCGGCCGCGGGGGCGAGCGCAGCGCCCGCCTCGGGCGCCGCGGCGGGGGCGTCGCCCCAGTAGTTAGACGTCCAGGGTCCGGCCGTCGTACGCGGCCGTGACCTCGGCTCCCGGGAGGCGCTCCGCCACGAGCTTCGCGAGCGCTTCCCGGTGCGCTTTCTCCCCCATCCCGATCGCCTCCGTTCCGAAGTGAGAAAAGACCGCCCGCCCGATCCCCCTCTTCGCCAGCCAACCCAGTTGCGCGCGCACCGTCGTGTGGCCCAGCAGCATGCCGCTCGGGGCGTGACGCCGGACCAGGGATCCGGTCAGCGTCGACCCGTCACCCACGTACACGTCCGCGCCCGCGAGCGCGCGTTCCGGATCTTCGAAACTCACGAGGTCGCCGGAGTAGACGAGCGTCCGACCGGACACGTCCAGGCGCACGCCGATACCGGGACACCGCACGGAGTGGACGACGGGCATCGCCGTCAACCGGAAGGGTCCGGCCTGAACCGGCTCGCCCGACGACAGGACGATCCGGTTCGTGATCGGCATCTTCGAAGTCAGCTCGTGCGTGATCTCCGAGGCGTGGACGGGTGCGGCCGTTCCCTCCTCCAGGCCCCACGCGTGGTCGGGATGGGCGTGTGAAACGAAGATCGCGTCGGGGCGGATCTTCGCCAGAAGGCCGCGGCGGTTCTCGCCGAAGTCGCACAGCAGCCGGAAGCCCTCGGCCTCGACGGTGAAGGCCGAGTGGCCCGCGTGCTCCGCGGAAGACTCGTCGACGTAGCCCTTCGTGCCGTAGAAGTGCAGCTTCACAACCCTATTGTCATCCTCACAACCCGATTGTCATCCCGAGCGCAGCGAGGGATCTCTCCCTCGTCGAGAGAGAGATCAGCACTCGGTGCCCTGTCGCTTCGCTCCTCGGAATGACAAGATCCACGGGTGCGATTCGGGGCCCTCCAGCTCGACCTGGTGCGCGGCTCCGAATTCCGCCTGGACGGCGGCGCGATGTTCGGCGTCGTCCCGAAGGTCCTGTGGGAGCGCCTCTTTCCGGCCGACGACAAGAACCGGGTCCGCCTCGCTACGAACTGCCTCCTCGTCCGCGGCGCCGGCTTCGTCGGGCTGATCGAGTCGGGCCTCGGGGAGAAGTGGGACGCCCGGGACCGGGACCGGTTCGGAATCGACGAGAAGACGACGGTGACCGGAGGGCTGCGCGAGCTGGGAGTTCGTCCGGAGGGCGTGGACGCGCTCGTGCTGTCCCACCTGCACTTCGACCACGCCGGCGGCGCCACGCGGTTCGATGCGGATGGAAAGGCGGTGCCCGCGTTTCCCAACGCCACCGTTTACGTCCAGGCCGGCGAGCTCGCGCACGCGCGGTCCCCCAACGAGCGCGACCGCGGGTCCTACCGGTCCGACGACTGGGAGCCCTGGGCGCGGGCCGGGAGGCTCGAGACCGTGACCGGAGAGGTGGAGGTGCGGCCCGGAGTGACCGTGGTCCCGGTGCGCGGGCACAACGCGAACATGCAGGCGATCCGGATCGAGTCCGAGGGCAACGTCGCGTTCTACTTCGCGGACGCGCTGCCCACGACCGCCCACGTTCCGATTCCCTGGATCATGGCGTACGACCTCTACCCCGTCGATCTCGTCGAAAACAAGAGACGCCTCGTGGCCGAAGCGGTCGCGCAGCGGTGGCTCTGCGTTTTCGAGCACGATCCCGAAGTGCCGTGGGGGACGATCGTCGAGGAGCGCGATGGCCGGCGCCGGGTCGAGCCGTTGCCGATCTAGGATTCGCCGGAGGAGGAAACAAGATGCGAAATCGCGCGGCCTGCGCCCTGGTGGGACTCGTGCTCCTGACGGTCGGCTGCCGGGCCCGCGAGACCTCGCCCGGCGATGCGGCTTTGACCGCCGTCACTGTCGCCGCGCCCGCGCCCACTGCGATCACCGCGCCCGCCGGCACGATTGCCGTGAGAGAAGTTGGATTCAAGACGCCCGAAGCCGTCCTCTACGACGACGAGGCGGACGTCTTCCTGGTCAGCAACATCAACGGATCCGAGGTCGACGCCGACGGAAACGGCTTCATTTCCCGGCTGGACGCCACGGGACATCTTCTCGCGCTCAAGTGGATCGACGGCAGCCAGCCCGGCCAGACTCTCGACGCGCCGAAGGGGATGGCGCTCTCCGGCCGGGTCCTTTACGTGGCCGACGTCACGTCCGTCCGGATGTTCGACCGGAAGACCGGAAAAGGACTCGGCGAGGTCACGGTTCCCGGCGCAACGTTCCTGAACGACCTGGCCACCGCGCCGGACGGGTCCGTCTACGCCAGCGACAGCGGAATGAGCATGGGCAAGACGGATCTCGAACCCGACGGCAACGATGCGATCTATCGGATCTCGGGCGGCAAATTGCAGCGGGTGCTGAAGGACAAGGCGCTCGGCCTCCCGAACGGGCTGCTCGCCGAAGCGGACGGCGTGTGGGTGGTGACGTACGGCAGCGGCGAGCTCTACCGCGTGACCCCTGCCGGAAAGAGGGAGAACGTGCAGAAGCTCCCGTCGGGTCAGCTCGACGGGATCATCCGCACTGCCGACGGCTCGCTCTGGATCTCGAGCTGGGAGGGCAACTCGCTGCTTCGGGGCTCACCGGGCGGGACGTTTGCGACCGTCATCACCGGGGTCACCTCTCCGGCCGACATCGCGCTGGACGAGAAGAACGGGCGCCTCTGGATTCCGCTCTTCACGGTCGACGCGGTCGAGATCCACTCGCTCGTGGCGATCCCGGGGCCCCAGCTCTCGGAGCGGCTACCGCTTCTTTCGATTTCTCTCGATCTCTTCGCGGAGCGCCGCGAGGATCTCGACCTCGACGAGGTCCTTCGGTCGACCTGCACTCCGCTTCAAGCGGATGAGGTCCTGCAGCCCCGCCACGAGAACCCGAACCGAATCCACGACCATCTCGGTGCTTCCGTCAACCAGGTCCTGGAACCCCTTGGAACCCGACGGGGTCCCGAGGCAGTCGAGATCGCCGAATTTCGTATCGAAGATGAAGTGATCGCCCCGCTCGAGCGTCTCCGCATCGGGCAGGAACGGAACGTCCTTCGGTGCCCCGCGCAGAGTCGCCTCGAGGTCGCGAAGGGCCGTCGCAAGAGCCTCCAGATTCGGGCGATCCCGGGCATGGCAGATGTCCAGATCGTTGGTGATGGTGTTCGAGCCCCACAGACGACCGGCGAAGCCCCCGATCAGGACGAAGCGGACGCGGTGCCGGGACAGCACCTGAAATATCGGAATCGGATCGAAACGCATGGAGCCTACGGGGTGACGCGCGGGAAAATCCTTTCGACGTTTCTCGCTTCATCGATCGCGATCCTCGCCCGCTCCGCCGGGGTGAGCCGGAGAAACTCCCGCATGCGCGTCCGGTCGATTCCCGTCCCCGAGCGGGGGACGATTTCGACTTCGAACCCGCAGATGTCGAGGAGGCGATCCAGCGTCCCGAAGCGGGGCGACGTCTTGCCGTCCTCGATCAGGGAGATCGTCGTCTGGGAAATTCCGGCCCGCCGCCCCAGCTCGCGCTGGCTCAGTCGGGCCTTGCCCCGGGCGTAACGGAGAAGGCTTCCGGCGTCCACCGGGCCATTATAGCAACTGAATCAAAATGATTAACTAAACAGTATCAAACCGATATCATTAATTAGACCTCCCGCAGCGCCGTGGTGATCTTCAGGCGCGCCGCCCGGAAAGCAGGGAAGAACCCGCCGAGGACGCCCATGGCGAGCGCGAACGCGAGGCCGCCGGCGATGAGCTGCGGGGTCATCCGGAAGTTGAACAGGACCTCCGAGAACGTGCGGAAGTTCATGGTGCCCGTCGGCTGCGTCAGGAACAGCTTGAAGGCCAGGAACGTGAAGATGACGCCGAGGACGCCGCCGGCCAGGCACAGCATCAGCGCCTCGATCACGAACGACACGAGGATCGAGCGCCGCGAGAACCCGATCGCCCGGAGCGTCCCGATCTCCTTGGTGCGCGCGGAGACCTGCGCATACATGGTGTTCATCGCGCCAAACGCCGCGCCGATCGCGGTGAAGATGCCGACGATGAAGGCGAGCGCCTTGATCGGCGCGCCCGTGATCATCTGCTCGTCGTAGTACTTGCGCTCCGTCTTTCCCTCGAGCTTCAACCGCTGGTCGCCCTTGACGTTTGCGATGTAGCGGCCGGCCGCGTCGGCGTCCGACGTGCGCACGAAGACCGAGGAGTAGATGTTGCGCTTCGTCTGCTGCTGGAGGTCCGTCACGTCGGTCCAGATCTCCGACTCGTAGGCGCTGCCCTCCGCAGCGAAGAGGCCGACGACCAGCCACCGGAAGCTCCCGGACTTGAGCGTGTCGCCCACCTTCATCCCGGCGAAGCGCCTCGAGAGGTTCCGGGAGACGATCGCCTCGTTCGTCGCGGGCGTGAAGATTCGGCCCTCGACGATCCGGGCCGCCGGGCGGATCTCGACCCCGATCGGCGCCATCCCGCGCACCTGGACGTTCGAGCTCGACTTGCCGTCGGCGCGCGGAATGTTGATGAGCGTCAGGAGCTCCGGCGAAACGTAGGGCTTGCCGGCCGCGTTGCGCTCGATGCCCGGCAGGGTCTGGATCTGGTCGGCCTGGTCGCGCGTGATGACGCTCTGCATCTCGGCCTGCGCGCCGACGCGCATCGTCAGCACGTTGCGGTCCGAGGCGGTCACGGAGAGAGTGCGCGTCACGCCCTGCACGAGCGCCAGGACGCACAGAAAAACCGCCACGACGAGCCCGATGACGAACGCCGTCATGCCGGTCGACGTCTTCCGCGCGATCAGGTTCCGGAAGTTGTACTTGACGGGAATGGCCATTTTTCACCTGCTGCGGATCTGACCCCAAAGGGATCAGACCCGCGACTTCTAAACCACCTGCCGGAGGCCGTCGACGATCTTCAGCCGCGAGGATCGGATGGCCGGCACGAAGCCCGCCAGGATCCCGACCCCCACCGAGACGACGAAGGCGAGCGCCAGCATCTGCGGCGACACCCGGAAGTTCGTCAACCAGATCGACACCGACGTCTTGTTGCCGACCGCGAGCAGCAGCGGGATGAAGAGGAACTTCGCGAGCAGGACCCCGAGAACCCCGCCGAGCAGCGACATCAGGATCGATTCCGAGAGGATGAAACCGAGGATGTGGCCGTGCCCGAAGCCGAGGGTCCGCATGACCGCGATCTCCGTCACGCGCTCGCGCGCGGACATCGCGACCGTGTTGGCGACGATCAGCGTGACGGCGAACAGAATGATGAGCGAGATGCCGTTGATGAGGAACTTGACGTTGCCCATCATCTCCATGAACTGCAGCTGAAACTGCTTCTCCGTCAGGGTCTTCGTGGGCGCGTCGCTGTTCTCGAACATCTGGTCGATCGTGGCCGCAACCCGGGGAACGCTTTCGGCGCTGTCGACCTTCAGGTAGTAGATTCCGGTGACCCTGTTCGCACCGAACCAGTCCGCCTGGTTCAGGTACTCGTTGTGGAAGAAGATGTTCGTCTCGTCACCGGCGTTGAAGGGCCCGATGTAGACGAGCTCGGCGTTGATCGGGATGTAGGTCCCCTTCAGGATGATGTGCTCGCCCTTCTTCCAGTGGAACTTGTCGGCGATCTTCTGCCCCGCGACGAAACCGTTGCGCGTCGCCTTCCACTCCGCCAGGACGGCCGGGTCGATCGTCGCGTCGTCGAACACCTTGTCGAAGTAGATCTCGGGGTCCGCGGAGAGCTGCCCGATCCAGTTTTCGGGCTTGTCGTCCTTGTACACGCCGCCGAACCAGGTCTGCGGCGAGACGGCGACCACGCCCGGAATCTGCTGGATGCGCTGGAGCTGGGAGAGCGGCAGGAAGTTGCCCAGACCCGTCGCATGCTGGACCACCAGGCGGTTGGCCCCGCGGCCCCCCGAGGGGTCGGCCTCCATCGCCTTGAGAAGTCCGGTCAGGATGACGATCAGGACGAGGACGAGCACGATCGATCCGGTCGTCAGGATCGTCCGGGTCTTCTTCCGGAACACGTTTTTCCAGACCAGTCGGAAGTACTTCACAGCCGCCTCCTCAAATCCGCCGCTGGTGACCGGTCGCGGTCAGCTCGTCGGTTTCCAGAACGCCCTTGTCGAGGTGGACCATCCGATGCGCGCGCCCCGCGGCCTTGGGGTCGTGCGTGACCATCACGATCGTCTTGTTGAACTCCTCGTTCAACCGCTGCAGCAGCAACAGGATCTCCTCGGCCGACTTTGCGTCGAGATCTCCCGTGGGCTCGTCGGCGACGAGGATCGAGGGGTCCGAAACGATCGCGCGCGCGATCGCGACCCGCTGCTCCTGACCTCCCGAGAGCTGCCGGGGATAGTGATCGAGGCGGTCGGTGAGCCCGACGATCGACAGCGCGGTCCCGACGTGGCGGCGCCGTTCGGCGCGGCTCAACTTCGTCAGCAGGAGCGGCAGCTCGACGTTCTCGAACGCCGTCAAAACGGGGATCAGATTGTAGAGCTGGAAAATGAACCCGATCGTCTGTGACCGCCACTTTGCGAGCTCCGTCTGCGACACCGCCGAGATGTCCACGGCGCCCACGAGGATCCGGCCCCGGGTGGGCTGGTCGATGCCGGCGATCAGGTTCAAGAGCGTCGTCTTTCCCGAGCCCGACGGGCCCATGAGCGCGAGGTACTCGCCCTCGGGAACTCCGATCGTGATGTCCTTCAAGACCGGGATCTCGAGCGCGTCCCGGCGATAGACCTTTTCGACGTGATCGAGCGTGATGATGTCGGTCATTTCCTCACTCCCCAGCGCCCTCGGCGCTCATGACTTCTCCCCCTCCACGCGGACGCGATCTCCATCCCGGATTTCTCCCGGCGACGAAGAGATCAGCCGCTCCCCACCGGACAGTCCCTCGAGGATCTCGATCTGCCCCTGAGCCTCCGGGCCCGTCCGGATCGGCTGGAACTTCGCGCGACCTTCCACGATGCGGAACACTCCCGACCTGCCTTCCACCGTACGGACCGAAGAGGTCGGAACGAGGACCCGCGTGCGGCCGGTCTTCCCCTGCGTAGGCTCCGCCGTGAAGGAGACCCGCGCCGAAAGATCCGGCAGGATCTTATCGTCCGCGTCGAGGAAGGCGACCTTCACGCGCACCGTGGCTTTCTGCCGGTCCGCCGCCGGAACGATCTGTCTCAGGTAGCCGTGGTACGTCTTGTCCGGAACCGCATCGAGCGAGATCTCGGCCGGCTGCTTCGGGCCCAGCTTCGAGAGGTTCGCTTCGTTGACGTCCGCGCCGACGTACAGCGACGTGAACTCCACGAGTGTCACGATGGCCCCGCCGGAGCCGCCGCCCGACGGGGACGAACCGAACGGCGAGACCGCCTCGCCCACGAACGCCCGCTTGGCGGTGACGACGCCCGCGAACGGCGCGCGGATCACGGTGTAGTCGAGCAGTGCCCGCACGTAACGAACCGCGGCGCGGCTCGTGGCCTCCGCCGCCACGGCCGCGTCGAGCGACGACTTCGGCGTCAGGCCCTGCGCGTGCAGCGACCGCTGCCGCTCGAGCTCCGCCCGCGCGTTGACCCACGCCGCCTGCTTCTCGGCGAGCTGGGCGTCGAGATCCGTGTGGTCGAGCCGGGCCACGACCTCCCCCATCCGCACGCGGGAGCCCTCCGTGACGTTCAGCTCCGTGATGCGCGAGGTGATCTTGGGAGACAGGTCCGCCTTCCGTTCGGCCTCGATGTAGCCGGTGGCGGTCAGGAGGGTCGAGGCCTGCCCCTCCGTCAGGAGCGAGGCGGTGACCGCCTCGACGGTCTTGGGACGGAACGACCGGCCCGCGAAGAAGTAGGCTGCCGCGCCGGCCGCGACGACGAGCAGCGCCCCCACGAACAGGAGTCCCTTCGGACGGCCGGTCCTCTCCGGCTCCCTCCGGATACGGAGGGAGGCCAGGTCGGGCGTCGGACGGGGGCTTTCCTGGCTCATCTTCTGGAAAGCCCGCATTCTATTCATTCGCGCCCAGGTAGTTACGGGGACAGGGGCCGCAGGGCCCTGCACCCGTCTCGTTATTCAACTTACGGGCAATCCCGGATGCGGTTGTGACTTGTCCCCGCGACGGAACAGATCGTGCAAGAATTCGGAGGCATGAAAACCGCGAGTTGCATCCTGCTCGTGACGCTGGCTCTGGCCGCATCGCCCGCGGACGCGGCCACGAGCGAGGCGATGATCTATCGGGTCGAGCTCGCGAGCGGCGCCACGGTCACCGCGCGAACGCCGCCCGTTCCGCGGGGAAACCGCCTGGTTTTCGCCCGCCATCCCGACGGAGCGCTCCTGAGCCTGAAGCGTTCCGACGTCCTGCGCGTGGTGAGCGTTCCTCTCGCAAAGACGGCGGCGCCCGCGGTCGCGCGCACGGTCCGGCCGGGGACGCTGATCATGCTGGGACCCACCGGCGAAGGCGGAGGGGGCACGGCGAGCGCGGGAGCGGCAGGAGCCGCGAATGCGCCGGGACAGGCGGCCGACGGGCGCGCGCTGCTCAACCCCGCCCGCGACTACCGGCCCGAGTGGGACGCCCGGCAGGTCCCGGGCCAGAGTCTCGCGTTCCCGGCGTCGCCCGGGGACTACCGCGAGGGAATGACCTTCGCGTATCCGCCGGGAACCGCGGTGCAGAGCGCGCCGGGCCAGCCGCCGACGGGCGTCCCGAGCGGCGAGCCCCCGAAGTCGCCCCAGAGGTAGTCACGGGGACAGGGGCCGAAGGGCCCTGCACCCGTCACCTTATTCAGTCACCGGAACAGGGGCCGAAGGGCCCTGCACCCGTCACCTTATTCAGTCACGGGGACAGGGGCCGAAGGGCCCTGCACCCGTCACCCTATTCACCCCCGTCACCCTGAGGAGCGGAGCGACGAAGGGTCACTCGAAAAGCGGGAGATCCTTCGCTTTGCTCAGGTTGAAATCCCGAGCTAGTGATAGCTTTGCGGCCACAAGGAGACAAGTCATGGTGAAGCTTCTCGCGGTGGCCACCGGTGTTCTCGTTTCTGCGGTGACGTTGGGCGCGGAGAAACCGGCGCTCCAGCCGCTGGCGCCCGCTCCCGAAGCGACGCTCTACCAGATCGATCTCGTCTCCTCGGACAAGCTGATCTCGAAGGATCTCCCGGTCCTGAAGGGGACGGTTTACCTCTTCCACCAGTACCCGACGGGCACGCTCATCAGCGTTCGCAAGTCGGAGGTGAAGCAGATCGGCAAGATGACTCCGACGGCCGTCGCGGCCGCGAAACCGACGGCCACCAAGGCGATCGGGAATCTCGCCATGCAGGGCAGCAAGAGCGGCAACGGACGGCCGGCGAACAACATGGGTCGAGCCCGGGCCGCGGTCTCGGCGGCGAACGCGGGCACGACGGGCCGGACCAGCTACCCCGAGTAGCCCGGCTCCCGTTTCCCGTTTCCCGTTTCCCGTCTAGATGTGGAGGGCGTGCCCCGACACGGCCTCGGCGGCCTCGTGCATGGCCTCCGACAGTGTCGGGTGAGCGTGGATCGTGCGGACGAGCTCCTCCGACGTCGCCTCTAGCTTCAGCGCGGCGCCGGCCTCCGCGATCAACTCCGTGGCCTTCGGCCCCACGATGTGCACGCCCAGGATCTCGTCGTACTTCTTCTCGGAGACGATCTTCACGAAACCCGCCGTCTCGTTGACGATCCGGGCTTTGCCGTTCGCGGAGAACGGGAACTTCCCGACGGCGACGTCGTGGCCCCGCTCCCGCGCCACGGCCTCCGTCAGTCCGATCGACGCAACCTCCGGCGTGCAGTACGTGCAGCCCGGAACCTGGTCATAGTTCAAGGGCCGCGTCTCGGCGCCCGCCATCCGCTCCACGGCGACGACGCCTTCCGCCGACGCGACGTGCGCGAGCCAGGGGGTGGGGACGACGTCGCCGATGGCGTAAACGTTGGGGACGTTCGTCTGCATCCAGGGGTCGACGCGGATGTAACCGCGGTCCGTCGCGACGCCGAGACCCTCGAGCCCGATCCCCTCGGAGAGGGGCTTGCGACCGACGGCAAGGAGGATTTTTTCGGCGCGGAAGGTCTCGGTCTTTCCGCCCGAGGATCGCGCCAGTACCTCGGCGCCCGCGTCGCTGACCGTGACGCGCTCGACTCGCGTGTCCACGTAAACCGCGATCCCCCCCCGCTTGAAGGACGCCGCGAGCTCCCGCGAGACCTCCTCGTCCTCGAGCGGCACGATCCGGGGCAGGATCTCGACCACCGTAGCCTTCGAGCCGAACCGGGCGAACATGGAAGCGAACTCGACCCCGACAGCGCCGGAGCCGATGACCAGCAGCGACTTCGGAATCTCGGTGAGCTCCAGGATCGAGTCGGAAGAGAGGATCGACTTGTGGTCGATCTCGATGCCGGGCAGCGAGCGCGGCGTGGAGCCCGTCGCGACGATGACGTTCTTCGCGGAGAACGTGGTCTCCGCGCCGTCCGCCGCGGCGACCGAGATTTTTCCGTGACCCGTGATGCGGCCGAAGCCGGGGGCTACGTCCACCTTGTTCTTTTTCATCAGGTAGGACACGCCGTTCGTCGACTGGCGGACGATCTTTTCCTTGTGCTTGATCGCCGCCGGAAAGTCCAGCCGGACCTCACGGGCCGCCACGCCGACTTCCGCGCCGTGCCGGGCCTCCTCCAGGACGTCGGCCGTGTGCAGCAGCGCCTTCGTCGGGATGCAGCCGCGCAGCGTGCAGACCCCGCCGAGGCGAGGCTCTCTCTCCACGATCAAGACCGACATCCCGAGCTGCGCCGCCCGGATCGCGGCGACGTAGCCGCCCGGCCCGGAACCGATGATCGCGACGTCGTACGTCTTCGACGGGTCCATTCGGGGGGGTAGCCTATCAGCCGGAAATCGGGGCTCCGTATAATCCGCGCGTGTTCGGCCGCCGCTGCCTGGTCGCCGCTCTGTCGGTCGGCGGGCTCGCGCTCCTCCTGGCGTGCGGCGCGGAAAAGGCCCCCGGAACCGAGGGAATCCAGGTCGGCTTCTTCGGCGCACTGACCGGTCCCACCGCCACGTTCGCCCAGTCCGGCAAGAACGGCGTGACTCTCGCCGTCGAGGAAATCAACGCAGCCGGAGGCGTGCTGGGAGGCAAGCGGATCGAGCTCATCGTCGAAGACGACCGCGGCGAGCCGAGCGAAGCCGCTTCCGCGGTGTCCAAGCTGATCACGCGCGACCACGTCGTGGCTCTCATCGGAGAGCAGGCCTCGTCGCGCACGATCGCCGCGGCGCCGATCGCGCAGAGCTACGGCGTGCCGATGATCTCCCCGACCTCGACGAACATCGAAGTGACCAAGAAGGGCGATTACATCTTCCGCGTCTGCTTCACCGATCCGTACCAGGGCGCCGTGCTCGCTTCGTTCGCCCGGAAGAATCTCGCGGCGAAGACCGCCGCGCAGCTCGTGGACGTGCGAAACGACTACAGCGTCGGCCTCGCTGCGGCGTTCCGCGAGTCGTTCGAGAACGCGGGGGGACGCATCGTCGCGGAGCAGAAGTACTCCGAGGGAGACAGCGATTTCTCCGCTCAGCTCACGGCTCTCCGTCCGCTCGACCCCGACGTCATCGTCGTCCCGGGCTACTACACCGACGCCGGACTGATCGCGCGGCAGGCGAAATCGCTCGGCATTCGGGCCATCCTCCTCGGCGGCGACGGGTGGGACTCCCCCAAGCTGATCGAGATCGGCGGCGAAGCGGTCGAGGGCACTTACTTCTCGAACCACTACTCGGCCGACGATCCTTCCCCGGCCGTCCGGCAGTTCGTCGCTCTCTACCGCAAGAAGTTCGGCGTGGAGCCGGACTCGATCGCGGCGCTCTCCTATGACGCCGTCGAGCTACTCGCGGACGCGATCCGGCGGGCCGGTTCCACGGAAGGGAAGCGGGTCCGGGACGCGCTTGCCGACACGAAGGAACTCTCCGGGGTGAGCGGGAAGATCTCGATGGACGCCGACCGCAACCCGATCAAGCCCGCAGTCGTTCTGAAGGTCGAGAAAGGGCGCTTTCGCTTCGTGACTTCGGTCGCGCCCTAAGCGAACGCGGCGCGGGAAGTCAGCGCGCGGGCGCGGGCTCGAAGACGAACTCGTCGAAGGAGGCGCTTCCGGGTCCCGTCGTCGCGAGACCCACGCGGCCCGCTGCGGGGTGCGGATCTTTTGCCGTCAGGAGCGGCTTGTCGTTCCACCGGGCCGAGATTTCGGGCCCTGACGCAACGATCACGAGCTTCCCCCACTCCTGGTCGATCTCCGCCTTCCCGTGCGCGAGCTCGGTCGGTTTCCCGGCCCGGTACGACCAGAGCCGGGCTTCCCCGCTCGCGACGTCCACGAAGAGGACCAGAAAATCCTTCTCGCCGGCGGCGCGGAGCGCGACCCCCGCGAGACCCGCACCGTTGCGGAGTCCCACCGAGACGTTCCCGTCCTGAAAGGAGTAGGTCCTCCGCAACGCCACCGCGATCGACCCGACCGGGCGGTTCGGGAGCGTCTGCAGGAGCTTGTTGGGAGTCGAGGGGGGATTCATGTCCGCGAGCACCTTCCACTCCGCCGCGCCCGGGGTGCCCCACACGACGGAGTCGAAGAAGCCGGGAGCCCTGCCTCCGGAGTCGGAGTCGAAGTGGTGGCGGATCTTCTCGCCGCGCGCGACGGCGACGGAGAGAAACGCGGCGAGCGCGAGGGCGAAGCGGGCGGTCCGTCGGGGCATCGACCCGGAAAAAGGGGCGCGGGGCGGCTAAAATTCCCCCCAATGACAGGATCCGAGAAGAAGGGCCGCCGCTATCGTTTCGAGAGGGAGGGGTTTTCGTTCGTCCTCGACGCGGACGGCGCGACCGCCGTCAAGTCGCTCCCCGACTTCGAAGGCCGCGAGGAGCCCGCGGTGGCCGAAGAATTTCTCCGGACGCGCGCGGAGGGATGGGCGGACGCCCTGGCGTCGGCGGGGGCGCAGCCCGGCGAGTATTCCGTGCGCGTCGACGAGCACCAGGGAAAAGCGCATCTGAGCCGGTCCGGCGTTCAGGTGTTCAGCGCCGACCTTTAGATCACACGCGGCGCGAGGAGTCTCCCGAGGTAATCGAGGGAGGAGCCTCGCGCCGCGGAGCTCGAGCGCTGCGAGGGACCAGACACGCGGTCGAGGCCGGCTCGCCGAGCCGCGTGCCGGTGCGTGAGCAGGTCCCGAGCGAGCGAGAGCGACGTTAAAAGCTGACGATCCCCCGCACCCGGTCGTCGACGGCGAGAAAGGCCTGCCGCGAGTAGGGATCGACGAGAACGCGGACGGAAGCGGCGGCCGGAAGGTCGTCCGCGATCGCGGCGGCGAGCCGGTCGGCGTGCGCCAGCAGGAACTCCGTGCCGAGCTCCTCGTCGGTCCGACCGCGCGCCCCCGGCAGCTCGCGCAGGTTGGCGAGGTCCGTGGGCTCGAGGCGAAAGGTAAAGCCGGCGTGGTCCCGAGACACCGCGGAGCGTTCGACCGAAAGGCTGGGGCGGGAGGGCCGCCGGCCGCCCGGGGCTCCCGCTTCCGACCGGGCGGGCGCGGGCGGGCTCTCCATGGCGGGACCGGGAGGCGGAGCTCCGTTCTCCGGGTCGCTCATCGGCCCGCCAGGATGTTCTTCGAGATCACGATCCGCTGGATCTCGCTCGTTCCTTCGTAAATCGTGGTCACTCGTGCATCGCGATAGTAGCGTTCAACGGGGTATTCGCGCGAGTACCCATACCCCCCGAAGATCGCTACGGCGCGCGCGGCCACGACGTTGGCCATCTCCGTGGCGAAAACCTTGGCCATGGAGGACTCCTTCGAAATGCGGATCCCGGGCATCTCGGAGCGCACAGCGGCCCGGTAGGTCAGCCAGCGGGCGGCGTCGATCTGGACGTGCATGTCGGCGATCTGGAACGCAATTGCCTCGTGCTCCGCGATCTTCTTGCCGAAGGTCTCCCGAGTCCGGGAGTAGTCGACCGCAGCCTCGTAGGCAGCCCGGGCAATGCCGAGGCCCTGAGCCGCGATCCCGATCCGGGAGTGGTCGAGCGTCGCCATGGCGATCGGAAAGCCCTGCCCCTCCTCTCCCAGGCGGCGCCACGCGGGGACCCGGACGCCGTCGAGATAGACGGCCGCGGTCTTCGAGGCTCGCAGGCCCATCTTGGGCTCGGGAGCGCCGATGCGCACGCCCTCGTCCGCGGCGCTGACCAGGAATCCCGTGATCCCGCGGGTCCCGAGGTCGGGCTGCGTCATCGTCATCACGAGGTACCAGTCGGCCTCTCCGGCGTTCGTGACCCAGGACTTCGCGCCGTCCAAGACGTAGTGGTCTCCGTCCCGCCGGGCCCGGGTCTTCTGGTTCGCCGCGTCCGAACCGGACTGCGGCTCGGAGAGCGCGTAGGCGCCGAGCGACCTCCCGGAGGCGACCTCCGAGAGGATCTCCTTCTTCTGCCGGTCCGACCCGTACTTCCAGATCGGGTAGCAGAAGACGGAGTTGTTCACGGACATGATGACCGCCGTCGACGCACAGACGCGCGCCAGTTCTTCCACGGCGAGGATGTACGAGAG
The DNA here is from genome assembly GCA_963765835.1 of uncultured Acidobacteriota bacterium. Classification (GTDB taxonomy): domain Bacteria; phylum Acidobacteriota; class Thermoanaerobaculia; order UBA5066; family Gp7-AA6; genus Gp7-AA6. The sequence goes on along the minus strand of CAVXYF010000019.1, from coordinate 76,291 downwards.
CGCGTCGAGCCCGGCGCCGCCGTACTCCTCCGGAACCATCATTCCGAGGATTCCCATCTCGCCCAGCTTCGGAAGGAGCTCGCGGGGGAACCTCTCTTCCCTCTCTCTCTCCGCGACGCCCGGAGCGACCTCGCCCTCCGCGAACTCGCGCACCGCGTCCCGGATGCGCGCCTGGTCATCGGAGAGCTCGAAGTTCATGGGGAGGATGTCGGGGGCGCGGGCGCACTTCCACCCCCCGGTCCTCTTCCCCGGCGCCGCCGCCGGAATCGCTTGCGGCGCCCCTCCCGAGCGCCCTCCCCCGAAGTCCCCGCAGCGGGAGGCGCCGCCGCCGGGACGGGCCGCGCGGCCGCGGGACGGGGGACCGGCCGGGCCGGCGGTCGCGGGGCTTTCGGGGACGGCGCCGGTCCCGGGCCCCTCGGGCGCGCGCCGGGTCTCTCGCCGGCTCCGCCCCTCGCTTCGCCCCGGCCCTTCCGCCGCCGCCGCCCCCGGTCGCGGCGCGGCTCCGGAGTGTCGACCCAGCCGTCCTCGAGGTGGCGGAACGTCACGACGATCTCCGGCCGCGTCGCGCGGGCGCGGAGGTACTGAATGATCCTCTCTCGCAGGGTGCCGCCGGGGTCGCCGGAGAGGACCGGAATCCGCTCGGCGTCGAAGAGGACCATTCGCGTCCAGCCGACCCGGCGAACCCGGCCGTCGGGCGCGGCGAGGTCCATCACGAAAAGGTCTCGCTCGTGGTCGAGCGAATGCGCAACGTAGTCGAATTCCGGAAGCGCTTCCCGGCAGAGCGTCTTCAGGAGCTCCAGGTGCTTCTCGCCCCCCTCGAGGGTCTGTTCCATCGAGACCACGCGGTCCCGGAACATGCGTGTTTGAGGCATGGTGATTTTCCTGGCTATCCGCTATCCGCTCTCATCCGATCGTCAGCCCGCCGTCCTTGAAGATCTCTCTCGCAATGATGAGCCGGTGGATCTCGCTCGTCCCCTCGTAGATTTCGGTGATCCGCGCGTCACGGAAGTTTCGTTCGACCGGGTACTCCTTGGTGTAGCCGTAGCCCCCGTGAATCTGGAGGGCCCGCGTCGTGACCCTCTGCGCCATTTCGGCCGCGAACAGCTTCGCGATCGCCGCTTCCAGAGAGTACCGGCCGCCGCTCTGCCGGGCAAAGTCCTTCGCAGCGGCGGCCCGCCGCGTCAGGAGCCGCGCCGCATCGACGTCGGTGGCCATGTCGGCGAGGTAGAAGCGGATCGCCTGGAATTCGGCGATGGGACGCCCGAACGCGCGCCGGCCCTTCGCATAGTTCAAGGCTGCCTCGTACGCCTCGGTCGCGATTCCAACGGCTTGCGCCGCGATCCCGATGCGCCCTCCGTCGAGCGTGGCCATGGCGATCTTGAAGCCCTCCCCCTCCTCGCCGAGCCGGTTCTCGACCGGAACTCGGACGTCGGAGAGGAAGATCTCGACAGTGCCCGACGCATTGACGCCCAGCTTGATCTGGTGCCTTGACCGGTCGAAGCCGGGGCTGTCCGAGTCGACGAGGAACGCCGATATCCCCCGCGCCCCCTTCTCCGGCTGCGTCATGGCGAAGAGCAGACAGACGTCCGCTGCCTGGCCACACGTGATGAAAACCTTCTGACCCGAGATCCGGTACACGTCGCCCTCGCGGACCGCGCGGGTCTTCTGGTTGGCGGCATCCGATCCCGCGTCCGGCTCGGTCAGGGCAAAGCAGCCGAGCTTCTCTCCACGGGCCAGCGGAACGAGAAAGCGCCGTTTCTGGTCGTCGTTCCCGAACTTCTCGACCGGGTCGCACACCAGGGAGTTGTTGACCGAGAGGATGACGCCCGTGTTGGCGCACACCCGGGAGATCTCCTCGATCACGATCGAGTAGGAGACCGTGTCCATTCCGGAGCCCCCGTGCTCGGTGGGCACGGCGACGCCCGCCAGGCCGAGCTGGCCCGCCTGGGCGAAAACTTCCCGCGGAAACTCGCCGGTCTGGTCGATCCGGGCTGCGCCCGGCCGGACGACCTCCTCGGCGAACTCGCGCACCGCGCCGCGCAAGAGCGACTGGTCTTCGGTGAGCTCGAAATCCATGGCGGGCCGCAGTTTACCGCGCGGATCGGACGCCCGAGAAGAACGCGACGAGGCCCTCGACGTAGCGCCTCCAGGAGCTCTCGTCCGCGGCGCGCGAGAGGCCCTCCTCGTATGCGGAAATCCCCCGGTCGACGATGCGGCGGACCGCGTCCGCGAGCTCGCCGGCGTCGCCGGCCGCGAACAGCTCGCCGGTGACGCCGGGCCGCACGGTTTCCGAAAGACCGCCGACGGAAGCTGCGGCGATCGGACGTCGCGCGGCGATTGCGCGCGCCGCGATGCCGCTGCCCGAGACGTAGCGGTACGGAAGCACCACGGCGTCGCACGCTGAGAGCCAGCGGTCCATCTCCTCCTCCGCGACGTATTCGTCGCGCCACAGGATCGAGTCGCGGACCGGGCTGCGCTTCCACGCCGACTCCAGCGGCCGCGCGTCCGGAAAGACCTCGCCGACGATCGCGATCCGCGCGTTCGTCTCCCGCACGATGCGGGGCGCCGCCTCGAGCAGCAGGTCCACCCCCTTGTATCGGCGGACGAGCCCGAGGAAGAGGACCAGCGGGGTCGTGATCCCGAGGTCGCGGCGCGCCTTCTCCCGCTCGCCCGCCGGCGCGCTCACGACGGGATGTGGGAGCACCACGACCGGCCGGCCCGGCACCCGCCGCTCGACGCGCGCGCGATCCGTCTCGGCGTGCACGACGAAAGCGTCCGCCGAAAGGAAGGCTCCGAGTGCGAGGAACCGGCGCACGGGGCCGGACTCGTGGTCGTCGACGTTGTGGCAGAGGAGAGCGCGGACGACCTTGGGAGAGGCCCTCTCGACGGACCGGAAGACCGCGCGCAGCGGAAGCCCCCAGAAGGACGTCCACCACGGAGCCACGAGAACGTCCGGCCCGAAGTCGGCGATCCGCCGCGCGGTTTCTCCCCAGGAGCGGGGCGAGCGGTAGTCGAGCACCGGGACGCTCGGCGGAGCCGCGGGGTCGCCGCTCACGTGGGCGAACCGGCGGGGATCGAGCCACCGGGGATACGGCCGCGAGAACGTGAAGTAGGCGACGGCCGTCGAGGCCGCGAGCTCCCGGGCGAGGAGCGCCGTTTCGCGCGCGATCCCGCCGCGGTCGGGAGGCGCCGGGCCGAGGAGCGCAATCCTCTCGATGCCCCTCATCCGGCGCGGCGGAGCCAGAGGCCCTTCAGGTACTCCCCCTCCGGGCAGTCGAGCGAAACGGGGTGGTCGGGGGGAGCGCCCTGCCGCTCCGTGATTTCGAACGACGCACCCGCCTCGACGCTCGCGGAGAAGACGATCTTCTGGAAGAGGTCGGCGGTAACGAGCCCGGAGCAGGAGCAGGTCAGGAGCCAGCCGCCCGGTGCTACCAGCCCCATCGCCAGCCGGTTGACGTCCTGGTATCCGCGCGCGGCCCTCCGGAGGTCCCCCCGTTTCTTGGCGAATGCCGGCGGATCGCAAACCACGACGTCCCACGTCTCCCGCGCGTCGACGCGGCGACGCACGTCCTGGAAGACGTCCGCACGCACGAAGTCGTCGTCCTCCGCGGGAAACCCATTCGCCCGTCGATGTTCGCGGGCGAGAGCGAGCGCGGGCTCCGAGGAGTCGACGTCCACGGCGCGGCGCGCGCCACCCGCGAGAGCAGCGACGGAGAACGCCCCCGAGTAGGAGAACAGGTTGAGGACGGATCGGTCCTGCGCGCGCGCGCGGAGACGGGCGCGGTTGTCGCGCTGGTCCAGGTAGAAGCCGGTCTTCTGTCCGGAGGAGATGTCGGCCAGGAACCGAAGCCCATTCTCGAGGAACGCGACGGCGGCGTTGCCCGTCGCTCCGGGCTCCTCCCGGGGAGAGCGCGGGCGGGAGCCGCGGTCCCGCTCGGAGCCGGTCTCGCGGACGATCAGGTTCTCCGGCGCGAAGATCTCGCGGGCGGCGGTCTCCAGGTCCGCGCGCCAGCGAACCGTGCCCTCGGTCAGGAGCTCCATCACGGCGACCTCTCCGAAGACGTCGACGAGGACGCCGGGGCACAGGTCCCCCTCGGAGTTGATCCCCCGGAATCCCGTCGTCCCGGCGGGGAGGAGCGTGTTGCGAAGCCGCCGGGCCGCGTCGAATCGTTCGCGGAAGAGAGCGGCGTCGGGAACGCGATCGTCGAAGGTCCAGAGGCGCGCGACGATCTGGGAGCTCGGAGACCACGCCCCCCGCGCCAGCACGCGGCCGCCCGCATCGACCACTTCGGCGACGCCGTCGGCACCGTCTCCGCTCTCCGACGCGATCGCACCCGAGAAGACCCACGGGTGCCGTCGTCGCACGGACTCGCCGCGGTCCGGCTTCAAGCGAAGTCGAATCAACGGAGCTCGCGGCGTTTTGTCACGCCGCCAAAATACACGCTGTCTCCGCTTCCCGTTTTCCGTTTCCAGTTTCCCGGCTCTATTCCAAAAAAACAGGGCCCCGTTCGCGGGGCCCCGGGAAAAGGAGATCGTCTTGTTCTACGGAGTCGGGCGGGCCTCCGTCTAGCGCTGATTGAGGGCCCAGTCGTATTCCAGGAACTCGGGCGCCCGCGCGGCCGAGGCCAGCCAGGAGGAGGTCTCCGGATCGGTGGTGTAGCGGGACACGTACTTCGCCAGCGTGCCGCCGTCCCGCTCGAACTCCTTGCGGTTCCAGTCGAAGATCTTCGACAGCGCGATCCGGCCGCTCTTCCGGTCGATGACGTTCCTCTTCGGATCGTTCACGAATGCCCGGGCCTGCCGGTCGAGCGTGGACGAAATACCCTCGGGGGTGTAAGCGCGGGCGAGGAGCGGCGGACAGGACTCGGACACGCAGACGATCGCGAAGTGGATCCGAGCGTCGGAAAGCGTGCGGAGTTTGTTCTCGATGGCGTCCAAGGTGAGCGACTCGCCCCCGACCTTCCGCTCGACCTTCTGAAAGGCGCCGTCCACCTCCCGGATGCTCCGGATCGGATATCGCTCGAGCGCGATCGCGATCGCCATCGCGTTGTAGGCGTTGATGTAGAACGCCTTCTTCTCGTCGGCCGTCATGCGCGCGGGGTTGGCATCGCCCAGGTTGGCCAGGTAGGCCGCCAGGCGCTTCTTCTCCTGGCCGGTCGCCCCGCGGTAATCGAAACCCCCGTTCCGGGCGCGGGCCGTGAGAACCGCGTCGAATGGAGCGGGGTCGGGCAGGGCGGCCCATCCCGGCGCGCTCACGGCGAGTCCCAGGATCAGAGCCGCGGCGAAGACTTTGAAGACCTTCATGTCCGTTGCAGGACGGCGTCCACGACCCCGCACCCCCGCCCTTGTTCCTCCCCGTCCGTGCGATGGCCTCGGAAGATGCCCGAACTAGAAGAATGTCCGGGCAACTTTCACGACGACCCAGCTGATTATCGCGCAGATCGGAAACGTGAGGATCCAGGCGGAGACGAGCTCCACGGTCACGCCCCACCGGACCGCGCTCAATCCCCGTGCGGCTCCCACTCCGACGATCGCGGTCGAGATGGTGTGAGTCGTCGAGAGAGGGATACCGAGCCGGGACGCGACCGTGATCGTCGTGGCGGCAGCCATCTCGGCCGCGAAGCCCTGAAACGGTTCGAGCTTCGTGATCTTCATTCCCATGGTCTTGATGATCCGCCACCCGCCCGTCAGCGTTCCGAGGGCCATCGTCGCCGCGCAGAGAAAGATGACCCACATCGGTATGACGAACTCGGGAAGGATGTTTCCGAGCACGAGCGCCAGCGTGAAAGCTCCCATGAACTTCTGCCCGTCGTTCGAACCGTGGCTGAAGGCCATGAAGCCAGACGACAGCACCTGGAGCCACCGAAAAGGCCCACGGACCTTCCCCGGCACGGCGTGCCGGAAGAGCCAATAGATCGCGGTGATGACGAGAAATCCGCCGAGAAAGCCGATGAACGTGGAGAAGACCAGCCCGATGAGGACCTTCCTCCAGCCCTCCCAGACGAGAACGTCCGTGCCGGCGGTCGCGATGCCTGCGCCGGCGAGGCCGGCGACGAGGGCGTGGCTTTCGCTCGTCGGGATCCCCCAGCGGGCCGCGACCGTCGACCACAGGATGATCCCGATCATCGCGCCGCCGACGGTCACGAGATCGACTGCCTTCGGGTCGATGATTCCCTTTCCGATCGTCTGGGCGACCGCAGTCCCGGAAAAAACCCCCACGAGGTTCAGAACCGCGGCCATGATGACCGCCTGAAGCGGCGTGAGAGATCGCGTCGAGACGACGGTGGCGATCGCGTTCGGCGCGTCGGTCCAACCGTTGACGAATTCCGCCCCGAGGATCAGGAGAAGGACGAAGGCCAGACCGAGGCTGATGTCGGGCATTCCTCCTCCAGCGTTGCGGTGGAAACTACCGGGGCACCGGTGGATCGGAGATCAAGAGCTCTTCCAGATCGCGCTTTCCAGGACGTGCGCCACGGCCTCACACGCGTCGATCGAGCGTTCCATGTTCTCGTAGATGTCCTTCCACTTGATGACTTCGATCGCCGGGATGTCACCCGCGAAGAGCGAGGCCACTGCGTTCTGATAGTTGACGTCACCCTCGGTTTCCAGCTTCTTGATCGCGATGCAGTGCTCGACGACGCCCTTGCGGCGCCCGAGCTTGGTCACGCCCTGGACGAGCTCGGCGGTGATACGCACCACGATTTCACCCAGGCTGCGGGCGAACGGGGTCGGTTCGGTGATCTTGTACAGGAGGAGGCGACGGGCCGTGCCGTCGATCAGGTCGATGACGTCGTCCAGCCGGACCGCGAGGCGGTGGATGTCGTCACGGTCGATCGGCGTTATGAATGTGCGGTCGATGCGTCGCAGGATCTCGTGGGAGATCTCGTCGCACTCGTGCTCGAGCCGCTTGACCTTCTCGACCGCGGGAGCGACCTCGGACGTGCCGATGAAGAAGGCGTCGAGCGTGCGGGCGGCCTCGTGGACCCGTGTGGCGAGATCGGTGAAGCGATCGAAGTATTTCTCGTCCCGGGGAAGCAGGGAAAACATGGCGCCTCCTCGAACGGCGAGGCAAGGATAGCGCAGGCGCTAGTTCGGAAATCGAACCACGAAGCGGGCTCCCCCGCTCCGTCCGTCGACGACTTCGATCGAACCTCCATGCAGATGAACGATGTGCTTCACGATCGAGAGGCCGAGTCCGCTGCCGGGCCTCGCCTTGGAACGGGACCGATCGACCTGGTAGAAGCGCTGGAAGATCTTGTCGCGCTCGGGGCGCGAAATCCCGGGTCCTTCGTCCGTGACCGAAAATCCGGGCTGACGCGCTTCCTGGAATGCCTGCAGCTCCACGCGGCCTCCGGCGGGCGAGAACTTGATCGCATTGTCGAGGAGGTTCCGCACGACCTGACCGATCCGGCGACGGTCGCCGGATACGGTGACTTCGGGATCTCCCGATACCTGCACCTCGACCTGCTGGTCGCGTGCAGACGGGGCCAGGTCCTCCGCCACCTCCCGGAGGAGCGCGAGCAGCGGAAGCCGGTCCCGCTCGATGACGACCGCGCCGCTCTCGATCTGGGCCAGGTCCATGAGGTCGTCAATCAGCTCGCGCATCCGACCGGTCTGCCGGAGAATCAAAGCAAAGAGCTCGGCCGCCTCCTCCTTCGCCACGCCCCCCTCCGCGAGCGTCTCGGCGGCTGCGCCGATCGACGCGATGGGGGTGCGCAGCTCGTGGGAGACGTCGGCGACGAAGGTTCGCCGCATGGCTTCCGTTCGTTCGAGCCGGGTCACGTCGCGCAGAACGCCGACGGCCGCAGCCCGGGATCCCGCCGGCAGGGGTAGAACGAGAACCTCCCAGATGACGTCGTCGGCCAGGCGGGCCGTGAGCTGGGAGACTTCGCGGGTCCGCACCGTGTTCTCGAAAAGGTCGAAGAGCGATCGGAGCCGGAGGAGGTCGTAGAGAGCTCGTCCGGAGGGTGCGGACACCCCGATCATCCCCGAGAACCGTTCGTTGGACTCCAGGACGTGCAGGCGGTCGTCCACGATCACGAGTCCGTCCGGGAGTCTCTCGAAGACCGACGCGGTCAGCCGGCGCTCGGACTCGGCACGGCCCACGGCCGCGACGAGCGAGTCCTTCATCCTCTGAAGCGCGCGGCCGAGCTGCCGCAGCGGCTCAGATTCGATCACCGGCAAGGGGCGATCGTAGTCGCCCGCGGCAATCGCCGCCGCCGCCTGCGTGAGCAGGTCGATCGGCCGCGACAGCCGGGCGGCCGCGACCGCGCCGATCAGAAAGAGCAGCGCCGCAGCGGCCATGATCGCGACGCGGCTCTTCCACACGAAGCGGGCTTCCTGCTCCCGGAGGCTCTCGGCGGAGACCGCCATGCGGAGCACGCTCCCATCGGCGAGCCGGCGCGCGCGATAGAGCATCTCCGAGCGGTTCGTGGCCGAATAGCGCCGGGATCCGCCGACCCCCCGGGCCAGAGCCTCCCGGATCTCCTCGCGCGAAGCGTGGTTCTCCATCCGCGAGACCTCCGCGGGAGGCAGCCCGGTCTCGTGGAGGACACGGCCGTCCGCCGCGACGTGGGTGATGCGGCACGAGAGCTTCGCCGCCGCCCGGCGGAGGAATGCCTGCCGCTCGGCCTCGTCCCGCACGCGGGTCAGGTCGTCGGAGAGGTGGTCCAGCTCGAGGGTCAACCGCTCGGCGGCGCGGTCGTTTACGACTCCGCGAAGGGACCGGTCCGAGACCCCGGTGAGCAGCGCGGCGCCCGCCGCCGCCAGCAGCGCAAAGAAAATCGTGAGCCGGGCCTGCAGCCTCAAGCGCGCTCCCGCCGGCCGGCGCCCGGCCGGACCGCGGCCCGCCTGGCGCGGCTCAATTCACTTCGAGGAATCGGTGTCGCGATACCGGTAGCCCAGGCCCACGACGGTTTCGATCCGGCCCTCGCCCAACTTCCGGCGAAGGGCGCGGATGTGCACGTCCACCGTCCGCGTCTCAACCTCCGAATCGTAGTCCCAGAGCCGGGCAAGGATCGCGTCCCGGGTCACCACGCGGGACCGGTTTCGGATGAGCATCCAGAGGAGGTCGAACTCCTTCTTGGTCAGGTGGACGCTCTGTCCCTTCAAGCGGACCTCGAAGCGCGCGCGGTCCACCCGGAGGTCCCCATCATCGAAGGTTTCCTCCTCCGAGGTCTCGAACGACGCCACCCGGCGCAGGTGAGCGTTGACCCGCGCGAGGAGCTCCCGCATCGAGAAAGGCTTGGTGATGTAGTCGTCCGCCCCGATGTCGAAGCCGAGCAGCTTGTCGCGCTCCTCGACCCGGGCGGTCAGCATGATGATGGGAATCTTCCGGGTCTCGTCGGAGCGACGCAGCTCGCGGCACAGCGCGAGGCCATCGATGTCGGGCAGGTTCAAGTCCAGGATGACGAGGTCGAAGGGTTTCTCCTGAAGGGCAGCCAGAGCCGCCAGTCCGGAAACGTAGTGCTCGACCTGGTAACGTTTTTCCTTGCGGAGGTTCAGGCGGATCGTGAACGCGATGTCCGCGTCGTCTTCGATCAGGGCGATGCGCTTCATCGAACCGGACGATTCGTTCGCGGGCGATGGAGCGGCTCGACCACGGGGTGCGGGAGATTTCATGCGTCGGGTCCCCCCTATCCGAAACGTCCGGTGATGTAGTCCTCGGTGATCTTCTGCGCCGGGTTCGTGAAGATCTTGCCGGTGCGGTCGTACTCCACGAGCCGGCCGAGCATGAAGAACGCGGTGAATTCCGACACGCGAGCCGCCTGCTGCATGTTGTGGGTCACGATCACGATCGTGTAGTGCTCCTTGAGCTCGTAGATGAGCTCCTCGATCTTCGCGGTGGCGATCGGGTCGAGGGCGGACGCGGGCTCGTCCATGAGGACGACCTCGGGATTCGCCGCGATCGCGCGGGCGATGCAGAGACGCTGCATCTGTCCGCCCGAGAGAGACAGACCGCTCTCGCTCAATCGGTCCTTGACCTCGTCCCAGAGCGCCGCCCTCTGCAGGGACCGCTCGCACGCCTCGTCGAGAGTCGCCTTGTTCCGAACTCCCTGGATCCGAAGGCCGTAGACGACGTTTTCGTAGATCGACTTGGGGAACGGGTTCGACTTCTGGAACACCATCCCGAAGCGCTTCCGGAGCTCCGTGACGTCCACGTCCGGGGCATAGATGTCGATACCGTCGAACAACACCTTGCCGTCGATCCGCACGCCGTCGATGAGGTCGTTCATCCGGTTCAGGCAGCGCAGGAGGGTCGACTTACCGCAGCCGGAGGGCCCGATGAGCGCGGTGACCCGGCGCGGCAGAACCTCCATGCTGATTCCGTGAAGCGCCTGCTTCGCCCCGTAGAAGAGGTCGAGCTTCTCGACCGAGATGACGGCCGGGGAGCGGCCCGGTTCGAGCTCGCCGCCGATGACCGGCTGCAGCTCCGCGATTTCGGTCCGATCGTGTCGCTTGACCTCGGGCCGGCGCACTTCCACGCCGTGCGTCGGGGGGGCTTCGGTCATCGTATCCACCGATTCTCCTTCAAAACGTGGCCGTGCGGAGCTTCCGGCGCAGCCTCTCGCGGATCAGGATTGCCGTCAGGTTGAGGGCGATGACGACCGTGAGCAGCAGAAGCGTCGTCAGGTAGACCATCGGCTTGGCCGCCTCGACGTTCGGCGACTGGAACCCCACGTCGTAGATGTGGAAGCCCAGGTGCATGAACTTCCGGTCGAGGTGCAGGAACGGAGCAGTCGCGTCGACCGGCAGGTCCTGGGCCAGCTTGACGACCCCGGTGATCATGAGCGGTGCGACTTCGCCGGCGCCGCGCGCCATGGCGAGGATGAGGCCGGTCAGGATTCCGGGAGCCGCCGCGGGGAGCACGATGCGGCGGATCGTCTGCCACTTCGTGGCGCCCAGAGCGTACGAGCCATCCCGGGCGCCGCGGGGGACGGCGGCAAGCGACTCCTCGGTGGCCACGATGACGACGGGCACCGTCAGGAGCGCGAGAGTGAGCGCGGCCCAGAGGATCCCGCCGGTCTTGAAAGTCGGATCGGGCAGCCTCTCGGAGTAGAAGAGTTGATCGATGGCGCCGCCCGTCAGGTAGACGAAGAAACCGAGACCGAAGACGCCGAAGACGATCGACGGGACTCCGGCCAGGTTGTTCACCGCGATGCGCACCGCGCGAACGAGGGCTCCCTGATGCGCGTACTCGCGCAGGTAGAGGGCCGCCATCACCCCGAAGGGCATCACGGCGGCGCTCATGAGGATGACCATCATCACGGTGCCGAAGATCGCGGGGAAGACGCCCCCCTCCGTGTTGGACTCGCGCGGCTCCGCCGACACGAACTCGGCGAGCCGGGAGAAGTAGACCTTCAACCGGCCGCCGAAACCGAGAGCGTTGGGCCGGAAGATCCTCACGATCGCGGAGACAGGGAGCGTCTTCTCCTCGCCGTTGGCATCCGCGAGCGTCACCTCGGCGCGGGTGTTCTCCGCTCGCAGGCGCTCGGCGCGCTCCCGCAGCGCTTCGTAGCGCTTCTCGAGGACGCGGACCTCCGACTCGATCCGGGCAATGCCGCTTCGGACGGCCGAAGCGGCCGCGGGTCCCCTCCTCTGAATGGAACGGATCTCGACACGCCTCTCCTCGATCTGGGAGCTGATCGCGCCGATCTCTCCCTTCTCGAGCCGCCGGATCGCGCGGGAGCGCTCCCGCGCCGCTTTCAGGAGAGGTCCCAGTCTCTCGAAGGAGTCCCCTTTCGCGACGGAGCCTTCCTCCCCCGGAACGATGACCTTTCGGAGATAGCCCTGGAACGGCCCGTACTCCTGGCGCTCCACGAGGACCGCGTCGCGCGGGGCTCGCCGGGAAACAATTTGCGATTCCGGGATCCAGCGGAAGTCGAGGCCGTACAGGTCCCGATTGCCGAGGCGGACCTGGACGCGGCCGCCGGCGCTGTGCGCGGCGCCCTGGGCCGCCGGAATGGCCTCCCGGTCGAGAATGGCGACGACGTACTTATTTCCGTCGGAGAGCGCGATCTCGGCGAGCCGTCCGGGCCAGAGAGCGACGAGAGCGCGCGGCACGACAACCAGGAAGAGGCCGACGATCATGAGGAGGCACGTCGCGAGGGCGGCGCCCGTCAGCCAGATGAACGGCCGGCCCGACTCCCGCTTCGGCTTCGGTCCCGCCATCAGATGGCCTCGTACCGGCGGCGGAGGCGCTGCCGCACGATCTCCGCAGCCGTGTTCACCAGGAAGGTCATTACGAAGAGGAGGGCCGACGCCAGGAAGAGAATCCGGTAGAGCGTCCCTCCGAAGGGGGCCTCGGGGATCTCGACGGCGATGTTCGCGGACAGCGTCCGCATGCCGTTGAAGATCGACCAGTCCATGATCGGAGTGTTTCCCGTCGCCATCAACACGATCATCGTCTCGCCCACGGCCCTTCCGAAACCGATCATGACCGCCGAAAAAACTCCGGGCGACGCGGTCGGGAGGACGACTCGGACAGCGGTCTGCCAGCGGGACGCGCCGAGCGCCAGGCTGGCCGCGGAAAGGTGCGCCGGAACGTTCGAGAAGGCGTCCTCGCTGATGGTGAAGATGATCGGGATCACGGCGAACCCCATGGCAAAGCCGATCACCAGGGAGTTGCGCGGGTCGTAACGCTCCTCGAAGCTCGAGAAGAGCCAGGCTTTGAAGTCTCCGCCGAAGGCCACGCGCTCGACGACCGGACCGAGAGAGTAGGCGAGCCAGACACCCACGACGACGAGCATGACGAGGATCGCCATCTCCCAGGGGGGAGTGATCCGAAGGGTCTTCCGTCGGGGCAGCGCGCGAAGGAGGAGCGCAAAGGCGAGGACGATCAGCGGGATCATGGGAAAGAGCAGGAGGCTTCCCGCCGTCGCGCGCTCCACCCGCGGCGCCAGCCACAGGCCTGCCAGGAAGCCGATGACGACGGAGGGGAGCGCGGCCATGATCTCGACGACCGGCTTGACCAGGCGCCGGACCCGGACCGGAGCGAAGAGCGAGGCATAGAGTGCCGCGGCGATCGCGGTCGGAATCGCGAACAGCAACGCGTAGAACGTGGCCTTGAGGGTCCCGTAGATCAGAGGCGTGAGGGAGAACTTGGGCTCGAAGTCGTCGGTGCCTCCCGTCGACTGCCACACGAACTCGGGTCGGTCGTATCCCTCGTACCAGACCTTCCCGAAGAGCGTTTTCAACGTGGTCTCCGGGTGCGGATTCCGGAGCGCGAAGTCGCGAAGGACCCCGGCCTCCGAGACGACGAACAGCCCATTGCCCTGGGGAGCGATTCCCGCGTCCCGGGCCGGCGCGCCGTTTCCGGCGACCTTCAGGAGCGTCCGCTCGGAGGTGTTGTGCCGGAGCCAGAGATTCCCGCGCCGGTCGGCGGTGGCGAATCCCTTGTTTCGCGTGGATATGCCGATCGCCACGACGCCCGAGGGCATCGGGTCGAAGACGTGAATCTTCCGGTAGACGCGCAGGCTGGGGTTGTCGGGGGAACGGACGCGGAACCACGAGGAGACCCGGCCCTGCGCGTTCCCGAAGACCACGGTCGATCCACCGAGGAGGAACGCCGCGGCCGTGACCGGCGCTGGGGAAGTCTCCACGAATATGGGCGACTCCAGCGTCGGTGCGCCGCTTTCGTCGATCGTGATCGGGATGAAGAACCCGCGGTCGGTCGCGACGACCGCCTCCGAGCCGGTCTCCGAAATCGAGAGAGCCGTGACCCGGCCGCCCTCGAGGCGGTCTGACAGGTCGTGGTTCTGCGGGATCGGCGCCTCGGGCGCGCTCCCCCCCGGGAAGTCGCTTTCCTCGGGTTGCGGCACCCACGCGAGAACGAGGTCCGACTGCCCGGAAGAACCGAGCAGAACGGAGCCGCCAGGCGCCGCGGCGGCAGCCGAGTATCGAACCGAGCTTCCTTCGGCGAGCACCGGGAACTGGCCGACCGGACGCAGGGAGAAGTCGATGATCCTCCCCCCGCTCCGAACTCCACGCGCACCCTTCCCTCCACGAGCAGGATGCGGCCGTCTTCGAGGCCGAGCGCCATCTCGTCGCGGCCACCGATGCGTTCGGCCGACGAAATGCGCCAGCCCTGCGTGTCCGGCACCCGGACCGCGCGAAGAACCCGCGCGGTCTTGCGGTCCACCTGCTGGAAGACGCCAGAGGACCGCAGCACGACGTAGGTTTCCCGATACGGGTCCGGGAAGGCGAGGAGCACGGGATCGTTTTCCGCCGTGGAGAACCGCATCGCGGCCTGCTGCCGGGCCTCGGCCCCCCGCCAGAGCGGCATGGACTCCGCCACGATCAGGACGAGGATCAGCAGGACCGTGACGATGACCCCGAGACCGCCGACCGTGATGACGGCGCGGGCGATCTTGTCCGACCGGGCTGACCCAGCGGCGCGGGTCTTTCAAGCCGGGGGGGACGCCGGCCGGTGGGAGCCCGGGCGATTCCTGGGGCAGAGACGCCAACCGAGGACCTCCGATCGAAAAACAGGCCGGCGACCCCGACGGCCGCCGGCCCGAACTCATACTCGGACCGGAGGCTACGCTATCCGATCTTGCGCAGCTCTTCCGCGATGACACTCGCCGGAAGCGGGAAGTACCCGTCCTTCACGACGTCCTCCTGCCCTTCCTTGGAGAGCGCGTACTTCAGGAACTCGCGGGTGAGAGGGGACATCTTCGCGCCTCCCCGACTTGAACGGATCCATCGCGACGTAGACGTAGAGATAACGGGCGAGCGGATACTTGCCCGACAGGACGTTCTCGTAGCACTCGCTGTAGAATGGGCTGGCCCGCCTTCTTGGCGAGCTTACGGGCTTGACGTTCGACGTCGTGTAGCCGATCCCGGAGTACCCGATCGCGTACTTGTCCTCGGAGACGCCCTGAACGACGGACGCCGAGCCCGGCTGCTCCTTGACGCTGTCCTTGTAGTCCCCCTTTCCGAGCGCGATCTCCTTGAAGTAGCCGTACGTTCCGGAGGCCGAGTTCCGGCCGTAGAGCGAGATGGGCTTGTTGGCCCACTCTCCGGTCAGGCCGAGCTGACCCCAGGTCGTGACGTCCTGCTTGTAACCGAGCTTGCGGGTCTTGGAGAAGATCGCGTCCACCTGTTCGAGGGTGAGCTCGTTGATCGGGTTGTCCTTGTTGACGTAGACCGCGAGGCCGTCGAGCGCGTCGCGGACGCCGGTCGGCGGATAACCGTACTTCGCCTCGAACTTGTCGATCTCTTCCTTCTTCATCTTGCGGGACATCGGCCCGAGCTGGGCCGTCCCCTCGATCAGGGCCGGCGGGGCGGTCGAGGAGCCCTTCCCCTCGACCTGGATCTTGACGTTCGGGTAAATGCTGCCGGAATCCTTCGCCCCAGAGCGTCACCATGTTGTTCATCGTGTCGCTGCCCACCGAGGACAGGTTCCCCGAGATGCCCGATGCTTTCTGGTAAGAGGGAAGCTTGCGCGTCCACCTTGACTGCCTGCCCGAGAGCAATTCCCGCGACGGCCAGGGCGGCGACGACGAAACCAGCCTTTCCACATCTTCTTCATTTCTCGTCTCCTTCTCATTGCACGGTCAGTGTGAAGTTGGCATGTAAAGACGCTGTGAAGCTCATGTAAAGGTTCTGCGTCCTCAGAACAGCAACTGGGCCTGTACGCGCAGCTCCTTGAGCTTCCGATTCGTGGTCGCTGCAGCTGCCTCGTTCTCCGTCACGCCGTAGTCCGCCTGGAGCTTCCAGTTGTGCTTGTTGAGGTACCAGGAGATGCCCGCCTTCCACTCCTTCTGGTCGTTGTTGTCCGAGTCGGTGTTGGGGTCGATCTGCGCCCAGCGGCCCGAGATCTCCCACCGGGGCGTGAGCAGCCAACCGCCCTGGATCAGCCACCCATCGCGGTCCGTTTCGACGAAGGACGGGTTCTCGCTGTCGCCGGAGAAGTACTGCCCGTAGACGAAGAGCGACTTGAAAGCCTTGACGACCACGCCGGCCCCGAAGGTCTCGACGTCGGTTCCGGTTCGCGCGCCCGTTGCCGGCTGCACGATCGTGTTGTTGGTGTGGTACTCGCCGATGAACGAGATGCGCATGTCGTAGGCCTCGAGGTTCGACTCGGAGTAGCCCACGCTCCCCCAGGGAGAGACCATCACCCGGCCGTTGTACTCGAAGTCGTTGTTGTCGTTCGCGGTCGAGGTCCGCCCGTTTCCGTTGAACACACCGACTCGCCAGTCGACGAAGTCGGGAACGGCCTCCGGCCCGACCTGTCCCCAGAGCTGCAGGCCGATCTGCCGGCCCGGGACGAAGAACGCATCGAGGATGGAACGATCGACGAGCTGTTGATTTCCGGAGGAGGTGAGCTGCTGGTGGCTGAAGGGCGCCTTGAACTGGCCGGCCTTGAGTCGGAGGAGCTTCTTTCCGCCCGTGAAGTCGTAGTCGAGGTTGGCGTCCTGCAGCTGGTTGCCGGACGTGTCCGCGAGGTCCCACTGCAGCTCGTACGTGAGGTCCTTCGTGTAGATCCAGCCATCGAGCTTCACCCGCATCCGGCGGATGCGAAAGGACCCCTTGTCCTCCAGACTCGACGGGAAAGGATTCGGCCGGGTCTCGATGTCGTCGAACGTCTCGTGGGTATATCGAACCTGGAGCCGGCTCGTGAGATTGATCTCGGCCTTGGGAAACGAGAGCCGTAGACCGGGCATCCGGTACTGGACGCCGAACGGCAGCTTGACGTCGGGTGTCTTGATCTCCTCCGGAGGGGCCTCCGTCTTTCCATACTTCCGGTTGAAGGCTTCGATCGCCTTCGCGTCCTCGAAGATGACGGTCTCGCCGCCGGGCCCGTACCCGAGACGGGTGATCGCGATGCCCATGTCCTTCGACTGCTGATACAGGTTGTATTTCTTCTCCGTCGAAAAAACGTAGATGCGATCGTCGACCCGGATCTCCTGGTAGTACTCTTCGGGAGTCTGGGCGGCAGCCCGTGACGATGTCGCCGTGAGCACCGCCACCGCGACGAAGGCCAACCTGGCGCCCGCCCCTCTCCAACCGTTGTTCCTCATTCATCCTCCTCGTTCATTGCTTTCGGTATCGGTCGGCGGAGTTCTACGGGGGGAGGGTCAACGCGGAAACAACACCGCGTAAATTCGGCGTGAAGCCCCGCGGTGGAAAGGCTAGCGGGGGAAGGCGAGCCCGAACGACAGGTCCCGGCGGGGGTCTATGGAATCGAGCACTGAGGAGGCGGCGCCGGTGGATTCTGGTGACTCGACGTGAAGACGAAATCAACAACGAGTCAAATGTCGGCAAACAGGCCCTTCACCGCCGGGCCGGGGCCGCTCGCGGACGTTCAGGCCGCCGAAATCGTGGGAGGTCGGAAAACCGGCATTCGGAGCAGGGGTTACTGAAGCTCGTTGACGTGGTGCTTCACCCACCTCGCCTCGGCAATGAAGATCGTGTCCTCGCAGATGTTCGTCGCGAGGTCTCCGACCCGCTCGAGGTTCTTGGAGATCGAGATGAGCTCGATGCAGTAGGTGATCAAATGGTGATGCTCGGCCATGTAGGTGAGCATCTCGCGGATGAGCGAGACGTTCTTCTCGTCCAGGATGTCGTCGCGCTTGATGACCTTCCGGGCGAGGCCGGCGTCCCGGTTGACGAACGCGTCCAGTGAGTCCTTCAGCATGGACATGGCCACTTCCGCCATGTATTGAAGGTCCAGGAACGGCCGCAACGGCTTGGTCAGCGCAAGACGCTCCGCGCTCTCCGCGATGTTCACCGCATGGTCTCCGATCCGCTCCAGGTCGCTGTTGATCTTCAGCGCTCCGACGAGGAAGCGGAGGTCGACGGCGACCGGCTGCTGGAGGGCGAGGAGCGAGATCGCCTGCTCCTCGATGGCGACCTCCATGCGATCGATCTCGCCGTCGTCCATGATGACGGCTCGAGCCTTGTCGGGGCTGACCTCGGTCAGGGCTTCGATGGCCCGCTGGATCTGACGCTCGACCTCTCCCCCCATGAGAATGAGACTGCGGCGCAGCTCCTCGAGGAGCTCGGCAAAGTGTTCTTTCACGGCCCTTATTTTGCTCCCTTCCGCGCGTTTTCCGGGTGAAGAATGCGTGAAATCGGCTTGAAGTCGCCCGATGCTGCGGATCGCCCGATTCGTGCCGGACGGCGCGCTACAGAAAATTTCACCTGCTCTTTCTGCCGGGGTGGTAGGTTTCCGAAACTTCACTCATGAGCGACCAGAGAGCGAGCGAAAACGCCTTCGGGACCCCCGAAGATCGTCTCGACGACCACTCCCTCTACTTCAACCGCGAAGTCTCCTGGCTCGCCTTCAACCGGCGGGTTCTCGAGGAGGCGCGCGATCGCTCGTGGCCGCTTCTCGAGCGGTTCAAGTTCCTCGGGATCTTCCACTCCAACCTCGACGAGTTCTTCATGATCCGCGTCTCCGGCCTTCACGAGCAGCTCGAAGCGGCCATCACGGGAAGAAGCTCCGACGGCCTCTCGGCCGATCAGCAGCTCCGGAAAATCCGCGAGATCGTCCGCAACGATCTCTCGCTCGCGAGCGAAGTCCTGACGGGCGATCTGCTCCCCAGCCTCGCGGAAGCGGGTATCCGCCTGCTGACCTGGGAACAGGTGAACGGGGCAGCAGAGGCGCACCCTCACCAGCTACTTCGAGAGCGTGGTCTTCCCGATCCTGACCCCCCTCGCGTTCGACCCGGCGCACCCTTTTCCTTTTCTCTCGAACCTCTCGCTCTCGCTGGCCGTTCAGCTTTCGGACGGAGAGGGCCGCCGGCCGCGCTTTGCGCGTGTCAAAGTTCCCCCTTCCCTGCCCCGATTCGTTCCCCTCTCGGGTGGACCGCTTCGCTCCTCCACGGAATTCCTCCTTCTGGAGGACCTGATCGAGGCCCACCTGGACGACCTGTTTCCGGGGATGGACGTTCTCGCGGCGTCGTCGTTCCGCGTCACCCGGGACGCCGACATCGACGTCCGGGAGGAAGAGGCGAACGACCTCCTTCGAAGCGTGGCGGAGAACGTCCGCCGGAGACGGTTCGGGGCGGCCGTGCGGCTCGAGATCGAAGGCAGCTGCCCCGAAAGGGTCCGTGACCTTCTGCAGTCCCAGCTGGAGCTCGACGAGGACGACGTGTACGCGGTGGACGGCGCGCTCGGGGAGTGCGACCTCCAGGCCGTGACGCGGCTCGATCGCGCCGATCTGAAGGACGTCCCGTTCGCCCCCTCGTCGAGAACCCTCTTTTCCGCGCGCGGCGACGCCTTCGATCGGATTCGTGAGGGGGACGTGCTCCTTCACCACCCTTACGACTCGTTCGATCCGGTGCTCCGTTTCCTGGAGGACGCCGCCGGCGACCCGGACGTCCTCGCGATCAAGATGACCCTCTACCGGACCGGCGCCGACTCTCCGATCATCGCCGTCCTCGCCCGCGCCGCGGAGAAGGGCAAGCAGGTCGCGGTCTTGGTCGAGCTCCAGGCGCGGTTCGACGAGGAGAAGAACATCCTCTGGGCGCGCGCTCTCGAGCGCGCCGGCGCCCACGTGGCGTACGGCGTGGAGGGTCTGAAGACGCACGCCAAGATCGCACTCGTCGTCCGGCGCGAGGGAACGACGATGCGGCGGTACGTCCACATCGGTACCGGCAACTACAACCCGGTGACGGCTTCGGTATACACCGACCTCGGCCTCTTCACGGCGCGACCGGAGTTCGGACATGACGCCTCCGAGCTCTTCAACTTCCTGACCGGTTTTTCGGAGCAGCGCCGTTTCAAGCTCGTGACGCTCGCGCCCTTCTCGCTGCACGAGAGGGTGCTCGCGCTGATCGACGGGCAGACCGCGAAAGCCCGGGAGGGAAAGCCGGCCCGGATCGTCGCGAAGATGAACTCGCTCGTCGACGCTTCCGTGATCCAGGCCCTTTACCGCGCCTCGAGAGCCGGGGTTCCGATCGACCTGGGAATTCGGGGGATCTGCTGCCTTCGGCCGGGAGTGCCGAATGTCTCCGAAACCATCCGGGTGGCCAGCGTCGTCGGGCGGTTCCTGGAGCACAGCCGGGCATTCGCGTTCGGTCCCGCCGGGGAAGAAGAGATCTTCATCTCGAGCGCGGACTGGATGCCGAGGAATTTCTTCCGACGGGTCGAGTTGATGGTTCCCATCCTCGAGGAAAGCGCGAAGGAGAAGATCCGGCAGGAGGTCTTCGAACCCTTCCTCACGGACAACGCCCGGGCGCGGGATCTCCAGCCGGATGGCAGCTACGTCCGACGGACACCCAGCCCCGGCACTCTCGCAATCGACGCGCAGCAGTCGTTAATCGAGCGCCTCTCGCGCCGGGGTCTGCGCGCGGTTCCCTCAGAGACCTGATCCGGGGACTGACTTCCATCCCCGCGGCGACGGGGTAGTGCTCAGCTCCAGAGCGCGTCGGCGGAGATGAGCTCCAGGTCAGGATGGCGCAACTTTTCGCGGCGTTCGGCCGCGGTCGCGCGGAAGACGGCCTTCCGGCCGAAGATCTTCTCGAACAGGTCCGCCTTCTTCCGCGCCGCGGCGAGCTCGGCCTCGCAGTCGTCCTGGGCGACGGCCTCGAACTCGACGCGCCGGGCCCGGACGCGGCACTTCACCTCGACGACGAGCTGGCCGTGACTCCGGTCGAGGCCGTCTGCGATGCGGAGAAGGGCGGAGAGCTTTTCGACGACCGGCCGGAGAGTGGGGTCCAGAGCCTTCCAGTTCTCGTGCGCTTCCTTCGGCAGCCTGCCCCGGTGATAGCGGGCAATCGAGGCGATGGCTTCGATCTCCTCCGCCGCGAAGCCCGTCAGCTCGGCGTGGGTGATCAGGTAGTACGAGTGCCGGTTGTGCTTCGACCGTCCGACCGCATACCCCACGTCGTGAAGGAGCGCCGCGTGCTGGAGGAGCTCGCGCTCCGCGGCCGCCAGCTGGTGGAGCGGGTGCGTCTGATCGAAAACCGAGAGTGCCAGCCGCGCAACGTGGGAGGCGTGGGGCACCTCGGCGTTGGAGCGCCGGATCAGTCGATCCACGCTGCGGGAGCGTACGTCGCGTCCCCCGGTCCCGAAGCGGGCCTGGCCCTGGCGCGCGACGTGGTCGAGGAGAAGTCCCTCCCGCAGCCCCCGCTCCCCCACGTTGATGGAGTCGGCGCCGACCTGCTTGAGAATCCAGCCGAGGAGGATTCCCCCCGGAACCACGATGTCGCGCCGGCGAGGATCGAGCCCCGCGACCCGCAGCTTCTCCCGTAACGTGGTGCGCCTCAGGATCCGATCGACCTTCTTCAGACCGGACCGGGTGAGCGTCCGGTGCCCGGCGGTCCGGGGTTCCCGGCCGCGGACGGCTCCCTCGTAAACGAGCGACAGTGACTGAATCGTGCCCGAGGACCCGACGCACGCTCGAAAGCCGGTCCGCCGGACGGCCGCCACGGGGCGTCGGGCGGCCTTCCGGACCGCCTTCTTCATCGCCGCGCGGTCCTCCCGGGTCGGGGGGTCGTTCCGGCCGAACTGCGTCGCCAGCCGGACGACGCCGAGAGGGATCGACTCGGTCAGCAGAATCCGGCCGGCGCGCGAGACCACGAGCTCCGTCGAGCCGCCGCCGACGTCGATCACGAGGAGGGGATCCATCTCGGCGGGGAACTCGCTTCGGGCGGCCAGGTGGATCAGACGGGCCTCTTCCTCGCCGGAGATCACCTCCAGGGAGACTCCCGTCCGGCGGAGCACCGCGGCTTGGAACGCCGGGGCGTTCGTCGCCTCCCGCAGGGCGCACGTCGCGACGGCCCGGATCTCCTGCGCTCCGGCTCCCCGGGCGTCCCGGACGAGCTTCTCGACGGCCGCAACCCCCGCATCGATGGCCTCTTCCGAGAGCCGGCCGGTGAAGAGCGTCTCGGTGCCGAGCCGGACCATTTCCTTCTCACGGGCCAGCACTTCCAGGGCGCCGTCCTCGTCCACCGCGGCGACGAGAAGCTTGATGGTGTTCGTGCCGACGTCGATGGCCGCCAGAATCTTCGCCATGTCGGACATGTTCGCCTTGCCGACCAGGCGCGGCGTGAAAGGCGTGTGAAGTCGGCGTGAAAGGACCAGGGCTTTTCCTTTCCTATAATAGCGCGCCCGTGCCCGAATCCGCCTCGCTCTGGGACCTTCGAAGGCGTTCTCTCGTCCGCGCGCGCAAGCGTCGGCAGGCCGGCGACGCCGAGGGTCTCCATGACTTCCGGGTCGCGCTGCGCCGCGTAGCTGCGACGGCCGGCGCGCTCGGGCGCCGGAAGATCGAGCGCCGGGCGGACGAGATCGTTCGGCGGCTGTCGTCGGACCGGCAGGGGGAAGTGGACCTCGACCTCCTCGCGCGGATCCGGGGGCTCGCGCTCCTCTCTGAGGACTCCGCGACCGCCCTCGAGATCCGGTGGAAGCCGCCGGCGGCGAGCTCGGAACTGTCCGAGCGCCCCGCGTCGCAGAAGGACGAGAAGCGGTTGCAGCGCCTGATCCGGAACCTCCGCCGGCTCGCCTCCCGGGAAAGGTCCGGCGTGACGGAGAGACTTCTCGAGGAGCGGAAGGCGGCGGAGGCGGCGTTGGCGGATGCCCCGGCGCGGCAGGACGATCGGAGCCTGCACCGCTACCGGCTCCGCGTGAAGCGGGCGCGTTACATCGCCGAGGACCTCGTGGCGAGCGGCCGTCCCGAGTTCGAAGCGTCCGTCGCGCGGGAGCGGTCCGCGCAGGAGGTGCTCGGCCGATGGAACGACCTCCGTCTCTTCCTCGCGCGGATCGATCGCGAGCGGAAGAAGGCCGAGCGCCGGGGAGCCGTGCGGCTCGGGTCCGAGCTCGGAGACCTCTCCCGCGCGCTGGCGCAGACGCTGGCGGGGTTGCGCCGCGAGGCGTCGGAAACGGCGCGGCTCCTCGCAACCTCGTTTTCCTTCCGGGCCCGCTCCGCCTGAACGGACGAAACAAAAACCCGGCGCGACCGGGGGAGCCGCGCCGGGTCCCGAACCAACCGCGCGGTACGGTCAGTCGACGTACACGACGTCACCCGTCTTGTTGTCGACAACCGCGGCGTACACGTAAATGGGCAGCGTCGAGGTCCACGTGACGTAGAAGTCGTCCTGCGTCTGATCCCCCGCCGCCACCCAGATCTCCGCGCCGACTCTCAGAAGGTGACCTTCGCCGCGAGCTGATACGTGCGGGGACCCGAAGACGCCGAGACCGCGGTACACGGCAGGCTTCCGGCGCAGGGCGTGCCGAACGTCGCGACCCGCGTCAGGGTGCCGCCCGCGAAGTTGTAGTAGTTCTGTTGCACGCCGATCAGGTTCGTGCGGTTGAAGAGGTTGAACGCCTCCGCGATCAGCTCCAAAGCGACCGGACCGATCGGGATCCGCTTCGAGATTCGCGGATTGAACGAAACCTGGGTGGGAAGCCGGAAGCTGTTGCGGGCGAAGCCGGGCGCGCGGTCGTTGCGCGTGTTGCCGTCGTTGTTGAGGTCGCCGTTCACGAGCGCCGAGTAGGGTTGCCCGCTCTGCACGACGAAGACGCCCGAGAGGGTCCATCCCGACGCGAGGAGACCCGTAAAGCCGGAGCCATGGTCGCCCAGGTCCCAGACGCCGGAGAGGACCACGCGATGGCGGGCATCGAGATCCCCGATGGTGTCGTCGGCCGCGAAGTCGAGTGGATCCGGGATGTACTTGTTGTCGTCGGAACCCTGCGGGACGACGGCGGTTGCGTCCGGCTTCGTGTCGGTGACCTTTCCGTAGGTGTACGCCAGGCGCGCCTGCCAGTGGTGGGAGAACCGCTTCACGAGCTCGAGGGTGAGCCCGTTGTACTCGGACTCCGCCGAGCTCTGGAACTGGATCACGCGGTCGAAGTTCGTGAACGGCCGGTCCGAACCGTACCTCTTGACCATCTCCGCCCCGCCTCCGGCGATGGGAACCTCCACGATCGAGGGCGTGCCCAGGTTGATGTCCGTGGAGCGCGGGAGGTCGTCGCCCTTGACGTAGAGGTAGGAGACCGAGACGCCGATGTCGTTGCTGAGCGCCCGATCGATGCCCACGCTCGCCTGCTGCACCTTCGGATTCTGGAAGTCCGGATCGAAGATGAAGATCGTCGGCCTCGGGATCGTCGCTCCCGTCGGGATCGTTGCGAACGTGTTCGGGTAGGTCGGGACCTGGTTGCCGGTGAACGTGATCGTCTGGACGTTGATTCCGTTGTTCGAGAGCCCCGTCCCGATCATGATCCCGGTCGTGCGCCCGTAGAAGATCCCGTAGCCTCCGCGCAGGAGCGTGCGGCCGTCGCGGAAGACGTCCCACGCGATGCCCAGCCGCGGCGCCCAGTTGTCCGTGTCGTCGGGCATGTCCCGCGTGTCGAGCCCCGCGGCCGCGAGCTGCGGGTCGGGGTTCTGGACGTCCCCCCGGTCCACGTCCTGGAGGTCGTACCGCAACCCGAGGTTCAGCGTGAGCGAGGGGGTGACCCGCCACTCGTCCTCCACGAAACCCGTGTAGTCGGTGAGGTCGGGGTGGGTGATGCCGCCCGTCGTGCCGGGTCCCGCGAAGGCCTGGACGTAGCGCTCTCCCGCCGCGTTCGGAGCGCCGCGCTGGAACGACCCGATGCTCGCGAACGTGTAGGCGCCGGAGAAGTTCCCGATGAAGAGATTCAGGATCTCGTCCTGGTTGTAGTCGAAGCCGCCCTTCACGGTGTGGTTCCCGACCAGGTACGTGGCGGTGTCGGCGACCTGCCAGCGGGTGATGGTCGTCTCGCGGGGCGAGAAGAAGTTGCGCCCGATGGTGAGCACGAGCGCGCCGCCCTGCCGGATCGTGGCTTCGGGGGTCGCCGCGTTCGCCGTTCCAGGTTCGCTGTCCTTCGCGTACTGACCGCGGACCTCGTTGAAGAGAGTCTGGGTCAGCGAGCTCGTGAGAGCTCCGGAAAACGTGTCCGTCTCGACGAGGGAGTCTCCGGTGTGCTCGAACGAATTCTGCGTGCCTCCGTTCTCGAACCCCTGCCCGGTGAAGTCCTGCCGGTTGTAGCGGAGCGAAACGTGGTGCCGCGACGAGGCCTCGTAGTCGGTCTTGAGCAGGAAGACGTCCTGGTCCTGCTTGCGGTCCCAGGAGAAAGCCAGGGGCTGCAGCCGGGCGATGCCGGCGAGCGTGTCCGGGTCGGCCGGCGCGTTGGCCGGCACTCCCAGCACGACCGTGTTGGGGGTCGTATTCCGCTGACCGTCGTAGTTCGCGAAGAAGAACAACCGATCCCGCACGATCGGGCCGCCGAAGCTCGCTCCGAACTGGTCGAAGTGATACGGCGCCTCCGGCCGGTTATTGACGACGTCGATGTAGTCCTTCGACTTGATGTCCTTGTCCCGGTAGAAGTAGAAGGCGCTGCCGTGGAAGTCGTTGGTGCCGGACTTCGTCACGACGTTGATGACGGCTCCGCCGGCTCGGCCGTACTCCGCCGAGTAGGCGTTCATGTTGACCTGGAACTCCTTCACCGCGTCCTGGCTGAACTGATATGGCGCCCGCCCCGAGCCGGTGCGGCCGAGGGCTTGTCCGAAGAAAGTGTTGTTGTTGTCGGCGCCGTCCACGATCAGGCTGTTCAGGGTTCCGCGCTGCCCCGCGAACACGATGTCTCCCAGCCGGGCCTCGTCGCGCACCACGCCGGGGGTAGACAGCACGAAGTCGATGAAGTTGCGCCCGTTCGTGGGGAGGTTCTGGATCATCCGTTCATTCACGACCGAGCTGACGCTCGACCGGGATGTCTCGATGAGTGGCGCCTCGGCCGACACCGTCACGGCGGCCTGCACTCCGGCGGGCTCCAGGACCAGCTTGACGTTCGCGTCGCTGCCGATCGCCACGACCACGTTGCCGACCCGTCCGGCGCCGAAGCCCGCGGCTTCCGCCGTCACCTCGTAGGTCCCCGGAGTCAGCAGTGGAGCCGTGAAGATCCCGTCGTCGTTCGAGGTGGCGCTCCGCACCGCCCCGGTGTCGACGTTTCGAACGGCTACGGCGGCGCCCCGGATGACGGCGCCGGAAGTGTCCGTCACCGTTCCGCTGACGGATCCGGTGGTCGACTGCGCGGGAGCCGGCGGCGTCGAAATCGCGGCGATGAAGACACCGAGGAGAAGAGACGCGCGAAGTCCCGATGGAGAGCGGCTCATTTCTGACCTCCGGGTTGACGAGCCGTAGATACCACCCGCTCCGGTGGCGGTCAATGTCGCGGAATCTGTGCAACTAGAATCGTGTCGCGTGGCCCGATCCGAGAGTGCTCCGAAACGCGCGGCGTCCGCGGGGCGACCCGCGCGCGAGACGTTCGAGGAGAAGCGACGCCGCGCCGCCGCAGTCCTCCGGCGCCTGGCCCGCGCCTATCCCGACGCCCGCTGCTCGCTCGACTACTCGAGCCCGCTTCAGCTCCTGGTCGCGACGGTCCTCTCCGCGCAGTGCACCGACGTGCGCGTGAACCAGGTGACGCCCGAGCTCTTCCGCAAATACCGGACCGCCGCGGACTACGCTCGCGCCCCGGCGGGAGAGCTCGAGAACGACATCCGGCAGACCGGCTTCTTCAACGCGAAGGCGCGGAGCCTCCGCCGGGCGGGGGCGGTGATCGCAAAGGAGCACGGCGGCCGCGTTCCGCAGACCATGGCGGAGCTCGTCACGCTGCCCGGGGTGGGCCGGAAGACGGCCAACGTGATCCTCGGGAACGCGTTCGGGAAGGACGAGGGATTCGTCGTGGACACCCACGTCGGCCGGGTGTCGCGCCGGCTGGGGTTCACCCGGCAAACCGATCCCGTCCGGGTCGAGGAGGATCTGAACCTCCTCGTGCCGAAGGGACGGCGAACGCTCGCCGCCCACCAGATCATCTTCCACGGCCGGCAGATCTGCGTGGCGCGGCGGCCGCGCTGTGAAGTCTGTCCCGTAAATCCCCTCTGCCCGAAAATCGGCGTACCGCTGGAGATCCGGCGGGCCGCCACTTCTCCCGTGTCCCGTGTTCCGCGTCCCGTGTCCCGCGGATGAAGGTCTACCTCTCCGGGGCGATCGAGCACGCCAGCGATGGCGGCCGGGGGTGGCGAGCCGGGATAGCGGACGTTCTGCGGGACGAGCTCCGGCACGAGGTTTACGACCCCGCGGTGGACGAGAAGAAGAATCTGACCGACGAGGAGCTCGCCAACTTCCGGCGCTGGAAGCTCGAGGATCCGGCCCGGTTTCGCGAAGTTGTCCGGAAGATCATCGCCTGGGACCTCGACCTGGTCGAGAGGGAGGCGGACTACCTCGTCGCCCTCTGGGACCGGGCCGCGGCGCAGGGCGGTGGTACCGCCGCCGAGGTCACCCTGGCGCACCGGCTCGGAAAGCCCGTCTACCTCCTCCTCGGCATGCCCGCCGCGGAGGCCTCGGGCTGGGTGCTCTCCGCCGCCACCGAAGCATTCGAGACCGTCGAAGCGCTGGTCGCCCGGCTGAAGGATCTCTACAGGCCCCCGGGCGGACAGCCGACGGCTGACAGCTGATAGCTTTCGATTTCCATGGCACTCGTCAAGACGCAGCTCGGCTGGATCGAGGTGATCTGTGGCAGCATGTTCTCGGGGAAGAGCGAAGAGCTCATCCGGCGGCTGCGACGCGCGATCATCGCGAAGCAGCGCGTCCAGATCTTCAAACCCCGCATCGACTCGCGATACGCCGACGCCGAGATCGTCTCGCACAGCGAGATGAGGCTTCCGTCGCTCTCGGTCGAATCGAGCGACGAGCTTCTCGAGAAGCTGGACCACCGGACCGAGGTCGTGGGCGTGGACGAGGCGCAGTTTTTCGACGCCGGGCTGATCACGGCCGCCGGAAGGATGGCCGACCAGGGCAAGCGGGTCATCGTCGCGGGCCTCGACAAGGACTACCGCGGAATGCCCTTCGAGCCCATCCCGTCACTGATGGCGGTGGCCGAGGACGTCACGAAGACGCTGGCGATCTGCGTCCGCTGCGGATCTCCCGCCAACAACACCCAGAGGTTGGTCGAGAGCGACGAGCTCGTCGTCGTGGGCGCTCAGGGCCTCTACGAAGCGCGGTGTCGACGTTGCTACGAACCGCCCACCCGCGCGGAAAACCCGCAAAAACACGGGTGACAAAACAGTTTTCCGAAGTCGGTGCGGAAAAGCCTGTCGAAATCTCTGTGGAAACCTTTCAAAACCCGCGCAGTTTCGCGGTCGCGGGTCGCTTTGCACCGACTCCTGTGCGAAGCAACAAGTCATTACCCATCAAATAATTGTGCAAGGCCTCCGAAATTCGGAGAGGCAGACCCGGGTCGGGGCAGGAGCGTTCATTTTTTTTCCACATGGACAAGAGCTTTTGACCATTGGACTTAACGGCCTCTGAACACTCCGTTGCCGGTTCCGGGGGCTAGCTCCGGAGAGCCGGAGCTTCCTGCTCGCCGTAAACGGTCTTGAGTCTCGTCACGATCTCTCCCAGGGTCGCGCGGGCTTCGACCGCGACGACCAGGGCGGGCATCAGGTTCCTGTCTTCCCGCGCGTCGCGCTCGATTCCGGCGAGCGCGGTTGCTACCGGCGCTCCCTCCCGAGCCGCGCGGAAAGTCTGGAGTCGCGAGATCTGATCGCGCTCGATCTCGGGGTCGACCTCGAGAACCGGAGTCGTCGCCGCTCCGTCCTCCCGGAAGGCGTTCATCCCGACGACGATCCGCCGACCCTCTTCGACCTCGCGCTGCGCCACGTAAGCCGCGTCCTCGATCTCCCGCTGAACCCAGCCTCCCTCGATCGCGGCGACGGCGCCGCCCAACGAGTCGATCTTTTCGATCAGCACCCGCGCCCGGGAGCGGATCTCCTCGGTCCACTCCTCCACGAGCGCGGAGCCGCCGAGCGGATCCGCGACGTCGGCCACGCCCGTCTCGAAGGCAACCACCTGCTGCGTGCGGAGGGCCAGCCGGGCCGCCCGCTCGGTCGGGAGCGCGAGCGCCTCGTCGGCGGCGTTGGTGTGGAGCGACTGCGTGCCGCCGAGCACGGCGGAGAGCGCCTGCAGCGCCACGCGAACGACGTTGACGTCCGGCTGCTGGGCGGTCAGCGTCGACCCGGCAGTCTGCGTGTGGAAGCGCATCCGCTGCGAGCGCGGATCCCGGGCGCCGAAGCGGTCGTGCATGATTTCCGCCCAGAGCGACCGCGCCGCGCGGAACTTCGCGATCTCCTCGAAGAAGTTCGAGTGCGCGTTGAAGAAGAACGAGATCCGCGGAGCGAAGGAGTCGACCGCGAGACCCCGGGCGATCGCCGCCTCGACGTACGCGATTCCGTTGGCGAGGGTGAAGGCCACCTCCTGGACGGCCGTCGAGCCCGCCTCGCGGATGTGGTACCCGGAGACGGAGATCGTGTTCCAGCGGGGAACATCCCGTCCGCAGAACTCGAAGATGTCCGTCGCGATCTTGAGTGACGGGCGCGGCGGAAAGATGTACGTCCCGCGAGCCGCGTACTCTTTCAGCAGGTCGTTCTGCACGGTGCCGGAGAGGTCCTTCCACGAAATTCCCCGCTCTCGCGCCACGGAAAGCAGAAGAGCGAGCAGGATGGCGGCGGTCGAGTTGATGGTCATGGAGATCGACACGCGGTCGAGCGGAAGCCCCTCCGTGAGAACGCGCATGTCGTCGATCGTCGCGATGGCGACGCCCGCCTTTCCGACCTCGCCGCGGGCGAGAGGGTCGTCGGAGTCGTAACCCATCTGGGTCGGCAGATCGAACGCCACCGAGAGGCCCGTCTGGCCCTGCTCGAGAAGATAGCGATAGCGGCGATTCGACTCCTTCGCGGAGCCGAAACCCGCGTACTGGCGCATGGTCCAGTAGCGCGACCGGTACATTTCTGCGCTGATACCCCGCTCGAAGGGGAACTCGCCCGGCGGAGGTTGGCCGTAGAAGGGTCGAATGGGAATGCCGGAGCTCGTTGCCGCGGGCGGTTCGGGGGATCGCCCTTTGTCCGGCTCCGCTCGGCCGGCGGACGCCGGGGCGTCCTTCCCTTTCACGCTTCGATTGTTTCACACCCTTTTTCGAACCGTTCCATCGGGGGCTCTACAATCGCACCGTGATCCCGCCTTTTCAGGGGCAACTGTCGACGTACGCGTTCCCCGACCTTCTCCAGTGGATGGAAATGAACCAGCGTTCCGGGCGTCTCACGCTGATGCGCGGGAAGAACCGGAGGGTGATCGACTGGAAGGATGGAGAGATCGTCTACGTCTCCGGCTCACATCCCCGTGACCGGCTCGGCGCCTTCCTGAACGCGACCGGAACGATTCCGACGGCCACGCTTTACGCCCTGCTGTCACGCAACTTCACTTCGGGCACGAACCTGAGCCGGCTCATCCTGGACGGCCGGCACGAGACCCTGACGGGTCTTTCCAAGCAGGCGGAGGAACTGGCCCACCGTCTTCTCTTCGAGATCTTCGAGTGGCGCGACGGCGTCTTTCGATACGACCCCGACTCCCCCGTCGAGAGGATCCTGAGAATCCGGCTGAAGCTGCGGCCGCAGGTCCTCGCCTTCCAGGCGGCCAAGCGCGCAGACGACGCGAGGCGGCGGCGGCGGCGCACCGCGCGGGGCGGGTTCCGGCAAGCGATCTTCGAAGAGGACGAGCTCGACGAACGATTCTGGAAGGTCCTCGAACGGGTCGGCTCCCTCGTCGAACCCGAGGAGGGCCGGCGGCGCCTGACCCAGCTTCGGGAGTTTGCCGACCGTCTTCGCCGCCGCCTGGGCAACGTCGCGCTGCGGCCGATACTGGAGGACTCCGCGTCGCTTCTCCGCGAGCTCATGAAGCAGGAGTCTTTCGAGCCCTCCGCGATCGCACCGATCGCGGCCCTCGATGCGTTTCTCACGGTCGACCTGCTCGTGCTGGCCAACAGCCTCATCGTGGACCGGCGGCGGTCCGTCGCAACGGCGGCGGACGCGCTCGACCGTCTCGGGCGCGAACCCGTGGCGGTCCTCGTCGAGCGCCTGGCTCTCTCCGAATTTCCGCGGGCGTCGACGGGGGACCGGGCGGCCATGGTCGTGCGCCGGGCGAGCCTCGCGGCGGCGGTCGCCGCCCGAGCCCTGGCTCCCGACTTCGGGATCGACCCCGAGCGCGCGTACTCGCTCGGGCTGCTCCACACCGTTCCGTACGCGGATCTCCTCGCGGTCGTCGAAGCCATGAAGGTCGAGCCCGGTCCCTTCCGCGCCGCCATGATTGACGCCTACCGCCCCGTCGTGGGACGACGCCGCGCGGAGGGCTGGAGCCTGCCGGCGGACGTCGAGGCCGTTCTCGCGGACGACGGGACGGACACTCGCGCCGCTCCCACGCTCGTCCGGTCGGCGCGGGCGGCGTTGCCGGATTGCGCCCTCGGCTCCCTCCCCGCCGGCGTACCGCCCCCGCGAGACGCGGCGTCGATCGCGGCCGAGGCGAACGATCTCTTCGAGTTCCTGGGCCTTCCGCCGACCCACGCCCCGGGACGTTAACCGGACCTTCATCCTCACGGGGCGGCCCGGAGGAATCCGCGGGAGGTGCGGCGCGTTGGCTCAATCGAGGACGATGATGATGAAAAACGTTTTCTCCCGCGTCGCTTATGCATTTCTTCTCGTTCGGGTGGCCGCCCCCGGCGCCGCCCAGCAGCCCCCGACCTTCACCGAGGAGGTCCAGGTTCGGGTCATGGACCTGGACGTCTCCGTAACGGACCGCAACGGACGGCCCTTGACCGACCTGCGGCGCGAGGACTTCACGGTTCGCGTCGACGGCAAGCCCGTGCCGATCGACTATTTCGCGCGCGTGGACGAGGGGACGATTCACGCTCCCGACCTGGCGACGGCGTCGCCCGACCAGATTCTCGACATCTACCGGCGCGGCGAAGAGGCCTTCGTGCCCCGCCACTTCCTGCTCTACGTCGACCTCGGGCATCTCGCGCCGGGGGGTCGAAAGCGCGCGCTCGAGAGCCTGCGGGACCTCACGACGCGGATGGGGCCAAACGACCGGGCCCGGGTGGTCCTGTTCGACCGGCGGTCGAAGGAGTTGACGGAGTGGACCTCCGGCAAGGAGGAGATCTTCGCGGCCCTGTCGCGGATCGAGAAGGCGGGCGTCGGGATGTCCCGGCTGCTCACCGAACGTCAGACGCTGCGGGAGATCGACTCGACCTCCCGGCGGTCCTCGCGTGAATTCATCGCGCGGTCCTATGCCGAGCAGGAGCGCGCCGAGGTCCGGACGCTCTTGGACGACCTGAGCTCGGAGCTCGCGACCCTGGCTCCGCTCGCCGGAAAGAAGGCATTCATCTTCGTGTCCGGCGGCTTCGAGTTCCAGCCCGGTTACGCCATGGCGAGCTACGCGCTCGGACAGGCGAACCGCCTGGCCCTCGAAACCCGAAACTTCTCGCAGGAGCTGGAGCAGATCGTACGGCGTGCCAATGCCGCGGAGATCACGTTCTATACGGTGGACGCGCGCGGTCTCGAAGGGGAAGGCGGCTCGGCGTCCAATGACGACCCGCTTCTCGGGCGGCCCGGCGTCTCCTTCCTCGCCCGCCAGGACAGTCAGCAAGGTCTGGTCACTCTCGCCCGCGAAACCGGGGGCCTCGCGCTCCTGAACTCGAACGACTTCGGGAAGGGGCTCGCGCGCGTGTACCAGGACACGTCCGTCTACTACTCGATCGGCGTGACTCTCTCCAAGCTGCCCGCCGGCTACCAGCAGGTCCGGGTCGAGGCGAATCGTCCCGGCGCGATCGTCCGGACCCGCCGCGGATATGCAGCCCGGACCGACGTAGAGCAGTCGCGGGACCGCGTGCAGGCGACGTTGAAGACGAACCTCACCTACACGGGCGTTCCGCTGACGCTTCGAACGGCCCCGCCCACGAAGAAGGGCAGCCGCTACGCCCTACCGATACAGGTGACGATTCCCGCGTCGGCGCTGACGTTCGTCCCCGAGGGCGGCGCGCGTCGCGCCGCGGCTGACGTGTCCATCGGCGCGATCGACGACAGCGGCCGGATGAGCGACATCGCCCGCGAGGAGACGAGCTTCACGCTGCCGGAGGGCAGCGATGGAACCGCGCCCGTCGTCTACTCCGCGATCCTCCAGACCCGGAAGGGCAACCACCGCATCGTGGTCAACATCCGGGACAAGGCCAGCGGGCGGATGGGCACCGCGAAGGCCGACATTCGAGTCGAGTAGCGAGAGGGCTGTCTCCGGCCATGGGATGCTGCGCCGCGGCCGCTTGCTCCCTCCGGCGGCGTCGAGCCGCCGCGAGAAACGACGACATCCGGGTCGAGTAGTCCGAAAA
Organism: uncultured Acidobacteriota bacterium; assembly: GCA_963765835.1. GTDB lineage: Bacteria > Acidobacteriota > Thermoanaerobaculia > UBA5066 > Gp7-AA6 > Gp7-AA6. The sequence continues at coordinate 43,117 of CAVXYF010000019.1, read as the reverse complement.
TGAAGCTGTGAGATTTCCGCGCTTCGCCGTTGCGCACTCGACCACGGCGATTCTCTGCCTCGCAGCACTCCTCCCGGCGCAGGACAGGCCGACGTTCACGGAGCAGGTGGAGGTCCGGGTCATGGACCTGGACGTTGTCGTCACGGATCGTAACGGCCGTCCGGTTCCCGACTTGAAGCGCGAAGACTTCACGGTGCGTCTCGCCGGGAAGTCCGTGCCGATCGACTATTTCGCGCGGGTGGACCAGGGCGCTATCCGGGCGCCGGACTTCCCGACGGCCGCGCCGGAGCAGGTCGTCGGCCTGCCGCCGTCCGCCGAGAAGGCGTACGTCCCGAGGTACCTTCTCCTCTTCATCGACATCGGGCACGTCTCTCCGGCCGCACGAAAGAGATCCTTCGAGGCTCTTGAGGATTTCATCGCGCGGATGGGACCGAACGATCGCGCGCGCATCGTTCTGTTCGACCGGAGCCCGAAACCCGTAACCCAGTGGCTCTCGAGCAAGGAGATGCTCCACGAAAGGCTTTCCAGCATCGAAAAGGAGCAGCTCGGCATGTCCCGGCTGATGGCCGAGCGCCAGACCCTGCACGACATCGACTTCACCGCCGCGAGCGGCGCGAACGCTCGGCGGATGCAGCTGAGGCTGGCCGCGAGTTATGCGGAGCAGCAGCGCGCCGAGATCCGTCAGCTGCTGGACGGAGTTCGCTCCGAGCTTTCGCTCCTCGCCCCGCTCGCCGGAAAGAAGGTCTTCCTGTTCCTGTCGGGGGGCTTCGAGTTTCAGCCCGGATCGACGATGCTGAGCTACGTTCTGAGGCTCGACACGCGGGCAGCCCGCGCGGGCATGCTCGAGGTCAACGTGCACAATTTTTCGGAGGACCTGGAGCAGATTACCCGGCGCGCGAATGCCTCCGAGATCACGTTCTACACGGTCGACCCGCGCGGCCTCGAGGAGGGGGGCATGGGCATCCCGATCTCGGGCGTGGACGAAGGCATGCAGGCCCGTTCGGACATGACGTCACTCGAGCGCGCGGGCACGCAGGACCCCCTCGTGATGATGGCGCGCGAGACCGGTGGGCTGGCGCTTCTCAACTCGAACGACTTCGGGAAGGGGCTCGCCCGGGTGGACGAGGACACGTCGGTCTACTACTCGCTCGGCGTAACGCTTTCCAAGCTCCCGAATGCAGGTTACCAGCAGGTCCGGGTCGAGGTGAACCGGCCGGGAGTCACGGTGCGTACGCGCCAGGGATACGCCGCGCTGACGGAAAAAGAACAAGCGCAGGACCGCGTCGAGGCCACGATGAAGACGAACCTCTCTTATTCGGCGATCCCGGTTGCTCTGCGCACCGCTCCCGCGACGCGAGCGGGACGCTCTTTTACTCTGCCGATCTCGGTGACATTTCCCGCGTCCGCCCTGACGTTCGTGCCGGACGCCCGATCGGGCAGCGCTCGCGCGGAATTCTGGTTCGGCGCCGTGGACGACGAGGGCCGGTCGAGCGACGTCGCCCACGAGGAAACGACGTTCTCAGCTTCCGGCGGCACACCGGACGCTCCCCTGACCTACCGTGCAATCCTCCGGCTCCGAAAGGGCGCGAACCGCGTGATCGTCAACGTGCGCGACAAGGCGACCGGGAAAATGGGGACCGCAAAGGCGAATCTGCGCATCGAGTAGGAGATGTAGGGATTCTCGCCATGGGATGTTGCGCTGCGGCCGTTTGCTCCCTCCCGGCGGCGTCGAGCCGCCGCGAAAGGGGAGGAGGGCCCTCGCCCTCCTCCCCCGCGGGCAAGGTCGCCTAGAACCGGAAACCGACTGTGAAGCTGTAGGTACGCGGAATCTGCCCGCCCAGGTTGGTGTAGTACGAGCTCACTCCGTTGGCCTGCCCGAAGAGCGGCCCTTTCAGCCAGTTGGCTCCCGTTACGGCGCAGCGGTTCGCGTTGGCCGGATCGCGCTGCGTGCACTCGACCGGGGTGTCCGTCAACGGGTTGAACGCCACCAGGTTGGACCCCGCCCCGCCGCTGCGGCGGGTAATGACGGTGGTGTCGGGAAAAACCACGGCGTCGTTGTTGAAGACGTTCGTCACGATCCCGCGAAGGAAAAGCTCGAGGCTTCGAAAGACGCGAACCGAATATCCGAGCGCGACGTCCGTCTGGTGGATGTCGTCGGTGCGGAACTCTCCCCGCTTGCTGAAGTAATAGGTGTGGGTCGTGCCGAGCTGCGAGAGCGTGTAGCCGGGGTTCGTTGGACTGCCCGGGAACGGCGTGTTCCGCCCGGAGGCGTCGATGTTCTGGAACGCGGAGTAGGGATTCCCGGTGTCGAGCGATTGGAGTAGCGCGGCGTCGAACGTCCCGATCGGTGTCGGCAGCTGATACCCCACCCAGAGCCGGGCGCGATGCCGGACGTCCTGCCCCAGATACCCCGTGGGCTTGTGCTCCTCGAAGTTCAGGTACTCGGGGTAGTAGGTCTCGAGCGCCTGGTTGGGGCTCGTCGCGGTCGCCGCGCCTTCGCTATCGTCGTTTCCGGTCAGTCTCGACCACGTGTACGTCGCGCCGACCTGGAAACGGCCGGGACGCCACTGCCCCTGGAACTGGACTCCCCGGTATTTCCGCTCGATCCCGTCGTCGTTATTTTGGATGAACGCCACGTCCCCCACGTTTCCGAAGGGATCGGTGGCCTCCGGGGTCGACAGGTCGATGCGTTGATCGTAGAAGTTGTTCCAGTCGCGCGCGACGAGATCCACCTTCGCGTAAGCATTCCGGCCGATCTGCGAGCCGTAGCCGAGCGTGATCTCGTCCACGGAGGGGGACTTGAGAGAGTTCGGAAACACGGCGGAGAACCCCGGGACCGAAGTGGAGTTCAAGTTCGTGTAGTTGATCCCTCCCACCGAGTCGAACCAGGCGAAGAGCTGCGCGAGGGCATCGGCGGATGAGAGGCAGCCGGCCGTATTCCCGGGCGCGCACGACGAGGCCGGGTTGATCTCCGGTCCTCCGTATAACCAGGTGATGTTCGCCGGGTTTCCGGCCGCCTGGCCGCCGCCGCCCACGTTGCCGTCCGCGATCTTCGCGACGTAACGCGCGTACGTGGCGGTCGCGCGCCCCCTGCCCTTGCCAGTGACGTCCCAGGCCAGCCCGAGGCGCGGGGAGAACTCGCTGTCGTCGGAGATGGTGTGGCCGTCCGCGTCTTTGCCGTCGTTCTTGTCGAACCGGAGGCCGACGTTGAAGCTCCAGTTCCGGTTCAGGTCCCACTTGTCGTTGACGAACACGGAAAGGGTCTGGAAGTCGGTCCCCTCCGAGTTGGCGAGGATCGGCTGGTACTGGATGACCGCGGCGCTTCCGAAACGGGGATACACCGTCGTTCCGTCGATGATCGAGGTAACGCTGGAGACTCGGAAGTCGCTTCCCTCCTGGTGATTATTTGCGATCCTCTCCTCGGCGAAATTTTCCACGCCCAGGATGATCGAGTGGCTGCCCAGGTTCGGAGTATCCAGGTAGTAGGTTCCCTTGCCGAGCCAGGAGTCGTTGTTTCTTTCCTCGAAACTGCAGACTCCGCAGAAGGTCGGCGAGTGGAATCGCCGGAGGTTCGTGTCCACGAGCAGCGTGCCGTTGATGCGGTCGGTGAACCGGCCGCCACTGTTCTCGAAGGCGAACTTCTTGTTCGCGTACTGCCCCTCGATCATCAGGTTTCTCGTGATCACGCCCGTGTAGTTCAGGGCGAACAGGGAGTTGGGAAGCGACCGGATCGGGACCAGGCTGTCCAGGTCGAGAATGTTTCCGAAAAAGTTGTTCGTCTCGTCGTTCTTGATGTCGAGATACGACGCCACCAGGTTGTGCCCGCGCGCGATCTGCGCGGTGAGCTTACCTTCCCAGCGTGTCTCGTCGAAGCCGTTCGTGTAGGGCAGGTTCGTGACGACCGTGAAGCGCTGCTGGGAACGCTCGGCCAGCCGCCCGGCGCCGAAGAACCAGAGGCGGTCTTTCAGGATCCGTCCGCCGAGCGTGGCCTCGTAGATCTGGTCCACCTTGTCCACGTGGTCCGCTTCGGTCGGCCAGGGCGTCTTCTCGGTCCACTCCGGGTTCGTGAAGCTGTCCCGGAAGGAACCGCTGAACCGGTTCCCCCCGGACTTCGTCAGCGTCGAGACGACGCCTCCGGTGAAGCGGCCGTACTCGGCCGAGACTCCGCCCGCCAGCACGGTCGTCTCCTGGACCGCGTCCTCGATGAAGAGATTGTGCGGCTGACCGCGCAGGTTCTCGTTGACGACGACGCCGTCGACGAGAAAGACGTTGTCATAGGAGGGCGCGCCGGAGATCGTGACCTGGCTGTTCACGCCGGTGTTGCTGACGCCGGGCGCCAGCAGCACCGTCTGGACGATCGTTCGAGCGACCGGGAGGCGCCCGATCTGCTCGGCCGTAAAGTTCGTCGCGATCTGCGTCGTCTCGAGGACCGCCTCGGCTTCTCCCTTGACGGTGACTTCCTCGGAGACCCGGGTGATGTCGAGCGCGGCGTCCGCTCGCGTGGTCTGGGCGAGCAGCAGGCGGACCCTCTGGGTTTCGACCTGCATCCCGGCCATCTCGAACACGACGGTGTAGTCGCCGGGCGGCAGGCCCTGGAGGCTGTAGTTGCCGTTGTCCCCGGTCGTCGCGACGCGCGTGCCCTGCAGCGCGGGAGAGGAGATCGTGACCGTCGCGCCGGGAAGCGGTTGACCTCCGGTCGTGACGGTACCCGTCAGGCCGGCGGTCGTGCCCTGGGCCAGGGCGACGCCGCCCGGGCGGGCGAGCAGGACCAGCAACGCCAGGAATCGGACGAGGTTCCTCATTGCACCCTCCTTCTAGATAAAAAGAGAAGCTGGGAAGCCGGAAAGAAGATGGGATTCCCCTGTCCGGCGAAAGCCGGATAGGCACCCGGTCGGGTCAGCCGCAGGCACAGACTGAATTTGATGGGGACGAATCCCCTTTTTCGGAGGACGGAGCAAACGAAGCGCCAGCTTGGGAGGAGATGTTTGTTGGCTCCGCACGTCTCTCGGAAGACGCTCATGCGAAAGAACTTCGCACAAGTGACGAAAGGATACGGAAGAGGGTCAGCTGGGGTCGAAAAATACAGATCGTTGGATCAGGATCCAACTTTGTGGAGGCAATGCCGGTCCCCGGCGCCGTCGAGCCGGGACTCCCCCTGGATCAGGCAGCTACCGGGACGAGACCTTGCCCGGAGCCTCCAGGAGCCGGAAGTCGGCGCGGCGCAGAGCGCTATGCCCCTGGCCGTCGCGGACCGTCACGTAGAGGACGTACGTCCCGGCCTCGAGCGACGCGAGCGGGAGTTCGTACCCCATCGCATACCGGCCGGGTGCGATCTCCTGCAGCTCCGCGGGCGCGGTCCGCGCCGCCACGGTGCGGGGTCCCCGCATCAGGCGCAGCTCCTGGGTGATCTTGGCGTCCTGCGCCACGTTCGCCAGCTGCACGAAGTACCAGAGCGACTCGCTCTTCGAGAACGTGGCGTCGGCCCGCGGCAGAGCATCGACCGAGCCCAGCTGGAACGACTCGTCCCCCCCCTTCCGGGTAGGGCTCGTACCCGCGGAAAGGAGCATGCTCGAGATTGCGAAGTCGGTCTCGAGCTCCGGGACCCGCAGCGGAACCGTAGCGGAGGCCACGAGGCGGTCGTTTGAGCCGGTGACGGCAAGCGACGCGGTGTAGTTGCCGGGCGCGAGGTCGAAGTGCCGTTTCAAGACGCGGCCGGGCCGCACCGTCGGCAGGAGCGTGGTGGGCGACGCGGGCTCGGATCCCGTCAGGACCTCCCGGCCGCCGTCGTCCGCGCGGATGAGCGCGTGAATCGCCAGGTTCTGCGCGTCGGGGGCCATCCCCTCCGGCAGGAAGACCCACGCCATCGTGTCCGGCTTGTCGCGCGCCCCCCAGAGGACCGCGGTGCCGAAGATCGGACGCTTCTCGTCCTCGGGAGTGCCCTGCGGAGGAGCCTTCTCGAGAGCGGCCCGCACGGCCGGGGCCAGCGGCAGGAGCGCGGAGCGCGGTGCCGCGAGGACGGCAGCGGGCGCCGCGGCCGCAACGGGAGCCGCGGCCGGCACGAGATCCGGGTTGACGATCGACCTCCGCGCGAGCTTCTCGTTGTAGTCGTGGACGAGACCCGGATTCTGGAGGTCATCCCTCGGACGGTTGGGCTCGATGACGAAGTTGATCTGGAGAGTCGGAATGTTCAGCATCTCGAGGAGCTTCGGGGTCCGTTCGCGGTTGTAGTACCAGCTGATGGTGGTCTCATTCCCCTCGACGAGACCCACGGCCGACGGAGGCGTTCCGAATTCGTCGTTTCGCGGGCGTTCCAGCGGCGCCTGGTGGCTCTGCTGGACCCGAGCCGGAGTCCCGAAGACGATGAAGACGTAACCCTGGCTGGCGCGGGACCCCGTCTTCTTGCCGATCGCGTACTTCGCGTCCGCGGTCTTGATGCGCGCCCGGACGAGATCCTGGAACTCGTTGCCCGGCGTGCCGGGCGATGGATCCCGCTTCAGCCAGTAGCGCTCGATGAAGTCCACCCGGCTTTCGCGGCTCCGGAGCCGCGACCACTCCTGTCGCTCTTCGGACGTCAGGAAATAGGCCTCGGGGGACTTCGACCAGTCCTCGTCCAGATCCGTCTCCGGAGGCAATGCGCGGAGTCCCATGGGGAGAGAGAGGAGGAGAACCGCGAGAACGGAAGAGAGCCTCAAGGAAGCCATTCTATGCCCCAAAAAGGAAAGGGCCCCGGCTCGCGCCGGGGCCCGAAAAGAACGGGAGAAGACTAGAAGCGAACGAGAGCCGTGAAGCGATAAGCCCGAGGCGGGTTCAGCGAGTTACGCGACGTGGGCGCGCCGAAGAGAGCATTGGGCACGAGGCTGATGCGCGTGTTGTCGTAAACCTGCTGCTGGTTGGTGACGTTGAAGACCTCGCCCTTGGCGCCGATCTCGATCGGCCCCCACGGCTTGAACACGGCCTCCAGCGCGAAGTCGAGCTGGTAGTAGTTGGGGAGCCGCGACGAGCCGCGCTTCGTGTAGTAGTAGGTGTCGGTGTCCCCATGGATCGTGAAGTTGCGCTGCTGCTGGTACGGCAGACCCGACTGCCAGGTGAACGAGGGAGCCGCCGTGATGCTCACGAAGGAGAGCGGCATCGTGTAGGCCGTGTACGCCTTGAAGAGGTGCGTCCGGTCGTAGGCCAGGTACCCATAGCGGTTGTGGTCCGTCGCCTGCGGGCACGGGACCACGCCCACAACGGGCGACCCGGTCACGTTGCAGTTCTCGTTCGCGTAGTCGAACAGCTGCGACGTCCGGTTGTTCGTGGCCGACGCGTTCCCCTCGGCGCGGGACAGCGTGTAGTTGAACGAACCCTGCCAGTTGCGGGAGAAACGCTTGTCGAACGTCAGCTCGATCGCCTTGTAGTAGCGGGCGAGCTCGCCCGAGTCGAAGTTTTCCGGGATCGTAATCTTGTTGCCGCCGACGAACAGGCGCGCATCGTCCACGATGTCGTCCCACTTGCGATAGATGCCGCGGATGCCCACCGCCATGGTGTTGCCGAGCTGCTGCTGGAGGGCGACGTTGAACTCGTTCACGAAGGGCGCCTTCAGGTCGTCGTTGATCGGCTGGGTGTTGCCGCCCACCCGGACCTGGTCCGTCAGGACGAACTGGGTTCCGTCCCACTCGAACTGGTCGTAGCTCGACTGCTGGGCGACCCCGGAGTAGACCGAGTCGGCGATGTCCTGCACCAGGAACTGGTAGTACTTGCCGTAGGCGGCGGAGGCGAGCGTCTTCCCGTTGCCGAAGACGTCGTAGACCGCGGTCAGGCGCGGCGAGAAGTTCGTCGTGTCGACGACGGTGTTTCCGATGTCGCTTTCGGCCGTCTGGTTGTCCACGCGGAAGCCCAGGTTGAAGAAGAGGTTCTTTCCGACCTCGAACTTATCGAGCGCGTAGAAGCCCCAGATCTTCCCGGTCGATACCGACGCCTGCGGATCGATGAAGTCGAGCCGCAGGTCGCCCGGGGAGAGAGTCGGCTGCCGGGTGACCGCGTTGAAGTCGCTGACGATGAATTCCTGGTTGTTCGGGTAGATGAAGGAGGCAACCGACTCCAGGCTCTGGTAGTCGACGCCGGCCTTGAACTGGTGCGAGTTGCCGAAGAGCTGCTGGTAGAAGTTGACGGCCAGGTTCGCCTGCTCGCGCGGGCGCTTGACGAAGCCCTCGAACGTGGCGCCGTTGTACACGAGGCCGTCGTTGAGGTTGATGTACGGCGTCCCGCTCCCCTCGAAGGAGCCGACGGTGATGTCGCCGTTCTGCTTCGCGTAGAGCGCTTCGGCGGAGACGTTGGAGCCGAAGACGCCGGACCACCGGCCCGACCACGTGCAGATGCCGCCGTCGCAGTCGTTCTGGCCCTGCAGGGTCAGCGCCTCACGCTCGGCGGAGCCGCCCCAGTAGTCGACGACGAAGCCCTGAATCGGGTCGCTGTTGATCGTTCCCGTCAGAAGGTGCGCCGGCGTCGCCTGGATCGTGAGCTTCGCGTCGTAGAGATCGACGCCCAGGGTCTGCTGGAAGCTCTCGCCGGTTCCGGCGGCGTTGGTCGAAGAGGTCAGGGTCTGGTTGAAAGGAGACGTCTGGTCGTAGAACTCGTAGGCGCCGAAGAACCACACGTGGTCCTTCCAGAACGGCCCGCCGAGCGTCAGCGCCCAGCGGGGCTGGACCTCGTCGAACTTGGTCCGGTTGAACGCGACCCCGTTCGCCGGGTTTTTGCCCTTGTTGTCCTCGTTCCACTTGTCGTTCGTCATGATGTACTTGGCGGAACCCGAGAACGTGTTCGTGCCCGACTTCGTGATGACGTTGACGATCGCGCCCTGGGCGCGACCGTACTCCGCGGAGATACCGGAGGTCGAAACCACGACCTCGTCGATCGCCTCGTAGTTGAAGTTCTGGCCGAAGGTTCCCGTGGTCACGTCGGTCGTGTCCACGCCGTCGAAGAGGTACTGGTTGTTCCCGGCGAGCGCGCCGTGAGAGTTGGGATTCCCGGCGGCAGCCAGGCCCGTCACGCCCGGGGCGCTCTGAATGAGCGTCTGGTAGCTGCGGCCGATCGCGAGCTTCTGGGTGAGAGTCGTGTCGACGGTCGTCGTCGCGCTCACGTTGGTCTTGTCGACGAGAGGCACCTCGCCGGTGACCTCGACCCGCTCCTCGGTCGGCGCGAGCCGCATCGTGATGTTGACGTCGGTCGTCCGGTCCGCATCCACCTGGTTGTTGGTCTTATCGACGGTGGTGAAGCCGGAGAGGCTGGCCCGCACCGTGTACGGCCCCCGCTGAAGAAGCGGGAAGTTGAACGAACCCGTCGCGTCGGTCGTCTGCGTGCGGCGGAACCCTCGGTCCGCGCTGATCACTTCGACCGTCACGCCGGGTACGCCGCCGCCCTGTTCGTCCAGGACGCGTCCGGAAATCGTGCCGATCTGAGTGCCGTCGGCGAGGAGGAAGGCGGGTGCCGCGAGGGCAAGGATCCCCAGGGCGATCACCGTAAATCGAAATCGACTACGCATGGCTCTCCTTTTCTTGAATAAAAGTGACGGAAACGGAGCGAAAAAATAACACAGTGACGCACATTTGCCGGCTTCTCAAAGGGCAAGAAGAGTGCCACCGTGTCAGGTTGCACCTGCACGGACAATTTGTTGGAGCACAGTGACTTAACGGTGTGGAGTTGTCCCGCCGGTCGGCCTCGGATTCAAAAGGTTGGACGGAACTTCACCCGATCGGATGAAAGGCCGTTTTCCCGTGACGAAGAGCGGGGGCCGGAAGCCGGCCCCCGCCGGATCGGGTCACTCCGGTTTCAACCCTTCTTGGCAGGCGCCTTGGGCTTGGCCGCGGGCTTGGCGGCCGTCCGCGGAGGAATCGATCCATCCGCGTTCAAGACGACGAACTCCTCCTTGCGCTCCACTCCCTTGAAGGCGGCGGAATCTTTCGGGGCGTTCAGGTCCCGCACCTGGATGCCGAACGTGTAGTAGCCGGGCTGGAAGCTCGCAAGCGGGATCTCGCTCCCGGACGCGAAGTATCCCGGCCCGAGCGGCTGGAGCTCCGCGGGACTCGTCAGAGGCTGAAACGCATCCTTGCCGTCCCGGATCACGCTGATGCGCGTCATGATGCGCGGCTTCGGTTCGGTCGCCGCCGGGGTCGCGGCCGCCGGCGCCCCCGCTGCCGGGTTGGAGACCGCGTAGAAGTACCAGAGGCTGTCTTCCTTGGCGAACTTCCGATCCGCCTTCGGCTCGACCTTGATCGGCTTATCCATTCCGAAAACGAAGGGATCCGTCGGCCCCGGCCGCTTGGTCAGCGGAGTGAGGGTGTTGGCGAGTATGAGCGGGGACACGGCGAACTCGCCCGGCCGCGACTCGAGCTTGAAGGTCGCGGCAGAAGTCGCGACCGCATCGCCGCCGGCTGCGGGAAAGAGTCCGAACGCTCCCCGATAAGTCCCGGGCGGCAGGGTGATCGAGCGGTCGAACGCGCGGTCCGTCCGGCTTCCACTCTTCACCTCGACCAGCGCGGCGTCTTCCCAGTAGGAGCCGACCGGCTGGTTCGCCTCGTTCCACACGATGCCGCCGAACTTCAGAGGCTGAGTGGCCTTCTCGTTGGGGACGTAGAACTGGAGCGCGTAGAAGGGCTCGCCGGTCATCGTGCGGAAGTCGCCCGCCCAGAAGGCGTCTCCCCCCTTCTCCGGGGTCAGCGCTTCCAGGACGGACCGCGTGGCGGCGGGAATGGCGGCGGCCGGGGCGCCTCCCGGGGAAGCCGCGGCCGCGGCGGGCGGAGCGGCAACGGCGGCGCGGGCGGCGGGCGGCGCCGCAGCAGCCGAAGCGGGAGCCGGAGCCGTCGCGGGGCCGGTTGCCGCGGGAGGCACTGCCGGAGCGACGGCCGCTGTCGCCGGCATCGTCACCGTGCCCGGAGCGGCCGCGGTGGCGGCGGGATTGACGACCGACTTCTCGGCGATCTTCGCGATGGCCTTCTCGGCTGCGCCGGCTCCCATGAGCTCGTCGGTCCCGCGCTGGGGATCGACGTTGATCCGAACGCGGACTTCGGAGAGAGCCAGGGCCGGGTCGAACTTCTCCTTGCCATAGGTCCAGGTCATGATCACGGCCGGCGAGGCGTCGAAGGCGCCCGGCCGGGTGTCGATCGCGGGCGCAGTCACTCCGCCGGAGTCGTCAACCTGACGGTCCTGCGCGCGCTCGGTCGACACTCGCGACGGCAGGCCGAGCGTGACGAGAAGGCGGCCGCGGTTCGTCTCCGATCCGCGCTTCGACCGCATCTTGAACTGTTCGTCGGCGGCGGCGATCCGCCGTCCCACGTCGTCGCGGAACTCGTTCGCCGAGGTCGCCGGGTTCGGGTCGCGCCGGGCCCAGTAGTCCGCGATGAACTTTTCGGCCTGCTCGTCGGTGCCGACGCTCGACCAGGCTTCCTTCTCGGCGGGCGTCAGGAAGTACGCCTCGGCCGACTTGCCCCAGTCCTTGTACTTCGAAAGCTGCGCGAGACTGACCGCCGCGAACGCGAGCCCGACGACGGCAATGAGTGCTCTTTTCACGGTTCCTCCTCGATAGGCCGGGCATTCTAGTCCCGGCCCCTGGGAAATTCGCGGGGACAGGGCCCACGGCCCTGCACCCGCATCCTTATTGAACGAAAACCGGCCGGAGGAGGGCCTTGTTCCTCTACTTTTTCACCAGCGCCGTTCGCTCGACCCTCGTCAGCGCCAGGGAGCGACTCCCCGCGGACCGGGACCCCTCCTCACGGAGAGCCAGGATGACCTGCCGCACCTCGCCCTGCATCTTCTCCATGCGCTCCTTCATGTGCAGGATCACCTCGACGCCCGCGAGGTTGACCCCCAGGTGACGGGTCAGGGTCAGGATGATCTCGAGGCGCTCGATCGTGTCGGCGTCGTAGAGGCGGGTGTTTCCTTCCGTGCGGGCGGGCCGGAGGAGACCCTCCCGCTCGTACATCCGGAGGGTCTGGGGATGGATTCCGAACCGCTCGGAGATCGCGCCGATCCGGAAGCCGACCCGCCCGGAGCCCGTGCTCATCGCGGCTTGCGCAGCTCGACCGGGATCGGCTGGCCACGCTCGGCTTTCGGAGCGCGCGACCCGGAGGACCCCGGACTTCAGGGTCGCCTTGATCGCGAGCGGAGTCGATGGAGGCGGGAACCGAAACTCGCGGGAGAAGCTCCCGTAGATCCGCTCCATCCGAACGAAATGACGGGGCCGACTCCGGTCCTCCGCACGGCGGACGCCCGATACCCGGAGCTTGCCGTCGAGCGCTTCCAGCTGCACGTCCTCGAGCCGGACGCCGGGCAGCTCGACGTCGAGGATCATTTCCTCCGGAGTCTCGTAGACGTCGGCGGCCGGAGACCAGAGCGCGGCGTCCAGACCCTCGTCGGGAAACTCCGTGCGGTGAATCGTCTCTTCGAAGAGACGATTCATCTTCTCCTGGATCGCGAAGAGATCCTGGAGCGAGCTCCAGCGGAAGCCGCATGCTCATCAGGTGAAGTTCGCCAGTTCGTGCGTTCTCAGTCCTCATGCCGATACAACCTCGCTCGACTATCGTCTTTTCCGTATCGACGTATTCGGTGTCGATCACGTCGTCTTCCTTCCCGGTCTGCCCGCTCCGCGGCCCGACGCTCGCCCGCCCGTGCCGCTGCTGCCGCCGGACGACGCGGACGCCGTCGCCCTTGTACATCGCCTCGGCGAGTTTGTGCGAGGCCTGCTGCAGCCGCTCGCGCCGCCTGCGTTCATCGCCGTCGGCGCCGCCCGTCTCCAGCGCCTTCTTCGCGTCGGCGATCGTCGACTCGAAGCCCGAGGCGTCCGCCGGATCGCAGCTTGTCGCGATTCTCGTTGAAGGACTTCTCCGTCGCGTACACCAGGCCGTCCAGGCGGTTCTTCGCCTCGATCTCCTCGCGGCGCTTCTTGTCCTCGTCCGCGTGGGCCTGAGCGTCGCTGGACCATCTTGTCGATCTCGTCCTTGTTCAGCCCGGACGAGGCCGTGATCGGTGATCTTCTGCTCCTTGCCGGTGCCGAGGTCCTTGGCCGAGACGTTCAGGATGCCGTTGGCGTCGATGTCGAAGGTCACCTCGATCTGCGGCATCGCCACGCGGAGCCGGCGGAATGCCCGATGAGGTGGAACACCCCGAGCGGCTTGTTGTCCCGGGCCATCTCGCGCTCGCCCTGCAGCACCTTGATCTCGACCGAGGTCTGGTTGTCGGCCGCCGTCGAGAAGGTCTCGCTCTTCTTCGTCGGGATGGTCGTGTTGCGCTCGATCAGCTTCGTCTCACGCCCCCGAGCGTCTCGATGCCGAGCGAGAGCGGCGTGACGTCGAGCAGCAGCAGGTCCTTGACGTCGCCCGGCGAGGACGCCGCCCTGGATCGCCGCGCCGATCGCCACGACCTCGTCCGGGTTGACGCCCTGGTGGGGCTCCTTCCCGAAGAGCTCCTTCACGAGCTGCTGGATTCGGGGCATGCGCGTCTGACCGCCGACGAGGACGACCTCGTCGATGTCCTTCGGCTCCAGTCCGGCGTCCTTGAGCGCCTGCTTGCACGGGCCGATCGAGCGGCTGACGATGTCCTCGACGAGCTGCTCGAGCTTGGAGCGCGTGAGCTTCAGCTGGAGGTGCTTCGGACCCGACGCGTCCGCCGTGATGAAGGGCAGGTTGACCTCGGTCTCGACGACGTTGGAGAGCTCGATCTTGGCCTTCTCCGCCGCTTCCTTCAGGCGCTGCATCGCCATCGCGTCCTTGGAGAGGTCGATCCCCTGGTCCTTCTTGAACTCCGCGAGGATCCAGTCGATGACGCGCTGGTCGATGTTGTCGCCGCCCAGGTGCGTGTCGCCGTTGGTCGACTTGACCTCGACGACTCCCTCGCCGACCTCGAGGATCGAGATGTCGAAGGTTCCGCCGCCGAAGTCGTAGACCGCGATCGTCTCGTCCTTCTTCTTGTCGAGCCCGTAGGCGAGCGCCGCGGCCGTGGGCTCGTTGACGAGCCGCTCGACGGTCAGGCCGGCGATCTGTCCCGCGTCCTTGGTGGCCTGACGCTGGGAGTCGTTGAAGTAGGCGGGCACCGTGATCACGGCCCGCGTCACCTTCTCGACCCAGATAAGCCTCGGCCGCCTCCTTCAGCTTCCCGAGGATCATCGCGGAGATCTCCGGCGGCGAGTACTCCTTGCCGCCCGCCTTTACGCGCACGTCGCCGTTCTGGGCCGGCGACCACGGTGAAGGGCACCATCTTCATCTCCTCGGTCACTTCGGAGAACTTCCGGCCCATGAACCGCTTGATCGAAAAGACGGTGTTGGCGGGGTTGGTGATTGCCTGTCGCTTGGCGACCTGGCCGACGAGACGCTCCCCGCTCTTGGAGAACGCCACGACGGAAGGCGTGGTGCGGTTCCCCTCCGCGTTGGGGATGACGACGGGGTCGCCGCCTTCCATGACGGCGACGCACGAGTTCGTGGTGCCGAGGTCGATTCCGATGATCTTGCTCATGTCCTGCTCCTGCTTCGATTTGGTTGCCCAACTGGCGGGCCGAGCGGGGACTCTAGAATCTTAGTGCGCGATTGTCAAGTTACCAGGACGCGGGTCTAAGTCGCTTCGACTCAAGTCTATGGAGAGGGTCAGCGAACGACTTCAACGCCCGGAGACCTCCCCGCGGCAGGAGCGAGCCGAGCCGGGCGCGCCTCGGAGACCGGGGCGAGCTGGCCCTCGTGGACCAGATCCAGGTCGATCCCACCGTCCGGATTCCGGCCGTAGAGGGCGAACTTTCCGTCGTCGGCTCGAAGGATGTAGCGGTAGAAGCGGCCGTACGGGTCCCTCAGCGAGTCCTCCTCGAGGACCTGGCCCACGACCAGATCCATGAGGGTCTTGGGGTACCGGCCGGTCGACCCGTAGTACACCCGGATGCCGCGGCCGACGGTCTGGAGCCGGGCGAGCGAGGTCGCCTGGTAGAGGTCGCGGACCGGCGGCTTGTGAGTGGGAGAGCGCAACAGAAGATTCGCCCGGTTTCGCGGCACGAGCGAGAGGGAGAGCGCGGCGACGGCGACGAGAGGCAACCATCTTCCGATCGAGGCTATCGAGAAACCGGTTCGCGGCGGCGCCTCGACCGCGATCAACGGAGATTCGCGGAGGGCGCCTTCTTCGATCAGGCCCCGATCCAGCAGATCGGAAATCCCCTTCAGTGCGTCGAGGTCCGAGAGAAACGCGCGTTCGAGAATGTCGTTGACGCTGCGGCGACCGTCGATCCACTTCCACGTCTCCGCTTCGCGCTTCGAGACCGTCAAGGTTCCATCTTCGGAGCTCTCGCCCGTGACGAGGCGCAGGGCGAAGGCGTCAGACGCGCGGCGAAAAACGATGTCGTTCGACACGAACTTCTGTTCGGCCGCCGGGAGCTCGTCGAACGTCCGCGCCGCCTCGAGCAGGATCGACTCCGTCGCCAGCGGAGAAAAGAGCTCGGCGTCCTGCTCGACCACCGCCTGCGGGGAGAACTGGAAGCGACCCTCCGTCCAGCCGAAAGCCGTGAAGACGATGCGGTGAACCTGGATGCGGAGCGCTTCGCGGAGGTCGTCGGACTGCACGAGCTTCAAGCCGAGCAGAAGCCTCCCCAGCCGTTCGGGCCGTTTTTTCTGGTCCTCGAGCGCTCGCATCAGTCCCTCCTCGGAGAGCAGGCCGGCCTTGACGAGAAGGGATCCGAGCCGGTTCTCGAGGGGACGCAGGACGGAGTCGGCCGAGACCACGCGGCCGTTGAAGAATCCGATCGTGACCGTGTCCTTCGGTCCCTCCACGGTCAGGATTCCGCTCTTCCGCTGCATTCCGAGCATCTGAAAGATCTCGGTGACCGAAAAGACGCGGAGGTTTCCGTCAAGGCTCACGGGTCTGCCTCCAGGCGTTGACGTTCGCGAACACCCACAACAGGAGCGCCACGAAAGCGAGGGCCATCCGCGCCGGCAGGACTTCGCGCGAGGGGGCGAGCGGACGAAGCTCGAAGACCCAGGGGCCGCCGAGCGCGAGCGTCGCCGCCAGGAAGAAGAGGAGGAGGGACACCGCCGCGAGGAGGGGCCGGTCGAAGAAGAAGCGGTGAACTCCGGGAGCGACCAGCGAGGTCGCGCGGATGATCCGGCGCCGCCAGCCCGCCCTGTTTTCGCTCTCGAGTTTGTCCTCCTCGCGGAGATCCTGCGCGGCCTCGTCCTTCCGCGAGTAGAGACGAACGCAGCGGCCGCAGAGGCTCGCGGGCCCGCCGTAGCGCTTGCAGAAACGGCAGAAGGCGCGCCCGCACCGCGAGCACTCGACCGCGAATCCACGGCTCGATCTCAACGCCCGGAAGATCAGGGCAAGGACGAGCGCGCCCCACGGGGTCAGGCACCACGGCGACCGCAGCAGATCGAGGATCGGCGCCCGGGCGACCGCGGAGTGCCCCGGGTCGGGTCCCCGCCGGACCCAGCGGTCCGCGCGCTCGCGCGCGATCGAAAGGGGGTAGGCCGCGGGGACGACCCGCGAGAGCGGAGGACGCGAAGACCAGTTGTCCACGTCGCGCCGTGAGATCTGGATCGCCTGCGCCCGAGCCCGCTCCTGGCCCTTGAAGTCGTAGATCTCGGAGCGGGCCACGGCGAGGTTGTAGAAGGCCTCCGCCGCGTCGGGCGCGCGACGGGCGGCTTCCTCGTAGTCGGCGATCGCATTGGCGTAATTGCCCTCGATGAACCGGACGTTCCCCCGGTTCACGAGCGCCCGGTATTCGTTCGGGTCCGCTTCGATCGCCCGGCTGTACGCCGTGAGGGCCCGGGAGTAATCCCCGGCGCGCTCCCCGTACATACCGATGAGGAACCACGCGTCGGCCTGGTCGGG
Organism: uncultured Acidobacteriota bacterium; assembly: GCA_963765835.1. GTDB lineage: Bacteria > Acidobacteriota > Thermoanaerobaculia > UBA5066 > Gp7-AA6 > Gp7-AA6. Next base: position 26,287 of record CAVXYF010000019.1, on the reverse strand, counting down.
CGACGCGGCCACGATCGAGGCGAGCTGCTCCTCAACGCTCGAGTCGTCCCGGCGCTCGGCGAGATCCACCGACGCGAGGTAGATCGAGGACCGGCGGACGAGGTTCTCCCGGGCAACCACCTCCACCACCAGCGGAATGACGCCGAGCGCGAGGAGCCCCGCCGCGAGCAGCGCCCTCTCCCTCTTCTCCGAGTACGCGTACGCGATCACGGCCCAGTAGAGCAGGAGCCACATCGGCCCGAGAGCGACGAGCAACGGGAGCATGAGGATCGCAACGGCGAGAGGCGCCGCCGCCTTCTGGCCGAACGGGCGTCCCGCTATCTCGCGGAGGTCGTGCCACAGCCGGCGGAAGTGCCGCAGGAACAGGCCGAGCACGATTCCGAACGCAGTCAGGGCGAGCGTGATCGCGAGCGCGAGCGTGAGCGAAGAAAAGAAGGCCAGGCGGGTTTCCGCGGTCGCGAAGATGGTCGCGAACGCGGCAGGGATTCGCGATGTCGCGGCCCGGAAGCGCCCCTTCCGCACCAGAAACCCGATCCGGGAGGCGGCCGCGTCCAGACTCGATTCGTCGAGCGTGGCCGCGACGTCGTACGCGAGCTCCGCGTGCGGCGCTTTGGCGGCCTCCGCCTTCCGCGCCTCGCGAAGCGCGGCTCGCGAGTCGCTCGAGAGATGCCGCACTCCCGCGGCGCGCGCCGCTTTCCTCATGACGTCCAGGGCGGCCGTCGCGGTGCGGGAGTCGTTTTCCTGGAGCGCGGAAAGGAGCTCGAACCAGCTCGACCGGTAGGCCGCCCGCGACACCGGCGGAGGCAACGCCGGCTCGCGCGTTCCCGGCGGCGCTTGCGCCCGGATCGCGCCGGCGATGAGAAAGAGAACGATCCCAGCCCGTCTATTTCGGGGCGCGGCCGACCTCCACATAGGCAAGACGGAGCTCGTACAACGCTCGCGCGAGCAGGTCCGACTCCTCGAAGGAGAGGTTTCCCCGCGTTTTCTGCTCGAGGACCGCCAGCCAGTCGATCATCTGTCGGGCGACCGCGAGGTCGCGGTGTTGTCTCGGTCCGGCGCCCGGATCTGCGAGGAGACCCAGCGCCGAGTAGGCCGTGGTGGCGAGAGAGCTGACGATGCGCGCGAACTCGCTGCGCGGTTCGGACGGAAGGTCGGACTCCGGCGGCACGGGCGTCTCTTCCGTCGCGGCGTCCGGAGAAGGGGCGGCTGCGGCCGGCGGAGCTGCGGCGCGCGGGGCTTGCGCTCGCGGAGCTTCGGCGCGCGGGGTCTCGACTCGCGGCGGCTCGGCGACGGCTTCGTCCGGCTCGAATCCGGGACGCAACTCCCCCTCCGGCGTGAACATTCTGCGGTCGACGACCCGGATGGGCTTGTCCTCGCCTTCACTCATTGCTGAGCTCCGATCTTAGATCATCCCGCCGCGGTCGGCAGGTCGCTCGCTATGATTCGCGCGTGTCGGAAGAGCTCGCGCGCCTCGTTTCTCTCGTCGAGACTCTTCGACGGGAGTGCCCGTGGGACCGCGAGCAGACCCCCGAAACTCTCCGGACCTACGTGCTCGAAGAGTGCTACGAAGTGCTCGATGCGATCGACTCGGGCGATCCGCAGGCGCTCGCCGACGAGCTGGGAGACCTCCTCTTTCAGATCCTCTTTCTCTCGCGCATCGCCGAGGAGCGCGGCTGGTTCAGCGTGCGGACCGTGGCCGACGGAATCTCCCGCAAGATGACGGACCGCCACCCGCACGTCTTCGGAGGCCCGGCCGCGGCGGATGCCCGCGAGGTCCGGGAGGGGTGGGAGCGACGCAAGCAGCGCAGCTCGCCCGTGGCCGACCCTCTCGGCAGCGTTCCGGCGTCGCTCCCGGCGCTCGCTGCGGCCTACCGCATGACTTCCCGCGCAGCGGACCTCGGGTTCGACTGGGAGCGGGACGCCGACGTCGCGGAGAAGATCGAGGAGGAGCTCGCCGAGTGGCGGGAGGCAGAGCGGACCGGCGACCGGGAGTCGGAACAGAAGGAGATCGGCGACCTGCTGTTCTCGGTGGTCAACCTCGCGCGGCGTCGCAGCGTCGACCCCGAGGGCGCGCTCCGCCGCGCGCAGGCGCGATTCCGAGCCCGCTTCGCCCGGGTCGCGGAGCTCGCGCGAGAGTCGGGACGAGAAGTGGGAGACGTGGACGTCGCCGAGTTGGACGTCTTCTGGGAGAAAGCGAAAGCGGAGGAGTAGCCGTCAGCTGTCGGCTGTCAGTTCGCCGCGACCTTCGGCTTCGGCGATACCCGGGTCAGGCTACCGACCGTCACGACCTCGACGTTGCGCGCCGCGAGCAGCGGCAGCTCGCGCTCGAGGAGTGCGAGCGTCGCGGGGTGCGGGTGACCGATTGCGAGCGAGGGCCCATCCCGGCGCGCCTTCACGAGAAGTTCCCGGAAGGCGCGCTCCACCGCCTCGGGACTTTCGACGGCGTCCAAGAAAACGCGGCGGGACACCGCTGGGAGGGATGCCTCGTCCGCGACGCGGCGGGCGACGGTCGCCTCGGTCGTGCGGCTGTCGAGCAGGAAGAGCCGCCGCGCGGAGAGGACCCGCACCACCGCTCTCATCACTCGAGCGTCGGCGGTCGCGGCGGACCCCATGTGGTTGTTGACGCCCACCGCGCCCGGAACCGAGTCGAGGTCCTCGGCCAGGGTCTGCGCGATCCGGTCGTCGCTGTCGGAACGGAGGATGACCCCGGGACCCGGACGGACCCGCGGATAGCCGTCGGGCTCCATGGGGAGGTGAAGGAGAACTTCTTTCCCGGAGGAGGTCAGGAGCCGCGCCGCGTCCGCGCTGTCCGGAAGTCCCGGGAGGACGGCGCCGGCCACCGGAAAGGGCCACCGGGCGATGCGCTCGAGCGCCTCGCGGTCGTTGCCGAGGTCGTCGATGACGATGGCGATCTTGGCCGAGGCGAGCGCCGGGGCGGCGGGAGCCGGCGCCGGCACCGACTTCGGGACCGAGGTCGCCGCGCGGGGCGGAGGCCGCCGGGCGGCGTGGCGCGGCGCGGGGGGCGGAGCCGTCGGGGCCGGCTCGGGGGGGCGGGTCTTGTAGTAGAGCGCGATCGCCAGGGCGAGCGCGAGGAGCGCGAAAAATACGGTGGCCGGGGAGATCCGTCGGGGAGAGTCGTCCAATCGCGCCGTCGCGCGCTACGCGGCCTGGCGGATGGCGCCGCGGCGCACGACCTCGAGGCCCCGCTCGAGAATCGGGTCACGCGACTCGTTGTCGCCGGGGAACGTGATCACCCGCTCGTCGGGCGCGAGACCCTTGCCTCCCAGAATCGTTCCGGAGGGCGACTGGTACCGACCCACCGTCATGTAGAGGCTGCCGCCCGATCCCGTGGGCACGAGCCTCTGGATGATCGCCATCCCCACGGTCGTCTCGCCGACGGTCGTGGCATTCGCCCGATCCTTCAGCGCGGCCGCGAAGATCTCGGCGGGACCACCGGTCGCTTCGTCGATCAGGAGGATGGTCCGGCCCTTCCAGGTCGCGTCGGTCAACCCTTCGAGCGGCTTCAGGGTGACCTTTCGGGTCACGACCTTCGCGATCGGGCCGCGGCCCACGAAGAGCGAGGCGACCGCGGGAACGTCCGCCGGGTCCCCCCCGATCGTGCCGCGCACGTCGACCACCAGCTTGTCGACGGAGCGACGGTTCGCTTCGTCGATTGCGCGGCGCACCGCCTCGGCCGTTGCCGGCGTGAACCCGGGGATCCGCACTATGGCGACGTCTTTATCCCACTTCGTCTCGACCGCCGACGGCGAGAAGCGCTCTCTCTTCAAGCGAAGCGTCAGCTTCTTGTCCTCGACGACGCGGAAGAGCCCGACCTCCACGGTGGAACCTTCGGGTCCCTCCAGCGCGGACGTGATCTTCCACAGTGGCGAGTTCCGCAGGTTCTTTCCATCCACGGCGTGGATCAAGTCTCCCGGAGCAACGCCGGCCTTCTGCGCCGGCGAGCCCGGAAGCGGCGCCACGACGTAAGGGAAACCGCCCCGCCGCGCGACCAGGATCCCGGGCCCGACCGCGCCCGACGACTGCTGGGCGCGATAGGCGTTCATGGAGGCTGCGGGAACGTAGTACGAGAAGGGGTCGAGAGCGTCCGTCATCCCGTCGTAGGCCCCTTCGAGGAGGACCTTCGGCTCGGTGGGGTCGACGTAGTTGCCGCGCGTCAGCGCGAAAACCTCCGAGAACACGGAAAGGGCCTTCGTCGCCGAGTCCCGGCCGGGTCCCGAATCGACGGCACGCAGCGACGCGAGCGCCGCGAGGGAGACCACGACGAACAGCACTCTGGCGCGGTTGGATTTCATCGTGGGGATGGTAACACCGGGGTGGAGGGAGTTCTTCCGAGGGATCCGGGGGAGAAATCGGGCCCTCTCGTCCCTTATTGGTGGCGGGTGCAGACCCCTTCGGGATCTGTCCCCGTAACTTTGGACTGCTGCGGGTGCAGACCCCTTCGGGATCTGTCCCCGTAACTTTGGACTGCTGCGGGTGCAGGCTCCTTCGGGACCTGTCCCCGTAACTTGGACTGCTGCGGGTGCAGACCCCTTCGGGATCTGTCCCCGCGACTTTCTCTATCGCAGCCACGCCACCGGGTCGCTCGGCTTCTGGCGATCCCTCACCTCGAAGTACACACCGGACTCCTCGCGGCCGGGCCCGGTCCCCGCGATGCCCACCGGCGTTCCCGCCGGGACGTAGGTTCCCGCCCGGACCGAGATCGCCTGAAGCCACGCGTAGAGCGTGAAAACGCCGTCCCCGTGATCCAGGATGACGAGGTTCCCGTACTCGGCGAGCCACATCGAGTAGACCGCCTTGCCCGCGTAAATCGCGCGCACCGGAGTGCCGGCCTCGACCGCGATGGAAACGCCGTTCGACTGCGTCCACGCGTCGAACTTCGGGTGGCGATGGCGCCCGAACGTCTCGGTGAGAGTGCCCCGCGCCGGCCAGTCGAGCACCCCCTTCCAGGGACGGATCCCGCCGGCCGGACCGACGGGCTCCTCGGGGCGCTGCGACAGCCGCGCGAGAAGCCCCTCCAGCCGCGTGGCCTTGTCCGAGAGGACCGCGACCTCGCGTCGCTGCGTCGCGGAGAACGAACGCTGCTTCTCCAGGAGGCTCTCGCGCTCGCGCTTGAAGGAGGCGATACGGCGCTCCTCCTCCCGGGTGCGAGCGTAGAGGCGGTCGGTCTCGAGCTTCAGCGCTTTTTCCCGCGCGAGCCCGGCTTCGAGACGGATCTGGGAGCCCCGGTGCTCCGTCAGCAGGCGCGCGTCGCGCCGCGCGAGCGAGTCGAGAAGCGCGACGCTCTGGACGAAAGCCGGCACGTCGCGCGCCTCCAGCAGGATTCTCGCGTAGCCGAATCGCCCGAAGCGGTGGAGAAGGCGCGCCCGCGCCAGGAGCGCGCGGCGGCTCCCGAGCGCGGCCTGCTCCGCAGCCCGGCGCTCGACCGCGATTTCCGCGAGCCTCGCGCTGTAGTCCTCCCGCAGGCGCGCGAGCAGCTCCTTCTCGCCCGCCGCGATCTCGAGCTGCAGCTCCAGGCGGCCGAGCTCCTCGGAGAGGGTGGCCTGGCTCTTCCGGCTCTCCGCCACCTGCCTCTGGAGTGATCCGATCCGCGCGCGCAGCCGGGCGAGGTCCGCGGCCCGTTCGGAGTCGGCCTCCGAGGGCGCGCGTGCGGGGGTCGGGACCGGGGCCGGCGCGGCCGCGAGAAGAGCGAGGAGGACGAGCGCCGGCGCGCTCATTTCCAGAGGATCGGCCCGGACGACGTTTCGCTGGAGAGGAGCGCGCGCACGGCCGCGGTGGCATCCGTGATTCCGGGCACGCCTTCCGAGGAGAAAGGCCGGGAGGCGAAGAAGACGCCGCGCACGAGGTCGGGGTCGAGCGAGCAGTGGTCTCCGCTCCAGACGTCGCGGTTGTCCTCGAACACCGTCCCGGTCGGAACGCCGAGCGAGGACTGCCACGACACACGGTAGCCCGGCCGGTTCGCGACGATCAGGTCCGGAATGAGCCGCGGGTCGTAGCGCTTGTACACGTCCTCTCTCCGGAAGACCCGCGAGACCGCGCGCTCGCCGTTGGCGGGGTCCGTCAGCTCGAGAAGCCCGCGCGACAGCTCCGCGCGCAGCGCCTCGTACTCCGCGCCCGGCGCGACGATCCCGTTCTTCTCGCGGCCGCGCAGGTTCACGTAAACGTCGCCCAGCCCCATCGCGTAAGCGCGGGACTTCGACCAGTCGACCGCCTCCCAGAACGCTCCGCGCGAGAAGAGCGCCTCGAGATTCTGGCGCTGCGCGTTTCCCTTGAGGACGAGGTATCCCTTCTCGACCAGCCACGAGTCGTAGTTGACGGACCGCCGCCACGTCGCGAAGCCGTGGTCCGACAGGACGAGGAGCGCCGCGTCGGCCGGAAGGGCCCGCGCCGTCTCCCCCACGATCGCGTCCATCGTCTCGTACGACTTCTCGACCGCGTCGCCGTACTTCGCGGCGAGAGTCGCGTCCCAGGCCGGGTGCTTCGGGTCGCGGAACCTCCAGAAGACGTGGCCCACCCGGTCCGGGAACTCGAAGTAGTGGACGAGGAGGCGCCTCCTCTCCGCAATCAGCGCCGAAAGCATCTTCCGCTCGTGCGCGACGGTCGCCGCGACGTCTTCCAGGAAGGCCGGCTCCGACAGGGTCCCGGACTGGATCGACCACGTGTCGATCGCCCACCCCATCGTCTTGTAGCGCCCGAACCGGCGCGCGAGCTCCTTCGCGTAGCCCGCGGGACTCGAAATCTCGAAGCCCGGCGGCAGGCGCTCGGGGTCGAACTGGATCGGGGAGACGTAGAGCGCGATCTCCGGGGAGACGCTCTCCGCCAGGAACCGCGCGTAGCCGTGCACCGTCACGAGGGGGTTCACGCGGAACGGGAGGCTGACCCAGTCGCTCCACGCGCCGGCCGCGAGCTCGACGCGCGAGCCGCCGGTCTCCACGGTGAGCCGGTCGCGCGCCGGCGACACCGTGAGAACCATCGGGAGCTCGATCGGGTCCTTCCGCCCGAAGGCGCGCCCGGGCGGACCCACGATCCGTGTCGTCTGCCGGCCCACGTTCGCCTCGAGACGGACCAGCTCGATCGAGAAGTCGTTGCCTTCGCGCGGCGCGTAGAACGGGTCGGACGTGTAGTACGCAGGCTTGCCGATGCGCCCGGAGAGATCCGGCACGCCCAGGCCCGAGAGAAGGCGGCCGTCCCGGAAGATCTCCGGAGGGAACGTCACCGGAAAGCGGATCACGGTCGCGGGGCGGGCCGCTTCCTCCGACCAGAAGGTCGTGCCGCGCCGGTTGCTCTCGATCCCGGGCCGCGTCGCCGGCAGCCACGCGCGCGCCGCCAGAAATCCGCCGACCGCGAAGCCGATCGCGAGGAAGAGCATCGCGGCGCCGGCCAGCCTCTTCCGGCGGGCCAGCAGGATCGCGGCGGGAACGAGGAAGAGCACCCCGAACGCGGCCACGGCGGCCGGCGTCTTGTTTCCCAGCAGAAAGGGAACCTCCCGCTCCTGTGCGACCGCGAACGTGGGCGTCATGTCCGCCGGGTCGCGCTTCAGGAAGTCGAAGATCTGGTGTCCGCCCGGATCGAGGCCGGTCGAGAAGGAGCTCCACGAGACCGGCGTCTGCGGCGGAACCGGCGGCGTCAGCGGCGAGAAGCCGCCGCGCGCGGCGAGCGCCGTCAGGTTGGGAAGGCGGCCGGCCGCCATCATCGTGGAGACGACGCCCGCGTCGACCCCGTCGAACGCGAGGACCACGACCCGTGAGGGTGGCGCGGTGAGCGTCGCCGCGCTCATCAACGCGGCCGCGAGGAGGTGCACCGAATCAGTGTAAGGCGAGAGCCTGATACCTTCCCAGCGTGGTCAACCGCACCGAGGACCTCTCCTCCCTTCTCGACCGCATCCCGGATCCGGCGATCCGGTCCCTCTTCACCCGGGAGTTCATCCTCTGTTCGGAGGAGTTCGACCGCTTCACCGTGGATACGCTCCTGAACCTGGTTGCGGACCTCGGTCTCGCGGAGCCTCTCTCCCGCGGCACGACGGTGCCGGAGTTGCTGGAGTCGCACGGGTGGACGCCGCGCGCCGCAATCCCGCTGACCTGGTTTTTCCGGAAGCTGGCCGCGGAGGATCACCTGCGGGTCGAGGGCGCGGGCGACGAGGCCGTGTACCGGGCGCCGGGACCGCTTCGCGCCGGGGATCCCGACCGCGCCGAAGCTCGCGCGCAGGCGCTCGACCCGCACTCGTCTCCGCCCTTCGCGGTCGTTCGCGCGATGGTGGAGCACGTCCCCGCTTTTCTGCGGGGAGAGCTCTCCGGGGAAGAGGTCCTCTTCCACCCGGCGAAGCTGCCGCTGTGGTTCGACTACTTTTCAAACGACAACCTCCTGTACCAGATCAACAACCGGCTGGGCGCCGAGGCGGTCGCCCGCGCGCTTCCGGGCGGCCGGCCCGCGGACCTCGTGGAGATCGGCGGCGGCTCCGGCTCGGCGGCCCTGGCCGTCGCCGAGCGGCTCGCCCACGACGGCGCGCTCGCGCGGATCGGAAGCTACGTCTTCACCGAGATCGTGCCGACGTTCCTGCGCCGGGCGGAGCGCAACCTGAAGGCGCGGTGGCCGGCCCTGCCGGTCCGCTACCTGCGGCTCGACATGGATCGCGACTTCGGCGAGCAGGGCCTCGCGCCCGGTTCGGCCGACGTCGTCTACGCGGTCAACACCATCCACATCGCGAAGGACCTCGCGGCAACGCTCGCGCGCGTCCGCGAGACCTTGCGGCCCGGCGGGGTCGCCGTCTTCTCGGAGTGCGTGCGCCCGTACGAGGGCCAGCCCATCTACGTCGAGTTCGTCTTCAACTTCCTGGGAAACTTCACGGGCGTCGCGACCGATCCCGAGACCCGACCGAACCACGGCTTCCTGACTCCCGGCAGCTGGCGGCGTTCCCTCGCCGCGGCCGGCTTCGAGAAGCCCGAGATCCTCCCGGACGTGGAGACGCTCGCGCGGCACTACGACGCGTTCTTCGTGGCGGCGGTGAGCGCGCGGAAGCCCGGAAGGCGGTAGGCGGTAGGCGGCAGCTCAGGATGGCGCCGACGGATTCCGGGTCGGATCCTCCCAGAACGGATAGAAGCAGTACCACTGCTCGGGGTTCGCGGCGACGTACCTCTCCAGGATCGCGACGTATCGCCGGACGTTCTCGGCGAGCGCGGTCTCCCGGTCCCCCTCGCGCACGATCTCCAGCGGCTCCTCCACGATCGCGCGGTAGCGGCCGTCCGGCTGACGCACGATGAACGCGGGCAAGACCGTCGCCTCCGGTGGACATCGCCATGAGCAGCGGACCGCGCGGAAAGAACGCTTCCTTGCCGAAGAACGGAACGGCGATCCCGGTGTTGTTGAAGTCGCGGTCCCCTTGCATCGCGACGATCCCGTTCGCCTTGAGCGCGCGCAGGACCGCGAGCGTCGGGGCGAGGCTCTGGTCCACGCGGATCTCCGTGATGCCGGCGCGTTCGTGAAGTGCGCGCCGCGACCGCTCGACCGCCGGAAAGATGTCGGGGACGAGCACCACGTGGATCGGCTGCTTCATCTCCGCGAGCATGAGCCCGCCGACCTCCCAGTTTCCCAGGTGACCCGTCAGGAGGAGGACGCCGTTCCCCTTTTCCCGGCCCGCCACGATCCTCGAGTATCCGATGACGCTCTCGACCAGCCGCGCGGCCTCTTCCGGGGGTCGCGTCGCGAAGTGGAGGAAGTCGATCCAGGCCGTGAAGTGGGCGTCCAGGAGGTCCCGCGCCGCGCGCGCGACCTCCGGCGTTTCCGGGGGCCGGCCCAGGATCACGGAGAGGTTGGCGCGCAGCGCCCGCTGATACTTCGGACGCAGCTGCATGAACCGCATCGTGGTCTGCCGGGAAAAGGCCCGGAGGACCCGGCGCGGAAGGCGGCGGGCAAAGGCGAGCGCGATCGGAAACCAGACGTGCGAGGTGCCGGAGGCGATCGCCCGCACGAGTCGGTTGCGGCTCGCCATCTTCTCCTGCATGCGCGAATCGTAGCTCTCCGCCTCGTCCGGGATGACCGTTCGCGCATTCACTTGCTACGATCGCGTCCATGCAGAGCGGCGCGACGCTGAGGATCCTGGCGGCCGTCGCCCTGCTCGCCGCCGCAGGGCTCGGGGTCGCGGCTTTTCTTTCCTTCCGCGGCGCGCTCTCGACGCGACTCGATCGCGTCGCCGCGCTCGAGGCCTCGGCGGTGCGGCCAGCGGCTGCCGCCCGTCTCGCGTCGGAGCTCCTGGCCCACCGTCTGGCGCTGGTCGCGGAGAGCGAGTCCCGCGCGGTTTCCGGCGCGTTCCGGCAGAGCGCCGGAAAAGAGGCCCTCGACGCGTACCGGAAAGCGCAGGGCAACGCGGCGCTCGCGGAGGAGGCACGGAAGGCTCTCGAGGCCGAGCACGCGCCCGAGGCCGCAGGAGACGTCGCGTTCCTGCGGGCGATCCGTGGTCTTCGCGCGGAAGCCGCGGGTGTGCCCTCGCCGGCGCGGCCGGAGCCACCAACCTCCGCGAAACGCGCGGGCTGGCTGCTCGTGTGGGCCGCGGCGGCCGCAGGGGCCGCGGCGCTCTCCGCGTTCGCCGCGGGGCGGTCGCGGCCGGCGTCGGCGTGAAATCCCGCGGAGTCATCTCCCTCCTCCCGTACGCCGTCTTTCTCCTGCTCGCCGCGGTCTCGTGGAACCGCTGGATCGAGCCCTTCGTGGACACCGGCCGGGAGCTCATGGTCCCCGCCCGCGTGGCAGACGGTGAGCGGCTCTACCGCGACGTCCGCTTCTACTACGGTCCGCTCGCGCCGTATCTGGCGGCTGGAGTGGATCTCGTCGCGGGAAGGTCGTTCCCCGCGCGCATCGCTCTCGCGGCGCTCGTGGCGCTCCTCCACCTCGAGGCGTTGAGAAGGCTCGCGCGGCGACTTCTGCCCGAGGGGCTCGCCGCACTCGCGGCTTCGGTCGCCGTCGGTGTCACCTTCTTCCTCCGGCCCGGCGGATGTCACCTGTTCCCGTATAGCCTGGACACGGCGCTGGCGGTGACGGCCGCGACGTGGGCGGTCGTGCTCTCCGCCTCGGGAGGACCGCCCCGGCGCGACCGGGTCTCCGCGATCGCCATCTTCGGGGCGCTTCTCGCCCGGCCGGAGATCGGGGTCGCGGCCATCGCGGCGCTCGGCGCGGAGCGGTTGCTCTCCAGGGACGCCGCGGCGAAGCGCCGCCTCGCCGGGATCGCCGCCGTCCCCCTCCTCGCGGCCGGCGCCGTGTACGCGGTCGTCTCACTCGGAACGCCGGTCGAGATCCTCAAGAAGGAGGGGTGGCTCACCTTTCTCTTCCTTCCGCCCGAGTTCGTGAGCGTCTACTCGTCGTTCGCGGGCGTCGACCGGCCGGGGCTGAGGGCCGCGGAGCTCGGACTCGCATTCGTCTCGCTCCTCTTCGCCGGCGTCTGGATTCTCATAGCGGCGCTCGCTTCGGCGCGCGCGGCCCGGAAGTCGCCCGCCGCGGGACGCGCGATCGAGGCCGTCGCCGTCGTCGCTCTCGCGGCCGCGGCGTTCCTCCGGCTGCGGCCTCCGGCCTCCTTCGCCGAGACGGCTGCGCTCCTGCCGCCCCTCGTCCGCGTGGTTCCCCCACTCCTCTTCGCCGCGGCGCTCGCCGGATTCCTCGCGCGCCTGAGGGACCGATCGCGGCCGACCGCGCTCCCCGGCATACCGGACAGCGTGCTCCTCCTCTCGCTCTTCTTCGCGATGCGGCTCTTTCTCGCGGCGGGCTACGTCGGCCCGTACAACGGCTTCTACCTCCCGCTCCCCCTCCTGCTGTCGGTCGCGCTGCTCCTGAACACCGCGGCCCGCGTGCCCGACCGGATCGACGTCTCGCCGCGGCCGACCGCGATCCCCCGCCTCGTGGCCGCATCGCTCGTCGTCTTCCTCGGAGCGCGACTCGTCGCCCTCGCGCTCCTCTATCGGAGCCCCGCCTGGTCCCGCGTGCCCACTCCGGCGGGCCCCCTCCTCGTTCCCGAGCCGGTGGCCGGCGCGACCCGCGGGACGCTCGACGACCTCTCGAGGCGGGTGCCGGCGGGCGGCGCGATCGCGGGCTTTCCGGAGACCGGGGTCTTCAACTGGGTCCTGGACCGGAGGAACCCGCTCCGGCAGGACCAGTTCTTTCCGGGGCATCTCGACCGAGCCGCGGAGGCGGAGGCGATCGAACGGCTCCGGCAAAATCCGCCGGAGGCCGTCGTGGTCGTCAACGTCCTCACGGTCGGGCACGGGCGCGTCGCCCTCGGGAAGGACTACCTGGAGTCGCTCGACGGGTTCGTGCGGGAGCGCTTCCCGCGCGCGGCGGCGTTCGGTCCGGGGGCGCGGCCGGACGCCCGGATCGGCGACCCCGACTTCTTCATCGAGGTTCGCGCTCCCGAGGCGATAGGCGGACGATGAGACTCGACCTGGCCGTGGCGCAGCGGTTCGGACTCTCGCGGCGCGCGGCGCGCGAGGCCGTACGGGCGGGCCGGGTGGAAGTCGCGGGGGCCGTGCGGGACGAGCCGGGCGTGGAGCTGCCCGAAGGCTCGAAGATCGAGTACAACCCGAACCGGCCGGCGCGGCACACCGTCCGGACGCGCCTCACGGTCCTCGTCGAGGACCCTCTCTTCCTGATCGTGGACAAGCCCGCCGGTCTTCTGACCGTCCAGACCGCGGAGCACGAGGAGGACACGCTCTTCGCGCGGGCGCTCGACTACCTCCACCACCGGTATCGCAAGCGCGCGTGGGTCGGGGTGGTGCACCGACTCGACAAGGAGACCTCCGGCGCCCTCGTGTTCGCGCGGAGCCGCGAGGCTCTCCGGGCGCTGCAGGAGCAGTTTCGGGTGCACTCCATCGAGCGGGAGTACCTCGCGCTGGTCGAGGGCGCCGTCCGGGCGCCCGGGGTTTTCGACGCCCCCCTCGTCGCGGACCGGGGAGACCGGCGCCGCGGAGTCGCCAAACCGGGCGAGCGCGGAAAGCACGCCGTGACCCGGTACCGGCCGATCGAGGCGTTCGATCGGGCCACGCTCGTTTCCGTGAACCTGGAGACCGGGCGGACTCACCAGGTGCGGGTCCACTTCTCGGCCTCGGGGCACCCCGTCGTCGGGGACTCGGTGTACCGGCGCCGCGAAGGTCACGAGCCGGTCGTCGCCGTCCGCCGCCAGATGCTGCACGCGCGGGTTCTCGGGTTCGATCACCCCGAAACCGGCCGGCCAGTGCGGGCAACGTCTCCCCTTCCCGCCGACTTCGAGGAAGCAGTGCGCCTTCTCCGGGCGCAGAAGTCGGCGCGGCCGTCGCGGCTCAAAAAAAACGCCCCGATTGCTCGGGGCGCGAAAAGAAATTAGGTCTGCTCGTCCTAGGCCAGAACCACAACGACCACGCGACGGTTCTGGGCGCGGCCCTTGCGCGAGGTGTTCTTCTCCACGGGATCTTCCTCGCCGTACGAAATCGTGGACATCCGATTCAGCGCGATTCCCTGCTTGGACAGGAACCGGCGGACCGCCTCCGCGCGCGCCTCACCGAGCTCGAGGTTGTACATGTCCGGGCCGCTCGAGTCCGTGTGACCCTGGATCTCGAGGTAGACGTTCTTGTTCTCGCCCTTCAGCCTTTCGGCGAACTCCATGAGCTTCGCCTCGGCATCTTTGGACAGCGCGTGCCGATTCACCGGGAACTTGACCGCGTCGTCGGAAAGGACGAGCGAGTAGACGAACTTGCCTTCGGCCAGCTTGCCCGCCGCCTCGGCGCGCTCGAGCGCGTCGCGCGTGGACCTGTCGAGCTCGACGAGCTTGGAGTCGTGCTCGCGGACGCGGGACTGGGCTGCCTCGACCTGAGTCTGGACCTCGCTGATCCTCGCCTCGGACGCGGCGCTGCTTTTAGAGACCTCCTCACCGACGAAGCGCTTGGTCGCGCACCCGGTCAGGCCAACGATCCCCACAAGAAGCGCCCCGACCACCAGGGGTTTGGAACCTTTTCGAACCCTCATGAACCCTCCTTTCGTTGAACGTTCACGGACGCCGAGGCGTCGGGGGCTGTTCCCCTGTAGCCGCGACGCGTCCGAACGATCCAGTTACCTTTCCTGATTACCGATACGAATACCACCCGATATTTTAACTCGCCCCGGCCCGAAGGCGAAAATCCCAGGATGTACTGCTTCCGGACCTCCGAGTTCACCTTGGCTGCGAGAGGCCTCAGATCCTCCTCGCCGCCGGCGAGAAACATCCGTCCCCCGCTGGAAACGGCCAGCATACGAAGGTTATCGACGAAGAGCTCCTTGCGCTGGCTTTCGGAGAGAAGGTCATACATCACATTTTTCATGCCGATCGCGTAGACCGGCGTAGAGACCTGCTGCAGGATCTCTGCCATCTGGGTGGCGTCCAGCTTGCTCGCGTTGTCCACCCCGTCCGTGAAGAGGACGATCGCCCGCTTCGCGTTTTTTCCCTTCAAGAGCTTGGGCGTCGCCGCGACCGCGTCGAAGAGAGCCGTCTGCCCGCCCGCGGAAAGCTCATCCAGCGCGGCGAGGAGCTTGCGCGAGTTGGAGGAGAAGTCGGCGACCAGCTTGACCTCCCCCTCCGAAAACGCGAACAGCGCGAAGTCGTCGCCGGGAAGGCGACCCTCGACGATAGAGCGGATGGCTCTCTTGGCGTTCGTGAGTTTGGCGGCCAGCTCCATGCTGCCCGACGTGTCGACGAGAAACGCCATGGACACCGGCGCGTTGTCGTCCCGATCGAACGTATCGATCTCGACGCCGGTCGTCTCGACGCGGACGCGGAAGTCTTTCTTCTGCAGGCCGTCCACGAACCGGCCCTTCTTGTCGAAGACGACGACGGGCAGGAGCACGTACTCGCTCCCCGCGGTTTCCGTGTAAGTCGGGATTTCCCCCTGCTGCTCTTGTGTCGGTTGCGCTGTCGGCGACAGAGGCGGGGTCTGCGCGGGCCCGGACGCCGCGGAAAGGAGCAGGAGACCTCCGAGGGAGAGGCTCCAAAAGACGCGCTTCATCGAGAAATCATAATGTCCCGGAGCCATCGATAATTCCGGCATGCAAGCCGCAGACCCCGCCGTCGTCCTCGTACGCACGCACGTTCCGGGCAACCTCGGCTCGGTCGCGCGCGCCGCCCGCAACTTCGGCATCGACGACGTCCGGCTCGTGGAACCGGCGTGCTCTCCGGACGAGGAGTCGCACAGGCTCGCTTCCGGCGCGGACGAGCTGCTGGAACGGATGCGCCGCTACCCGACTCTGGTCGGCGCCGTGGCGGAGTTCGACGTCGTCGTCGCGACGTCGTCGCTGCGGGGGCGCTCCGAGCGCCGGTGGCTGTCGCTCGCGGAGCTACCCACCTTTCTCGCCTCGCTTTCCGCGGGCGCGCGCGTCGCGTACGTCTTCGGCCCGGAGCGGAGCGGGTTGACCGAGGAGGAGCGCTCGCGCGCCAGCGCCACGGTCAACGTCCCGACCGATCCGACGTTTCCCACCATGAACCTGGCGCACGCCGTCGCGGTAATGCTCGCGGTCCACCGCACGTTCGTTCCACCGGCCTCCGCCGCCGCGCCGGAAGGGGACCTCGCCCCCTCGCGCGACATCGAGGCCGCAATCGAGCACTGGGACCGGGCGCTCGACGCGATCGGCTTCTACGACACGGGGCACCGCGAGCGCTCGCTCCGGGACTGGCGCTCGATCGTCGCGGCGCGACCCCTGGCGTCGCGGGAGGTGGCACTCCTCCGCGGGGTGGCCAACCGGATCCTCGTCTCGCTCCGGCGGAAATCCGAGGTTCGCTAGTTGCTTGATGCGGAGCGTTCGGGAAGCAGATACATCAGCATCAGGACTCCGTGAACGGCGAGGCTCGCCCAGACGTTGACGAAAGCGAGGGCGAAGGAGAGCCCGTAGGAGATGGGCCCCATCGCGTATCGCTGGGTGATCGTTCGCACGGCGGCGGGGTCGGCATCGGGGTCGAGGAGGCGACGGCCCGCGACCGCGTACCACCAGACCGCGTTGTACGCGATGGCGATCACCACGAGCGTGGCGCTGTAGAAGGCGACGGCGGTCCGCCGTGTGTCGGGTTCCGGAAGGTGCTCGGCGAGAACTGCAGTCGGAAACGGAACGAACGAGATGCACATCAGGAAGAACACGTGAATGAGGAGGAAGTAGCGGTCGCAACGGCGGATGTACGTGAACATCGCGTGGTGGTTCGTCCACATGATCCCCAGCGTCACGAAGCTGATCGCGTATCCCAGGTAGGAGGGCCAGAGGCGGAGGAGTGCGGCCACGAGCCCCTCCCCGGTCCCGGCGTGGGGCACCTTGACCTCGAGGATGAGGAGCGTGATCGCGATCGCGAACACCCCGTCGGAGAAGGCCTCGAGCCGGGCCGTGCCGGAGTGACCGGACTCGGGGTCGACGAGGTCGGTCATGGATCCACGCGGTGGGCTACAGGAGCTCCGCGGCGCTGAAGAAGAAACCGATTTCCCGCGCCGCGTTCTCGCCGGAGTCGCTGCCGTGGATGGCGTTTCTCTCGATGTCGGTCCCGTGCAGGTTCCGGATCGTGGCGGGGTCGGCCTTGGCGAGTCGGTCGCGCCCATCGTCTTTCGGAGGTGTGCGACGGCGTCGTCCCGCTCGAGTGCGACGACGATCACCGGCCCTTCCGTCATGAACGTGACGAGGCCCTCGAAGAACGGCCGCTCCCGGTGCACCGCGTAGAACTCGCGCGCCTGGTCGGGAGCGAGGCGGATCCTCTTCAGGCCGCGGATCCGGAACCCCTCCTCCTCGAGGCGGGCGAGGATCGCGCCGGAGCGGCCCGCGGAGACGGAGTCCGGCTTGAAGATCGCGAGGGTTCGCTCGGTCATCTCAGAACTCCTTGACGACGATAGGGAGCCGGTCCTCCGTCGCGACCCCCGCGCGGGAGAGGGACTCGAGCAGCTCCCGCGGATGCTGCGATCCGACGAGAAGCGTGGTCCCGTCGGTGCGCGTCAGCAGGACTCCCACGTTTCCGCGGGCGTTCAGCGCGCGCCGTCGGCGCGACCCGCGGATGCCCCATCCCCCGTACTCGCGGACCGGCGCGTACTGGACCGCCTCGGCGCGCGTGATCTCTGCCAGGGGCACGCGGGTCCGGTAGAGGAAACCGTACCGAACCGAGATCGCGTCGGGACGAACCGTCGTCGTCAGACGCATCGAGAGGATCGCTCCCAGGAGCAGAACGACTCCGAGTATCAGCGCCACGACCCAGGGGGAGAAGCTCTGGGTCTCCTCGTAGAGCGCGGGTCCATTCATCGCCCCAGGACTTCCTTCATTTTCGATCCGATGTCCGCGGGCGAAGCCACCACGTGAATGGCGGCGGCCTCGAGCGCCTTGATCTTCTCGGCCGCGGTGCCCCGGCCCCCCGCGATGATGCCGGCCAGGTCGTTGACGAACCGGATCGTGTACGTCCGCAGGTCGAGCGTGACCTCGACGTTGCCGGCACCGATGAACGTCAGCGCCTCGAGCCGCTGGCGGACCTCATCGGCGGTCGGCAGCTGGCCAGGTGTTCCGTCCGTGAAGGTGGTGAGGGCGATCGGCAGCGTGATGTGGGCCGGGATGCCGTCCTCGAACTGAGCTGGAACGAGCCGCCGTCGGCGTCGATCGTGATCTGCGGATCTCGCTCTGTGGGCCCATGTCGTTGCCGGTGATCGACGAGTCGTCGACGATCGTCACGTCGCCGGTCGTGTCGGCGCGGTCGTCGTTGATCAGCGTCTCGGCGCCGGAGACGACGAGCACGCCGCGGATCGACGACAGCACGTGACGGACAGGCATCGTCTGGCCGGCGGGACCGGCGTAGCCCACCGGCAGGCCGCCCACCCGGACGATGTCGTTGCCAATGCCGGTGATCACCGTCGTGTTGCCGCTCGTCGCGAACACGTCGACGCGGTCGTTGCCGGCGCCCGTGTCGAGCACGGTCTCGCCGGTGTGCGTGGCCCGGATCTCGAACGTGTCGTTGCCGGAGCCGCTGTTGATCACCACGTCGTCGAGGTTGCGGAAGAAGATCGGAGCCGTCGTGGCGCCGGCAGGTCGAGCCGGAAGGTCGGCGTGTTGGCCTCGACGAGGTCGTTGGCCGAGTAGTACGCCTGCTCGCCGCCGAACCAGCGCCGTGCCTCGTTGCCCAGGTACAGGACGGGCGCACGCCGGCCGAACAGCTCTTCGACCCACGTGCCGGCCAGGCATCCGGTCGCGGCGTCCCCGCCATGCAGCGGTACTTCGCCTCGCCACGGCGGTGGAAGATCGTCTTGCCGCTGAGCGTGAGGATGTAGCGGCGCGTGCCGTTGGCGATGCCCGGGATCGCGCGGCTCGTCGGTCCAGCGACGACCACCATGTGCCCGGCGCCTCGTCGACGGTGACGAGTTCGCCGCTGGCATCGACGACCGGCTGGTTGTTCTGAACGGCCTCGTCGCCGAACCAGTACTGCTGATCGCCGATCTTGTGGAAGCGCTGGACCATCGCCGAGACCTCGAGCCACACGGCGCCGATGTCGCCTGCGGCGTAGGTCCGAGAACCGATGGTGTAGTTGCCCGTGAGCTTCACGGTCAACGTGCCGGTTCCGGCGTTGAAGGCCAATCGTCGGACCTCACGACGAACGAGCCGAACGGGGTGCGAGCGATCACGCTGACGACCGAGTCACCCTGTGCACCCGGAACCTCGGCAGGCGTCTTGAAGTCACCAGCGACGAGCGTGTCCACGAGGCCGATGAAGTCGTTGGTGTCCATGTCGAAGTCACCGAGCAGGTACGACGTGAAGATCGACTGCAGCGTCACCGGTACGGCGGTGCGGAACACTGCGGCGTCGAAGCGGAACTCGCGCCGGTTGTGGATCTGACCTTGGTCGGCCGTCGCCACGAAGATCGTGCCGTCGCCATTGAGCACGACGACGCCGCTCTCGTCACGGATCGGCTCGCCCGTCGGCAGCAGCGTGTTGGTGTCGATCTTGCCGCCGAGGTAGCGGCGGATCTCGGCCGCGTAGTGGACGACCGGCTCGCCGCGGAAGTGCAGCACCGGGTCGTTGGCGGTGTGCACGAGCTGCTGACCGTTCCAGTCGTAGACCGGCAGGCCGGTGATCACGTCGAAGACGAGCTCGGTGCCCTTGTAGAAGACCGGCTTGAGGCGGGCGTCCTGCTCGCCGCGAGCGTTGATGAACAGCTCGACCTCGTAGACCTGCTCGCCGCCGAAATAGAACTGCTTCTCGAGCGCGTACACGATGACCAACTGGACGTTCGTGGGCAACCCACTCAGCGTGCGCTTGTTGGCGCCGAGCGTCCAACCGGTCACCACAGTGTTGTTGTCGCGGCGGATGATCGTGAGCTGGTTGGCGTCGACGACGTCGGCCGTGGTGTCGAGCGTTCCGGTTGTCGTCGTCCGCGTTTCGGTACGGGTGCCGTCGTGGTACTGGAGGTCGCTGCCGGAGAGCACCGGCGCCGGGATCTGCGTGAGGTCGAGCGTGCCGTTGACCGGCCCGGTGGTGGCGCCGCCGAGGATGTTCAGATGGTCGACGGCGTGTGCCGAGTCGAACACGTAGGTGTCGAACGAGCGGACGAACGGCAACACGCCGACACGGTTGGCCGGCACGAGCGCCGGCGCCATCGACTGGAATGTCACCGAGCGACCTGTGCCGAGCGCGTAGCCCTTGCCGTCGGGGATTCCGGCGGCGGCGACGCTCGAACCATCGGGCGTGCCCGTCGAGGCGACGATGATCGAGCCGAAGGCGACGCCTTCCTCGCCGCGGCTGGCGAGCACGATGCCGATCGAGTCGAGGAGGAAACCGGCCGGGCCTGACACCTTGATCCGGGTGTAGCTGGTCCCGACGGCAACCGCGTAGCCGCGGGCGGAGCCGGTCTTGCCGTTGTCGCCCTCGATGGCGACCGCCGTGGTCGGGGTCAGCGTGGTGCAGGACTCGACGTTGCTGGCGCTGACCGTGCAACCCTGGACCGTGACACCCGAGAAGTCGTGGGTGTTGGCGGCGTAGACCACGAAGTCGACTGCCGTGTCGGGGCCACCGGTGACGATCGCCGTGAGCACGTCGGTCTTCAGGCCGTTGCTGTCGACGAACAGCGGCACGCCGTTCTCGAAGTCGGCGACGAATGCCTTGCGCCGGCCCGTTCCGGAGCTCAGGTAGAGGTTGCCGGCAGCGTCGACGAAGATGCCGACTGCAGTGTCGACGCCGTTCGAGGTCACGATCGACGGGATCGACGTCACATCGAACACGCGTAGGCCGTCGGCGTTGAGGTACACGGCCTGAGCGCCGGTGGCGTCCTTGCGCACGGTGCGGATCGCCGGGATGCCGGTCTCGCTCGAGTCGTTCGTCTCGTAGCCGTTGAGGCCGATCCACAGCAGCCCGTTGACGTTGCTCTTCTGGACCCCGTACTCCTGGACGCCCTTCTGCTGCGTGCCGAGCAGCTGCACGAGGTCGGTGATGATGTCACCCTTCAGGAACGCCAGGGAGACCTTGTTGGCGACGCCGTTCGTCGTCGACGACAGCGTCTTGCGCCCGAGCGAGTCGCGGTACACCGTCACCCCGACCTCGTCGCCGATCGGCGCCGCGATCGATGCAACACCGGTGTTGGTGAACACGCGGTTGCCGTCGGCGTCGATGTAGACCAGGCACGGTTCGACCGCAGGATCGTCTGTCGGCCCGCAGGTTCGCGGCGAGTGGTCGATCACCCGCACGATGACGGGGATACCGGTCTCCGCCGCGTTCGTCGTCTCGTTGCCGTCCAGGCCGAGCCACAACTTCTGCCCGGTGGAGGTCTTCTTCTGCATGCCGCTCTCGTGCACGCCCAGTTCCGCCACGTTCGCGCTGTAGAGCGAGACCGCCCGGACGAACAGGGCGCCGGTGACCGGGAACGCCGGCTTGCTCAGGTGCGGCTGCGGCTCGCTGCCGAACACGATCGACGCCAGATCGGGATCCGTGAACACGAACACGTGCCCGCTGCGGTCGATGATCGCGTACGGCACTGCGCCCGGCGCCGCCGGGTTCGTGTTGATCAGCACGTTGGGCAGGTGGTTGACGATGTCGCCGAAGTCGCTCGCCTGGGCCTGGCGCTGAACCTCGACGATGTCGGCGTCGCCGTCGTAGAGCAGCGTGCCGCGGACGCCGTTCAGCAGGTTGCGGTCACCGACGTTGACGGTGTCGACGCCGGCGCCGCCGAGCACCACGACCTCGCCGCGGTACGACAGCAGGTTGATCGTGTCGTTGCCGTTGCCGGCGACGATCTGGATCTTCATCTGCTCGGGCGGCAGCAGCAGGCCCTGGGCGTCGAACAGCTGGTCCGGCAGTTCCTCGATCCGCAGGATGCGGGTCGGGCTGAGCACGCCGCGGTACTGCTCGGCGGCGATCGTCAGCGAGTCGTTGCCACCGGCCAGGCGGATGTCGAGATTCTCGATGTTGAAGACCTCGACGCCGAAGTAGCGCACGCCGTCGCGACCGGTGCCGGTCGGCATGCCCATGCCCTCGAGGCTGAGGTACACGTTGAACAGCTGCTCGCCCGACTGTGTGTCGAACTCGTCGGCCCAGATCGGGTTGCCGTTCTGGTCCTCGCCGACCTGGATCTTGCGCGGGGCGACCCGGTTGATGAGCTGGCTCGGTGCCGAGCTGCCCGCCTGGTTGTGCACCACGAGCTTGTCACCGGCGCTCTCGACCTCTTCGCCGCCGATGATGGTGAGGCGGCCCTGGAGGTTCTGGAGGTTGTACACCGGCGTGGCGACGAACACGAACGGCGTCGGGTCGACGATCACCGGCTGCGGCTGGATCAGCTTCTGCACGGCGACCGTGCGGCCGACCTCGTAGGTGACGGACAGGCTCGTCACCTCGGCGTCGATCACGCTTCCGAGCGGGATGCCGAGGAACGTGAAGGCGGCGCGAGCCGGACCGTGATCGCAGCGAGCACCGTGGTCAGCGCCGGCCCGAGGTCGGTCGGGGTCTTGAGCGTGCCGTTCGGCCGCAACAGCTCGACACCGGCGACGGTGATGCTCGGGTTCCGGAAGTACGGCGCCTGGGCGCGGGCGGCGTTGATCCAGCCCATCGCCAGGTTGGCGACGATGTCGAGGGCACGCAGCTTGGACCGCGTGACGATGTCGGTGCCGCCGCCGAAGAACGAGTTGATGATGTCGAAGATGCTGGCCGGCGTGCTCACCGCAACCGAGCCGTTGAAGCGCTCGATCTCGTCGAACACGATCTCCGGCGGCTGCTCGATGACGATCGGCGGCGGCGTGTAGATGAACGGTGGCGGGTCGAGGACGATCGGCGGTGGGGCGCCGCCGAGGTGGATGGTGTCGTCACCGCCGCCGCCGATCACGGTCGTCGACAGGTTCGGGTTGGTCGCCATGATCCAGATCGTGTCGGGGCCGCCGGCGCCGTCGACCTCGATCGCCTCGATGTTGAGGAACGTGGTGATCCGGCCGGCATCCGACGATCAAGGTGTCGGTGACGATGAAGGTGTCGCCGATCGGTGTGCCGATCACGACGATCGTGTCGATGCCGGGCCCGCCGTTGATGAACACCGGAGCGTTCTGGAGGTAGTCGTACCGGTCGTTGCCGGCGCCGCCGAACAGGGTGGCGAGGTTGGTGACCTCTTCGTTGTCCTCCGGGTTCTCGCGGAGGACGAGGAAGGTCTTGAGCAGGAAGCGGTCGTTGCCGGCGCCGCCGTGCAGGAACAGGGCCAGGCCCGGTTGTGGTTGACCTCGAACCGGTCGTTGTTGCCCTCACCCAGCACGAACAGCGGCGCCGAGTTGCCGTTCGTCATGTTCTCTGTGTCGGCGACGGGCACGCCGTCTGGGAACTCGAGCGTGCGGTTGCCCGGGTCGGGGATCAACGGCACCGTGCCGACGATCAGTTCGTCGTCGCCACCGCCGAGGTTGATGATCGTCATCACCGCGGTGTCGTCGCTGAGGACGCGGTCGGCGCCGCCGAGCAGATCGATCTGGACGAGCTCGACGCCGCGGTGGATGATCGAGTTACGCCGGTCGGTGCCGTCCGGCAGTCGCGCTCGCCCACCGTGATGAGTCCGGTGCGGTTCGGCCCGTTGCCCTGGGCGTTGAGCGTGAGCCTGTCCGGATTGTTCGTCCCCAGCACGAGCAGCATGTCGTTGCCGGCCGAGTCGCGGATGCTGATGCGTGCGCTGTTCCCGCCGACGGCCGCGACGATGTAGTACTCGGGGAACGTGTTCTTGGTGTTGTCGCCGTTGTCGAGCGTCGCCCGGCCGGTCCACGGCTGGACGTTGCGGATCGCCCCGCCGACTCGGATCTGTCCGTCGGAGTCGCCGACCACGATCACGTTGCGGCCGTCGCCGCCGGAGAGCTCGGCCTGCTCGAAGATGAACTTGAGATCCTCGACGATCGTCGACAGCGTCCAGTAGTCACCGACGTACGGGAAGCGCAGGTCCGGGTCGTCGACGAGGAACTCGGCCTTGAGCTCGGCCTCGGTGATCGGCGGAGTCAGCCCGAACGCGCCGCCGTGGGAGAGGTGACGAGGCCGCCGTGAACGTGTCGTCGAACAAGCCCATGTCACGATCGAACGCCTCGACGAGCACGTCGGTCTCGACCACGAGCATCCAGCGACCCGTGACCGAATAGTTCTCGATCGCGAGGTTCACAGGCGATGTGCTGTTGGCCCCGAGTACTCGTAGATCGTGCCCGGCGTGCCGCCGATCGAAGCACCGACGAGCAGCACGTGCTGGCCCGTGATCAGGTTCGCCGTCTGGTTGCTCTGGTGGTCGATCGTCGGTTTGAAGAACGTGTCGAGGCCGTCGCCGCCCGTGTAGCGATCGCTGCCTCGGCCGCCGTCGAGCAGGTCGTTCCACGGCGACCCGATCAGGCGGTCGTCGCCGTTGCCCGTCACGATCTGGAGCGCGATCAGGTCGCTGCTGTGCACCGTCGTCTGTACAGCCGGCACGCCGGTGGAGATCGTCTGCTCGCCGCCGAGCGCGCTGGCGTCGACGATGTCGTTGCCGTCGCCGGTCTCGAAGCGCAGCACGTCGCCGTGGTCGCGGTTCGTGCCGCCGACGATCAACGAGTAGGTGGTACTCGACGAACCGCTGATCTTGGCGGTCGTGCGGAGCTTGTCGTACGTGCGGGTGTTGACGTTCGGCGTGTCGGTGTTGAGCTTGAAGTCGTCGTTGCCGCTCGAGCCCTGGACCACCACCCGGTCGGGTGCGAAGTCGTTGCCGCCGAGGTCGAGCTCGAGCACGTCGACGTTGCTGTTGCGCATGTCGTTGACCCGCATCAGGTCGGTGCCGTTGCCGGCGAAGAACACGACGTTCTCGACGTCACGGACGTAGATCGCCGGGTCGCTCGTGGCCGGGGCGACCTTGAACGTGTACAGATGCGAGACCTGCGTGAGGTCGTGCTGTCGGTCGTCCGTGAACGTCGTCGCGGTCGCCTCGAAGTCGACGGTCTCCGCCTCGTTGGTTCCCGACAGCACGAGGTAGTCCGCCCCGCCTCCGCCGCTGACGCGGCTCCCCAGCCCGGCGAAGGTCAGGACGAGCTTGTCCTGGCCGGTGCCGCCGTCGAGCTGGTCGGCGCCACCGTTGCCGGCGATCTCGTCGCCACCTGCGCCACCGAAGATGAGGTCGGCGAACCGGCTGCCGGCGACGTAGTCGTCACCATCGCCGGCGTCGATGTTGGCGCCACTGCTGAGTGAGACGTCGATGAAGTCGCCGTGGCTGATGTCGTCGGCGTTGCCGAGGATGTTGTCGGGGCCGTCGTCGGTGGACTCGTTGCCGCCGTCGATCTTCACAAGCAGGCCGTCTGCTGTCGTGCCGGTGAATGCGATGTAGTCGTCGCCGGTGCCACCGTTGATCGTGGTGGTGCTGTTCGTGCCGCCGTAGACGACGACGTCGTCGTTGTCGCCCATGTTGATCGTGACAGGCACGGCGACCGTTGAATCGATGAAGAGCTGGTCGTTGCCACCACCGAAGAACGAGGCGTCGATGCGCGCCACGTTGGCGAACGCATTGGTGCGACCGAAGGCACTGACCTTGATCAGCTTCCGTCCGGCGTCGTCGAAGCCGCCGTCACCGATGTAGTACACCTCGTCGGTGACGTCCTCCGAGATGTTCCTGATGCTGGCACGCGAGCCGACATTGAGGTAGAGCGTGCCGTTCGTGTTCGGGTCGCCGTCCGTCGCCAGTCAGGGTTCCAGTTCGGGTTGGAGGGCGCGACGGGGCCGTCGGCATCACCGGCGAGGAAGACCGGCGGCGGGAGCTGCAGCCAGCCGAGCGAGAAGGTCGCCGTCTTGCTGACCGTCACGAACAGGATCTCGATCCGGACGGTGACACTGAGCTTGATCTCGACGCGACCCGAGGTGTTGGCCCGGTTGCTCCGGTGAAGGTGACGTTGAAGCCGACGCCGGCGAGCGTGATGCCGAACAGGCGAGCCCGCAGGCTGGCGTCGATCGACAGCCCGAAGTCGTAGATCGGGTTGCCGGACGGATCGAAGTCTCACGTTGACACCCGGAACGTGGCCTGTCCGGACAGCCCGAAGTCGTCGGTGCCGATCACGAACCGGCCTTGCAACGTGATGTCGAAGTTGCCCTTCGAGTCGAGGAAGCCGTGACCGTTGACCGTGACGATGCCGAAGAAGTCGATCTCGGCGTTGAAGTCGAAGCGCCATCCGCCGTTGGCGACGCACCGTGAAGCCGGCGTCGAAGATCAGCAGTTCGAGGATCCGGACCTCGCCGTTGAGGGAGAGCAGGAACGAGTTGCCCTGGATGCCGAGGCGTGTCGAATTGGTGGTGTTGATTGGACGTGCCGGTCGCTGCGATGCGGAAGATCTCCCCCGCTTCAGCCTTCGCCTCGACGTTGAGGAACAGAGCGAGGCCGGGGTCGTTTCCATACGCCACTTCCGCCCCGCCGTCGGCCCGGAAGGTCAAGCCGCCGAGGCTGAATCCGATGCCGAACAGGATCCGCGTGCTCGGTCGGGGTGAAGCTGAACTCGGCGTAGCCGCTGGCAGAAGTGAAGCCGAGGAACTCGATGCTGCCATCGATCCGCACCAGCAGGCCGCGCCGGTACTGCGAGGTAGTCCGTGCCGTCGATGTTGAGTGTCTGATCCTGGTTGGTCGCGTTGAACTCGAGATGGGCGCTGGCGGAGAAGCGCAACCCGATCGCATCGCCGAAGTTGGTGTTCATCGCCAGGTCGGCGTAGAGCATGATGCCCGCGTCGTTCATCCCAACCCGCCGGTGGCCTGGAGCTGGCCGATCGGGTTGATCTTGAGGCTCGCAACGAGCGTGATCTCGAGCAAGCCCGGCTGGATGTCGAGCGTGAAGCGGCCCTCGAG
>CAVXYF010000018.1:0-100265 GCA_963765835.1 uncultured Acidobacteriota bacterium | reverse complement strand
CCGCAAAAATCCGCTTGACGGCGTAATTCCAGGCACTTAGAGTTCGCCGGAGTTCCACCCCCCTTGGCAGTTTCATTGCTCTTGAGCGCACCGTGTCGTCCTCAGTAAAGCTGTCTTCGTCCCTTGATTCGTCCTTTTCGATCAGAGCGGGTCTTTGAGCGTCGGAAAAAACAGAGGAGGAAGGTCTATGAGATTTCGAAGGTCCCTAGTGCTGATCGCAGCGATCGCCATCGTTGCGGCAGCGACGGGCAGCCTCGCGTTCGCCCAGACCACGGGCGACATCTCGGGCACCGTCGCCGACGTTCTGGGCGCCGCGCTTCCAGGCATGAGCCTGCACGGCGACGAGCGCGTCGCTCCAGGGCTCGCGCGTAGCGGTCACCAACAACAGCGGGTCGTACCGGCTCTCGACGTTGCCGCCGGGCACCTACAAGGTGAGCTGCGGCCTCTCGGGTTTCTCCACGGCCGAGAAGACCGCGATCGTCGGTCTCGACTCGACGGCGACGGTCAACTTCACGATGCAGATCACGCAGCGTGAAGAGGTCGTCGTGTCGGGCGAGGCGCCTGTCGTGGACACGTCCAACACGACGATCGGCTCCAACTACACGGCCAAGGTCATGGAGAAGCTGCCGCTGGGCCGCAACTACGCGGCGGTCGTGCAGCTGCAGCCCGGCGTCAACACGGACACCGGCGACCTGCAGGGTCGCGGTCTCGCCCTCTCCCTCTACGGCTCGACCTCCGCGGAGAACCTGTTCCTCATCGACGGTGTCAACACCAACCAGGTCAACCGCGGCGTCCAGGGCAAGATCATCAACAACGAGTTCATCCAGGAGGTCGAGGTCAAGACCGGCGGTTACCAGGCCGAGTACGGCCGGTCGACCGGCGGCGTCATCAACGTCATCACCAAGTCGGGCGGCAACGAGTTCCACGGCGACGTGTTCGGGAGCTATTCGCCGCGAGCTTCCGCGCCGACCAGAGGCGCGAAGACGGCGACCAGTTCAACCTCACGTATGACGACGTCGAGAACCTCGACTACGGCGCGGACCTCGGCGGTTTCTTCGTCAAGGACCGGATCTGGTTCTTCACCGCCTACAACCGCGGCGACAACTCCCAGGACCGCGTCCCGATGGCCGCCCAGTCCGTTCTGGGGCAGCACTTCACCGAGGACATCGGGTACAACCTGTTCTCCGGCAAGCTGACCTTCAACATCGCGCAGGGCTCGACGCTCGTCGGGACCTATTTCCGCGATCCGGAGCACCGCGACGGGGCGATCTTCACCCCGACGTCGTCCGACGCCGACTCATTCGCCGGGCGCCGGGACATCGGCTCGGAGGACTACGCGGGACGCTACAACCAGCTCTTCGGATCCTTCGGCGTGCTGACGCTGCAGTATGCGAAGCACAAGGACCGGTACATCTTCAAGCCCCTCGACAACACCCAGGTCGGCGTCGTCGACCGGACCAACGCGGCCGACTATCCTTTCTACCCGACCTTCAACGGCTTCGGGAGCATCCCGGGCTTCACGCAGCACAACACGGGTGACCGTGACGCTTACGAGGGGTCCTTCACCTCCTACTTCAGCAACCACGAGCTGAAGGTCGGCGGCGACTGGGTCGAGAACGTCACGACCGCCGTGACGAGCTTCACCGGCGGCCAGCGCATCCGCGTGCGCACGTGCAGCACCAGCCCTTCTTCGGCGAGCTATTGCCCGCCGGGCCAGGGCGTGCAGTACACGAACTACCTGGGCGATCCGTACCGGGTGTACTTCGAGCACAACTTCTATTCGGACCAGCTGGGCAGCTTCAACCCGATCGCGGCCACGACGACCGCTCCGCCGAGCGAGCTCTGGTCCGGTTACGTGCAGGACACGTGGCGCATCAAGCCGCGTCTGACCCTCAACGCCGGCGTCCGCTATGACGTTCAGGAGATCCAGAACGCCCAGGAGGTCACGACGATCGATCTGGACGATCAGTGGTCCCCGCGGGCCGGCCTCATCTTCGACTGGAAGGGCGACGGCTCGACGAAGCTCTTCGCCTCCTACGGCCGCTTCTACTACGCGATTCCCAACGACCTGAACGTGCGCGTGTACGGCTCCCAGTTCTCCACGACCACGTGGAACTGCCTGGGCCCGACGTCTCCAAACGGGGCGATGCCTCCGGGCGGAACCCCGGCCACGCAGGACAACGCCTGCGTTCCCAACCGCAACCCGCTCTTCCAGGGCGGTGCGGCGTTCCAGCCCGTGGACGAGAACCTCGACGGCATGTATCAGGACGAGTTCACCCTGGGCGTCGAGATGGCTCTGACCCCGACCTTCGCGGTGGGTCTCAAGGGCATGTATCGCGAGCTCGGGAACGTCATCGAAGACCGCTGCGACCTCGACTACAACAACGAGGAGATCAACCACGGCGCCTCCTGCGCGCTCATCAACCCGGGCTCGGGCGAGCGCTGGTCGGCGGCGGGGGCCCCAACAACACGTTCCCCTGGTGCGACAATCCGGTTCCGAGTTCGTCTCTCCGATTTGCGGGGCTGTGCAACACGGATCACCCGGAGATGGGGATCGCTCCCCAGGTCCCGGATGCCAAGCGCGAGTTCAAGGGCGTCGAGCTCACCGCGCGCAAGACCTTCACCCAGAACCTCTGGGCGCAGTTCTCCTACCTCTGGTCGGAGCTGCGGGGTAACTACGACGGTGCGGTTCGCGTGGCGTCGGGTCAGACCGACCCGGGCATCAACGCGGACTACGACTACCCGCTCTTCTCCGTCAACGCCGACGGACGCCTGTACCTCGACCGGCCGCACCAGCTGCGTCTGGACGCCGTGTACACGGCTCCTTTCGGCCTCTCGGTGGGTCTGGGGACCTACTACCGCAGCGGCGCTCCCGTTTCCCGCTACGGCTGGTACAACGTCTTCTACCCGAACCTCCTCCACCTCCTGACCCGCGGAGAGGACAACGCCGTCTCCGATGGCCGCCTCCCGGCGACCTACGAAGCGAACATCTCTCTGGGTTACACGTTCAACTTCGGCCGTGTCTCCGTGACGCCGACCCTGTACGTCTTCAACCTGCTCGACCGGCAGGCGACCACGGACATCGAGGAGGACTTCAACTCCAACGGCACCTTCTGCCTCAACGCGGCGGGATGCACCGCCTCGACGATCAGCGAGGAAACGGGCGAGCCCGACATGAGCGCCCGCAACTTCGAGCGCCTGGGTACGGTTCCCTTCGGGCAGCCGCTTCCCCAGGACGATTGGGCCAAGCCCACTCCGTCAGGATCCGCGTCAGATCCGTGCGGGAGTCAGAATCTCGTTCTGATCGTTTCGCTTATTACCAAAGGGGGGCTCCGGCCCCCCTTTTTCTTTTCCGTCCAGCCTCGGAGGCGTAGGATGGAATTTGTCCTGGAGGTATCCATGAGACGCGCCACCCTCTTCGCTTCGCCGCGGCGCTCTCCGCCGCGACCTCTCCGCCGCCGACACCTTCCCGAGCTCTTTTCCAAGGCCAAGGAGCAGTTCCGACTCGCGGCGTACCCGCGACACTCGAGACGCTCGGCCAGCTGGATGAGGAGACCTCGCAAGCCCGAATACTGGCGAAGGAACGCGCCGCTCTGCTTCCGGCCCTTCACTTTCTACCGCGGCGCGTCTACGCCGCTCGGACCGGACGGCGGAGGCCCGGGAGCAGTTCGAAGTCTTCCTGACGTTCCAGCCCAACGCTTCTCTCGACCCCGCGATGTATCCGAAGAAAGTCATCGCGGCGCTCGAGGAGGCGAGGAGGGCGTCTCGCATGAAGAAAGGGAGCGGAAAGCATCGCCACGGGCTCGCCCGCGATCGTCGTATGCGGCCTTTCCGGCCTCGGCCGATGGATCCCGGGGAGCCGAACGCGGACGAGGGATGGGCCGACGGCCCGGTCCGGTTCCTGCTCGACGCCCGAGGAGCGGCGGGAGTTCTCAGTCGCTCTCGGCAGCCGGCTTCCCGCTCGGAGTTCGTCACCGCTTTCTGGAAGGCGCGCGACTCCGAAGCCGGAGACCGCGGACAACGAGTTCCGCGAGGAGTTCGAGAAGAGGGTCGCGTTTGCCGACTCGCGGTTCACCCAGGAAGAAGTTCGCGGCAGCATGACCGACCGCGGCATGGTCTTCATCCTCCTCGGCCCGCCGACCTACATCGGTCGCAAGCCTCTGACGACCGGAGACGACGCGAACGACCCCACACGCTCAAGCGGTATCGCGCGGCCGACGAGCGGACGCCGGCACGCCCGGCGGCAGACGGGCCGCCCAGGCGGCGCGCGTGGACGCCGTGACCGGCCCGGGGCCGCGCGTGAACGACGCGGCGGCGAACTGGCGGGAGATCTGGCATTACCGCCGCGAGCTCCTGCCGAAGGGTGTGCCTTACCTCCAGGTGGACTTCGAGTTCGTGACCAAGAAAGGCTACGGCCACAACGTCCTGCAACGGGAGGCGCAGATCCTCGACACGCTCGAGCGTGCCAAGGCGCTTCTCCGACAGTCCGCCGTCTAGCGCGAGCGGCCGCCGGAAATCCCGCTACGGCACCGCGTGTTAACGTTCGCGCCGTGCGCAAAATCCTCGTTCTGGCGCTGCTTTTCTCGCAACTTGCGGTTTCCCCGCTCCGAGCGGACGAAGAGACCCGCCAGCGCCTGATCCGGTTTTTCGGCGGCTGGTACTCCTGGTACCCGAACTCGCTCATCTGCGCGACCGACAGTCGCGAGGTCGAAATTCCCGGCTTCGAAACGTACCGGGTGGACCGCTCGTGCGAGTCGAAGTTCCACCGGGAGTCGAACGTCGTGCTCTTCGACCGCTCGAAGGACGAGATCTTCGTGGGAGAGGTCTTTCACGACCTCGTCCGGAAGATGGCGAAGCGCCCGTTCGAAGCGGCTGCGGACGTCGCCCCCATCGAAGGATCCCTCTCCGAGGCGTACGGCCTCCCGGTGCGGTTGAAGCTCGACGACGGAATGGCGCGCGGGCCGCTGAAGCCGATCGGTATCACCATCCGGCACGCGGAGAACGCCTCCGTCTCGATCCCGGGGTTCGTCTCGGGCGACGGCGCGTCGCTCCTGATCGGGGAGTTTCATCCTCTCGCCTCCGACGCGCAGTCGGTTCGCCGGCGGCTCCTCGGCGAAAGCGCCGCGATCCGGACCGGGAAGGGGGACTTCTACGTCACGGAGTTCCTGGACTTCCAGTGCGAGCGGTGCCGCGTGCGCGCCCCGGAGGTCAAGAAGGTCGTGACCGAGCGCGGCGGCGCGGTCGAGGTGCGGCTCCTTCCCCTGACGAAGGTCCACGACTGGGCGTTCGCGGCCGCGGAGCGCGCGGCGGCCCTCGCGGCGGTCTCACCGGAGCTGTACGCGAAGTTCGAGGACGCGCTCTTTTCGCGGGAGAGCTTGAACGCCGCGGCGGTCCGCGACCTCGCGTCCGACATCGCCGAGGCCTCCGGCGCGACGCAGAACTTCGAGAGCGAGCTCGCGAGCGGGCGGGCGCGCGAGCGGGTCCTCCGCGACATCCGGCTGGCCATTCGCCTCGGCCTCTCGGGCACTCCGGCGTTCCTGCACGCGGGCAACTTCGTTTCGGGCGAGAAGGAGCTCTTCGAAGCGTACGCGAAGGAGAAGGCTCCGCCGCCCCGCGCCTCCCCGCCCGCGCCGAATCCGGCGGGCCGGTAGCTCTCTCCGCAGCGGTGACGATGCGTTCGAGCCGCGCCCGGGTTCTCTGCGCGCTGCCCCTCATTCTCGCCGTCGCGGCGTGCCGGCGCGGGCGAGAGGGCGCCACGACCTCCGCCGGAAAGTCGTCCGACGCGACCACGGCGACGACATCCGTCCCGCCGGCCACTCCCATCGAGGACGACGACTCCGCTTCCGGGCGCGCGCCCGCGGCCGGCCGGCGGCAAGACCCCGGTCATCTGGCTCGGCTTGGACGGGCTCGACTTGGAGCTCCTCGACCGGCTCGTCGCCGAAGGGACAGATGCCGAACTGGAAGCGGCTCGCCGCCGAAGGCATACACGGCGCGGACTCTCGAGCTTCATGCCGGTTCTCTCGCCGTCCTCTGGACGACCGCCGCGACCGGCGTCGGGCCGGACCGTCCACCGCGTCCTCGATTTCCAGGAGGTCGGACCCGAAGACCGGCCGCAAGGTCCCCGTCTCGGGGCACTCCCGCGCCGTCCCCGCGGTCTGGAACCTCGCCTCGGCGGCGGGCCGAAAAGTCGGGGTCGTGGGATGGTGGGCCACGCACCCGGCGGAGGAGGTCAACGGGCTTCTTCGTTTCCGACCACGCCAGCCCGCTGCTCTACGAGAGACCTGCCGCGCTCCGGCGTCGCCTTCCCGCCGCGCTCGCGGACGGCGTCGCGCAGGTCGTCGCGCGCGACGGCGTGCGTCTCCGACGCGGAGCTCGCGCGGTTCGTCGACGTCGCCGCCCGGAGAGATCGCCAAGGCGCGGGCGAGCGGCGCGGGCATGGAGAACCCGATCGTCGCGCTGGCCCGCATCCTCGCGGCGACGCGCGTCTACCACCGGATCGCGCGCGACCTCTACGACCGGAACCGGCCGGACCTGATGGCGCTCTATCTCCAGGGCACCGACGAGATCGCGCACGTCTTCGCGCCGTACACCGCCGCCGCGCCTGGCGTGCGTCGTCGGAAGAGGACTTCCGGCGCTACCACCGGGCGGTGCCGGTGTACTACGCGCGTCGTGGACAAGATCCTCGGCCAGTGGATGCGCCGGGCGCAGGAAGACGGCGCGACGCTGGTCGTCCATTCGGATCACGGCTTCAAGTGGGGCGCGGACCGCCCCTGCGAGCGCTCCTCGCAGAACTGGAACACCGCGGCGTACTGGCACCGCCTGGACGGCGTCTTCGCGGCGTGGGGAGCTCGGGTCTCGCCGGCGAGCCGAGCGCGGCAAGGCGTCGGTCTTCGACGTTGCCCCGACCGTGCTGGCCCTGCTGGGCCTTCCTGCCGACCGCGCGGATGCGCGGCAAGGCCGTCGCCGGCCGCTTCCGCGGCGTCTCCCCGCAGCCGAAGACCGCGACCTCTTCGCCCCGCTCCGGTCCGCCGGCGTCGCCGCGGAGGAGATGTCCGACGAAGGAAGCGAACGAGTACGCGAAGAAGCTCATCGCCCTGGGCTACCTCTCCGGCGGCGAGCGCCAGCCCCTCGCGCCGACCGGCGGGGAGCGGCCGGGCATGACGGAAGGCGCCTGGAACAACCTCGGGCTGTATTACCGCGAGAGCACGGAGAACCTCGCCGCCGCCGGGAGGCCTTCAGAAATCCCTCGCGCTGCGCCCCGACTACCATTCGCCGATGTTCAACCTGGCGGTCCTCCACCGCGAGCGGCGAGGACGCGAAGGCGCAGGACTGGCTCTTTCGGTCCCTCGGGCCGGGCACGCCGACGCCGGAGGGCACGATCGCCGATGGGTCGCTCGGTACGAGGACGAAGGCGATGCTGCCGCGGCCCGGGCGCTGCTCGAGCGGGCGATCGCGCAGACATCCGGCCAACGAGCTGTTTGCGCCGGGAGCTCGCGCTTCGCAGTTCAAGCGCCGGCGGGACTGCCCCGGCGCCCACGCGGCGCTGGCGCGCTTCGAGTCGAAGACCTCCGACCCGAATACGTTGAATGCGCTCGGGCTCTTCCAGACCTGTCTGGGGCACCGCGCGGAGGCGATCGCGCTCTTCGAGCGATCGCTGGCGTTGAAGCCGGACCAGCCGGGGGTGGTCCAGTCCCTGAGCATGGTCTGAAAGGCGGGTCCCCACATTCGAGGCGAAGAAGGTCTTGATGAAAATGAAAGAGCGAATCGGTCCCGTTCGCGGCTTTGACGCTCGCGACGCTGGGGCTCGCGCCGGCGAAAGCGAAACCCCGGGCGAAGGCGGTCCCCGCGGCCGCGGCTCCCGCCGCGGGTGCGGGTCTCGCGAAACAGGTGGAGACCTTCGTCGCCCTCTACCTTCCGTGGGATCCGGACACGAAGGTCACGGTCGAGCCCGCACCCCTGAAGCTCCCGGGTTTCCCGGCGTGGCACGCCGTCCGCACCGGGCAGTACCAGACCTTGAACGTGGAGCGGTCGTCTTCGTCTCGAACGACCGGAAGTGGTTCTTCGAGGGGGACACCATTCTGAACAAGAGGCCGGAGCCGGTCCGCTCGGACGCGGACGTCACTGGGTCACGGCCCGCTACGCGGAGCTGCTGAAAGCGAAGGTCACGGCGAAGCTCGTCCCGGCCACCGACGCCGCCGGGTTGAAGGGAATCGCTGTGGTCCTGGATCCGGATTCGGGCCGGTGTACGTCCCCGGTCACGTCACGCCCGACGGGAGCGCGTTCCTCGCGGGACCGCTGTGGGACTTCCAGGGCGACCCGCGCGCCGAGCGCCGCAAGCGGATCGACCTGACCAGCCAGCGCGCCGCCGGGCCCGCCGACGCGCCGGTCACGATCGTCGAGTACGCGGACATGGAGTGCGGGTACTGCCGGTTCCGCGGCCGGCAGCTCGACCAGCTGATCTCAGCGAACGTCGGCATCGTCAGCGTCCGCCGGCACTACAAGTTCTTCCCGCTGTGGTCCCACCACGCCTGGTCGATGAAGGCCGCGTCGGCGGCGACTGTCTGTTCCGCGTGTCCGGGCCGCCGGCCCTGTTCCGGTTCAAGGATCTCGCTTATGGCCGCCAGGAAAACCTCTCGGTCTCGGGGGTCGACGAGCTCGCCATCACTTCGGCGGAGGCGGAGGGCGTCTCGCGGACGGACTTCCTCGGGTGCTACCTGCGGGAAGAGAGCTTCGGCCGCGTCCGGAAGGACATCGAGGAGGGCTACCGGCTGGGCGTCAACTCGACCCCGACCTACTTCGTGGACGGAACGCGAGATCTCCTGGATCGAGGACAAGATCATGGAGGATTTCCTGCGGACGAAGTTCCCGAGGATCAAAACGATTACGTACGAGAAATGAGTTTCCGCGAGACGCGATAGCGCGCGGTCATCCCGAGCCCTTCGCGATGTCATCCTGAGCGCAGCGAAGGATCTCTCCCTAGACTTGCGGTGGCGTCCGGCTCCGGACAGGCTCCGCGAGGGATCTCTCCGATTCAGGGGGGCCCGCTGGACGCGGCCGGGGTCTCGGTCTCCGGAGGCGTAACCGGCACCGGCATCTCCGGTCCGACCGGCTCCGGCGTCTGGCGCGGGCGCGCCGCGCCATCGCGATCGCCGCGAGGTGCTCGTCGAAGGTCGTCGAGAACTGGTGGCCGGCGGTCGACGGATTGGCGACGAAGTAGAGATAGTTGGTTCGCGCCGGGCTCACCGCGGCGCGGAGAGCGTCCTTGCCGGGATTCGCGATCGGGCCGGGTGGCAGGCCCTCGTGGAGGTACGTGTTGTAGGGCGACTCGTAGTCATAGTGGGAGCGGTGGAGAGTCCCCTTCCACCGTCCGTCCCGCCGGAGCGCGTAGATGACGGTGGGGTCGGCCTGGAGGCGCATCCCGCGGCGCAGCCGGTTCAGGTAGACACCCGCGATCAACGGTCCCTCCGACTTGACCCCGCTTTCGCGTTCGACGATCGACGCGAGGGTCACCGCCTGGCGGGTCGTCAGTCCGAGGGCGGCCGCGCGCCGCTGGAGGTCCGGCGTGTAGTGCTCGCGGAAGTTCGCCACCATGCGATCCACGATCTGATCGGCGGGCGTGGTGCGCGTCACGACGTACGTGTCGGGGAAGAGGAAGCCCTCGAGGTCCGAGACTCCGTGGGTCAGGCCCGGCACGAGCTCGGTCTTCGCGACGGCTTTCCGGAAGGCGTCGGGTCCGCCGATCCCCTCCTTCGTGAAGAGAGCAAACGTTTCCTCCGCGGTCAGCCCCTCCGGAACGACGATGGCGTGCTTGACGACGTCGCCCCTCCCCATCCGGTTGATGACCTCATCGATCGGCATCGCGCGGCGAAACTTGTACTCGCCCGCCTGGAGGGGGAGGCGGCGCCGGTGCAGGCGGTAGTAGATCTCGGCCAGGCGAGAATCTTCGACGACACCCGCCCGGGCCAGGCGGCGGAAGATGGCGGACGTCGGCGTTCCCGGCGGGATCTCGACGATCACCTCTCCGGATCCCGACGCCGCGGGCGGATTCTCCAGCCGGTAGCGGAAGTAGGCCGCCACGGCGACGGCGACGACGAGCCCGATCAGAACCACGCGGAGCAGCCGGTGCGGAGCGCTCAAGGAGAGCCCGCCTGGTGCGCGAGCCAGTCCTCGAGGAGCACGGCGGCGGCCTCCGCGTCGACGCCGGCGCGCGAGCCGCGCCCGCGAAGGCGACGCGCCGCCTCGTCGGACGTCAACGTCTCCTCGTGGAAGACCACCGGCAGGACCGTCACGGACGCGAGCTTCTCCGCGAACGACCGGATTCGCGGGGCGATCGCGCTCTCCTGTCCCTCGGCTGACCGGGGCACTCCCACGAGGATGGTCGCGATCTCCTCCTCGCGGCAGAAGACCGCGATCTCGCCGGCCGCGCCGGCGTCGCTCCGGCGGGACACGGTGCGGCGCGGCGTGGCGAGTCCTCCGGGGGCGTCCGCGGTCGCGAGCCCGATCCGTTTCTCGCCGAAGTCCACTGCGAGGATGCGCGCCACGGGGGAAGGTTAACCGACCCGCCTGTCATTCCGAGGAGCGAAGCGACGAGGAACCTGGCTGCCGATGAGAGACCAGATCCCTCGCTTCGCTCGGGATGACAGGGAATGGCTGAACGTTACAATCCCTGCGTGAAGGACGTCGTCATCCTGTCGGCCGCGCGGACCCCCGTCGGGTCGTTTCTCGGGAAGCTCTCCACGCTGCCCGCGCCGGTTCTGGGAGCCGCCGCGATCCGCGGGGCCCTCGAGCGGGCCCAGGTCCGCCCCGACGAGGTGGAACAGGTCCTCATGGGCAACGTCCTCTCGGCGGGAGTCGGGCAGGCCCCCGCCCGCCAGGCCGTCGCTCGGCGCGGGCATCCCCGACTTCGTGCCCTGCGTGACCGTCTCGAAGGTTTGCGGCTCCGGGATGCGTGCCGTGATGGACGCGCGCAACGCGATCGTCTCGGGAGAGTACGAGCTGGCGATAGCGGGCGGCATGGAGTCCATGTCGAACGCGCCTTACCTCCTGGAGCGGGCACGCACCGGCTACCGCATGGGAAACGGAGTCCTCGTCGATTCGATGATCAAGGACGGGCTGTGGGATCCGTATAACGACAAGCACATGGGGAGTTGCGCGGAGACGTGCGTCTCGAAGTACGCGTTCACGCGCGAGGAGCAGGACGACTACAGCCTGGAGTCCTACCGGCGCGCGCGCGAGGCCTCCGAGACGAAGCTGTCCGCGGAGGAGATCGTACCGGTCGAGGTGCCGTCGAAGAAGGGAGCCCAGGTCGTCGATACGGACGAGGAGCCCTTCGCGGCGCCGCTCGAGAAGCTGCGGACGCTGAAGCCCGCGTTCGAGAGCGACGGCACGGTCACGGCCGGGAACTCGTCGAAGATCAACGACGGAGCGGCGGCGCTCGTCGTGTGCTCGGCGGAGCGGGCGGAGGCACGCGGCTGGAAGCCGCTCGCGCGCATCGTCGCGACAGCCGGCGTGGCTCAGGCCCCGGAGTGGTTCACGACCGCGCCGGTCGGGGCCATCCAGCGGCTCCTCCAGAAGACGGGCCTCTCCGTTTCGGACGTGG
Organism: uncultured Acidobacteriota bacterium; assembly: GCA_963765835.1. Classification (GTDB taxonomy): domain Bacteria; phylum Acidobacteriota; class Thermoanaerobaculia; order UBA5066; family Gp7-AA6; genus Gp7-AA6. Next base: position 88,666 of record CAVXYF010000018.1, on the reverse strand, counting down.
ACCTCTTCGAGATCAACGAGGCGTTCGCAGCCGTGGCCCTGGCGGCGATCCGCGACCTGGGCCTCGATCCCGCGAGGGTCAACGTGCGGGGCGGTGCGGTGGCCCTCGGTCATCCCATCGGCTCGTCCGGCGCGCGGATCCTGACGACCCTCGTTCACTCCCTCCGGCACGCCGGCAAGCAGCGGGGCATCGCGGCGATCTGCATCGGCGGAGGGGAAGCCACGGCGATGCTCGTCGAGGCGGCCTGACGGGACCGTTCGACCTCGTTCTCGGCGGCGTTCCCCGATTCGCCGCGGAGGGACCGTGGGCGTGGCGGGTGACCCGGCGGTTCGCCGGCCAGCTGTCCCCGCGGAGTCGTCTCGAGGTGCCGGGCCGGCGGCCCGAAGTCGCCGACGCGCGGGGCGATGCCCCCCTCGTCCTGGTCTGGGCGGACCCCGAGGCGTATCTCGCGCCGCCCGCGGCCTCCCGGCTGCTCGCGCTCCTCGAGCGGAGCGATGGAGTGGACCTCGTCCTTCCCGTGTCCAACGAGCCGTGGCTCGAGGAAACCCGGCGCGCGCCACCGTTCGCCTACTCGACGCCGTCGGGTCTCGTCGAGACCGCGGAGCGCGCCGCCCGGACGGAAGAAGCCGCGTTTTCCCTCGCGAGCCCCCGGTCCCCGGTCTACGCCGTCCGGCGCGCCGCGCTCGCCGGGCTGCCGGCCGGGCTGGCGCTCGACGAAGTCCCGCAGGCGATCGCGGCGGCGGGAGGCCGCGCTCTGGCCGACCCGGGCGCCTACCTGCACCGGTACGCCGAGATGGACGCGCAGGCGCGCGGAGACCTCGCGGAGAAGGTTCCGCCGGGCGCGCAGGCCGTGCTCGACGTGGGGTGCTCCGGAGGCGCGACGGCGGAGTCGCTCCGCGCGCGGGGCGTCGCGCGGATCGTCGGCATCGAGCCGGACGCTGGTGACGCGGCGCGGGCGGCGCGCGTCTACGACCGGGTCCTCGTCGGCGCCCTGGAGGACGTGCCGGCCGACGAGTTCGCGGCCGAGTTCGACGCCGTCCTCTTCGGCGACGTCCTCGAGCACCTGGTCGATCCCTCCGACGCGCTCGTCCGCGTGCGACCCTGGCTCGCGACCGGCGGCGCAGTCGTGGCGTCGGTCCCCAACGTGGGCAACTGGGCCATCGTCAGCGACCTGCTGCAGGGCCGCTTCGACTACGTCCCGTACTCGCTCCTCTCCGGGACCCATATCCGGCACTTCACCCGGGCGACGGTGCGCGACCTCTTCGAGGCCTCGGGCTACGCCGTCGCGTCGGTCGACACCGTGTCCCTGCCTCTCTCGCCCGAGAACGCCGCCAGGCTCACGCGCCTTTCGGACTATCCGGGCGCGTCGCCGGACCTCGCCGTGGCGGAGTTCGTGGTGGTGGCCAGGCCCGCGCCGTGACCCGCCACTGTACCGATAAAAGATACAGTGCGCGTCTCCCGGCAGCGCTCCTCCTCCTGGTCGCGGCCGCGCCGGCCGTCGTTTCGGCCCAGGCGCCCTTCGGATCGACGGACCCGTTCGAGTCCCGCTTCAAGACGAAGCCGAGCTTCCAGATCCACTTCCGGCCGCCCGAGAAGGGGGGCGAGGTCCGTTTGACCACGAAGAACCCGGTTCACTACGAGAAGGACGTCTTCTGGGAGGGCTCCGGCGAGGTCACGATCGAGTACCAGGACGTCAGGATCACGGCGGACCGCGCGCGGTACGACTTCCCCACGAAGACCGCCACCCTCGACGGCAACGTGGTCATCGACCAGGGTCCGACGCGGCTCTCCGGGAGCCGTGGCGTCTTCCGGGTCGAGGACAAGACGGGGCGCCTCGAGAACGCGACCGCGAACCTCGCGCCCGCCTACCACGTGGTCGCGCAGTCGATCGAGAAGATCGGCCCCGCGACGTACCGGATCGAGAAGGGAATCTTCACGTCCTGCGACCTGCCGAAGCCGGAGTGGTCCTTCTACCTCTCGGAGGCCGACGTCACCCTGGACGACTACGCGCGCATGAAGAACGTCTCCTTTCGCGTGGGGCCGGTGCCCGTCCTCTATACGCCGTGGCTCGTCTGGCCAACGAAGCAGGACCGTGCCTCGGGGCTGCTCGTGCCGGGCGTCGGCTACAACAGCCGCCGCGGCGGATACCTCGGGCTGTCGTACTACTGGGTCACGAGCCGCGCCACCGACTCGACTACGCAGCTGGACCTCTACTCGAAGGGCGGCCTGGGGGTGGGCGAGGAGTTCCGCTGGACCCCTTCGCCCGAGTCCGCCGGAATCGTGCAGGCGTACGCGATCCGCGATCCCGACGCCACGGTCTGCGTGCCGCTGGAGGAGGAGCCGGGCGCGGGCGATCCCTGCGTCACGGTCGACGGGCGCGCCGGAGTCTTCAGCCAGCGCGAGAAGACGCGGTGGAAGGCGCGGCTCGATCACGTGTCGGACGACCTGCCGTACGGGTTCCGCGGAGTGCTCTCGATCCGGGAGTACTCGGACGAGCAGTTCCTCCGCGACTTCGAGCGGGCGTTCGCCCTCTCCTCCTCGCGTCAGACTCTCTCTCGCGGTTTCCTGACGAAGAACTTCGGCAACGACTCGGTGAATTTGCGCGTCGAGCGGAGCGAGACGTTCTACGGCACGAAGGTCGTGCAGGAGAGGCTTCCCTCACTCGAGTACTTCCGGCGCACCTCGCGGATCGGCCGGACGCCGCTCTACCTCGCCCTGGAATCCTCGATTTCCTATCTCTACGTCAACCGCGGCCGCGGCCTCGCTCGCGGGGAGTACGGCCGGGCGGACTTCCACCCGACCCTCTCGCTGCCCTGGAAGACGGTGCCCTGGCTGTCGCTCACCGCGAGAGGCGGCGGCCGGTGGACCGGATACTCCGACTCGACCGACGAGGCGCACACGGTCTTCGAGGGGACGGCGCTGACGCGGACCTACGCGGAGGCGGGGGCGTCGCTCGTCGGGCCGTCCTTCTCGCGCATCTACGAGGGGACGCTCGGCCCCTTCGGCCGCTTCAAGCACGTCATCGAGCCGCGCGTCGATTACGAATACGTGTCGGAGGTCGACGACCCGCTGCGCATCCCGGTCTACGACGAAGTGGACACGTCGCTCGGAAGGAACCAGATCCGCTACGCGATCGTGAACCGGCTCCTCGCGCGCCGCGCCGACGCGAAGACCGGCGGCGGTGCGAACGAGATCGCGTCCCTGGAGTTCGCCCAGACGCACGCGTTCACGCTTCCGCAGATCCCCTCCGGCACGAGCTCGTCGTTCGACTCCTTCACGCAGAAGACCGGGCCCCTGGAGGCGAACCTCCGCGTCGCGCCCGGCGGCTTCTTCAGCTTCGACGGCCGCGTGGCGTACGACCTCCACGGGCCGCAGACCACGGCGATCTCCCTCGCGACGTCCGTGAACTGGAGGACGAACTACGTCAACGCGACGTGGTTCAGCAGCCGGCCGCTATCGGTCGACGGCGCGCCGACGTCGCGCACCGACCAGATCCGGCTCGCGGCGGGGGTCGACGTCGGGAAGAAGTTCCGGCTCGATACCCAGCTGAATTACGACGCCCAGCAGAACAAGCTGCTGGAGGACCGGTCGCTCGTGACGTTCAACGGGTCGTGCTACAGCCTCTTCCTGGAGGTGCGGCAGCTGAGGCTTCCCCCGACGACCCGGCGCGACTACCGGCTGGTCGTGAACCTGAAGGACGTCGGTACGCTGCTGGATATGAATGGGTCGCTGGATCGGATCTTCGGGGGTCAGTGAAACCTGTCATCCTGAGGAGCGAAGCGACGAAGGATCCGGCCCGACACTGCGTATTGTCATCCTGAGGAGCGGAGCGACGAAGGATCTCTCGCTTTTGCGCGAGCCTCCCGAAAAAGCCAGAGATCCTTCGCTTCGCTCAGGATGACCCGCTGCGCGGTCAGATCCCTCGCTCCGCTCGGGATGACAGGGCAACGGGCTATCATCCTCTCTCAGATGAAGGGCCTCATCCTCTCGGGCGGCAAGGGCACCCGTCTGCGGCCGCTCACCTACACGCGCGCCAAGCAGCTCGTTCCCGTGGCCAACAAGCCGGTGCTCTTCTACGGCGTGGAAGCCATCGTCGCCGCCGGAATCCACAAGATCGGGGTCGTGGTGGGGGAGACGAAGGCCGAGATCCAGGCCGCTTTGGGCGACGGCTCGCGCTTCGGCGCCGAGATCACCTACATCGAGCAGGACGAGCCGCGCGGGCTCGCGCACGCGGTCCTCATCTCGGAGCCCTTCCTCAGGGGGGAGCGCTTCGTCATGTACCTGGGGGACAACCTGATCGCCGACGGGATCTCCTCGCTCGTCGCGGAGTACCAGGAGATCGGGTGCAACGCCCAGATCCTCCTGGCGCGGGTCCCGAACCCCGAGCAGTTCGGCGTCGCGGAGCTCGCGGGGGGCAAGGTGGTCCGCCTGACCGAGAAGCCGAAAGAGCCGCGCTCCGACCTCGCTCTCGTCGGCGTCTACATGTTCGACGAGACGATCTTCGAGGCCGTTCACATGATCCGGCCGAGCGCCCGCAACGAGCTCGAGATCACCGACGCGATCCAGTGGCTGATCGATAACGGCCGGACCGTCCACCCGCACCTCGTCTCCGGTTGGTGGAAGGACACCGGCAAGGTCGAGGACATGCTGGAGGCGAACCGGATCATTCTCGACACGTTCACGGCGAGCGGGATCGAGACGGCGGATGACGGGTCCCGGGTCGAGGGGAAGGTCGTCGTCGAGCCGGGGGCGCGGATCTACGCCAGCACGATCCGGGGGCCCGCGATCATCGGGGCGGGAACCGAGATCCGGGGCGCGTTCGTCGGACCCTACACGTCGATCGGGCCGGATTGCCGGGTCGAGCGGTGCGAGATCGAGAACTCGATCGTCCTCGAGGGCTCCGCGCTCGAGAGGATCCCGGGCCGGATCGCGGACTCCCTGATCGGCAAGAACGTCCGGATCCACCCGGGCGCCGAGCGGCCGCGCGTGCACCGCTTCCTCGTCAGCGACAACTCCGAGATCGGGATCCTGTGAAGATCCTCGTCACCGGAGGCTGCGGGTTCATCGGATCCAACTTCGTCCGCCGCCTCTTCCAGTCGCGGGGCGACCGGGTCTCGGTCGTCAACCTCGACAAGCTGACGTACGCTGCGAACCCCGCCAACCTGGCCGACGTCGCCGAGCAATCCAACTACCGGTTCCTGCAGGGCGACATCGTCGATCCGGACGTGGTCCGGGTCGCGATGGACGGCTGCGACGCGGTCGTCAACTTCGCGGCGGAGACGCACGTCGACCGATCGCTCCTGGGAGACGCGTCGTTCATCGAGACCGACGTGCGGGGCGTGTTCGTCCTTCTGGAGGAGGCGCGCCGGCAGGGGATCCGCAAGTTCATCCAGATCTCGACGGACGAGGTCTACGGGTCGATTACGCAGGGTTCCTTTCACGAGGAGTCGCCGCTTCATCCGCGCAACCCGTACGCCGCGTCCAAGGCGGGGGGCGACCGGCTGGCGTACTCGTACTTCGCGTCCTACGGGCTGCCCGTGGTCATCACGCGCGCGTCGAACAACTACGGGCCCTACCAGTACCCGGAGAAGCTCATCCCGCTCTTCGTCACTAACGCGATCGACGGCCAGCCGCTGCCGCTGTACGGCGACGGCCGGAACGTCCGTGACTGGCTGTACGTCGAGGATCACGCGGCCGCGATCGACTTCCTCCTCGAGGCCGGCGAGCCCGGCGAGACGTACAACGTCGCGGGGGGAAACGAGGCCGAGAACATCCACATCACGCGAAAGGTGCTGGAGCTTCTCGGACGCCCCGAGAGCCTCATCCGCTTCGTGGACGACCGGCCGGGCCACGACCGCCGCTACTCGCTGGACGCCGGGAAGCTCGCGCGGCTCGGCTTCCGATCCTCGACCCCTTTCGACCGGGGCCTCGAGGAAACCGTGCGCTGGTACCGCGAGCGCGAAGACTGGTGGCGTCCGGTCAAGGAGCGGGACGCCGCGTACCGGGAGTTCTACCGGACGCAATATGGCGACCGACTGGCGACGTCGTCGGCGACCGCGAAACCGCCGGGATAGCTCCGCTTGAGCCCGGAGGCCGTCGTCGCCCCCGTCGAAGTCGAGCCGGCCGTTCTCGCCGCGCCCCGGCCCATGCTGGAGGAGCGGCCTCGCGTTCTCATCGCCGGGGCCTCCGGGATGCTCGGATCGGACCTCGCTCCGGTCCTCGCGGGCGGAGGATTCGAGGTCGCCGCGCGGCCCCGGTCCGACCTCGACGTGACGAGCCCCGAAAGTATCGCGCGCGCGTTCCGGGACGTTCGCCCGCAGGTCGTGGTCAACTGCGCGGCCTTCACCCGCGTGGACGCGTGCGAGACGGACCCCGCGTCGTTCGCGGTCAACGCGGATGCGGTGGCTCTCCTCGCCGACGCGTGCGAGCGATATTCCGCGCGGCTCGTGCAGATATCGACCGACTTCGTTTTCGACGGGGCGAAGGAAGCTCCTTACACGGAGGCGGACGACCCCGCCCCGCTCTCGGAGTACGGCCGGGGAAAGCGCGCCGGAGAAGAGGCCGCCCTCCGATCTCCCACCTCGCTCGTCGTGCGTGCGTCGTGGCTCTTCGGCCGCGGCGGGTGGAACTTCATCGAGGCGATCCTGCGGCAGGTCGAGGATGGGAAGTCGGAAGTCCCGGTCGTGGACGACCAGCGCGGCAAGCCCACCGCGACCGCGGACCTCGCGGAGGGGATCCTGGCTCTGCTCCACGCGGGAGGGAGCGGGATCTTCCACTTCGCCAACCGCGGAGAGGTGACGTGGTTCGAGTTCGCGAGAGAGATCCTTTTGCTCGCGGGGCACCCCGAAGTCGCTTCTCTCGCCCACGACGACGGCGGCGCTCGGCCGGCCCGCCGCGCGGCCGCTCTACTCCGTGCTCGACACGTCGAAGTACGAAGCCTTCACGGGCCGCCCGATCCGCAACTTCCGTGAGCCACTCGTCGAGTACCTGGCCCGCCGCGCGCGTCCGGACGCCTGAGCCGTGACGGGCCGGGGGACCCCGATCTCGGCCGGGGAGTGGAAGCGGAAGGCCGTCCACGCGGCCACGGGCCTCTTCGCGCTGACGTTCCGGTGGCTCGACTGGAGGCTCGCCGCGGCCGTCGCGGCGGCGGCTCTGCTCTTCAACCTCTTCGTGATGCCGCGCGTCGGGCGGGCGCTCTATCGCGACGCCACGCGGAAACGCGATCCCGGAATCGTCGCGTACCCCGCGATGGTCCTGGCCCTCGTTCTCCTGTTGCGCGATCACTACCTCCCTGTGGCCGCGGCGGTGTGGGCGATGATGGCCTTCGGCGACCCCGCGGCGGCGATCGCGGGAGAGACCTTGAACGGCGCACGTCTCCCGTGGAATTCGGGAAAGCGCTGGATCGGACTGCTGGCGAACTGGGCGGCCGGCGCGACCGCGTCCATCGCCGTCTTCCGGTTCGTCTCCGCGCGGCCGCTGGAGCCCGTCGCGGTCGTGCTGCTGCTCGCGGGGGCAGCGGTGTACGCCTTCCTCGAGTCGGTGCGGGCCGGAATCGACGACAACCTCGTCGCCGCGATTCCGAGCGCGCTCGTGATGATCCAGCTGGGCCGCTGGCCGGAGGCGCCCCTCGCTCCCTTTCAAGCCGGCTCGACCGGCCGGCTGGGGGTGGCGTTGGGGGTCAACGTCGCCGCGGCCCTCGTGACGGGGTTCGCCGGCCTCGTCGCCCCGTCGGGCGCGGTCGCCGGCGCGGTCGCGGGATTCCTGATACTCGCCTACGGCGGCTGGGCGGCTTACGCGCTGCTGTGGCTCTTCTTCGGCGCCGCCACCGCCGCAACGAAGTGGGGCTACGCCGCGAAGCGCGACGCCGGGGTGGCCCAGACGAACCGCGGGCGCCGGGGCGCGGCGCACGTCGCGGCGAACTGCCTCGTGCCGGTCGTCTTCCTCGTCGTGGGCGCGCCACCCGCAGCCTTCGCGGGGGCCCTCGCGGCCGCGCTCGCCGACACGCTGGGGACCGAGGTGGGCACCCTGTTCGGCCGGAAACCCCGGTCTCCGCTGACCTTCGAGCGGGTCGCTCCGGGAACGCCGGGCGGGATTTCCGCGGCCGGAACCGCGGCGTCTTTCGCGGGAGCGTCAGCGATCGCGCTCGCCGCCTGGCTCCTGGGCTGGGCGCCCAAGGGAATCGTGCTCGCAATCCTCGTCGGCGGCTTCCTGGGCGCGATCGCGGAAAGCGTCCTCGCGGACCTGGGACGCCGATTCGGATTCCGCCTGGACCACGAGTTCGCGAATGCGTTCAACACGTTCGCCGGCGGGTTGATCGCGCTCGAGATCGCCCTGTCTCTCGAAAAGGGAGCCATCTCCTGGCCGATGAGTCCAGGATGAAGCGCTGGCTCAAGCTCGTCCGGCCCTTCACGCTCTTTCCGCCGCTCCTCGGAATCCTGTCCGGGGCGGTGTGCGCCTTCGGATCCGCCCACAATCCGGATCCAGCGCGGCGGATCACGTGGCCGATCCTTCTCACGGTCGTCATCGGCTCTCTCTGTGCCTCCGCGATGAACGCGGCGTCGAACATCGTGAACCAGATCGCGGATCTCGAGATCGACCGCAGGAACAAGCCGGATCGCCCTCTCGTCACGGGCGAGGTCTCCACCGGGAACGCGCTGGATCGTCGCGGCGGTGCTCTACGTCCTCGCGATCCTCCCGACGTGGCTGGTCGTTCCGTATCCCTACCAGTCCTTCACCGAGCGGCTCGCGGCGCCCGTTCACTTCCACGCCGCGTTCTTCATCTACTCGCTCGGCGCGCTCGCGACTTTCATCTACTCATTTCCGGCGTTCGGGCGATCCAAGCGCCACTGGTTCTGGGCCAACTTCACCATCGCGGTGACGCGCGGCGGCCTGCTGAAGGTCGCGGGGTGGTCCTTCGTCGCGTCGGTCGCGCTCGCCGAGCCCTGGGCCATCGGCGGCATCTTCGCGCTCTTCCTGCTGGGGGCGACGTCGACGAAAGACTTCTCCGACATGGTCGGAGACCGGGAGCACGGCGTCGTCACCCTTCCCATCCGTTTCGGGGTGGCGCGGGCGGCGCGGATGATGGCGCCCTTCTTCGTGCTCCCGTGGCTGGCGATTCCGATCCTCGCCTGGATGCCGGATCCGGATCAGCCCGGCGGATACCTGCTCACCGGAAACCGCACGCTGCTGACGATCCTCGGCCTGGGGCTCGCGGCGTGGGGGGCGTACACCGCGCGACTCCTGCTCGCGAACCCGGACGAGCTCGCGCGCACCGAGAACCACCCCGCCTGGACGCACATGTACCTCCTGCTCATGTCCGCGCAGGTGGGGTTCGCGCTGGCCTACGCGCTGTAGACCTTTACAATTGAGTCATGGACGCCGAGGCGACGGCCGAGGGACTCCCTCCGGAACCGGAGGATTACCGCGTTCGCTGGCGGGGCCTCGCTCTCACCTTCGACGAACCGACGCTGAACCGCCTCGTCGCGAGGCTGACGGATCGCATACCCGACCTTCACGACTTGAGGATCCACGTCTCGCCCGGCGAGCTGGCGGCCACGATCGTCCTGCACCGCTACGGCGTGGCCCTCTCGGCGAAGGCGACGCTCTCCCAGCTGCGGCTGAAGGACGGGTTCCTCGCCTTCGTCCTCGACAAGGTCCAGGCTCTCTCCTTCATCCCGATTCCCGACCAGCTCCTGTCCTACATCGTCCAGAAGGCCCCGCGGGGACTGCTCACGTACTACCCCGAAGACCGCATCATGGTGGTCAACCTCGCCCCGTGGATGCCGGCCGGAGTCGACCTCTCTCTCGAACGGACCGTCTTCGAGGAGGGCGCCCTGACGCTCGAGTTCGGAGACGGGTCGTACGATTTAGGAACTCTGCTCGAGCAGGGCTGACTTCACCCGCTTGAAAAGGGTTTTCCGCGCGCTCCTGGGCGTGGCGGCGGTTGTCGTCGTCCTCTTCGGAGCGCTGGTGGTGTCCACTCTTCCCCCGGAAGAGCGGAACCGTCCGGATCGCCGGGCTTCCGGCGCCGCTGACGATCGAAACCGATCCCCACGGCGTTCCGACCATCCGGGCGCCGAGCGAGACGGACGCGCTCTTCGGGCTCGGATACGCGCACGCCCGCGATCGCCTCTGGCAGATGGAGTACCAGCGCCGGATCGGCGCGGGGCGGCTCGCGGAAATCCTGGGGCCCGCGGCGGTCGAGTCGGATCGTTTCCTGCGGACGATCGGGTTCCGGCGCGCCGCAGAGTCCGCATGGAAGAGCCTCTCGGTCCCGGCCCGGCGGAAGGTCGAGGCCTACGTCGGCGGCATCAACGCGTTCCTCGCCTCCTCTTCGGCGCGGCCGATCGAGTTCCGCATCCTCCGCTTTGCGCCGGGACGCTTCGACCCGGTAGACGCGCTCGTGTGGGCGAAGCTCATGGCGTGGGACCTCGGAGGCAACGCCCGCGACGAGATCCGGCGGACGCGCTTCGCCGCGGCGCTGGGGGAGAAGCGCGCGGCCGAGCTGCTGCCGCCGGTCCCGGCGACGCCGACGATCCTGGAGGATGGCGAGTGGAACGTGCCTGCCGCCGGGAGCGGTGTTCCCCCGCTCCCGGCTACCGGCTTCCGGCTCCCGGACCAGTTCCTCGGTCGGCTGGACGATGCCTTCGCGGCCATCGGCGCCCGCGACCCCGACGACGCCGGTCTCGGCAGCAACTCCTGGGTCGTCGCGGGCTCGCGAACGGCGACCGGAAAACCGATCCTCGCGAACGACCCGCACCTGGGCCTGCGCACCCCCTCCGTGTGGTATCTCGCGCGGCTCTCGGCGCCGGGGTACTCGGTCGCGGGCGCGACCCTCCCGGGACTGCCGGGCGTCGTCATCGGGCGAAACGACCGCATTGCGTGGGCGCTGACGAGCCTGGAGCCGGACGTCCAGGACCTCTTCGTCGAGGACGTGGATCCCGGCGACGAGACCCGCTACCGCTGGAGGGGGGAGTGGCGACCGTTCGAGACGCGGCGGGAGACCATCCGCGTTCGCGGGGGGAACGAAAGTGTCCTCGTCGTTCGCTCGTCGGTCCACGGCCCGATCGTCTCCGACGTCTTCGAGGGCGCTCCGGCGGTCGGCCGCGCCGTCGCCTTCCGCTGGACGGCGCTCGACGAAACCGATCGCACCGCGGAGGCCATCGATGGGATCGCCCGGGCGAGGAACTGGACGGAGTTCGTCGCGTCGGTGCGGCTCTTCCACGCGCCTCCGCAGAACTTCCTGTACGCCGACGTGGACGGGCACATCGGCTACACGGCGTCGGGCGCCATCCCGATCCGCCCGCGGGGCCTCGGCCTCCGGCCCGTCTCGGGCGCCGGGGAAGACGACTGGGCGGGATACGTGCCCTTCGACTCACTAGCGCGGTCGTTCGACCCCCCGCGCGGGTTCGTCGTCACGGCGAACAACCGCGTCGCGTCGGAGCGATATCCCCGGGCGATCTCGCGCGACTGGCCGGAGCCGTACCGGGCGCGGAGAATCACCGAGCGGATCCTGGCGAAGGGCAGACTGGCGACCTCCGACGTCCGAGCAATCCAGCTCGACCGCGTCTCGCTGCAGGCGACGGACGTCCTGCCCCTCCTGCTCGACACGGAACCGGCGGACGCCGCGTCCCGCGACGCGCTCGCGCGGTTGCGCGCCTGGAACCGGGAGTTCTCGCCGATGTCGCCGGCCGCCGCGATCTACGCCGCGTGGTACGCCGGGCTCGCGCGCATGGCGCAGGACGAGCTCGGGAAGACGCCCACCGGCGGCGTGCGCTCGCGCTTCCTGATGAACGCCCTCCGGACGAACTCGGACTGGTGCGACGACGTGCAGACCCCGGCGCAGGGAGACCTGCGCCGTATTCCGGAGCGAGACGCTGCGCGAGGCAATGTCTCTCCTGCGCGAGCGGCTCGGCCCCGACCCCGCCAGTTGGCGCTGGGAGCGACTCCACCGGGCGCGCTTTCCCCACGGGGTGTTCGACGCGGTTCGGGGACTCCGCTCCCTCTTCAGCCTGGAGACGGGCCAGGGCGGCGACGCCTCGACCGTAAACGTCGGGGCGTACCGCCTCGACGGCTCCTTCCGGATGACCGACGGGCCGAGCTACCGCCAGATCATCGACCTCTCGGGCGGCGGGGATCTCTGGGTCCATACGACCGGCCAGTCGGGCAACGTGTTCGATCCGGGATACCGCGACTTCTTGCGGCCCTGGCGGGAGGGGCGCTACTTCTCCCCGGGAGAGGCTCCGGCGAAGGTTCTCCGCCTGGTCCCGCGTTAGCGGCTGGGGTCAATCGTGTATTCCTGTATTTCCATCTCCGGTCGCTCGCGACAACTCTCGATAGAGATCGTTTGCGAGGAGTTGGTCTTGGCGAGGTCCGTTCGGGTCGACCTTCCGGGTGGGATTTACCATGTGACCGCTCGGGGCAATGAACGCAAAGCGATCTTCCGCGATGACCGGGATCGCGAGATCTACCTGGATCGCCTCGCGGAGTGCCGCGCGAGATTCCGATTCCGGGTTCTTGGCTACTGCCTCCTGAGCAACCACGTCCATCTCGCGCTGGAGCGAGGGCCGGTCGCTCTTTCGTGCATCATGCGGGCGCTCCAGTCCTTTTACGCGCAGAGGTTCAACTTCCGCCACGAGAGGGTGGGTCACCTGTTCCAGGGCCGCTACAAGGCCTTCCTCGTCCAGGACGACCGGTACCTCTTTTCGTTGCTGCGATATATCCATCTCAATCCGGTCCGGGCGCGCCTGGTCGATCAGCCGTCGGCCTATCGGTGGTCGAGCGACCGGTTCTATCGGCGAGGCCGAAGCCTGCCATGGCTCGATGTCGAGGTTCTTCTCGCGAGGCTTGGGCGTAAGCGCGAGGAAGCTCTATCGGTCTACCATCGGTTGATGGAGATCCGGGACGAGCAGACCTGGGAGGACGTGCCGACGCACGCGCTTGCCATCAAGGGAGAGCGGCAATTCGCGGAGCGTGCCCTGGCGGCGGTCGGTCAGGCGCCCCGAAAGCCGAGCTCGTGGACGCCGGAGAGGCTTGCCGAGGCGGTCGCGCGCGCGGCGGGTCTAACCCTTCAGCGCCTCAAACGACCCTGCCGATCCCATGAGGAGTCGCGCGCTCGGCTCACCGCGGCGTATCTGGGTCGGCGGGAGGGTTTCTCGATAGCGAGAATGGCGAGGTGCTTCGGGCGGGAGGAGTCGACGTTCAGCCGCGGCGTCCACAGATTGGAGGATCGTCTCGTGAAGGACGAATCGGCCAGGGTGGCCGTTGAACGGATCGCGGCCTCGATCGGACTTCCGAATACAGGAATACACGATTGACCCCAGCTCAGAGGTCCGGCCAGAACTCCCGTTGCGTGTCCAGGACCTCGCGGAGGACGTGGTTGGCCGCGGCGTTGGGCGGTCCGGGATCGGGCTCGGCGCGTTTCTCTCCCAGGAGGACTCGGGTCACCGCGGCCGCCGCCGCCGCGATGGCGTCGAGGTTGTATCCGCCTTCGAGCGCGAGAACGACCCTCCCTCCGGCGACGTCGAGCAGCCTCTTCGTCATCGCCGCGTAGCCGTCCGCCGAGAGCCGCATCCCGCCGAGGAGGTCTCCGGCGGCGGCGTCGAAGCCGCAGGAGACGAGGACGAGCTGCGGATCGAATGACCGCGCGATCGGCAGCAGCAACGTGTCGAACGCCGCGAGGTACTCGGCGTCGCCCATCCCGGCGGGCCACGCGACGTTGACCGTCCGTCCGCGCCCCGCGCCTCGGCCGACCTCGCTGATCGCGCCGGTGCCCGGGTAGAAGGGGTACTGGTGCGTCGAGAAGTACAGGACGTCCGCGTCCTCCTCGAACGAGTGCTGTGTCCCGTTGCCGTGGTGGAGGTCCCAGTCGACGATCAGGACTCGCGTCACTCCGTTGCGGCGCGCGGCTTCTGTCGCAACGGCCACGTTGTTGAACAGGCAGAACCCCATCGCGCGATCCGCCTCGGCGTGGTGACCCGGAGGGCGGACGAGCGCGAACCCGTTGGAGAGCGCCCGCGACAGGACCGCCGCCGTCAGATCGACGAGCCCTCCCGCCGCCAGCAGGGCGGCCCGCGCGGATTCCCGCGACGTGTAGGTGTCGGGGTCGAGCTGCGTCCGGTCGCGGAGCGCGGTGGCCGCCACGCGATCAATGTGCTCTTCCGTGTGGATCGCGAGCAGCTCCTGCCGCGTGGCCTCCCGGGCCGGGATCCGGCGGCAGCGTGGGACGAGCCCCTCCGACACGAGCCGGCTCCAGATCGCCGAGAGCCGCCCGGGGTGCTCGGGGTGGTCGTAGGACGCCCGGTGAAGGAGGAAGCGCTCGTCGTAGACGAGACCGGTCACCGCGGTCACGGGAACCGGCTCCGATACATCAGCCAGAGCGCCGCGAGGAACGCGAGCCCGTACGCGAGGATGAGCAGCACCGCGAGACCCGGGCCGCGCTTCTTCGGACCGCCGGGTTTCCCGCCCTCATCCATCCAGGGCCGCGGCGAGGGCCGCGGGGTCCGAGGTCGGCGCGAGACACGAGAAGCTCCGGCACACGAACGCGCGCGCCGCCCCGTCCTCCGATGCGCGGCCTTCGACCAGGGGCCCGAGCTCCGCGGGCACTTCGCTCCCCGCGGCGTGGACGAGGACGCGGTTCAATCGCGGGCTCGCGAAGACGGCGGCGCGAAGCACCTCGAAGTCCTCCCGGCCGGGCGTTCCGGCCAGGACGACTTCCCGCGGCGGGTCCTCCCGGTAGTCGAGCGCGCACAGGAGGCGTGGAAACGCGGCCGGCGCGCGGTCGAGGTAGCCGGCGAGCGAAGAGAAGATCCTGTCGGCGCCGTTCCGATATCGCGGTTCTCCCGTGAACGACGTGAGCCTCAGCAGGTTCATCGCCGCGACCGAGTTGGACGAGGGCATCGCGCCGTCGAACAGCTCCCGCGGCCGGACGATGAGCGCGCCGTGCGACTTCGCCGAAAGGTAGTAGCCGCCGCGCGGGTCCGCGAACCGCGCGTCCATCTCGGCCTGGAGCGCGACCGCCTCGCGGAAGTACTTCGGATCGAAGGTCGCCTCGTAGAGATCCAGGAGCGCTTCGGTGAAAAATGCGTAGTCGGAGGCGAAGCCCGGGATCCCGGCGACGCCGTCCTTCTCACGGTGGAGGAGCTCGCCGTCGACGCGACAATTCTGCAGGATCCGGTCGGCGGCGCGGCGGGCGGCGGCCTCGTAGCCGGGCTCGGCAAGGAGCCGCCCGGCGAGCGCGAACGCGGAGATGGCCAGCGCCGTCCAGTCGGTGAGCAGCTTCTCGTCGGTCATGGGCCGGACGCGGCGGGACCGGACCTCGTACATCCTGCGCCGCGCCTCCTCGAGAGCGGCCGCGACGCGCGTTTCCGGAAGAGAGAGCTCCGCCGCGATCTCCGGGACGCTCCGGACCACCGACAGCACCGTTTGTCCGCTCCCCTCGAAATTCCCGGTGCCCGCGACGCCGAAGCGGGCCGCGACGATCGGCGCAACTTCGGGACCCACCGCGGCTTCGAGCGCTGCGGGGTCCCACACGGAGAAGGTCCCCTCCTCTCCACCGGCGTCGGCGTCCTGCGCCGCGAAGAAGCCCCCGCCCGGCGGCGTCATCTCGGCGAGGAGGTAGTCGAGCGTCTCGCGGGCGACCCGCGCGTAGTCCGCGTTGCCGAACGCGCGATAGGCGAGCAGGTACGTCTTCGCGAGGAGCGCGTTGTCGTAGAGCATCTTCTCGAAGTGGGGGACGAGCCAGCGGGCGTCCGTCGAGTAACGGTGGAATCCGCCGCCCACGTGGTCGTAGATTCCGCCGGCCGCCATCCGGGCCAGGGTCGTCTCGACCATCTCCCGCGCCCGGACCTCGCCGGTGCGGAGCCACCACCGCATGAGGAACTCGAGGCGCATGGATGGCGGAAACTTCGGCGCCCCTCCGAAGCCTCCGTGCCGCGGGTCGAACTCGGCCGCGAGCGATCGGGCCGCCTTCTCGAGCGGCGCGGCGCCGACCTCCGGCCCCGCGGTCGGAGCGTGCGCGGCGCGGTCGAGGTGTGCGAGGAGCTGGCCGGCGGAAGCCTCGAGCTCGGCGCGGCGGTTCTCCCACGCGTCCGCGACCGCGGCGAGAACGCTCGGGAAGCCGGGCCGGCCGTAGCGGTCGTCCGGCGGGTAGTAAGTCCCACCGTAGAAGGGCTTGCCGTCCGGGGTGAGAAAGAGCGACATCGGCCAGCCGCCCGCGCCGGTCATCGTCTGGACCGCCGTCATGTAGACGTCGTCGACGTCGGGGCGCTCCTCCCGGTCGACCTTGACCGGGACGAAGTCGCGGTTGAGCAGCTCCGCGATCCTTTCGTCCTCGAACGACTCGCGCTCCATGACGTGGCACCAGTGGCAAGTCGAGTAGCCGATCGAGAGGAAGATCGGCTTGTCCTCCGACCTCGCGACGTCGAAGGCGTCCGTTCCCCACGGCCGCCAGTCGACCGGGTTGTTCGCGTGCTGGAGGAGGTAGGGGGACTTTTCGAGAGCCAGGCGATTCGGCACGGGCCGAGTCTACCGGCTCCTCTTGTCCTCCCGAGGAGCGCCCCGCTTCGCTCAGGATGACAGGGAAGAGCTCAGGACCGCGCCATCATTTCTTGTCTCTCGCCTGTGCCGTGATCGTGACGATGTTCTCCCCGTCCTGGACGTGAATCACGTCGCCGGGACCGAGCTCATCGATGCGCTGAAGAACCTCGCGGGGACTGATGTCCCGCACGCCCGACACGCTTTCGACGATCGCCCGCGGCACGCGCACGTGCACGTTCTTGCCCCAGCCGTCCTTCACGCGCACCTCGACGACGCTTCCGAGACCCTGCACCTCGACCGTCTTACCGTTCTTCTGAAGGACAGTGGGGTTGCCGGGGGTGCTGTGGTCGGCGGCGTCCAGGATCTCGCGTGGGGTGATGTCGTCGTCGTCCCAGTCGGCGTTGATTTCGGCGCCGAACCGATCCATCGGCACCAGCTTGGCGACCCGGGCGACGAGGCTCGACGGGATCGAGAAGCTCACGCGGCGAAGGTTGCCGTTCTCCCTCTCCTGGACCTGGACCTGGAAGCCCTTGACCCGCGCGAACTCGGGCGCCGGACGCCGCCAGAACGCCAGCGCGGCGGCGATGATCACGAGGACCACGAGGCCCACGATGACGGCTCGGATCTCCTTCATTCGGTTTCTCCTATCCTTCACAACGGAGCCCGCTCCGGAAAGTTCCGGCCGACAGGGCCCCGCCGAGTGCGTTCCGGGCCCCGCTCGTGATATTTTTCACAAGCCGCAGTAGCAGAATAACTCCGTCTCCATCAGCGTTTTCGAGAAGGACCATGCCGCATTTCATCACCGATACCTGCATCGGCTGCGGGGTGTGCGAGATCAAGTGTCCGACCCACACGATCACGGGGGACAAGGCGGAGAAGTACGTCATCCACGCCGACCGCTGCATCGACTGCTCGGTCTGCGCCCGATACTGCCCGGTCTCCTGCATCCAGGACCAGAAGGGCGAGCTGGTCGAGAAAGTCAAACCCCGCGACATCCCCAAGGCGATCGTGGACCGCGACCTGTGCACCGGCTGTGAGTTCTGCATCGACATCTGCCCCTTCGACTGCATCTACCTGATCGAAGACCCGCTCCAGGAGACGTTCCACAAGATCGCCGAGGTCGACGCGGGGCCCTGCGTCTCGTGCCGACTGTGCGAGACGGTCTGCGACAAGGACGCGATCTTCGTCCCCAACCCCATCACGCAGGCCAAGCGATACCTTCCCATCCTGTGAGCGACGAGCGCCCGGGGCGAGGAGCTTCCCGGCGACGAAGAAGAGGTCGGTCGGCCCCCCGGAGCGGGAAGGCTCGTCGTCCGCTTCTTTCTGCTGCCCCTCTTCGTCGTCGGCACGGCCGTCGGGATCTTCCTCCTCTTCAGCCTCATGACCTTCGAGCGCCGGTCGCCGCGCGACTACCTCTCGGAGGTGCGGGGGGGCAGCGCCGGCCGCCGCTGGCAGGCGGCGTTCGAGCTCTCCCGCCGGATCGGCGCCATGAAGCCGGGGCCGGAGCGCGACGCCATCGCCGCCGAGAGCCTGCGGCTCTTCTCGTCGCTCTCTCCTGCGCGGCCCGAGGACGTCCGGGTTCGCCGCTACCTCGTCCTCGTCCTGGGAAAGCTCGGGGACCGCTCCGCGGTGCCGGCGCTGCTGACCGCGACGAAGGACTCGGACCCCGAGACGCGCCTGTACTCCATCTGGGCTCTCGGGATGCTGGGCGACCCGCGGGGCGTGGACGCCGTGCTCGAGGCCTCGAGCGACGCGGATCCCGGAATGCGCAAGATGGCGGCGTACGTCCTCGGCAAGCTGGGAAGTCGCGCAGCGGTGCCGCGCCTGAAGGTCCTGCTCGAGGACCAGGTCCCCGACGTGCGGTGGAACTCCGCGATCGCGCTCGCGACCCTGGGCGACGGCTCCGGCGTCGCGGTGCTGCGCTCGATGGTGGACCGCGAAGCTCTCTCGCGACAGGCGCGACTCTCGAGCGACCAGGTGGAAGCGGCGATGGTGAACGCGTTGAAAGCGCTCGCGCTTCTTCGCGACGCGGGGAGCCTTCCGCTCCTGGAGAAGGTCGCGCGCGAAGACCCGAACCTTCGCGTGCGCGACGCCGCGCGGCGCGCGGTGGAAGCGACGCGGGGACGCGCCGCCGCCAATCTTGAGCGTTCCGCTTCGCTTCTGGTAGTCTGAGCCGCGGCATGTCGACACCTCAGAAAAGAGCGGTCTCGCCGACACCGCCCCCGTCTTCGGAGGTCCTTGCCGACGGCGTCACGCGCCGCTCGACACTGAAGTGGATGACGCTCGCGTGGGTCGGCTTCGCGGCGGCCACGGGCGCCGGGCTGACCGCGTCGCTGAGGTTCCTCTTCCCCAACGTCCTCTTCGAGCCGCCGACGCGGTTCAAGGGGGGAGACCCCGAAACGTACGCGTTCGGGGTGGACGAGAGGTGGAAGGCGAAGTACCGGGTGTGGATCGTCCGGAACACCGAGTCGATCTACGCGCTCGTGGCGCTCTGCACGCACCTGGGGTGCACGCCCAACTGGCTGCAGGCGCAGAACAAGTTCAAGTGCCCCTGCCACGGGTCCGGGTACTACATGTCCGGCGTGAACTTCGAGGGACCGACTCCGCGGCCGCTTGGAGCGGGCGGAGATCGGACTTTCTCCGGACGACGGCCAGCTCGTCGTCGACACTGCCGTCCGGTACCTCTACGAGCGGGGTCAGTGGACCGACCCGAAGGCCTTCGTGAAGATGACCTAGACCCTGGGCCCGGCTTTTCGCGTCCCGTCGTTTCGCTGTGCCGGGATCTGACCCCTTCGGGATCAGACCCCGGAACGAGCTCGGAGGAGGTTGATCTTGGGTCGTCGGTGGAACCGATTTCAAGAGTCCGTGGTCGAGAGCCAGTTCTGGAAGTCCATCTTCCGGGTCGGCGTCCCGAACACGAATCGCAAGCGCGTGCTCGCGATGCTCGGCAACGTGGTTCTGCACCTCCACCCGGTCAAGACGCGGAAGTCGGGCGTCAAGATGCGGTACACCTGGTGCGCCGGCGGAGTGACGTTTTTCCTGTTCCTCGTCCTGACCTTCACCGGCCTCCTGCTCATGTTCTATTACCGCCCCACCGTCGAGTACGCCTTCGTGGACATCCTCGACCTGCGCGAGCAGGTTCCCTTCGGGATCATGCGGGAGGTCCACCGGTGGGGCGCGCACGCTATGGTCATCACCGTCTGGATCCACATGTTCCGCGTCTTCATGACCGGCTCCTACAAGCCGCCGCGGGAGTTCAACTGGGTGATCGGCGTCATCCTCCTCGTGCTGACTCTGCTCCTCTCCTTCACGGGATACCTGCTCCCCTGGGACCAGCTCGCGATCTGGGCCATCACGGTCGGGTCGAACATGGCCGCCGCGACGCCCTTCATCGGCATCGAGGGGCCGGCCGCAGGGCTGCTCAAGATCGGGGATATCCAGCTCGTCACGTCTTCGAGCGACGCGCGATTCGCGCTTCTCGGGGGCCGCTTCGTCGGGGCGGGCGCTCTGCTGCGCTTCTACGTCCTCCACTGCGTCGGCATTCCGCTCGTCGCCGCGTTCCTGATGGCGGTCCACTTCTGGCGGGTCCGCAAGGACGGCGGAATCTCGGGCCCGGTGTAACGGCCGGCACGCTGCATGCCCGTCATCAACGCCGTCCGAAGCGTCGTCAACTTCCTCTCGGCGCCGCAGTACCTCGTCACCATTTCTCTTCTCCTGCTCGTCCTGGCGATCCACTGGAAACCTCTGTGGTCCAAAAAGGGGGGGATCGCTCTCGGCATTTCCGGGGTTCTCTTCTTCGGGCTCTCGTACCTCGACCCCAACTTCAACAAGGTCGCCACCCTGCCGGACAACGTGCCCATCGTCGGGATGATCTTCCTCGTCGGCTTCTTCTTCTGGTGGGCGATGCACAACGCCTACGAGAACGACCGGCGGATCGCGAAGGGATTGCCCACGATCGAGGGGGAGGATTCCGCGCAGAAGGTCTTCTCGTGGCCGGACCTCGTTTACGTCGAGCTCATCTGCCTCGTCGTCGTGATGGCCGTGATGATCGTCTGGTCGATTTTCCTGAAGGCCCCGCTCGAGGAGCCGGCGAACCCGGGCGCCTCCCCGAACCCCTCGAAGGCACCGTGGTACTTCCTCGGCCTGCAGGAGATCCTGGTCTACTACGACCCCTGGATGGCGGGCGTCGTGCTGCCGTCGCTCATCATCGTGGGGCTCATGGCGATTCCCTACATCGACACCAACCCGAAGGGCAACGGCTACTTCACGTTCAAAGAGCGGCGGTACGAGATCACGATCTTCCTGATCGGGTTCCTCGTCCTCTGGTGCGTCCTGATCGTTCTGGGGACCTTCCTGCGGGGTCCCAACTGGAACTTCTTCGGACCCTACGAGTTCTGGGACCTCAACAAGCTCGTTCCGCTGAACAACATCAACCTGTCCGAGATCATTTGGATCAAGATCTTCAAGACCGGAATGCCGGAGTTCTGGCTCTTCCGGGAGAGCTTCGGCCTCGCGCTCGTCGCGCTATACATGGGACTCCTGCCGCCGATCCTGGGGAAGACGCTGCTGCGGAAGTTCCTCGAAAAGATGGGGACGGTGCGGTTTCTCATCGGCGTCAACCTCGCGCTCATCATGCTGGCGCTGCCGATCAAGATGTACCTGCGCTGGATCTTCAACCTGAAGTACATCGTCAACATCCCCGAGTTCAGCTTCAACATATGAACGGGGCCGGGACACGGGACACGGGACACGGGACACGATAGATGCCGAGAAAAGCTCCCGCCGAACCGATCGATCATCACTACAACATCCCGAAGCTGAACCGCGTCTTCGCGGCGACCGGGATCGTGCTGACTATAGTTTTCATCGGTATGGTGGTGGAGGACTACTCCCGCGGCTGGAAGCGGATCCAGCGCGCGTTCACCCGGATCGACGCCCGCAAGGCGCGCGAGGCCGCGCTCGCGGCCCGGCGGACCGCGCTCGGCGAGGAACGCGCGAAGCTGCGGCGCGAGCTCAAGCTGGCGAACCAGGAGCTCGCCGCGCACCGCCGCGAGCTGGCGCGCCTCGACCGGAGGCTCAAAGACCTGGCTCCCCGGATCTACCTGGCGGACCAGCAGTTCAAGTTCACGAAGGCGTCTCTGGACGCGCAGCGCTACCGGTACGAGAACGCGCTCGCGACGGCGCCGAAGGCGGCCCCGAAGGAAAAGCGGGGACTGGACGAGCTCGAAAAGGACCTGGAGACGCGGCGGCTCCACCTCGCGCAGCTCCAGAAGGTCGAGACGGACGCCAGGCTCGCCCGGGAGCGCCTCGTCGCCCGGCGCGAAGCCGTCCAGACGTCCTTCGAAAAGCTCACCGCGGACTACAGGACCTCTCTGAAGCGGCTCGCGAGCCTGCGCGAGGACGCGGTCTTCAAGCTCCGCAACTCGCCGATCCTCGACATGGTCAATCCGTCGCTCCGCGTCCAGCAGGTCCAGCTCCCGGAACACTTCATCAACGTCAACTTCATGAGGATTCCCCGGATCGACCGCTGCCAGACGTGCCACATCGGCGCGGACCGCAAGGGTTTCGACGACCCGAAGCTGAACGCGGTCTTCCGGAGCCATCCCCGCCAGGAGCTGATGGTCGGCACGGAGTCGCCGCACCCGTACAACCTCTTCGGGTGCACTCCCTGTCACGGAGGGCGCGACCGGTCGACCTCGTTCTGGTCCGCGGGCCACTCGCCCGAGAACCCGCGCGAGGAGGCGAGGTGGACGCGCGCGCTCGGCTGGAAGTTCGACCGGTTCAACGACACCCCGGTCCTCCCCATGAAGTACACGGAGGCGGGCTGTTACCGATGCCACGCGGGGGAGACGAACTTCCGCGAGGCGCCGACCCTCGACGCGGGGATCAAGACGATCGAGGAGCTCGGCTGCTGGGGCTGCCATCGCATCGAGGGCCTCGACCGGCAGGGGCTTCCGAAGGTCGGACCGTCACTGGAGAAGGTCGCGTCCAAGGTGACCCGGGAGTGGACCACGCGCTGGGTGATGAAGCCGGACGCGTTCCGGCCGTCGACGAAGATGCCCCAGTTCTTCTACCTGGAGAACTTCGTGAACGTGTCGGGTCCGCGGGCTCCGACGGCGGCTCAGAAGCACATGAACCAGACGGGTCGCGTCGAGAACGACGTCATGGTCAACTCGATCGTGGCCTACCTCTTCGAAAAGTCGCAGCCGGCGGAGATCCCGGCCGTGGCGGGCCGCGGGGATATCGCGCGCGGCCAGACGCTTCTCGCGGAACGCGGCTGCATGGGCTGCCACCTGGCCGATCCGAACGCGCGGCGGGACCTCGCCGGGACGTATCGGCAGTTCGGCCCCAACCTCTCGGGCATCGGCTCGAAAGCGAGCCGCGACTGGATCTACCGGTGGATCCTGGACCCGAAGGCGTGGAGCCCCGACACGAAGATGCCCAACGTGCGCTTGACGCCGCCGGAGGCCCTGGACATCGCGGAGTACCTCTCGACGCTGAAGGCGCCGCCGGGGTTCGAGGAAATGCAGCTGCCGGGCACGGACGCGGCGACGCTCGACCGGATCGCCGTGTACTTCCAGATGGCGGACAAGACCCTGCTCGACGCCCGCGCGGCGCTCTCGAAAATGGACCTGCACGCGAAGCAGGTGTACACGGGAGAGAAGCTCATCTCGCACTACGGCTGCTTCGGGTGTCACGAGATCCCGGGTTTCGAGAACGCGAAGCCGATCGGCACGGAGCTGTCCGAGGAGGGCTCGAAGTCCGTTCACCTCCTCGACTTCGGCTTCATCCACATCCCGCACACGCGCCAGGACTGGTTCGACATGAAGGTGCACGCTCCGCGCGTTTTCGACCGCGACCGCGCGCGAGGGTGGGAGGAGAAGGCCCGGATGCCGGACTTCCACCTGTCGCAGGCCGAGCGGGATCGCGTCGTGACGGCGGTACTGGGCTTCCAGGAGTTGAACGCCTCGGAAACCGCGCGCAAGCAGCTCTCGCCGGACGAGACGGCGATCGAGCGCGGGCGGCGGATCGTGAAGAACCACAACTGCCTGGGTTGCCACGTCATCGAGGGATACGGAGGGTCGTTCCGGTCGCTCGTCGCGGACACGTCGCTCGCGCCCCCGATCATCCAGGGGGAGGGCGCGAAGGTGCAGAGCGACTGGCTCTACTCCTTCCTGAAGGCGCCGAAGACCGGCCAGATCCGGCCGTGGCTCGAGGTCCACATGCCGACCTTCGAGTTCACGTCTGCCGAGCTGAACGACCTGACGCGGTACTTCGCGTCGCTCGACCGCGCGCAGTATCCGTTTCTCGCGGCCGACTACGTGACCGAGCCCGGCCGGTGGGCCGCGGGCCGGAAGGTCTTCGAGCTCCTGCGCTGCAAGCAGTGCCACCCGCGCAACGAGACCGAGATGAACGCGCCGGGCGTGGACCGCGCGTCGCTGGCGCCGAACCTCCAGATGTCGGCGAGCCGCCTGCGGCACGACTGGATCGCCGACTGGATCAAGCGGCCGGACGAGTGGATGCCCGGCACGCGTATGCCGACCAACTTCCCGAAGGGGGACGACGGGAAGCGTGTGTCTCCGATCGCGGCGCTCTTAGACGCGCCGACCTTCGCCGCGGACCGGGCGGAGTTCGCGCGCTACCTCGGGGGCGACGAGGCCGCGAAGAAGTTCCTCAGCGACCCCGACGCCGTGACGAAGGCCCTGCGCGACTACGTCTGGTCCGTCGGGATCAACGGAGGCACGGCGCCCGCGCCGGACGCAGGAGGGGCGGAGACCGCGGCCCCTCAGCCGACTCCGGCCGCCCGGACCGCCCGGACCGCGCCGGGTGGCGCCCCTCGCACGGCCCCGGCCCCCGCCGGCCGCTAGGCCCGGGCGTGAGCGGCGGCAACCCGGACGTCTTTCTCTACTGGGCCAGTCTCGGCCTGGCGGCCGCGGCGCTTGCGCTGTTTCTCTGGCTGATGCGCGAGCGGCGCAAGCGTCAGTAGACCGCCAGGATCGCCACGACCGTCATCAGTCCGAACCAGCCGAGCAGCGCGACTCCGACGAGCCGAAATACCGAAGACCCCTCGACGGGCGACCCTTTCGCGTCCGAGTTGCGCCGGCCCACCTGCCGGGGGACCGCCAGCCGGACCGGCCGGGGGCGGAGACGCGGAACCGACGGAACCGAGATCTGGAGCGTTCCCGACGACATGGTTTCCTCCTCCTGTGGCATCGAAGGTTTCCGCCGCGACGATCCCGGCGTCCCACCGCCCGGATCGAACCTTCAACACTCACGCGCAGGCGAGGGAAAAGGGGGATCATGGCGGGGCAGGTGATGCTCCTCCTGTTCCTGTCGACCGTGCTCGCAGGGGGCGGCCAGCCGCCCGCCCCGGCCGGTCTCCTCGCCGGTCGAATCGAAGCCGCCGGCGGCGGAAAGCTGCCCTACCTCGTCTACGTCCCGCGCGACTACGACGCTTCCCGGCGCTGGCCGCTCGTCCTGTTTCTCCACGGCCGGGGCGAGAGCGGCACCGACGGCTGGCGCCAGCTCCTGCAGGGTCTGCCGCCGGCCCTGTTCGCGGCCCCCGAGCGCTGGCCGGCCATCATCCTGATGCCGCAGAAGCCGGACCCGCAGGGGGAGTGGGAGTCTTACGAAAAGTCGGTCCTCGCGCTCGTGGACCGGGCGCGCCAGACGTGGGCGATCGACCCGGAGCGCGTCATCTTGACCGGCCTGTCGCAGGGCGGTCACGGCAGCTGGGTGCTCGGCGCGCGCCACCCGGATCTCTGGGCGGCGGTCGGCCCGGTTTGCGGCTACGTCGCGGCCCACCGGCGAGACGCCGCCGGACGCATTCCGGCGGACGCCTTCGGCGGCACCGCCGCCGAGCTCGCGAGGCCGCTCGCGTCGAAGCCGGTCTGGGCCTTTCACGGCGCGGTCGACGACGTGGTACCGGTCGCCGAAACCGAGACGATGATCGCGGCACTCCGCGCCGCCGGTGGGACTCCGCGGGTCACGATCGTGCCGGAGGTCGGGCACGGAGTCTGGTCGCGGGCCTACGAGGACCCGGAGTTCGCGGCGTGGCTCTTCGCGCAGCGCCGAACGGTCGGAGGCCCGAAGCTGCTTACGACGCCAGCAGCTGCTCGATCCGGTGGCGGATCTCGGGGTCGTCCCACGACACGGCCCCCTGGACGCGGTAGAGGACCCGGCCGGCCTGGTTGACGATGTACGTCTCGGGATACTGGCTGGAGCCGAAGCGCGCCGCGGTCTTTCCGTCGGGGTCCCGGTAGAGCGGAAGCTCGTGCGGGTTCTTCGCGAGGAAGTCGTCGATGGTCTTCCAGTCGCGATCCACCGACACCGTGTAGAGGGCGATGTCGTTCCGCCCGCCGTACTTCTCCCAGAACCGCGAAAGCGCCGGCAGCTCCTCCACGCACGGCGGACACCACGTCGCCCAGAAGTGCACGATCACGAGGCGCCCCTTCTCGCGCGCGAGGTCGTGCTTCTTCCCCGAGCGGTCGACGATCGGCAGCTCCGGGGCGGCGGAGAGAAAAGCGAGCGACCCCGTCGGCGAGTCGGGTGGGACGAGCGAGCGGATCCAGAGGGTGCCGACGATCGCGAGAGCGACCGCGGTCGCGAGCGTGAGGATGGTCCGGATCTTCATGTGGAGGACTCTTCGGCGAAATAAGGGAGAGATCCCTCGTCGCTTCGCTCCTCGGAATGACAAGAGGGTCGCCGCCGGCGGCCCGCGGGGCAGCCCTCCACAAGGGGGCACTCGGCGCACCGCGACGCGGGCAACGCCTTGCGGCAGACTCCGAGGACGCCCAGCCGACAGAGCGCGTAGTCGTAGCGGACCGGGTCGGCCGGGTCGAACCGCGCCAGCCGGTCCGTGATCTCTCGCGCGGTCTTCCAGTCGGCTGACTTGCGCCGCGTGAGACCGAGGCGCCGCGCGACCAGGTGCACGTGGGTGTCGGTCGGGATGACGAGCCGGGAGGAGGGGATTCCCGCCCACACCCCGAAGTCGAGAGCGTCGCGCCGCACCATCCACCGCAGATAGAGGTTCCACCGCTTGCACGCCGAGCCGGACTCCGGGTCGGGAAAGAAGAAACGCACCGGCGACGCCGCGGGAAGTTCTCGGCGGCCCACCGCCGGACGCCAGTCGAGCCCGAGAATACGGCCGGTGGCGCGGGAGAGCATCCCGCCGGTGTCGGCGTCCTCGCGCCGCTGGAGGTCTTCGAAGAAGCCGCGGATCGAGCCCTGACGGTTTCGGACGCGGGCGATCGCGTAGAGGAGGGCCGAGGCGTCCGCAGCGGAGTGAAAGCGGTGGCGGAACCCGGCGAGCTCCTCCCGGGCGAACCGCGGGAAGTCGGAAATCGAGTCGATCGCCCGGGCGGGACGGGGTCCGAGGGCCGCGAGGACGCGGCCGACGCTCGCGAGAATCGTCTCGACCCGGCCGTAGGCGAAGGCGGAGGCGATCCAGCCCGCGACCTCCCGGTCGTCGGGCCGGTCGTACGCCGCGGGAAAGCGGATCGGGTCGGTCTGCGAGATCGCCCGAGGGTACGCGCGGGAGAGCCGGTCGAGGCGGGCGGCGAGGAGGAGCTCGCGCGCGGACAGGTTTGACACGGTCGAGGCGCGGATCTTACCATCGGCTCCGGTGTTGAGCGTTCTCTCCGCGGCTTCCTCTCCCATCCTGCCGACTCGTTGAAACGCTCCGAGGGAAACGCTCGTCCGCGCCAGCGGGTCGTGCTGGTCGGCGTCTCGTCTCGACTGGTTCCGCGGTCGGTCGCCGAGGAGCACTTAGACGAGCTCGAGCGACTCGTCGACACCGCGGGCGGCAAGGTCGTCGGACGAGTCCTCCAGGAGCGTTCGGCCCCGGATCCCGCCACGTACGTCGGACGTGGGGCCGTCGAGTCGATCGGCGAGAAGGCGCGCGAAGAGGGAGCCTCGCTCGTGGTCTTCGACGACGAGCTCACCCCCGGCCAGGTTCGGAATCTCGAGAAGCGGTGGGGCGACGAGTTGACCGCGCTCGACCGGCCCGGCTTGATCCTGGACGTCTTCGCGTCGCACGCGCGGACCCGCGAGGCCCGCACGCAGGTGGACCTCGCCCAGCTCCAGTACCTGCTGCCGCGGCTCGCCGGGCGGTACGGCCACCTCTCCGGCCTTGCCGGAGGGATCGGGGGTCGCGGGGCGGGCGAGCAGAAGCTCGAGCTCGACCGGCGGAAGATCCGCGACCGCATCGCCCGGCTCCGCCGGGACCTCGACAAGATCGAGACCTCGCGCCAGGTCCGCCGCCGTTCGCGGGCCACGAGGTTCCAGGTCGCGATCGCGGGATACACCAACGCGGGGAAGACGACCCTGTTCAACCGCCTCACCCGGGAGTCCGCCTACGCGGCGGACCGCCTCTTCGCGACGCTCGACTCGAAGGCCGCCCACGGCGCGAGCTCCCGGCTCGCCGACGTCGTTTTCTTAGACACGGTCGGCTTCGTCCGGAAGCTGCCGCCGTCGCTGGTGGCTTCCTTCCGTTCGACACTGTCGGAAATCCGGGACGCCGACCTCGTTCTTCACGTCCTCGACGGATCGTCTCCCCGCGTCGACGAGGAGCGCCGGGTCGCGGCGGACGTCTTAGAAGAGCTCGGCGTCGAGCCGGAGAAGGTGCTGGCGGTCTGGAACAAGAACGACCTGCCCGGGGCGCGGCCTCCCCGCGGCGAGATCGGTGTCTCGGCGCGGACGGGCGCGGGTCTCGACGTCCTCGAGCGCGCCATCCGACTTCGGGCCCGTCCTGAGCCCGACCGTCTTTCTCTCGAGATCCCGTACGCCAATGCCCGCGGCATCGCCGCGGCCCGGGCGTCCTTCCGCATCGTGGAGGAGGAGGATTTGGGCGAGGCGCTCAAGCTGGAGGTGGCGGGGGAGAGGAAGAACCTGGGGTCGCTCTCCCGCTATCTCACGGGAAGGTCGGGGCGGGTTCCGCTCCCCCGCAGGGCCGGATGAGCCCGGCACAAAACCCCGATACTCAAAAACAAAGGGGGGAACCCTTCGGCTCCCCCCCATGCCGGAACTCCCATGCCGGCACTCTTCTTGGTGATGCATAGATCAAATGGCGTACCATGCGCGCCGGAGGGACTTCTTCTTTTCCACTCAATGAGTTGCAGAAAATCGGGGAATCGCTCGCGCCAAAGTGGGTCAGCGTTTCGGCACCCGAAACGACAAAAGTTGTCGGCGGCGGAAGGAGAACGATGAAGCGCATCGGCCGGGCCCTCGCGGGAGTTCTCGTCTGCGCGCTCACTCTCGCGTGCTCGAACCGGGAGCACGCCGCCCACGCGACCGAGAAGAAGACCGCGGAGCCCGCTCCGCCGACTCCCGACACGACCCCGGTCGCCGTCCTCCGCACCCCCGCGGGCCTCGTCCTCGGCGTCGAGGGAACGCCGGCCCCGGTTCCTCCCACGCCGGTTCAGACCGTCCCGTCGGCGCCGCAGACCACGCCCGTCCCCTCTTCCTGAGGTCCCTTCCGGAAGGCAAGCGCGGCGCGGCAATTGCAGGAACCGCGGCGCGCACCTAAACGAACGTAACGGAAGAGGTTCAACCCGATGGGACCTGCAGCGAGTACAGCCCGGCACCCCGAACACCACGCGCAGTTCTACGAGAACGACCCCTACCTCGTGGAGACGCTGAACGACTATCTGCAGACGGGTCTTTCCTCCGGAGAGCCGGTCCTGGTGATCGCGACGGGAGCGCACCGCGCGGGCGTCGAGGCGCGCCTCTCCGAGGGTGGATTCGACCTCGCGGGCGCGATCGAAACGAAGCGTTACGTGGCGCTCGACGCGGCGGACACTCTCTCCCGGTTCATGGTGAATGGGCTGCCCGATGAGCGTCTCTTCACCGAAGTCGTGGGCGGAGCGATCCGGCAGGCCGCGCCGGGGGGGTCCTCCCGCGTGCGCGCGTTCGGAGAAATGGTCGGCCTCCTCTGGGCCGAGGGCAATCGCGACGCCGCCGTCCGGCTCGAGCAGCTCTGGAACAACCTCGCGAGCACGCACGACTTTTCTCTCCTGTGCGCCTATCCGATGGGCGGCTTCAACGACGAGACCCATGGCCCGGCGTTTCTCGAGATCTGCCGCGAGCACTCCCGGGTCGTTCCGGCGGAGAGCTACTCGGCGCTCCCGACCGCGGAGGAGCAGCTCCGCAGCGTCAGCGAGCTGCAGCAGAAGGCGAGCTCCTTCGAGGCTGCGGTGGCGGAGCGCCGGAAGACTCAGAAGGCTCTCCGGCGGCACGAAGAGGAGCTTTCGGACTTTCTGGAGAACGCGGTCGAGGGGCTGCACAAAGTGGGTCCGGACGGCCGGATCCTCTGGGCGAACCGGGCCGAGCTCGAGCTCCTCGGATACACCCCCGACGAGTACGTCGGGCACCGGATCGCCGAATTTCACGCCGACCCCGAAGTGATCGAGGACATCCTCGCCTGCCTGATGCGCGGCGAAACCGTCTCCAACCGTCCGGCGAGGCTCCGCTGCAAGGACGGGTCGATCCGGCACGTTCTGATCCACGCCAACGGCTACTGGGAGGACGGCGAGTTCGTTCACTCCCGATGCTTTACGCGCGACGTCACGGAGCGCATGCGGCTCGAGGAAGAGCTGCGGAAACGCCTCGCCGAGCGAGCGGAGGCCGATAACCGTAAGGACGAGTTCCTCGCCATGCTCGGGCACGAGCTGCGCAACCCGCTCTCCCCCATCGTGACCGCGCTGCAGGTGATGCGCCTGCGTTCCGACGATCCGGACACGACGGCCCGCGCCCGGGAAGTGATCGAGCGCCAGACCCAGCGGATGACCCGGCTCGTCGACGAGCTTCTCGACGTCTCCCGGATCATGCAGGGCAAGGTCGAGCTGCGTGAAGAGACCGTGTTGCTCCCGGCCATCGTCCAGGGAGCCGTCGAGCAGGCGCGTCGCACGATCGACGAACGCGGCCACCACCTGGTCCTCGACCTTCCCGCGGAGGCGATTTCTCTCCGCGCCGATCCGGCCCGGCTGGAGCAGGTCCTGGCCAACCTGTTGTTGAACGCGGCCAAGTACACCGACGTGGGGGGGCGCATCGTGCTGGCAGCCGGCGCGGACGAGGACGGGGTGCGGATCTCGGTCCGCGACAACGGGATCGGCCTGTCGCCCGAGTCGCGCGAGCAGATTTTCGAGCTCTTCGTCCAGGGTCCGGACCCTTTGAAGCGCGCGGGTGGAGGGCTCGGCGTCGGACTGACCCTCGTCCGCCGCCTGGTTCGCCTCCACGGGGGCACGGTCGAAGCGCGAAGCGATGGCCCCGGCCAGGGAAGCGAGTTCGTCGTGTGGCTGCCGTACCGAACGTTCCCGGCGGTTTCGCGCAGCGTCCCGGCGTCGAGCCGCGGAGCGACGGAGCCCGCGGCAGCCTCCCGGCGCGTCCTGGTCGTAGACGACAACGCAGACGCGGCGGAGGGCCTCGCCGACTACCTGCGTGCGCTCGGCCACCACGTCCGGATGGCCTTCGACGGGGCGACCGCCCTGGAGGAAGCCGCGCTGCTCCGCCCGGACGTGGCTTTCCTCGACATCGCGATGCCGCAGATGGACGGGTACGAGATCGCGCGGCGCCTGCGTGCCCGGGCCGAATTCTCCTCCTGCGTCCTGGTGGCGCTCACCGGTTTCGGCCAGGAGAGCGACCGCCAGCTCGCCCGGGAGGCCGGATTCGACGACCACATGGTCAAGCCGATCGACGTCGAAAAGGTGAGAAGGCTGCTGGAAACGGGTGTTTCCTTGGCGAGGCCTCGCTCGGCGGCCTGACCACGGCGGCCGGCCCGCGTGATAGACTCGTTTCTTCCGATCCCTCCGACGGCCCCGCCCCCTGCTCAAGCACGCGCCCGTCGCCGGCCTTCGGCGAGAAAGCGAGCGTCCATGAAAACCGCCGTCCGAAACTGGCACTGTCGAAACTGTGGTCGGTCCAACACGACCGAGATTCAGCTCGATGGCAAGGTCGAGTGTCAGTTCTGTCACTGGGTCATGAGAATTCAGCCGAGCCGGGAGCGCGGGGGAGAGACCGCCGCGCAGATGGCCCGCCGCGTCCCCCCGATGCGCTAGCCGGAGCGCCGACACACCTTCTTCGCAAGTTCTTCGATTCAAAGGGGCGGTTCCGCTGGCGCGGATCCTGCAAAGACATCCGCCAGCTTCGAAACCCCCACCTGAACAGCCTGCCCACTGCGCCGCCACCGAACTTTTTTCGGAGGCGCCTCGCCGTCCTGCCGCCCGGAGTCGGACAAGGGGTTCCCGTCGTAGCGTTCGCTTGACACGCCTCCGTTGCGGAGTTAGAAAGCGCTCAGGCTCGATGTAAACGATTACACCAGCACTTTTCCCGTGGTCTTCGTCACGTTGGCGGTAACCATCCGCGACGTCGCCCGCGCCGCGTCCGTGTCGGTCGCGACGGTCTCCCGCGTTTTGAACGGCAAGGAGCCGGTCCGGGAGGAGACCCGGAGCCGCATCCGGGCCGTGGTCGAGAAGCTCCACTACTCTCCCCACGCCGTCGCCCGAAGCCTCATCACCCGCCGGACGAACACCCTGGGAGTCCTTCTGCCCGACGTCTACGGCGAGTTCTTCTCGGAGGTGATCCGCGGGATCGACTCGTGCGCGCGCCAGGGCGGCTACCACCTGCTCGTTTCGGGCTCGCACAGCGATGGGACCGAGATCGAAGCGGTGTTGAGGGCCGCGCGGGGCCGCGTCGACGGGTGGATCGTCATGACCCCGGAGCTCGACACGCAGGTGATCGAGAGGCACCTCCCGGACGGGCTGCCGGCGGTGGTCCTGAACTGGCATCGCAAACGGAGATCCCTTCGACTCGATCCGCGTGGACAACTACGGCGGGGCGTTCGCCATGGTCAGCCACCTGATCTCGCTCGGCCACCGGCGCATCGCCCACCTGGCGGGACCGGTCGGCAACCGGGACGCTGCCGAGCGCCTCCGGGGTTACCGCGACTCGATGCGGACGATCTCGAGCCGGTCCCTCCCGGGCGCTCGAGTTCGCCGGCGATTTCCGGGAGGAAACCGGGCTCGCCGCGGGGAAGCGGCTTCTCGCCGGGAAGCACCCGCCGACCGCGGTCTTCGCCGCCAACGACGCCATGGCCATCGGGCTTCTGGCGGCCCTCCAGGAGGGTCGCGTGCGGGTCCCCGAGGACATCGCCGTTGCCGGGTTCGACGACATTCCGATCGCGCGGTTTGCGACGCCGCCGCTCTCGACCGTCCGGGTCCCCATCGCGGAGCTGGGCGCCCAGGCAACCCGTCTCCTGCTCCGGGCCCTCGCCGGGACGAAATCCGCGCCTCCGGCGCCACGAGACGCTTCCGACCACGCTGGTGCTGCGCGCCTCGTGTGGCAGCGCTCTCCATCGACCGACCACTTCCCGAGCGAAACGATCCGCCACGGAACTGAAAGTCTGACTGTGATTCAAAAGGAGGCACTTCGATGAAGGCTCGATTTCCCAGGCTCGCGGGAGCCGCGACCGCCGGCGTGTTTCTCCTCGCCGCGGTTTTCTTCACGGCGCCGGCCGGCGCCCAGAGCACGACCGGGACCCTGCGAGGCACCGTCCACGACGATACGGGTGTCGCGCTCCCGGGCGTGACGGTCGAAGCGGTCAACGACGATACCGGCTTCCGGACGTCCGCGACCACGGAGGCGAGCGGGTTCTTCAACATGCTCGGTGCCGCCCGGGCCCTACACTGTCGACGGCGTCGCTCCAGGGACTCGGCACCGACACGCAGAAGGTGCGGGTCCTGCTCGGCCAGACGCAGGCTCTCGACTTCACTGTCCGCGCGACCGCCTCCGAAGCGGTTACGGTCACGGCGACAGCCCCCCTGATCGAGACGAAGAGCAACGAGATCGCGACCAACGTCACCGAGGAGCAGATCAAGTCGCTGCCGCAGGGCAACCGCAACTTCCTGAACTTCGCGGCGCTCTCGCCGGGAGTGCGCATCTCCGACGACGAGACGCGCAAGGAGGTCAACGCGGCCGGGGCCGAGGGCTTCAACACCAACGTCTTCATCGACGGCATCCAGCTACAAGAACGACGTCCTCCTCGGGCGGCGTCGCGGGCCAGGACTCCAGCCGTGGAAATCCTTTTCCGCAGAACGCGGTCCAGGAGTTCCGGGTTCTCACCCAGAACTTCAAGGCCGAGTACGAGAAGGCCACCACGAGCATCATCACGGCCGTCACGAAGTCCGGAACGAACGACTATCCACGGCGACGCCTTCGGGTACTACCAGGACAAGCGCCTCGTCGACGAAAACCCCTTCGAGGACAGGAACAACACGGACAAGCCGGAGTACGAACGCGTTCCAGGTCGGCGTCTCCTTCGGCGGGCCGATCGTCAAGGACTCGGTCCACTTCTTCGCGTCCTGGGAGTACAACGACCAGACCGCGGCAGAACCGTCGTCGTCGGACCGGCGGCCGCATCGCAGCCCCGGCGCTCCGAGCGCCGAGCTCGAGCCGCGGACCGGCTTCTTCGACAGCCCGTTCACGTCGAACCTCGTCTTCGGAAAGCTCTCCTGGCAGGCCGGCGCCGACAGGTCTCCTCGACGTGACGGGCTCTACCGCGACGAAGAGCGAGATCCGCGACTTCGGGAACGGCCAGGACAGCTTCCAGAGCGCGACCGACGCTCACGAACACGGTCTGGAACGCCCAGGCCAAGTACACGATGTCGCGTCCGAGCTTCCTCTCCGAGACGACGCTCGGCTACCAGACTACAAGTGGAACCCGCACCCGCCGAACCCGGACCTGTCGGTCCGGAATTACGAGAACGCCGCTTCGCATCGGCGGCCGGGAGACGACGCAGAACTTCAACCAGAAGCGCTTCGCCATCCGGGAGGACTTCTCTCTCCTGAACATCCGCGCGGCCGGCGACCACGTCGTCAAGGTGGGCGTCGTCCCGAACTTCAACAAGTACGACGTCCAGAAGTTCCAGGAGGCGAAATCCGCGTCTTCCAGCTTCCGGCCGGACCTCGGCTTCGACTTCCCTTCCAGGCGCGATACGGCGTCGGGAATCCGGACCTCTCGACCACGAACAACCAGTACGGCATCTATCTCCAGGACGACTGGACCGTCAACTCCCGGCTGACCGTCAACGCCGGGATCCGGTGGGACTACGAGACGGACATGCTGAACAACGACTACGTCACGCCGCCGCAGGTCCGCGCCGACCTCGGCGGGTCTGGTGCCCGACCGCTACTTCACGGACGGCAACGACCGGCCCGCCTACAAGAACGCCTTCCAGCCGCGCCTCGGGTCTCACCTATGACGTCACGGGCAAGGGCACGACCGTCTTCTTCGCGCGGCTACGGCCGCTACGTGGACCGCGACGTCTACAACCACGATTCTCGACGAGAAGTTCCGGCTCCAGTGGGCGACACGGCTCTTCCGGTTCTCCGCCGACGGCTCAGCCGCGGGACGGCCAGCCGACGATCCTCTGGGACGCCGTCCTACTTGTCGGCCGCGCGGCTTGGACGGGCTGATCTCGAGCGGCGTCGCCCGCAACCCCGAAGTCTTCCTGATCGACAACGACACGGAGCCGCCGCACACCGACCAGTACAGCGTGGGCATCCGCCAGGCCCTCGGCCCGTCGGAGTCTCGCTGTCCTACGCCGCGATGCGGGGCAAGAACGGCTTCACCTGGATCTTCGGCAACCGCGGCGCCGGACGGCACGTTGCTGCCTGCTCCTTCGGGAGCTTCTCCAACGTCCTGCTCTCCGACGCGACCAAGAGGTTCTGGTACGACGCCTTTTTCCTCTCGAGTGGACAAGCCGTACACGGCGTCGTCCCACTGGGGCGCCACGCTCGCCTACACGTACGCCGAGGCCGACGCAGACCGGCAACGACGCGCTTCACCCTCGACTGCCTGGCGTCGGAGTGCCTCCGGGTCGAGACTCCCGCGCCACCCGACCGCCAACGACGAGCGGCAACCGGATCGTCTTCTCGGGGATCGTCGGCCTGCCCTGGGACGTCCGCTTCTCGACGCTCATCACCCTCGGCATCGGGCCTTCCCTACACGATCTTCGACGCCAGCCAAGGTTTCGGACCGAACGAGTTCGAGCTGCGACTGAACGAGGGGGAGCAGGACGGCACCTTCCCGTACCAGTCGTGGGACTTCCGGCTCCAGAAGGAATTCCTGATCGCCGACGTGGTCAGCGTCGGGCGTCAGCGGCGAAGTCTTCAACGCCACGAACCACGACAACTTCGGCTGCTTCGACGGCTTCATCCGCCCGCAACGATCCCGCGAGGCCCAACCCGAAGTTCGGCGAGCCCAACTGCGCTGACGACGCCCGCGCGGCATTCCAGGTCGGCTTGAGCGTCAGCTTCTGATCCCGGTTCTGTCGAGCGCTTCGACTCGACGTCCGGGATGACGGCCTCGGGAGGCGGGACGGTTCCCGCCTCCCGGGTCGCTCCCTTCTCCGCCTCTTTCGCGCGGTCGCGCGTCGGCGCCGTCCTCCTTCTGCTCGCGGCGTGCCGCCCGGTTGCTCCGCCCCCGTCGGCGCCGGTCTGCCGCGGCCCGCCCTGTCCCGGTCGCGCAGGACGAGCGCCTCCTCGACCTCGTCGAGCGGCGCACGTTCGACTACTTCTGGGAGCTCACGAATCCGGCGAACGGCCTCGTGCCGGACCGCTGGCCCACTCCATCCTTCTCGAGCGTCGCGGCGGTCGGCTTCGGGCTGACCGCCTATCCGGTCGGCGTCGAGCGCGGCTACGTCACCCGGGAGGCGGCGCGGGAGCGGGTCCGGGCGACGCTGCGCTTCCTCGCGCCGCGCCGCAGGGCCCCTCCGCGCGCGGGATGACGGGTTACCAGGGTTTCTTCTACCACTTCCTCGACATGAAAACCGGGGAGCGCTTCAAGTCCGTCGAGCTCTCGACGATCGACACGACGCTCCTGGTCGCCGGCGTTCTCATGGCCGGGTCCTACTTCGACGCGGATCACCCGGAGGAGGCCGAGATCCGCACGCTGGCGGATGCGCTCTACCGCCGCGTCGAGTGGGACTGGGCGCAGCCGCACCCGCCTCTGGTCAACCACGGCTGGAACCCGGAGGTCGGCTTCCTCCAACTACGACTGGGCAGGGGGAGGCTACGACGAGTCCCTGATCCTCTACATCCTGGCGCTCGGCTCTCCCGACGCATCCCATCGCGCCGGCGGCCTGGCCCGCGGTGACGCAGAACTTTCAAGCTGGACTCGCTTCTACGGGCAGGAGTACATCCCGTTCAACGCGCTCTTCGGATACCAGTACTCGCACGTCTGGATCGACTTCCGCGGAATCCGGGACGACTTCTCGCGCGCGCACGGGATCGACTACTTCGAGAATTCGCGGCGCGCGACGTACGCCCACCGCGCCTACGCGATCGCGAATCCGGAGGGCTACCGCGACTACGGAGAGAACGTCTGGGGCCTGACCGCGTGCGACGGGCCGGCCGACGTCGACGCTGACGATCGACGGGCGGCCCCGCACCTTCCACACCTACTGGGCGAGCGGTTGCTCCACGGTGGAGACGATCCGACGACGGCACGATCGCGCCGACGGCGGCGGCCAGCTCCATCCCGTTCGCGCCGGAGATCGTGCATCCCGGCGATACGGGAGATGCACGGCCGCTACGGCGAGCACCTGTTCACCAGTTACGGTTTCCTCGACTCCTTCAACCCGACGCTTCGGACGACCGACGTCAAGCTGCAAGCACGGACGGATAGTGCCCGGGCTCGGCTGGTTCGACGGGGACTATCTGGGCATCGACCAGGGACCCATCGTTGCGATGATCGAGAACTACCGCACCGAGCTCGTGTGGAAGACGATGCGCGGAATCCCCACATGATCCGGGGTCTCCGGCGCGCGGGCTTCACGGGCGGATGGCTCGACTCCGCTCCGCGACTAGCCCGCGGCGCTCGCGCGGCCGCGCTCGCGGCAGCGCTCGGGCTGGCGCGGCTGCAGCGCGAAGAGGGAAGACCGCGCCACCGTGCGGTTCTGGGGGATGGGCCGCGAAGGCGAGGTCGTGCGCGACCTCGTTCCGGAATTCGAGCGACGCAACCCCGGCATCCGGCTGGTCGTGCAGCAGATTCCGTGGACCTCGGCGCACGAGAAGCTCCTGACCGCCTTCGTGGGGAAATCGACACCGGACCTCGCGCAGCTCGGCAACACCTGGATCCCGGAGTTCGCGGCGATCGGGGCGCTCGATCCCTTGGACGCCCGCGTCGCCGGGTCGGGGTCGGTTTCGGCCGACCGCTACTTTCCGGGAGTGTGGGCCACGAGCCGTTACGACGGACGTGTCTACGGAATCCCCTGGTACGTCGACACTCGTGTCCTCTACTACCGGCAGGACCTCCTGACCCGCGTCGGGTACCCGGCTGCGCCCCGGACCTGGACCGAGTGGCGGGACGCGATGCGGAAGGTGAAATCGATTCAGCCGCCCGGGGCGCAT
Organism: uncultured Acidobacteriota bacterium; assembly: GCA_963765835.1. Classification (GTDB taxonomy): domain Bacteria; phylum Acidobacteriota; class Thermoanaerobaculia; order UBA5066; family Gp7-AA6; genus Gp7-AA6. The sequence continues at coordinate 50,725 of CAVXYF010000018.1, read as the reverse complement.
CCCTTCCTCCTGCCGACGAACGAGTGGGAGCAGCTCGCGATTCTCGGCCTGCAGAAGGGCTCGCCGCTGCTGAAGGACCGCGGCACTCACGGCGCGTTCTCCGGTCCCGAGTTCCGCGCGGCCGCCGAGTACTACGTCAGCATCTTCCACGAACGCCTGGCGCCGATCGTCAGCTACTCCCAGCTTGGAAACGCGTACCAGGAGTTCGCTCGGGGAAACATCGCGATGTGGATGACGGGGCCGTGGAACTTGGGCGAGTTTCGCCGGCGGCTTCCGCCGGGGGAGCAGGACCTCTGGATGACCGCGCCCCTGCCGGCGCCGCGGGACGGCACTCCCTGGCCGGGGGTCTCCTTCTCGGGAGGCTCCAGCCTCGCGATCTTTCGGGGCTCGCAGCGGAAGCCGGAGGCCTGGAAGGTGGTCGAGTTCCTGTCGGAGCCGGCCATGCAGGCTCGCTTCTATGCGCTCTCGGGCGACCTCCCCGCGGTACGGGCCGCGTGGGACGATCCCGCGCTGGCGGGGGACGAGAAGCTCCGCGCCGTTCCGCACGCAGGTCGAGCGGGTCGTCGCAATGCCGAGGGTGCCCGAGTGGGAACAGATTGCGCAGCACACGGCCGAGCGCCTCGAGGGCGCCGTCCGCGGACGGGAGAGCCTGACGGCGGCTCTTGCGGCCATCGACGAGGACGTCGACCGCATCCTCGAGAAGAGGCGCTGGATGCTCGCGCGCGGGCGGGAGACGCATGAGCGCTGACCGGCGCGTTCCGGGCGAGGTCCGCGCGGCGCTCTTCTTCCTGGCGCCGGGTCTCCTCGTCATCGGCCTCTTCTTCCTCCTGCCGATCGGCGCTTCGGTGCTGCTCTCTCTGACCGACTTCGACATCTACGCGCTCGGTAACATCTCGGAACCTCCGGGTGGTCGGGCTCGCGGAACTTCTCCCGCCTGCTCGCCGATCCGCTGTTCTGGACGTCGATGCGCAACACGTTCTACTTCGTGCTGGTCGGCGGACCGCTCACGTTGGGCGTGGCGCTCGCGACGGCGCTCCTCCTCCACTCGAAGCTCGTACGCTGGAAGGGCCTGTTCCGGACGATCTTCTTCGCCCCGTACATCACGACCCTCGTCGCGGTGGCGATCGTCTTCCGCTACCTCTATCACCCGCGATTCGGCGGCCTGAACCGGGTGCTGGAGCTCGTCGGGATTCCCGCGATCGACTGGCTGGGCGACCCGAAGCTGGGCGATGCCCGCGATCATCCTGCTCGCGGTCTGGAAGAACTTCGGCTACGCCATGATCCTCTTCATCGCGGGCCTTCAGGCGATCCCGGAGTCGCTCTACGAGGCGGCGCGCATGGACGGCGCGGGTCGCTTCCAGCTGTTCCGGAGGATCACCCTTCCCATGCTCGCCCCGACGTTTCTCTTCCTCGGGGTTCTCACGACCATCGGGTACTTCCAGTTCTTCGCGGAGCCCTACGTCATGACGGGCGGGGGCGGGCCTCTGAACGCCACGCTTTCGACCGGCCTCCTCCTCTACAAGCAGGGCTTCCGCTGGTGGAACATGGGTTACGCCGCGGCGATCGCCGTCGTGCTGGGCGTCGTGATCCTCGCCTTCAGCGCGCTGCAGTTCCGGATCGAGAAGAGGCGGAGCGCGTGAAGCGCCCGGCGGCGACGGTTCCTGATTCCACGCGGTGCTCCTCGTGGGCGTGGCCGCGGCTCTCGCCCCTCTCGCGTGGATGGTCGCGGCTTCGCTCATGCCGACGGGCGAGGCGAACACGTTTCCTCCGCGTTTTCTCCCGTCGCGCCCGACTCTGATCCACTACCGCGAGCTCTTCACACGCCTGAACATCGGCCGTACGTTCGCAAGCAGCCTCATCGTCGCCTCGGCGACCACGATCGTCTCGCTGCTGTTCAACTCGATGGCCGGATACGCCTTCGCGAAGCTCCGCTTCCCCGGGCGCGACCGGCTGTTCGGGACACTGCTCGCCGCGATGGTCATCCCGGCGCCCATCGCCATGCTGCCGCTCTTCCTGCTGCTCCGGTCGCTCGGGCTCGTCAACAGCTACGCGGGCGTGATCCTCCCGGCGGCGTCGACGATCCTGGGCGTCTTCCTCATCCGGCAGTTCGCACGGGGAATCCCGGACGACCTGCTGGCCGCGGCGCGACTGGATGGAGCCGGAGAGCTCCGGCTCTACTGGAAGATCGTTCTCCCGCTTCTGCGCCCGGTGCTGACGACTCTCGCCATCGTGACGTTCCTCGCGACGTGGAACGACTTCATCTGGCCCCTGATCGTGCTGACGGACGAGCGGCGCTACACGCTGCCGGTGGCGCTCGCGAGCCTCGTCGGAGAGCACGTCCAGGACACCGAGCTGATGATGGCGGGATCGGTCCTGACCGTGCTGCCCGTGCTGCTCCTCTTCCTCCTCCTTCAGAAGCAGTACATCGAGGGGATCACGCTGGGCGGCGTGAAGGAGTGAGGCGGTTCGCGCCGGCTGCCCTCGCGGGGGTGGCGGTTCTCCTGACGGCGTCCGCTCCCGAGCCGCAAGGGCGTTCCCGGATTCTCGACGACTTCTCGAATCCGACCCGGTGGACCGCGGCCCCGTCCGACGGCGTTCGGCTCTCGCTCTCGACTGACGTAAGCGCGGGCGCGGGCGGGAGCGGGAAGTCCCTCCGCATGGACTTCGACTTCGGCGGACGGGCCGGCTGGGCGGCGGTGCGCCGGGCCCTCCCGATCCGGCTACCCGAGAACTGGGCCATGGACCTGCGCCTGAAGGGGGACACGCCTTCACAGACGCTGGAGTTCAAGCTGCTCGACACCTCCGGAGAAAACGTCTGGTGGTCGGTGCGCCGCCCGTACGAGTTCCCGCGCGAGTGGACGACGCTCCGCATCCGCAAGCGGCAGGTCTCCTTCGCGTGGGGTCCGGCGGGCGGGGGCGAGCTCCGGGACCCCGGCTTCGTCGAGATCACGGTGACGGCGTCCTCCGGCGGGAAGGGGACCGTCTGGCTGGACGAGCTGACGCTCGAGGAGCTGGCGCCGCCGAGCGCGAAGCCGCCGCCTCCGATCGCGGGCGCGTCGTCCGCGGCCGACGGTTCCGCTGCCGCACTCGCGGTCGACGGCGACCCCTCGACGGCGTGGCGAAGCGCCGCGGGCTCGGGCGAGGCGCAGACGGTCACGCTCGACCTCGGTCAGCGCCGGGAGTTCGGCGGCCTCGTGGTCGACTGGGACCCCGGCGACTTCCCTCGGAGATATGCGGTAAGTGTCTCGAACGATGGAAAGGCGTGGTCCGTGCGCAGGGAGATCCCGGGGGCGCGGGGCGGACGCGCGCATCTGTACCTTCCCGATTCCGACTCGCGCTTCGTCCGCCTGAAGCTCGCGGAAAGCGCGCGGGGGCGCGGGTACGGCCTCCGCGAGGTCGGCATCCGCCCGCCCGAGTTTTCGGAGACGCCCACGGCGTTCCTGCAGAGCGTGGCTCGAGACGCCCCCCGCGGCGCGTGGCCCCGCTCCTTCGTCGGTCAGGGACTCTACTGGGCGCTCGCCGGCGTAGACGCCGGCAGCGACGAAGGTCTCTTGTCCGAGGACGGGGCGCTCGAGACGGGGCGTGGCGGCTTCTCCCTGGAGCCTTTCCTGTGGAGCGGCGGGAAGCTCTCCGCGTGGTCCGACGGGGAAACGTCGCACGGGCTAGCGGGCGGCGACCTGCCGATTCCCTCCGTGACCCGCCGCCACGCCGGGGGCCTCGAGCTCGAGGTCACCGCGTTCGCGGACGGTCCGGCGGAAGCGTCGACGATCCGGGCGCGGTACCGCGTCCGCAACGCCGGCGCGTCGGCCGTGAACGGGAAGTTCTTTCTGGCGGCGCGGCCGATCCAGGTCAATCCCCCCTCGCAGTTCCTGAACCTGCCGGGCGGCTTCTCGCCGATCCGGAAGGTCGCACGCGAGGGGGACGTGATGCGGGTCGAGGGAAGCCGTTCGGTCGTGGCGCTCGATCCCCCCCACGGATTCGGTGCTTCCGCGTTCGACGGCGGCGAGATCTCGACGTGGCTCGCTCGGGGAGAGTTGCCTCCCGCCGGCTCGGCGGCGGACGCCGACGGGTTTGCCTCGGCGGCCTTCGCCTGGGACCTCCGCCTTGCCGCGGGCGCCTCGCGCGACGTCGTCGTGGCCGTGCCGCTCGCGGAGGCGCCGGTCGAACCGCGGGAGTGGGGAGGGGGGTTCGAGCGCCGGGTCGCGGAAGCAGTGCGGGCCTGGGAAGAAAAGCTGGGCGGCGTCGTCCTCGATCTGCCGGGCCCTGCCGCCGCGTTTGCGCGGACCGTGCGGTCGAACGTCGCCTGGATCCTGGTCAACCGCGACGGCCCCGCGATCCAGCCGGGCTCGCGGTCCTACTCGCGCTCGTGGATCCGCGACGGCGCCCTGACCTCGGCGGCCCTCCTGCGGCTGGGCCACGACTCCGTGGCCCGCGACTTTCTGAAATGGTTCGCGCCGTTCCAGTTCGACGACGGGAAAGTGCCGTGCTGCGTGGACCGCCGCGGCGCGGACCCGGTCCCCGAGAACGACAGCCACGGCGAGCTCCTCTATCTGGCCGGCGAGTACTACCGGTTCACGAGGGACCGGAAAACCATCGAGGCGGCCTGGCCGCACCTCGCCAGGGCGGCCGGCTACATCGACACGCTGCGGGCGAAGCGGCGCACCCCGGAGTACTCGGAGCCCGACAAGCGGATCTTCTTCGGACTCCTCCCCGAGTCGATCAGCCACGAGGGCTACTCGTCGCAGCCCGGTGCACTCGTACTGGGACGACTTCTGGGCGGTCCGGGGACTGACCGATGCGGCGGAGCTCGCCCTCGCGCTCGGGCGCGACGCCGACGCCCGGCGGTGGGCGGCCTCCCGCGACGAAATGCGCACCGACGTCCATGCCTCCATCCGGCAGGTCATTGCCTCGCGGGGGGTCGACTTCGTGCCGGGTTCCGCGGAGCTCGCGGACCTCGACGCCACCTCGACGACGATCGCCCTCTCGCCGGGCGAGGAGCAATCCCGTCTGCCGCAGCGCGAGCTCGTGCAGACCTTCGAGAAGTACTGGAGCAGCCTGCGCGCGCGGAAGGCCGGCGCCGACGGCCAGGAAGCCTACACGCCGTACGAGTGGCGGACCGTCGGGTCGTTCATCCGCCTGGGGTGGAGGGAGCGGGCGAAGGAGCTGGCGGACTTTCTCTTCGCGGACCGCCGGCCGGCGGAGTGGAACCAGTGGGCCGAGGTCGTGTGGAGGGACCCCCGCGCCGCGAAGTTCATCGGGGACATGCCGCACGGCTGGGTCGGCTCGGACTACATCCGTTCTCTGCTCGACTTCTTCGCGTACGAGCGACCCGAGGACGACGCTCTCGTGCTCGGCGCGGGCGTCCCGGCGGACTGGCTCGCCGCGCCCGGGGTGTCGGTGCGCGGCCTGCGCACGCGCTGGGGCCGCCTGAACCTCGCGATGCGCGAAGACGGGGACGGGGTCCGCGTCACCGTCGGGGGAGAGCTCCGCGTTCCGCGGGGCGGGCTGGCGATCCGGCCGCCGCTCGGTGGCGTCCCGCGACGCGTCACCGTCGGCGGGAAGGCCGTGAAGTTCTCGGGGCCCGAGCTCGTCGTCCGGACGGTCCCGGCCGAGGTTCTCTTCCGACGTTAGCGCCGTTCGAGCGGATCACCTCCGCGTAGAAGAGCGCGCTCGCCTTCGGCGTGCGCTTCTGAGTTCCGTAGTCCACGTGCACGAGCCCGAACCGCCTCGAGAAGCCCAGGCTCCACTCGAAGTTGTCGAGGAGTGACCACACGAAGTAACCCCGCAGGTCCACTCCCGCCTCGATCGCGCGCCGCGCCGCGGCGACGTGGTCGCGCAGGTACCGCACCCGCTGGAGGTCGGGCTCCAGGTCTTCGGAGTCCGGCGCGTCGTAGAAAGCGGCGCCGTTCTCGGTGACGTAGAGCGGAATTCCCCCGTAGCGCTGGCGCACCCACTGGAGAATCCCGGTCAGGCCCTCCGGGAAGACTTCCCAGCTCGTCTCGGTGTGGACCCTCCGCCGGGCGGATACGGCGGCGGTCTGCGGCAGGAGCGCCGCCGGCGCGTCGCGCATGACCCCCCGCTTGTAGTAGTTGATGCCGAGAAAGTCGATCGGCTCGCGGATCCCGGCCATGTCGGGCGCGGGCGCCGGCCACGCCTCGCCGAAGATCGCGGGAAGCTCCCTCGGATACCGGCCTCGGAAGACCGGGTCGAGGTACTGGCGGTTCATGTACACGTCGGAGCGCTCGGTCGCGGCCCGGTCGCGGGCGGAGGCCGACGCCGGGTACTTCGGCTCGAGGTTGACGACGAGACCGATCTCGTGGCGGCCGTGCGCCCGGTAGGCCCGGACCGCGGCGCCGTGAGCGCGCAGCAGGTTGTGGGAGGCGATGGCCGCCTCGAAGGCACTGCGGTGCCCGGGCGCGAGGGTTCCGTGGAGGTAGCCGCCGTCGGTGATGACCCAGGGTTCGTTCAGGGTCGCCCACGACCGCACCCGGTCGTCGAGCTTCCGGAACAGCACGCGGGCGTACTCCGCGAACCAGTCGGCGACGTCGGGGTTCAGCCATCCGCCCCGGTCTTCGAGGGCCGCGGGGAGGTCCCAGTGGAAGAGGGTGACGAACGGCTGGATACCTTTCGCCAGGAGCGCATCCACGAGCCGATCGTAGAAGGCGATGCCGCGCGGATTCGGCTTCCCGGTTCCCCGCGGAAGGACGCGGCTCCACGAAATGCTGAACCGGTAGGCGTTCAAGCCGAGGTCGGCCATCAGGTCCACGTCCTCCCGGAATCGCCGGTAGTGGTCGCAGGCGACGTCGCCCGTGTCTCCGTTCTGGACCAGTCCCGGCGTGTGGGAGAAGCGGTGCCAGTTGCTGGGGAGCGCGCCGTCGGCCAGGGGAGAGCCCTCGATCTGATACGCCGACGTCGCGGCCCCCCACACGAATCCCTGAGGGAAAGGATGTCCGGGGTCTGATCCCGGAGGGGTCAGATCCCGCGCGATCTCTGCCTTCTCTGAAGACGGTCGCCGCGCGCGCGTCACCCGATCCGCCGGGTGGTGGCGGCGTCGAACACGTGCATGTTCTCGAGCTCGATCCAGAGGTCGATCCGGTCGCCGGCCTTCGGCGTGCCGCGCGGCTCGACCTTTGCGATGAGCGTCGCCCCTCCCACGGTTCCGTGGACGAGGACCGCGTCCCCCAGCGGCTCGACGATTTCGACGGCCACGGGCAGCGCCGCGGTCTCCCCATGCGCTTCGTCCCGGGACGTCATCAGGTCTTCGGGGCGGATTCCGATCACGACCGCCCGCCCGTCGGTCGCGCCCCGGAGCGACGGCGGCACCGGCAGGTCGAATCCCTCCCCCCGAGCGCGCCCGTCCGCAACCTTTGCCGAGAAGAAGTTCATCGGCGGGGTCCCCACGAAGCCCGCCACGAAGAGGTTGTCCGGCCGGTCGTAGATGTCCTGTGGCGTCCCGAGCTGCTGGATCTTCCCCTCGTGCATGACGGCGATGCGCGAGCCCATCGTCATCGCCTCCACCTGGTCGTGCGTGACGTAGACGGTGGTCGTCTTGAGCCGCTGCTGCAGCTTCTTGATCTCGGCGCGCATCTGCACGCGCAGCTTTGCGTCCAGGTTGGAGAGGGGCTCGTCGAAGAGGAACACCGACGGGTGACGAACGATCGCCCTCCCGAGGGCGACCCGCTGTCGCTGCCCCCCGGAGAGCTGGGCCGGCTTGCGATCCAGGAGGGACGCGAGGCCGAGGAGGTCCGCCGCCTCGGAGACGAGTGTCTCGATCTGCGCCGCCGGGGTTTTGCGCATCCTCAGGGCGAACTCCAGGTTTTCCCGAACGGTCATGTGGGGATAGAGGGCGTAATTCTGAAAGACCATGGCGATGTCGCGCGCCTTCGGCGGGACGTCGTTGACGACGCGGCCACCGATGGCGATCGTCCCGCCGGAGACCTCCTCCAGGCCCGCGATCATCCGAAGCGCCGTCGTCTTGCCGCACCCGGACGGCCCGACGAGAACCAGGAACTCCTGGTCTTCGACGTCCAAGGTCAGGTCCTCGATGACGAAGACTTCTCCGTATTTCTTGTCGACGCCTTGGAAGGTGACTGCGGCCATGGGCCGGATTATCCAACGCGAATGGACTGCTGCGGGTGCAGGGCTTCGATAGGGTGACGGGTGCAGACCCCTTCGGGATCTGTCCCCGTGACTTGCTTAGGCCTGTCCCCGCGACTCTCCCGGGACGGTATCCTTCGGTTGACACTCATGATCCCGAAACCACCCTTTCCGCGCGACCTGTCGCCCGAACGCGAGCTCGACGAGTTCCGGCGGCTGCAGCCCCGCCTCGCCGAGCTCTGGAACGCGCTCGCGAGCGGGGAAGATGCTCCCTACACGTCCGTCGTCGTCCCCTCACTGACCCTGGACCTCGGGGAGCTCGAGAAGCTGGAGGGATCCAGTCACTACGAAGAGCGTCTTCTCTTCCTGCTCATCCGGCTGCGCAATCCGCAGGCGCGCATGGTGTACGTGACGTCGCGCCCGGTCCATCCGCTCATCCTGGAGTACTACTTCCAGCTTCTCGCGGGAATCCCGGCGAGCCACGCGCGCTCCCGCCTCACGCTCCTCTGCGCGTACGACGCGTCTCCGCGGTCGCTCACCGAGAAGATCCTGGATCGGCCGAGGCTCATCCAGCGGATCCGTTACGGGATCGGCGACCCGAATCGCGCGTTTCTCACGGTCTACAACTCGACGCCGCTCGAGCGCCGTCTCGCGGTGCTCCTCGGAATCCCCCTGAACGGAGTGGACCCGGAGCTCGAGTCGCTCGGGACCAAGTCGGGCGGCCGGAGGATTTTCCGGGAAGCCGGCGTCCCGCTGCCCGAAGGTTCCGAAGACCTTCGATCGGAAGACGACGTCCTCCACGCCCTGCACGAGCTCCGGGAGAAGAGGCCGGCGCTTCGGAGGGCGGTGATCAAGCTCGACCGGGGCTTCTCCGGCGAGGGCAACGCGGTTTTCCGCTTTCCGGAAGGGGACGGCCGCGCGGCACTCGGAGACGCTCTGCGGAATTTGCAGTTTTCGGTGGCCTCGGAGTCGGTCGACGGGTTCGTCGAGAAGATCGGAACGATGGGGGGAGTGGTCGAGGAGTTCGTGGAGGGCGGAGAGACGCGCTCGCCGAGCTGTCAGATCCGAATCGACCCGCACGGAAAGGTGATCCTCGTCTCGACCCACGATCAACTCCTCGGCGGACCGACGGGCCAGGTCTACCTGGGATGCCGCTTCCCGGCGGACGACGGATATCGCCGGCAGATCCAGGACGCGGGGCTCCGGATCGGCGAGATCCTAGCGGCGCACGGCGTCGTCAGCCGCCTCGCCGTCGACTTCCTCGTTCGGCGCGAGGCGGAGGGGAAGCCCTGGGAGATCCGCGCTCTCGAAATCAACCTTCGCAGCGGCGGCACGACGCACCCGTTTCTCGCGCTGGAGTTCCTGACCGGCGGATGTCTCGATCCCGGCACCGGACTCTTTCTCTCCCCGAGCGGGCTCGCGAAGTTCTATCGCTCCACGGACAACCTCAAGTCCGACGCCTATCGCGGGCTCTCGCCCGAAGACCTTCTGGACATCATGACGATCAACCATCTGCACTACGGCGCGGGGAGCGAGACCGGCGTCCTGTTCCACATGATCGGCGCGACCTCGCAGTTCGGAAAGATCGGGTTGACGGTCATCGGAAACGGCCACACCGAGGTCGACGGGATCTACGACCGTGCGATCGCGGTGCTCGACCGCGAGACCACCTATGGCCGGGAACCGACGTCCGCTCCGATCGAACTGGAGCTTCCGGAGGACGCTTCTCCCCCCGGGAGGCGGGAATACCGCGACACGATCGCGGTTCCCAGAATCTGGACGGACCGGTCCTGATACCGGCCGCGCGGAAAACCACTTTCTCGGGGGGCACGAAAATGACGCGAAATCTCCTTCTCCGTCCGGCCGTGGCTCTGGTGGCGGTTCTCGGCCTCGCGGGCTGCAACGACGACGGCGACGACGTGACTTCCACCCGGGGCTCGCTGGCCGCGGTCGAGGTCGAGGCTCCCGGCTCCGTCCAGACGGGCGTCGAGTTCGGCGTCGATCTCTCCGCCGCGAACGTCGGCATTTCGAACATCCGAAACTCCCGTGTCGACGTCACGTTCGACGCGCCGCTCTCGATCGTGTCGGTCGACCCGAGCTCCGGCACGACCGCGACGATCACCGGAAACCGGATCGTCTGGGACCTCGGAACGCTCGACGCGAACACGCGCTCCCGCCTCGCGGCTCGCGCGCGCGGAACGCTCGCCGCGGGGGGATCCAGCCGGACCGCGACGATCCGCGCGGAGCTGACGGGTCAGGGCATTTCGGCGGGCGACGCCGTGGCCACGGACAACGTCACAATCACTCCGTAAGAGAAGTCAGCGGAACGTGAAGGCCGCGTTCACGAACGTGCGCCACTCCCCCTGCGTCTTGCGCGGCTCGAAGAAGCCGGGGTAGCTCGTCTTCCGGCTGTACCAGGAGTAGCCGGCGCCCGCGCCGATCGCCTTGTAGATCGGGACCCGCGCCACGCCCCGGAAGAACTGCAGCGTGTTGTGGGTGGAGAAGCCGTCGACAGTGTGCGCCCAGGCGACCCCGTATCCCAGGGCGAGGACCTCCCGCGCGCCCAGGTACACGCGCCCGGCGACGCGGGCGCCTCCGCCCGGGGCGTAGTCGTAGTTGCGACCGGTCTCGGGATGCTCGAAATTGATGGTGCGAATCCCGGCCAGCGGAAAGACCATGACTGAGGCGTCCGTCAGGACGAGCACGCCGCGTCGCACGTCGTACTTGGAGATCACGCCCGCGCTCAGGATCTGCGCGCCGAAGACCTGGGAGTTGTTGTTCAGGTACTCGTACTCCTGGGCGAAGCCGAAGATGTGCCGAACGCGGTCGGTGCGCTCCGTGAGCTCCCACCCCTTCAGGATGCCGCGCTGCTCGATGCGGGTGAAGAGCACGCCTCCCGGGGAGCTGGCGTCGATCCCGACGTAGAAGGAGTCGAACGGCCGGTTGATGTCGCCCTCGAAGGGATTTCCGTACAGGAACGACAGCGACGCGATCCACTGGTCCGGGTGCGGGGCGTCGCCCGTGAAGCGCCGGTAGCCCAGGTCGGTCGAGAGGACGACGAGGGCCGGAAAGCGGTCGCTCGCGTTCTCGAACTGCTTGAACGCTTCGCCGCGCAGGAGCCGGTTGAGCAGCGCTGCGGGATTGATGACTCCGGCCGCGATCTCCCGGATGACCCGGTTCGTTCCCCTCGCCTCGTTGTCCAGGATCATCGAGGAAACCCGGTGCGCCACCTCACCGCGCGTCATGCCTCCCAGGGTGGTGTTCACCAGGTCGTTCGTGGAGGGTCGGGTGTTCTCCATGAACAACTCCCAGATGACGCTTCCCGCCAGGGTGAACGCGCCGGCTTCCCAGTAGCCGTACCCGTTCTCGCGCGCCGAGTTGAAGAAGAGGCCGCCGTGGTACGGGTGCGAGGACTGGTTCCCCTCGAAGGTGTCGGGGTCGTATCCGAAGCCGCGCCGGAAGTTTTCGCGGACCGAGTCCATCGAAATGTACGAAAAGTCGTAGCGGCCGATGTAGCGGCCGAACGCCCAGGGGATCACCTCGAAGAGCGCGACCTCGCTCGCGGCCGTGAAGAAGCGCCGGCGGCCGGGGGGCCGCACCGGTTGGGGAACCGGCTCGGGCTTCTGCGGCTCGTCCTGCAGCAGGTCGGCCGCAACGATTCCGGCGCCGGCGGATCCTCCGAAGTCCTCGAACCGCGCGGGCTTGTCCGGATAGAGCGGGCAGGGCGCGTTCGTATCGGCGGCTCGCGCCGGCGGGGCGAGGATCGTCGCCGCCGCGAGGACTGCCGCGCCGACGAGGCCAAATCTGCGGCGCCCCGGAGAATGCCAATTTGTCCCGCTGTCTCGCATCCTCGGAGAGAACGCGAAAACGGTGCCAGCGAGCGGTCAGGCGGCCGTTTCGGGGATGTACGTTCGACGCGGAAGAATTCGCGATCCGGAGGATCAGCGCGATCAGGGTCACGTCGAAGACGGCGTTGAACAGGAAAAACGATCGTCTCGAATCCGCGCCGGTCATCACGGAGGAGACTCCGAACTGAAATGCCGCGAGGAGGACGAGCGCGATCCAGATCTCGGCGGCGGCGCGCATCGCACGGGTCCGCCCGGCGAGACGGAGGTGGATCGCGGCCGCGAGGCTCCCGAGGAGATACGCGATGACGAACCCGAGCCGGCCGGAGGCGAGCCGCGCTTTCGCGCGCGACCACGCCGAGAAACTCCGGCTCCGCGCGCCCGCCGGTTCTCCGGTCACCTCGGCAAAGTTGCCGACGCCGACGGGCCTCATCTCGAACGCCTGGACCGCGCCCCGCGCGAGCGCCGATCGGAGTCTCGCCGGCCGGGCCAGGAAAAAACGCGCCAGGGTCCGGTAGCGGACCTTCCCGAAAGCCCGCTGGAAGTATTCGTCCCGGACCGGCGCCTCCGGGCTGAACGCGGAAACTCCCATGTACCGTATGAACTCGGGGGGAAGTCCGAGCTGCGCCAGGTCGCCCCGTGGATTCGGGGAGTTCGGCAGCATCTGCCGGAATACCGTGCCGAAGAGAAAGGTCCGTTTCAGCAACCGGGGCGTGCTGCGCGAGTACGCGAAGGAGACGGCACAGAGGAGGAGCGCGGCGGCGACCACGAGGCGGCGCCGGGAGCTCTGCGCCCCCTCGTATCGGACGAGCCGCCACCCGAGAAGAGCCAGCAGAAAGCCGAGCAGGGCGTTCTGCGGCCTCGACGCCGCAAAGAGAGCCGAGACCGCGAAGAACGAGGCCGCCAGCCCCGGAGGGGGATTCGGGGTCCGCGCCAGGATCACGGCGAGGCCGAGTGCGGTCAGAAGGAAAGCGAGAGAGGCCGGCTCCGTGTAGAAGGAGTTCAGGAGCGATACGTAGCTCACGTCGGAAAAGGTGAAGACGAGGAGAGCTCCGGCGAGAGCCCGTTGCCACAACGGGAGCGGACGGATCGCGAAAAGGATCAGGGCCACGGCCCCGATCAGAGCCAGGCCGTTGACGAGGCCGGTGGCGCGCAGGTCGAAGCGGCCGGGCGGCGCCAGGGCGAGGCCGATCGGGAGCGCCGCGAGCGCGAGCCCGGTCTGGGTCGAATAGCAGCAGAGACCGCGAATCCAGATCCGGCTGCTGTCGAACCGGTACTCCGGAACGATCCACGAAAAGAACGCGCGATCTCCGAGCTCCTCCGGAGGGAACACGCCGAGCGGTCCCGCGACCCTCGAGAAGTCGCCGTTGTCGGCGAGGCCGACGATCGGCGGAACGAGGAGCTGAAACGCGAGGGCCGCGCCGAGGAGCGCCAGCAGGATCACCTCGAGGTAACGCGCCCGCGCGATCGGAACGGTAGGATTGTCGCTCACGACGCGCACCAGACTACCCTCGGTGCGTGAACGCGGAGGTGCAGCGATGTCCCGGCCCTCTTTCGGCGTGACCGCCGCCTGCCTGATGCTCGCGGCGGCTCCGGCCGGCGCGGGCGACGCGGCAACGGCGACCGCGCGCAGCACGCGCTACGAAGACCTCGTTTCGCTCTTTGCCGACTGGCGGTTGTTCCAGAAGCCGAAGCTCATTGACGGCGTGCCGGACTACACCCCCTCCGCGATGGCCGCCCAGAAGCGCGACCTCGCGTCGTACCAGCGCCGCCTGGCCGCCATCGACCCGAGCGGCTGGCCCGTCGCCCGGCAGGTCGACTACCACGTGGTGCGCGCCGAGATGAACGGCCTCGATTTCGATCACCGCGTTCTCCAGCCGTGGGCCAACAACCCCGCGTTTTACGTCACCGTCTTCACCGAAGAGAGCGACCAGCCCGCGCGGGAAGGTCCTTTCGCCTGGGGCGGGGCCGAGCTCTGGACCTACACGTATCCGCTCGGCGCGAAACAGGCGGCGCGGATGGACTCCAGGATCCGCGCGATCCCGACGCTTCTCGCGCAGGCGAAAACGAACCTCGTCGGAAAGGGTCGCGACCTCTGGACCTGGGGCACGAAGAGCATCCGGCAGCAGAGCGCGGACCTCGCGAAGCTGGCGACGCAGGTGGCCGGGGTCAACGGGAAGCTGCCTGCGGACGTGGCCCGCGCGAAGGAGGCCACGGACTCCTTCGCGGCGTGGCTCGACTCCCAGGCGGCGTCGAAGACCGAACCCTCCGGCGTGGGTGTCGAGAACTACAACTGGTATCTGAAGAACGTCCAGCTCGTGCCCTGCACGTGGCAGGACGAGGTGACGCTCATGGAGCGCGAGCTGGCTCGGTCCCATGCGCTCCTCGCCATGGAGGAGCTGCGAAACGCGAAGCTCCCGGAGACGGCTCCCATCGCGAGCGCCGCCGATTACGACCGGCGCTTCGGCGAAGCGGTCACCGAGTACATGGCGTTCCTGAAGGACCACGGCGTCCTGGAGGTGAAGGACTACATGGACCCCGCGCTGCGCGCGAAGGTCGGCTCCTTCAACCCGGGTCCGCGGGAGTTCTTCGGGGAGGTGGACTACCGCGATCCGGAGCTGATGCGGACGCACGGGTACCACTGGTTCGACAAGGCTCGGATGGTTCACGAGCCTCACCCGAGCCCCATCCGCCGCGGCGCGCTCCTGTACAACATCTTCAACACGCGGACCGAGGGCCACGCGACCGGCTGGGAAGAGCTCATGGTTCAGGCCGGCATGTTCGACGCGCGGCCGCGGACCCGGGAACTCCTCTACATCCTGCTGGCCGAGCGGGCGGCCCGCGCGCTGGGCGACCTCCGAATGACGAGCAACGAGTTCACGCTGGAGCAGGCGTCGGAGTTCGCCTCGAGGGAGACACCGCGCGGCTGGTTGAGCCTGGACGGGAGCCTGGTCCGGGCGGAACAGCACCTCTACCTGCAGCAGCCGGGTTACGGCACGAGCTACCTGATCGGCAAGATCGAGATCGAGAAGCTCTTGGCCGAGCGCAAGCAGCAGCTCGGCGACAAGTTCACCATGAAGGGGTTCATGAAGGAGTTCGACGACGCCGGGCTGATCCCGGCGTCGCTTCTCCGCTGGGAGCTCACCGGGAAGAAGTCCGACGAGCTCCAGCGGATGCTGCGGTGAAGAGTCGGAAGCTCCTCCTCGTCGCTTGCGCGCTGACGCTCGCGGGATGCGCGCGGCCCGCCGCTCCGCCGGCCGCGCCTCCTGCCGCGGCCCCCGCCGGTTTCGTCAACCGGGTCTGGGAGGTCGAGAAGTCGTCGAGCGTCTCGCCCGGCACGATGTACGTTTTCCTCTCCGATGGCACGCTCGTCGTCACCTCGCCGCAGGGAAAGCCCTCTCTCGGTTCGTGGAAGTCCGAGGATGGGAAGTTGACGATGGTCGAGGAAGGTCTTTCCTACCCGGTTGACGTTCTCACGCTCGACGCCGGCCGCTTCACGATCCGCAGCCACAACCCGGGAGAGCCCGTGGACATCGAGATGGTGCCGGCCCCGTCCCCGGCCCCGGACGGGAAGTAGGAGGTCGTATGTATTTTCGCTCGATCCCCGTGACGGTCGGGCTGCTGGCACTGCTTCTCGCGGGTTGCACGAGCCGGACGAGCGCGCCGGCTTCGCCCGCGGGGCTCGCCGGAACGCGGTGGCGTCTCGAGAAACTGGGCGATCAGACCGCGATTCCGGGAGTGGAGGCCACTCTGGAGTTCCCGGAGGAGGGCAAGGTCGCCGGAAGGGGCTCCTGCAACCGGTTTTTCGGGACGTTCGAAGTCTCCGGCGGGACGATCCGGTTCGGTCCGCTCGCCTCCACGAAGATGGCCTGCATCGAGGATGCGGCGAACGCGCAGGAGAGGAAATATCTCGAAGCGCTCCAGGCGGCCGAACGGTTCGAGTTCGACGGCCCGGCGCTTCTCATCCACTCCCGCGGCGGCGGTGCGCCCCTGCGCTTCCGGGCCGCGAATCAGTAACCGCGCACCGGTCGCGCGGACATGATCGGGCCGTTCAATCCGAACGAGTCGAAGTTCGGGACGCTCGAGTTGACCTGCATGCAATTGCCCGAGAACCTCGGGCCGTCGCAGAGTTGCCACGTGCCGTTGACCACCTGAGCACTGCGCGCGCGCGGGAGGCCGGACAGAATTGCCGAGGCCGAGTCGAGCGTGATGGATTGTCCGCGGTATGCCGGCCTTTCGAAGAGCACCAGGCGGCCGCGATCGGGAATCGGCACGGGATAGGTGCCTCCGCCGCCTCCCGGGCCACCCGGCACGAAGCCGGCCGGCCGGAGCGAGCTCAACTTCTTGTTCAGGCCGAGGCTCGAGAGGTTGACGACGTCGCGGTCCACGATCTGGCACCGCCGGAACTTCGGCTCGGCGCAGAGCTCCCACCGTCCCGAAAGGACGCGCACGCTCTCCGCGCGGTCGTGGAAGCTCTGAAAGCGGAGATTTTCGGTCGGCCCCCGCATCGGCAGCGACCTGCCGCGGAAGTAAGGGTCGTCGTAGAGAACGATGCCGCCCCGGGTGTTCGGCGGACGTGGGCCCGGATAGCCGCCGCCTCCGCCGCCGCCCCCTCCCCGGACGCGCCGCAGCGAGGAGATCCGGTCGGTCCAACCGATGCGCCGCAGATCCCGCTCCTGTCCCGAGAAGACCTGGCAGCGACCCCGGTAGTTGGGGGACTCGCAGGCCTCCCAGTACTCCCCGGGCGCGACCTGGAGGCTCGTGATCCGATCGCCGAAGCCGAAACGGCGCAGGTCGGCCACGTCCTGGCGGAACGTGGCGTTCTCGCCCCGGAAGTTCTCATCCCGGAACACGGTAATCCCGACGCCGCCGATCCGTCGGTCCTGGGCAGCGAGACGCCCGGCGAAGAAAATCGCGGCCGAAACAAGGAGCACCCCGGTGAGAGCAAGGCGGTGGACCGAACCCTTATTCATGAAGTCCTCCGGATGTAAGGGTGGAGCGTCGCTCGCCCGATCCTTCCGCCGGCCGGATTCGATGTCAAGCCCTGGGGAACTCCATTGCGTGTCGTGGAGTGGGGGAAAGCAAAGGCTAGGGTTTGCGGGGTTCCTCCGGCGGGACCGGCGCTGCCATCTGCGCCACGGCTCTCCATTTTCCCTCCCGCTTCGCGTAGACCCGGATGTAGCGCACGCGGTTGGGAACGTCGCGGTCGCCCTCTTTCCGCAGGCCCTTCGTCTTCGCGGCCACGACCGCCGTGTCGCCGTAGACGCGCGGCTCGACGTCGAAGATCTCGAGGTTCGTGTATTTCCGCGCGCCCGAGCGGTACGAGGCGAGGACCTCGGCCTTGGGCGTCGTCTTGCCGGACGCGTCGAAGGCGACGTAGTCGTCCGCGACGATCCGGTCGTAGGTGGCGAGGTCGCCCCGCCCGATCGCTGCGACGAGGTCCCGCTCCAGCCGCTCCACCTCGCGGGCGGCGTCCTGCGCCGGGGCGGTTGCGGGCGCGAAGAGCAGGGCGACAAGGAGCGCCGGCGCCAGGAGAGCGAAGGGAACCGTCACAGCCGGGAAGTCTACCGCTCCCGTCTGCCTTAAGCTTCCGGCCATGCAGACCACACGGCCCCGGCTGATGCCCATCGGGTTCGGAATTCTCGGAGCCGTCGCTATAGTGGTGACTACCATAGCGGTCCTGCCCGCCGCGACCAACAAGCCGCCGCTTCACGCGCGAAAGTGGCTCGCGATCACGGGCAAGCCGCTCGCGGCGACGGCCGGCGCGATGATCTTCCAGAAGGGCGGGAACGCCGTGGACGCGGCGTGCGCGATGATCGCCGCGACCTGCACCCTGTGGGACACGCTCTCCTGGGGCGGCGAGACGCAGGCGCTCATCTACAACCCGCACACCCGCAAGGTCATCGGCGTGAACGCGCTCGGCGTCGCGCCGACCGGCGCCACGCCCGACTTCTTCCGGAGCAGGGGGATGGAGTATCCGCCGGAGTACGGACCGCTCGCGGCCGTCACGCCGGGGACGCCCGGCGGGATCATGGTCATGCTCGCGGAGTACGGAAAGCTCTCGCTCGCCGAGGTGCTCGCCCCCGCGATCGAGCTGGCCGACGGATATCCGATCGAACAGCAGCTCGTTTCGACGATGACGCGGCAGCGCGACTGGCTCCTGAAGTGGCCGGAGTCGAAGCGCGTCCTGCTGTCGCGTCCGGGCGACCAGCCGCCCGCCGCCGGCGAGATCTTCCGGCAACCGGACCTCGCCGCGACGCTCCGGAAGCTCGTCGAGACCGAGAAACAGGCGCTCGCGGCGCGCAAGTCGCGCCGGGACGCGATCCTCGCGGCCAACGAACGCTTCTACCGGGGCGACATCGCGCGCGAGTTCGTGCGCGGCTCCCGGGAGATCGGGGGCCTCGTGACGGTCGAGGACCTGGCCACGTGGAAGGTCCGCCTCGAGGAGCCGGTCAAGACTGCGTACAAGGGGATCGACGTCTACAAGCTCGACTTCTGGACGCAGGGGCCGGCGATGCTCCAGGCCCTGAACATCCTGGAGACCGTGGACGTGAAGGCCATGGGCTACAACAGCGCGCGCTACATCCACGCGCTGTACCAGGCGATGAACCTCGCTTTCGCCGACCGCGACTTCTACTACGGCGACACGTACTTCCCGCCGGAGGAGCCGCGGCGCGGCCTGCTCTCGAAGGAGTACGCGAAGGCGCGCGCCGCGAAGATCGACTGGGCGAAGAACGACCCGAAGGCCGGACCCGGCGACCCGTACCCGTTCCAGGGGGAGAAGAATCCCTACGCGGACCTGCTGGCGAAGTGGCCGCCCCCTCCCGCGGGAAAGCCAGTGGGCACTCTGCCGGATTCGGGAACGACCTCGGTCGAGGCGGCGGACGCCGAGGGGTGGGTCGTCTCCGTGACGCCCTCGGGCGGCTGGGTCCCGGCGGCCATCGCCGGAAAGACGGGGATCGGCATGAGCCAGCGCATGCAGGCCTTCGTCGAAGACCGCGCCGAGAACCCGTTCAACGTGCTGGAGCCCCGGAAGCGCCCGCGCGTGACGCTGACGCCGACGCTCGCGTTGAAGGACGGCCGGCCCTATCTCTGCTTCTCGGTGCAGGGGGGCGACTCGCAGGACCAGAACCTGCTGCAGTTCTTCCTGAACGTCGTCGAGTTCGGGATGACCGTGCAGGAGGCGACCGAGGCCGCAAACATCAACAGCTACCAGATGCGCAGCTCGTTCGGCGCGCACGAGTCGCGGCCCGGCGTCATGATGATTCACCCGACGCTTCCGCCCTGGGTGAGATCCGAGCTGACCCGGATGGGCTACAAGCTCGAGGTCGCCGCCAAGACCTCCGGCCCCATCAACGCCATCCTCCTGGACCGCGAGCACGGCACGATGTGGGGCGGATCCTCCGACCACGGCGAGGACTACGGGATCGGGTGGTGAGTCAGCTCCGACCGCGGATTCGGCGGGCGATCGCCTGGAAGCGTGGGTCTTTCCGAATCGAGTCGTAGGACGGGTCGACCCCGATGTAGATCAGGTCGCGCGGGTGCGAGTCGAAGGCCTTCTGGAGCCACGTGATCGCCGCCTCCCGGTCACCCAGCTGCGCATACGTCAGCGCCTGGGACGAGGAGCTCAGAGGCTTGCTTCCTGCGAACCGGGCCTCGAACTCGAGCTTCTTGCGCAGGGCGGCGGCGTGGCCTTCGCGCCGGTAAACCTCCTGGAGCGCCGCGACCGCGTCGAACGGCATTCCCGAGAGCATCGCGGACCTCTCGAGGTAGTTCTGGGCGAGCTCGGGGCGTCCGGCATGGGCGTAGACCACGGATAGGAACAAGTTCGTCCAGTAGTCGTTGCGGTCGAGCTCGAGCGCCCTCCGGAGCTGCACAATTGCATCGTCGTACCGGCGTGCGAAGTAGAAGATGCGTCCAAGAAAGTGCCCGGCGGGACCCGAGAGCGGGTCGAGCTCGAGGGCCCGGCGGCACTCCGCGATCGCTTCGTCGAACCGGCCGAGCGCTGCCAGCAGGTGGGCATAGCGAAAGTGCGCGTCGGAGAGCGCTGGATCGAGCTCGATGGCCCGGCGGAAAGCTCTCTCCGCTCCGGGCCAGTCCCAGTCCCAGTACGTCAGGGTCAGCCCGAGCACCACGTGCGCCTCCGGCAGCGTCGGGTCGAGCGTCAGTCCGCGCAGCGCGGCCGCCTTCGCCCGGGGCATCGCCTCTCGGGGCGGATTGTTGTACAGCTCCGCCTCGCCCATACGGACCCACGCCGGAGCGAAGCCCGGATCGCGCGACAGGGATTCCCGGAACTGCTCGATGGCCCGCTGGGCCGACCAGGGCTGCCACTTCTCCTGGTAGTAGCGGCCCTTCAAATACGCGGCATAAGCCTCCGGGTCGACCGAACGGGAGCGGTCGATGCGGCGGCGCTCCTCTTCGGTGGACCGCGCGCGAATCCCTTCAGCGATGGCCGCGGCGACCTGGCTCTGGAGTCCGAGAACGTCGCGCAGGTCGCCCTCGTAGCGGCCGCTCCACAGAGTCCGG
The DNA here is from genome assembly GCA_963765835.1 of uncultured Acidobacteriota bacterium. Taxonomy (GTDB): domain Bacteria; phylum Acidobacteriota; class Thermoanaerobaculia; order UBA5066; family Gp7-AA6; genus Gp7-AA6. The sequence goes on along the minus strand of CAVXYF010000018.1, from coordinate 30,257 downwards.
TCCGTGGACGCGTCAACGAGGCTCGCGAAGATCGCCACGCGATCTCCCGCGCGCTGGACCGTCCCCTCCACGATGGCCTCCACCGAGAGGCGGCGGGCGATTTCCGGGAGCGGCTGGCGCGCGCCGCGGTATTGCATCACGGAGGTGCGGGAGACGACCCGCAGCGATCGGATCTGCGAGAGTCGGGAGATCAGCTCCTCCGTGATGCCATCGGCAAAGTAGTCCTGGTCCGGGTCGCGGGAGAGCGTCTCGAACGGCAGAACCGCGAGCCCCCGCACGCCGGCGACCGACGGTGACGCCGCGCTGTGGGCCGCGGGCCGCCCGCCCCCCGCCGCGACGAATACGACGCCGATCAGGACCGCCGCCGTCAGGAGCCCGCCGGCGATCCACCACTTGCGACCGGAGACCGCCGGAGGTGCCCCCGGCGCGTCGGCGGTGACCGGTCGGAGGAGCGGCTCGACGTTCGGGACAGGGGGCGACGGCGACACGGGCGCGATGAAGCGATAGCCGCGGCGCGGCATCGTTTCCACGTAGAGCGGGTTGTCGGCGGAGTCCGAGAGCGCCTCGCGCAGCTTGTTGATCGCGGCGTTCACGCTGTGCTCGTAGTCGACGAACGTGTCGCCCGGCCAGAGCCGGCGCCGCAGCTCCTCCCGCGTGACGACCTCCCCGGGCCGCGCAACCAGCATGGCGAGAATCTCGAAAGGCTGACCGGTCAGGCGGAGCTTGACTCCGTTCTTCCGCAGTTCGCCGGCGCGCAGGTCCGCCTCGAACGGCCCGAAACGGAGGGTGCCCGGGGGCGGGGTCGAAACACTCTCGGCATCCACTGTCTCCAATCTACGTGAGAGGGGCGATTCCGTTTCGTCCGACGGGCGATCGGGCCGAGTGATGAGCCCTCTCAAGTCCCGTGGGCTGAGAGGGTTTCCGGATGACCGGGGCGCGAGGGACAAATGACGCCCCGGGCATGGAGGAAGCCGCCGCCTGCCCCGAACGTGCCTCGAGGAGGTGAGTCCATGAGAAGAGGGTGGATGGTGGCGGCGATCCTGGTCGGGGGAGCTCTCGGCCTGCCGGCCGAGGTCCTGGAGCTGCCGTTCGAGATCGATTCGGGCCAGTCGGCGATTCTCGTGCGCGGGTCGGCCGACGGGAAGCCCGTCCTGCTGGTGCTCGACACGGGAGCGTCCCGCACGATTCTCTCGGGGGAGCTCGTGCGCAGCTCTCCGGGAGAGCTCGGGCGCTCGGAGTTCTCGGGGGACGGACCGGGACTGCGCGCGCGGGGCCGCTACACCGAGGCGACGCTCGCTCTGGGCGGCCGTACCTGGAAGAACCGCACCGTCGTCGCGATGAGCATGGCCGAAGTCTCGCAGGCCTTCGGGCGGCGGATCGACGGCCTCCTCGGCCAGGACCTGCTCCGGGAGTACGGGCGCGTCACCATCGACTTTCGCGCGCGCACTCTTCGGCTCGAGTGAGGGACCCGTGCTTTCAGCGGGAGGGACCCGGCGCGGACGTTCGGCGCCGCCGCTTCGGCTGACAAGAGGGGCACGCGAACATGCGCCGCCCCGAGAGCGGCAGCTCGCGCAGGCGAGACCCGCACCGGCGGCAGACCGTCATCCCGTAGACGTAGAAGTCGTCGCCCGGCGAGCGCTCCGCGGCGGCGCGCGGGTGGGTCGCTTCGCCCGCGGTCACCGTGACCGTGCCTTCGCGCACCCCGCGCTGCATGAGGGCGCGCAGCGTCTTCCAGAGCTCGAGCCACTCCTCCGGCGGGATGCGCCCCGACGGACGCAGGGGATGAATGCCCATCAGGAACAGGGCCTCGTTGCGGTAAATGTTGCCCGCGCCCGCGAGAACGCGCTGGTCGAGCAGCGCGTCGCCGATGGGGCGATGAGGTTTCTTCTCGAGCGCCGCGCGGAAGGTCGCCGGATCCGCGTCGGACCGAAGCGGATCCGGACCGAGTCTCGCCCGGATCGCGAGCATCTGTGCCTCGGTGATGAGCTCGCAGGTCGGTGGTCCGATCAGGTCGACCGTGACCGGCTCCGCCGAGAGCCGCAGCCGCACGGTCGAGCGGGCCCGGGGCGCCGCGCCCTCGAAGCGGCGGAACGTGCCGGCCATTCCGAGGTGGACGTGAACGATTCGTCCGCCCTCCCAGACGTGAAAGAGGTGCTTTCCGTGGGCGTCCGCGTTCAGGAAGAGCCGGCGGTCGAGGCGGCGCGCCTCGCGAGCGAAGCGGCCCTGCGGCGACCGCGCGCGCACGATCCGGCCCGCGAAATCCCGCGAGTGCTGCCGCGCCAGGCGGTGGATCGTATTGCCTTCGGGCATGGGCGCGGAAGGATACGACGGACCCCCCGGAAGCCCATCCGTGCACAGCCTTTGCAGCCGGAGTCCGCAGGAGGCCCATGGATGAGCGTGAACCTGCAGGCCTGGGACAACTTTCTGGGGCGGTCGCTGATCGTTTTCCTGATGATCGAGGGGGTGAAGACCTTCCCCTGGATCGCCCGCGCGTCGGCCGGATCGACCGCGTTCAAGCTGCTCGAGAACGTGGCGATGAATTTCGTTCTCGTGCTGCTGGTTCAGCGGACGGGCAGCGACATCTTCAACGGCGAGGGACCCTGGCCGCTGGTTCTCTCGGTGGTGTTCGGATCGCTCGCGACGGCCGGACTCCACCGGCTGAAAATCGCCTTCGAGCGCCGGTCGCCCAACGATCCGGCGTGGGAAGAAGAGCGCGCGCGACGCGTCGCGTGACCGGGTAGCGCCGGCCGAATCGGACTTCCCCTAGAATTCCGGGGTGCCCGATCTCCTGACGTTTCTGGCGCTCGCCGCGTTCGTCCTCGTTCTCGCGGGCCTCTCGGAGGGGGTCGTCTCGAGGGCGCCCCTGTCGTTCCCCATGATCTTCCTGGGGCTCGGCGTTCTGCTGGGCTATCGAGGGGTCATCTCCCTGACGCCTCAGTCTCCGATGCTCGAGGCGGTCGCGATCGTGACGCTCTCGCTGGTTCTGTTTCTCGACGCCGTGCGGATGAAGTTCGACCGCTCCGCGAGCGAGTGGCTGGTTCCGTCGCTCGTGCTCGGTCCGGGGACGATCCTCTGCCTGCTCCTGGTGGCGGGCGCGGCGCACTTCCTTTTCGGGACGGGGATCGTCGTCTCCATCCTGATCGGCGCCATCCTGTCTTCGACCGACCCCGTCGTGGTTCGGGACATCGTGCGCGACCAGAAAATCCCGTCCGCGGTGCGGCAGTCGCTCAAGGTCGAGGCCGCCACGAATGACCTCGTCGTCCTCCCGATCGTGCTCGTCGCGATCGCGATTACGAAGGCCCGCGCGTCGTCTCTCGGAGAGTGGGCGATCCTCCTCGGCAAGCTGCTCATCCTCGGTCCCGCCGTGGGTTTCGCCGTGGGAGCGCTGGGCGCGTGGTTGATGATGCGGGTCGACCGCCGCTTCGGCATCCGCCGGGAGTACCAGGCGCTCTTCGGGATGGGGCTGGTTTTCGCCTCGTACACCGCCGCGGTGGCGGCGGGGGGAGACGGGTTCCTCGCCTCCTTTGCGGCGGGGGCGGCGATCGCGGCCCTCGACCTGGAGCTGTGCGACTGCTTCCTCGAATACGGCGACGCAACCGCTGAGATGATCATGCTCTTCACATTCATCCTGTTCGGCGCGGTGCTCGTGACGCTCGTGGGAACCGTGCCGCTCGCCGCGGCGCTCGCCCTGGCGGCCTTCACTCTCTTCATCGCCCGTCCGGCGGCGGTTCTGATCGTCCTTCGGAGAGCGGCCGTGTCGCCGAGCGCCCGGTGGTTCATCGCCTGGTTCGGGCCGCGCGGGCTCGCGTCGCTGCTGCTGGCACTGCTCGTCGTTCAGGCCGGTGTGCCGGCGGGCGTGATGATCCTCGCCATCGTCGGAGTCGTCGTGACCGTCTCCGTCATTCTGCACGGCGTCAGTGCAACGCCGCTGGCGGCGCTCTACGGGGCCCGCGTCGCCGCGGCCACTCTGGACGAGGAACGGGTCAGCACGGCGAGCGAGCTCCTGCGCGGGGACTCCCGGGGGACGCAGGACACGGCGCGAATCGAGCCTCAGGAGCTCCTTCGACGGCTCTCCGGCCCGAACCCTCCGCTCGTGCTGGACGTACGTTCGCGATCCGGCTTCGCGCGGGATCCGCAGAGCATTCCGGGCGCCGTCCGCGTCTCTCCCGACGAGGTCGAGAACTGGGCCGCGAAACGAGCCCGCGACCAGTCGATCGTCGCGTACTGCACCTGACCCGACGAGGCAACCAGCGCCCGTGCGGCGCGACAGCTTCAGAAAATGGGATTCGACGCGGCAGCGCTCGTCGGCGGACTCGACGCTTGGCGCGAGCAGTTGGGCGATATGGCGCCTGCGGTTGCGGCGGAGTCCGGGACGCTTCCCGTCAGGTCTTGACCGGGAAGCGGGACAGCGAGAAGAACGGCTCGAGCGGTTTTTTCCCGAGCACGTTGCCGGCGGCGAGCTCTCCTAAGGCGGGTCCGTGCTTGAAGCCGTGGCCCGAGCCGCCCCCCACGATCCAGACGTTGTCGGTCCCCGGATGGCGGTCCACGATGAAGTGCTCGTCGGGAGAGTTCTCGTACTGACAGACCCGCGACTCGAGAAGCGGGCTGTCCTTCAAAGCGGGAAAGCGGAAGCCGAGGTACTCGCGAGCCGCACGAATGCCCTCGGCGCTCGCCACGCGCTCGCCGGCCGTGGGGTCGAACGGCGCTCCCCGCGTGTCGTCCGCGATCTTGAACCCGCGCCACTGGTTGCCGGGGATGCCGTAGAAGAGCCGCTCTCCGTTGTCGATCCAGACCGGAAACACGTCGTCGGAGAAACGGGTGTCGCCGGGCGGAGTCCCGAAGAAGTACACCTCCTGCCGGGTGGGGCGGATGAAACTCCCCATGACGGCGGGAAAGACTTTTCCGAGCCAGGGTCCGCAGGCGAACACGTACGCATCCGCCGTGACCCGGGCGCCGTCGGAGAGCGCGATCCCCGCGATCTTCCCGCTTTCGATGCCCGGCGGCTCCACGGAGGCCTGGCGGTACTCGCCCCCTTCGGCCTGGAAACCCTCCAGAACGGCCTCGCAGGCGCGGCGGGCCGTCAGGTACCCCGCGTCCTTTTCGACAATGGCCCACTCGACCTGCTCCACGTTGATTTGTGGGTATCTCCGGGCCAGCTCGGCGGGCTTCACCTCTTCGAAGGCGAGACCCGCCTCCCGGAGGAGCGGCAGGGAGGCCCTCTCGTAGGTGTCCTTTTTCCCGACCATCCAGAGCGCGCCGGTCCGGTGGTACAGCCGCTTGCCCCAGCGCTTCTCGTTCTCGCGCCAGAGCTGGAGGGACTTGACCACCAGTTGCACGTAGACGCGGCCGGGCCCGTAGGTCCCGCGGATCACCCGAGTCTCGCCGCCCGAGCTAGCGCGGGAGTTGCCGGGTCCCCACGCGTCGATCAGGGTGACCCTTGCTCCCTGACGCAGGAGGTGGAGCGCCGTCCATCCGCCGAAGGCGCCGGCGCCGACGACGACCACGCTCGGTCCCTTCGCGCCGCGAGCCCGGCTCGTCTTCTTGCCCGCGGGGGAGGGACTCCCCGCTGCCGAGAGGGCGTGGGCAACCGTCGCGACCGGCAATGAGGCCAGGAGAGTGCGTCGCGACAGCTTGGACATCCGGTTCAAGCCGCCAGCGACGCTCTCACCTGCAAATAAGGTCTAAAAGTCTACGCGTGTCGAAACGCCGAACGTTCGCGGCTGATTGACCAGAAACCCGATGCGCGCACGAGTTCCACGTTCCCGGTCGAGCGCCAACAGGGCCCGCTCGTCGAACAGGTTGTTTGCGAAGAGGGCAATGTCGAAGTTGCTGAAGCGCACGCCCAGCCGCAGGTTGACGATGTCGTAGGCCGGAAGCTCCGGGTTATAGGTAAAGGTGCTCTGGGTAAACGGGCCGCCGATATTGTTGGCGCCGAACGAAAGCAGATCCAGACTGCCGAGCAGGTTGTCGCCGACCTGGGTGAAGCGCGAGCCGACGTGCTGGTAGGCAGCGGTGACGTAACCCCGAAATTCGTCGGAGATCGGCTGCTGGTAAGTGGCCGTCCCGGCGAACTGGAAATAGGGAACGCTCGGCAGGCGCTCTCCCGACTCGATACCGGACACGATGGCGCCTGTACCATCCCTCACGTCGGACCGGATCTCGGAGTCGTTGTACCCGGCCGAGACGGCGAAGTCGAAGTTGTCGCTCACCGCCAGCGCGAACTCCACCTCACCCCCGACGCTGCGGGCTTTGGGAACGCTGAACACGAGCCGGGAGGAACAGGAGCCCGCGGTCACGACGACCTGAAGGTCCTTGATGTCCACGTAGAACCCCGAGATGCTGAACAGGCCGCGCCCGCCGGCCAACCGGGACTTCGAGCCGATCTCGTAGTTCCAGGCGGTCTCGTCCTTGAAGCCCGGCTGGCCGCCGAAGACGATCAGGTCCTGGGCCGTGCAGAGGGGAACGTTCAACGGGTCGTTGATCCCGCCCAACCGGAAGCCCTTGGAGACCTGGGCGTTCAGATTCGTGTTCTCGGTCACCTTGTAGCTGGCGATGAAGCGCGGCGCGAAGCCGTCGGCCTCGGTGGTGCCGGGCGCAGACACCAGGGAGGTGCCGTTGTTGTCGTTGCCGAAGAGGCCGTCGAAGATCTGCTCCTTGTCGTCGGTGAAGTTGTAGTAGCGAACGCCGCCGGTGACGTCGAACTTCTCGGTGACGGAAAAGGTTCCTTCCCCGAAAAGAGCCCACTGGGTCGTGTCGTAAGAGAGGTCCGAGAAGAACAGGTGATCCGTGGGTGCGCGGAGTCCCTGTGAGGGAATGCCGGTGGCTGCCGTGAACCCGGACACGATGAGATCCTGGGCGTACGTCTTGGTCGAGTCGGCGTAGAAGCCGCCGGCCACCCACCGGAAGCGGTCTCTGCCCCCCGAGAATCGGAGCTCTTGCGTCCAGCCGTGCGCTTTCGTGACGTCATTGAGGGGTGCGTCGATCGTGTAGACGGCCTCGGGCACGCCCAGGACCTCGCGGGTGATGCTGGAGGTCAACGCGCCTGCATCGCGGACGACGAGGATGTCGCGATCCGTGTAAGAGGTGATGGAGGTCAGGCTCACGGCGCCGAAGTTGACGTTGAGTTTCAAGTCCGCGAGCCAGAATTCGTCGGTGTAGGGCTCGGGGATCTGAGTGAAGAGCTCGCGTTCGCCGAGCTCGACTGGCGGCCGCGTCGTGGTGAATGGATTGGCGAGGATGTTGTAGATGTCGGTGCGGTTCCAGCCGTCCGCCTCGACCTTCTGGTAAACGAATCGAGGCGTGATCGTGACGCTGTCGCTCGGAGCAATCGCGATTGCCACGCGTCCGCCGAAGCGGTCGCCGGTGTTGACGTCCTCGTCGACGGATCCGTCGGGCTGGACCGCGTCCTGGTAGCCCGCGAACCGATCGTAGTAACCCGCGACCCGGATGGCGGCCATGCTGCCCAGCGGGGCGTTGAAGCCCAACTTGACGTTGCCGCCCTGGTTTCCGTCGCTGATGGTCGAGCCGGTGAGCTCCGCGAAATACCGGGTTATGCCCAGCTCCGGCTGGTTGGTGACGTATCGCACCGTGCCGCCCAGCGAGCCGGAGCCGAAAAGCGTTCCCTGCGGACCGCGCAACACCTCGATGCGATCCATGTCGAAGAGGGAAAGATCCGGCGTGAAAAGGAGGAAAGAGATGACCGATTCATCCAGGTATTCGCCCACTTCCTCCTTGGGGCCCGGCTGGTCCCGCGCGATCTGGCCCGACGAGACGCCGCGCAGGGAGACCTGGCTCTGGCCGGGCCCGAGGTTCTGCACCGCGAAGTTGGCGACGTTCGAGGCGACCGCTTCGATCGTCTCGGCGCCCCGCTCCCGCAAGACCTCCTCGGTCGGCGCCGCGATCGAGACGGGCGTGCTGAACACCGTGTCTTCCCCTTCCCGCTTCATGGCCGTGACCGTGACCTCCTCCGCGACCTTGAGGTCGAGAGTGAGGTCGAGCGTTGCCGCCTGATCGCTCGCGAGACGGACCTCCTGTCGACCGGTTCTGCCGTATCCGGGGAGCTCGGCCGTTACGGAGTACACGCCCGGAGCAAGCCCCGAAAACGAATAGGCGCCGTTCGCGTCGGACCGGGCCCCGCGCGAGCTCCCCGTGTCCTGGTTAGTGGCGGTCACCGTGGCTCCGGGCATGGCTTCGCCTCCGGCATTGCGCACGACGCCGGTGATCGCTCCCGACGACTGGGCGAACGCGGGCAGGGCCGACAGGAGAACGAGAAGGGCGCTCGTCAGAAGACCCGTTCGGGACCGCTTCATGTGACCTCCTCCTGAATCGCATATCCGAAACTCAGGACGCCGGGGGTTCTTGGCATCCTTCATAAGGCGGGTCTCGGCGTTTGTCAACTGCGGACAGCAGAAGGGGTTCCCGGAGTAGGATGCGCAACAGTTCGGGAACCCGACGGTTCCCTGCGATTCGACGAACACCCTTTTGAAGGAGGCAGTCATGCGGAAGAACCCGCTCATGGTGTCGCTGGTGGCGTGCTCCGCCATCTTCGTTTCGAGTTCCGTCGTCCTCGCTGCCGAAAACTGGCTGGGCACCTGGAAGCTCGACACCGCGAAATCCAAGGTCGAGCCGGGTCCGGGGCCCAGGAGCCTGACGCTGAAGTACCAGGCGACGAAGGACGGGATCAAATTCACCGGCGATGGGGCCAATGCGGAAGGTAAGCCGACTCACACGGAGTTCGTGTCGAAGTTCGACGGCCAGGAGGTCCCGTACAAGGGCAATCCGGACGCCGACACGGCCTCGCCGAAGAAGATCGACGACAGCAGCTACGAGAACGTCTGGAAGAAGGATGGCAAGGCCACGGTCACGAGCAGCGTCGTCGTGTCCGAGGATGGCAAGACGATGACCATCACCCATACCGGGACGAACTCGAAGGGTGAGACCGTGAACTCGACTTTCGTCTACGACAAGAAATAGCGCGCGAGAGCGAAGCCGATAGAATCGTCCGATCTTTTCGCGGCGCGAGCGAGGGTCGAGGCTTCAGGCTCTTTTCGGAGTCGGTAGGGCGACCCTTTTTCGCTCGCGCCGCGAGCCAGGGTCGAGGCTTCAGGCTCTTTTCGGAGTCGGTAGGGCTATCCTTTTTCGCTCGCGGCGCGAGGAGTCTCCCTCCGGGAGGAGCCTCGCGCCGCGGGAGCGTGAGCGAGCGAGCGATCAGGCGGTCGGTCGAGGCCGTCCTGCCGAGCCGAACGCCGGTGGCGAAGCCAGAGCGCGAGCGAGCGAGAGCGACGATTAATGATTGGCCAGACGGTCTCGCACTTCGAGATCCTCGAACGACTCGGCCAGGGTGGCATGGGGGTCGTCTACAAGGCGCGAGACCTCAAGCTGGACCGCCTCGTCGCCCTGAAGTTCCTGCCTCCCCATCTCGGCGGGGAAGACGCCGCCGAGAGACGCTTCCTGAGAGAAGCCAGGACCGCGTCGGCCCTGGATCACGCCAACATCTGCACGATCTACGAGATCGGCGAAACCGAAGACGGCCGCACGTTTATCGCCATGGCCTACGTCGAAGGGGAGACGCTCGCCTCGCGGATCGCCCGCGGGCCCGTGTCGGTGGAGGAAGCCGTTCGCATCGGCACGAAAGTCGCGCAGGGCCTCGCCGAGGCGCATGCGCGCGGCATCGTTCATCGCGACATCAAGCCCGGAAACATCGCACTCACGAACGAGGGCGCCGTCAAGATTCTCGATTTCGGCCTCGCGATGGTGCCCGGAGCGGCCCGGATCACCCAGGGCGATACCACCACGGGAACGGCGGCGTACATGGCGCCGGAACAGGTGCGGGGGGATGCCGTCGATCCCAGAACGGACATCTGGTCCTGGGGCGTCGTGATGTACGAGATGCTCACCGGCCGGCCGCCGTTTCGAGGTGACAACGTCCCGGCCGTCATCTTTTCCATTCTCAAAGGCGACCCGAAACCGATTTCGAAAATCTCACCGGTGCCGCGAACCCTGGAAGCGATCGTCGCGAAGGCTCTCTCGAAAGATCCGTCTTCGCGATACCGGAGCGCCGAGAACCTGCTCGCTGACCTTCCCGCAACGGACTTGAGCGAGTCGCTCACACAGATCATGCCCATTACGGCGCCGCTGGAAAGAGGTGTCGGTCGAATCTCGCGCCGCTGGTGGCCGGCCGTCGCCCTGGGCGCGTTGGTCCTTCTGGTCGGCGTCTGGGCCGCCTGGCGCTTCCGGCCGACTTCCTCGAGCACGCAGCCCGTCGTTTCGTCCACGAGCGTGGCCGTCCTCCCATTTCGGTATCGCGGCAGCAGCCAGTACCAGTACCTCGGTGACGGCATGGTCGAGCTTCTGAGCGCCAAGCTCGATCATGCGGGAGAGTTGCGGGCGATCGATCCGCGGGCCATCGCGGGGCTCGACGACGGAGAGGACCCGCTCGATCCGGAACAGGGCCGGCGGGCCGCCGGCAAACTGCACGCACAGCATTACGTGCTCGGGAGCATCGTCGAGGTCGGCGGCAAGGTTCAGATCGATGCTTCGCTCTACCCCGTCGAGGGCGCGTTGAAGGCCACGGTCCAGACCGCCGCGGCCGGAGACGTGGTGAAGGCGTTCGAGCTCGTGGACGAGCTCGCGATCGGACTTCTCGCCGAGCTGGGCGCGGAATCCTCCGCGCGGAGCAACCGGGTGGCCGCCGTGACGACGTCGTCGCTCCCGGCGTTCCGTGCTTACCTCGACGGCGAAAGCGAGTTTCAGCGCGGAGACTTCCGATCCTCCGTCGAGGCGTTTCGGAAGGCCGTGGAGCTGGACGAGCAGTTCGCCCTCGCCTGGTATCGCTTGAGCGTCGCCCTGGAGTGGCTGGGGACTCCCCAGGAGCTCCACACCCAGGCCGCGGAACAGGCGGACCGTTACGCCGATCACTTGAGCGATCGGGATCGCCGTCTCCTGGAAGCGTCGAAGGTCTGGAGACAGGGCGCCAACCTCGAGGCCAAGCGCCTCTACGGCGCGATCGTTCAGACGTACCCGGACGAGATCGAAGGCTGGTACCAGCTGGGAGAAGTCCTGTTCCACCGCAACGCACTGTACGGTGCGTCCTTCACCGAGTCCCGGGCGGCCTTCGAGCGCGTCCTTTCCTTTGAGCCGAACCATTTCGCTTCGCTCGTGCACCTCGCGCGCATCGAGGCGTTCGAGGGTCGCACCGACGCGATGACGTCGCTCGTCGACAGATTCCTGGCGCTCGGGAAAGAAAGTCCCGAGCGCGTTCGCGCGATCCGGGCCTTGCAGGCCTTTGCAATCGACGACCGGGAGAAACAGGACCAGATCTTGGCCGAGCTCGATCGCTCCGACGGGCCCGCGATCGCCATGGCGTTCCTGGAGGTGAGCCTGTATGCCCGGAATCTCCGGGGCGCGGAGCGGATCGCCCAGCTTCTCGTGTCGCCTTCCCGTCCACCGAGGGTCCGGTCCTACGGGCACGTTGCTATGGCCCATCTCGCGCTGGCCCGGGGCAGGTGGGCGGACGCCCGGAAGTCGCTGGAGACGATCGCCCCCTGGGATCCCTGGACTTCGCTCGAGTATCGGGCGCTCTTTTCCTCGCTCTCGTTCCTCCCGGTTTCGCAAGCCGAGCTTTCTGCGATTCGCGACAGGCTCGTGAAACTCGATCCCGCGATGGTGCCTCGGGTCGAGAACCCGGCGGTGTTCATCGACGCCCACTACGACCTGCACCTGCTGCTGCGGATGTACCTGATGGCGCTCGTCAGCGCCCGAATGGGCGACGTGGACCGCGCGAAGCAGTATTCGGACGAGATCGAGCGGCAGAAGTTTCCGACCGGCTACAAGACTCTGGCGGCCGATTTCGCCGGCAGCGTTCGTGCGCAGATCGCTCGCGTTCAGGGGAAGCCGGCCGAGGCCCTGAAGGAGCTCGAGCCCCTGCTCTCCGAGACGAAGAATCCCCTGGAGTCGCCTTTCGTTTCGGAGGCGTACGAGCGTTTCACCCGGGCCGAGCTCCTGTACGAGGCGGGCCGCTATCCCGAGGCGCGGAAGTGGTTCGACCACCTCGTCGAGTCTTCCGTCTTCGAATTCGTGTACCTCCCGCTCTCGACCTTCCGCCGTGCCGAGATCCTCGACCGCCAGGGGGATTCGAAGAACGCCGCGGTGAGCTACAAAGCGTTCATCGATCTCTGGGAGGAGTGCGATCCGGAGCTTCGACCGATGGTCGAGCTCGCGCGGCGGAAGCTCGAGGCGCTGGCCATGGGCACGAAGCCGGCGTCCGCGAAATAACGGCCATGGATGGAAGAATGTGATCCGGCGCAACTTTCGATAACACAAAGGAGGGATCATGAAGACGCGCACGGTCCTGGCATCTCTGGCAGCATTTCTTGCCGGCGTCGCTGCGGGCATCGCGGCGGACGCGCACATGGGCACCTGGAAACTCGACGAGTCCAAGTCGAAGCTCGGCGCGGGGGCCACGAAGAACGTCACGGTGATCTACACGGCCGCAGGGGACGGATTGAAGGTGACGGTGGATGGAATCACCAGCGACGGCAAGCCGGTGCATCACGAGTGGACGGGCAAGGTCGATGGAAAAGACTACCCCGCGCCCGGCGACCCGAGTTCGGACACGCGGTCTTACAGGAAAATCGACGATCGCACGCTGGAGTTCGTGGGCAAGAGAGGCGGCAAGGTGACCGTGACCGGTCGCGTCGTCGCGTCGGCTGACGGCAAGAGCCGGACGGTCACGTCGAGCTTTACGGACGCGAAAGGGAACAAGATCGAGAGCACCGCGATCTACGACAAGCAGTAACGGACGAGCCCACGAGCCGGGCTTCCGAACCCGGCTCGAAGCTCAGGCGTGGATGCCGCAGGTCGCCGCGACCGGAGGGGGACCCGGCGGGTCGGCGTCCCCGAGCTCGCGCCGGAGCGCCTCCATTCGCTCGCGCAGCCGCCGAACGCGCTCCCGCTGATCCCGGCGATCGGCGAGGTTGTTCGTTTCGTCCGGATCGGTCTTCAAATCGTAGAGCTCCCATTCCTCGGGCTGCTCGAAGAAGTGGATCAGCTTCCAGCGGTCGGTCCTCACGCCCCGGTTCTTGCGCACGCAATGCGCTGCGGGGTACTCGTAGTACTCGTAGAGAAAAGCGTCCCTCCACGGGACTCTCCGGCGATCGAGGAGCGGAAGGAAGGACCGCCCGTGCAGGCCGGCCGGCGGGGCGACGCCGGCGAGATCCAGCAAGGTCGGCGCGAGATCGACGTTCAGGACCATGTGCTCGGAGTCCACGCCGCCGGGTCGGAACCGCGAGGGAAATCGAACGAGCATGGGAACTCGAATGGACGGCTCGTACATGAGCCGCTTGTCGAACAAGCCATGCTCGCCGAGAAAGAAACCGTTGTCCGACGTGTAAACGACGACGGTGTCGTCGGCGAGACGTTTCTCGTCCAGATACTTCAGAACCCGACCGACGTTCTCGTCCACCGCGAGAAGAACCCGGTAGTAGTTCCGGACGAGCTCCTGAAGGTTGCGGCGCTTGCGCTCTTCGCGCGGCAGGTCCGGGGAAACCCCCCGCTTCGCGAAGTCGCCCATGTCGGCAATGGCCATCGTGGCGCGGCGGACAGCCTCCGGCCGGCCTTCGAGTCGGTCCTCAAAAGTGCGGGGGACCGGAATCTCCACGTCCGCGAAGGTCCTTTCGAACCGCGCGGGCGGCTCCCAGGAGCGATGCGGAGCCTTGAAGTGGACGAGGAGGCAAAAAGGCTTATCCGGAGCCGCGTCGCGGAGCTGGGCCAGGGCCTGGTCGCCGACGACGTCGCAGGAGTGCCCGCGCATCTTGACGGCCGCGCCGTTGGCGATCATGTCGGGATCGAAGTACTCCCCCTGCCAGGGGAAGACGACCCATCGATCGAAGCCGGACTCCGATGGGCTGCCCCGCAGGTGCCACTTGCCGACGATCGCCGTCCGATAGCCCGCTTCCTGCAGTCGGTCCACGTAGGTCGTCCGATGCTTGATTCCCTTCTGGTGCTCGAAGGCGGGCGGATCGGCGTTCGAGATGTAGCCGTGCGCGTGCGAATAGAGGCCGGTCAGGAAGGACGCGCGGCTGGGTCCGCAGAGAGCGTTCGTTACGAACGACTCCCCGAATCGGACTCCCTCGAGCGCGATGCGGTCCATGTTTGGCGTGCGAAGAATCCGGTTGCCGGCGACGCTCATCGCGTCCTGACGCTGGTCGTCGGTCATGAAGACGACGAAGTTGGGAGGTCTTTTCTTTCCCTCTCGAGATGGGCGGCGCTCCGCGGCGGACGCGAAGCGCAGGCTGACAGCCGAACCGGCGAGAACCGCGAGGGCGTCGCGCCGGGTGATCGGGCGGCTCATCGCCGCAACTGTACTGCTGCGCTCGAGCTCTTTTTCGAGCGAACCATTGGTGCTATTCTGCGCGCCCTCCGTCGTGGGGCTGTAGCTCAGTTGGGAGAGCGCCTGAATGGCATTCAGGAGGTCGACGGTTCGATCCCGTTCAGCTCCACCAACACGTCGGCTTCGCTTGCTCGGCTTCGCCTCGCTGCGCTCCGCCTCCCGCGGCGCGAGGCTCCTCCCTCGATTACCTCGGGAGACTCTCGCGCCGCGAACTGATGCAAGGCGGCCTCCTACGTCGAGTCTCCTCGCGCTGCGAATCACTTCGCCTGACCGTTGCGTTGACTTTGGTCAGTTCACGGGCGGAGAATCCGGGCGATTTCCACCGACGGCATAAGGGGAGGTGCAATGATGAAGCTCATCCGGGCGAGCATTCTCATGGCGCTGGTCACGGTTCTTTTTGCGGGCGAAGCGGCGGCGCAAACCACCATTCGCATGAACGCCAACCAACGCCTCGACAAGGGGCAAACGATCGAGGTGGCGGGCCAGGGCTACCTCATCATGCAACCGGACGGCAACCTCGTCCTGTACGACGCCGCCAACCAGCCGAAGTGGGCGACGGGCACGAGCGGCAAGGCCGCCACCCACGTCATCATGCAGCCCGACGGCAACCTGGTCATCTACAACAAGAAAAACCCGCGGTGGGCATCGGACACCCAGAACGTGGGCGCTGGCGGCTACTTCGAAATCGATCTCACGACGTGGACCGGCCGGATCTACCGGGCCGACGGCACGGTCGCCAGGGTGCTGTTCGGCCAGGCGCAGTCGGTCCAGGTGAACGTTCCAGTCATCCCGCCGCCAACACCGACGCCGGTTTCGGTCCACGTGAACGTGCCGGTCATCCAGCCCCCGCCACCGACTTCTCCTCCGGTTCAACTGAACATGCCGGCCGTCACGCTCGCCCCGCCGACGCCGACGCCCCAGATGGTCCAGATGATCGAGGGACCCACGACCGTCATCTCGGGGACTCTCGCCCCGGTGACGATGCCGGCCGGCGTTTAGGGCGGCGACGCCGGCCTCGATGTTGGCCGCGACCGGGTTGGGCTTGATGTCGCAGAAGAGGCCGGCCGGGGTGCCGGCGGCGGCAAGTTGCGCCAGGGCCGCTTGCACCATCGGCATCTGGGCCAGGCGCGGGTCGGTGACCAGCAGCGGCCGTCGCATGCGGCGGCCTCGGCGGCCCCGGCCAGCCCGGTGATGCGGCCGGCGCCGAAGCGGATGGCGGTGGGGTAGGTCCAGTTGCCCTCGAGCTGCATGATCAGATCTCCCGCAGCGCGTTCTTAGCGCCGGCGCTGGCGCATGGCGGCCCCATAGCGTGCCTTGGCGGCGTCGTCGGGCGGATAGAGGCCCGGCAGCGCGGCGCCGGCCTCGACCTCCTGCATGATCCACCCCTCCAGGCGCTCCTGCTCGGCCGCCGCCGCCACCACTTCGTCCAGCAGCGCGGCGGGATGACGACGGCGCCGTCGCCGTCGGCCACGATCGACGTCGTCGGGAAACACCGCCACGCCGCCGCAGCCGATCGGCTCGCTGCCAGCCGACGAACGTGAGGCCGGCGACCGAGGGCGGTGCGGCGGCGCCCTGGCACCACACCGGCAAGCCCGGTGCCGAGCACGCCGGCGACGTCGCGCACGACGCCGTCGGTGACCAGCGCGGCGACGCCGCGCTTCGCCATGCGCGCGCACAGGATGTCGCCGAAGATGCCGGCATCGGTCACGCCCATGGCGTCGACGACGGCGATGCAGCCCGCCGGCATGGCCTCGATCGCCGCGCGCGTGGAGATCGGGCGCGACCACGACGGCGGGCGTGGCGAGGTCCTCGCGCGCCGGCACGAAGCGCAGCGTGAAGGCCCGCCCGACGCTGCGCGGCTGGCTCCGCGCGGAGCGGCCGCGTGCCGCGCATCCAGACGTTGCGCAGCCCCTCTTGAGCAGCACCGTGGTGACGGTGGCGGTGGTGACGCCCGCCAGGGCGCTAGCCACATCGGCATCGAGCGTCATGGTCCAACCCTCCGTTCGCCCGCGCAAGGAGTTGCAGCCCAGCCCGGTCAGGTCCAGCACAGCGCGCGGCGCGACGCAAGTCACGGGCCCCGCCACCCCGGGGATATCAGGCGCGCCGCACCATGGCCGGGACCAGGTCCCGGATCGTCGGCGCGCCGAGCTGCTGCATGGCAAACCGCGTCTCGGCGCGCAGGATCTCCAGCACCCGCTCGACCCCCGCCTGGCCGAAGGCGCCGAGCCCCCACAGGTAGGGCCGGCCGATGGCGACCGCGGCGGCCCCGAGCGCCAGCGCCTTGACGATGTCGGTGCCGCGCCGGAAGCCGCCGTCGACCAGCACGGGCATGCGCCCGCCGGCCGCCTCGACGATCTCGGGCAGCGCCTCGATGGTGCGCGCCCGCTGTCCTCGGCGCGCCCGCCATGGTTGGAGACGATGATGCCGTCGACCCCGGCTCGCGCGGCCAGCCGCGCGTCCTCGAGCGCCAGAATGCCCTTGAGCACGAACTTCATCTTGACGCGTCGCGCAGACGCTGATCGGTCCCAGGTCAGGTTGGTGGCGCCCGAGGTGAAAACGCCGGCGAGGTCGAGGCCGTCGAAGTTCGGCTTGCGGGCCACGAAATCGCGAAAGGTCGCCCCGTGGCAGCCGCCGCACTGCGCCGCATCGGCCCGCTGCGCCCGGCGATAAGCCTCCCAGTTCTGCGGCGCCAGCACGTCGACGGTCACCGCCAGCACCGGCATCCGGCCCGCTCGGCCCGTTGCGCCAGGGCTTCGGCACCTCCCATTTCTGCGTGGCGTAGAGCTGGAACCACACCGGGGCCCCGCGCGGCATGGCCGCCTCCACCGCCGTCGTCGCCACGGTCGAGAGCATCTGCAGGTGGTTGCCGGCTCGCGCCGCCTTGGCCACGGCCACCTCGCCCTCGCGATGGAAGGCGGTGTTGCTCGCCGTCGGCGCCAGCACGATCGGGCTGGCGTAGCGCGTCCCCAGGATCTCGACGCCCATGTCGACCTGGCTGACATCGACCAGCCGCCGCGGGCGCAGCTGGAACTTGCCGAAGCCCTCGCGGTTGGCGCGCAGGGTCGCCTCGTCGTCGGAGCCGGTCGCGGCGTAGGCGAAGTGCACCGGCGCCACGTTGCGGCGCATCACCGGCTCGAACTCGAAGACGTTGAGAGCCTCCCGCGCCGAGGCGATCAGCCCATCCGCCGGCGGCGCGCTCCCCTGCGCAAGCACCGGCAGGCCGGCGTGCGCCAGCAGCGGACTGGCCGCCAGGAACTGCAGGAAGCGGCGACGGCTCGTCGCCCGCTCGAGTTGCGCTGCCATGTCGATGCTCGCTTCCCCGATGTGACCGCTCACCTACCACGCCCGCCCGCCCCGCGGCCCGCCGCCTCCCGGTAAGGCAAACACGCTCCGGCCCCGAGGCCGAGCCGTCGCGTCGCCGGCGCGATCGCATCTTCGCAGAGGCCACGAAAGGGACATCCCCGCGCCGGCACACTGTCATGCCGGAATTTCGCGTCAGCGAAATATCCGGTACCCAGGCCGACGTCGCAGCGGGAGACTGGCGCCCTGGGTACCGGCTCGCAGGCTTGCGCCTTCGGCCGGCATGACAATGCCGCCACATCGATTTCGATCACGCACGGATTGGCGCTGACTGAAGTAGTCCTCGGTCATCCCGGTGCTTGTCACCGGGATCCATCGTGCCGCCGGCTCCAGCGCTCGCGGATAACTGGATGCCGGGGACAAGCCCCGGCATGACAAGCGGGTTCGTTTTGTGAGTCAGAACGCTGGACCAGCGGCGATCTGGGTGTTCCCGCAGGAACAGCGGCGGCCTCTGCCGCCGCCTACACTCCACGCGTCGATTTTCGTGGAACGCCCAAAGGGGCCCGAATGCCCAGCTCGAACATGCGCTTGGCTTTCGCTGCTCTCCTCACGCTGGTGGTCGGCTTCATGGGCTGCTGGGCCGTGCTGGCGATGGTGTCCGTGAAGGCGTCGCCGCCAGCGCCGGCGCCGGTGCAATCGAGCGTACCGGTCCCAACTCCGCCGCCGCGCGCCGAGGAACCCATGCCGCCGGCCCAGGCGCCGGCACCCAAGCCGGACGCCACGGTGCAGCCGGCACCCACGCGCACGGCCGCAGCTCCACCCCCAGCACCGCCGCCGCCTGCCCCGGATGCGGCGCCGCCTGAGATTGCTCGAGCCAAGCCCCGCGTGCGCGGCGGCACAAAGCCGAGCGAGCTCGATTTCGGCATCGATCAGGGCGGGCTCCGCATCACCAAGGATCGCGCGAGCGTGCGCACGCCCTTCGGCGAGTTCGGGTTCGACTGGTGTGCAGGGCCACGGGACGGCCGCGTCCGCAGACGCTGATGGATCCGGCCGAGGCCACCCCTCACCCTCAATACCTCTCGAACGCAATATCCCGGAGCTGCTCCCACGTTTGCGGAGGCACGGGCATCGCGTATCCATACTCGTCCTCGAAGGCCGCGCCGTGTTCCGGGTCGGTCAGGAGGTCGCGCCGATAGTACAGCGCCTGGCCATCCAAGTCTGACGGGACTACGTACTGTTGGCCCCCGTAGTAGCGAAGCAGTCGAATCGACTCAGGCTCAGTGTCGATGTCGTATGCCGGGAATTTGCCCGAGGTGTCGCCGTAGTATTCGTCGAGGGGAACGACCAGACCACCCTCGACCAGTTCGCCCAGCCATTGCATGCCGATCATCGAGCCGTCGTAGGCATTGATGCCGGACGTCGCGTCGTCCATCAGCTTTGCGAAAGCACCTTCGATCGGGTCTCCGACAACCGTTAGCGTTGCCCCGGTAGCCGCTTCGAACTCACCACGGACCTCGTCAAGCGGGACTTTTACCGAGGCGTCAATCACCTGCACGGTGATCGACTTCCCGGTCCAGAGACAGCCGTCCCCCTCGCATGGCTGCGCTACCACCGGCGGCTTGAGCCCTTCGGGGTCCGGAGTGGCCATTTCGCCCTGCCGGGCTGAAGCACCCTTTAGGAATAAATTCGTTGCCGTTGCGGAAACGCCCAGGGCCGCCATGCCGCGCACAAAGCCGCGGCGATCGATCCTGCCAGCGTAGAGCGCGCGGGCCAGCTCATGCACTCGTCGGTCTGCCATCCGTCTGTATCCTCCTCGAAACGGAGCTGGCGCCCTCGCCAGCTGCATCTACGGCCGCACCCGCGGCCGCGGCCCCGAATGGGCCGGAGCATAGCTCCCACATTTGGTTCCCGCGGCGCCGCGGGGATTAGCGGCCGGGTCGATCAGACCGGAACCGCTACCGGAGAGTGAATGACCTGCCGCAGGAGGCCGCACATCAATATCGGATCGTCCGCCTGCCAAACGTTCCGACCGTAGACAACACCCTTGGCGCCCGCGTCGAGCGCGCCGCGCGTCGCCTCCAGAACCACATCTGGATCCGACGAGCGAACGCCGCCGAGAACGAGAACCGGCACCGGGCACCCCTCGACCACCTGGCGCATCGTTTCTGGATCGCCGGTGTAGGCGGTCTTGATCGCATCCGCGCCGAACTCGGCCGCGACGCGCGCTCCGAACGCCAACAGCTCCGGATCCCGTTTGTCCTCCATGCGGGAACCCCAGAGCACCGATTCGACGATCACCGGAATCCCTGCCCGCCGGGCCGCCTGGACATTCGCCGCGACCTGGCGGGCGTTGCTGGAGAACGTGGCGCCGTCCGCGGTGCCGACGATCAGGAACATGGTGATCGCGCCCGCGCCCATGGCCAGAGCATCCTCCGGCGAGCAGATGACTTCATAGTGCTCGCCCTGCCGAGGGTCCTGAAGCAACGCGGGCAGCCCCGGATAGACCTCGCTGTTGTAGATCCAGTCCGCGCGCACGATTGGCACCGGCGCACCATGAAAGGCGAACAGAGTGGCCGCCGATCTTCATCGTCCCCGGAGAGATCAGAACGCCGTCAGGACCTCCAGCTACGATCCGCTCCAGCCCTCGCAAGCACACTCTCCGAGCCCGGTTTCGGACCGAGCGTCACACCGTGGTCAAATGCCGCGATGAACGATCGACCGCTTTCGCGATCGAAGAGTTGGCCGAGCCGGATTTCCGCGCCGTTCACGATAGAGACGTCTCCAGTGACGCGGGATTCATGGCCGCCGCGCCGGATTACCGACGCGGAGCTTGTAGACAGAGCTCACAGCGCCGGTCGGTTGTGACTTCGCGGCGGATCATAGGCCTGACGTCAATGAGCGTCAATACCCGCGCCTCAGGCTATTACGCCGTGCGTAGCCGCTGCTAGAATGCCCGCGCGATGCCGAACGACACGATCACGCCTGAACAGGGCGCGAGACACACGCGAGCGGGCCGAGATCGAGCTTGCCGTGGCCGCGCTCCATCCGGAGCGATTCGGCCTGCGCCGGCACCGGGATGGCTGGCGGAAGACCTTTCCCGGTCTCGGCGACGTGGTCTTTGCTCCCCTCGGTTGGCAGCATGCGCAGTGCAGCTCCTATGACCTCGTCGACGGCGAGCAGGGAGCCGCTCGACGCCCTGAGCCTCGTGGTTCGCCTGCAGGCGCGAGTCTGGGGGATGCCGCCGGAAGAGCTCGTTCCGGTCAACATCCTGGCCATCCTTCCCGACACGGGCGGGCTCGGTCCTCGTCGCCTATCGCGAAGACCTGGGGTTCAACGCCGACGGCTGGCTCGGGTTCGCCATCGCCGCGGGCGGCCGCTCCGGCACGCTCGTCTCCCACATGCTCGGCGTGCGCGAGGAGCAGCGCGGCACGCGCGACCTCGGCTGGCACCTCAAGCTGCTCCAGGGCTACGAGGCGCTGCGCGCCGGGTCATCGCTCCGCCGTCTGGACCTTCGACCCGATGCGCGGCGCCAACGCCCGCCTCAATCTGGAGAAGCTCGGCGCCACCGTTCGCGAGCTGACGCTCGACAAGTACGGCGTGCTCCGGAGCGACCTCTACGGCGACGTGCCGAGCGACCGCTTCACCGCCCACTGGGATCTCGTTTCGGCGGTCGACGCATGGCCGGATCGAGGACGTGCGGACCGGACGCTACCTGGGACCGGACCCGGACGCTGGTGCGCGCACTCCCGGAGATCACCCCGGACAACGCGACGCGGCTCGTCGACGACCGCGCCCGCGGCCGCGCGCTACCGCATCCCCGGCGACATCGACGACTTGATGAGCGACGACCCCGCCGGGCGATCGTCTGGCGGTCGGAGATGCGCGCGGCGCTCTCGCCGTTCATGACGACCAAATCGGCGCGCGTCGGGCGAGCGAGCGACTGCGCGCCGATCGCGATCGGCGTGGACATGCGGCCCGGCGCCTACGACGTCGTCGCGTTCGCGACCGACGTCGCGACCGGCGGGCGAGCGCGAGAACTGGTACGTCCTGCGCCGTCGCGGCGGCGAAGCCTAGCAAGCCGAAAGGCTGATCGCCGTGTCGATCGCGAGCATCACCGTCCACCGCGTGCCGCTGCAGCTCCGGGCGCCGTTCACGACCTCGTTCGGCACCTACGAGACGCTCGACCGCCCGTTCGTCGTGATCGAGACGAGCGACGGTCTGCGCGGCGTCGGCGAGATCCCGACGCTGCTCGACCCGGCCTACAAGGCCGAGGTCGACACGCCGGCCGTGCTGACCTCGCTGCGGGAGTTCATCCTGCCGAGCGTGGCGCGCGCCCAGCGGGAGCACGGCGCGATCGACGACGATCGCGGCGCTGCGGGAGAGCTACGCCTGGATCAAAGGCGCGGTCTTCGCCAAGAGCGGGGTCGAGGCCGCCATCTGGGACATCGCTCGCCCAGCGCGCCGGACGAGCCGCTCTGGCGGCTGTGGGGCGGCGAGCGCCGCACCTTCCCGGTCGGGGTCAGCATCGGCGGCAAGACGATCGAGCAGGTGCTCGAGCTCGCCGAGCAGCGCGGTCGGCGCTCGGCTACGGCCGGCTGAAGGTGAAGATCTGGCCGGGGTTCGACGTCGAGGTCGCCCGGGCGCTGCGCGAGCGCTTCCCGGACATCCTGCTCCAGGTCGATGCCAACTCGGCCTACACCTGGCGAACTGGCGGCGTCTGCAGGCGCTGGACGACCTCGACCTGCTGCTGATCGAGCAGCCGCTCTTCGACGACGACATCGTCCTGCACAGCGAGATCGCCCGCGAGCTGCGGACGCCGATCTGCCTCGACGAGAGCATCCACTCCCTGCGCGACGCCCAGGCGGCGGCCACGCTCTGGGAGCGGAACGACGCGCTCGACCGCCTGATCATCAACATCAAGCCGCCGCGAGTCTCCGGCTTCGCCGAGGCGATCGCCATCGCGCGCTTCTGCCAGGAGAAGGGGATCCGGACCTGGATCGGCGGCATGCTCGATTCGGCCTGGGGCAAGGCCATGAACCTCAACTTCAACGGCCTGGCCGAGATCGACCTGCCCGGCGACCACTTCTCACCCGGCGGCGCCTATTTCGTCGAGGACGTCACCGAGTCGCCACTCGTCGCCGAGGCGGGTCAGTTCACGCTCGGCGATGGCGTCTCGGCCGGCGTCGCGTTCGACTGGCCGCGCTTCGAGCGCATGGGTCAAGGTGGTGTACCGGCATGGAGCTTGCCCACGTAGGCGACTCAGTTCCGCTCGACGCGCTCGCCGACCATGGCGCCGGTCATGATCGCCACCGCGTCCGACATCTTGAAGTTACGCGGCTCGATGACCGCCACCCGCTCGCCCGAGGCGCTGGATGTGGACGCGATCGGCGACCTCGAATACCTGCGGCATGTTGTGACTGATCAGGATGACCGGGAGTCCGCGGTCGCGCACCTGGCGAATCAGGTCGAGCACCATGTGCGATTCCTTGACACCCAGCGCCGCGGTCGGCTCGTCCATGATCACGACGTGCCGCGCGAAGGCCGCGCTGCGCGCCACCGCGACCCCCTGGCGCTGGCCGCCGGAGAGGGTCTCGACCGCCTGGCCCATGGAACGGATTCCGATCTTGAGATCCTGCATGTGCGCGTTCGCTTCTTTGCGCATCCGCCGCTTGTCGAGCATGCGGAAGCAGCGAGCCCGCAGATGCCCTGGCGGCGGATTTCGCGACCGAGAAAGATGTTCTCGGAGATATCGAGCGCGGTAGCCAGCGCCAGATCCTGATAGACGGTCTCGATCCCGTGACGCCGGGCGTCGAGCGGACCGCGGAACTGAACCGGCTTGCCGTCGACGAGAATCTCGCCCTCATCCGGGATGAGCGCGCCTGACAACGCCTTGATCAGCGTCGATTTGCCGGCGCCGTTGTCGCCGATGACGGCCAGAATCTCCCCGGGATAGAGCTCGAAATCGGCGCCATCCAGGGCAGTGACGTGGCCGTAGCGCTTGACCAGGCCGCGGGCCTCGAGGACGGGTGTGGTTCCGTTTGCAGGTGATGCGTTCGCTCATTGCTGCCTTCGGCGCGCGAACTGGTCGACCGTCACGGCGAGAATCACCAGGATGCCGGTGACCAGAATCTGATAGACCGAATCGACCCCGATAAGCTGAAGACCATTGCGGAAGACGCCGACGATGAGCACGCCGACGAGCGTGCCCATGATCCGGCCGCGCCCGCCGAAGAGGCTCGTGCCGCCCAGCACCACGGCGGTGATGCTGGCCAGATTCTCCGTCTGCCCCGTATTCGGATTGCCGACGTTGGTGCGGCCGACAAGCAGCAGGGCGGCGATGCCGTAGAAGAGCCCCGCGACGGTGTAGACCCCGAGCAGCAAGGCCGACGTGTTGATGCCGCTGAGGCGGGCCGCCTCGGGGTTGTTTCCCACGGCATAGACGTGGCGGCCGACCGCGGTCTGGCGCAAGACGTACCACGTGATCAGATAGAGCACGAACATCAGCACCGTGCCGTAGGTGATCGAGGTTCCCGCGACCTGAAACGTGTTGCCGAAGACCGTCATCGACGTCCGGAACATTCGTCACCGTCTGGTTCTGCGAATAGATGTACGTTATGGCGAAGGCGATGTTCAACGTACCCAGGGTCACGATAAAGGGCGGCAGCTGCACCCGCGTGATCAGCCCACCGTTGAGCGCGCCGAACGCGGCGCAGACGCCGATCCCGAGCAGGATGGCGAGGTAAGACGGGAACCCCGTTCACCACCGCCAGCCGGGTCATGACGATCGACCCCAGCGCCATGACGGCGCCGCATGAGAGATCGATACCGGCGGTGAGGATGATCAGGGTCTGGCCGATGGCCAGCACGCCGACCACCATCGACTGCTGCACGACGAGCGAGAGATTCGGCCCGGTCAGGAACCGATCGGTCTGTGTCGTAAAGTAGGCGCAAGCCAGGATGAGCGCGAGGAGCGGCCCCAGACCGGACAGCGGCGCGATCAGGCTCCGGATGCCCCCATTAAGCCGCGCAGCCGGCTGCTCAACCCTGACGGTATCGCCCATCCCAAGGTCCCTGAGAGAGTAGGGAAGTCCCAGGTCCGGCGCGACGCCGGACCTGAGTTCCCTAGAGACTCTCGCTCGCGACTAGCCCCAGCAATTCTCGAGACCGAAGGTGGTGTCCTCGGACTCGATCCCTTCCTGCGGATCGTCGGTGATGAGGGTCACGCCGGTGTCGGTGTAGCCCGATGGCGCCTCGCCGGTCTGGGCGAAATTGACGACCGCATCGACGCCCATCTGCGCCATCTTCAGCGGGTACTGCTGCGAGGTCGCGGCGATCTTGCCGGCCTTGACGTCCTCGACGCCGGTGCAGCCGCCGTCGACGGAGACGATCAGGACGTCGTTCTCCCGGCCCGCGGCCTGCAGCGCGGTGTAAACGCCGCGCGCGGTCGGCTCGTTGATCGTGTAGACGAGGTTGATGTCCGGGTTCGCCTGCAGGCAGTTCTCCATCGCGGTCAGGCTCAGCGGCTCATCGCCGTCCGCATCCTGGCTGCAGACCACCCGCGAGTCCTCGGCAAACACGCTCATGTCCGCGGTTGGCGTCGCCGCGGCGTCATCGGCGGCGCCGAAACCGGCGAGGAAACCGTTGTGGCGCAGGACGCTGACCGAAACGCCGGTGGAGCCGTCGATGGTGGCGATGATCGGCTCTTCGTCGCCCATGACCGCCTTGGCGTACTGGCCGATCAGAAAGCCGGCCTTGAAGTTGTCGGTGGCGAAGAGCGCGTCAGTCGCCTCCATCGGCTCGGTCGGCGTGTCGAGCGCGATGACGAGCACGCCCTGCTCGCGCGCGTTCTCGATGGCGGGCACGATGGCCTTGGTGTCACCAGGAGTGATCAGGATGCCGTCTGCACGCCGGCCGTGACCATGTTCTCCATCGCGGTGACCTGACCATCGTTGTCGGCGTCGAATGCGCCGGCCGCGGTCATCAGCTCGGCGCCCGCGGCGTCCGCCGCCGCCTGTGCGCCTTCCTTCATCTTGACGAAGAACGGGTTCGTCTCGGTCTTGGTGATCAGTCCGACGATGATCTCGTCGTCTTGTGCCGCCGCGGGTTGCATGGCGGTGAGCAGCGGAAACGCGCTCATCAGGAGCGCGAGCGCCAACAAGACGCGGGCGGTGCCGGCGTGCCGAAGCCGGCGATGGGATCCGAAGCGACTCGCATCGTCTTTCCCCTTCGAGCTTATGACTGACCGCGCCGGCCCATGCTGGCGCGGTCACACGTGTGTGGACCGCAGGACTATACGGTTCTCCTGCCTGCTGGTCAATACCCTTCCGCGACGGCTTTGCCGAATTCCCTGAATGCGCCGTGACTGGCTGCTGTGATTCAGCTGAGCGGACGTCTCGTCCAGCGGTGGTTCCAGGCCGAACGCATCGCCTACCTCGATACGATCAGCGTCCACGCCAGCGCGCACCCCAGCGTCGCCAGGGCCACGAGCGGAAAACAGGCGGCTACCCCGACGCGCCGATTGGCCACGACCAAGATGACGTTGCTGGCTAAGCGACAGGAGCGCGAGCCCGGCGGCAATCTCGATGGCGAATAACGGCTGGTCACGCCCAGCCACTCAGCGGCGAGCCAGGCCAAGACCGGCGCGGAGAGCGTCGTCAGCCAGGCGAAAACGAACGTCAGCAGCTGCCAGAGCGACTCGTCGCCGTCGGCAATCCGGCCGCGCGATCGATCGCCACGTCAGGGAGCGCCTGGGCGAGATGCACGCCGACCGTCGCCAGTGCGCCGAGCGGGTAGAGCAGCAGCAACCTTGGTTCCGGTTTTCCCAGGGCGGCAAAAACCCAGATCGGCAGCAAAGGCAACGCGAGGAGATACGGCAGCCACGACCAAGCTGTCCGCTTGAACCAGAGATCGTACGCGATCCCCAGTCCCGTGCCGAGCGCGAGGAGACCAAACGCCGAGGATGCCAAAGCGCATCCCGAACGCGACCATCATGACCAGACCGATGATGACCATTGTCTGGGCGCCGCGAATCGAGACGTCCCCGCTCGGCAATGGCTTCCAGGGTTTGCCGACGGCGTCGAACGGGAAGATCGACCAGCTCATTCGTCGCGCCGATCGCCAGTTGCCCGCCCAGCATGGCCAGCAGCAATGGCAAGAGGAGATGCGCCGGCGGCACGCCGCCCCAGGCGATGACCGCGAACGCCGCCGTCGCCAGCTCGACGACCAGCACCGGCGCCAGGTGCGGCAGCAGGAGATAGCCTCGCACGCTCCGACTCCAGGACCGCTCGACCGCGGGCATTCGAGCCATAGTGCTCGGACCCTCACGTGACCGATTGATCCTGCCCATCGTCAGGTCCAGCATGTTGGGTAACGGCTCTTGCGTCAACCGGCCGCTCGATGAGTTGTCGTGGGCGCTGGTTTGCGGACAAAATTAGGGCGACGGATTCGCATCCGGGTTCAGCATCGCGCCGACCTGAACGGCGGACGGACGCCAATCAGGCGAAGGAGCGAAGCATCGTGAGCATCACGCGTTGGGATCCCTGGGGAGATATCGTCAGCCTGCGTGAGGCGATGAACAACCTGCTCGAAGAGAGTTTTGTCCGGCCCCAGCCAGGTACCCCGGGACCAGGAATGGCCTCGAGTCTGGCGCTGGACGTGAAGGAGACCCCGGACAAGTTCGTCGTCACCGCCTCAGTGCCGGGGGTACCACCGTCTGATATCGACATTACCGTCCTCGGCGACACGCTGCGCATCCGGGGCCAGCGCAGGGAGGATGTCGAGGAGATCGGGCGAGGGCAACCGGTGGCTATTGCGAGAGCGCCGGTTTGGGGCCTTCGAACGGACCGTCTCCCTGCCATCGGTCGTCGAGTCCGATGGCTGCGACCGCCGACTTCAAGGACGGCATCCTGACTATCACGTTGCCCAAGGCTGATGTCGCGAAACCCCGCAGCATCCCCGTCAAGGGCGCCGCGCCACGGGACGACGCATCCAGGGACGCGGCAGCCCACCGAGGTCGAGATTCACGGTGTGAACGGTCAGGCGGGTCAGGGGAAATCCTGAACGGCGGCAACAGCAATCGTGACAACAACTTCCGGCATGGGATCGACGGTGGAGCTGGATCGCGGCTCAGACCTCGGACGCCGCTCCCGCGTCATCCCCGATGCGGATGTCAGGCTGCATCGACGCTGGTGTACTAGCCGCTGGTCTGTCCTCGCCACGGCGCGCGGCAAAGAGCACGGCCTCCGCGCCAAGACGTTCGAAGAGCTCGGCGACGATCGCCGTCCGCCCTGGAGCGGTGACGACGATCAGAAGCGCGTCCGCGGGCGGCGCATCACCGTCCAGCATACGCAGCCCGGCCCGCTCCAATTGACGCGTCGCGTCGCCTCGCGCCCCATCAAATACCCGTGTCTGTGGCCCAAAGCCGGCCCGGTGAGTCGAGGCCAGCGCGGCGCTCAGGTCAGCGCGCGGAAACGTCCCCACGACATGATCGGCAGCTGGAGACATTGCCGCGCGGGCACGCATTTGCGATTTCCGATCAGTAGTTCAAATACAAGGCACCCCGGTACACCCTGGGACGCGCATGGTAATCGTCAACGGCGCGTTCGTGCAGTGCGCCGGCCGCTAACGGGCATCCATGAGTCGATTGGCGGAACCGCGAAGGTCCCTCATGCCCGGTCCTTCTGCCATGCCCATATGCCCCCGTCATCCCCAGCGCAGGCCCGAGGACGCCCTCCCCAGGCGTGGGCTGGCAGGGGGAGGTCCAGGGTGCCCGCGCGAGCCTGGCGGCGTTCCCCGACCACTGCCGCGCAGGCGGCCAAGCCGGGGTCGAACTTACCGAACTTACCGAACTTACCGAACTTCTGGGGACTCAGGCACAGCACGGATGATGCCTGTTCGCCAAATACCTCCCACTCTCAGCACGCTGCGTCAACCCGGTCCTATGCCTCAGTGGGTCGCCCGCGGGTTGCCCTCTTGACGAGACGCCCCACGGTTTTGGCCGGCGCGGGGGTCGGCCGTGTTGGCGAGCGGCGATGCTCCGTCTCACCAGCACTCCCGGCGAATTGGTCGTCGCACTCTGGCGAGCTTTGCGCGACCTTGACGCTGCGCAAGGTCGGCTCCTCGCCGCTCTTGGTGATGTAGTAGCGGATCGGCTCTTGCATGGATGCACCGCCTTTCTCAGGGACCGTTGCGGTCCACTGGAGCCCCCGGATTTGCCGGGGGTTGGCGGATGTCCACGCGGTGGGACGGAAACGCCGGGCCAGCTAGTCCTGAGGGCGCTCGATTGTTGAAGAGCTAGGACTGCCAGCGTCCAACGAAACTCCCTTCACGGGGTCGAGTGCGCACCGGTTGGCAAGCGACAAGGCGCTGCATGTTCAAGTGCCGGGCACACGCCATGGGCAACGGCGAAGCCGTGTCCGACTGGAGACTCTACCCAGCCGAGCGCCGCGCGTCAACAATGATCTCCGTGAAAGGGCTCCACAGTTTCTTGCGCAGGCGTGGCGCCAGGCTCACATTGGACGTCGCGGCGCGGGCACGCTGTTAACGGTAGGATGATTTTGCCTGCAACTCAGCCTGAACTCGCGACAGGCATGGAGTTTCCAGGTGGTGGTCGTCATCCTTCACCCCAAGATCGGCGCCCGCGGAGGTAGCGGACCGCTTGCTCCATGTAGAAAGGCTGCATCGTCCCTCGGACGGTCTGAAGTACGAGGACGACTGATAAGCTACGAAAGGTGAAGTTCCCTCGTCGGCGTGCCGTCCCCGCTGGACTTCACCGGGCACCCGTGAACAACGCGTGCCCCAATGCGTGAACAAAGCGCTGAGCCGTGATCAATTTGTGAACAATGTGCTCCCGAATAGGGGGTAACAGCGGGTTCCAAGGGCGGCTAAACCATTACGAACCAACGAGGCCAACTACCTAGACCAAACTGTTAACCGGAGGGTTGCTGGTTCGAGTCCAGCCCGAGGAGCCAATCCCATCATGTGAAATCACGGGACAGAGGTGACATCCGGCTCCTTCTAGGCTTAAAAGCCTTGGATTGGAGAGCGGATGACGAATTCAGAGCAAAGGCGGTTGACCAACTGGCGCTTGCGGGTTCTTCATACCGCCAGAGACGCCGGCAACGTGGCGTGGACCTGCCGACACTTCGGGATCTCTCGAAAGACGTTCTACAAATGGCGGCAGCGCTACCACCAGCACGGTGATCTCGGGCTCGCCGATCGCGCTCGGGCGCCGCATCATTCGCCCCGGGCGACCCCTCAAGACGTCGTGGGGAAGATCCTGTATCTGCGGCAGCACTACCATTTCGGCCCAGGGAAGATTGCTGACTACCTGAAGCGGTTTCACAGCCTATCGATCGCCTGCGCCTCCGTTCATCGCATTCTGCGCAAGCACGGCATGAACCGGCTGCCGGCCGATCAGAAATACCGGCGGCACGCACACCGGTGGACGCGCTACGAGAAGGCGCAGCCGGGGCATCGCCTGCAGGTCGACGTCAAGTTTCTCGAGCGGATTCCGGGCACCCGCCGACGGTTCTATCAATTCACCGCGATCGACGATTGCACCCGGATC
>CAVXYF010000017.1:0-161850 GCA_963765835.1 uncultured Acidobacteriota bacterium | reverse complement strand
GCACGGTCGTGTAAATCGCCGTAGCGATAGCGATCTGCATGATCAGCGCGAACGGCACCGTCCCGCTTCGGGTCCAGGAACTCGCCCGCGGGCGCCGGAGTGTTCTCGAAGCCCGCGTACGCGAAGAGGACGAGAAGCGCGGCCTTCATGAAGTTCGCGCGCTCGGGCATCGGGACCGGAAAGATGCGGTCCCAGTCCACCCCAGAACAGGCCGACCGCGACGAAGAGGGACGAGCGGCACGACCTTTCCCCACGCGAGGACGACCGCGGTCCGCGCGCCCCGACTTCACGCCGCGGACGTTGATCCACGTGAGCACCAGCAGCGGAAGCACGATCGTCACCCCACTGGCCGACGCCGCTCTTCGCGGCCGGCCAGAGGTATCCCCACCGCCCGCGCGAAGAACACGAGAGAGTCCCGCAATCGAGGAAATCCGCGCGATCCACGTCATCCAGCCGACCTCGAAGCCGACGAAGTCGCCGAACGCCTCCTGCGTGTAGACGAAGGCGCCCCCGGGCCCGTCGAACAGGCTGGAGGCCTCAGCGAAACAGAGCACGAGGAGGAGGACCGCGAATCCTGCGGCGAGAATGGCCCACACGCTGGCCGGACCCAGCAGCGCGCCGCGGAGGCCGGGAGGACGGTAGACGCCGCTCCCGATCACGTCGTTGAGCGAGAGCCCGACGATCTCCCAGCGGGAGACCGCGCGGAGGAGACCTTATAGGTCGATCCGCTCGATTACGGGCGTCAAGGTGCCCGCATTCTCTGACGGGTTCGCCCGGAGACCAACGAAAAAGCCCGGGTCGCCCCGAGCTTTCCGGACACCGGATACCGGGTACCCGAAACCTGCTTATCCGTTCCACCTCGCCCGGGTCCCGCGCGCGTCGATGTGGACGAACGGTCCGTGCGCGGACGTGGCCGGATAGATGCCGATGCCGCCGACCAGCTCAGGGTTCGCAACCTCGACCGCCTCGGCCGCGGAGGCCAGAATCTTCGCGTCCTTCAGGTCCACTCGGCCGTCCCGGTTCAGGTCGTCCAGCCGGCCGTCGCGATCGTCGTCGGGGTACACGTCGGCGGCGTCGCCGTACTGGTGGCGGGAGACCCCGGAGCGGCCGCCGGCGCCGACTCCTTCTTCGTTGTATTGGGGCGTCCGGAAGCCGCTCATCACCGAGAAGTCACCGACCTTGTAGCCCATCTGGTTCAGCTGCGCGATCGTCAACTCGAGCTTGTCCAAGAGGCGCCGGTCGAGGACGAGGTACTTCGGCCACACGTCTTTCTGGTCCTTGGTGAGGAACTCGCCCACCTTGAAGTGCTCCGAAACGCTGACTCCGAAGGTCTGCTCGGTCACCTCGATGAAACCCTTCGGGGGTGCGTAGCTCGCGGTGCGAGGAGTCTTCCCCTCGTACGGCCAGTTGCCCATCCGGTAGGTCCCGATACGGCCGTTGACCTTCGCCGAAAACGGCTTGAGGACGATCAGCGAAAGCTGCTGGAGCGCCGCTTCGGCAGCCAGGCCGGTTCCGGCGAGAGGGTACACCCCGGGTTCGGTGCTTCCGGCCAGAGACCCGAGCGACGGATCGCCCGGCAGCGAGAAGATCGTTTTCAGCTCACCAGACAAGCCGATCAGCGCCGAAAGGCTGCCCAGGGCGGTCGCGGACGTGCCCCGAACGTGCGGGAGCGAGAGGGCGGCCAGAAAATACGTCGCGGCGAAGAAACGGATGAGCCTGCCGTTCGAATTCACGGGTTGGGCGGTCCTTTCTTTCGACAAAATGGCCGGAGGATTCCGGACCCATCTTAGCGGGATGTCGTTGCCGGGGGCAACTGGGCAACGCCCGGGTCGGGGGGGCTATTCCGGCGGCCGGCAGGGAAAGGAGTGAGAAGTGGCAAAAATTATAAAGGGGGCCTGCACCCGCAGCAGTACCGGCCCGATTTCCTAGCCAGGGAGGAAAAAGAAGGCGACCGCGGCGATCAGGTAGAGCGCCAGGGGCTTGAGTACCCCTCCAGCCAGTTCGTCTCACCGTCTAACGAAATGTAGGCAAATATGGCGGACGAGGCGAACAGGGTCACGAGCTCGATGGGCTTGAAAAATCAGGTCCATGGGCCGGAAGACAGGCTCACCAGGACGAGGAACGGCGCGACGAACACGGCGATCTGGGTCGAGGAGTTCGCGGCAACCGAAAGCGCGAGGTCCATCTTGTTCCGGGACGCGAAGACGATCGCGCTGTAGTGCTCCGCGGCGTTGCCCACGAACGGGGTGAGGATCAGGCCCAGGAAGAGCTGCGAAATGCCCGCCCCTCTGCCGAGACCGGCCTCGACCGCGTGGACGAGGATCTCGCTTGCGACCGCGGTTCCGGCCACGGCCGCGGCCAGCACCAGGAGCGACCGGCGGAGGGTCCAGGGCTCGTGCTGCCCCACCTCGACCTCGGGCGCCCCCGCGGGGGCTTCCCGGTGCTTCAAGGTGCCCGAGAAGTAGACGTACGCCGCGTAGGTCAGGGAGCAGGAGGATGGAAACCCCGATCGAGACTTCCTCGCGCACGAAGGCGTCCTTCTCGATCGTCGCGAAGACCGCGGGGAGCGCCATGGCGGAAACCGCCAGGATCATCATCGCGGCGTGACACTGCCGGTCGGTCCCGACCGCGAACTTCTGGGTTCCGTGGCAGAAGCCCGCCCAACGAGACAGGACAGGCCCAGGATCAGGAGCGTGTTGCCGATGATGGAGCCGGTCAAGCGACGCCTTCACGAGCGAGATCAATCCCCGGCGCAGGGCGAAGATCGCGATGATCAACTCGGCCGCGTTTCCGAAGGTCGCGTTCAGCAGTCCGCCGAGCCCCGGACCCATCCGCGCCGCGGCGTGCTCGGTCGCCCGGCCGATCCACGCCGCGAGCGGCAGAAGCGAGATCGCGGAAGCGGTGAGCGTGACCCAGTCCGGCGCGTCGAGAAGCCGGGCGGCGACCGCGGCCGGCAGGCCGAGGAGCAGGAAGTTCATGACGCGGCGCATCGCGGGCAAATCATAGGGCAACCCATAGACTGTCGAAATGCTTCGAGCCGGAATCGTCGGTCTTCCGAACGTGGGCAAGTCCACGCTCTTCAACGCCCTCACCCGGACGCGGAAGGCGGAGGCCGCGAACTACCCCTTCTGCACGATCGAGCCGAACGTCGGCGTCGTCACGGTCCCGGACGAACGCCT
Source organism: uncultured Acidobacteriota bacterium (assembly GCA_963765835.1). Taxonomy (GTDB): domain Bacteria; phylum Acidobacteriota; class Thermoanaerobaculia; order UBA5066; family Gp7-AA6; genus Gp7-AA6. The sequence continues at coordinate 158,671 of CAVXYF010000017.1, read as the reverse complement.
CGAGCACGCTGGCCGCCCATCTCGCCGGACCTCGAAAATCGTGCCCACGACGATCGAGTTCGTGGACATCGCCGGCCTGGTAAGGGGGCATCTCAGGGCGAGGGTTTGGGAAACAAGTTCCTCCAGCACATCCGGGAAGTCGACGCGATCGTCGAGGTCGTCCGGTGCTTCGAGAGCCGGGACATTCATCCACGTCGCGGGGGGCATCGATCCGTTGGGCGACATCGAGACGGTCAAGACGGAGCTGGTGCTCGCGGACCTGGAAACGGTCGCGCGCTCCCGGGACAAGGCGGAAAAGACGGCGCGGGGCGGCGACAAGGAGTCAAAGGCGCTCCTCGCGGTGGCCGAGAAGCTCGAGAAGCACCTGGACTCCGGCAAGCGTGCCCTCACCCTGGAGCTCGATTCCGCCGGAGGGAGGAGATCGCCCGGCGGCTCTTCCTCCTGACGTCGCGGCCCATGATCTTCGCGGCCAACGTCGGCGAGGACGAGGTGGCGAAGTCGGCGGAGCTCCCCCGCGTCCAGGCGGTCCGCCACTATGCCGAGACCCACGTAGGGCACGAGAGGCCGTCGTCGTGTCCGCCGAGATCGAGTCCCAGCTGGCCGAGCTCCCGCCGGCGGAGGCCGCCGAATACCTGGCGGGGCTGGGCGTTGCCGAATCCGGCGTAGGGAACGCTCATCCGCGCCGTGTATCACTTACTCGGGCTCCGCACCTTCTTCACCGCGAGCGAGAAGGAGGCGCGCGCCTGGACGTTCCACGAGGGCTACACGGCTCCGGAGGCGGCCGGAGTCATCCACTCCGACTTCGAGCGGGGATTCATCAAGGCGGAGACCGTTTCCTACGCGGACCTCGTCGCTTCGGGCTCGCTCGCGGGATCGAGAGGCGCGGGCTCCTGCGGCAGGAGGGCCGGGACTACGTCGTCGCCGACGGAGACGTCATCCTGTTCAAGTTCAACGTGTAGCCGGGACACGGGACACGGGACACGAGACACGAGACACGAGACACGAGACACGAGACACGAGACACGAGACACGAGACACGAAGAAAAAAACGGAGCCCGAAGGCTCCGTGTTCCGTGTTCCCTGTTCCGTGTTCCGTTTTACGAAATCGTGAACGTCGTCGAACCCGCCGGGGCGCCGTTCAGCAGGATGTCCACCCGGTATTGGCCGGCCGCCCAGCCCTTGGTGTTCGCGGCGTGGAAGCTCGTGTAGCCGTCCCCCGCCTTGTCCGTGACGATCTTGTCTTCCGTGATCTGCTCGCCGTTCGGACCGTACCAGCGGGCCGCGATCTCGGTTCCCACGGGAGCGCTCGCGGTCCACATCGAAACGTAGACCGTGTCCCTGGGTCCGAAGGTCGTCATGGCCTCGCCCGGGCTGTCGTCGGAGTTGACCGCCTTGACGACCGTGATCCTCTCGACACGCGCTCCGGCCGGGACCGCGGTCGCCATGGCCACAGGGGCGTCCGAGCTCGGCCCGGGTCGGCCGTGGTTTCGACCTTCTTTTGCAGGCCACCTTGTGCGGCCGCGAGCGCGACCGCCGCGGCGATCAGGAAAAATCCGTGCTTCTTCATTTCTTCCCTCCGGTCAGAGCGCGGGCAGGCGAAGAACCTGTCCCGGGTAAATCAAGTCGGGGTCCTTGATGTTGTCTTTGTTGGCTTCGTAGATCTGCCTCCAGAGACTCGCCTTGCCGTAGACCTTTTTCGCGATCTTCGACAGCGAATCCCCCTTTTCGACGGTGTAGCTCTGCAGCGTGTGCTCGTCTTTCGAGGTCAGCTGGCTCGAACCCCCGGAGACGATGCCGCTGTCGTGGGGCTCGGTCGACTTCGCACCCTCTCCCACGGATGAGTGCCCTCCCGAGACGATTCCATCTTTGTCGCCGGGCAAACGCATAACTCCTCCTTCAGTCCAGAAAGATGCACGGTCTGTGCCGCGGAGCAAGGCTATCAGCTGCGTTTTATCACGCCCGGCAGCACCCTGCTCGCGGATAAAGCTCTCGTACAACTCGATTTCGACGGGACCTCCAATGGCGATCGGAATCCGGTCGTGGAGTCTCTTCGGCGCGAGGTCGAGCACGCGCGCGGTGCCCGTCGACGCACGACCGCCGGCCTGCTCGACCACGAACGCGAGAGGGTGACTCTCGTAAAGGAGCCGGATCTTCCCGGAGGTCTTCCCGGACGAGGCGTCCGCCGGGTAAAGGTAGATCCCGCCGTCGATCAAGATCCGGTGGACGTCGCCGACCATGGACCCGGAGTACCGCGTGGAGTAGGGCCGCCCGGTCGCCTCGTCTCTCTCCTTGAGGTAGTCAACGAACGCGCGGTCGGCGTTCGACCAGCCGCCGCGCCGCCCCTCGTTGACGGCGTAGCCGCGACCCTGCCTCGGCATCCGGACACCCCGGCGGACCAGCACGAACTCCCCGATGGACGGGTCGAGCGCAAAGAGGTGGACGCCGTCGCCGCTGGTGTAAACGAGCAGCACCGCCGGGCCGAGGAGGACGTAGCCCGCGGCCACCTGCTCCGTCCCGGGGCGAAGGAGGTCCGCCTCCGTTCCGTCCCGCCGCGGCCGGATCGAGAAGATGGTCCCGAGCGTGCCGTTCACGTCGATGTTCGAGGAGCCGTCCATCGGGTCGAAGAGAACGGCGTACCGAGCCCCGGCCGCCGAGTCCCCCCGGTACACGTGCGGCTCCTCCAACTCCTCGGAAGCCACGAAGCTCACCAGCCCGCCGTAGTCGAAGGTCTCGACGAGGATGTCGTTGGCGCGAAGGTCGAGCTTCTTCTGCTCCTCTCCCTGGACGTTTTCGGTGCCGGCCGAGCCGTGAGTGCGCTGGATGTCGGCGAGCGCGAGCTCGCGCGCGATGCGCTTGCCCGCGACCGCGATCCGCATGAGGAGGAGCGACAGCTCCCCGGTCGCGGCGGGATGCGCCCGCTGCCCCTCCAGGATGAAGCGGTCGAGCGTGACGGGCGGGCGCGACATCGGGGTCCCGGAGATTAGATCAAGGTTCTCGCTTCGCAGCTCGAGCTTCCGGGCGGCGCGTGAACTCGATCCATGCCGGTTTCGGCCGGCCGTCGGACTTCTGCAACCCCCGGTGGGCGAAAAACGCGGCGCGCCGGAGGATGGCCGCCTCGGGCGAAGTCCCCGCCGGGACCGGCGGCGGTACCGGATCCCGCCACGGGACGTACCGCGCGAAGAGGAGCCGCTCCCGACCGGTCCGGTCGAGGACTTTCCTCATCCGCCGGACGAAATCCGCCTGGCGTTCCGGGCTCGAGCCGTTCTCCCGGGCGGAGGAGTAGCTCACCTCCGTGAACGCGACCGGGCGGCCCGCCGCTCCCGCGAGGATGGTCGCCCAGTCCCGGTCGATCGCGGCGGAGGGCCGGTGACGGAACGGAGCGTCCGGGAGGAAGGGCGCGTACAGGTAGAAGAGCACCGGATTCTTCTGCTGGATTGCGGCGGCGACCAGCGGAAACCGGGAGTCCACCGGCGACGCGGTAGCGACTCCCACCCGGAGTCGGGGCGCCTTCTTTTTCAGGAACTCGACGGCGCCGCGGAAGAGGCTCAAGAACGCGCGGAGCTCTTCGGGCTTGTCCGAGAAGTAGGAGTCCGCCTCGTTTCCCAGGGAGAGCGTCGAAAAGTCCGCGAGCGCCGGACCGAGGGCGTCGAGGAGGCGGCCCAGGCGGATCGAGAGCCGGGGATCGTCGAAGGCGACGGCCGCGAGATCGACCGGGACCTGGCGGGCGCGCCCGTTGACGAGCGGCAGGTCGAGGTGGAGGACCGCGCCCGACTGGCGCATCAGGCGAGCGGTCCGGGTGACCGACCCGACATCGTAGCGGCGCGGCTTCGGTTCCGCCGTCGGCCACGACAGCTCCAGGGCAAACAGCGAGACGCCCGCGGCGCGAACGTCGGCGAGGGCCTTCTGCCGCTCGGCGGCCGGGGCGGAGTCGGGCAGGTTGACCGCGAGCCCGAGCGCGGGCGGCTCGCGCGACGGTTCCGTCGCGGCGAGCGTCGCGGCGAGGACTGAGGCGAGAAGAGCGGACATCTCTTTATTGTGCACGGGCGAACGTAGAATCGCGGTCGGAGGTGCCGATGTTCGTGAAACGCCCGTTGCTCCCGATCGCCGTGGCCGTCCTCGTCCTTCCCTGGATCGCCTGCAAGAGCCCGTCGACGACTCCGGAGCCGGCAGCGCCGTCGGCGCAAGCCGCGGCCGAGCCGGCCCCCGCTCCGCCCGCGCCGGCCGCAGCCGCCGCGCCCGCTCCTTCGGCCGGCGACCACATCAAGGTCCAGCACATCCTGATTTCCTTCGCCGGCAAGGTGCCCGGAAAGAACATCACGCGCAGCCAGGAAGAAGCTCGGACCCTCGCCATGGAGATCCTCGACCGCGCGAAGAAGGGGGAGGACTTCGACACTCTCGTCAAGACCTACACGGACGACCGCGCTCCCGGTATCTACGGCCTCGCCAACTCGGGCGTGACCCCCTCCGCCGACGAATTCTCGCGGGACCGGATGGTGCCGGCCTTCGGCGAGGTGGGCTTCTCGCTCGCGCCGGGTGGGATCGGCCTGGCGGAGTACGACCCGGCCCGGAGCCCGTTCGGCTGGCACATCATCAAGCGCCTGGAGTAGCTCCGGGGTCTGATTCCGGAGGAGTCGGATTCCGAAGGCATCCGGCTCCGAAGGGGTCAGATCTCGGCGCAGCTCCGTAGCGCCGGGAGGCGGTCCTGCGGCGATACCCCGAATCCGGCACGGGGTTTGCTTCGGAGAACAGCCGTCGGCACCGCGCCTTTCGCACAAACTGGCTGGACCGACCTGAACACGCCGCTCCGAGAAATCGGGCGGCGTTCTTTTTTCCGTAGGGGGCGGCTTTCAGCTCGCCGAAGGCGAGCCCAGCAGCACGATGGGCCCGGAGGGCTGCGGCAGGCCGCCGCGGGGCTCGACCGTCACCGCGAAGTTCTCGGCGGTTCGGACGGCGGGGAGATCCTTCGACTCGAACAGGGTCTTCCCGGAGGGGTCGACGTCGAACACTCCGGCATCGACCGGCTTGCCGTCCACGAAGACCCAGAGCTGGTACTGGCGATCCGCCGGCAGAGGCTCGAGGTTGGCCGCGACGAGGACCCCGCGCTTCGCCGCCGGACTCCAGAACACCTTCGCCCGCGCGCCGGGCTGCGGACCGTGGCCGCCCAGGAACAGCATCCGGACGTCGTCGCTCTCCATCACCCGCGCGCGAAGATCTCGCCGCGCGAGGTCGGAGCGGGCCGACTCGACGCGCTCGGCGAGGTCCGAGTTTCGGGCGCGCAGCTCCTCCCGCTGCCGCCGGAGGCGGGCGTCGTCCAGGCCGACGATTACGAAGAGGAGCGCGGCAGCCGCGGCAAAGGCCCAGCCCGCGAGGCCCGAGGGTGCGCTGCGCTGCTGCGGCTCGGTCCGGGCCGGTCCGAGCGACGCGAGCACCTCGGCGCGCAGCCCGGGTCGCGGCCGGCGCGAGGGCGGGAGCGCGCCGAGAGCCGCCGCCGCCGCCTTGAGATCCGGGAGCAGGGCCTCGCAGACGGAGCAGCGCTCTTCGAGGAGGCGCTCGTAGTCCGCGGAGTCGCCCGCCAGCGGGGCCCCGAGAGCCGCCAGGGAAAGAAGCTCCTCGTGCCGGTCGCTATGCATTCTTCTGGTCTCTTCCGGAGTACGGGCGGACGCGCTCCCGGAGTTTCATCAAGCCCAGGCGGATCCGTGTCTTGACGGTGCCGAGAGGGGTCGCGGTCTTCTCCGCGATCTCCTGGTGGGTCAGGCCGTCGAAGAACGCCAGCTCCAGGGCGCGGCGCTGCTCCTCCGGTAGCTCGCCGACCGCCCCTCGGCAGACCGTCTCCCACTCGCGCGACGCCGCGTCCCCTTCGACGTCGTCTCCCGCCGGCAGGTCGGCGAGCGGATCGCGGCCCCTTTCGTCCGGCGAGACGGAGGACTTTCGCGTCCGGATCCGGTCGATTGCCCGGCTGCGGGTCGCGACCATCAGCCAGGCGAGGACGCTGCCCCGGAAGGGGTCGAACGAGGAAGCCGCCCGCCAGGCGTAGAGAAAGACCTCCTGGACGACCTCCTCGGCTTCGCCGGTCTCGCCGAGAATCCGGTACGCCACTCCGAGCAGCCGGGCCGCGTGCCGGTCGTACAGCCGCGCAACGGCGTCGGCGTCCCGGGCGACCATCGCCGCGACGAGAGCGCGGTCGCCTGTTCCCGGGTCTCTCGGTTCAGAACGGACGTCCATTCGGCGTTTGGCTGAGAGGTCCGGAAGGTTATCCCACGGTTTCCGTCCGGCGGAAATCCAACTCGTTTGGCCGGCCGTATCCCTTCCGCTTAACTAAAGGAGGAGAGAGCGATGACTGCGAAACCCCGAGGGTCGAAGAAAAACGCCGCGATCTGGCTGGCCGCGGCCGCCCTGGCCACGGTGGCCCTGCTTCTGCCGTCCGCCTCGATGGCGTCGAGCCACCGGGAAGCCCCCCTGATCAGCTCGGATCCCGAGGCGGACAACACCGACACCTACTTCTTCATGGATCCGAACGACGGCGGGAGGGTGATCCTGCTCGGCAACTGGATCCCGCTGGAGGAGCCGGCCGGCGGACCGAACTTCTCGCACTTCGGCGAGAAGATCCGTTACGAGTTCAACATCGACTCGGACGGGGACGCCGTCGAGGACATCGTCTACCGCATCCAGTTCACCCGGAACGTCCGCAACGGGGACACCTGGCTCCAGAACACGGGTCCGGTGCTCTCCCCCAACGACCCGAACCTGAACGTCTACTACACCTACAAGGTCGAAAAGATCGTGGGCCCGTCGCCGAACCAGGGAGCGGGGGCGAAAATCCTGCTCGGAGACGAGCTGCTCGAGGCGCCGAACAACGTCGGCCCCAAATCCTTCCCGGGAGATCCCGCCGGCTCCGGCTATGGCAAAGGCTCCCGCATCGCGGAGACCGTCTACACGATCGACCAGGACACAAAGGTCTTCGCGGGTCCGCGCGCCGACGGCTTCTACGCGGACCTCGGAATGATCTTCGACCTGATCAACTTCCGGCCCGGCACGCTTCCCGGCAACGTCGGCGGCGGCAAGAACGACCTCGCGGGCTTCAACACCCACACGATCGCGCTGTCGGTGCCGGCCTATCAGCTCACGAAGAACCACACGTTCCCGACCGACCCCTCCGACCCCAACGCGATCATCAGCATGTGGTCCTCGACGTGGCGCCTGAAGAACCGCGTCCTCTCCTCGACCGGTGACAAGCCTTCCGAATCCGGCGAGTGGGTCCAGGTCTCACGCCTCGCGGTTCCTCTCGTCAACGAGGTCGTCATCCCGCTCGCCGGGAAAGACGTCTTCAACGCCTCTTTCCCCAAGGACGACGCGCAGTTCGCGGCGTCCGTGCTGGATCCGGAGGTTCCCAAGCTCCTGAAGGGCCTGTTCAACATCGACTCCCCCGCCGCGCCGCGCAACGACCTCCTCGCGGTCGTTCTCGGAGTCGACGGCCTGACCCGGCGCCCGGGCGAGGTCGTCTCCGATCAGCTCCGTCTGAACGTCGCGGTGTTCCCGACCCCCCCCTCGCTCGCCAACCGCATGGGCGTCCTGGGAGGGGACCTGGCCGGCTTCCCGAACGGACGACGGCCCTACGACGACGTCGTCGACATCGAGCTCCAGATCCTGGCGGGGGTTCTCGTCCAGGGATTCAACGTCTCGCCGAACAACGCCCTCGGCGACGGGGTCGACGGACCGGACAAGGCGTACAACCCGGCATTCCCATACCTCGCCACTCCGCACTCCGGTTACACCCACCGTCACGACAACGCGCCGGTGATCCTCACCTTCGGCTCGGAGTCCGACCAGTAAGGCGATCTTCGGGAGGGATTCCTGCCCCGGTCCGGCAACCCGCCGGACCGGGGTTTTTTTCGCGAGTTGGAGTAGTCTTCGAGCCCGAAAAGTTTCCAATCGAACGTCGCCAAACGGAGGTGAAATCGTGACCACCCCCCGACCCCGCCGCGACTTCTTCCGGACGGCCGCCCGGACCGGGCTCGCGCTCGGCCTCGCCGCCGCCGGCCAACCGCTCATCGCGATATCCCGGGCGACGCCGCCCGAGCCCGGCGAGGACGTGACGCTGTTGAACACCGCGCTCGCGCTGGAGCACGAGGCGATCTGGGCCTACGGCCTGGCCGGAAAGAGCGGACTTCTCTCGGAGAAGACGAAGGAGGTCGGTCTCCTCTTCCAGGGCAGCCACGAGATCCACCGCGACCTGGTCGTCGACGCGGTCCGTCGCAAGGGCGGAAGCCCCGTGGAGCCGAAGAAGGAGTACGTCTTCGGAGTTCCCCTCGCCAACGAGAAGGACGTCCTGGAGCTTGCCTTCAAGCTCGAGGTCGGGGCGGCCCGGGCGTACCTGACGGTCGTCGACAAGTTCAAAGACCGTGCGCTCGCCGCGTCGGCAGGAAGGATCCTTTCGGACGAGGTGCTGCACGCGACGGTCCTGCGGAGCGTGCTGGGACGGGACGTCGTCCCGACGTTCCGGCTCATCGAGAACTGAGCGTCGCCAGGAACTCCTTCGCGACGTCCTCGGGACGTCGCTTGTCCTTGTCCACGGCGGCGTTCAACCGCCGCATCGTCTTCACGTCGATTTTCCCGCCGAGCGATTCCAAAAATCCGCGGACCGCGGGGCGGTTCCAGATTTCGCCGCGGACCACGAAGGCCGCCTCGTAGGGCGGGAAGTAGCGCCGGTCGTCCTCGAGCACGACTCCGCCGATGGCGTCGATCAGTCCGTCGGTCGAGTTGCCGGCGACGAGGTCGACCTTGCGGCTCTGGAGCGCCTGGTACAGGAGTCCCAGGTCCATCTGGACCGGGCGGTCCCGGAAGCGCAGCCCGTACGTCCTCGCGAGCCCGGGGAACCCATCCTCCCGCTCCAGGAACTCGTAGCCGAAACCGGGCCGGATCTCGGGGTGCGCGGCGAGGTCGGAGATCCGGCGGATCCCCAGGCGCCGGGCGTCGTCCCCCCGCATCACGAGCGCGAACGTGTTCTCGAAGCCGAGCGGCGGCGACCAGGCGAGTTTCCACTGCGCGAGGTACTCCCTCCGGACGTCCGCGAACACGAGCTTCGGGTCGGAGACCGGCTTGCGCGACAGGATGGCGGTGTAGGCCGTGCCGGTGTACTCGGGATAGAGGTCGAGCTCGCCGGCCTTCATGGCCTGGTGGCAGATGAAGGTGCCTCCGAGATTCAACCGGCGGTCGACGCGCATCCCGCGCGCTTCGAGGCCCTGCGCCGCGATCTCGCCCAGGATGACCTGCTCCGAAAAATTTTTCGACCCGATCCGGACCGAGCGCTCCGCCGACGGACGGCACGCGCCGACGATCAGGAGGATCGCTATCCACCCGCGCTTCACGGCTCGAGCCGCCGTTCGATCCAGCCGAGCAGCCCGTCGGCGCCCAGGGCGAGGAGCGCCGCGGGCACCGCGCCGGCGAGGATCAGCCGGTGGTCCACGATCGCGACGCCGCGGTAGATGAGAACCCCCAGCCCTCCCGCGCCGATCGCCGCCGCGATCGTGGCGAGCCCGATGGAGACGACCGTCGCGATGCGCACGCCCGCGAGAACGACCGGCATAGCGAGCGGCAGCTCGACGAGAGCGAGGCGCTGACGGGGAGTCATCCCGAGCCCCGTCGCCGACTCGACGACCGCGGGGTCGACCGACGAAATCCCGGCGTAGGTGTTCCGCAGGATGGGAAGGAGAGCGTACACGACGAGCGCTGCGATGGCGGTCCGGGCGCCGATCCCCCCGATGAACGGCAGCGGGATCAGGAACCCGAAGAGCGCCAGGCTCGGGATCGTCTGGACGACGTTCGCGAAGCCGAGCACTGGCCGGGCCAGCCGGGGCCGCCGGGTGAGCGCCACGCCGAGCGGAACGCCGATTGCCACGGCGAGCGCCGTCGACAGCAAGACGAGGACGACGTGCTCGCCGGTGAGCGCGGCGATCTCCGCCCGTCGCTCCCAGAAGTAGGAGCCGAACGAGCTCATTGCGGGACCCCCGCCGGCAGCTCGTCGGAGACAAACTCCCGGACGAAGTCGTCCGCCGGCGATTCGAGGATCTCCCGAGACGTCCCGACCTGCCGTACGCGGCCGCGGTCGAGGATCGCGACGCGGTCGCCCAGCCGGAACGCCTCCCGCAGGTCGTGCGTCACCAGCAGCACGGCCTTGCCGAGTCGGCGCTTCCAGTCCAGGAACTCCCGCTGCATCGAGCGGCGCGCGATCGGGTCGAGGGCCCCAAAGGGCTCGTCCATCAGCAGCACCGGCGGATCCGCCGCGAGCGCGCGGGCCACTCCGACCCGCTGGCGCTGGCCGCCCGAGAGCTCTCGCGGCCGGCGCTCGCCGAACTCCGTCGCCGGAAGCCCGACCAGGTCGAGCAGCTCGCTGGACCTCGACCGCCGATCGCCCTCCTTCCACCGGAGGAGCCGCGGAAGCGCTTCGACGTTCTGGCGAACCGTCCAGTGGGGAAAGAGCCCGGCCTCCTGGATCACGTAGCCCAGTCGGCGCCGAAGCGCGATCGGATCTTCGCCGCGTACGTCGCGGCCGAAGACGAGCACTTCTCCGGCGTCGTGATCGAGCAGTCGGTTCACGAGCTTCAGCGCGGTCGTCTTCCCGCAGCCCGAAGGGCCGACGAGGGCGAGCGTCTCACCCTCCGCGAGCGCGAACGAGAGACCGTCCAGCACCGGACGACCGCCTCCGAACGATTTGCGGACCTCCCGGAGCTCGATGACGGGAGCCGGAGCGGATGAGAGAATCGAAGCGATGCCGGAATCTTACGACGCGGTCGTGATCGGAGGCGGGCCCGGCGGGTCCACGGTGGCGACCTTCCTTGCGCGCGCGGGCCGGAAAGTCCTCGTTCTCGAGCGGGCAAAGTTTCCCCGCTTTCACGTCGGGGAGTCGATGCTCCCCTTCAGCCTCCCGATCCTCGAGCGCATGGGCGTCGGCGACAAGGTCCGCGCCGCCGGCTTCCAGAAGAAGTACGGCGCTTACTTCTGGAACGAGGAGACGGGAGGCGTCCGTCCGGTGGATTTTTCGGAAGGGGTCGACGACCAGCATCCCTCGGCCTACCAGGTCAAGCGCGCGGACTTCGACGACCTCCTCCTGCGGCACGCCGAGGAGTCCGGGGCGGAGGTCCGGGAGGAGACCGCGGTTTCGCGGGTCCTCTTCGAGGGAGCGACCGCGGTCGGAGTGGTCGCCGCGACTCGCGGCGGCGCCGAGGAAGAGATCCGCGCGAGGGTGGTCGTCGACGCGTCCGGCCAGGACGCCTTCCTGTCGCGCCAGCTCGGCAACAGGAAGTTCGACAAGCGGTTGAAGAGGGCGGCTCTCTTCGCCCACTACGAGGGGATCCGGTGGCCGGAGGATCAACGTCCCGGCGACATCCTGCTGCCGATCGACCGCGGAGTCTGGTACTGGATCATCCCTTTCTCCGATGGGACGTCGAGCGTGGGCGCGGTATTCGAGCCGGCGCTCGCGCAGCGGGAGGCGGGAGGAAAGACTTCTCTCGAGGACCGCTTCGACTGGCTGATGGCGCGCTCCGCGCGCATGACCGAGATGCTGGCGGGATCGCGGCGGTCGAGCCGCGTCGTCGGGATCTCGGACTACTCGACGTCCTCCGCACAATCGAGCGGAGACGGATGGGTGCTCGTCGGAGACGCGGCGACGTTTCTGGACCCGGTGTTTTCGACCGGCGTCTTTCTCGCCCTGGCCATGGGAGAGCGCGCGTCCCGGCTGATCGACCGCGCTCTCGAAAAGCCCGGCCCGGTCCGCGCCCGCGACCTCGCGTCGTACGGTCGGCAAACCGACCGCCTGGTCGCCCGGTTCCGGCGGTTCGTCTACGCCTTCTACGATCCCGTTTTCTTCGAGGCCTTCTGCACGAAGGAGCCCTTCGACCCGATGCGCGCTGCCATCACGACGGTCCTCTCGGGGGGTCGACAAGATCCCGCTCCGCTCCCGGATCTGGATCGACATCGTTTTTCTGTCGGTCGCATTCGACCGGTTTCGCAGGCGCATCGGCCTGGGGCCGCGGGTCGAGAGCGAGACCCGGGCCGAAGCGTCGGCCTGACGCGGGGTCTACCCTCCGAGCAGCGCCGTTTTCAGATCCGCCTGGACCGGGCTCGGTCCGAGCCACACCGAAAACAGGGCGTCGGCGAAGTCCTTCCCCTCGATCACGCCCTTCTCCGCGTTCTTGGCGGAGACGACTGTTCCCTTCCCCGGAACGTAGGTCAGCAGGATCTGGTCGCCCTTCTCGACGTTGGGGATCATCGCGTTCAACCGGTCGAGCCGAACTTTTAGCAGACCGAGTGTGGCCCCGGAGTTCTTCTCGAACCCCTCGTTGATCGCTTCGTTGATCTGGGCGGTCGAGAGAGAGCGCAGAACCGAGAGCTGCATGCGCTTGACCTGATCGGACGAGATCACCGAGGCGGCGTCCTTCGCCGGGGTTTCCAGGTAGAGGCCCGCGACGTATACCTTGAAAATCGCCTTCTTGCGAAGGCCCGCTCCGTTCAGCTTGAGCGCCTTTCCGTCCACGGTGGCCGTGTCCGGCAGCGAGACGCCCGCGACTTCTTTCGCCTGAACCAGATAGGGGCTTGTCAGGCCGAGGAATAGCGCGATAGCGGCGGCTTTCTTCATGAGCACCTCTCGCGGAGAACTCTATCTCCGGAGGGACCTAGACGTTCGCGTAGCGGGATCGCGCCAGGTCGACGATCTCGGCGATCAGCTCCGTGTAGTTGCGTCCGGCCTTCTTCGCCGCCATCGCGAACTCCGCGGTCGAGGCCAGCCACGGGTTCGGGTTGGCTTCGATGACGAAGACCTCGCCCTTCTTCGACAGCCGCATGTCGATGCGGCCGTAATCCCGGAGCTTCAGCGCCTGGTAGGCGGAGAGCGCCGTCTCCGAGAGGCGCTTCGTCGTCGCCTCGTCGAGGTCCTCGGCCGGTGCGGACTTGGTGACCTTGTACGCCTCCGTCTCCGTCGCCCACTTCACTTCCTGCCCCGCGATCTTCGGCGTCCCCTTGGGCAGCTTCGACAGGTCGAGCTCCACCATCGGGAGGACCTCCGGGTTCTCGTTTCCGAGGATGGCGGCGTAGATCTCGCGCCCTTCGATGTACTCCTCGATCAGCGCCGGCGAATTGAACTCCTCCTGGATGTAGTGGATGCGCTCCATGAGCTCCTTGACGCTCTCGACGAACGAGCCCTGGTCGATGCCGATCGACCCGTCCTCCGAGGTCGGCTTGACGATCAGCGGGAAGGAGATGTCGTGGGAGTGGTCCAGCTTTCCGCGATACGAAGTCGCGAAGAACGGCGTCTTGATTCCGTGGAACGCGAAGATCTTCTTGGCGAGCGCCTTGTCTTGCGCGAGGTACATCGCGTGCGGTCCGGCGCCCGTGTAGTGGAGGTCGAGGAGCTCCAGGTATGCCGCGATGTTCATGTCCTTCGTGTCGTCGCCGGCGTAGGACTCCGTCAGGTTGAAGACGAGGTCCGCGTCGAACTTCGCGAGCGCGACGAGCGTCTTCTCGGCGCCGTCGAGCACCTGGTAGAACGGCTCGTGCCCGAGCTTGCCCAGCGCTTCGAAGATCTCCTCGCGGTCCGCTTTCTCGCGCTTCTTCTTCCGGCGCTTCCCCCGGACGGGTTTCTCCGGCGGCGGCTCGGGAGGCAGCTCCTCCTCTTCCCAGAGATCGTAGAGGACGGCGACCTTCAGCTTCGGCGCAGCGCTCATGTCAGGACTGCACGAACTTTCCGCGCGTCAGGTAGTTCATCGCGAGGGCGGTCGCGTAGACCGACACCTCGGTCAGGTGTTCCTTTTCGCACTTCACCTCCGCCCTCAGGTCGAGCTCGCCGACCTTGGACTCGATCGCCTGAACGAGCCTCTTGATGAGCGGCCGCTGCACGCCCGTCCAGTAGGTGAGCTTGTCGACCATCGCCTGCCGGTTCTCGCGCATCAGATCCACGGCGGGGCGGACCCCCTTCTTTCGGCGGCGCGAGGCAACGAAGATGTCGGAAAGGTCGGTTTCGAGGGGTAGCTCCTCCGCCGAGAGCGGCTCGACGAGCGCGTTGTCGTAGTAGTCGGCGACCGTCGTCTCCATCTCCTCTACCGTGATGTCCGTTCGGCCCGTCGGGCGGATCGGTTCGACCTCTCCGAACTTGCGGGCCATCCGGTCCACGTACTTGAGCTTCGTCAGGGCTCCCCATCCCCGGTACTTCTTGCGCCAGTTGGAGCGGGGGGTGAGAAAAACCGCGAAGGTCTCGGCGAAGTCCTCGTCCGGGTGCTTCTGGGCGTACCAGCCGTCGATGTGGCGGACGTACCGCTTCGAGAACGGGACGGGACGGTAGTTCTCCCGGTACGGCCGCCGGAACGGCCCGAACAGCTCTCGCCACTCTGCGGTTTCATAGAGGCGGTACGCGTAGTTGAAAGCATGCCCCGCCTCGTGACGAAGGTACATCATGATTTCGCGCTCGTCCTCGAGATCGTTCATCTCCTTCTCGAGTCGCGCGAGCTTCGGGTTCGCCAGATAGAAGGGGATCCCGATGACCGGCTCTCCGGACGGGCATCCCCACTCGTCCGTGAGGTAGCAGAGCGGTCGGAACTTCCGGATTCCCTTCCGTTCGAGCTCGCGGTACAGCCGCTGAATCGAGCGTTCGAGCGGAGAGCCTTCGAGTTTTAGACCCAGCTCCTTGATCGGTTTGGAGAGGATTTCCTGGACGTCGGGGGGCGCTTTTTCGAAGGCTTGCAAGGTCTCCCGAAAGGGTAGCACGGAAGGAATCGGACGTTCCCGATCGCTTCTCGCGTTGACCGCCGACCGGCAAGTCTCTACCCTTGAACGAAGCGCGGTTGATGCTGAACATCTTCTTTCTCGGTCAGCTCGTCCACACGGTCGGCGCGGCTCTGCTCGCCGCGATCTTTCTCTACCTGTCGCGGGGCAAGGGCAACCGGGCGTTGCACGCGGCCGGAATCGCGTGGGTATTCCTCGCGCTCTCTCTCGCGTCGTTGCTTCTTCTCTCCGGACGCGGCCTCCCCTTCGAGAACTTCCTGTACCAGTACTGGAAGATCCTCTTCATCGTCGCGCTCGTCACCGCTGCGCGCCGGATGGATCGCCAGAATGCGCTCGCCCTCCCGCTCGCGCTGACCGCGGTTCTCGGGCTGCCCGTGTCGCTCGCAATCGTGCTCTGGGCCAAGGAGGGTGACCTCTTCCAGGCGGTTCACGCGGGGATCCTCGCCGTCGCGTGGGTGACGGTCGCCATCTTCATCCTCGCCAGCCGCGCGAACGGACTCGGAAAGCGGTTTGCCGCTTTCCTGGCGTTGGCGATTGCCGGCTTCCAGGGGACGTACGCCGTCTTTTTCGGCCTCGCGGCCTACTCCGGGCAGCAGCCCGGGTTCTTCCTCCAGTACGCCGGCTTCTACGACCTCTTCCTCGAAATGCTCTTCGGCATCGGACTGATCATCTGGGGGATGGAGGAGACCGAGGCGAGGCTCGCGGTCATCCACGCGAGGGCCCTCGACGACACGCGGCGACGCAAGAGGCTGGCGTTGATCGATCCCTTGACCGAGGTTTACAACCGGCACTTCTTCGACGAGATCCGGCCCACGCTCGACCGCGAGGCAGCGGGCGGCACGGTCGTCCTCGTGGACGTGGACGAGCTGAAGACGATCAACGACACGCGCGGACACGACGAGGGGGACAAGGCGATCTGGACCATCGCCACGGCGATCAAGAAGCTCATTCGTGGAGCCGACTTCCTGATCCGCTGGGGAGGCGACGAGTTCCTGATCATCCTTCCGGGAATGGACGAGGACCTCGCGAAGAAGAGGTTCTACATGCTGCCCGGAAAGATCGACGAGATTCGAAAGAACGATCGGCTGAAGGATCGGGCGTATCAGCGCTTCCTCTCGGCGTCGGTGGGGGTCGCGCGGTTCACGCGTCGGACTCCTCTCGACCACGCGATCGAAAAGGCCGACAGCGTCATGTACGAGCGCAAGAAGGCCCATAAGGAGATGCGCGGGTAGGAGTCGGGTAAGCCCACATTCCGGAAACCTTTCTTGCTTCTGATACCGGATCCCTGATACCTGATACCTGCACGTGAACTACCACTGGACCGACTGCCCCGGCTGCGCCTGTCACCTCGCGGTCAACTGGACCGTCCGCCCGGAGGAGACCGCCGGCTCGCTCAAGCGCTGGTCCGCGGATCGTTCCGTGAACGACGGGAAGCCGTTCGCGTTCCGGGGCGCGGAAGGCGCCGGGGCGCTCGTCGTGCCCTGCGTCTGCGGAACCCCCATCCCGCTTCCCGAACGGCCCGACGCCGTCGGCGGCGAGCGGACGGAAGGTCTCCGCGTAACGTTGACGGAGAACTGAGGCCTCTTTCGGTGTCCCGTGTTCCGTGTCCCGTGTCCCGCCCTTGAAACGCGTCCCCATCGAAGACTCCCTCGACCTGCACTCCTTTCTGCCGCGGGACGTCGCAAACGTCGTCTCGGACTACCTCGACGAAGCGGCGCGCCAGGGTTTCCGGGAGGTCCGCCTCATCCACGGGAAGGGCAAGGGAGTGCGCCGCGCCGAGGTCCGGCGGCTGCTGGCCGGCGATCGCCGGGTCGCCGATGCATTCGACGCCCCTCCCGAGCGCGGGGGTTTCGGGGCGACGGTCGTGATCCTGAACCCCGTCGAGAGACCGACTCGCTAGACCGACTCGACCTCGACGCGCACCGGCATGGCCGACCGGACGACCTTGGAAACGATGCAGTACCTCTCGGAGAGCTCCAGGGACTTCGCGATTTTCGAGCCTTCGGTTTCCAGGAGGGGCGCGGGGACCCTCGCGCGGATGACCGCGTCGGTCAGCCGGAAACCTCCCGCCGGATCGTCCTCGAGTCGCGCGGTCACCCGGACGGCCGGCTCCACGTACCCGATCTGCAGTTTCTTCAGAAAGATGGCCCAGGTGTTGACGAAGCAGTCGGCGAGGGCCGCGAGGAGCAGCTCCTCGGGATTCGCGGCTGCCGGTCCGTCCGCCTCTCGCGCGCCGGCAATCGGGATCGACACGCCCGCCTCGGGGAGTGAGACGGTCCCGCCACCGGAGCCGTCTCCGCTCCACGTCGCCGCCGCCGTGAATTCCTGTCCGGCGTGCAGCGCCGCCGCTCTCTCGCGCGGCTTCTCGGGGGGCTTCTCGGGCGTGGCGCCGTCGGCCTGGGAGTCTCGCGAATCTTTTCCGGAAGGGATCGACGCATCCGCCATTTCACACCCCGTTCGAAGGATCATAGTTCGGTGAGAACCGTGAGAACTCAGCCCGGCGCGAAGTGGCCACTCGCCGCAGCTCTCGCGGGCGCCGTCGTTGCGGGCGCCTGCGTGTCGGCGCCGAGGCCGACGGCCGAGGCGGTCCGCCGGTCCGCGAATGCGCGCGCGGTGGTCGAGGGACGGGTCTCCGATCCGGACGGACGCCCGGTTTCCGGAGTGACGGTCTGGGGACTCCCGCGCGACAAGGACCTCGGCTGGTCGGCGCCCTCAGTGACCGACGGAGCCGGCCGGTTCCGGCTGTCGCTCTTCGCGCCCGGAAATTACGGGTTCCTGATCGCGTGGAAAGGGGTCACGGTCGTGACGCCGGGCGGGGACGACCCGAGCCGGACTATTGTCTTGATCAGCCCGGGCGACCGCAAGTCCGGAGTCGCCCTCGTGTTTCGCCGCGACGAGTGGGATCGCGCGCTTCTCGCGCCCCGTCTCCCCTAGGCGGCCTCGCACCGACTTACAATTCCGCCCGTGGCGAGCGAGCCCGGAAAGGAACCGCGGCGCGTCCGGTGCGCGATCAACGCCGAGGAGATCGACGTCTGGGAGGGCTACCGTCTGTGGGACGCGGCGCTCGACGCGAACGCCCGGCTCTGGATGTGGTGCGGAGGCCAGGGGCTCTGCTCGACCTGCGCGGTCCTGCCGCTCTCCGGGGGCGAAAACCTCTCGCCGCCCACGGGACGGGAGAGGTTCACGCTCGCCACGTGGTGGCTCGGCAAGCCGATCGCCTTCGTCCGGAAACGGTGGAAGGGACGCCCGATCCGGCTCGCGTGCCAGGCGTACGTGAAAGGGCCCGTGGAGGTCGCCGGGATCTTCGGAAAAAAGTCACGCAAGGTCCGCTCCGCTCACGGTCTCCCCTGACCGCCGGTCCGCTGCTTCTCAAGTGAAGCGCGCGGTCCGGCGTCTCGTTTCGGCTCTCTCCGCCGGGACCGCTCTCTTCGTCGCGGGATCGTGGCTCGCCGCGCGACGGCTCGCGCCCCGGCTCGTTTCGCCCGTGGGCCTCGGCCCACCGCCGGACCGGCAGAGCGAGCTTCTCGACACGCTCTCCGCCATCGCCCCGACCGTCGAGGAGTTCCGACACCCCGGCGGCCCACTCGATCCGGTCGAGCTCGCGGCCACGTTTGCCTCGCCCGGCGATCCCGCGCGGCGACCGACGATCCTCTTCCTCCACGGAAAGGGGGGCCGCGCCTGCGAGTGGGAGGACTCCGCGCAGCTCGCGCTCACCCTCGGCTACAACGTCCTTCTCCCCGACCTGCGCGGCCACGGATCCTCCGGCGGGCGTTTCACCACGTTCGGCTTCCTCGAGAAGGACGATCTCGCGAACGCCATCGCCGCTGTGGAGAAGCGGTGGGGCATTGATCCCGGCCGACTCGCCATCCACTCCTGTTCCGCGGGCTCGTCGGTTGCGCTCGAGCTCGCCGGGCACTTACCCGGGATCCGAGCCGTGTGGCTCGAGTCGCCGTTCGCAGACGCCCGCGAGATGGCGCGGCACTACCTCTCGGTCTCGACCGGGATTCCGGCGGCGCTCCTCGCGCTGACGACCCGGTGGGCGGTTTCCCGCGCGGTCGCGCGCGTCAAGAGGGAACTGGGTCTCGAGCACGTCGCCGGCGGGCTGGAGAAGGCCGACCCGGTCGCGGCGCTCTCCCGGGTCCGCTGCCCGGTCAGCCTCGTCTACGGTGACGCCGACCGTCTCGTGCCGCCGCACTTCGTCGAGCGGCTGGCCGGCGCACTGCCTCCGGGAAGCGAGATCTTCCGGGTACACGGCGCCGGGCACTGCCATCACCCCGACGAGGCCGCGAAGGTCGCTCGGGGCGAATACCGGCGCCGGTGGGTCGCGTTCTTCGACGCCCGGCTGCCCGTCAGCTCGGACGCGGACTCTTTCGGGGATCCTCCGTCCGGCCCTTGAGCTGGCCGCACGCAGCGGCGGCGTCCGGGCCGCGGCTGCGCCGGACCGTCACCGCAACTCCGGACTCCGACAGCGTCGCGGCGAACCGGTCGATGACCGGCTCCGCCGGTCGCTTCCACCCCGGCAGGTAGGTCGGATCCTCGTTCAACGGAATCAGGTTGACTTTCGCGGGGATGCGGTCGAGCAGGCGGACGAGACGACGCGCGTCCTCCGGGGAGTCATTGCGGCCCGCGATGAGAACGTACTCGACCGTGATCCGGCGCCTCGGGTCGACCGGCCAGGCGCGCATCGCGCGGAGGAGCCCCTCGAGCGGGTATGTCCGGTTGATCGGCATGAGCGCCGCGCGCGTCTCGTCGTCCGCGGCGTTCAGCGAGACCGCGAGGTTCGGACGCCGGTCGAGCGCGGAGAACCGCGCGAACGCCGGAGTGATGCCGGACGTCGAGACCGTCACGCGACGCCGGGGGATCAGCTCGAACAGCACGTCCAAGGCGCCGATCACGCCGTCGGGATTCAAAAACGGCTCCCCCATCCCCATGAAGACGATGCGGGCCGCGTCCGTCTTCCGGCCGGCCGCGTCGAGGACCGCGTAGAGCTGTCCCACGATTTCGCCCGGCGTCAGGTTGCGCCCGCCTCCCAGGCGCCCCGTCACGCAGAAAGCGCAGTCGACCGCGCAACCCGTCTGCGAGGAGAGACAGACGGTGAATCTGCTGCCCTTCGTGTCCCCTGTTCCGTGTCCCGCGTCCCGTCCCGTGTCCCGTGTCCCGTGTCCCGTGTCCCGCCCAACGGCCCTTGCGTCCTCGAACTCGTTGACCTGCGCGGCCCCGGGATCGCCCGGCATGTAGACCGCCTCGATCAGCGCACCGTCTTCGAGCTTCAGGCCGTACTTCACGCTTCCGTCGAGGGAGGCCGCGGATTTCACGATCTCCGGCAGGCCGATGGGCATCTCTCGGTCCAGCCGGTCGCGCAAGTCGCGGGGGATTTCGTGAATCTCGCCGGCCGAGCGCGCACCCCGGCGGTGGATCGCGTCGAAGATCTGCCGGCCGCGGTACGCCGGCACCGACCAGCTCCGCGCCCGCGACTCCCACTGCGGGATCGAGAGTCCGAAGACCTGCGGCGAGGGGAGGACCGTCATGTCGAGCGAACCGGAAAGCGCGCCGCGCTTCGGCGGCGCCGGGCGATCAGCCGCCCTTGAGGGCGCGCGAGCGGCGGGTCAGGCGGACGACGCGGGCGTTCGGCGTCCGGCGGTTCCGAACTTTGCGCGTGGGGTCGATTCCGACGGACTTCAGGAACCGGAGGTCCTTCACGTTGATGCGGAAGGCCGCCCGTTCCTCGGAGTGCGAGCCGGTTTCCCGGGCCGCCGAGGAGCGCCCGCGCGACCCGCCGCGGCCCTCGCGCTTCACTCCCACCTTCGCGTCGAGGACCATGTACAGGTTGTAGCCCTCGTCGCGGATCCGCTGGATGGAGTCGTGCACCCGTCCCGAACCGGAGATCGACTCGTTGATCGCCTGTCCGAGCTCCTTCAGCATTTCCCGAAGGTGATCGTTCAGTTCCATGGCCGCGGCGATTATGAGCGTCCCTTCGCGCGACCGTCAAGCGTGTTTCGGTCGCTCGGTTTCTGCTATCCTGTGACGCCTCCTCCCGCGCCACGGGTGCGCGCGAAATCCTGATACCTTCCTTCCGTGTTCTCGTTCTACGCGCACCTCGTCTGCACGAAGTGCGGAAACATTTTCGAGCGCGAAAGCCGGTTCGGCGTCTGCCCCGCGGCGAAGTGCGGCGCGCCGCTCTTCGCGCAGTATCACGACCGTCCGCTCGATCGCGAGGCGGCGTCGGACCGTCCCCGCACGATCTGGCGGTGGCGCGAGATGATGCCGGTCGAAGAGCCGGAGAACGTCGTTTCGCTCGGCGAGGGCGGGACGCCACTCCTCCGCGCCGAGCGGCTCGGCGCCTCCGCAAACTTCTCCGACCTCCGCATCAAGGACGAGTCGGGTAATCCCACCGGCTCCTTCAAGGCGCGCGGCCTGTCCGCGGCGGTCTCGAAGGGGAAGGAGCTCGGCTTCGAACGGATCGCCGTGCCGTCCGCCGGAAATGCCGGCGGCGCCGCGGCGGCGTACGCCGCGCGCGCGGGGATCGGGTGCGACGTCTTTCTTCCGGACGACACGCCCGGACTCTTTCGCATCGAGTGCCAACGCTACGGGGCGCGGGTGACGCTCGTCCCCGGCCTGATCGACGCGTGCGGAAAGCTCGTCGCGGAGGGCGCCGCCGCCGGAAAGTGGCACGATGTCTCGACGCTCAAGGAGCCCTATCGGGTCGAGGGAAAGAAAACGCTGGGGTACGAGCTCGCCGAGGATCTCGGCTGGGAGCTCCCGGACGCCGTCCTTTATCCGACGGGCGGCGGGACCGGGCTGATCGGGATGTGGAAGGCGTTCGACGAAATGGAACGGCTGGGCTGGATCGGGCGCAAGCGCCCCCGGATGATCGCGGTCCAGGCAGCGGGATGCGCGCCGATCCCGAAGGCGTTCGCCGAGGGCAGGACCGTGGCGGAGAAGTGGGAGAACGCGCAGACCTATGCCTCGGGGCTGAGAGTCCCCAAACCGTTCGCCGACGCCCTGATCCTGTCGATCCTGCGGGAGTCCGGCGGCGACGCCGTGACCGTCACCGACGACGAGATGCGGTCGGCGGAGGGCGAGATCGGCGAATCCGAGGGGATGTTCGTGTGTCCGGAGGGCGCCGCGACGTGGGCCGCCGCGAAGAACCTCGCCGCGAGCGGCCGGCTGGATCCGCGGTCCCGGGTCGTGCTCTTCAACACCGGAACGGGGTTCAAGTACTGGGGTCAACGCTGAATCAAGTACTGGGGTCAACGCTGAATGGCTGAATTCGTGCCAGGGCTGAATTCAGGCCTGACCCGAATTCAGCGATTCAGGCCTGACCCCAATTCAGCGATTCAGGCCTGACCCCGGCTAGAATCGCGGATTCCATGCGCTACTCCCCGGTGCGGCCGCGACTCGACCCGATCCTCCCGACGGTGGAAAAGCCCGGGCGCTACGTGGGCCTCGAGCGCAACGTGGTTCGCAAGGACCTCGCCTCCTCCGCGGTGACGGTCGCCCTGGCCTTCCCGGACACCTACGAGATCGGGATGAGCCACACCGGCCTGAAAATCCTCTACGAGATCGTCAACCGCCGCCCGGACTTCGCCTGTGAGCGCGCGTACGCTCCGTGGGTGGACCTCGAGCGCCGCATGCGCGAGGAGGGCATCCCGCTCTTCACGGTCGAGTCGTTCGCGCCAATCGCCGACTTCGACGTCGTCGGCTTCTCCCTCCAGTCGGAGCTGAACTACTCCAACATCCCGAACATGCTCGACCTGGCGGGGATCCCGATCTGGCAGCGCGAGCGCGCCGACTCCGACCCGATCGTCCTCGGCGGAGGACCCTGCACCGCGAACCCCGAGCCGATCGCCGACTTCTTCGACGCGTTCCTCGTGGGAGACGCGGAGGAGGCGCTCCCCCGCTTTCTCGACATCCTGCGCGACGCGCGCGCCGCCCTCCTTCCGCGCCGGGACGTCCTCGCGCTCCTCGCCGCTCTCGACGGCATCTACGTCCCGTCCTTCTACGACGTCTCCTACGCGGAGGACGGGCGCATCGCCGCCATCACCCGCAACGACCCGCGCGCTCCGGAGCGCGCCCGCCGCACCTGGGTCCCGGCCTTGAAGCCGGAGTACTACCCGGACAAGCCCATGGTCCCCTCGGTCGAGATCGTCCAGGACCGCCTCGGCCTGGAGGTCATGCGTGGCTGCACGCAGGGCTGCCGCTTCTGCCAGGCCGGGTACTGGTACCGGCCGGTGCGGGAGCTCGACCCCGACGACGTGGTGTCGATGACGAAGACCTTCATCGCGGAGTCGGGCTGGAGCGAAGTGGGTCTCCTCTCGCTCTCGACCGCCGACTACTCGCAGATCGAGCCGCTCGTCCGGTGCCTCGCGCCACAGCTCTCCGACCGCCGCGTGTCGATCTCGCTCCCGTCGCTGCGTGCCGAGGCGTTCTCCGTGGGCCTCGCCGACGCGGTCTCCGAGGTGCGGAAGTCGGGCTTCACATTCGCGCCGGAGACCGGCTCCGACCGCCTGCGCCGCGTCATCAACAAGACGTTCACGAACGCCGACATGATCCAGGCGGCCGACGTCGCTTTCGGCCGGGGGTGGGACCTCATCAAGGTCTACACGATGATCGGCCTGCCCACGGAGACGAAGGAGGACCTGGACGAGCTGGTCACGCTCGTCGAGGGGATCCTCGCGCAGGGGCGCAAGCACGGCCGCAAAGAGGTGAACGTCTCGGTCGGCCCCTTCGTCCCGAAGTCCTGGACGCCCTTCCAGTGGGCGCCGTTCGACGGCGTCGAGCTGCTCGAGAGGAAGCTCTCCTACCTGAAGGACCGCTTCCGCCGCGTGCGGGGGGCGAGGATGAAGTGGCACGAGCCGCGCGAGGCCGAGATCGAGTGCGTGCTTTCGCGCGGCGACCGCCGCGTGGCGAAGATCCTCCACACCGCCTGGCTCTCCGGCGTGAAGTTCGACGGGTGGAGCGAGCACTTCCGCTACGACCTCTGGAACCGCGCGTTCGAGGCGGAGGGAATCCCGAAGTCCGCGTACCTGCGGGACTACGACCTCGACGAGGTCCTTCCCTGGGACGTCCTGGACGTCTCCATCACGAAGCGCTTCCTCAAGGTCGAGCTCGTGAAGGCGAAGAAGGAGATGCGCACCGAGGACTGCAAGTGGGGACACTGCTACGCGTGCGGAGTCCCGGGCAACGGGGAGGACACCGTGCTCGCGGCGTCCTTCGGGGGCTCGCTGCCGACGCTCGATCCCGCCGTGTCCGCCGCCGACGATCCCGCGGCTTACCGCGACGTCGCCAAGGGCGCGGCCTACCGCCAGAAGGCGATGCCCGACCTGCCGTCCGCGGCACGGCGCGCCGCGAATCCGCTGCCCGGGGTCTTCCGCCACCGGGTGACTTTCGAGAAGTCGGGCGATGCCCGCTTCCTGTCCCACCGCAACACGATGGACGTGCTGGAGCGCGCGATCCGCGCCGCAGGGCTTCCGGCGCGATACTCCGAGGGGTTCAACCCGCACATGAAGCTCTCGATGGGCCCGGCTCTTCCGCTCGGGCTCGAGAGCCGCCACGAGGTCTTCGACGTCGAGGGGACGGCGCGCTTCGCGCGGGACGCGGCGGAGGCGATCTCGGCGAAGCTGCCGCCGGGTCTGTCGGTCTCCGAGGTGCGGCACCTCCATCCGCAGGAGCCCGCGCTCTCGAAGGCGGTCAAGTCGGCGCGGTACCTCGTCCGGCTCGTCTCCTCCGAGCAGGTCGGCCGCGCGCACGAAGCCATCGCGAATGGCTGGCGGGAGACGGTGCCCGCGCTGCGCGCGCTGGCGCTCGAGTCCGACGGCGCGCTGACCTTCGAGGTGAACCTGGATCAGTCCGCCGGCGAAACGTCCACCCCGAAGAAGGTGCTGGAGGCACTGCTCTCCATTCCGCCGGAAGCCCAGGCGTCCCTGTCCGTCACCCGCGAGGCGACGGTCCTCGGCTGATGTCCTACCGCGTCACCGTCACGGCCCGTTTCGAGGCGGCGCACAACCTGATCGACACCAGCGAGGGCGCCGAGCCTCTCCACGGCCACTCCTACGAGGTCGAGGCGGCGCTGGAGGCGGAAAAGCTCCAGCAGTACGACCTCGCGATCGACTTCGCGCAGGCGAAGAAGGCGCTCGACGCCATCGCGAAGGAGCTCGACTACTCCTACATCAACCACCACCCCGAGTTCGCCGGCCGCAACACGTCCGCCGAGAACATCGCGAGGTGGTTTGCGGAGAGGCTCGACTCCTCCGGGATGCTCGGCTGGACCCGCGTCGCGGAGGTCACGATCCGCGAAGGTCCGGAGAACCGCGCGAGGTACGTGCCCTCGGACCCGCCTCGATAGCAGGAGCCTCGGCCCGGCGCCCGGAGACTCCCGTACGTTACGGAAGGTAACGTTTTTTCGTCCGCCGGACCCCGTGAGAGAGGTCACAAAACCGACCAAATCTCTTAATCGCAAACATTTGCGCGTAGAATGTCTCCCCGGCACACGGTTCGCTATGAACTGGGGTAGCAGCGGATCGTCGCGGACTGTTTCTTGCTCGGCACAAACTCCTTTGAAATCGCCTGCGCGGTGTAAGGGAAGGCTCGCAGCGGATGAAAACAAGAAAGTGACAGTTCAAGCAAGACGTCGGGCAGGGCGCGGCTTCAGTCTGCTCGAGGTCCTCGTCACGGTCGCGATTCTCGGACTCCTCGCGCTCCTGGCCGCTCCATTCGCCGGGAAGATCATTCGCCGCTCACAGACGCTCGCGGGCTACTCGTCGATGCGCCAGGCTCTGGCCGCCGCCCGGCTCCAGGCCGTCAAGCGTGGCGTGAACGTCGTCGTCCTGTTCAGCGTGACGCCGGAGAACAAGATCCAGGTGCATACGTTCCAGGATCGCGCAAACACGGAGGCTGCGCTCACCCTTGCTCAGGAGGCCGCGGCGTCGAATTTCGAGCAGGACACCTTCGGCCCCCCGACAGATCCCACGAACGAGCCGACCCTGGGAGAGATCCTGCTGCCTTCGAACGTGGTCGTCTGGAAACAGGGCGGCACGAAGTACGACACGGGCGCGGGAATCGCGTTCGACGAGTACACGCCCCCGGGTTCCCTGACTTCAGATCCCTCGCTCACCAATCGTGTGGCGTTTCTTCCGAGCGGCGGAATCGCTCCTCCCGAGGACACCGCAACGTCCGGGCTTCCGAATTCTGCCGGCGGGAGAGGGATCTACATCGCCGATTCTGCGGGTAAGAACTTCTTCCGTGTGACTGTGGACAGCGACGTCTCCGGACGGCTCCGCGTCGAGAAGTATCAGGCCAACGCCCCGGTGGGCTATCGAGCGAACGGATGGACATGGTATTGAGAATTTCCCATCGCCGCCGCGAGGCGGGGATGACCCTGATCGAGGTGCTCGTTGCGCTGAGCATCCTGGCTCTCGCGCTCTTGGCGCTCGCACCGATGTTCACGACGGCCGTCCGCAGCAACGCCTCCGCGTACCAGCTCACGAATTCGACCACCCTCGCCCGGGAAAAGCTCGAGGAGCTCTCGGGCTATCCGAGGAGCGATCCGCGCCTCACCATCGCAGCCGGAAGCAACGCGGCGGGTCCGCCGGGGACGACGATCACCGGCGCCATCGTCAACACCACGAACCCCTGGTGTGCCAACGACCTGCCCAAGTGGTACAACCCGCAGACGGGAGCGACCTCGACCGCCGCGACCCGGCCCGGGATCGCATGGTTCTCGTTTCCGTTCACGCGCACCTACACGATCGAGCAGTTCGACACCACGCTGGTCACGCGGATCGCCTCACCGGCGGCCTACCTCGTCAAGCTGATCACCGTCACCGTCCGTCCGACGAGCGGTCCCTTTCCAGGACTCCGGGAGAGCCGCCAGTCGCTCTATCTGAGGTTTCGTGATGCCTAAGATCCTTTCCCCGCGCGCCCGAGCCGCGAGTGGTCTCTCCCTGATCGAGACGCTCATCACGCTCGCCGTTCTCACCGTCGTGATGCTCGGTCTATACGGGATCCTGGACTCGTCGAACAAGCTCGCCAAGCAGGAGACGAACGTCGCCGAGGCGCAACAGTCGGTCCGGATCGGGATCGCGGAGCTCACCAGGGTGATCCGTCAAGGAAGGGTCGGCGGGCTTTTTGTCGCGAACGCGATCCTGCCGATCGAGAACAACAGCCCGGGCGGTGCGGGATCCAAGCTGACCGACGTCGCCGGGGTCGATCACTACGTGCGCAAAGGAACGGATGTCATCGGAGTGCGCGGAATCATCTCCGGGGACAAGTACGGTCTCTCGACCGGAGACATCACCTGCGGCGGAAGCTGCGCGACGACGAACGCGATGACGGTCACGATCCGCGCGATCTCTTCGGTCGGGATCGTGAACTTCTCCTCGGGAGAGGAGCCCTTGATGGCCGGAAAAACGCGTCCGTTCTACTTCGTCGTCGCCGACAGCTCGTCCGAGATGATCACGACCGCCTCAGGGACTTATCTCATCCCGGTGTATTACGTCGGTCTGGTCAACACGGCGGCCAGCCCCTGGTACACCCAGACCGCCGACACCTTCACCTTTGTCATGGACCCGTCGGACGCCGGCGCCCGGAAGCTCGGCGCCGCCGCACCGTCGGCGATATCCCTGGACAAGCCTTTTTCCGGGGGCGTGGTCGACGAGATCCGGTTTTTCGTCGACGAGGGCGACACGGACAAGTCCACGAGCGCCCTCGACACACATCCCTCGCTGGCGGAGGCAACGTTCGATCCCTCGTCGGGTAACTGGGAGATCCAACCGTTAATCGAAGACGTGGAGGATTTTCAGGTCGCTTATGGTGTCGACGGGATCAACGCCACTCCACACGACCACGGAATTTCGCCGGCGGTTTACAACGCCAGCGGAACGAACGTCGACGAGTGGGTCGGGAACTTCGCAAACGAAGTCACGGGATCGCTCCCGCTGACGACCACGGATCCCAAGCGCGTCGAAGCCTTCATCGACTCTTCGGCTCCGAGCGGTCCGACCTCTCCCGTGCCCGCGGTCGCCGCGCTGCGCTCGGTGATGATCGGACTGGTTGTGAAGTCGGCGGACCCGGACTTTCGGTACAACGGTCCCGGCGCGCAGGGGTTCGGGCTCTTCGACTCGACGGCAAGGTCGTTCTCAAATGCCGCTTCGACCGGCCGGACCTACCGCCGGCGTCTCCAGAAATTCGCCGTATCGCTCCGGAACTACCAGTGATTTCCCTGAAACTCGTTCGAGGTGATTCGATGATGGGACATCGCTCGATTCGACCCCGAAGCCGCGAAAGAGGGATGGCCCTCTTCGTCGCGCTGCTACTCCTGCTCGTGGTCACCGTGATGGGGATCGCCCTCATGCTCACGGCGTCCTTCGAAAACACCCTGATCGGCACTGAGAACCGAATCTCGAAGATCTTCTACGCCGCGGACTCGGGAATCGAGTACGGCTCGGCGATGCTCAACTCGACCCTCGACTACAAGGGGAACGTTGCTCCGAATCCGATGCCGGGCGGCGTCTCGAGCCACTACCCCGGCAGCCCGACCTCGGACATGGTGGTCACGATCCAGCCGCCCGTTTTCCTCGGCTACTCGCTCCCTCCCGGTGAGCAGATCCAGTCGGAGGGGAAGGGTTACGGCAGCAGCCAGATCGTCGAGAACTTTTACGCACTGACGTCGAGCGCGCGCTCGACCAAGATCGAAGCGAGCAAGACGATCGATGCCGAAATCGGCGTCTATCCGAAATTACTCGGCATCCCGGAAACCCCCTAATGAGGAAAGAAATGATGCGATCCACCCGGCTTCTCCTGGCACTCGGTCTCGCGGCGATGACGGCTCTCCCGGCCGCTGCCGACGACAAGGACTTTCTTCGACCGACCGGAGAGGCCGTTCCGCCCAATCTCCTGATCGTCTTCGGCAACTCGCAGACGATGACCCAACCGATCGGTTTCCTGAACCCGAGCATCTACAGCACCTTCAACGGGGACGGCGACGCGCCCGGGAGCAAGCTCGGGTCCGGCAAGCGGGTCGTCCGGCAGTTCATCGTCGACCACTCGACCGAGTACAACATGGGGCTGACGGGCTTCTCGCGCCCCCCGAACATGGGCTCGACCGACATCGTCCGCAAGCACTGGATCTATGAGGCCCTCAACACGGACTTCCCGAACGATACCTTCAAGGAAGTGGGCCGGGACCAGAGCGTCCACTCGACCGGGAGCGGGACGCTCCACAGGTGGGGACTCCTGGGCGAGGGCCCCTGCACGAGCAAGACCGTCCCGGCCTGCACCGACGTATCGCCGGCGATCACGCTCGATTCCAAGGCCACGATCGTGGGACCGTTCTTCGGCTTCAAGGGGGACCTCACCGCGTACATCTACCTGGACGGCACCGCGAACAACGCGAAGGAGCGCATCAAGTACACGATGACCCAGGGGGAGTACGGGGACGCATTCACCAACGCGTTCACCGACACGGACGGCGACGGCATCCACGACACCGGAGAGCCGCTGACGCTCGCGGCGCTCACGCTGGGCGACCACTCGATCAAGGTCACGAAGGAGTTCCAGACCAAGCAGGCCGGGACTTTCAAAGCGCCGCTCGACGGTTTGACCACCATTGGAAGGACCGCGGCCACCGTGGTCGTCAAATACCGGCCTCCGGTCGCCTTTCCCCGGCAGCTCTTCTATACCGAGACCTTCGACCCGGCCAGCCCCTACCTGGGGCAGGTGGTCGGGTTCATGAATGAGCTCGAAGAGGATTTCGACGTCAACACGAACTGCTCCGGGTGGGAGTTCCAGCAGAACAGCGGCCAGGTTCCTCTGATCAAGATCCCGCGCGACTATTACTGGGGCGACACATGCAACCCGCCGCAGGACTCCGTGCCCTGCGTCAAGCGGCTCCTGCGGCCGCAGGCCTACATCGAGACCTACAACCAACAGACCGGCGCTTTCACCACCGAGGACGTCGACAACCCGGGCTATACCGGAGCGGGAAGCAAGTACGCGGATGGCTGCGACCCGGATCTCCTCGGAGCGGTGCAGAACGGCCTGGACGACGTCGAGAGGACTGTCATTCTGTCGAGCAAAAACGGCAACCAGGCGCCGGTCAAGAACATCCTCGAGAACATCCTGGCGTACTTCACCGACCCCAAGCACGACGACTTCTTAAACGGCGCGCGTCTCGACGACCCGAACGCGTCGTGCCGCCAGAACGCGGTCATCTTCATCTACGACACCTTCAACGGCTGCCAGAACGACAGCTGCAGCCACCTGAAGAACGCGGTGCTAAATAATTTGAGGGCGGCCGGTATACCCGTTTACGTCATCGGCTTCGGCGCGAACGCGAACTCGGGCGTCTGCGCCGGCAGTCCCGGCCCTCCGGTCATTCCGCCCACCGACACCTGCCCCCTCGTGTGCATCGCCGAGCACAGCGGCGCCAAGAAGCAAGACGGCTCGCCCGCGTATTTCCCGGTCACCGACGACGTCTCTCTCTACAACGCTCTCGTGGCGATCGGCTCTCTGGTCAACGAGTCCCAGAAGGGTTTCGTGGCCTCGAGCGTGTCGACCGCCCAGGCCTCCGGCGAGCAGGTCACCTTCCTGTCGACCTTCAGTGCGACCCAGAATCGCTCGATCTGGAACGGACGCGTCAACGCCTACAAGCTCGACGGCAGCGGCAACCTCCAGATGGGCTTCCGGAAGATCACCGACCCCAGCGACCCGTTCAGCGGCTTGACGGTTCCGGCTCCGTCGAACGCCGCCACCTCCCTCATGTGGAACGCGGGCGAGAACCTCACGGACACGCCGGGGACCGGCGCGACCAACGCCTCGGCGCGCCTGCAGCCGGGAGCCGCGAGATCCACGGGCACGTACCTGGACACCTCGAACATAGCGACCTCGACGATCGTCACGAGCTTCTACCCCGGCCGGAAGATCGTCTTCTCTCTGCCGCAGACGTATCCGGACCCGACCAATCCGGCGACCACGCTTCCGATTCCGGCGGCAAAAGACGTACCGGAGAACCGCTTCGACATGATCTTCGACACGAGCGCGACCTGGTGGCCGGCGCTGAAGATGCTGCTCTCGCCGCAGGCGGCTCCCCCGCTCGTCCTGACCCCTGCGATCGGCGACAACGACGCCAGGGATTCCCTCCGCTTCGTCTGGGGTGACCGGGATCCGATCATTTTGGCGGCGGACCCGAGCGCGGTGAATTCGACCAAGCTGTACGGGGATGCGGACACCAATGGCGTCGTGGACGGCCTCGGGGGTCTGAAGCTCGGCGACATCTTCCACTCGAGCCCGGTGCTCGTGGGCCGTCCGAACAATTTCGCCTTCTTCACGTCCAACCTGAACGGCTACCAGGACTTCTTGAACACTTACGGGAAGCGGCGGCGCGTCCTTTACGTCGGCTCGAACGACGGCCTGCTCCACGCGTTCGACGCCGGTGCCTGGGATCGCAACCGCAACCTGTGCGACTTCGAGGCCGACGGAATCACTCGCAAGCACTGCTACGACCTGGGCACGGGAGCCGAGCTCTTCGCGTACGCGCCCCGGTCAATCATGCAGATCTTCAAGCCGATGAAGGACACCATCGGTCCGCAGACGCGTCGGATCCAGTGGGCCGTGGACGGGCCGCCGTCGGCGGCCGACGTCTTCATCGACTCCAGCCACTCGGGTACCCCGGTACCCGCCGACCGCGCCTGGCACAGCGTCCTGGTCGGTGGGATGCGCGAGGGCTCGCCCTTCGAAGGCACGAGCGGCGCCGCTCCGGCGGACTCGCTCGGAAGCTTCTACGCCCTCGACGTCACGCAGCCGGACGAGCTCACGCTGGACGCGAACTCGAAACCGCTCACCGTGATTCCGGCGAGCGACACAGCGCCTCTCTGCCTGGAGGCGGGCGGCCATGCCACCTGCGGCAGGGACGCCGGCGACCCGACGGTCCGGAGCAGTCAGCCCGCCAGGGCGTGGCCGACCGTTCTCTGGGAGATCTCGGACACCGGAGACCTGGATGTGAGCGGAGCGCCCGGCGCTACCTTCATGGACATGGGCGAAAGCTGGTCGAAGCCCGCGCTCGGCCGCGTCAGGATTTGTAGTGCGAACTGCGATAACACTACCGCGCCATTCCCCGTTACCGAAGACCGGTATGTTGCGATCTTCGGCGGAGGCTTCGACCGGGAGCGGCTGAATCGCCGTGGGAACTGGCTCTACATGGTCGACGTCGAGACCGGCAAGGTGCTCTACCGGGCGAACTCGAGCTGCGGCATCAACGCCGGAAGCGGCTGCTCACCCACCTATTTCGCGTCGATTCCATCCGAGCCGGCCGGCATCGACGGAAACGGGGACGGATTGATCGACGTGGTTTACGTCGGGGACCTGAAGGGCCGCATGTGGAAGATCGACACGAGCGATCTCCGATTCCTTTCCTCGCCGCCGACCGGTCGTTTCGACAACAAGATCGACGTGGACGCCGGCTCGGGCAAGCCGTTCCTGCTGTTCGAGGCGCCGCAACCGACGGCCCCGGCTATCCATCCTTTCTATCCGATCTACTACCGTCCGACGGTGATCACGCTCGGTTACAGCGTGGCCGGCAAGGCGGCGATCGCACTCGCGTTCGGTACGGGAGATCGCGACGACATCACGTCGAAACTCGAGCCTCTCGCGCTGACTTTCAAGCAGCGCTTCTATTACGTCATCGACACGAACAACAGTTCGACTCGGGTCGAGAGCGACCTGCTCGACATCGTGTCCTCGACCGCAGCGGGCGTGTCGACGGCGCCCCTCAATGGCTGGTTCCTCGAGTTCGCCCTCGGCGAGCGCATCAACGCGGACTCGCTCGCGGTCGGCAGCGTCATCTTCTTCACGACGTTCAATCCGCTGGCGGCCGGGAACCCGTCGAACCCGTGTGCCCAGAACACTCCGGAGTGCGGACTCGCGGCCGGGACCGCGCGCCTCTACCGGGTCTTCTACAACACCGGCAACCCCTATCTGGGAAGCGATCGCGGCGAAACGCAAACGTTGGGAGGCTTCCTGTCGGAGCCGGTCTATTTCCAGTCCCAGGACCAGCAGGGCAACCTCATTTACACGACCGAGAACACGGTGAAGAAAGAGACCGCTCCCGGCGGTAAGAAGACGACCGTGAAGAGTTGGAAGGAACGCTCCCGGAGACCGTAGCCGCGAGCGAACGGAAGAGTGAAAAGGGCGGCCCCTCGGCCGCCCTTTTTTTTGTTGGGGTCAACGCTGAATCGCTGAATTCGGGTCAGGCCTGAATCGCTGAATGCAGCCATTCAGCGTTGACCCCAGTTCTGGACTGTTGCGGGTGCAGACACCTTCGGGATCTGTCCCCGCGACTCATCTACATCAGGCGCTCTCGGCCGTCTTCCTCTTGCTGTGGTCCAGGATGCGCTTGCGCACGCGGACCGCGGCCGGCGTGACCTCGACCAGCTCGTCGTCGTTGATCCACTCGATCGCCTGCTCGATCGTCAGGAGTCGCGGGCTGGCTGAGCCGGACCCCGATGTCGGCCGTCGAGGCGCGCATGTTCGTGAGCTGCTTCTTGCGGCAGGGCTGGATGACCAGGTCGTCGTCCTTGACCTGCTCGCCGACGATCTGCCCGCGTAGACCGTGTCCCTCGGCTTGACGAAGAAGGTGCCGCGATCGCCGAGCTGGTCGAGCGCGTACGCCGTGACGTCCCCGCCCTCCTTCGCGATCATCGCGCCGCGCTTCCGGTTGGGAAGCGGTCCGCGGTGGGGCCCGTACTCGTCGAAGAGGTGGTTCAGGAGTCCGGTCCCGCTTGCGTCAGCGTCAGGAACTCCAGGCGGAAACCGAGAAGGCCGCGCGATGGCATCGTGAACTCGATGCGCGTGCGGTCCCCGTGCCTGCCGAGGTGCTTCAGCTCCCCTCGGCGCTCCCCGACCGCCGCGATCAGCGGCCCCGGTGAACTCCTCGCCGCAGTCGATGACGAGCTCCTCGTAGGGCTCGAGAAGCTCGCCCTTCTCGCCGGTGCGCAGGATCACCTGCGGCCGGCCGAGCGCGAACTCGTATCCCTCGCGGCGCATGGTCTCCGCGAGGATCGACAGCGACAGCTCGCCGCGCGCCGAGCACCAGGAAGGCGTCCGCGTCCGGCGCCTTCTCCATGCCGGAGCGCCGACGTTGCGCTCGAGCTCCTTGTCCAGCCGTTCGAGCAGGTGGCGACTCGTGACGTACTTTCCGGACAGCCCGGACATCGGCGAGTCGTTCGACGCGGAACTCCATGGAGAGCGTCGGCTCGTCGACCCGGATGCCGGGCAGCGGAGTCGGGTCCGCGGGGTCGAGGATGCGTCTCGCCGATCTCGATTCCGGGAAGGCCCGAGATCATGCAGATGTCTCCGGCCGACGCCAAGGTCGACCTCGACCCGCTCGATGCCCTGGAAGAGGTAGATCTTGCCGGCCCGGCCCCTCTGAAAGATCGTGCCGTCCGGCCGAACGACGGCGAGCTCGTCGGCGCGGTTGAGAATCCCGGAGAAGACGCGGCCCACGGCCAGCCGCCCGAAGTAGTCGGAGTACTCGATGTTGGCGACGATCATCTTGAAGGGGCCCTCGCCGATCGCGCGGCGGCGGGATGTGCTCGAGGATCGTGTCGAGGAGCGGGCGCAGGTCGCCGGAAGTGGCGGTCGGGATCGGTGCGACGCGAAACCGAGCCGTCCCGCGCCGTAGAGCACGGGAAAGTCGAGGTGGTGATCGAGCGTGGCGAGCGAAAGGAAGAGGTCGCGGATCTCCTCCTCCACTTCGAGCGTCCGCGCGTCCGCCCGGTCGATCTTGTTGATCAGGACGATCGGCCGTTTCTCCCCCTCGAGCGCCTTCTTCAGCACGAATCGCGTCTGGGGCAGGGGCCCCTCCGAGGCGTCCACGAGGAGGAGAACGCCCTCGACCATCGTCAGGATGCGTTCGACCTCCGAGCCGAAGTCGCGGTGGCCCGGCGTGTCGACGATGTTGATGATGGTGTCGCGATATCGAACCGCCGTGTTCTTGGCGAGGATCGTGATCCCGCGCTCTTTCTCGAGGTCCCCGGAGTCCATGATGAGCTCCGAGACCTGCTGGCCGACGCGGAACGTCCCGCACTGCTTGAGCAGCGCGTCGACCAGCGTCGTCTTGCCGTGGTCGACGTGCGCCACGATGGCCAGACCGCGCCGGTCGGCGCGGACGCGGGCAGCGGGGACGGGAGGAGCTTCCATGAATTCGGTCATATTCTGGTGTGAATGAGGGAAACACGCCAAACGCTTCCGCGGGGAACTTTCTTCCCGCGCAGGGTCCGGACGTCGTGAAGCCGTCGCGCCTCGTCTACTCGACGCGCACCGGCCGGGTCTGTCCAAAGTGCGGCTGGCCCGAGGCCGACTGCCGTTGCTCGTCTCGGATGAACGAAGCGGCGGAGGCGCCGGTGCCCGGGAAAATTACGGCGAGACTCGGCCTCGAGAAACGGGGCCCCGGGAAAATCGTGACGGTCATCGACGGCCTGCCCGCCAACCGCGACTTCCTCGAAACTCTCGCGCGGGAGCTCAAGAAGTCGTGCGGCTCGGGTGGAAAGGTCCGCGGCCTGGTCCCGGGGGCCGGTCAGATTCCGCGATCACCGTCGGTCGAGATCCAGGGCGATCACCGCGAGCGCCTGCGCGAAATGCTGGAGCGCAGGGGCTGGGTCGTGAAGGGGTGACGGCCGCTGCGCGATTTGCGCGGCGCCCGGAAACGTGACACGCTCCCGCCTCCCCCGCGCCGGGCCGGCGCGACGATAACGGCGGTCTGCCGGCGACCCTCCCCGTTCTCCCCTGATCAACCGCCGGACCTTGACGGGCGCAGCCCGCGGAAAGACTTTGCGCATGCCTTTTTCGAGCTTCGGTCTCCATCCCGACATCCTGAAGGGCGTCCGGGAGATGGGTTTCACGCGCCCCACGCCCATCCAGGCGGACGCGATTCCCGCCCGCCCTCGCCGGCCGCGACATGCTCGCCTGCGCCATGACGGGCAGCGGCAAGACCGCCGCATTCCTGCTGCCGATCCTGCATCGGCTCCTGGCCGAAGCCGCGGCGGGACGACGCGCGCGCTGGTGCTCACCCCGACGCGCGAGCTGGCCGCGCAGATCGAGGAGCACGCTCGGCAGCTGGCCGTGCACACGCCGCTACCGGCGCCGCCGTCTTCGGCGGGGTGGCGATGGGCCCCCAGGAGCACGCCTTCCGCAGCGGCGTCGACGTGATCGTCGCCACGCCCGGGCGGCTGCTCGACCACTTCCGCCACGCCTACGCGCAGCTCGACGGGCTGGAGGTGCTGGTCGCTCGACGAGGCCGACCGCATGCTCGACATGGGATTCCTGCCCGACATCCGCCGGGTCCTCAAGCACCTCCCCGCGCGCCGCCAGACCCTCTTCTTCTCGCGCGACGATGCCGCCGCCGATCGCGGCGCTGGCGCGCGAGATCCTGCGGGACCCCGCGCCGATCAACGTCGAGCGCAAGTCCGCGCCGGCGGTGGGGATCACGCCAGGCGGTCTATCCGGTTCGCAGGAACCTGAAGCCGCCGCTTCTCGCCGAGCTCCTGCGGCGCGGCGACATCCAGAACGTGCTCGTGTTCACGCGGACCAAGCACCGCGCGAACCGGCTCGCCGAGGCTCTCTCGAAGGAGGGGCGTTTCGTGCGCGCGGATCCACGGCAACCGCAGCCAGCCCAGCGGACCGCAGGCGCTCGAGGGCTTCAAGAGCGGCCGGTACCGCGTGCTCGTCGCGACCGACATCGTGGCGCGCGGAATCGACGTCGAGGCTCTCGCGCACGTCGTGAACTTCGACGTGCCCCACGTGCCGGACGACTACATCCATCGCGTCGGCCGGACCGCCCGCGCCGAGCGACCGGCGACGCGTTCACGTTCGTGTCGCCGGAGGAGGAGAGCGATCTCCGCGCCATCGAGAGGGCGCTGGGCGGCGGCTCCCGCGGATCACGGTTCCCGGATTCGACTACTCCGCGCGCGCCCGCGGAGCGGCTCGAGATCCCGATCGCCGAGCGCATCGCGGCCATCCGGGCCCGGAAGGCCGAAGATCGCGAGCGCGCGAAGGCGAAGGCAGGCCGGCGAAGCGCCGCGGCGTCCGCTCCGCCCCGGCGCGGCGGGCCGGTGTCGTCCGGGCGACCACCCGGACCGTCCGGCTCGCCCGGTGGCGGGACTTCGTGGTCGAGTCCGCGGAGCCGGCGCCGTCCGGGACGCGGACCCTCCGCCCGGACCCGCCCCGGCCGGCCATGACGACCCGCGTCTCCCTCGTCCGGCACGGAGCCACGATCGCGAGCGGAGACGACAGCTTCAACGGCGACACGGACGTCGCTCTCTCGGAAACCGGCCGCGAACAGGCGCGCTCTCTGGGCCTCCGGCTCGCCGGCGACCACTTCGACGCCTTCTACTCCTCGCCGCTCTCCCGGGCGATGGAGACGGCCCGCCTGATCGCGGAACCGCACGGACTGGAGGTCGTCCCGGTCCCGGAGCTGCGCGAGGTGTCGCACGGCCGGTGGGAGCGGAGGGTGCGCGCGGAAGTCGAGAGCCTCTACCCCGAGGAGTACGGCCGCTGGGAGGCGGATCCCTTTTCCTTCGCGCCGGAGGAGGGGGAGACCGGGCTCGCCGTGACCGCGCGGGCGCTTCCCGCGCTCCTCGAGATCGTGCGCTCGCATCCGGAAGGGCGGGCGCTCGTCGTCTCGCACAAGGCAACCATACGGTTGCTCATTGCGGTTCTCCTCGGAATCGATCCCCGGAGATACCGGGACCGGCTGGAGTCGAGCCCGGCGGGCCTGACGGTCCTCGAGTTCCGGGATTCGACGTCGGCGCGCCTGGCCCTCTTCAACGACACGTCGCACTATCCGCAGCCGGGCCGCGGATAGGGATCCCGAAGCCGGGACCTACCTCGCTCCGCCGCCGTGGACGGGCAGCGCCGACGCGCCGCCGGCGAACGCGGGCCGCGCAGGCGGCGCGGGCGGCGCCACCGGCAGGGGGACGGTCTGGCCGGGCAGGGTGGGCAGCGGCACGCTGCGCCCGCGGGCGAACACCTCGTGCCTCCCCTGGGTCTTGTACCAGTCGGCGAGCGACGCGGTCTGGAACATCTCTTCGATGATCTTCCGCCAGCCCACGCCCGTGTTGTACGCGCAGAAGGAGATCTCCCCCATCTGCGTTGCGTAAGGAATGATGCACATCTCGGTGCGGCGGAAGTCGTAGTTGAAGAGGTCCTGGAACCACATCCCGCCGATGAAGAAGACGCGCCAGTCGTAGCGCTTCTCCTTGGCCAGTCCGAGCTTGCCGCCGGTGTGGCCGTCCATGATCTTGATGACGCTCCACGGCGTGAGCCCGCTCGGGATCCCCTTCGGGCGGAGGTTGCGGAGGATCGACAGCGCCATCTGCGCGGCCGTCCAGACCTTGTGCCGGCCGGAATCCGTGATGCTCTTGACGTCCGCGAGCAGGCGATCCACGTCGAGAACGGAGGGGACCGTCACCGACTCCTTCGTCTTCGCGTTGACGAGCAGCATCGTCCCGATCCCGCAGTTGGGGTGGCAGCCGCACTTCAACGATCCCCACTCGGCCTCGAGGCCCCCGAGGAGGTCCTTCAGGTCCGAGAAGGGACCCGACGCGGACAGCGGGTACCAGTCCCGCATGGGCTCGCCGATTCCCGCCTGCGACTTCGCGTCGTGCGCGAGGTGCGACAGCGTGTAGCGCTGCTTCTTCCGGGTCTCGTCGTCGATGTCCTCGTCCCTCCCGGTGAAGGAGACCGGCTGGAACGACACGGTGTTGACCTTGTCGATGTTCCGGATCGCGAACTGGAGGATCTCGCCGACCTGGTCGTTGTTGACGCCGTTGATGATCGTGGTCACCAGCGTGATGTCGACGCCGTGCTTGTGGAGGTTCTCGATCGCGCGCAGCTTGACGTCGTAAAGGTTCCCGACCTTGCGGTGCTGGTTGTGCTCGTTTCCGACCCCGTCGAACTGGAGGTACGCGAAGCGCAGCCCGGCCTCGGCAGCCTCACGCGCAAAATCCTCGTCCTGGGCGAACCGGATCCCGTTGGTCGCGCACTGGACCGAGAAATAGCCGATGTCGCGCGCGTACCGGATGGCCGGAAGGAAGTGCGGGGAAAGGGTCGGCTCGCCGCCGGAGAACTGGACCGAGAGCTGGCGCCGCGGCTTGATGGACGCCGCGTCGTCCAGGAGCTTCTTGACCTCGTCCCAGTCGAGCTCGTGGACGTACCCGACCTGGTTCGCGTCCATGAAACACGGGTTGCACATCATGTTGCAGCGGTTCGTGAGGTCGATCGTGAGCACCGCGCCGCGCCCGTACTTGATCGAGGAGGTCCCGTGCTCGTGCAGGCCGTCCTTGGGAATCGCGAAGTCCCGCCCGGGGTAGAGGGACTCGATCCGCTTGAAGAAGGCGGAGTCGATCGACATCACGTCCTCGAAGAGGCCGTGTTTGGAGCACGACTTCCTCATGAGGATACGGCCGTCCTCCTCGACGATCGACGCCTTGATCTCGCCGGGGCTCCCATCCACCAGCACCTTCCAGTTGGCCTCTCCGGACAGGATCTCCGACCGGACCTCCGTGACGCACCGCGGGCAGAGCGAGTCGGTCTCGCGGGGAAATCCGAGCTCCGGAAACGTCCGCTCCTTCTGCTTCAGGAGAGGAGCCGGCGCCCACTTCGGTTGGAAGGACCGCTGGGGGAACCGGCGATCGATGGCGCGAGAGGCGCGCCAGAGCGCGTCTGCGGCCTTGGAGACACCACCGTAAAGCGTTTTTTTCATAGCCTTTCGCGCCCGGACTTGGGACCGCTCCTCCGCCCGGCTCGGCCGGAGATCCGGGCCGCCGGTCTTTCGATTCTAACCGATCCCCCGAACGTCACCGGGCGTGCGCGGCGGCCGCGAATCGCTCCGGAGAGAACGCGGAGAGGTCCCGCGAGGGAATGCCCGTGATCCGGTCGGCCATGAGCAGCGCGGTCAGCGGCGCGAGCAGCACGCCGTTGCGGAAATGTCCCGCTGCGAGAAAGAGACCGCGGATGGCGGATTCGCCGAGTATCGGGAGGCCGTCCGGGGTGCCCGGCCGAAGCCCCGCCCAGGCGCAAGTGACGCGCGCCTTGTCGAGCGACGGCGCGAGTGCCATCGCCGCGATGAGGAGGCCGGCGACGCCGCTGGCCGTCAACTCCTTCCGGAATCCGGTTCGCTCGACCGTCGCTCCAACGAGGATCCGCCGACCGCGGGGCACGAGATAGACGTCGTCGGACGCGAGGACCGTGGGAAACGCTCCCTCGTCGGTGAGCTCCACGATCTGGCCGCTCACGGGCTCCACCGGGATGGAAACGGCAGCTCCGGATCGAGGTTCGCCCACGCCCCCGCGGCGTCGACCGTCGCGCCGGCGGCAATCGGACCGGCGGTCGTCTCCACGCCGCGGCACGCGTCGCCCTCGACCTGGAAGCGGGTCACTGCCACACCTTCGACGACCTCGACGCCGCTCTGATCCAGGGAGCGGCGGAGCGCGCGGACCAGGAGGCGGCTGTCCACGACCGCGTCGTCCCGGAAAAAGAGGCCGGAGAGGTTCTTCGCCGCTCGCTCCGCCGACCGGAACGAGACCTCCGAGGGTTCCATGTTTTCGATCGGAAGGCCGGCCCCGAACTGCCAGCGGAAGGGTTCGAGAGACTCGCGTGGACCGCACCGCAGGACACCCGCGCGGCGCCAGCCGATGGAGACGCCGGTCTCCTCTGCGAGGACTTCCGACCACCCGGGGTAGAGGTCGCGGCTCTGCCGGGTGAGGTCGAAGAAGGGCGAGGGAGCGGTGGCGTCGGACTGGGGAGACAGCAGTCCCGCCGCGGCGGAGGAGGCTTCCTCCCCGGTGCGGCCGCGTTCGATGACGGTGACTTTCGCACCCCGAGAAGAGAGCTCGCGCGCGAGGGCGAGCCCGATCACGCCGCCCCCGACGACCGCGACGTCCGCCGCGGCTCTCATCGCTTCGCGAGAGAGCGCGCCCGGGAGGCGGCGCTCCTCGGCCGATAGTAGTTCCGGGCGAGCTTTCCGACGGTGCGGATTGCGCCGTAAGTCAGGACGTAGCCAACCGCGCCCCCGACGTGCGGCACGATGCGGGCCTCGTTTTGCCGCTTGAGCGCAGTGGATATGCCCTTGACGATGTTCCGCCGCACGAACTCGGCGCCGCCTCCCAGGGCGAGGGCAACCGCGACGGTCGCCGCTCGCTGCTCCCGCGTTGTCGACCGTCCATAGATCCGCGCGATCGTGAGGACGAGCCGATTCAACGCGAGGACCTGGTAGGAAAAGTCGGCCGCCAGCGGCAGCACGGCCAGAAAGCCGGGAGGCGCGGAAGCGACGGCTCCGATCACGCCGCACCGGATGGCGGTGTGCTCGATCAGGCGGTCGACGAGCTCTTCGCGCGAATAATTGGGGTAGCGGGTCCGGAAGGTTCGAACTTCCTTCGCGATCTTGTCGCGGTCGACGTCGGTCCACACGGTTCGGGCGAGGGCGACGTACATGGGATGATTTTACCGTGCCGGGCGGAGGAGGTTTCTCCGCTTTCCGCCGGAATACCCCCTTCCTCGAGGTGTTATCTTCCGCGGTTGTCTTGAAAGGAGCCGACGTTGAAGACCAAAACTGCGCTCGTCATTCTGCTGCTCTGTGCCGTCGCCGCGTCCGGCGGAGCGGCTGAGAAGAAGGGGAAGAAAAAAGTGGCCCCACGCGATTACGCCAACACCCTCGCGATCCTCCAGACCGACATGGGGGACATCACCCTGAAGTTCCACTACGACGTCGCTCCTCACCACGTCGAGAACTTCATCAACCTCGCCGAGAAGGGTTTCTACGACGGGACCCTCTTTCACCGCGTCATCCCGGGCTTCATGGTCCAGGGGGGAGATCCCCTGACGAAGAAGCCGGAGGATCCCCGCCGCCCCTACGGGACCGGCGGTAACGTCGTGGACGGCAAGGAAGTCCGGGTCAAGGCCGAGTTCAACGAAACCCCCCACAAGCGTGGCGTCGTATCGATGGCGCGCGCCGGCGATCCCAACTCCGCGTCTTCCCAGTTCTTCATCGTCGTCAAGGACTCCAACTTCCTGGACCGCCAGTACAGCGCCTTCGGAGAGGTCGTCTCGGGCATGGAAGTGGCGGACAAGATCGCCGCGGTGCCGCGCAACGCGAGCGACCGCCCGAATTCCCCCGTGCAAATCAAGAAGGTCGTGCTCAGCCAGGCGAAGTCGCTGTCGTAGATCGCCCACCGCCTGTCATTCCGCGGAGCGAAGCGACGGATCTCTCTCCGAGTAGGGGGAGATCCCTCGCGGCGCTCGGGATGACAAGAGGAGGGTAGGACTTGATTCCTTCCGAATTCCCGGGCCTCGCCGATCTCGCGCGCCGCTCCCGCTACGAGGCCGTTTCGGTCGAAATCCTCCCCGGCGACGTCGGGCGGCGCCGCTACCTTCGCCTCGGCCTTGCCGGCGGCGGCTACGTCCTCGGCGTTTTCTACCCCCTCGAGGAGGAAGACGCGCGGCGGCGCTGGCTCGTGGCGCGCGCTCATCTCCGATCGCGCGTCCGCGTGCCCACCCTCTATGCCGAAGACGGCGCGGGCAACCAGATCCTCGAGGAC
Organism: uncultured Acidobacteriota bacterium; assembly: GCA_963765835.1. GTDB lineage: Bacteria > Acidobacteriota > Thermoanaerobaculia > UBA5066 > Gp7-AA6 > Gp7-AA6. The sequence continues at coordinate 116,315 of CAVXYF010000017.1, read as the reverse complement.
TTCGGCTCCGAAGATCTCGCCTCGCTGCTCGCCTCGAAACCGGCGGAGCGGTCCGCCTGGCTCGAGCGCGCCGCGGACGTCGCGGCGACGATAGCGGAAATCCCGGACCCCGGAGTCAACGCGGCTTTCGACCGCGACTTCTTCCGGCGGGAAATGGATCTCGCCCGCGAAGCGGTGTTCGACCTCTGGCTCGGCGAGTCTCTCGATCCCGACGAGAAGGCGACGCACGACCGTTGGGCCACCTCCCTCGCGACCGAGATCGAGGGGCATCCCCGCGTGCTCTGTCATCGCGACTTCCACGGCAACAATCTCTTTCCCGTGGCGGACGGAGTCGCCGCGATCGACTTCCAGGACCTGCGCACGGGCCCCGACTCCTACGACCTCGCTTCACTCCTGTGGGAACGGACGACGCTCGAGTGGATGACGGACGAGACCGCGAGCGCGGCCGTGGCCCGATTCGCGGAGCGGCGCGCGCTGGACACGGCAGAATTTCCGCGGCGGCTCGACCGGGTCCTGCTCCAACGGGCGTGGAAGGTCTGCGGGACGTTCGCGCGGGCGGTGTCGCAGGGAAAGGGGCCGGTCTACCGGTGGTACCTGCCTCGCGAGCTCGCTCTCGTGCGCCGGCTCCTCGATCCGGCGAGAGACGGCGCCTTCCGAGAACTCTTCGAATCGCGCCTGGGCGCGCTCTGTTAAGCTAACCGGGAGGAGAAAACACCACACATGTTCGGCCGCCTCGGGGTCCCGGAGCTTCTCATCATCCTGCTGATCGTTCTCGTGATTTTCGGGGCGTCGCGACTGCCCCAGCTCGGGAAGGGAGTCGGTCAGGGGCTGAAGAACTTCAAGGACGCGGTTCGCCCGGAACCGGATCCCCCCTCGCGCGACAAGACCGCGCCGCCCCCCGCGTAAACCGCTTCAGGGTAAGAAGTTCTCGGTCTCGCGGAGAGCGGGAACTGCCGCTCACAAATTCCTCGAGAGATCCCTCCCTGCGCTCGGGATGACGAAGCGGAGGCTCGTTTTTGCGAGAGATCCTTCGCTGCGCTCAGGATGACATCTCGCGCAAGCGCGCTTGGCTGGACTGTGGCGGGTGCAGGCCTTCAGTAGGGTGACGGGTGCAGGCCCCTTCGGGGACCTGTCCCCGTGACTTGCTCAGACCTGTCCCCGCGGCTCACTTTTTTTTGGTGATGTCGGGAGAGACCGCGAAGCGGAAGTGATCGCGCGGCAGGCGGATGTTGAGAAGTCCCACCTTGTTGCGGAGAGTGTTGCGGTGAATGCCGAGCGACGACGCCGCGCGGCCGAGATTTCCGGACGAGCGCTTCACCGCTCCGACGATGTACTTCTTCTCGAATTCTTTTTTTGCGAGGTCGAGTGAGATGCCGTGAGAGAGAAGCTCTTCGATGACTTGCTGGAGCTGAGAATCCAGATTCACTTCGCCTCCGCGACTACGGGATACTTGGAGAAGGCGCGCATCTTAGCAAACTGAATTCGCGTCGAGAAGCGTCGCGGGAAATTTTTCGCGCGACTCATTCGCTCCCGCGAAAAAGTTTTTTCATGCCAGCGCGGGACGACGGCGTGCGCGAAACGTGAACGAAAAAAAGAAGAGGCGCCCCGCGCCTCTCCTGAAGTTTTTCGGAACTCTGCCGTCTACTTGAGCTCGACCTCGTCTCCCACGCTGATCATCCGGTAGGAATCCGTGATCCTCCCGATGGCCCAGCGGTCGCCCACCGACAGGATCCCGATCTCTCCCAGGTACGTCCGCGGCACGACGACTCCGGGCGGAGGGGGAAGGTGGACCCAGTACGCGCCGACCGGGCGGATGCCGTACTCGACTCCCGCGGCGTAGCGATAAATGGTGAGAAAGTCGCCCGGCTCGATCCCGTCGGCCATTCCGAGGTCGACGATCACGGTGGAATCCGCGCCGACTGCCACGACCCCGTCGCGGGTGAAGACGATCCGGCCGCGGGCCTTGCCCGAAGGAGGGTCGCCCGCCACCGCCGCCGCCGTCTTGCGCGCCAGCGGGATGGGGATGGGCTCGAACGGCTTCAGAAAGGAGCCCATGGGAATGTCCGTGCAGGAGTTCGTGACCCGGAAGATCGCAGTGCGCCCCTCCACGCTGTCGATGACACCGCGGCCCCGATACTGGTAGAAGAGGCCGAGGTCCTTGCCGGTCACGGGATGCACGACCGGTTGCTCGGGCGTGACGATCCAGAACTCGTCCCCGAGCTTGAGCCCGCGGTCGTAACCCGCGTTGAGGTAGAGCAGATCGCTCGTGGTGTAGTCGGTCTGCTCGGCCAGGTTCTCCGCCCCGATCACCTTGGCCGGGAACGCCTCGCGCGGCGGCCCCACGTAGCCGAAACAGTTGAGGTCGCTCTCGTAGCCGAGCGGCTGGGGCGCCTGCACGACGCTGACCGCCCGCGACTCCTGAATGGTCTCCGTTTGCGGCGTGACGACCATCGTTCCCCCGGGAACCTCACGGACCGGAGGCGGGGGCGGCGGGGGCGGCGGGGCCTGGGCGACGCCGGCCGCAGCCACCAGAAAACCGCAGACGAAGAAGAGAAAACGACCGGGGAGACGCATGGCGACTCCTTAAGAAATTCGGAGAGGAACCGACTTCTGCCTTAAAAGTACGCCTGGACCCGCGAACTGTCAACGATCCGGGCCGCGCAAAGGCGGCGTAACCGCCGCACTCAGTTCGGCGACGTCGGCTGGGGGTTGGCCGTCGCCGTGCTCGGGGCGGCCGGCTTGTCGCCCCGGGCGCTCTTGGCCTTACGGGCGAACTCGCTCTCGGGAAACTCGGCAATGACCCGGCCGTAGTAGCGGTCGGCTTCCTCCCGGCGGCCCAGCTTCTCGAGAACCCGGGCCGAGTAGAAGAGGAGCTTGTCCCGGGCGCCGTACTCCGGGTACCTCTGCTCGAGGGTGATGAACCGGGCGAGCGCCGCGGACGGCGCGCCCTTCCTCATGTAGAAGTAGCCGACGCTGAACTCGTGCTCGGCCAGGAGGTCCGACAGGACGCGGACCCGCTCTCTTGCGGCCCCGGCGAAGCCGGAGGTCGGGTACTCCCGGATGAGAGCGCGGTACTGCTCGATCGCCTCCCGCGTCGACGTCTGGTCCCGGTCCGGGCGCTCGATTTCCTTGTCGTAGGTGAGTGCGAACTGATAGCGCGAGTAGTCCCGTCGCGACGCTCCGGGGTAGCGGTTCAGGTAGTCGCGGTATCGAAACCGGGCCTCGGTGTACCCGGTCGCCCCCCCCTGCTTGAAAAAGGAGTCCGCGACCATCAAAAGAGCATCGCGGCCCAGAGGGTCATTCGGGTACGTCTCGAACACGAACGTCAGGTACTTGCGCCCCGCGTCGTACTTCTTCCGGTCGACGAGGCCCTTTCCCTTCTCGAAGAGCTCCTCCTTCGACTTCGAGAGGAGCTCCTGGGTGACGGCGTCCGGCTTCTTGCGGCCGGAGCAGGCTCCGAGCAGGGCGACCGCCAGCACGGCCGCTCCCCAGCCCATCCCTCTAAATAGGCGCCGGGTTCCTGAACCGTGGCGGGTGCAGACCCCTTCGGGATCTGTCCCCGCAACTCTCCCGGGGGGATCTGTCCCCGGGACGTTAACGAGGTGACGTTTCCTGATGTTCAGGCTCGAACTCCTTCGGCGCAGGCGCGCAGGCGCCCGACCGCGGCGGCCGGATCGCTCGCACCGTATATCGCGGTTCCGGCGACCAGAATTTCCGCCCCGGCCGCCGCCAGGGCCTGCGCATTGTCCGGGTCGACCCCCCCGTCCACCTCGACCACGACGCGGAACCCGGCCTCGGCGGCCTCGGCCCGCAGGCGCCGCACCTTCTCGACCGAGCCCGGCAGGAAGGGTTGGCCTCCCCAGCCCGGGTTGACGGACATGACGACCGCGTAGTCGAGGTCCGCCCAGACCGAGGAGAGGACGCCCGGCGGCGTCGCCGGATTGAGCGCGGCCCCCGCCTTCGCGCCGCCCTCGCGAATGGTGGCAAGACAGCGCTGGAGGTGTCGCGTCGCCTCGGTATGGACCGAGATCCAGTCGGCGCCGGCGTCGACGTATTCGGCGAGCGTGTTCTCCGGAGCCTCGATCATCAGGTGGACGTCGAGCGCCATCCGGGTCGCGGACCGAAGCGCCCGGAGGACCGGCGGTCCGATCGTGAGGTTCGGAACGAAGTGCCCGTCCATCACGTCGACGTGGATCAGGTCCGCTCCCCCTTCCTCGGCCATCGAAAGGGCGTCCGCCAGCCGGGCGAAGTCCGCCGCCAGGAGCGACGGGGCGATGCGGAGAGTGCTCACGAGGAGGGAGGGACCGCGGACGGCGACTGCGAGACGGTCAGCGACACCACGTCGCGCCGGGAGAGCGGGTACCCCGCCGGCGGGAACTGCTTCAGGACCGTGTTCGGGGAGACTCCCTCGTAGGATTCGTATCGGGCACTACCGACGCGGAACCCGAAGGTCTCGAGCCGCGCGCGCACGTGATCCGCCTCCTGCCCCACGAAGTCCGGCATCACGAAGCGCTGGTCGGGCATCCCCCGGTTCGTCAGGACTTCGACCGCGCTGCCCTTAACCGTCGGGGTCTCCGGCTCCGGGCTCTGCGCCACGATCCCGGTGGGCGCCTGGGCGTCCCGGTACCACGAAACCGCGCCCAGCTGCAGTGTCTCGCGGGCCAGCTTCAGCGCCGCGGCCCGCGGAGCGAGCCCGGCCAGGTCGGGTACCTGGAGCTCGCGCGGCCCGAGCGACAGAACGAGCCGGACGGCCTGGCCCGGCTTGGCGAGGGACCCCGCCTCCGGCTGCTGGATGAGGATGCGGTGCCGGGGGATCCGGTCGTCGTAGCGCGCCCGCGCCGCCTGCTCTTCCACGCGGAGGCCGACGTCGTGCACGATCCGGATCGCCTCCGGGACCGCCTTGCCCGAAAGGTCGGGCACGGTGACGGAGCGGCCCACGATCGAGGCGCGGAACGAGAGCCACGCCGCGAAAAGAAAGGCCGTCACGAGGAGGCCGCCATACAGCAGCCGGAAAAGCACTCGCGGCACGGCCAGAAGCTAACACAGGCCCTGGGAAATACCCGGGGGCCGGGAAGCGGAAAACGTTAAACGGGAGAGGGGTTCCGGACGTTTTTCGTCGGCGACTCTCGGATCCCGTTTGAGGGCCGCCTTGACTGTCCGGCGTGCCGCTTGCACACTCGTCGTTCCCGATGGTAACGAAAAGGGTTCCCGATCCGGAGAAGCCGGGCTGGTTTTCGGACCAGCGCTTCAAGAAAGCGGATCTCCACTGCCACTCTGTCTACTCGACGTTCAAATACTTCCGGATCGCGAACACCCGCGACTCGTACAACCGGCCGGAGGACGTGTACCGACTGGCCAAGCAGCGCGGGATGGACTACGTGACACTGACCGACCACGACTCGATCGACGGCTGCCTCTACCTGTTGAACAAGTACCCGGACCTGGACGACTTCTTCATCTCCGAGGAGGTGGAGACGTGGTTTCCCGACACGCGGCAGCGGATTCACGTGAACGTGTTCGCGATCGACGAGAGGCAGCACGCCGAGATCCAGCGCCGCCGGCCCAACATCTACGATCTGCACGAGTACATCCGGGACGAGAAGATTCTGGCGTCCGCCAACCACATGTTCCAGAACTACCGGATGCGCAACTCGCCGCGGCACTACTTCGAGGAGATGCTGCGGATGTTCGACGTTTTCGAGGTCAAGAACGGCGCCATGGCGTCGCAGCACAACCGCCTCGTCGAGGACCTGATGGCGGTGGTCCGCGAGAAGCGCGGCGCGGTGTCGCTCGTGGCGGGATCCGACGCCCACACGCTCGGACCGCTCGCACGCGTCTACACGGTGGCGGAGGCGGAGTCGGTGTCGGACTTCCTGGAGAAGGTCCGGCTCGGCCAGTGCTTCGTGTGGGGCAGCGAGATGGGATTCCGCGTGCTCCTCTCCGACGTCTACCGGATGGTGTTCCGCTACTACGGGAGCGTCCTCGACCTCCGGAACCCGGACTTCACGCGCGGCGAGAAGGCGCGCCACCTCGCGCTGGCCGCGCTCGGCGCGCCGATGTCCGCGGCCGGAGTGCCGCTCGCGATCACGTCGCTCAACTACGTGAAGCAGATTTTCGTGACGCGCCGGATCGGCCACGCACTGATGGAGCACCTCGGCGACGAGAAGCCGTCCTGAGCAAGTCGCGGGGACAGATCCCGAAGGGGTCTGCACCCGCAACAGTCCAACACCGTCGTGAATCGCTGAATTGGGGTCAGGCCTGAATTGCTGAATGCAGCCATTCAGCGTTGACCCCAACTCGTACCCCAACTTAGAATCGGCGGGTGGCGGAACCGCTTTCCGATCTTCCCCTCGGCGCCCACCAGTCCATCGCGGGCGGAACGCCCCGCGCGATCGAGCGGGGCGTGGAAGCCGGCTGCCGCGTCGTCCAGGTCTTCGTCAAGAACAACAACCGCTGGGTGGGCAAGCCGATCGACCGCCCGGAGGCTCGGGCCTTCCGCTCGGCCGCGCGCGGCGCGAACTTCGCGCGTGTCATCGCACACACGTCCTACCTGATCAACCTCGCCTCTCCGGTGGCGGAGCTGCGCCGGCAGTCGATCGCCGCGCTCGTGGAGGAAATCGAGCGATGCCGCAAGCTCGGTATTCCCGACCTCGTCTACCATCCCGGCGCTCACTGCGGCGAGGGGGAGATCGCCGGGGTCTCGCGGATCGCGGCCTCGCTCGATGAAGTCTTCGATCGCACCGCGCGCGCCCGGGTGCGGATCCTGCTGGAGACCGCGGCGGGGCAGGGCTCGTGCGTGGGCCACCGCTTCGAGCACCTCCGGGACATCCTCGGCGCGGTGCGCGTAACGCGCCGCGTCGCGGCCTGTTTCGACACGTGCCACGTCCACGCCGCCGGCTACGACCTGGTGAGCCCGGAGGGATACTCCGAGACGATCGCTGCTTTCGACCGCACGGTGGGTCTTTCCCGCCTGGCCGCCATCCACGTCAACGACTCGAAGAAGGCCCGCGGCTCGCGGGTCGACCGGCACGAGCACATCGGCCGCGGCACCATCGGCCGCGCCGGGTTCCGAAACCTCATGACCGACCCGCGCCTGGCGCGGATTCCGAAGTTCCTCGAGACGCCGAAGGACGACACGCTCGCCGCCGACCGGAAGAACCTCGCCGTCCTGCGTCGCCTCGCGCGATGAGTCCGTGAGGAGAGCGGCCCTCCTCGCGCTCGCCGGATCGGCCGTTCTCGCCGGGCTCTCGGTCGCCGCCCTTCCCTTTTCGCGTGGACTGTTTCGGGCGCCGCGCACGCCGTACGGCGAGAACGCGGACTGGGCTCTCCTCCAGAGCGCCGGTCCGATCATCCCGCCGGGGTCGGCCGTTCTCATCCGCGCCGAGCCGCCCGACCCCGCGAAGGATTCCTACCTGCATCGCTTCGGCGTCGCTCTGCTGCCCGGCCGAAGGATCGTCCCGGCCGCGCTCTGGGGCGTTCCCACTCCGGAGGACGTGCAGCGCGAGGCCGCGTACGAGGTCGTGGTCGGAAAGAGACCGGAGATTCCGCCGGGCAAGCTCCTGCTGGAGATCCCGGAGGGCACCGTCTGGCGGCGGCCCCGATGAGAGCGGGGCACCTGTGGCTTGCTTCGTTTCTCGCCTATCCCCTCGTGGGCGCGCCGTTGCTCGCGGCCCGGTCTTTCCGGGTGCTCGGACTCCCCGCGCGCGCGGTCCTCTCGGGCGGCGTCGGAATGGTCCTCGTCTCCGGGACGATGACGGTGTTCGCGCTCGCCGGCGTCCGCTGGGGACTCGCCGTTCTCCTCGTCGCCGCGGCCGTCTCCGCGGCGCTCCGCCTGCTGCTCCCCCGCGACGACGTGGTCTCCGCTCCCGCGCCGCCGGAGGGGCGTGCCGGCGGCGGTCGCGCGATCGCCCCGATCGCATGGGCGATCACGGTCGTTTCGATCTTCGCCGCCCTCGCCGCAACGCTCGAGGGAGGCTCGACGTCCGCGGACCTCGTCCTCTTCTGGGGGCCGAAGGCGCAGCAGTTCGCGATCGCGCGAACGATCGACGCCGGGTTTCTGGGGTCGCCGTTCCTCGAGTACCTCCACGTCTATTACCCGCCGCTGGTCCCCAACGTCATGGCGCTCGGCGCCATGGCCGCGGGCCGGTTTCCCTGGGGCGCCGCCACGCTGACGTTTCCGCTCCTCCTCGCCGCGACCGCGATCGGGCTCGCCGGGATCCTGAAAACCGGGACCGGGCCGGCGCCCGCGGCGGCCGTCAGCGCGCTCGTGACCTCCGGCATCGCGCTCGTCGGGATCCGGGGGCTGGTGCCCGGCAACGCCGAGCCCTTTCTGCTCTTCTTCGAGATCCTGGCCGTCGCGCTCCTGTTGACTCCCGCCGCGGCGACGACCGGCGGGAAGCTGCTCGCCGGCCTCTTTCTCGCGGGCGCCGCCACCTCCAAGGTCGAAGGGTTTCCGTTCGTCGTCGCGGCTGCGGTTCTGTTCGCGCTCGTGGAGCGCGAGACTCTTCGACGGACCCTGCGCTCCGCCGCTCTCCTGCTGGGTCCGACGGTCGTCTCTCTCGGCGCGTGGCTCGCCTTCGGGGAGGTTCACCGGCTGTTTCACGGGTATCGCGGTTACGGGGAGGTCCTCGCGCCGCGCTGGGAACGCCTCTCCGGGATCCTGGCCACGATCGGGGCGGATCTGTGGAAGTCGGGCTACGCGCTGCCCTGGCTGCTTCCTCTTGCCGTGATGCTCCTCTCCGGGCGAAAGGGACGCCGGGTCCTCCTGCCCATCGGGATCGCGACCCTCCTCGCCGGGTTCCTCGTTTTCACTTACCTGACGACGGCGGGAGACCCCACCATGCTGATCCACTGGTCCGCGGCGAGAGTCTTCTCGCCGATCAGCGGTCTCTTCGCGCTCGCCGTCCTCGCATCGCCACGGCCCCGACGAGGCAACCGAGCGCCGTCGCCAGGCTGATCGCCGCGCCGCCGAGAAAGCCGTCGGGCAGGTAGCGCAGGACGGCGCGGTGCCGACCAACCGGCACGCGGAAAGCCAGGAACGCCCGGTTGTACGAAAAGTGCGGGATTCGCCGGCCGTCGATCTCGAGCCTCCACCCGGGCCAGCGCGGAATGGACGTCCCCACGACCGCGTCCCCGCGCGCGTCGATCGAAAGCGCCAGCCGCTGCGGCTGGTAGGAGTCGATCCGCACGTCCGCCGGGCCGTTCGGCTTCCACCCTCCGACGCCGATTCCGCTGCCGCTCCCCACGATCCCCTGGTTGGCGAAGTCGGCAATCGACCCCAGCGCGTCGCGCTGACCGGCTTCGTCGGCAATCTCGAGCACCTGCCGCGGCGCGAAGGCGCGCGGAAGCGCCCGCGGGTTTTCGAAGAGCCGCATGCCGTCCCCTTCCGACAGGAGCCGCCAGTCGGGCGGCGGATTCCAGCCGCCGGGGGCGAGCACCCAGCGCACGTTCAGAAAAGCGAGAAAGGGCGAGGTCGGGTCGTCGACGCGGTTGAACCACACGGGCTGGGGCACGCACCAGAGCGGGAACGTGTCCGCCAGGGGCTGGAACGTCATCGCCTCGTAGCCCCGCACGTCCTCGAGCTCGTACAGCGTCGAAATGTTCGGGACGAAGGTGAACCCCGCGGACGTGAACCGGTACGGCGCCATTCGCGGAATGGGATCGAGCACCGGCAGGTGCGGATAGAAGGCGCGGTTGGGGAACGTGGGGTAGAGGCGCCCGACCTCCAGCCCCCGCTCGATGACGAGGAGAATCGCCGCCAGGACCAGGACGGGCGCGGAGCGGCCCCGGAGCAACAGGAACGCGCCGGCGAGAACTCCGAGCGGGACCAGCTGCACGAGGAGCCGGCCGCGAAGGAACTCCGGCGGCATGTCCAGTCGTATCAGGGTCGGTCGAACCTCGGCGTACAGGAGGAGGAGGACTGCGGCGCTGACGACCACGGCCGCGAGCGGAAGGAGGTCGCGGCGCTCCTCCAGCCGCTCGGCCCCGAGCGCCGCGAGCGCCGCCAACCCGAAGGCGGCGAGAAACGCCATCCGCTCGTTCAGACCAATCTCGAAGATGGGAAGGGAGGAAACGACGTCGGTCACGAGCGGCAGCCGCGCCCACATCGCCAGGCCCAGAAACGTCACCGTCAGGACGGCCCACTTCTCCCGGCGTCGAGACAGGAGGCCCAGGAGCGCGAAGGGGAAGAGCACCGCGCCGACGTATGCGGCGGGCTCGCCGAAGCCGATCGCGCTCCGGCTCTTTCCCGAGACGCCGAAGGCGTAGGGCATCACGTTCTGGATCGAGCGCCGCAGGCTCTCCGGGAGGCTGGCGGACTTGTCGACGTGCGCGTACCAGCCGGACCGCATGAGGTGCTCGGCGGTGTGCGGAAGCGCTTCCGCCAGGGGAAGAAGGAGCACCGCCGACAGGCCGAGGGCGATCCCCCCGGCGGCGAGCGACAGCAGGACCGGACGCAACCTCCGGCCGCGCCCGGCGAATGCGAGCTCGAACAGGAAGTAGACGCCGCCCGCCGCCACGCTATGGAGGAGCGTCTCCGGGTGGCCCGCGGTCACGATGAGGACGAGGACCGCGGCGGTCAGGACCACGGACCGCCGGCCAGGCTCGCGCGCCAGCCGTCGCAGGGCGAGCAGGAGCAGCGGGAAGGGAGGGGCCGCCGCGGAGTGCTGCCAGCCCGCGAAAAAGACGAGGTAGTCGCAGAAGCACCACCCGATCGCGCCGAGCAACGATGCGCGGTCGCGCAGACCGAGGTCCCGGAGAAAGAGAAACATCGCGAGGAGCGCGAGAAAGTGTCGAAGCGTCATCTCGAACGTCCACGCCTGCGCGAGCGGAAGCAGGAACCCGATCACCGTTCCCGGGTGGAGAACGGCCGGCTGCGTGTTGGCGAGGAGCGGCTCGCCCGCGAGCACGTAGCGGTTCCACAGCGGAAGGCGGCCGTTCTTGACCGCGTCCCGCACCGCCTTTCGGAACGGGATGAATTGCGAGACGACGTCGCCCAGGATCGGCGAGCGCGTTTCCTGGATCCCGAGCTCCTCGCGGTGCGCGGCCAGCGGGTGGGCCTGGTACGCGATGTCGAGTGGCGCGTAGACGCCGGCGGTCAGCATCGCCTTGCCGGTCAGGAGGAAGGGGCCGAGCGCGAGGAGAACCGCGATGCCCGGCCGGATCCGCAGGATGAAGCGGTTCGCCAGGAAGAGAGCGAGCGCGCACGTCCCGAAGTAAACGGCGAGCAGCCGGAGGACGAGAAGAGACAAGCGACGGCTAGGGTATCGCGCGCCGGCGGCGCGGCAGGGCCGCGAGAAGGGCGACGAGGACGGCGCCGGCCGCGAGCGCGACTCCGAATCGGAACGAGTCCGGCAGGTAGTGGAGCCGGACGCGGTGGCGGCCCGGAGGCAGCCAGAATCCGACGAACGCGTGGTTCACGGTCTGGAGCGGGATCGCGGCCGCGCCGGACCGCGCGTGCCAGCCCGGCCAGTCCGGGACCGACGTCGCGACGAACGCGCGCTCCCGGACGTCCGCCTCGATCAGGAAGTCCGGGCCGACCTCGCGCACCCGGACCGAGGCGACGCCGTTTCGCAAATCGGGGGCCTCGCCGTCGTCCACCCACACGGCCTGCGAGAAGTCGGTCGCTCTGGACATCTGCGCGAGGCGTTTGCGCGCGTGCGGCTCGGCCCGCACGGCCGCCGGGACGAAGGCGCGCGGCAGCGCCGTCGGGTTCTCGAACGTGGATCCCTCGCGACCCCGCGCGAGCAGTCTCCAGCCCGGCGGGGCCGGTTCCTCAGGACCGCCGACCGCGTACCGTGCGTTCAGGAACCCGATGAACGGCCGCGAGAGGTCGTCCACGCGGTTGTGGGACGCGAACTGCCGACGGCACCAGAGGGGATACGTCTCCTCGAAGCGGCGCAGCACGAGAGACTCGTATCCCCGCACGTCCTCCCGCCCGAAGAGAGCGCCGCCGTTGGGGCGGAGATTCTCCCCGGCCGCGACCACGCGCGCCGGCTCCCCCCCTTCGGGCAGCGACGCCAGCGTCGGCAGTCTCGGAGCGAGCGACGCGGCGGGCAGCGTCGGGTATACGCCGCCCATCTCCAGGGACCGCTGAGCGACGAGCAGGATCGCGGCCGCCCGGACGACGCTGCGCGGCCGCGCCCTCCCGAGGAGCGCCGCCAGGCCCAGGAGGAGGAGCGGGGCCGTCTCGGCGGCGAAGGACCTCGCCACGAAGTCGGCCGGTAGCTCGCGCTCGCGGAACACGCCGCGCGACAGGAAGAAGAGGATCGAGAGGAGGGCGAGAGAACCGGCCGCGGCGATCGCCAGCTCGCCCGTTGCCGACCGGCGCTGGGCGAGGCGGTCGGCGCCGAGGGCCGCGAGCCCCGCGAGCCCGAGCGGGGCGAGAAAGACGAGCCGGTAGTTGAGCGCCAGGGAGAAGCCGGGCAGGCGAGACGTCGCGTCCAGCAGGATCGGGGTGCTCGCGCCGTACGCGAGGCCCGCGAGGAAGAGTCCGAGGAAGATGCCGCGCTCGCGGGGCCGCCGCCCGAACGCCCCCACCGCCGCCAGCGGAAAGAGCACCGCTCCCGCGTATCCGAGGGGCATCCCGGAGCCGTCCTGCCGCCGCTCCTGGACGGGGCTCCGTCCGTAGATCCCGTGCGCGAACGGCAGGATCGCGGGCCGGAGCCGCCGCGCGGCCTCTCCCGCCGGCACGGACTGACGGGGACGCCCTTCCTCGAGCGCCGCGCGCCGCGCGGCGTACTCCGCGGAGTGCGGCAGCGCTTCGAGCAGCGGAAGGAGAACGGGAGCGGCGAGGCCGAGCGCGAGCATTCCGGCGCCGAGCACTCCGGCCAACGCGCGCCGCGCGTGCCTCCGGCGATCGCGCGGAAACACTTCCCAGAGGAAGTACACGCCGCCCGCGGCCAGGCAGTGGAAGAAGGTTTCGGGGTGGCCGCCGTGAAACGAGAGCGCGAGGGCGACGGTCGTGATACCGACTCCGCCGCCGCCGCCCGGGGCGAGCGCCAGGCGTCGAAGGCCCAGCATTAACAAGGGAAACAGAGATATCGAGGGCCCCACCGCCCAGCCGTCCCAGAAGAGAACGTAGGTGGAGAACCCCCAGCCGACCGCCCCGACGAGAGCGGCGGCGTCGGAGGCACAGATTTCCCGGAAGAAGAGCCAGCCCGCGAGGAGAGCGAGGAAGATCGTGAACGCGCAGGAGAACGTCCAGGACTGCGCGAGCGGCAGGAAGATCCCGAGCCACGTCGCGGGATGAAACACGGACGCCTGCGCGGTCGCGAGGAGCGGGCTCCCCGCCAGGACGAACCGGTTCCAGAGCGGGAGCCGGCCGTTGACGAGAGCTTCCCGGACGGCCGCGCGCCAGGGAAGGTTCGCGAACGCGAGGTCGGACAGGATCGGGTTCGCGACGCCCCGGATGCCGTTCTCCGCGGCGACGCCGCGCCACGGGTCGTGGCCGTAATAGAGGTCCGAGGGACCGTAGAGGTCGCCCCGGAGGAATGCCTTCCCCGTGAAGGCGAGGGGCAGCAAAGCGAGGAGGACGCCCACCTTCCACGGGACGCGCGCCACGAACCGCCGCGCCAGCCAGACGGTCGCCGCCGTCGCGGCCGCCCAGACGAGCCAGAGCGCGAACGCGTCGATTTTCAGATTCGTCGTTTCCCGGCGAAGATTGTAGCGACGTCAAGCATCGGTCCCCGGTCCGGAGCGCGAGAGGAGGAGCACTGGCGCCGAGTTCGATCACCCGGGAAGCGCATCCGCAGTCGAGTGACTTCGATGGGTCGTTCACCGCGATCCTCTTCCTTCTCTTCGCGGCGCTGACCTGGGTCGCGACGCTCGCGCCCGGTGTCTCGATCGACCTGTTCGAGAACGGGCACTGGTTGGGTCCGGCGTCGGACATGCTCGCGGGCAAGGTTCCGTACCGCGACACGTTCCCCATGCACGGGTTCCTTTCGGACGGAGGGCGCGACTACCTCGTCTTCCGCCTGTTCGGGCCGAGCCTCAAGGCTTCGGTCGCGGCGCGGCACTTCATGGGCGCGTTTTTCCAGCCGGCGCTCTTTCTCGTCGCCGCGGCGGCGAGCCGCCGTCCGCTCCTGGCGGCGCTCGCGATTCCGCTCAACATCGGGATGTCGATCGCGGTGGAGGCCGACCGACCGGTGGTGCCGCTCTTCGCCCTGGCGGCCTTCGCGTGGGCGCTCGGTGAGGAGAGGTCGCGCGGCCGCGCGTTCGCGGCCGGGGCTCTCTCGGGACTCGGGCTCCTCTACTCGCTCGATTTCGGGACCTTCGTCATAGCCGCCGAGGTCGCGACGATTGCCGTGTGCCTCTGGACGTCGCGCCGAAGGCCGGATCCCCCTCCCCTCCGAACGCGCTCCTGGCTCCTGGGGCTCGCGGCGATCCTCCTCCCGTGGTTCGCGTTCCTCGCGGTGAACGGCGCGCTGTGGCAGTTCGTGAAGGTCTCTTTCATCGACCTGCCCACCCGCTTCGAGTCGCTGTGGGGACTCCACTTCCCGGCTCCGTGGGAGCTCGTCCGGGAGTGGCTCCGGGGCCATCCCTACATGGCGGGAAACGTTCCCGTCGGCCCCGCCATCGCGAAGCGGTTCTATCTCGCGCCGCTTCTGGGCGGCGCGGGGGTCGTGGTGGCGCTCCTCGCAATGCGCCGAAGAGACAAGTCGTTCGCTCCGGCGCTGCGGCTCCTCGCGCTGTCTCTCGCCTGTATCGCGTTCTTCCGCTACGTGCTCTTCCGCTTCCACCTTTCGACGGGAAACGCCCTGGCCGGTCCGATCTTCTTTCTCCTCCTCGTTTTCGCCTTCGAGGCGCTCCGCCCGCGTTTTGCTTCGCCGCGCCGTCTCGCCGTCGCCATGGGGCTCGTCGGACTTCTTGCGTCTTTCGCGATGAACGGTCCCGGCCGCCTCCTGTCCGTCCTCCGGGACGCCTCGAACTACCGGGCGCGGACGGCTCCCGTCGCATGGATGGTTCCGCTGACGGTTCCGCGCGGCGGAGGAATCCGGGTCCCGCGCACCGAGGAGGAGAACCTCCGGACACTCACGGACTTCACGGACCGCCACGCGGCGCCGGGCGCTCCGGTGCTCGACCTGACGAACCGGGCCGCGCTCTACTTCTTTCTGCGGCGGGTGAACCCGACGCGGTTCGCGGGAGCGACGCCGATGGCTCCGTTCCAGGACGAAATCCTGCGTCAGCTCCGCGCTCTGCCGCCCGCGCTCGTCTTCCTGGAAACGGGGACCTGGCTCGACGCGATCGACGGGATCCCGAACTCGCGGCGGATCCCGCGGGTGTGGGCGTGGGTGCTGGAGAACTATCCGGTCCGAGCGAAGGTCGGCGACACCGTCATCGCGCTGCCGGCGGGCGCCGACAACCGTCCCTGATCCCGGTTCAGGGTTTCCGCGCGGGGAGGCGCACGATCCAGGGCTCGATTCCGCCGGGATTGATCGGGATCGCCACCGCTTCGCCGGCGCGGATCCTCGACGCGGAGTCCTTCCATCGCAGGTCCGGCAAACCGGGCTCCCGCAGCCGGGGAACGTTGATGGCGAGCATCCAGAGGAGAAGGACGGCCGTGGCGCGGGACGACCAGCGTTTTCCCTCCACGGCGAGGGACAGGAGCAGCCACAGGACGATCAACTGGGGCAGGTAGAAGTACCGATTGCCGTACACGGCGTGGCACAGGTCGGGCAGGACGAGGCGGCACCGGTAGAGCGCGCTCGCGAGAACGAGGAAGAACGCGATTCCCAGCCAGACCCGCTCGGTTCGCGCGGGACCGCGGCGGAAAGCGAGGAACGCGACCGCAACCAGGACCGCAACGCCGAGCGCCGTCTCGACCGGCAGCGAATAGTCGGGCGGCACGCGGTAACCCGCGAGGAGCGAGCCCGCGATCCGCATTCCCGGCACCGCCAGCAGTTTCCGGGGCTCGACGTCGCCGTATCCCATTGCGACCGGGCCCGCGTCGGCGAGTTTCCCCCTCTCGTGCAGTCCAATCAGGATTCCCTGGGTCAACGCGCACCCGGACACCAGGACCGCCAGGAAGATGCTGGCGCGCGTCCGGCGCTGGATCGCCCGCCAGACGAAGAGCGGGGCGAAGAGGACGCTGTACGGTCCGGTCAGCCCGAAGACGACGGCCGCGAGGGCGTCGTGCGCGTACTGCCACCACCGGCGCGCGTCCCGGGAGAGGAGCACCAGCAGGAAGCCCGCCGCCACGATCCGATCGACGTTGTCCAGAAAGAGCAGGACCTCGAAGGTGTCCGGCACCAGGACCACTGCCAGGGCGTAGCCGACGTGAGGGGGCAGAGGGAACCGCCGGGACTGCGTCCGCGCGGCCACGTAGAGCGTCAGGAGGAACGCCGCCGCCACGAAAACCCCGGGGGCCCGCGCCGGATCCACGTGCTGAGAGGCGGCGCCCGCGATCCGTTGCGTGGTGCTCAGGTAGCCGCCGAAGGTCGTGACGAGGGCCCGGGCGCCCAGCGTGTAGGCCTCGGCGTAGAAGACCGTTCCCTCCTCCGCCCAGAACTGGGGGTGGCGGAGGTGCTCGGGACGCCGCGCAGCCAGGATTGCGGCGCAGACGATCAACGTGATCCAAAGAGGAGGACGGGACAGAATCGCGCGGAGCCGCGAGACACGGCGGGTCGGGTCGCCGGTCAGCAGAGGTGCGGAACTCGCGGGTGCCGGGGGCGGACCGGACACCGCGTTCAATCGGCGGTCGGAGTTCCTGCCGCCGCCCGCGTCCGCTCTTCCACCAGCAGGTCGATCTCCCGGATGAACTCGTCCAGCATGTTCGGACCGCCGATGCGCCGGTAGGGCTCGCCGTTCTTGTAGATCATCCCCATGTCCTTGCCGGCGGCGAACCCGATGTCGGCCTCGCGCGCTTCGCCCGGCCCGTTCACGGAACACCCCATGATCGCCACCTGCAGCGGCAGCTTCACGCCGGCGAGGTGCTTCTCGACGCGCTCGACCATCGGCAGCATGTCGACTTCGAGCCTCCCGCACGTGGGGCAGGCGATGACGTTGACGCCGTCGTCCCGGAGGTGGAGGCCCTTCAGGATCTCGCGGCCGACCCGAACCTCTTCGACCGGGTCCGCGGCGAGCGAGACCCGGATGGTGTCGCCGATCCCCTCGGCCAGCAGGATGCCGAGCCCGATCGACGACTTGATCGTTCCGGTGAACTGCGAGCCGGCCTCGGTGACGCCCAGGTGCAGCGGGTAGTCGCTCTGCTTCGAGAAGAGCCGGTACGCCTCCACCATCATCGGCGCATTCGACGCCTTGAGCGAGACCTTCGTCTGGAGGAAGCCGAGTGACTCGAGGATCTCGAGGTGGCGGAACGCGGACTCGACCATGGCCTCGGGAGTGGGCTCGCCGTACTTCTTCAGAAGGTCCTTCTCGAGCGAGCCGGCGTTGACGCCGATGCGGATCGGGATCCCCTTGTCCGCCGCCATCCGCGTGACCTCCTCGACTTTCCAGCGCGCGCCGATGTTGCCGGGGTTCAGGCGCAGGCCGGTTACGCCCCGCTCCATGACGCGGATCGCGCAGCGGTGGTCGAAGTGCACGTCGGCGATGATCGGGACCGAGCAGCCCGCGACCAGCTTGTCGAAGACGTCGGCGGCCTCGATCGTGTTCGCGGTGACCCGGACGATCTCGCAGCCCGCCATGATCATGTCGCGGATCTGCCAGAGCGTCGCCTCGACGTCCGCGGTCTCCGTCTTCGTCATGGACTGGACCGTAATCGGCGCGCCCCCCCCGATCGGCACCTTCCCCAGACGGATCTGGCGGGTGATCCGCCGCGGCGCGATCGTGCGCTTCGGCGGGACCTCCGGCGGCGCTGCGTTCAGGACCGGGAGCTGACTCATCGCCCCAATCCTACGTCCCGCCCCGGGCACCGGACACCCGACGCCTGCTCAGAACGGCCACCACTTCGCCGGGATGTTCTTCGCCAGGTCGTTGTACAGAACGACCGTGATGAGGGCCAGGATCATGAGAAATCCGACCTGGAGAATGCGCTCCTTGACCTTGAGGGAGAAGTCGCGGCGCGCGATGCCCTCGAGCGCGATCAGGAACAGGTGGCCGCCGTCCAACACCGGAATCGGGACGAGGTTGAAGATCCCGAGCTGAAGCGAAATGGCCGCCATGAGCGCGACCAGCGGAACCGCGCCGGTGCGCGCGGCCTCGCCCGAGAACTTCGCGATGTCGAGCGGGCCCGACATGGAGCGCATGCTCGCCTTGCCTCGGAAGAGGCGCCCGAGCACCTGGAGGGTCATGCGGAAGTCCGACTCGACGCGCCGCCAGCCCTCGACGAACGCCTGTCCCAAGGGGAACCGCTCGAGCACTTCCGGCAGGTCGGGCGCGACCTGCACGCCGACCTTCCACGAGCCGTCCGGATCCCGCCGCGGCTGGATCTGAGTCGTTGCGGTTTGTCCGTCGCGCAGGTACTCGACGGGGAACGGTCCGGGCGCGGCGCCGTTCACGGCGGCCACGAAGGTCGAGAAAACTTCTTCCGGGGCGCCGCGGATCTCCTTGCCCGCGACCCGGAGGATCACGTCGCCACTATTCAGCCCCGCGGCCGCGGCCGGCGAGCCCGAAACGACCATCGCGATCCGCGGGCGGACCGAGCGGCCGAAGTCCGGCAGCAGACCAACGTAGCCGAGGTCGTACTTGGTGGTCGGCTTCGGCACGACTTCCAGGACCGTTCGCGAGCTTCCCCGCTCCACTTCGACCCGGAGTCTCTCGCGGGCGTTCATTCCGAACACGAACTGCAGGTCGCGCCATCGGGGAGTCTTCTTTCCGTTGACCGAGACGATCCGATCGCCCGGCCGGAACCCCGCCTCGGCGCCGGGAGACTTTTCCTCTACGACCTTGACGACCGGCGTCTCGAGCTCGTACGCCGGCACCCGGACGCCTACCGCGAACACGGCCGCGTGGAGAACCAGCGCGAGCAGGACGTTCATGAGGGGTCCGGCGAGCAGGATGAGGGCGCGCTGCCACCTCCTCCCGACGGGTGGAGCCTCCGTCGAGGTTCCTTCCGCGATCGTGGACTCGTCCGGACCGAGGCCGATGACCCGGACGTATCCGCCGAGCGGGATCGCGGAGACGCGGTAGTCGGTGCCCCGCCACTTCTTCCCGAAGAGCCGCTTGCCGAATCCGACCGAGAAGACCTCGACCGGGAAGCCGAAGGCCTTGGCCACCGCGAAGTGCCCGAACTCGTGCAGGACGACGAGCACCGAGAGAACGAAGAGAAGCGCGATCGTGTTGCCGATGATGGTCATGGATGCGGTTTTGTTGTCCTTTCAGCTTGCCCGGGCCAGCGTTCCGGCGATTCCCGACGCCGTCCGGCGGGCCCTCCGGTCGATCTCCTCGGCTTCGTCGAGGCTCTGCGGCGCGGGCGCCCGGCCGAACGCGGCGGCCGTTTCGGCCACCACCGCAACGATGTCCGGGAAGGAAATCTTCCCCTCCAGAAACGCCTCGACCGCGACCTCGTTCGCTCCGTTGATCACGGCCGGCATCCCGCCTCCCGACTCGAGCGCCGCCCGGGCCAGGCCGAGGGCCGGGTAACGCCGGGGATCGACCTCCTCGAACTCGAGCTTGCCCACGGCGACCAGGTCGAGCGACCCGAACGGGTTGGGCAGCCGGTCGGGGTGCGAGATCGCGTAGAGGATCGGGAACTTCATGTCGTTCCGAGAGATCTGCGCGACCAGGGACCCATCCACGAACTCCACGAAGGAGTGGATGACCGACTGGGGATGGAGGACGACGTCGATCCGGGAGGGCGGGAGGCCGAAGAGGAAGTGCGCCTCGATGATTTCGAGGCCCTTGTTCATCATGGTGGCCGAGTCGATCGAGATCTTCGGCCCCATCTTCCACGTGGGGTGCGCGAGCGCCTCCTCGACCGTGATCGCGCCGAACGTCTGGAGGTCCCGCTGGCGGAGCGGTCCGCCCGAGCCGGTCAGCACGATTCGGCGCACTTCGTCGCGCGTCCCGCACCGCAGCGCCTGGTGGATGGCGCTGTGCTCCGAGTCGATCGGAAGGATCTCCGCGCCCGTGGACCGGGCGGACGCGATCAGGAGCTCTCCGGCGACGACGAGAGCTTCCTTGTTCGCCAGCGCGAGGCGCTTGCCGGCGGCCACTGCCGCGTGCGCCGAGCGGAGTCCGACCGCTCCGACGAGAGCCGCGACGACGAGGTCCGCCTCCGGCAGCGACGCCGCCTCTTCGAGGCCCTCCGGGCCCGACGCGACGCGGCCCCCGAAGCCCGGCGGAAGGAGCGCCCGCAGGCGGGGAACGTCCTCCTCCCGCTCGACCGAGACGAAGTCGGGCTCGTGCCGCTCGACCTGCTGCGCGAGGCGGTCGAGGGACCGGCCGGCAGCGAGCGCCACCACGCGGAACCGGTCGGGGAAGGCGGAGACGACGTCGAGCGTTGCCCGCCCGATGGAGCCGGTAGAGCCGAGAACGCTGACTGTTTTCACGAACCGTCGATTATACGAAGGCTCCACAGGAAAGGCTGGGAGGGGTCAACGCTGAATGACTGAATTCGTACCAGGGCTGACGCCAGATTCAGCGATTCAGCGTTGACCCCAATTCAGCGATTCAGCGTTGACCCCAGCCGATAAACAACACCAGCACCGGCGCGGCGAACAGCAGCGAGTCCACCCGGTCGTAGAAGCCGCCGTGGCCCGGCAGGAACGTCCCGGAGTCCTTCACTCCGGCGCCCCGCTTCCAGAGGGACTCGACGAGGTCGCCCAGCTGTCCGGCGGAGGTCGCGAGGCCTCCGATCACCGCACCTCGAAGGGGCCCGAGCTCCGGGAAAACCCACCACGTTCCGGCGGCCGCACCGATCAACATTCCGCCGACCAGCCCTCCGACCGTTCCCTCCCACGTCTTGTTGGGAGACACGCGCGGGGCCATTTTGCGTCGGCCGAAATTCTTGCCGGTGTAGTACGCGAATGAGTCGCAGCCCCAGACGAGAAGGAACAGAAACAGGACCGCCCGGGGCGACACGTGCCGGAGGTAGCACATCGCAGTCGCCGGCAGCGCAACGGCCAGGACGCCGAACACCGTCCCGCTCGCTCCTCCCAAAGCGACGGAGATCTCGACCCGGGCGAAGAGCTGGGAGACGCACGAGAGGACCACGAGAAGCAGCAGTCCCGAGATCACGAAATCTCCGGCTCCCCAGACGGTGGACCACCCGAGCAGGGCCGCCGCTCCGAACAGCATCCCGACCGTTTTCGCGACGGGCAACCCGGTCTTCTCGGCGAGGCGGTAGAACTCCCAGAGCGCGGCGAGCGCGACGGCCGCGACGAGCAGGTCGAAGGCGAGCGGCGGCGCCAGGAAGAGGACCGCGAAGACGATGGGGATCGCGATCGCGGCAGCGAGCTCGCGCTTCACACGGACGAGGCTGTCAACCCGCCGCCTCCCCGGACTCGGCCGCGCGCCCCTCGCCGATGACGCCGCCGTAACGGCGCTCGCGCTTCTGGAAAGCGAGGATCGCCTCGAAGAGGTGCCGTTTCCGGAAGTCCGGCCAGAACGTCGGGGTGACCCAGATCTCGGCGTACGCGATCTGCCAGAGGAGGAAGTTGGAGACGCGCATCTCTCCGGACGTGCGGATCAAGAGGTCGGGGTCGGGCAGCCCCGCGGTCCCGAGGCGCGAGCCGAGCGTCTCCTCGTCGATCTGGTCGGGGGTGAGCCGCCCAGCGGCGACGTCCTGCGCGAGCGACCGGCACGCGTCCACGATCTCGGTGCGGCCCCCGTAATTGAGCGCGATGTTGAACGTCATTCCCCGGCAGGATGAGGTCGCGGCGAGCCCCCGAGAAAGCTCCTTCTGCACGGAGGCGTCGAGCTCGTTCATGCGACCCACCACCCGGAACCGGATGTCGTTCTTCAGGAGGTTCGCGAGCTCCTTGTTCAGGTACTCCTTGAGGAGCGACATGAGCGTCACGATCTCGAACCGCGGCCGTTTCCAGTTCTCGACCGAGAACGCGTAGAGTGTCAGGGCGTCGAGCTCGAGCCTCGCGCAGGTTTCGACGACTTCGCGGACCGATGCGATCCCGGCGCGGTGGCCCTCGACCCGCGGAGAGCCGCGCTGGCGCGCCCATCGTCCGTTGCCGTCCATGATGACCGCGACGTGTCGGGGAAGACGCGTGAGGTCGATTTCCCGGAGAAGCTCCCGCTCCGGCGACCCGGCCGCGGCGAGCATCTCGACGTCGATCACGCAGTCAGTTTAGCCCCTGCCGGGCAAGTCACGGGGACAGCCCCAGAGCAAGTCACGGGGACAGGTCCCGAACGGGCCTGCACCCGTCACCTTGCTTGGCCTGCACCCGTCACGTTATTCAACTTTTGGATACTCGACCCTCTTGAGCGTCAGCCCCATCGCCGGAGCCTTCTGGGCCAGCAGGCGTCGGTCGCCGGTCTCCAGGATCTCGCGGAGGCGTTCCGGTGGGAAGCGCCCGCGGCCGATGTCCGCCAGGAGGCCGCAGATCGACCGCACCATTCCCCGCAGGAAGCCGTTTCCCCGAAAGAGGGCCGTGAGCTCGTCGCCGCGTTCGCCGATCGTCACGGATTCCAGGTTCCGCACGGAGTCCTCGATCCGGCCCCGCACCGCGAAGACGCCGAAGTCCCGGCGCCCCGGCAGGAAGCGCGCGGCGGCGATCATCCGGCCGGCCTCCGCCGCGCGCGAGATCGGCGCGACGAAGAGGGAATCGCGGGGCGGGATCACCTCCGCGCGGCTCCACCGATAAAGGTAGTCCTTCCAGAGAGCGTCGCGCCGTGCGTGGAAGAGGTCGGCCGCCTGGCGCACTTTCAGGAGGCGGACGTCCCGGGGAAGGAGCGTGTTGACGGCGTCGCGCACCATGTCCGCGTCCGGAGACCCGGAAAGGTCGAAGTGGACGACCTGGCCGTCGGCGTGAACCCCCGCGTCCGTGCGCCCCGCCGCGAGCGCCCGGACCGGCTCGCCCGAGAATTCGGAGAGCGCACTCTCCACCACGGCCTGCACGGTCCGTGGAGCATTGCGCTGAATCTGCCAGCCGTGGAAGTCCGTTCCGACGTACGCGAGGACCGCGCGGTATCTCCGCCGATCAGCCACCCTGCGCACTCAGCCGCTGCCGCCGGCTCCTCCACAGCGTCACTCCGAGCAGCAGCGCGAAGGGCAGGTACTCGAGGAGACGAATCCCGGCCGGAGTCATACCGCGCAGAGGATAGAGGAGCCCGTACGACAGCGGCGCGGCGCACGACAGGTAGAAGAACGCGGGCTCCCGACGCTTCGCTGCGAACGGAAGAACCCAGAGCAGGTACCACGGGTGGAGCGTGGGCGAGAGGAGGAGGAAAGCGCCCAGGGAGGCGAAGACGGCAGCCTCCGTGTCGCGGACCCGTGCCGCGATCCCGGCGAGCAGAATCGCCAGGAGAATAGCGAGCGCCGCACGCGCGAAGAACCCGGAGTAGAACCAGGGAAAGACGCTCTGCATCCAGGGACGCTGCTCGCGCCCCTCCTTCCAGCGCATGTAGGCGCCCTTCGCGCGCTCGGGCAGCTGCGCGGACTCGATCGCTCCCGATAGCGCGGGGTACAGGAGAGAGTTGAACTCCCATCGGGTCGCGTAGTCGCCGAGCGCGCCGACGGGAGAGTTGCGGTCCCGGGTCGCGAGGCCCCAGAGCGTCGCGGCCGCCACGAGAGCCGCTGCGAGGAACTTCCATCGGCCGCGCCTCGCCAGAGGCAGCAGCGCCACGAGGGGAACGTACTTCGCCAGGACCGCGCCGGCGTAGGCCAGTCCCGCGGGAACCTCGCGCCGGCGTCGGAGGTAGACGAGAGTGGCGAGCAGGAGGGCCACACCCATCGAGTCGAGGTGCCCCTGTCCCGCGCTCTCCGTGACGGCCAGGGGATGAAACGCGTAGAGCGCCGCGCCGAATCCGGCGCCCGCTCCGCCGCCGGCGAAAAGGAGCGCCACGATCGCCACGTCGGCCGCCCCGAAGATCACCTTCATCGGGACGACGCCGGCTCCCGGCGCCGATGCCGCCACGCGAAAAACGGCCTGCGCCGTCGGCGGATAGACCGTGCGGAGCTCCCGGTGCGATACCCGCGCGCGCAACTCCGGGAAGAGGTCCGAGACGCGCGGATCGTCGGGCGCGAAGGAATACGGGGAGCGCCCGGTGCTCGCGACGTTTCCGTCCCACGCGTAGCGATACACGTCGTCGGAGAGGTCCGGCGCGCGGAAGAGGAGCGTCACGCGGAACGCGGTCGCGCACAGGAGCAGGAACCCGACTCCCGAAGCGGATAGACTTCGCGCCGCGAAAATCGAGAGGAGGGCGCCGGCCAGGAACACAAGCAGGTAGGCGGTCAAGCCTCGTCTTGCGTCGGGAAGGAGCGCGATCGCCAGAAACAGCGCCTCCCCCGCCGCGAAGAGGAGCCAGCGGCGCGCCGAGCCTCTTTCCGCCGGAGGGAAATGGAGAGTACCGCCCAGATCGCGACCCTCGTCGCCTATTACGCCGTGCTCTCGCTTCTGGCGTTGTACGGCGTCCACCGGGCCGTCATGGTTTTCCTCTACTACCGGCACCGGGGTAACGACCCCCGGCCCGCCGGCAGCCTGGAGCGCCTCCCGATCGTCACGGTTCAACTTCCCCTTTACAACGAAGTCTACGTCGTCGAGCGGCTGATCGACTCCGTGGCGGCCCTCGACTATCCGAAGGAGCTGCTCGAGATCCAGATCCTCGACGACTCGACCGACGACACCCGCGACGTCGCGAGGAACGTCGCTGCCCGGTATCGCGAACGGGGCTACGACGTCGTGTACGTCCCCCGTGACGACCGCCGCGGGTTCAAGGCCGGCGCGCTGCAGGCCGGCCTCGCGCGCGCTCGCGGCGACTTCCTCCTCATCTTCGACGCCGACTTCGTCCCCCGTCCCGGGATGCTCCGGGAGTGCCTTCCGCACTTCTCGGATCCGAAGGTCGGAATGGTGCAGGCGCGGTGGGAGCACCTGAACCGCGACTTCTCGCTGCTGACGCGGATCCAGTCGATCTTCCTCGACGGCCACTTCGTCATCGAGCACACCGCGCGCAACCGGTCCGGCCGGTTCTTCAACTTCAACGGCACCGCCGGGATCTGGCGGCGCGCGTGCCTGGAGGGCGCGGGCGGGTGGCAGTCCGACACGCTGACCGAGGATCTCGACATCTCCTACCGGGCGCAGCTCGCCGGCTGGCGTTTCGTGTATTTGAAGGACCTCGCGGTGCCGGGCGAGCTGCCGGTGGACATGAACGGCTTCAAGAGTCAGCAGCATCGATGGACGAAGGGCTCCATCCAGACCGGACGCAAGCTCCTTCCCGCGATTCTCCGGAGCCGGTACCCGTGGAAGGTCAAGGTCGAGGCGCTATTTCACCTGACGAACAATTTCTCGTACCTGCTCGTCATGCTCCTCGCTCTCCTCATCTTTCCGGCGATCATCATCCGGGAGCAGATCGGCTGGCAGAAGCTCGCGGTCTTCGACTTCCCCCTCTTCTTCGGCGCGACGTTTTCGTTCGTCGCGTTCTACGTCTCCTCGCAGAAGGAGATCGGTCTCAGCTGGAGACCTGCCCTGAAATACATGCCGATCCTCATGTCACTCGGGATCGGCCTTTCGCTGAACAACGTGCGCGCCGTGATCGAGGCGCTCGTAGGGAAATCGACCGAGTTCACCCGCACGCCGAAGTACCGGATCGAGGGGCGCGCCGACGAGTGGCGGACGAAGAAGTACCGCGCCGCCGGAAACTTTTCGCTCGTGGGCGAGGTGGCGCTCGCCCTCTATTTCTTGGGCGCTCTCGTTTTCTCGATCGCCGAGCGCTACTGGCTGGGCGTTCCCTTCCTGCTCATCTTCTTCAACGGCTTCGCGTACACGGCGGGCATCTCGATCCAGTCGCGGTGGGACGGCAGCCGGCAGCTCACGCCCGCCCTCCCCTAGGCCATCCCGCCTCCGATAACCTCCGTCCGTGGCCGAGTCGGTCGTGGACCTCTCTCTCCAGGGGATGCACTGTGCCTCCTGCGTAACGACCATCGAGAACGCGCTCGCGCGGGTGGACGGTGTCGCGGAGGCCTCCGTGAATCTCGCCACGGCGCGCGCACGGGTGCGTGGCGAAGACCTCGATCCAGGCCGCCTCGTCGAGGCCGTCCGTCAGAGCGGCTACGGCGCCTCTCCGGCGCAGGACCGAACACCCGAAGACGACCGGGCGCGCGAGGAGACCGAGGTCCGGGACGCGAGGCGGCGCACGATCTTCGCCGCGGCGCTCACGCTCCCCGTCCTCGTCATCTCCATGGCGGGTATCCGCTTCCCCGGCAGCGAGGTCGTGCAGCTCATCCTCACGCTGCCCGTGTACCTCTGGGCCGGCTGGCCCTTTCTTTCCGGCATGGTCCGGACCCTCCGCAACCGGACCGCGAACATGGACACGCTCGTCGGGCTCGGTACGACCGCGGCCTTTCTCCTGTCGGCCGTCGGGACGTTCTTTCCTCACGTCCTGCCGCCCGTCTCGCACAGCGCATCCGGCGCGATGGGATCCGTCTACTACGAGGCCATCGGCGTCATCCTCACGCTCGTCCTTTTGGGGCGTTATCTCGAGACCCGCGCCCGGGGCCGGACGTCTGCAGCGATCCGCCTCCTCCTCGACCTCGCGCCGAAGAAGGCGCGCCTGCTCCGCGGAGGAGTCGAGGTCGAGGTGCCCCTCTCCGACGTCGCCGTCGGCAACCGGTTGCGGGTCAAGCCGGGAGACGCGGTCCCGGTCGACGGCCGGGTCCTCGCGGGAAGCTCGGCCGTCGACGAGTCGCTCGTCACGGGCGAGTCCCTTCCGGTCCCGAAGGAGCGGGGCGATCGGGTGATCGGAGGAACTCTGAACGGCGACGGCGTCCTCGACATCGAGGCCACGGCGGTTGGGAGCGACACGGCCCTCGCGCGGATCGTTCAGATGGTGGAGGGGGCGCAGGCCTCGAAGCCGCCGATCCAGCGGCTCGCCGACCGGGTCGCCGGCGTGTTCGTTCCGGTCGTGCTGATGATCGCGGTAGCCGCCTGGGTCGTCTGGTACGTCGCGGGCCCGGAGCCCCGGGCGGGCTACGCCACGTACGTTCTCGCGTCGATTCTCTTGATCGCGTGTCCGTGCGCGCTGGGGCTCGCGACTCCCACCGCGATCCTCGTGGGGACCGGGCGCGGCGCGCGGTCCGGCATCCTTTTCCGGAACGCGGACGCCCTCGAACGAGCGCGCGCGCTCACGACGGTTCTTCTCGACAAGACCGGAACGGTGACGGAGGGAAAGCCGCGGGTGACAGACGTCGTACCGGCCGCGGGAGCGTCGCGCGAAGACGTCCTCCGGATCGCCGCCGCCCTCGAGAGGAGCTCCGCCCACCCGGTCGCGGCCGCGATCGTCGCCGCGGCCGTCGAGGAAAACCTCCCGCTCCCCCAGACCGGGTCCTTCGAGTCGCGCCCGGGCCGCGGAGTCGCGGGAGTCGTGGGCGGACGCCGCGCGGCCGTCGGCAACGACGCGCTTCTCCGGGAGAGCGGCGTCGATCCGTCCGGCCTCCGGGAAACGGCCGACCGGCTCTCGGCGGAGGAGAAGACGCCGGTCTACGCGGCGGTGGACGGACGTGCGATCGGAGTGATTGCCGTGGCGGACCGGGAGAAGCCGTCGTCCGCGGGGGCCATCGCCGCCCTGAAAGCGCGCGGCCTCCGCGTGGCCATGATCACCGGAGACCGCGACAAGACCGCAAGGGCCGTGGCGGCCCGGGTCGGCGTGGACGAGGTCTTCGCGGAAGTCCTTCCGGCCGACAAGGCGCTCACGGTGCGGCAGCTCCAGGCTCGGGGCGACGTCGTGGCGATGGTGGGCGACGGCGTCAACGACGCTCCGGCGCTCGCCCAGGCCGACGTCGGAATCGCGATCGGCGCCGGCGCGGACGTCGCGATCGAGGCGGCGGACGTCACCCTGGTGGGAGGGAGTCTCGACGCCGTCGTCGAGGCGATCGAGCTCTCGCGCGCAACGGTGGGCGCCATCCGCCAGAACCTCTTCTTCGCGTTTCTGTACAACGTCATCGGAATTCCGATCGCGGCGGGGGCGCTCTACCCCGCCACGGGGTGGCTCCTCTCGCCCGATGATTGCGGCCGCGGCGATGGCGTTCTCGTCGGTGTCGGTCGTGGCGAACAGCCTGCGGCTGGCGGCTCGGAAGGCGTGACTCTCGAGCTCGGGTGGACGCCCGACCGGATCGCCGCCGTGGCCGGAGGCGTGGCGGCGTGCGCGTTCCTGTACTTCTTCTTCTTCGGCCCCCGCCGGGGAACCTCCGCGCGGCGGGGTTCCGCGGGAGCGCAAGAGGTCACGATCGTCGTCTCCGGCGGCTACCGGCCGGACGTCGTGGTGGCGAAGAAGGGCGTTCCGCTCCGGATCACCTTCGACCGCCGGGAGGACAGCCCCTGCAGCGACGAGGTCGTCCTGTCGGAGTTCCACGTCCGCCGGCGTCTTCCCCCGTTCGCCCGCACCGAGATCACGGTCGTTCCGGAGCGGACCGGCGAGTTCCCGTTCTCGTGCGGTATGAACATGCTCCATGGAATGATCCGAGTGGTCGAGTAAGAAGACCGACGCCGCTGCCATGGACCCCACGATTCGCGTCACCGAAATCTTCCGCTCGATTCAGGGCGAGTCGACGCGCGCCGGATTCCCCTGCGCGTTCATCCGACTGACCGGCTGCTCCTTGCGGTGCGTCTGGTGCGACACCGCCTACGCGTTTCGGGCGGCGAGAAGTTTCCGTAGGCGGAGCGGTCGAGAGGGTCGTCGCGCTCGGGACCGACCTCGTCGAGGTGACCGGCGGCGAGCCCCTCGAGCAGGACGGCGTCTATCCCCTGATGGAGGCGCTCCTGCGAGCGGGGCAAGATCGTTCTCCTCGAGACGGGTGGCCACGTCCCGCTCGACCGCGTCGATCCCCGCGTCATCAAGATCGTGGACGTGAAGGCGCCGGGGAGCGGAATGGCGGCCGCGAACCTGCCGGAGAACCTGGAGAACCTGGGCCCGCACGATGAGCTGAAGTTCGTGATCGCGGATCGCCGCGACTTCGACTGGGGTCTCGCGCTCGTTGCGGACCGGGACCTCGACCGCGGGCGCGTCGTCACGTTCTCTCCGGTATGGGAGAGCCTTCCGGCCGCCGAGCTCGCCGGCTGGATCTGCGACTCCGGCCGCCCGATCCGCCTGGGCCTGCAGCTGCACAAGCTTCTCTGGGGAGACATGCCCGGGAAATGACGCGCGCAATCGGGGATAGGGTCAACGCTGAATGGCTGAATTCGGGTCAGGCCTGAATGGCTGAATTCAGCGATTCAGGTCAGACCCCAATGAAGAGCGTTGACCGCAGAATGAAGCGCGCCATCGTTCTCCTCTCGGGGGGCCTCGACTCCGCGACCTGTCTCCTGATCGCGGGGACGGAAGCGGAGGAAGTTTTCGCGCTGTCCTTCGACTACGGGCAGCGCCACCGGGTCGAGCTCGAGCGCGCCCGCGGCCTCGCTCGCCAGTACAGGGCAGCGGCGCACCGCGTCGTGAAGCTCGACCTCCCGGCTCCGGAGAGCTCCGCGCTCACCGATCTTTCGCGCGACGTTCCGCGCCACGCGCTCGGAACCGACCCGATCCCGGTCACCTACGTTCCCGCGCGAAACACCCTGTTCCTGTCGCACGCAGTCGCGTGGGGCGAGGCCCTCGGCGCCGGGGACATCTTCATCGGCGCAAACTCCATCGACTACTCGGGCTATCCGGACTGCCGCCCCGAGTTCCTGGAATCCTTCGAACGGACCGCGAACCTGGGCACGAAAGCCGGCGTCGAGGGGGCGCTCACCTTCCGGATCCACGCGCCCTTGCTGCGAATGACGAAAGGCGAGATCGTCGCGAAAGCGCGCGACCTCGGACTTGGATTTTTCCCTGACTTCGTCCTGTTACGACCCGGCGGCGGACGGCGAGCCCTGTCGATCGTGCGACTCGTGCCTTCTTCGCGGGCTAGGGCTTTCGGGAAGCCGGGCTCCCGGACCCGCTCCTTCAACAGCCAAAACGGCGGAGACTAAGGTTTATGACCGAGCGATGAGATTTGACCAGCTCACGATCAAAGCCCAGGAAGCGGTGCAGGAGGCGCAGAGCGACGCGCGCGCCCGGGGCAACGCGGAACTCTCCACGGACCACCTCCTCCTCGCGCTGCTCAAGCAGGACGAGGGCGTCGTGGTCCCGATCCTCCAGAAGCTCGGCGTCGATCCTTCCGCGCCCGCGCGGGAAGTGGAGACCGACCTCGAAAGCCGCCCGAAGGTCAGCGGCGCTTCCGCGGACGCGATCCTCTCCCCCGACCTGAACAAGGTCTTCGACCGGGCGTTCGAGGTGGCGAAGGAGTTCGGGGACGAATACGTTTCCGCCGAGCACTTCCTCCTGGCGCTGGCCGAGAAGTCCGCGGGCGCGACCGGGAAGCGTCTCACGGCGAAGCGGCGCGTCGAAGGACGCGCTGCTGAAGGCGTTGAAGGAGGTCCGCGGCTCGTCACGCGCATCACGGACCAGAACCCCGAGGACAAGTACCAGGCGCTGAAGCGCTACACGCGCGATCTCACGGAGCTCGCGCGCCGCGGCAAGATCGACCCGGTCATCGGCCGTGACGAGGAGATCCGCCGCGTCATCCAGGTCCTTTCGCGGCGCACGAAGAACAACCCGGTCCTGATCGGCGAGCCCGGCGTCGGCAAGACGGCGATCGTCGAGGGTCTCGCGCGCCGCATCCACATGGGCGACGTCCCCGAGGGACTGAAGAACAAGCGCGTCGTGTCGCTCGACCTCGGCTCCATGATCGCCGGGCGCGAAGTACCGCGGCGAGTTCGAGGACCGGCTCAAGGCCGTCCTGAAGGAGATCGAGGAGGCGCAGGGCACGATCATCCTCTTCATCGACGAGCTGCACACGCTCGTCGGCGCCGGCGCGGCCGAAGGCGCGATGGACGCCTCGAACATGCTGAAGCCGGCGCTCGCGCGCGGGGAGCTTCGCGCGATCGGCGCGACGACCCTCGACGAATATCAGAAGTACATCGAGAAGGACGCGGCGCTCGAGCGCCGCTTCCAGCCGGTGTACGTGGAGGAGCCGTCGGTCGAAGACACGATTGCGATCCTCCGCGGCCTCCAGGAGCGCTACGAGGTGCACCACGGCGTGCGGATCACGGACGCTGCGCTGGTCGCCGCCGCGCGCCTTCCCACCGCTACATCACCGATCGCTTCCTGCCGGACAAGGCGATCGACCTCGATCGACGAGGCAGCCGCCCGCCTCCGGACCGAGATCGACTCGATGCCGACAGAGATCGACGAGATCGAGCGGCAAGATCCTGTCGCTCGAGATCGAGAAGAAGGCGCTCGAAAAGGAGAAGACGAAGGAGGCGAAGGCGCGGCTCGAGGAGATCGAGAGCGAGCTCTGCGGAGAATCGGGAGAGGTCGAGCCGCCTCCGCGCGCAGTGGTCGGCCGAGAAGGAGATCATCCAGAAGATCCGCCAGACCAAGGAGGCGATCGAGGAGGTCCGGCAGGACGTGGTCGAAGCGGAGCGGGAGGGAAACCTCCAGAAGGCGGCCGAGCTCCGCTATGGAAGGCTGCCCGAGCTCGAGCGCGAGCTCGCCGAGCAGAACGCCGGGCTCGCGGAGCTGCAGAAGGGCAAGCCGATGCTGCGCGAGGAGGTCACGGAGGAGGACATCGCCGCCGTCGTTTCGAAGTGGACCGGCGTTCCCTCGAACCGGATGCTCGAGACCGAGACGCAGAAGCTGCTCACGATGGAGGAGCGCCTCGCCGCCGCGGGTCGTCGGTCAGCGCGAAGCGGTCAAGGCCGTGTCGGACGCGGTCCGGCGCTCGCGGGCCGGCCTTTCGGATCCCAAGCGACCCATCGGGTCGTTCCTCTTCGTCGGACCAACCGGTGTCGGCAAGACCGAGCTCGCCCGCGCGCTCGCGGAGTTCCTCTTCGACGACGAGCAGGCGATGATCCGGCTCGACATGTCGGAGTACATGGAGAAGCACGCGGTCGCGCGCATGATCGGTGCTCCGCCCGGATACGTGGGGTACGAGGAAGGCGGCCGCCTGACCGAGGCCGTCCGGCGGCGGCCCTACTCGGTCGTGCTCTTCGACGAGATCGAGAAGGCGCACCCGGACGTGTTCAACGTCCTCCTCCAGATTTTAGACGACGGTCGCCTGACCGACGGAAAGGGCCGGGTAGTCTCCTTCAAGAACACCGTGATCATCATGACGTCGAACCTGGGTTCCGAGTGGATCGCTGAGTGCACAGGATGATGGACGAGGTCAAGGCGAAGATCGAAGACACGCTTCGCCGCCACTTCCGCCCCGAGTTCTTCAACCGGATCGACGACGTGATCGTGTTCCACCGGCTGACCCGGGAGGAGATCGAGGAGATCGTCGAGATCCAGCTGCAGTCCCTGGCCCGCACCGTGGCCGACCGCGGGATCCGCCTGACCTGGGCCCCGGAGGCCAGGCGGTTCCTGGCCGGACGCGGCTACGACCCGACCTTCGGGGCCCGTCCCTTAAAGCGCCTCATCCAGAAGACCGTCTCGGATGCCCTGGCCGAAAAGATCCTGCGAAATGAGTTGCTTGCAGGAGGTACGGCCGAGCTCACCGTCTCCGCCGACGGGGAGCGGTTGGAGATCGAAACGACGTCGGGGGCTGCCATAGCTGAGCCTGCATAGCTCAACAACTGAGGCGGAGCGAGTTGACAACAAGAGGCTCACCTCTGATAGGATCAGGGGGTCAATGGAGGTGACTCTATGAATGTCATTCGCTGGGATCCCTATCGTGAATTGAGCACTTTTGCGGATCGGATCAACCGGGCCCTTGGAACCGCGACCGGCCGGGACCGGGACGAGGAAATGAGCCTCGGAGCCTGGATTCCCCCGGTCGATATCGCCGAGGACCGGGATCGGATCACCCTGACCGCGGAGCTTCCCGGGTTCCGGGAGGATCAGGTCAAGATCCAGATGGAAGGCGGCGTGCTGACCATCCGAGGCGAGCGCAAGTTCGAGGAGGAGAAAGAAGGTCGCAACTTCCACCGGGTCGAGCGTTCCTACGGTCAGTTCGTTCGGTCGTTCACTCTGCCGAACAACGTGGACCACGAGCAGATCCGCGCGTCGTTCGACAACGGGCTGCTTCGGATCGAGATGCCCAAGACTGCGGAGGCGCGGCCGCGGGAGATCAAGATCAGCGGTTCGATCGGCGCCGGCGCGGACAGAAAATCCATCTCGGAGAAGAAAACCATCGACGTCCCGTCGCGCGAGCGAGAGCGCGGATCCGACCTGAGGGCCTGAACCTCGGGACGGAACTGATCAAAGCCCCGCGAGAGCGGGGCTTTTTCTTCGGGAGACCGGACAAGGTGCACGGGACACAGGGCACGGGGCACGGGGCACGGGGCACGGGGCACGGGGCACGGAAAAGGAAATGACTCGGGGAACGAGTCCGTTCCGGGTCTCGTGAAGCGGATCGCGATCTCCCTCGCTCTCGCCGGCATCCTCGCCGCAGCTGCCCCGGCGGCTCCCCTGCCCTCCCGCCGCAGTGACATCGTGCAGGTCGTCGAGAAGGCCGCCCCCGCGGTCGTGAACATCTCGGCCGAACAGACCGTGCGGCGCGGCGCCTCGCTCTTCGACGAGTTCTTCTTCGGGGTCGACCCGCGGCGACGAAACGACCGCGCCCGGTCGCTCGGTTCCGGCGTCATCATCGACCCCAAAGGCGTGATCCTGACGAACGATCACGTGATCTCGGGCGCGTCGCGGATCATCGCGACCACGAAGGGCGGCCAGGAGCTGGAGTGCGAGGTGATCGGTTCCGACGCGGACAACGACCTCGCGGTCCTGCGAGTGCGCAGCCCGCGCGGCTCACTTCCGACGATCCGGCTGGGAACGTCCTCCGACCTCCTGATCGGGGAGACGATCGTCGCCATCGGGAATCCCTTCGGCCTCTCGAACACGGTCACCGCGGGCGTCGTCTCGGCGCTCGGCCGGAGCGTTCGCGGGAATCAGAATCAGCGCCTCTATACGGACTTCATCCAGATCGACGCTCCCATCAACCCGGGCAACTCCGGAGGGCCCGTCGTCAACATCGACGGCGAAATGATCGGCGTCGCGACCGCGATCATCGGCGGCGCGCAGGGGATCGGCTTCGCGACGCCGGTCGATCGGGCGCGGCGGATCGTCGACGACCTCCTCCGCTTCGGCGAGGTGCGGGGCGTGTGGATCGGGGTGCGCGGGCGGACGATCACTTCCGGCGACGACGAGCGGGAGCGCCCGCGAGGCTACCGGGTCCGCAGCGTTTTTCCGGGATCTCCCGCGGCGCGGGCCGGAGTCCGAAACGGCGACGTCATCGTCTCGCTCGATGGAAGCCCGATCGAGTCGCAGGACTCCTTCGAGACGGCCCTCGCCAGCCGCGGTCCCGGCCGGGCGATGAAGTTCGTGCTCCGCAATGGGACGGGCGAGCGCACGGTGACGCTGCAGGGGCAGGCTCCGCCGGCCGAGCTCGGCGTCCAGATCCTTCGAGACCAGGTCGGCATCTCCGTCTCCGCGGTTCGCGGCGGGATGCGCATCAGCGTCACCGACCGCACAGGCCCCGCGGCCCGCGCCGGCATCGAGAGCGGCGACTACCTGCTCGCGCTGAACGGCAACCGCGTGTCGAACGTCGCCGACGTCAACCACGTTCTCCAGCGCGACCACAGCCGGACCACTCTCTGGATGGAGGTCGGGCGCGGCCGGTACGCCTACACGCTGACGTTCCCGCTCGATTAGGTCGGGGCGCGGCGGAGCCCCTGACGCGCCGCGGCGCAAGGTCCTGTCCGGCATCCCGGCGTCTCGCTGCGCCGCGGCGGGGAGAAGTTGTCAGTCAGTCCGGCTGCGCACCGCACGGATACGGCTGAGATTCAGCTCCGATATCACGATCCCCGCGAGCACGAGTGCGCCGCCCCACCAGCCGCTCACGCCCAGCCGCTCGCCGAGGAACCAGGCCGCGAGCAGCGCGGCCCACACCGGCTCCAGAGCGAAGATGATCGCGGCGTGCGTCGCCGACATGTGCCCCTGGGCCCACGTCTGCGTCACGAACGTACCCACGGTCCCGATCGTGCCCAGGTAGAGGACCGAGCGGAGGAACGTGCCCTCCCAGACGAGCGGGCGCAGCTCGAAGGCCGCCCCGGCCAGACGCGTTACCGCGCCCAGGACGGCCGCGACGACCATGACGACGGCGAGCTGCACGGTCGTGAGCCAGAGCGCGTCGTGAGACCTCGTCCGCAGCGAGATCTCGACGATGTAGAACGCGAAAACGATCGCGCACGCGAAGACGAGGATGTCGCCGCGGTTGATGGGACCTCCGCCGCCCGGAAAGGTCAGCAGCAGGAAGCCGAGCCCCGCGAGAGTGATCCCGACCGCGTTCTCGAGCGAGGGGAGGCGCCTCGTCCGGGCGAACGCCGCGAATGGCGTCATCACGACGGAGAGCCCGGTCAAGAAAGCGGCCTTGGACGCGGTCGTCTCGATCTGCCCGAGCACCTGGCACGTCATGCCGCCCGCCAGGAGCAGCCCGATGATCCCGCCGTCCCGCAGGAGGCGCGGGCTTCGGGGCCGGCGGAGCGCGAGCGCAGCGCAGAGCGCGGTCGCCACGGCGAACCGG
Organism: uncultured Acidobacteriota bacterium; assembly: GCA_963765835.1. Taxonomy (GTDB): domain Bacteria; phylum Acidobacteriota; class Thermoanaerobaculia; order UBA5066; family Gp7-AA6; genus Gp7-AA6. The sequence goes on along the minus strand of CAVXYF010000017.1, from coordinate 80,716 downwards.
AAAAAGAGGAACGCGAGCGGGGGCGAGTCGCTCACCACGTTCTTGACGACGATGAAGGACGAGCCCCAGACCACCGTGACCAGGAGGAGCGCCGCGTCGGCGCGCAGGCGCATCGTGGCCGGTTCGGACTTCTCGATTTCTTCCATCGTGGTGGATCTCTAAGCTAGCATCGCTCCCTTGCCGAACTCGACCGGTCCGCGCGTCCGCTTCGCGCCCTCTCCGACCGGCTTCCTGCACGTCGGCGGCGCGCGCACCGCTCTCTACAACCTCCTCTTCGCGCGACGCGAGAAGGGGACTTACATCCTGCGCATCGAGGATACGGATGTCGAGCGCTCGAAGGACGAGCTGACCGGGCAGATCCTGTCGGCTCTCGAGTGGCTCGGCCTCGAGCACGACGAGGGGCCCTACCGGCAGTCGGATCGCTACGACCTGTACCGCGCCTCCGCCGACCGCCTGATTGCGGAGGGTAAGGCGTACCGTGCGTTCGAGACCGCCGAGGAGCTCGACGCCGAGCGCAAGAGGGCCGAAGCGGAGAAGCGGTCTTACCGTTACTCCGGGGGGGGCCGGGAGATCGCGCCGGAAGAGAGCGACCGGCGTGTGCGGGCGGGCGAGAAGTTCGTCGTGCGGCTCAAGATGCCGGACGAGACGATCGTCGTGGACGATCTCATCCGCGGCCGCGTCGAATTTCCGGCCGACGCCCTCGACGACTTTGTTCTGGTGAGGTCCGACGGACACCCGCTCTACCACTTCACCGTTTGTGTGGACGACGCCGACATGCGCATCACCCACGTCCTCCGGGGCGACGACCACCTCGCCAACACGCCCAAGCACGTCGCGCTCTTCCGCGCGCTCGGCGCCGAAGTCCCGGGCTTCGCGCACCTCGGGATGATCCTGGGAACGGACCGCAAGAAGCTCTCGAAACGCTACGGCGCTGCGGCGGTGGAGGAGTGGCGCGAACAGGGGATCTTCCCCGAGGCTCTCGTGAATTTTCTGGCGCTGCTCGGGTGGTCTCCCGGCGAGGACCGCGAGCTCCTCTCGCGCGAGGAGATGGAGCGCGAGTTTTCGCTGGATCGGATCGGCGCTTCGCCCTCCGTCTTCGACCCGGAGAAGCTCCTGTGGATGAACTCCCAGTACATGGCCCGGCTCCCGGTGGAGGAAATCCTGGACCGGGCGAAGCCCTACGCCCCGGCGGGATTGCCCGAGAAGGACGCGGCGCTCGCGGCCGTGGAGCTGCACCGCACGCGCGCGCGCACCGCGATCGAGATGGGCCGGGCGCTGTCCACCTACGCCGTGGACCCCGAGGCTTACGACCCCGACGGCCTCAAGAAGAACGTCCGGCCGGAGACTTCGCTCGAGATCGAGCGGTTGATCGCAAAGTACGAGACGGTCTCCTCGTGGACCGCACCGGAGCTCGACGCAGCCCTGCGCGAGCTCGCGGCCGAGATGAAGACCTCGGCTTCGCGCCTCATCCACCCGGTGCGGCTCGCTCTGACGGGCGTCACCGTGGGCGCGCCGCTCTTCGACGTGGTCGCGCTCGTCGGCAAGGAGACGGCGCTGCGGCGGCTCAGGAAGTTCGCGGAGCGGGTCCGCCCCGACAAAACCGACGGGACTCCGCCGGCTACTCCTTGACCCGGTAGTCCTCGCGCAGGCGGTGAAGGTCCTTGAGCGCCCCGCGCAGGACCCCGATCACCCGTGAGACCTCGCGGCCGTAGAACTTCATCTCGGGGTCACAGTCGGTCAGGCCGTAGACGGCCTCGTCCTTCTCCAGCCGGTCCTTCTCGAACGACAGCCGCTCGATCAGCTCGTCCACCTCGGTGCGCAGGACGAAGGCGATGTCGCGCACGCCGAGGAAACGGCTGCACTGCGGACAGTGGACCTCCTCGCTGCCGTCGTCGGGGATTCCGTCGATGACGAACTGCCGCTCGCAGCGGGGGCACTCGAAGACTTCCGGGATCATCGCCGCTTGAGTGTACGCCTGTCTCCTTCGTGTCCCGTGTCCCGTGTTTCGTGTTCCGTCCTCAAACGGCGTCACTCTTCGAGGTGAAGTTGAAGTCGCGCGCACGGATCGCGGGGACGACCATGTCGCCCGTCGAGACGGCCGCGCTCATGGCCTCCATGTTCTTCAGGAGGTTGACCGGGCTGTCGTTGAACCGGAAGTTGTTGACGGGTCCGACGACCTTTCCCTTTTCGATCAGCCACACGCCGTCTCGCGTCAACCCGGTGAGCTGAACGGTCTGGGGGTTGACCGTGCGGATGTACCAGAAACGCGTGAGCAGCAGCCCGCGGTCCGTGCCCGCGACGAGATCGTCGACCGTTCCCGTTCCTCCGTCCATGAGGAAGCCGCCGGAGAGCGGGAGCGGTTCCGCGCCGACCTTCTTCGCCCAGTAGCGGTCGACCGTCAGGTTTCGGAGCACGCCCTTCTCGATCCACGTCGTCTTCCGGGTGGGAAGGCCGGCAAAGTTGCCGCCGCCGAAGCCCCCGAAACCCAGGAAGCCGCCGCCCGCCCCGCCGATCCACGGGCGGCCGGGCACGCGCGCATCGAACGGGTCCGAGCGGATCGTGACGTTTTCCGAAAAGATCTTTTCGCCGATCCGGCTTCCGCCCCCCGGTTTCGAGAAGAAGCTCCGGCCCTCGTCCGCGGCGCGGCGGGACATGGCGGAGTCCAGGTTGCCGAGCAGGTCGGCCACGGCGCGCGGCTCGAAGACCACGGTGTACCTTCCGGGCGGGAGCTCGCGGGGTTTCGCGCTGTCCTCCGCCTTCTTCGCAGCGCGGCGGGCGAGCTCCTCCGCCGGGATCGACGAGAAGTCCGGCGCATCGAGACCCGCCCAGCCCGACCCGGTGCCGTCCTCGGTCCTCATCGTCGTCGAGAACCCGGCGGTCGTCGACGAGGAGAATCCGAAGTTCCCCTTCTTGTTCGCCAGCGCCGCCCAGCGCGTCGCGGTCTCCGAGAACCCGGACGCCGCGAGCTTCCGGCCGCGCGCGAGTTCGAGCGCCGCCCGCACACCAGTCTTACGCTCCGGCGCCCCGGCCTTCCGAGTCGCCTCGTGGGCCGCCCGGATGTCCGGATATTTCTGAGACACGAGCCCGTCCACCCACTCCGGGTCCACGTTCGCCGCGGCCATTACCTCTTCGCTCCGGGCGACCGCGGTCTTGAGAGCCGCCGCGTCGGTGTCGTTGACGCGCACCGTGCCCGTGCGCCCGTTACCCCGGCTCGCGATCGCGATCGTGAGATCCCGGGCGGATCCGGACGTCGTGACGTCGTTCGCGGCGAACCGCGTGTGACCCGCCTCCGACGCGTCGAGCCAGACTTCGCACTCCGGCGCCTTCGAATACTCGAAGACCTTCTCGGCCAGCTTCTTCGCCTCGTCTCTCGTCCACGCCATCGCGTTACTCCGTCTTGAGGACGTTGATCTGGCGGAAGCGCGCGGGCGCGCATCCGTGGCTCATCGCGTTCAGCTGCCCGGGCTGGCCCTTGCCGTCGGCGTTCAGGCCCACGTTTTCCCAGAGCGCCTCGCCCCCGATGCCGTCACAGGAGCCCCAGAAGTCGGGCGTGCGGCTCTGGTAGGCGACGTCGGCGATCATCGCGCCGACCTTCCCTCCCCGGATCTCCCAGAACGCGTCGCCGCCGAACTGGAAGTTGTAGCGCTGCTGATCGATGGAGTACGACCCGCGGCCGTCGATGAGGACGCCGTCGTCCACTCCCGCGACGAGGTCCGCCAGCGTCGTCGCGCCCTTCCCCGGCACGAGCCAGACGTTTGGCATGCGCTGGAAGGGGACCGAGGCGTACGAGTCGGCGTAGCAGCAGCCGGTCGACTCCGGCTGGCCGATCAGGTGCGCCTGGTCGCGGATCGTCTGGTAGCCGACGAAAATGCCGTCCTTGATGATCGGGAACTGCCGGGTCTTCACGCCGTCGTCGTCGTAACCGCACGTCGAGAGGCTCTCCTTGCGGACGCGGTCTCCGTTGAAGTTCACGATGTCGGCCCCGACGCGGAACTTGCCGAGCTTCTCGGGCGTCAGGAAGGACGTGCCGGCGTAGTTCGCCTCGTAGCCGAGCGCGCGGTCGAGCTCCGTCGAGTGACCGATGGACTCGTGAATCGTGAGCCCGAGGTGCGGCGGCAGGAGAACGAGGTCTTTCTTTCCGGCGGTCACCGACGGCGCCTTCAGGTGGTTCACGGCCTCCTCGCCGATGCGCCGTGCGTTGCCGACGAGGTCCGCGCGCTCGACCGCCTCGTACCCCGCGGTCACCGAGTGCGGCCGGTACGTCCGCGACTTCAGCTTCTTTCCCTGCTCGACCGCGGTCGCCGTGACCTCCGGCGCGATCTGGTAGACGTGCTGCTCGATGACGCTCCCGTCGCTGGAGGCGAACCAGCGGTGCTCCACGCGCTGGGCGATGAAGCCCGTGGCCGAGAAGACGCCCGCGATCTTCTTCGCCTCCTCGCCCGCCCGTCGCAGCAGATCGAGCTTCTCGCCGATCGGCACGGCAAACGGGTCCTTCGCGATCGGCGTGGAGTAGGTGTCCTGATAGGACCCGACCGGGGCGAGCCGGATGGGCTCGCGCCGCAGAGAAGCGTTCGCCTTCGCGATCGCGACCGCCTCCGTCGCCGCTCGCGCCACCTCTTCGCGGGTCACGGCACTCGACGCGGAGAAGCCCCACGCGCCGCCGGCCAGGGCGCGCACGCCGAACCCGAACGTCTCGCCGTCCGAGACGGAGGGCACGTGATTCAACTTCCCCGTGGAGCGATCCGCCTGGGAGCGCATCGTGACGACCTGGCTCCGGTAGCGGTTGATCCGGATGTCGGCGTAGGAGGCGCCGAGCTTTTTGGCCGTGTCGAGCGCGACCGCCGCGAGCTCTTTGCGCTTCTCGGGCGAAAGCTCGGCGGCTTCGATCCTGGAAACGAGGAGCTCGCCCGGCAGGAGTTCGAGCGTGGCCCACGCCGCGGCGCCTGCGCCGCAGCCGATCAAAAAGTCCCGACGTGAAGGTGTCATCCCAAAATCATATTGGTTTGGCGAACCCAGTGGTTCGGTCCCGCGGTTTGACCAGAACCGCCGCCTCCGGGATAATCGCGGGCTCTTCGGACGACTGGGAGGTCGTTCAATGGTAGGACAACTGGCTCTGGACCAGTGAATCGGGGTTCGACTCCCTGCCTCCCAGCCAGCACGTCGCTCTCGCTCCGCTCGGGCTCCCGCGGCGCGAGCCTCCTCCCTCGGTTACTTCGGGACTTCTCGCGCCGCGAGCTATTTCCAGCAGCTGGGCCGATACGGTCCCGCACGCCGCGACCGGGGAGGGCTTACTCTGGGTGGGTCTCGTGAAACGGCCCACTCCCGGCGCGGCGATTCTTCTATCGGTGCTCGCGGTCGCAGTGACCACCGCCGGCACCCGCCTCGCCGAGGCCAATACTCCGACGGCCGGCTTCCTCTACCTCCTCGTCGTGCTCTTCAGCGCGACCGCGGGCGGCCTGGCCGGCGGGCTCGCCGCGTCGATCGCCTCGACCATCGCTTTCAACTACTTTTTTCTCCCCCCCATCCACACGTTCCACATCGCGCGCGCGGACAACTGGATCGCCATCGCCGCTTTCCTGGCGGTCTCGGTGGTCGCCAGCCGGCTCGTGACGGTCGCGCGAGCTCAGGCCGAGCGCGCGAGGGCCCGCGCGCAGGAAGTCCAGACGCTCTACGACCTTTCCCTCGAACTGTTTCTCGCGGCGTCGAGCGACGCGGGGCTCGCGGAGGCCGCGGTGAGGGCGCTGGCCGCGACGGGCGCGCGCGCCGGCGGCGTCGTCCTCTTTTCCGGCAGCGACGATCGGCCGCTCGCTTGGACCGGCCCCCCCGCGGACGAGGCTGTGGCCGAACGAGTTCGCAGCATTCCCGTTCACCGCCGGACGTTGGAGTTCGCGAGCGATGAAGGTCGCGACCTCTACGTTCCGCTGTCGCCCTCGGGCGAGCAAGGTGGAGTCCTCGTCGCGCTCGACACGACGGCGACGCGCGCCGCGGTCGAGTCGACTGCACGCCTGCTCGTCCTCGCCATGGAGCGCGAGCAGCTCCTCCGCCAGCGCGCGCACGTGGAAGCGCTGCGCGAGAGCGAGTCCATGAGGACGGCTCTGCTGCGCGCCGTTTCGCACGACCTCTCGACGCCGCTCACGGCGATCACCGTCCAGGTTGCGTCGCTCGAGAGGCAGCTCGGCGGCCACTCCGCGGCGAGCACGGTGGGCTCACTCGCCGGGGAGATCGCCCGCCTGCGACGGCGGATCGACAACCTGCTCTCGATGGCGCGGCTCGAGACGGACGGCATCGCTCCGCGCCCCGAGCCGATTCCGCCGCCCGACCTCTTCCGCGCGGTGCGGGAGAACCTCGGAGCAGCGGCGGGGTCGGCGGCTTTCGACGTCCGCGTCGCGCCCGGCTGTCCAGACGTCCTCGCCGATCCCTCGCTCGCTCTCGAGATCATCGTCAACCTCGTCGAGAACGCCCGACGGGCTTCGCCGCCGGGCTCCGTGATCGAGCTCGTCGCCGAACCACGCGCCGGCCAGCCCGAAATGGTCCGCCTCGGAGTTCTCGACCGGGGAAGCGGCATGGTGGCCGCCGCCGCCGAGCTCGAAGCCGGCAGCGGCCGTCCCCGGGGTCTCGGTCTCGAGATCGCGCGCCGCTTCGCGGAAGCGAGCGGAGGCGCGCTCGTCCTGGCGCCGCGAACCGATGGAGGGACGTGCGCCTGGATCGACCTTCCCGTTGCCGACTCGGCAGAAGGAGGCGCGAATGCCCGGGCCGCTCGTCCTGGTCGCTGAGGACGACGCCGGGATCCGCGACACGCTCTGCGGCGAGCTCGCCGCGGCCGGATACCGCACGCTCGCCGCGCCGGACGGCCGCGACGCGATCTCTCTTTTCGAGGAGGCCGCACCGGACGTCGTGCTGACCGACATTGCCATGCCCTACGTGGACGGTTTTCGCCTCATCGCCGCGATCCGCCGGCGCGGGCGGACTCCGATCATCGTGCTGTCGGTGCTGGGCGCCGAGTCCGACAAGATCCGCGCGCTCGACCTCGGCGCCGACGACTACGTCACCAAGCCGTTCTCGGTGCCGGAGCTACTCGCGCGCGTTCGCGCGCAGCTGCGTCGCGCGGAGCCGGAGCGGACCGTGCTCGCTTTCGACGAGCTCACGATCGACCTCGAGCGCCGCCAGGTGAGGCAGGGCGGACGCGAGATTCACGTCACGCCGACGGAGCTCGCCATTCTGGAGCTCCTCGCGACGAATGCCGGCAAGCCGGTGTCGAGTCGCGAGATCGCGCGCCGCGCGTGGGAGAGCGGGGAGGCGACCCCGGACACCGTGCGGGTCCACGTCGGCTCCCTCCGGCGCAAGATCGAGCCTTACCCCTCGGTACCCAGGTACATTGTTACCGAGCCGTGGTTCGGCTACCGCTTCATCGCCGAACCCCGATAGCTGGGGGTCAGGTCTCCACTTACCACTTTCCGGCGAACTTGTTTGTAATCAAAGTTTAGACAAGGGTCGCCGAAAGAAGTACTCCCCCGGAGACTTACGGGCTCCGGGGGTACTTCGTCTTTCAGTTCGGCTGTAACCAGCTGGCCTCAATCGGCTTGTCGTCAATGTGGCAAGTGGAGACCTGACCCCCTCTTTCAGCTTCCGACTTTCCTCCGCCCCTCTTCCGGACTTCTTCCGGTGGAGTCCTCTACGTTCTCGGGCGATGGCTTCCGTGCGTCCCGACGACACCCGCACTCCCACTCTGCGCGAACGCATCGAGCGAGGGATTCTCGGCGCGCCGCGAGACGTTACCGACCGGCACGTCTTCCACCGTATGACGCTCATCGCCTTCCTGGCGTGGGTGGGGCTCGGCGCCGACGGACTGTCGTCCTCGGCGTACGGCCCGGAGGAGGCGTTCCGCGCGCTCGGTGAGCATACCTATCTCGCGGTCGCCCTCGCCGCGGCGACCGCGGCTACCGTCCTCGTGCTCTCGGCGTCCTATCGCAACATCATCGACGAGTTTCCGGGGGGGGGCGGCGGCTACGTGGTCGCGTCCCAGTTCCTCGGGTCGAAGGCCGGGGTCGTTTCCGGATGCGCGCTGATCGTCGACTACGTCCTGACCATCACGGTGTCGATCGCCGGTGGCGGCAACGCCGTGTTCAGCTTCGTTCCCGAGTCGCTCCACCGCTGGAAGCTCCCCGCGGAGTACGCGGCCATCATGCTCCTCATCGTCCTCAACCTGCGGGGCGTCAAGGAGTCGGTGAAGGTGCTCCTGCCGATCTTCCTCGTGTTCCTCGCGACTCACGCGCTCCTGATCGGCGCCGCCGTCCTCACCCACGCCGGCGCCGTGTCCCAGGTCGCGGAGCAGACCGCGAGCGGGTTCTCCGCGGGGCTCGCGACCCTCGGCGGAACGGGGATGCTCCTCCTCTTCCTGCGGGCCTACTCGCTCGGGGGCGGGACGTTCACCGGTATCGAGGCCGTCTCCAACGGCCTTCAGATTATGCGCGAGCCGCGCGCCGAGACCGGGAAACGCACCATGACCTACATGGCCTTCTCGCTGGCGATCACCGCGGCGGGAGTCCTGATCGGGTACCTCCTCCTGAGGGTCGTTCCGGCCGAGGGCAGGACGATGAATGCCTCGCTCGCGGAGGCGGTCTTCGGCGGCTGGACCGTGGCCGGCGCTGGCGTCGGCCACTCGCTCGTTCTCGCCACGCTCCTCTCGGAGGGGATGCTGCTCTTCGTCGCCGCACAGGCCGGATTCATCGACGGTCCGCGCGTGATGGCCAACATGGCCGTCGACTCGTTCTTTCCGCACCGTTTCGCGGCGCTCTCCGAGCGGCTCACGATGCACAACGGCGTCCTCCTCATGGGAGGCGCAGCCCTCGCGATGCTCTTCTACACGAAGGGCGACATCCACCAGCTCATCGTCATGTACTCGATCAACGTGTTCGTGACGTTCACGCTCTCCCAACTCTCGATGACGCGTTCCTTCTTCGGTCGGAAGGACGCGCCGCAGCGCCGGCGCAACCTCGCGATCCACCTCGTCGCCCTGGTCATGTGCGGGACGATTCTCGCGGTCACGATCTTCGAGAAGTTCTCGGAGGGCGGCTGGCTGACCGTCTCGATCACGACGGGCGTGGTGCTCCTCTGTCTCGCGATCAAGGCGCACTATGACCGCGTCGGCTCCGGGCTGCGGCAGCTCGACGAAATCCTGGGCTCGCTCTCGACGCGCGGGGAGCCGAGTCGCGCACCGATGGATCGGGAGGCGCCGACCGCGGTTCTGCTCGTCAACGGCTTCAACGGGCTCGGGGTCCACACGCTGCTCTCGACGCTGCGCTTCTTCCCCGGCCTGTACCGCCAGTTCGTCTTCGTCTCGGTGTCAGTGGTCGACTCCGGCTCGTTCAAGGGCCGGGAGGAGATCGACGCACTCCGCCGGCAGACCGCCGACGACCTCGCGAGCTACGTCCGCGTCGCCCGCGGGCTCGGCTTTCCGGCGGAGGCCGTGACCGACGTCGGGACCGAGGTGCTCGAGGCGGCGACGGAGCTCTGCTCCGAGGTCTCGAAGCGCTATCCGAAGGCCACGATCATCACGGGCCGGATCGTCTTCCGCCGCGAGGCCTGGTTCGACCGGCTGCTCCATAACGAGACGCCGAAGCTGATCCAGCAGCGGCTGCAGTGGCTGGGCGTGCCCATGGTGGTCCTGCCGGTGCGGGCGGACGTCGGGATCCGCAGAGCATGAAGGTCCTGACGGCGAACCGGCGGAAACCGGTGGCCGCGAAGCTCGCCTTCCTGGCGGCAGCGAGCCTCGGCCTGGTGGTGGTGGCCGCCCTCGTCCCGATGGCCTCGGCGCTTCGCTCTGTCCTTTGCGGCGTGGCAGTCTGCGGATATGTCGTCTTCGCCGGCCGGGCGATGGAGCTCCTGCAGGGACGCGGGTGTCCACGCCTGAACCGAGAAGCCTGGCGCCGACACTTCCTCGGAGAAAACGAGCCCGCCGGTTTTCGCGCGCAGGCGCCGCGGAGCCCTGACGTACGATCGCCCCGTGGCCACGCTCCCACGACGCAAGCTCGGTCGTAACGGTCTCGAGGTCTCCGCGCTGGGGCTCGGCTGCATGGGGATGAGCCAGTCCTACGGCGCGGCCGACGAAAACGAGTCGATCGCGACCATCCATCGCGCGATCGACCTCGGCGTCACTTTCTTCGACACCGCCGAGGTGTACGGGCCCTACCGCAACGAGGAGCTCCTCGGGAAAACTCTCGCGGGACGTCGGAAGGACGTCGTGATCGCGACGAAGTTCGGCTTTCGCATCGTCGACGGAAAGGCCGACGGCGTGGACAGCCGCCCCGGGCACGTCCGCGAGGCGCTCGAGGGCTCGCTCTCCCGGCTGCGGACGGACTACGTCGACCTCTTCTACCAGCACCGCGTGGATCCCGTCGTTCCCATCGAGGATGTGGTCGGCGCCATGGCGGAGCTGGTGCGCGAGGGAAAGGTGCGCTTCCTCGGTTTGTCCGAGGCCGGCGAGGCCACCATCCGGCGGGCGCACGCCGTCCACCCGATCTCCGCGCTCCAGAGCGAGTACTCCCTCTGGGAGCGGAACCTCGAAGCCACGATCATCCCGGTGCTCCGCGAGCTCGGCATCGGGCTCGTGCCGTTCGCCCCGCTCGGCCGCGGCTTTCTCGCCGGCAACGTCCGGCGCGCCGAGGAGTATCCCGAGGGCGACTTCCGGCGCGGGGACCCGCGCTTCGCGGGAGAAAACTTCGACGCGAACATGCGCGCGGCAGAGGTCGTCCGCGACATCAGCCGACGCAAAGACGCCACGCCCGCCCAGGTCGCGCTCGCGTGGCTCCTCCACAAGGGCGGGGACGTCGTCCCGATTCCCGGGACGAAGCGCCGGAAGTATCTGGAGGAGAACGTCGCCGCCGCCTTCCTCGTCCTCGACGGGGCGGAAATCGAGGAGCTCGATCGCGCGCTCGCGCCGGAGAAGGTCGCCGGGCCGCGCTACAACCCGCAGCTCATGGCGACGATCGACCGGTAGAGAATCGGACTGCGATGGCCGCGGACAGCAACGAGCTCCAGTCGAAGAGCTGCGTCCCCTGCCGGGGTGGCGTCGCGCCGCTCACCGAGGAGGAGGCGCGGCGGACGTCCGAGGCGGTGCCGGCGTGGGCGCTCCTGCAGAACGCCACCCGGCTCGTCCGGCGCTTCGAGTTCCGGGACTTCAAGGCCGCGATGGAATTCATCAACCGCGTGGCGGACCTCGCCGAGGAAGAGGGGCATCACCCCGACTTCGAGATCCACTGGAACAAGGTGGAGCTCACGCTCTGGACGCACAAGATCGGCGGACTGCACGAGAACGACTTCATCATGGCTGCGAAAATCGACCGGCTCCTGGAAGAGCCGGCGGGAGGCGGGGTCACCGCGGGATAGGGATCGCCCGGGCTAGTCCCTCTTCCCCGGCAGGATGATGAGAACGACGCCGACGACGGCGGCCCCGAGGGAGAGCCAGCGGATCGTTTCCCACGCGTCTTTTTTCTTCCTCTCCGAGCTGGAGACGGCCGTCTTGATCGCTCCCTCGAGCGTGTCGTAACCGCCCCGCTGGGTGGTCCCGAGGACGAATCCCGCGAGCCCGACCACGAGAACGATGACTCCCAGACGCCGGTTCACGTCAGTACCTCGGCATTTTCGGTTCGATTTCCGCGGCCCACCGGTCGATTCCTCCCGCGAGATTGCGCACCTTCCGGAACCCCGCCTCCTGGAGGAGCTTCACGGCCTTCGCGCTCCGGCCCCCCATCTTGCAGTGGACGACGATCTCGTCCGCGGTCGAAAGGCGGTTCAGGTTCTGCGGGAGGGTCCCGAGCGGGATTTTCACCGAGTCGGGCAGCGAGCAGATCGCGAACTCGTGGGGCTCCCGGACGTCCACCAGTACGAATTCGTCACCCCGGTCCCGCATCGCCTTCAAGTCCTGAACCGTAATCTCGGGGATTCCGCTCATCGGGTTCCTCGCCGCCTCCTGCGGGATTCCGCAGAACTGCTGGTAGTCGATCAGCTTCGTCACCGAGGGGTTCGGCCCGCAGACGACGCAGTCCGGGTTCTTCCGGAGCTTGAGCTCGCGGAAGGTCATCGAGAGTGCGTCCACGAGAAGCAGGCGTCCGATGAGCGGCTCGCCGGTCTCCAGGATCAGCTTGATCGTCTCGGTGGCCTGAATCACTCCGAGGAGGCCGGGCAGGATCCCGAGAACACCCCCCTCCGCGCACGACGGGACGAGACCCGGCGGCGGCGGCTCCGTGTACAGGCAGCGATAGCACGGCCCCTTCTCCGCCCAGAACACCGACGCCTGCCCCTCGAAACGGAATATCGAGGCGTACACGTTGGGCTTCCCCGTCAGGACGCAGGCATCGTTGACGAGGTAGCGCGTGGGGAAGTTGTCGGTGCCGTCGGCGACCACGTCGTACTCGCGGAAAATCTCGAGCGCGTTGGAGCTATCGAGGTGCGTCTCGTACGGGACGACGCGGACGTTCGGGTTCATGTTCCGCAGACGCTCGGCCGCGGCCTGGAGCTTCGGGCGTCCCACGTCGGACGCGCCGTAGAGGATCTGGCGCTGCAGGTTCGAGTCGTCCACGACGTCGAAGTCCACGATCCCGATCGTCCCGACGCCGGCAGCCGCGAGATAAACCGCGAGCGGCGAGCCCAGCCCGCCCGCCCCGATGGCGAGTACCCGCGCGTTCTTGAGCTTCCTCTGACCCTCGATGCCGACCTCCGGCATGATCAAGTGCCGCGAGTAGCGGCGGATCTCCTCGTTCGAGAGCGCGGTGGCAGCGGCCTCCGAGGGCGCCGTCACGGACGGCACGCCTCCCGCGATGGACGGCACGATGGAGAGGGAGTCGGCGGCGGAGAGCGCGGTGCCCTCCTTCTCGAGGTAGCGCACGTCCTCGTCGTTCCGGTAGAGGTTGACGAACGAGCGCATCTTCCCGGCGTCGTCGAAGAGGTGCTTTCGGAGCTGGGGGTGGCGGGTGACGAGCTCCGACAGCGCGGCGCCGACGGTCGACGCCTCGACGTCGATCGAGGCTGCGCCGTCGGCAAAGGGCCGCAGCGGAGTGGGCAGCAGAATTTTCGGCATTGCTCCTAACTCTACGTCTCTTCTTCGACGATCGGTTCCGGTTCGAACTCACCGCGGTCCTCTGAGAGGACCCAGGCGGTGAGATCCCCAGGGACCCCGGAGGCGACGGCGCACACCAGGTAGTGAAAGAAGGGGAAGGCATGATCCCGGTCGTAGGCGGACGGGATCGCGGGGTGATCCGGGTGCGAATGGTAGAAGCCGAGGAGCTCCACCCCGTCCTCGGCGGCCAGACGTTCCAGGTGGAGGTAGTCCTTCGGGGAGACCTCGTAACGCCGGGCGCGCTCCGCGTCGCGGACGTTGTCGATCCGCTCGACGCGCGTGACCCGCGCGGGATCGCCCCGGCGGCCGAGAAGACCTCCGCAGCACTCCTCGGGGTAGGTGTCGCTGCCGTGCTCCCGGATCCGGGCGAGAAGGTTCGGGGAGATCGCGATCATGCCGCCGTCCACCACTTCTCGGAGAGGTAGCGGCCTCCCCCGTCGCAGAGCACGGTCACGATCGTGGCCGGCGTCGCTGTCTCTCTCGCCACGCGCAGGGAAGCCGCGACGTTCGCGCCGGCGGACGGCCCCACGAACACCCCCTCCTCTCGCGCCAGACGGCGGCACGTCGCGTAAGCCTCCTCCGTGGCGATCTCCACCCGGAACTCCGCGATCGTCGGGTCGTAGATCGGGGGAACCATCGCGGACGCCATGTGCTTCATCCCCTCCAGGCCGTGGAGGGGCGCGTCCGGCTCGACCGAAATGCAGTGGATCGCGGGGTTCTGCTCCCGGAGGTATCGCGAGACGCCGACGAACGTTCCCGACGTGCCGAGGCCCGCAACGAAGTGGGTCAGGCGGCCCCCGGTCTGCGCCAGGATCTCCGGGCCGGTCGTCTCGAAGTGCGCCCTCCAGTTGGCCGCGTTGGAGTACTGGTCCGGGTAGAAGTAGAGGTCGGGCCGCTCGGCTGCGAGCGATCTCGCCTTCCGGATCGCGCCGTCGGTGCCCTCCAGCGGATCGGTCCGGAAGAGCTCCGCGCCGTAGGCCTCCAGGATCGCCTGACGTGCCGGGGACGCGTGGCCCGGAAGGCAGATGGCGACCGGGAACCCGAGAGCGCGCCCGATCATCGCGTCGGCGATGCCCGTGTTTCCCGACGTCGCCTCCAGGATCGTTTTGCCGGGCGTCAGCAGGCCGCGCTCGATCCCGTCCAGGATCATGGCGCGCGCCGGCCGGTCCTTGACGCTTCCCCCGGGGTTCAGGTGCTCCGCCTTGGCGAGCAGCCGGAGCCCCGGGACGTCCGCCGCGATTCGGTCGAGCCGCAGCATCGGCGTCCCCCCGATCGCCTCGAGGAGGGTCAGGTCTCCACTTACCACTTTGCCCTGCATAGTCTGATTCTGTTCAAGTTACCGTCCGATTCCGAAGAGAAGTACCCCCCGTTTGCCAGACCGGATGTGGACTGCGGCGGGTGCAGGTTAAAACCTGTCCCCGCGACTCTATGATGCCGCGATGGACGGGCTCCGCCGCCAGCTCGGCACCCGCGACCTGGTCCTCATGAACGTGGCGGCGATTCTCTCACCGCGCTGGATGGCGTTCGCCGCGGCGTCGGGACCGTCCTCCGTCGGCCTCTGGGTCGCGGCGAGCATTTTCTTCTTCCTCCCGAACGCCCTCTGCATCACGGCGCTCTCGTCCTCCTTTCCCCAGGAGGGAGGCCTCTACGCCTGGTCGAAGCGCGCGTTCGGCGACGTCCACGGCTTCATCACGGGATGGTCCTACTGGATGAGCAACGTCTTCTACTTCCCGTCGCTCGCGATCGCGACGGCCGGCATGGGGCTGTACATCTTCGGCACGCGTTATGCGCACCTCGAGGAGAGTCACGTCTTCAACCTCTCGGGCTCGCTCCTTCTGCTTCTCATTGCGATCTTCGTCAGCGTGATCGGCTGGAAGGCCGGAAAGTGGATCCAGAATATCGGCGGCCTCGGGAACTGGCTCCCGATCGTCTTCCTCCTCGGGATCGCGGTCCTCGTCCTCGTCCGCTTCGGACCCGCGAACCCGATCCGCCTGAACGAGCTCTTCCCGCGTTTTTCGGAGCTCGGGTTAATCCTCGTTTTTTCCAAGCTCTGCTTCGCGTTCGCGGGGTTCGAGCTCGCGCCGATCGTGTCCGAGGAGATCATCGAGCCGCGAAGGACGCTGCCGCGCGCAATCTTCATCTCCGCGGCTGCGATCGCGTTCGTATACATCGTCGGGACCCTCGCTCTTCTCGTCGCGCTCCCGACCGCCGAGACCTCGATCGTCACCGGTATCAACCAGGCCGTCACCAACGCGGGTGCGCGCGTGGGGCTGGAGTACCTCGGAGCGCCGACCGCGCTGCTGATGGCGGTTGCGGGCCTGGGAGCGCTCGCGGCGTGGTTCGCGGGGAGCGGTCGGCTCCTCTTCGTGGCCGGGATCGACCGCTACCTACCCCCCGCGTTCTCCCGGATCCACCCGCGCTGGAATACTCCTTACGTCGCGCTCCTCACGCAGGGCGCCGTGGCGGTTCTCCTCACGTTCCTCGCGACGGTGGGCACGTCCGTCCAGAACGCGTACCTCTTCTTCGCCGACCTGACGACGATCCTCGCCTTCATCCCCTACCTGTATATGTTCGCGTCGTGCATCGCCCTGCGCCGCGAAACCCACACGCCCGGGTCGATTCCCATTCCCGGAGGAAGCACGGGGAACGTTCTCGTGAACGTCTCCGGATTTCTCATGACGGCTCTCGCGATCGTGTTGTCGTGCATCCCGCCCGCGGAAGAGACGCGCAAGCTCCTCCGGGTCGTTCTGCTCGTCGGCGGTGCAGCGGGATTTCTCGCCGTCGGGTTTGCGCTCTACGTGCTCGCATCCCGACGGGCCCGGAAGGCGTAGATCGTCGAGTGACGGCCGAGTCTTTGATAGATTGCGCTGCCCGGAGGTGCCTGTTTGCTCCCTGAATTCCGCAACGAGCCTCTGACCGATTTCTCCCTCGAACCGAACCGCAGCGCCTTCCGCGCCGCGCTCGCCACGGTCGAAGGGCGACTCCCGATCGAGGGCAAGAACCGCATCGGGGGCAAGAGCGTCGGCGCCGCAAAGCACTTCGAGTCTGTAAATCCGTGCGATCGCAAGCAGGTCATCGGCCGCTTTCCCCAGGGGACGAAGGAGGACGCGGAGCGCGCGATCGAAGCCGCCGCCACGGCGTTTCCGGCCTGGTCGCGCGTACCGCCCGAGGAACGCTCCGCGCTTCTGCTCCGAATCGCGGCGATCATCCGGCGGCGCAAGCACGAGTTCTCCGCGATGATGGTCCTCGAGGAGTCGAAGTCCTGGGCGGAGGCCGACGGCGACACCGCGGAGGCAATCGACTTCGCCGAGTTCTACGCGCGGGAGATGGAGCGGCTCGCGCAGCCGCAGCCCCTCACGCCCTACCCCGGAGAAAGGAACGAGCTCGAATTCATTCCGCTGGGCGTCTGCGCGGTGATCCCGCCGTGGAACTTTCCGCTCGCGATCCTGACCGGCATGGCCACCGCCGCGATCGTCACCGGCAACACGGTGGTTCTGAAGCCCTCTTCCGATTCCGCCGCGATCGCGACGATGTTCCTGGAGGCCTGCGAGGAAGCGGGCATCCCCGACGGCGTCGTCAACTTCGTGACGGGACCGGGCTCGACCGTCGGCAATACTCTCGTCGAGCACCCGAAGACGCGCATGATCGCCTTCACCGGATCGCGCGACGTCGGGCTGCAGATCAGCGAGAAGGCGGGGCGCGTCACGAACGGTCAGCTCTGGATCAAGCGAGCGATCCTCGAGATGGGCGGCAAGGACTTCATCCTCGTCGACGAGACCGCGGACATCGAGGAGGCCGCGAACGGAGTCGTCGCCGCGGCGTTCGGATTCCAGGGGCAGAAGTGCTCGGCGTGCTCCCGCCTCATCGTCCACGAGAAGGTCCACGACGAGCTTCTCGACAAGATCGTCGCGAAGACGCGCACTCTCACGGTCGGCGACGTGCGCGATCCGGACAACGCGGTGGGCGCGGTCATCAACGCCGGCGCGCAGAAGAGGATCCTGGAGTACGTGGAGCTCGGCCGGAAGGAAGGCAAGGTCGTCGTCGGCGGCGAGCCCGGCCCGGCGGATGGCTTCTTCGTCATGCCGACCGTGGTCGACGGCGTCTCACGCTCCGCCCGGCTCGCGCGCGAGGAGATCTTCGGTCCCGTGCTCGCGGTCCTGACCGTCAAGAGTTTCGAGGAAGGGATCGCGGTCGCCAACGACACGGAGTACGGGCTCACAGGGTCGCTCTACTCGCGGGACCGGGAGCGGCTGGCGCGCGGCAAGCGCGAGCTCTTCTGCGGCAACCTCTACCTGAACCGCAAGTGCACGGGGGCGCTCGTCGGCGTGCATCCCTTCGGCGGTTTCAACATGTCCGGCACGGACTCGAAGGCCGGCGGCCGCGAGTACCTCTATCTCTTCACACAGGCGAAGTCGATCTCGGAAAAGCTGTAGCGACGGCCCTCCGCCGATGACAGCTCCTTCGGTCCCCGCCCCCTCCCGCCGCTTCGACAGCGTCGGGTTCTCGGAGATCGTCCAGGTCCGCAACCGCGTCATGAAGCTGCTCGCGGCGGGGCACGCGGTCCACCGCTTCGAGGGGGGCGAGCCGTACATGACGACTCCCGAGCAGATCAAGGAAGCGATGGTGAGAGCGCTGGCCCGAAACCAGACGCGATACGCGCCCTCCTCCGGGATTCCCGAGCTCACGGGCGCGATCGTCGAAAAGGTGCGCTCGAAGAATCGGATCCCCGCGGAAGACGACAGCGCGGTCGTCGTCAACGGGGGGATGCAGGGCCTTTTCGCGGCGTTCTCGACTCTCCTGGATCCGGGCGACGAAGTGTTGACCTTCTCGCCCTACTGGACGCCGGTCGTGGACCTCGTGACGTGGAACGGCGGCGTCCCGGTCCTCGTGCCGACCGACCGCGCCCGCGCGAAGGGCATCTCGGCGACGCTCGCGCGCGCGATCACCCCGCGGGCGAAGGTCCTCTACTGGAACTCGCCGAACAACCCGACCGGGGACGTGTTCTCGCGCGCCGAGGTCGAGGAGGTCTGCGCATTCGTCGCCGCGAGCGGGATCGCCATGGTCTCGGACGAGGCGTACGAGGACCTCATCTACGAGGGGGAGCCGCACGTTTCACCGGCGTCGCTGCCCGGAATGGCGGAGAGGACGATCTCGGTGTTCACGCTTTCGAAGAGCTACTCGATGACGGGATGGCGCGCGGGTTATGTCATCGCGCCGGAGCGGTACCGGTCGGCGATCCGCACCGCCGTCCTCTACTCGACGAACGGTGTCTCCACGCCGACCCAGTGGGCGGCGCTCGAGGCGCTTTCGATGGGACCCGAGTTCCTCACGGAGTGGAAGGCCGGTTACGTCCGGCGCCGGGACCGGCTGGTCGAAGGGCTGCGCGCCGCGGGTTTCGAGGCGACTACGCCTCCCGCGGCGCTGTACGTTTTCCCGAAGATCCCGGCCTGGATGGGCACCGACTCGCGCGCCGCCGCCGCGACGTTGCTCGAGACCGCGCGGGTCGCGACCGTGCCGGGCCTCGTGTTCGGCCCCGAAGGCGAGGGACACCTTCGCTTCTCGTTTTCCGTCCCCGAAGAGACCATCGCCGCCGGCATGGAAGCGCTGAAAACGGGGGTCAGGTCTCCACTTACCACTTTGGCACCTTAGTTACAGATCCGACTCGACTTACTTCGCGCTTCCGTAGCGAAGTACCCCCGCTGCCGATGGCTCGGCCGTCGTCGAGACAACTCCCGGCAGATGGCTCGTCCTCTCCGACTGGAGTATCCCGGCGCGCTGTACCACGTCATCAGCCGCGGAATCGAGCGTTCCACCATATTTCGCGACGTTCGGGATCACCGCACGTTTCTCTTTACGCTCGGTTGGGTCGTCGAGAAATTCGACTGGCGGATTCACTCGTACTGCCTGCTCGGCAACCACTACCACCTTCTGATCGAAACCCCGGAGGAAAACCTCACGAAAGGGATGCACTCCCTGAACGGCCGGTATTCGCAGGCCTTCAACCGGCGCCACGATCGCGCGGGCCACGTCCTCGAAGGTCGATACAAGGCAATCGTCGTGGAGAAGGAGGCTCACCTCCTCGAGCTGCATCGCTACATCGTCCTCAACCCGGTGCGGGCCCGGCTCGTCACGAGGCCGGAGGACTGGACCTGGAGCAACTACCGCGCGACGTGCGGACTAAGAGAGCGCCCGGAGTGGCTGGAGGTCCGCTGGACGCTCTCGCAATTCGGTCGCGTCGCGCGCACGGCGATCGCGTCGTACGAGCGTTTCGTTCAGAGTGGAATCGCGGCGGCCGACCCGCCGGACGCGCGGGCGCAGATCTTCCTCGGCGGAGAGGATTTCATCGCCGGCATCTCCAGACGTCTGAAAAGCCGAAATCTCGATGCGGAGATCCCGATGGCCCAGCGGCGACCGCGCAGACCAACTCTCGATGAGGTGCGCACCGCCGTCGCGCGCGAATGGAATCTGCCGGGCGAAGCACTCGAGCGCCGGCGGGCCGGAGCTCCGCGGATCGCCGCCATCTATCTCGCGACGAAAGCCTGCGGACTCTCGGCGCGGGAGGTTGGCGCGGCGTTTGGCGTCAAGCGGGGTCGGGTCAGCAACGTCATCGCCCAGGTCGAGAAACGCCGTGATCCCGATTTTCGGAACCGGCTGGCGGCGATGGCGGGGGTACTTCGCTCGAGCGACTCGATGTAAGCCACTGGCCGAGGAGGAGATGCGGCCAAAGTGGTAAGTGGAGACCTGACCCCCAATTATCTCTGGTATGCCGTGGGGCGGCGGTCCTCCAGCGCCGGGAAGCGCGCCCGTAGCTTTTTCACCACGGCGGGATCCACGTCGAAGAACAGGACCTGCTCGCGGTCGTCGGCCTCGACCAGGGTCTCGCCGAGCGGCGCGATCGCCGCGGAGTCGCCGGCGTAGTGCAGCCCGTTGCCGTCGCCGGCCCGGTTCACCCCCGCGACGTACGCCTGGTTCTCGATCGCGCGCGCGCGCAGCAGCGTCCGCCAGTGCTCGCGGCGCGCGTCGGGCCAGTTCGCGATGACGGCAAAGAGGTCCGTTTCCGCCGCCGCGATGCGGAACGGCTCCGGAAACCGCAGGTCGTAGCAGACGAACGGCGTCACGCGCACGCCCTCGATCTCGGCGGTCACGACCCGCTCGCCCGCGGCGTACGCGAGGTGCTCGCCCGCGTAGGAGAAGGGGTGGATCTTCGCGTATCGCACGACCGATCCGTCCGGCCCCACGAGCAGCGCCATGTTCCGAGGCGCGGGATCTCCCGCCTCCGGAACGCTCGCGAGGATCCACAGCCCGAGCTTCCGTGCCTCTTCCCGGAGAAACGTCTCCGACTTCCCGCCCGCGGCCTGCGCGATGCGCTTCGAGTCCATCGAGAAACCGGTCGAGAACATCTCGGGAAGTAGCGCGAGCCGCGCCCCACCCGCGGCGGCCTGCGCGAGGAGAACCGCCGCGCGCCGGTGGTTTTCGGCCACGTCCTCCCACGCGAGATCCATCTGCAGGAGCGCTACGCGCACAGCTTCTCCAGCCGCTCCACCGCGGCCACCAGGGTCGCCATCTTCTTGCAGAACGCGAAACGGACGTAGCCCCGCCCCCTCTCCGGCCGGTCGTAGAAGGCGGACGGCGGGATCGCGGCCACGCCCACGTCCTCGATCAAGTGCCGGCAGAAGGCGACGTCGTCCTCGAAGCCGAAGCGGCGGAAATCCGCGCACGCGTAGTACGTCCCGGCCGGCGCTCGGACTCCGAATCCGATCCGCGCGAGCTTACCCACGAGGTAGTCCCGCCGCTCCCGGTATCCCGCGAGCAGGTCCTCGTAATATCCGGGTCCGGTGGAAAGCGCGCACGCCGCCGCGAGCTGGAGCGGAGTGGCCGTGGCGAAGGTGATGAACTGGTGCGCCGCGCGCACTGCGGCGGAGAGCGGCGGCGGAGCCGCGGCCCAGCCGACCTTCCACCCGGTGAGCGAGAACGTCTTGCCGAAGCTCGAGATCGTGATCGTGCGCTCCCGCATCCCGGGCAGCGTCGCCATCGGAACGTGACGGCCCTCGTACACCATGTGCTCGTACACCTCGTCGGTGATGCACACGAGTTCGCGCTCGATGCAGAGCCGCGCGATCCCCTCCAGCTCGTCGCGCGAAAACACCTTCCCGGTGGGGTTGTGCGGCGTGTTGACCAGGATGGCGCGCGTCCTGTTCGTGACCGCCCGCTCCAGCGCCGCCGCGTCGTAGCCCCAGTCCGGAGCCTCGAGCGTCACGAACGCCGGGACCGCTCCCGCCATGACGACGCTCGCTTTGTAGGAGTCGTAGTACGGCTCGAAGAGGACGATCCCGTCCCCCGGATCGCACACCGCCTGGATGGTCGCGAAGATCGCCTCGGTCGCGCCGGAGGTGACCGTGAATTCCTCGCCGGCCGCATAGTCGAGACCGTAGTCGCGCCGGTACTTCGCGGCGAGAGCGTCATGGATCTCGGGCGTCCCGGTCATCCGCGCGTACTGGCCCCGGCCCTCCCGGATCGCGGCGATTGCCGCGTCCTTCACGAAGTCGGGCCCGTCGAAGTCCGGAAAGCCCTGCGCGAGGTTGATGGCGCCGTGCTCGACCGCCAGCCGCGTCATCTCCGTGAAGATGGTCGTGCCGAAGCCCGCCAGTCTCTTCGCCATCACGGGGCGCATGCCGGGATGATAGCGGCGCCGCACCCATTCCCGCGGCCTGCGCGTATTTCCTTCGCCGCGGCGCTCGCATATCCTCGCGGCAGCAAAGGGAATCGATGCCTCCGAAGAAACTTCACTACCGAATCGCGATCATCGGATCGGGGCCGGCCGGCTGGACCGCGGCGCTCTACGCGTCCCGCGCGGATCTGGAACCGCTCGTCATCGAAGGGCAAGACCCGGGCGGACAGCTCATGACGACGACCGAAGTGGAGAACTATCCCGGTTTCGTAAACGGAATCCACGGTCCCGCGTTGATGGAGATCTTCCGGGAGCAGGCCGAGCGCTTCGGGACCGAGGTTCTCTTCGACATCGTCACCGAGGTCGACTTCGAAGCCCGCCCGTTCCGGCTGACGCTCGACTCCGGCGCGAACCTGACCTCCGACGCGGTGATTGTCGCGACCGGCGCGTCCGCAAAGAGGCTCGGAATCCCCTCGGAGGAGGGGCCGGGCGTCACCGCCTGCGCCACGTGCGACGGCCCGCTCCCCATCTACCGCGACAAGGAGCTGGTGGTGGTCGGAGGCGGCGACACGGCGATGGAGGAGGCGACGTTCATGACGAAGTTCGGGAGCAAGGTGACCATCGTTCACCGGCGCAAGGAGTTTCGCGCGTCCCGGATCATGCTCGACCGCGCCCGCGCAAACCCCAAGATCCACTGGAAGCTGAACTCGGTCGTCGAGGAGATCCACCGCGACGGCGGCAGCGTCAGCGGCGTCACGCTGCGCGACACGAAGAGCGGGAAGCTCTCGCAGTTCCCGACGCAAGGCATCTTTATCGCGATCGGCCACCTCCCCAGCACCGAAATCTTCCGCGGCAAGCTCGACATGAACGAGGTCGGGTACTTGAAGATCCAGCATCCCACGACGCGGACCTCGGTCGAGGGCGTCTTCGCGGCCGGCGACGTTGCCGATCCCACCTATCGCCAGGCCGTATCGGCCGCAGGCGAAGGCTGCAAGGCCGCGATGGACGCGGAGCGGTGGCTCGCGTCCCACGGGATCCACGGCTGAGCACGGAGGACGAACCTCCGCCCCGATTCCTTCCGGTCTTGGGCTACGTCCTCGGGTTCATGGTCCTCCTGGGGGTTCTCGCATTCCTCACTGCCGCGCTCCTCCACCTGTTCCGACGCTAGACCGTCCCTCTCCCGCCTCCCGCGGCGTGACGCCGGTCACGCGAAATCCTGGTGACCCGAGACACCGACAAAAGTCGTAGACGCGCGTAACGTAGCTCCTGAACTCCCAGTCGTCGGAAAAAGGAGCAGACAATGCGGGCGACTTCCACGGGAGTTCGATTCGCCAGGTTTCTCGGGGCCGCGGGGATCCTCGTCCTTCTCGCGCAACCGCCCGGTCGAGGCCGCAAGCTTCGTGAAAGTGGTGGGCACCCGGGCGCGCACCAGCGCCACCAACTCGTCGATCACGGTCAGCGTGCCGTCGAGCGGCGTGGCCGCCGGCGACAGCATCGTCGTCACGCTGCAGACCGGCGACCTCGACGGGATCGGGTGTTCCGACCCGGTCAACGGCGCGTACGCAGTGGACGTCCTCTCTCCCGCCGGCTCGCCGCGGATGGCGATCCTGTCGAAGCACAACGTCGCCGCCCTCTCCTTCGGCGACGTCATCTCGTGCACCTATCCGGAATTCTCGGGCGGCTCTTCCGTCGGCGCCTACGAGTTCACGGGCCTCTCGGCGGCCGATGTCCTCGACCAGACCGCGCAGAGCGAGTCCCCGGTCAGCGGGCCCGCGTCCTCCGGCCTGACGGCGCCCACGGCGCAGGCGCGCGAGCTCGTCTTCGGCTTCTTCCTGCTTTCGAGCCCCTTCCCGGCCCAGACCTACACGCCCGCATCGTCCGGCGGCAGCCCGCTGGAAAACCCTTACAGTCCGTCTTACTCGATCCTGAGCGCCGTCGGTTTCCAGATTCCGATGTTTCGCTTTGTGAACACGATCCGCCAGTACGAGGCGAATGGAACGGTCAACGGCGCCGGAGCATGGAAGGCCCAGGTCGCCACGTACCGGCTGGCGCCCGACCTCTGCGCGGCCGTGAACTGCGATGACGCCAACCAGTGCACGGCCGACTCCTGTGATCCATCGACGGGAGTTTGTTCTCACGCTCCCGAGCCCGTCGGGCTTCATTGTGGAGATCCCACGAGCTCGATCTGTGATCGCGCCGACAGGTGCGACGGAGTCGGGGTCTGCCTGCCGAGAAACATCGCCGACGGAACGGTCTGCGGGGAGTCGGACGGCGATTGCGACAACCCGGAGACCTGCCTCGCGGGGGCGTGTCACGACAATGGCGTTCAGCCGGCGGGCGTCGCGTGCGGCGACGCGGAAAGCGGCGCCTGTGACGGTTCCGACTCCTGCGACGGACTCGGCCTCTGCCAGGCCAACCATCTCGCCGACGGCTCGGCCTGCGGCGACGCCGGCTCTCAGTGCGTCAACGCGGACGCGTGCCTCGACGGCCTCTGCCACGACAACGGTTTCCCGGTGGCGGGCACGGCCTGCGGCGACGCGAGCGATTCGGAGTGCACGCATCCCGATGGCTGCGACGGCAGCGGGCAGTGCCTCGTCAACAACGAAGCGGACGGAGTCGGCTGCGGCGACACGGGAAGCGCGTGCGTCAACCAGGACACGTGCTCGAACGGCCAGTGTGCCGACCAGGGTTTCGTGGCCGCGGGAGCGGCCTGCGGCGACGCGTCGAGCGGCGCCTGCGACTCGGTCGACAGCTGCGACGGCGGCGGGCTCTGTCTCCTGAACCACTCGGCCGACGGCTCGCCGTGCGGAGACGCCGGCTCGGTGTGCGTCAATGCCGACCTCTGCGCGGGAGGCGCGTGCCAGGACAACGGCTTCCAGCCCGCCGGGGCGACGTGCGGCGACCCCTCGAGCAGCGCATGCGACGCTCCGGACGGTTGCGACGGCGCGGGGCTCTGCTCCTCCAACCTTGCCTCGGTCGGAACGGTTTGCAACGACGGAGTTCTCTGCACGACGGGGGATTCGTGCGACGAGTCGGGCCAGTGCGCGGGCGTCGAAGACCCGCAGTGCTCGACGTGCGGCGGCAATACCGCGCCGGTCGTGTCACCCGCGGTCGTCGCCGTCCCGGCCGTCCCGATGCCCCTCGGCGGCGGCAACGTCACCCTGGAGGCGAGCTTCACGGACTCTCCCGGACAGCTCCGCTCCTGCTCGATCGACTGGAACGACGGAAGCGCGCCGGACGCCGGCACCGTAGTCGAACCGACCGCTCTCACCGCGGGCAGCTGCACCGGCTCGCACCTCTTCACGGCCGTCGGCGTGTACACCGTGACCCTGACGGTCACCGACGCGTGCGGCCAGACGGGGGCTGCGGTGTACCGGTACGCCGTGGTCTACGACGCGAGCATGGGCTTCGTCACCGGAGGCGGCTGGATCGCGTCGCCCCGCGGGGCCTGGACGGCCGACCCGACGCTCTCGGGCAAGGCGAGCTTCGGCTTCGTGGCCCGGTACCTCAAAGGCAACTCCAAGATCCCGGTCGGCGTCACCGAGTTCCACTTCAGCGTGGCGAACTTCAACTTCCAGAGCGACTCCTACGAGTGGCTCGTGATTTCCGGGGCCAAGGCCCGGTTCAAGGGGACCGGCACAGTCAACGGCGCCGGCGCCTATGCCTTCGAGCTGACCGCCTGGGACGGCCAGGAACCGGGCGGCGGCGGCACGGACCGGTTCCGCATCTCGATTTCGGACCTCACCCGCGGCAACGTCGTGGTCTACGACAACCAGATCAGTGCGCCGGGCGGCGCGGACCCGACGACGGCGCTGGGAGGCGGCAGCATCGTGATCCACAAGAAGTGACGAGGCGGACGATGCCGTCCGCCTCGTCATCCCGAGCGTAGCGAGGGATCTGTCTCAGTTCGCGAGGGCACCTCATCACCTCTCGCGGGGCGCCGCTCGAAAGGGCGGCGCTTTTCTTGTGGGTCGGTGTGTCGGTCGTCACTTCGACTGCCTCTCTGATTCCGTTTTCGAGGGAGCGTCACCTCCTCGAGAGACATTCCTTGGACGTCGGAGCCCTCGGGGTGACAAATCGCCGGCGCCCCTTATGTCAATTTTCGAGACAGCGAGCGGCCTAAGCCTTACGACCAATGTCGAATGGATTCCCACTTCCGGCGTAGGCAGAATGCCTCTCGCGGACCCAAGTCAACTTCGTTTCCAAAATTTATGCGCGTGAAATATCGGCGGTCGTGCCCGCTCAGCAGTTCGTGAAGAGGAGTCTTCGATGACAACGATCCCCTCGAATGGCGTCCCGTCGCACAAGTCCGGACTTCGTTTTTCCGGAAGCGGCGCCCGCAAATTCCTCTTTACCGCGCTCGCCGCGATCCTGGTCGCGCAGAGCTCGCTCGCCGCGGACGTCGCCGGCACGGCGCGGCTGATACGCGAACGCCGCGGTCACACCGCGACGGCAATCGGCGGCGGAAAGATCCTCGTCGCCGGCGGACAGAACCTGTCCGGCGCGCTGGCCGACGTCGAGACCTTCGACGCCGCGAGCGGGACCTTCACCGTGGCCGCGCGATTGCTGACGCCGCGCGCGGAACACACCGCAACGCGCCTCGCCGACGGACGAGTATTTCTGATCGGTGGGCGCGGAACCGAAGCGCTCACCGCGACCGAGTTCTTCGATCCCACCCGCAACGTCTTCTCTTCCGGCCCCTCACTCAACTCCCCCCGCTTCGGACACACCGCGACGCTTCTCCCGGACGGGCGTGTCGTGGTCATCGGCGGTAACGCTGGCGGAACGGCGGAAATCTTCGACCCGACCGCCGGCACGTTCTCGGCTCTTCCCTGCCAACTCTCCGAGCCGCGGAGCTTCCACGCGGCCATTCGCCTGCGTGACGGCTCGATCCTGATCGCCGGCGGTATCGACCGCGACGGTACGACGCTGCGCTCCGCTGAGGTCCTTCACCCCGATACGCTCGAGTGCGAGCGGATTGGGACAATGTTCACGGCGCGCTCCCGCTTCACCCTGAGGATGTTCCCGGACGGCAAGGTCCAGGCGATCGGCGGCGACGCCGAGCGCACGATGGAGCTCTTCAACCCGCTCGGTTACTTCTCGTCGCTCGGTCACCTGGCGGGCACCGCGAGCTCCGAGTCCGCGGCGCTGAGGAACCCGGGTCGCGTCGCGATCCTGGGACCGAGCGCGCGGCCGATCTCGGACGGCGCCGCCCTGGTGACCGGTGGCCGTGAGCTCGTCCGTCCGGTCCAGAGCCTCCTCGACCGCCTCGACTACTCGATGACCGAGGTCCCCGAGGCCGGAATTGCCATCGCGACCGGCGGTGTGAGCTCGGCCGGCCGGTACCAGCAGACGGCGGTTCTCTTCGACGCGTCCTCAGCGACCGTTACGACCGATCAGACCGACTACGCGCCTGGGCGAGACCGTGACGATTAGCGGGACGGGCTGGCTGCCGGGTGAGACGGTGACCCTGAACCTCCACCGGGACACCAACGACCCGCCGGACACGGTGCTCTATGCAGTTGCGGACGCCAATGGCAACATCACCAACTCCGAGTACGTGTGCCAAGAGCACGACCTCAACGTGACGTTCCTGCTGACCGCAACCGGGCAGACGTCCGGGTACACCGCGCAGACGACATTTACGGACGCTAACCTCAACCCTTGCAGCTTGTTCCGCACGAGCGTGACCGTAAAATCACCCAAGGCAACAGCGCCGTTTACACGGCGAACGTTTCCATGCGGCGGTAACACGAGTACCTGCGTCGTAACGTTGAGCGTGGACGCAGTCCCTGCGTTACCAGCCGGTGCGGTCGGCCACTTCGGCTCCCCGATTCCGACGACCACCTCGAACGTCAACTTCTCGACTCTGACGATTCACGGACTGGACCGGTCTACGCCGATCGGCACCTTTCCTTTTGCTGCTCGGGTACGACCACGGGTCCGCGCCTGTCTAGGCGGAAACCCCACGACCGCAAACGGCACTCTCGTCGTCAACGCCGCCGCCAACACGCCTCCGACCGTCGCCGCCGACAGCGCCGCGGTGAGCTTCAACGAGGGGACGGCTGCCAGCAACACCGGCACCTACAGCGATCCCAACGTGGGGCAGAACGTCTTGATCACGGCATCGGTCGGCACGGTCACGAAGACCGGGACGAACTCCGGTACGTGGAGCTGGTCGCTTCCCACGGCCGACGGCCCCTCCGGCCCGACGTCGGTGACGATCACCGCGAACGACGGCGCAGGCGGGATCACCACGACCAATTTCACCTACGCCTTCGAGAACGTCGCCCCGACCGCGACCTTCGCGAACAACGGTCCGATCAGCGAGGGCGGCTCGGCGACGGTTTCCTTCACCGCGCCGTCGGACCCGTCTACGGCCGACAACGGCGCCGGCTTCCACTACGCCTTCAGCTGCACGAACGGCGACCTGTCAGGGTCGACGTACGCCGGGAGCGGCACGGCTACCTCGACGAGCTGTCCGTTCGACGACAACGGCACCTTCCCGGTCAAGGGACGGATCATCGACAAGGACAACGGCTTCACCGAGTACACGACGACGGTCGTCGTGAACAACGTCGCCCCGACGGGCACCTTCGCGGGATCCACCTCGGTCAACGAGGGGGCGTCCGCGACCTACAGCTTCAGCGCGCAGTCGGATCCGTCAACGGCCGACACGACGGCCGGGTTCCACTACCAGTACTCGTGTGACGGGAGCGCCCTGCCGGCCGTCAACTACGGCGCGAGCAGCACGAGCGCGTCCGTCAGCTGCACCTTCCCGGATGGTCCGGCCACCGTGACCGTTCGCGGCCGCATCATCGACAAGGACAACGGATTCACGGACTACATGGTCTCCGTGACCGTCAACAACGTCGCCCCGACCGTCCCCTTCACCACGGCGCCGGCCGCGGCGAACGAAGGCGAAACCAAGAACTACGTCTACACGGTCAGCGATCCGGGCGTGGACACGTTCACGGTCGCGGCCGGATTCCCGACCTGCGGCGCGGGCAACACGGTCAGCAACGCGACCACCAATGCCGGCGGCGGCAGCTTCGACTGCACGTTCAACGACGGCCCGCAGACTCCGAACGTGTCGATCCAGGTCAACGACTCCGACGGGGCGCCCTCCAACGTCGCGACTCAGGCGGTCACGGTTTCCAACGTGCCGCCGACGGCGACGTTCAACGCATCGAGCCCGGTGAACGAGGGAAGCGCCATCAGCCTGTCGCTGACGGCGGCTTCCGATCCCTCCTCCACGGACACGACGGCCGGGTTCCAGTACGCCTTCGACTGCGGCGACGGCGGCGGCTACGGTGCGTACTCGGTGACGAGCACGGCGAGCTGCGCGACGAACGACAACGGAATGCGGACGGTCAAGGGCAAGATCAAGGACCAGGACGGCGACGAGAGCGAGTACTCCGCGACGGTCGTCGTTGACAACGTCGCCCCGACGGCCGCGCTGGCGAACGACGGGCCGGTCAACGAAGGCAGCCCGGCAACGATCAGCTTCAGCGGGCAGTTCGATCCGTCCTCGGTGGACACGGCGGCCGGGTTCCACTACGCGTTCAGCTGCAGCGGCGGAAGCCTCGCGGGCGCGACCTACTCGGGAAGCGGCGCGACCTCGGCGACCTCCTGCACGTTCCCGGACAACGGGTCGTATTCGGTCACCGGCCGGATCATCGACAAGGACGGCGGTTTCACGGACTACTCGACGACGGTCACGGTCACCAACGTCCCGCCGACGCTCACGGCTCCGGCCGATCAGACCGGCGCCGAGGGCACCGACGCGTCCTACAGCCTCGGTTCGTTCAGCGACCCCGGCACGGCCGACGCGCCGTGGACGGTGGACGTCAACTGGGGCGACTCCAACACCGACAACTTCACGACCGGCGCCCAGGGATCGATCTCTCACAACCACACGTACTCGGACAGCGGCACCTACACGGTCACGGTGACGGTCAAGGACAAGGACAACGCGTCCTCCAACACCATTACGTTCCAGGTCACGGTGTCGAACGCGGCTCCGACGGCCACGCTGGCGAACAACGGTCCGGTCAACGAGGGCAGCCCGGTCACGGTCGCGTTCAGCAACCAGGCGGACAGCTCGTCGGACGACACTGCGGCCGGGTTCCACTACGCCTACAGCTGCAGCAACGGTGACCTTTCGGCGGCGACGTACGCGACCAGCGGGACCAACGCCTCAACGACCTGTACGTTCGACGACAACGGGACGTACACGGTGAAGGCCCGGATCATCGACAAGGACGACGGGTTCACCGAGTACACGACGGTCGTCACGGTCGACAACGTAGCGCCGACGGCGAGCCTCAACAACAACGGTCCGGTCAACGAAGGTTCGCCCGCCACGATCAGCTTCACGGGCCAGTTCGACCCGTCCTCGGCCGACACGACGGCCGGCTTCCACTACGCCTACGCGTGCGACAACGGCGACCTCTCCGGTTCTTCCTACGCGCTGGGCAGTCTCTCGGCCTCGACGACCTGCACCTTCGTGGACAACGGGACGTACACGGTCCGGGCCCGGATCATCGACAAGGACGACGGGTTCACCGAGTACACGACGGTCGTCACGGTCAACAACGTGGTCCCGACGGTGACCGCTCCGGCCAACCAGAGCTCGGATGAAGGTGAGAACAAGTCCTTCAGCCTGGGCTCATTCTCCGATCCCGGCACCGCGGACAACCCGTGGACGGTCAACGTGAACTGGGGCGACTCGACGCCTCCGGAGTCGTTCGCGGTCGCCGCGCAGGGCGCGATCTCCCGCAGCCACACCTACGACGACAACGGCACTTACACGGTCACCTACACCGTCACGGACAAGGACGGCGGCGTCTCGACCCCGGCCTCGACCTTCCAGGTCACGGTCAACAACGTGGCCCCGACGGCGACCCTGGCCAACGACGGCCCGATCAACGAGGGCGGCTCGGTCAACGTCACGTTCAGCGCCGCGTCCGACCCGTCCAACGCGGACACTTCGGCCGGCTTCCACTACGCGTACAGCTGCACCAACGGGGACCTCTCCGCGGCGACCTACGCCGGCAGCGGGGCGAGTCCCACGACCTCCTGCACGTTCAACGACAACGGCACCTTCACGGTGAAGGCCCGCATCATCGACAAGGACGGCGGCTTCACCGAGTACACGACCGACGTCACGGTCAACAACGTGGCGCCGACGGCGGTCCTCTCCAACAACGGTCCGGTGGACGAAGGCTCGCCGGCGACCATCACGTTCACCGCGCAGTTCGACCCGTCCTCCGACGACACCGCGGCCGGGTTCCACTACGCCTACAGCTGCAGCAACGGGGACCTCTCCGGCGCCACCTACGCGGGCAGCGGGACGAGTCCCTCGAGCTCCTGCACGTTCCCGGACAACGGGACGTTCCTCGTCAAGGCCCGGATCATCGACAAGGACGGCGGCTTCAGCGAGTACACGACGTCGGTCGTGGTCAACAACGTCCCCCCGACGCTGACGAGCCCGGGAGATCAGACGGGCAACGAGGGTGTCGAGAAGCTCTTCGACACGGGCTCCTTCTCAGACCCGGGCACGGCCGACGCGCCCTGGACCGTGGACGTCAACTGGGGCGACTCCAACACCGACAGCTTCACGACCGGCACCCAGGGAGCGACCTCGCACAACCACACGTACGCCGACAGCGGCACCTACACGGTGACGGTAACGGTCAAGGATAAGGACAACGCGTCCTCGAACACCATTACGTTCCAGGTGACGGTGACGAACACGGCGCCCACGGCGGATCTGGCGAACAACGGCCCGGTCAACGAGGGCAGCCCGGCGACGGTCACGTTCAGCAACCAGTTCGACCCGTCCGCGACGGACACCGCGGCCGGGTTCCATTACGCCTACAGCTGCTCCAACGGGGACCTGTCCGGTGCGACGTACGCCGGTAGCGGCACCAACGCCTCGACGACGTGCACGTTCGATGACAACGGGACGTACACGGTCAAGGCGCGCATCATCGACAAGGACGACGGGTTCACCGAGTACACGACGGTCGTCACGGTCGACAACGTGGCGCCGACGGCGAGCCTCTCCAACAACGGGCCGGTCAACGAGGGCTCACCCGCGACGATCAGCTTCAGCGGCCAGTTCGACCCGTCCTCGGCCGATACGGCGGCCGGCTTCCACTACGCCTACGCCTGCGACAACGGGGACCTGTCAGGCGTGAACTATGCGCTGGGCAGCACCTCGGCGTCCTCGACCTGCACGTTCATCGACAACGGGACGTACACGGTCCGGGCCCGGATCATCGACAAGGACGACGGGTTCACCGAGTACACGACGGTTGTCACGGTCAACAACGTCGTGCCGACGGTAACGCCTCCGGCCAACCAGAGCTCGGATGAAGGTGAGAACAAGTCCTTCAGCCTGGGCTCATTCTCCGATCCCGGCACCGCGGACAACCCGTGGACGGTCAACGTGAACTGGGGCGACTCGACGCCTCCGGAGTCGTTCGCGGTCGCCGCGCAGGGCGCGATCTCCCGCAACCACACCTACGACGACAACGGCACTTACACGGTCACGTACACCGTCACGGACAAGGACGGCGGCGTCTCGACTCCCGCCTCGACGTTCCTGGTCACGGTCAGCAACGTGGCCCCGACGGCAACTCTGGCCAACGACGGCCCGATCAACGAGGGCGGCTCGGTCAACGTCACCTTCAGCAACCAGCTGGATCCGTCCAACGCGGACACAACGGCCGGGTTCCACTACGCCTACAGCTGCACCAACGGAGACCTCTCCGCAGCGACCTACGCCGGCAGCGGGACGAGTCCCACGACCTCCTGCACGTTCAACGACAACGGGACGCACACGGTAAAGGCGCGGATCATCGACAAGGATGGCGGCTTCACCGAGTACACGACCGATGTCACGGTCAACAACATCGCGCCGACGGCGGTCCTCTCGAACAACGGCCCGGTGGGCGAGGGTAGCCCGGCGACGATCACCTTCAGCGCGCAGTTCGATCCGTCTTCCGACGACACGGCGGCCGGCTTCCACTACGCCTACGCCTGCGACAACGGGGACCTCTCCGGAGCCACCTACACCGGCAGCGGCACGAGCCCCTCGACCACGTGCACCTACAGCGACAACGGGACCTACACGGTCAAGGCGCGGATCATCGACAAGGACGACGGGTTCACCGAGTACACGACGGTCGTCACGGTCAACAACGTGGTCCCGACGGTGACCGCTCCGGCCAACCAGAGCTCGGATGAAGGTGAGAACAAGTCCTTCAGCCTGGGCTCATTCTCCGATCTCGGCACCGCGGACAACCCGTGGACGGTCAACGTGAACTGGGGCGACTCGACGCCTCCGGAGTCGTTCGCGGTCGCCGCGCAGGGCGCGATCTCCCGCAGCCACACCTACGACGACAACGGCACTTACACGGTCACCTACACCGTCACGGACAAGGACGGCGGCGTCTCGACCCCGGCCTCGACCTTCCAGGTCACGGTCAACAACGTGGACCCGACGGCGACGCTCTCCAATGACGGGCCGGTGGACGAGGGCGCGCCGGCGACGGTGAGCTTCAGCGGTCAGTCGGATCCGTCCTCGGCCGATACGACGGCCGGGTTCCACTACGCGTTCAGCTGCACCAACGGGGACCTCTCTGGAGCGACCTATGCGGGGAGCGGAACGAGCGCATCCACGACGTGCAGTTTCGCGGACAACGGAAGCCATACGGTCAAGGCCCGGATCATCGACAAGGACGGCGGGTTCACGGAGTACACCACGGTCGTCGTGGTCAACAACTCCAACCCGGCAGTCGGGGCCGTTGGGGTTTCGCCGGAGCCCTCGTTGGAAGGCAGCTCCGCGACCGCGAGCGCGAGCTTCACGGATACCGGTTCGGGCGACACCCACACCTGCTCGATCAACTGGGGTGACGGGTTTACGACTTCCGGCACGGTGACCGAGGCCTCCGGTAACGGGAGCTGCTCCGGCTCGCACACCTACCTCGACAACGGCAGCTTCACGGTCACCATCACCATCACCGACGACGACGCCGGCGCGGGCAGCGCCTCGACGACCCACGTCGTCAACAACGTCGCCCCCACGGTCGGGACGCCGGTCGTGACCCCGGGCACCATCAACGAAAACGACACGGCGACCCTGACCGGTTCGTTCACCGATCCGGGGACCCTGGACGGGCACACCGTGGTGATCAGCTGGGGAGACGGGTCGGCCAACACCACCCTGACCCTGGCGCCCGGAGTGCTGACTTACTCGACCACGCATCAGTACAAGGACGACAACCCGACCGCCACGTCCACCGACGTCAACACGATCACAGTCACGGTGACGGACAAGGACGGCGCTCCGGGCAGCAACGGCACGACCATCACGGTGAACAACCTGGCGCCGGTCGTCACCAGCGTCACGGGCCCGGTTGGGCCGGTGGCGCTCGGAAACCCGATAACGATCACGGCGACTTTTACCGACGTCGGAACGCAGGACACCCACACCTGCACGGTCAACTGGGACGACACCTCGACCACGCCGGGTGTCGTCACCGAGACGAACGGCAGCGGATCCTGCTCGGCAACGCACACCTACGCGGCGGCCGGTGTTTACTCGATCACCGTCACGGTAACGGA
Source organism: uncultured Acidobacteriota bacterium (assembly GCA_963765835.1). GTDB lineage: Bacteria > Acidobacteriota > Thermoanaerobaculia > UBA5066 > Gp7-AA6 > Gp7-AA6. The sequence continues at coordinate 46,298 of CAVXYF010000017.1, read as the reverse complement.
CGACGACGGCGGAAGCGGAAGTAAGTCCTACGATTTCAGCTTCGCCGTCATCTACGACCCGAACGGCGGGTTCGTGACCGGCGGCGGCTGGATCACCTCCGCGCCGGGGTCGTACCCCGACAACGGGTCTGCGACCGGCAAGGCGAACTTCGGCTTCGTCTCGAAGTATCAGACCGGTAAGAACGCGACGAGCAACGTCCCCACGGGGGAGACCGAGTTCCAGTTCAAGGCAGGAGACCTGAACTTCCACAGCTCCGCGTACGACGGCGGATCGCTCGTGATCTCGGGTTACAAGGCCACGTACCGCGGGACGGGCACCATCAACGGCGCCGGCTCGTACAAGTTCCTGGTCATCGCCTATGACGGCCAGAGACCGGGCGGGAACGGTGTCGACAGGTTCCGGATCAAGATCACGACCTTGAGCGGCGGCGTGGTGTACGACAACCGGATGGGTTCATCCGAAGACCCCGACCTCTCCGATGGTACGGCTCTCGGAGGCGGAAGCATCGTGATCCACAAGAACTAGGAAAGAGGGAACTCCCCGGCGCCGCCACCTCGGCGCTGCCGGTTCCATACGCGCCGCTCGAAAGAGCGGCGCATTTTTTTTGCACCGAGCTTGCCGGTTTCCGTCACCCCGACGGATCGCACGACTGTCATGCCTTCACGAGGCGAACACCGCATTCAGTGGGGTCCTTCTCCCCATGCCGGGCAGGGACGTTTCCGCAACCCGGCTCCCGGAATCCGCCTGGTCTCCGTCCGCTCGCGCTCACCGTTCGCGCTTCGCGGGTTCTGGTAGTCCTGGCGGGCTCATCTTCGGTATCGACTTAAAACAATTCTTATTGGAAAAAAGTAGTAGGCCCTACGACCATGGACGGTCAATAATCCGCCGGGTCGGCGGACCCCGATGCCGAAGCCCATGACACCCTCTACTCCCGACACGCGCTTCCCCAACAAGCTGAAAACTCTGTCGCGCGTCAACGTCGCTCTGGCTGTGGTCTTGATCGCGGCCACCGCGGTCTTCTCGCCGGTCGGTCGGGGGTCGGAGGCTCCGGGCTCCGCTCGCCTGAACGTCGCGCGAAAAGGTCACGCGGCCGTCCGTCTCGGAAACGGAAAGGTCCTGATCCTGGGCGGCGAGACTGCAAGCGGTCCGACGTCCGGCTCGGAGATCTACGACCCCTCGTCCGGGATCTTCACGCCCGCTGCGAGCGCTCTCGAGGCTCGCCGCGATCACACAGCGACGGTTCTTTCCGACGGTCGCGTGCTCGTCATCGGCGGCCGCGGAATTGACGGAGCTCTCCGAACGACGGAGCTCTACGATTCCCGGACGGGAGCCTTTTCGTCCGGACCCGTTCTGAACCACGCCCGTTTCGGACATACGACGATCATGCTTCCGGGCGGCGTCATCCTGGTGATCGGCGGCGACGAAGCCGGAAGCGTCGAGCTCTTCGAATCCAGGACCGGCCTCTTCAACGAGCTCGAGGCTCGCCTGGAAGTCCCGCGCCACTTCCATGCGGCCGCGCGTCTGCGCGACGGCACGATTCTGGTAGCCGGCGGCACCGGCTTGAACGGCAAGGTGCTCGGGTCCGGGGAGATCCTCGACCTCGAAAGCCGTTCGTTCTCGCCGACGCGCGGTTCCATGCATGCACCCCGCTCGGGACTGACGGTCAACGTCCTCCCGGATGGAAAGGTGCAGCTCATCGGCGGCGACGCCGACGCAACCATGGAGCTGTTCAACCCGGAAGGCCGGTACTTCTCCTCGAAGGCGCACCTTGCCCGCGGATCGGAGACGCTATCCGACGTCTTGAAGTCTCCGGGCCGCGCCGCTGTCCTCGACCGGAAGGACTACACCCTGACTGCGATGCCGGAGCTCCACCAGGTCCTGATGGTGGGTGGAGCGAGCGCGAGCGGAGAGCCGCAGCCCGTCGCTCTGATCTTCAGCGCCTCCGCCGCGACCGTCACCACCGACAAGACCGACTACCAGCCCTTAGACACAGTCATCATCACCGGCACCGGCTGGCAGCCGGGCGAGACGGTCGACTTGAACGTTCACCGCGATAACGGCAACCCGCTCGACAGCCAGTACACCGCGGTCGCCGACGCGAACGGCAATATCCGAAACGAAGAGATGGTTGTTCGGAAGACCGACCTCGGGGTCACCTTCCTGCTCACCGCGACCGGGCGGACGTCCGGTTACACGGCGCAGACGACGTTCACGGACGGGAACCTTGCGGCGCTCACGCTCTCCCCGGCCAGCGTATCGGTCGCACCGGGCGACAGTGCCGTTTACACCGCAAACGTGGACATGGCCGGGAACAACAACCCCTGCACCGTCACGCTCTCCGTCGATCCCTCCCCGGCACTTCCTGCCGGAGCGGTCGCCACGTACAGCCTGCCCAATCCCACGACGACGACGAACGTCGACTTCTCCCGGACGTTGACGATCACGACCTCGCTCTCGACGCCACCGGGCACCTACCCGTTCGTAGCCAGAGCTACGGAGGGTCCGGATTGCAACAGCCCGAAGTCTTCGATCGCAAACGGCACGCTGATCGTCACCGGCGTCGTCACCGAGACGCCGACCCCAACTGTGACGGAGACGCCAACGGATACGCCGACGGAGACGCCGACGCCAACTCCGACGGATACGGCGACGGAGACGCCGACTGAGACCCCGACGGACACTCCGACACCGACGCCGACGGACACTCCGACCAACACTCCGACGGATACACCAACGGACACGCCGACGGATACGCCGACCAACACGCCGACCAACACACCGACGGATACGCCAACGGAAACGCCCACACCGACTCCGACGGACACCCCGACCAACACTCCGACAGACACACCGACGGAAACGCCGACACCAACTCCGACGGATACCCCGACCAACACTCCGACGGACACGCCAACGGAAACGCCGACACCAACTCCGACGGATACCCCGACCAACACTCCGACGGATACGCCGACGAACACTCCGACCAACACTCCGACGGATACACCGACCAACACTCCGACCGACACGCCGACCAGTACTCCGACGGACACGCCGACGAACACTCCGACAGACACACCGACGGAGACGCCGACACCGACTCCGACGGATACCCCGACCAACACTCCGACGGACACCCCGACCAACACTCCGACCGACACCCCGACCAACACTCCGACGGATACGCCAACTCAACACTCCGACGGACACGCCGACCAACACCCCGACACGACACACCGACGGATACGCCAACTCCGACGCCGACGGATACGCCGACCAGTACTCCGACGGATACGCCGACCAACACTCCGACGGACACGCCCGACGAACACGCCGACGGATACCCCGACCAACACTCCGACGGATACGCCAACCAACACGCCGACGGATACGCCAACCAACACTCCGACGGACACACCAACGGATACGCCCACGCCGACTCCGACGGATACCCCGACCAACACTCCGACGGATACCCCGACCAACACTCCGACGGATACGCCGACCAACACTCCGACGGATACCCCAACCAACACTCCGACGGACACGCCAACCACGACGCCGACGGATACGCCAACCAACACGCCGACGGATACGCCGACCAACACTCCGACGGATACGCCAACCAACACGCCGACAGACACACCAACGGAAACGCCGACACCGACTCCGACGGATACCCCGACCAGTACGCCGACGGATACGCCAACCCACGACGCCGACCGACACGCCGACCAACACTCCGACGGATACCCCGACCAGTACTCCGACGGACACGCCAACCAACACTCCGACAGACACACCGACGGAAACGCCGACCGAGACTCCGACTCCGACGCCAACAGATACGCCGACCAACACCCCGACCGACACGCCGACACCACACGCCGACGGATACGCCAACCAACACCCCGACCGACACGCCAACTCCGACGCCGACGGATACGCCGACCAACACCCCGACCGACACGCCAACTCCGACGCCGACGGATACGCCGACCAACACCCCGACCGACACGCCAACTCCGACGCCGACGGATACGCCGACCAACACCCCGACCGACACGCCGACACCAACGCCGACGGATACGCCGACGGATACTCCGACCGAGACCCCGACGAATACGCCGACTCAGACTCCGACCGACACGCCGACACTCACGCCCACCAAGACGCCGACCGATACGCCGACCGATACGCCGACCAACACTCCGACGAATACGCCCACGAACACGCCGACGCCATCCACGGTGACGCCGACGGCCACGGTCACGCCGACGCCGGGCAGCGCCGCCGTCACCGGCGGAGGATTCATCAACTCGCCGCCGGGCGCGTACGTGGCCGATCCAACGCTCACCGGGAAGGGGAACTTCGGCTTCTCGATCCGGAGCAACAGCGGATCGGTCCCGAAGGGCAACCTGCACTTCAACCTCAAGGAGGCCCGCTTCCGGTTCGCCAGCACCTCCTACACCTTCCTGGTCGTCAACGGAGATCAGGCGTGCTTCGGTGGGACAGGCACGGTCGACGGGAGCGGCAACTACGCGTTCGAGGTGACGGTCATCGATGGCGACTTGAGCGGCGGTGGAAGCGAGGACCGGTTCCGCATCCGGATCTGGAACCTGGATGCGGGTAACGCCGTCGTCTATGACAACGAGCCGGGTGCGCCGAGCTGCACCACTCCGACGACTCCGCTGGGCGGCGGAAACATCGTCATCCACAAGAAGTAGGCCGCTCTAGCCTCCCGTCTCCCGCACGCGCGAGCGTCGATTTCCATCAAACGCACGTTCCCTCTCCGCGCCCGCGCGGAAACGCGACAATGGCGTCGTGAAAGCCTGGCGAGACCTTCGCGAGCTGCCGCGGGGAGTCTGGGTTCTCTTCGCGACGACGCTCGTCAACCGCGCCGGCACGATGGTGCTGCCGTTCCTGATCCTCTACCTGACGCGGGAGCTCCACTTCACGGCCGGGCGCGCGGGTTTCGTCATGAGCCTCTTCGGCGCCGGGGCCCTGATCTCTTCCGCGTTGTCGGGCCGTCTCTCGGACGTGCTGGGGCCTATGAAGCTCATCCGCAACTCGCTTTACCTGACCGGCGCAATCTTCTTCGCTTTCCCGCTCGCGAAGACTTTCGCGGCGGTGGTCCTCATGACGCTCGCCCTGTCGATCGCCTCCGAGGCGGTCCGTCCGGCGAGCATGGCCGTGGTTGCCGACCTGGTGAAGCCGGGCCAGCGCAAGGCGGCCTTCGCGCTCATCCGCCTGGCAATCAACCTCGGGATGAGCGTCGGGCCGGCCCTGGGCGGCTTCCTCGCGACGTTCTCCTTTCGATCGATCTTCCTCGTGAACGGCTCGACGTCGATCCTCGCGGGAACGGTCCTCCTCCTGGCCCTGCGGCGAAGTCCCATCCACCGGGCCGGGTCGGGGGTCGAGCCCGACGGCCCGACCGTGCTGCCGTCGAAACGCGCGTGGACCGACCCCCGGCTCCTCTTCTTTGTCGCCGCCACGTTTCCGGTCGGCGTCGTCTTCTTCCAACACGTCTCGGCGATGGCGCTCTATCTGGTCCGCGATCTCCACCTCTCGGCGTTCGACTACGGGCTGTTCTTCACGATCAACACGCTCCTGATCGTGGTGCTCGAGGTGCCGATCAACTCGGCCACCGCGCACTGGTCCCACCGCCGCACGCTCGCGCTCGGCTCCTTTCTCTTCGGGGCCGGGTTCGGCGCGCTCGCGTTCGCGTGGGACTTCTGGAGCGTCGCGGCGACCGTCGTCATCTGGACGTTCGGCGAGATGTTCTTCTTCCCGGCGCTCGGCGCCTACCTGACGGACATAGCACCCGCGAGGCGCCGCGGCGAGTACATGGGGCTCGCAGGGATGGTGATGAATCTGGCCATGGCGGTCGGCATGTGGGCAGGCACTGCGGTGCTCGACCGGTTCGGCGGCTGGACGCTGTGGCTCGGCGCGTTCGCCCTCGGCCTCGTCTCCACCGCGATGATGCTGCGATTGAAGGAGGAGAATTAGGGGGTCAGGTCTCCACTTGCCACTTTCCCGCTAAGTTGTCGAGAATCAGTGAGTCAGATGGAGCGACGATTCGCAAGTACCCCCCGCCAACTCGGCGTGCCCTCCCAGTCGATCGAATCGCGGCGGGGGTACTACGATCTCCGGGACGCGGACAAGTCCTTCGCCACGAATATTTGGGCACCAAAGTGGTAAGTGGAGACCTGACCCTCATTCCAGCTTCGCCAGCCATACGTCCCCTTCGTCGTTGCTCTTGATCACGCAGATCCAGGTGTCGTCTTTGGAGACGGTGTAGTCGGCGATCTCGGAACCCCGGGGCGCGGAGTAGACGGTACGCACCTGCTTCGTGCTCGCGTCGAGCAGCGCGATGTGCTCCGGGTCGGACGTGATGAAAAGCTGCCGGCGGTCCCGAAGCCAGATCGGTTTTCCGCCTCGCTCGGTCAGTCGTTCGTAGCGGCGGGTGTCGAACGAGTACAGGACGGCGCCGCCTCCGGTGGAGCTCCCGAGCAAGCCTCCCTGCCCCGCGAGCTCCCGACCGTCGGGAGACCAGGAGGTCACCTGGAACCAATGGCCCGGCTCCGGGAAGGGCGGCAGACGTTCCGCGGCGCGCGTCGGTCCGGCGGCGACGTCGATGACATGCGTCTCCGAGCCCGTCGGGTACGCGATCCGTTTCCCGTCGGGTGACCACCACGGGAACCATCCTGACCCCTCACTCTTCGTCAAACGCGTCAGTGCGCTTCCATCCGGATTGATCATCCAGATGTCGTACTTGCCCTCGTCACGGTTCGAGTAGAAGGCGATTCGCTTTCCATCCGGTGACCAGGAGGGCCCGCGGTCCTTGTGCGGGTCGTCGGTCAGCTTTCGCAGGCCGGTGCCGTCGGAGCGCACGAGGAAGAGGTCTTCCTGCCCGCCCACTGTGTAAAACACGATCCACTCGCCATCCGGCGAAATGTCGGGCGCGCTGAGGACCCCGGACTGACGCAAAAGCGGCGACGGTGAACCCGCGTTGCCCGTAGAGCGATCGAACGGCACCTTTTCGAGGCTCCCCAGCTGGTTCAGCGCGAGATACGCGATTCGCTTGCCGTCGCGCGAAATGCTGAGGTGCGCCGTGGACAGGGAAGGCGTCGTTACCGCCTGAGCGGCTCCGGCCGCTTTTCCTGACTTCTCGTCGACTTCGATGCGCCAGAGGTTCATGCTGCCGCCGCGATCGCTCGCGAAGTAGACGAACTTGCCGTCGGCAGACCAGATCGGGTTCCAGTCCAGAGCCGCGTCCTGCGTCATTGCGACCGGGACGCCGCCGGTCGCCGCGATCGTCCAGATGTCGCGCTGCGCCGTCGTCTTCGGAATCGCCCAGAACGCGATCCGGTCGCCGTGCGGCGACCAGCTCGGCTGGACGGCGTCGCCGGCGAAGAGCTTCCGCTTCTCGCCGGTCGCGACGTCGATCGTCCAGAGCTCGGAAAGTCCGGACCGCCCGAGGGGCTGATCGATCGCCTCGGTCGCGACGACGATCTGCTTCCCGTCGGGCGACCACGACGGGTTGAACCCGACGTCCGACAGCCGCCGGACCGACTCACCCGTCGCGCCCATAACGAAGATTCCGCCGCCGCCCCGCTCCGACCGGAATGCGATCGCCGAGCCGTCGGGGGAGAACGCAGGCTGAGTGTCGTTTTCCGCCGAGTCCTTCGTCAGGTTGATCGGGTTGTGCCCGCCGACCCTCTGCAGGTAGATGTCGTCATTTCCCGACTCGCGGCTGACGAAGGCCAGGCTCGCGCCGTCCGGCGAGAGAGCGGGGAACTTTTCGACTCCCTGCTGGTTCGTCTGCTGCGAGAAGGTGATACCGGGCAGGTCCGCGGTCTTCCAGCGCGCGGCCGAGCGTTTGCCGAGCGTAAAGGCGCCGGCGGTCAGGAGCGCGATCGCCGCGACCGCGGCCGGCGCCAGCCAACGCGGCTTCTCGCGGACTGGCGCGATGAGCTGCCGCGTCGTGCTCGAGGTGGTCCCGGAAACCGTCTCGAGGTCGAATGCGACGTCTCGTGCCGACTGAAAGCGCTCCTCCGGGTTCTTCTCGAGACAGTGGCGGACGATCCGGTCGAGGAGTGGCGGCAGCGTGTCGTCTACCGGACCGCTCGGCTCCGGGAGGTCGCGCACCAGGATCGCGTTCAACGTCTCGACCGCGGAGTCGCCCTGGAACGCGCGTCGCCCCGCCAGCATCTCGTAAAGGATCGCGCCGAAGGAGAAGATGTCGCTCCGGTGGTCGGCGGGCTTTCCCCGGACCTGCTCGGGCGACATGTAACCGACCGTGCCGAGCACCGTCCCGGGCTCGGTCGCGCCGAAGGTCGCGGCGCCGGACACTCCGGACTCCGGCAGGAGCGGTTTCGCGAGCCCGAAGTCGAGGATCTTCACGCGGCCGTCGTTCGTAACGAAAATGTTCTCGGGCTTCAGGTCCCGGTGCGCGACGCCGTGCTCGTGCGCCGCGGCGAGGCCGCGCGCGATCTGGAGCGCATACTCGATCGCCTTGCGGCGGGGGATCGAACCGGCGGTGACACGATCGCGCAGCGTCTCTCCGGACAGAAGCTCGGTCACTGCGTACACGACGCCTTCGTGCTGACCGAAGTCATAGATGCCCAGCAGATTCGGGTGCGAGAGAGCGGCGACGGTCTTTGCCTCGCGCTCGAAGCGCGCGAGCGCGGCCGAGTCCGACGCGAGCCGCTCGGGGAGAACTTTGATCGCGACGTCGCGGTCGAGCTTCGCGTCGCGCGCGCGGTAGACCTCCCCCATTCCGCCCGCGCCGAGCGGCCCGATCACCTCGTAGGATCCGAGCTTCGTTCCGGCGACGAGCGTCACAACATTCCCTTCGCGACGTACAGGTCACCCCCCAAACGGATGTACGAATACGCGTAAGTCCGGCCGTCGCTGGTGACGATCGGGGCGGCGATGGTCTGAACGCCCGCGGACTCGGGCGGCACGAGGGTCTTCACGAGCTGCGTACGCCCGGTCGCGAGGTCGAACCGGCGAATCGACATCGGGACCTCCGTTTCGTTCGTGATGAACAGCGAGTTTCCGTCGGCGCTCCACTGCAGGACGGTTGCGCCTTTCGTCCAGCCTTCGACGGCTCGCGGCGCGTTCGCGCCGTCCGACGGCAGCAGGAGGATGTCCTGGTCGGGATCCGAGACCACGAGCAACCGGCCGTCTGGCGAAGACGCGCGGCAGAGGCCGCCCTCCGGCCCGATCGGACGCGGAACTCCCCCGGCGAGATCCAGCACGAAGCACTGCGTGACCCGGCCGCGAACGTTCGCGTTGAAGAAAATCCTGTTCCCATCCGGGAGCCACCGCGCCGACTGAAACCGTTCGAATCCCGACACGGAGAGCTTTCGCGGCTGGCCGGCGCCCGTCGGATAGAGAAGAAGCTCCGGACGTGAGCTGCTCGTCGCGAGCGCCCACTTCCCGTCGGGCGAAAGCGCCAGGCCCTCTCCGTCGCCCAGCCGGACGGCGTCGGCGCCGTCGGTTGCGCGCAGATAAACCGCTCCCTTCGACCCGCCGCCACCGCCGATCTCGGAAAGAAGAATGAAACGTCCATCCGGGGAAAGATCCCGGGCCATGGACTCGTCGAGCCACGAGACGCTGCGCTCGGTCTTACCCGCGTCGAACCCTCCCACCGTCCGGATGCGGACGTCCTCCCGCGCGAAGAGGAGCCGACCGTCGCTCGAGACGTCGTAGAGCGTCATCGCGCCGATGAACCGCGTGAGAAGCCTCTTTTTGCCGTCCCGGGACGCGGCATAGAGCTCGCGGTACGAGCCCGTCGCGTCGGGGACCGCGAAGACGAACTCCTTGCCGCCCGGCATCCAGGCGACGCCGCAGTTTCGAACCCACCCGTCGTAGACCGTAGTCTTGTTTCCGGCTCGATCGATGAGCCCGATCCATCCGACTCCGCCCTGAAACGTTACGGGTCGCGTCTCCTCGACAGCGATCACGTCGCCTTTCGGAGAGACGCGCATGTCGTAGATGAACCCCGCCGTCTTGTAAATGACTTTCCCGATCGGGTACTCGACGCGCGCGCCGCCCCCTCCCGCCACAACGGCCGCGAGATTCTCGCCGTCCGGCGCGAAACTCGCAGCGCCGACGTTCTCAAGGATCGGCCGCGGCGCTCCGCCGCCGAGCGGCACGAGCGCCAGAGTCCCGAGAAGGTTCGGCCCGGCCGGACCGAGAATGACCGCCATCAGGCCCTTCTGAGAGATGCCGGACACTGTCGCGGAGGGAAGCCCGAGCGACCGGGATTCGGCTCCTCCCGGAATCGTCGAGAAGAGCTGAAAGGGCCTTCCGTCCCACGACGCGCTGTAGACGATCGTCTGGCCGTCGGGGGCGAACCGTCCTGTGAGCAAAGTGCCGAGCCGATAGGTGAGCCGCTGAAAAGTCGGCTGGGCTGCGGCCTTCGGGCGAAGCGCGACATAAGCGATTCCTGCGAGCGTGAGCGCGGCGACTGCCGCGGCAGCGAAAAGTATGAACGTACGGCGGCGCGGAGGAACGATGGCCGCCGCCGGTGCGCTTCCCACGTCCGACAACGCTTCCAGCCCGAACGCCAGGTCGCGCGCCGACTGGAACCGCATGGCGGGGTTCTTCTCGAGGCAGTGCCGAACGATCCGGTCGATCGCGGGGGGCACGTTGCGGCCGCTCCCCGCCAGCTCCGGCGGTTCCTCCTTCAGGATGGCATTCATGGTTTCGATCGCCGAGTCGCCCTGGAACGCACGGCGACCGGAGAGCATCTCGAAGAGGATCGCCCCGAAGCTGAAGAGGTCCGAGCGCGGATCGACCGCGATGGCGCGCACCTGTTCCGGCGACATGTATCCGGCGGTCCCCATGACCACGCCGGGCTCGGTGCCCAGGGGCGCAGTCGGAAGGTTCGTCTGCGGATGGCTCGAGGACTCCGGCTGGGTCAGCTTCGCGAGGCCGAAGTCCAGGATCTTGATTCGCCCGTCGGAGGTGACGAACACGTTCTCGGGCTTGAGGTCCCGGTGCACGATCCCCTTCTCGTGCGCGGCGGCGAGACCGGTCGCGATGGCGCGTGCGTACTCGAGCGCCCGGCGGACCGGGAGTGGACCGCCGGCGAGGCGCGCCCGCAGCGTTTCTCCCTCGAGCAGCTCCGACACCACGTAGGGTGAGCCCTCGTGGGTTCCCACGTCGTAGACCGCGAGGATGTTCGGGTGGTTCAGCTGACCGGTCGCTTCGGCCTCCAGCTCGAAGCGCCTCAGCCGTTCGGCGTCGGTCGAGAACGACGCCGGCAGGACCTTCACCGCGACCTCGCGCTTCAGGCGGTTGTCGCGCGCCCGATAGACCTCGCCCATTCCGCCCGCGCCGAGCGGCGCGACGATTTCATACGGCCCGAGCCGGGTTCCAGCCGGAATGCTCACGATTTTCGCGAAGGATATCCTTCCCGAAAATCAAGGAGCGACGAGTGACCGGACTGCTGGCTCTCCTGCTCACGCTCGCGCCGGCGTCGCAACCGACCTCCGACGTCGCCGCGGCGCGCGCCGTGTTCGAAAGGAACCTGGACGCGATCCGCCGGCGCGACAAGGCGGCGTACCTGTTCACCTACTGGAAGTCGGAGAAGCTCGCGCGAACCGGCGCGGACGGCATCGCGCTCGGATATGCGGCGCACGAAAAGGCGGCCGGCGAAAACTGGCCGGACACATTCGACGCAAGCGACCTCCAGCTCGTCTTGGTCCAGCCAGGCGTGGTCTACGGAACGTACCGGTATCGCGTCCGCTATGGAGCGGACGAGCAGACCGGAATCTCCGAGCGGCTTTTCCTGAAGACGCCGGGCGGCTGGAAGATCGCCATGACGAGCGCCTTTCCGGCTTCCGCGGGCACGCCGCCACCGCCCCGCGCGATCGTGGGCGCCACGCTGGTAGACGGGACCGGCGGGCCTCCGATCGCCAACGCGACCATCGTGCTGCGGGGCGGAAAGATCGAGTGCGCGGGCCGCTGCGAAATCCCGGGTGGCGTCTCGGTCGTGGATGGTCGGGGACTGTGGGTAACGCCCGGGCTCGTCGACGCCCACGTCCACTTCTCGCAGACGGGCTGGGCGGACGGCCGGCCGGACGCGCTGGATGTCCGCGAGCGCCACCCCTACGAGAAGGTCGAGGCGGCCCTGAAGGAGCACCCGGAGCGGTTCTTCCGCTCTCACCTCTGCTCGGGAGTGACATCCGTCTTCGACGTGGGCGGCTATCCCTGGACGGTCGCGATGGCGCACCGGGAGCGCGAAGACACCCGGGCTCCGCGAGTCGCCGCCGCGGGACCGCTCCTCTCGACACTCGACCACTGGCTCAACCTCCCCGCCGAGCGTCAGTTCATGCTCCTGAAAGACGCCGAGACCGCTCGAAGCGGAGTCGCGTACTTGAAGTCGATCGGCGCGGAGGCGGTGAAGGTGTGGTACATCGTTCGACCGGACCTGCCGGTCGAGAAGTCGGCGCCGGCGGTCCTCGCGGCCGGCGAGGAGGCGCGCAAGGCGGAGCTGCCTCTCATCGTGCACGCGACCGGGCTGGCGGAGGCGAAGGTCGCGCTCCGCGCCGGAGCGCGTCTGCTCGTTCACAGCGTGGACGACGCGCCCGTCGACGCCGAGTTCCTGGAGCTCGCGAAGAAGAACGGGACCGTCTACTGCCCGACGCTGACGGTCGTCGGGGGATACCTCCGGATGTACGATGCGGTGCTCTCCCGGCAACCGCCGGCGGTCGATGATCCAAACGCGTGCGTCGACGCCGCGACGCGGGCGAAGGTGGCGGAAAGCGCGACCGTCGCAGTGCCGGCCGACCTCGCGGAGCGGGTTGCGAGACGGAAGAAATCGAGAAGCGCCGCGGACCGCACCCCGGCGGAGAACTTGAAGCGCGTGGCGGACGCCGGGATCCCGATCGCGATGGGTACCGACGCCGGGAATCCGCTCACGCTGCACGGAGCCTCGGTGTATCCCGAGATGGAGGCCATGCAGGCGGCGGGGATGACGCCGACGCAGGTGCTGATCGCCTCAACGAGGGGCGGCGCGCGGGCGATGGGTCTCGAAAAAGAGATCGGGACGGTCGAGAAGGGAAAGAGCGCGGATTTGCTGGTCGTCGCCGGAGATCCGACGAAGGACGTGGCGAACCTGCGGAAGGTGCGGTACGTCGTGCGCGGCGGCGTGGTGCGCTCGATCGAGGAGCTGAAGGATTCCGTGTCCGCCGCAGAGTAGGGGGGTCAGGTCTCCATTTACCACTTTGCTTGCATCCCACTCTCTGGAAAGGACTTATCTCGGGCCGCCAGCTCGTAGTACCCCCGACGGAAGCCCGTTTCTGAAAGCGGTCAGGGTTCCACGCGGGGGGGTAGTTCGAAAGATTTCCGCAGTGTCCCGGCCTGACGACGCAGAACTTATCGGGAAAGTGGTAAGTGGAGACCTGACCCCCGGGCCCTTTACTTTTTCAGGGCGGCGGTCCAGTTCAGCACGACGTGGATCGGGGAGGCGCCTGCCTCGGCGAGAAGCGCGGACACGAGGAACCGCTGCCCGTCCTTGCTCGGCACGTAGTACCTCCAGTACGCCGGCACCGAAGGCGGGAAGTTCGCCTTGAAGAGCGGGACCGGAGGCGCTGCTTCGAACACTCCGCCGATGCGGACCGGAATGCTCGTGAACGTCTGGTCGAGCGCGATGTAGAAGATCTCCTTCCCGTCCGCACTCCACGACGGCTGCATCCCTCCGCTGGTCGAGACCTGCCAGCGCCCTTTCTGCCGCGGGAACTCGGTCACGTAGATTTCGAAGCGTCCGGACTCGTCCGACGAGTACGCGATCCAGCGACCGTCCGGCGAGATCCGGCCCTGCACCTCGGTAAACCGCGATGCAACGACCGGGAACGGCTTCTCGCCACCCGTGGGAGCCGCCCAGAGGTCCCACGTGTTCTTCCCGCCAAACGTGTGGTAGACGAGAAAGCGCCCGTCGCGTGACCAGTCGGTCGGGAACTTGTCTTCCGAAGAGCCGACGACGAGCTGGCCGTCGCCGGCTCCGCCCGCCGGCTTTTCGTAGAGGTCGAGGGCTCCGCGAGTCGCAGTGGCGTACAGAATCCGGGTCCCGTCCGGCGACCAGACCGGAGCGCGGTCGTTGGTTGGGTCGAACGTGAACCGCGACCACGCGACCCGTCCGGAGTCGAAGAGCCAGATGTCGGTGTCGGGCTTCGCGCCTTCCCTCATCGAAACGGCCACTCGCTTCCCGTCGGGCGAGAGGTCGGGAGTGCTGTAGTCGCCGGGATCGCCGATGTTGCCGAGCCTCCGCCCGCTGCGGTCGAGCCACACGAGCTCGCGTCCGCGGAGGTGTGTCGAGGAATAAGCGAGCAGACCGTTCGACGAAACGGCGATGGGCGCGTAACCCGGCGGAGCGCCGGAGGGAATCGACTCCGCGACCCGCATGGGGCGATTCCCCGCGGCCGCGCTCTTCTCGTCGAATGCATAGGCAACCAGCATTCCCTGGCGTACCGTCAGCAGGTAGCCGGGAGGCGCGAAGACGGCACGCGTGTCGGATGGGAGAACCAGTCGCGCCTCGAGGGATCCGAGCGACGCGATGTGAATTCCCTCCTTGTCTTTCCGGTTCCCACGCGCAAAGAAGATGAATCGCCGCCCATCCGAGAGGAAAGAGGGGTATCGATGGGAAGTCTCGCCCCGCGAAGGATCCAGTTTCGTGGCCGGTTCCTGCTCTCCGCCGGTGTCCGCGACACGAAACAGGGGGGTGGCAGCGCTGTCCGAGAACACGATGACGCCTTCCGGACTCCACGCCCCTCCGCGGCCCCCCGCCGTGTCGCAGAGTTTCTGGGGAGCTCCGCCGGAGGCCTCCACTCTCTTGAGACTCGTGGGCGTGAAGTACCCGATCGAACGGCCATCGGGCGACCAGAAGGGATGCGCGGCGTCCTCGGTCCCGGCCAGCGCGACCGCCGACAAGCTGTCGAGGGGCCTCACCCAGAGGAGCGGCCTCGCTCCCTCCGCCGCCGCCACGAAGGCGATGGCCCGTCCGTCGGGTGAAAGAGCGAACTGGCAGGAAGCGAACTCGCCGGGAGGGGTGAAGATCGTCTTCTCCGGAGGCAGAATCGACAGGCGCAGAACCCACGGCGTCTCGGCCGGCCGTTGCGAATTGCGAACGAGCACTGCCACCAGAGCGGCGGCGGCGAGTGCGGCCAGGACCCAGGGCAGGAAGCGCAGCGGCGCCGGGCGCCTCAGCGGCGAGGGTCCTACTCCGGCGGCCGCCCCCCCTCCTGGATCCACCGGAGCTGAACCGCGATGTCGTGCGCGGTCTGCCACCGGTCCTCGGGATCCTTCGCGAGACACGTCCGCACAACGCGGTCGAACGCCGGAGGCGTCGCCGGCGCGTCCGCCGAAACCGGGGCCGGTTCGGCTGACATGATCGAAGAGATCAGCGAAGCCTGGCTGCGCCCCGAGAACGCTTTCTTTCCCGTGGCCATCTCGTACAGGACCGCGCCGAACGCGAAGATGTCGGTGCGGCCGTCCGCCTCCCCTCCCTCGAGCTGCTCCGGCGCCATGTACTGGAAGGTGCCGAGGATCGTGCCCTCCGCGGTGAGATCCTTCCCCGTCTGGGTCGGGAGCGCGGTGAGCGATGCACCGGACCGAGCGGCCGCCGGAGCGACCGCCTTCGCGAGGCCGAAGTCGAGCAGCTTCACGCCCGACTTCGTCAGCATGACGTTGCCCGGCTTGAGATCCCGGTGGACGATCCCCTGCCGATGAGCCTTATCGAGCGCGTCGGCGATCTCGCACCCGTAGCGGAGGACCTGGTCGAACGGCAAGGAACCCCGCGTCAGGCGCTCCGACAGCGTGTCGCCCTCGAGGTACTCCATGACCAGGAACTCGACGCCGTCCTGGTTGCCCACGTCGTAGAGCGCGCAGATGTGCGGATGAGAGAGAGACGAGATCGTCTTCGCCTCCCGTTCGAAGCGCTGGCGGACGTCGGCGTTCTCGGACAGGTGCGACGGCAGTACCTTGATCGCGACGGTGCGTTCGAGGCGCGTGTCCCGTGCCCTGTAGACCTCTCCCATTCCGCCCGCTCCGATCGGCGCGACGATCTCGTAGGGGCCGAGCCGCGTGCCGGGGGCAAGGCTCACGGGATTTTCAGCCCTGGATTCTCTTCGTCAGGGCGGGGACGCGGCCGACACCTCGCGCATACACGGCCAGCTGCCCCCGGTGATACTCCTCGTGGGAGATGCCGTGGTTCATCCAGGCGAGACGCGTTCCCTTCTTACCGTCGAACCGGTTGATGAGCTGCAGCATGTGGAGCTCGCCCGCCGCGCGGATGCGTTTCTCGCCGTCGCTGTGGGTCTGGCGCAACGCCGCGAGCAGCTGCCGCTTCGAGCGCATGCCCGAGATTCCGCGCGCGTACTCGATCAGCAATCCCTCGTACGACTTGCGCCGGAAGTCGCCGTCGGGCCGCGACAGCTCGCCCGACATGAGGAGCCCGGACTCGATGATGTGCTGGAGCAGCTCGATGACCGAGCGGCTCTTCTCCGCGGGGCGGAAGCCGAAGTCCTTCTCCGGCAGACTGCGCGCTTCTTCGATGACGCCGCCCCGCGTGTACGACCAGGCCTCCAGGGCTTCTTCCAGGATGCTGCGGAAGTCCATACGTTCTTCGTTCCTCCGAAAGACGCGAAAGACCTGCAATTGTATCCGGGCGACGGACGCCGCCCGCGATGAGTATATTTTTTCAGTCCCGCAGAGGACCCAGGCGCGCGCCGGCAGAGAGGACCATCTATTTCAGTGCCGCCTGCCAGTTGAGCACGAGGACGAGCGGGGGAGGAGGATCTTTCGACGCGCGGACGACGATCAGGAAGCGGCCGTCGGGAGCAACGTCGTACTTGAAGGGCGCGTGAGATCCGAACGAGTAGTAGATCGGGGCGTTGAAGAGGCGCGCCGGTGGAGCGGTGGGAACGCCGCTCGAAGAATCGAAGGGCGTCGCCATCATCGTCTCCCTCTTCGAAACGTAGAAGAGCTCACGGCCGTCCCGGCTCCAGCGCGGTTGATCTCCTCCGTCGGAGGAAATCCGGATCCGCTGCGACGGGTCCGGGAACGAAGCCACGAAGACCTCCTTGCGGCCGGACTCGTCCGAGACGTAGGCAACCCGCCGGCCGTCCGGGGAGAAAACCCCCTGGTCCTCGTCGAACTGGCTGGCGATGAAGTCGCGCGGACGGGAGTCGCCAGAGAGAGACATCACCTTGAGGTCCCCGCGCGTCGCCGCCGAGAGCTCCTGGTAGAGAAGGACACTCCCGTCGGGCGAGACGTCGTGCGCCCAGCGCGGACGGGTCGGCGGCATCAAAGGGGTTGGCTCCCCCGCGCCGGTAACGTCCTTTACGAAAATGTTCCACCGGCCCTCGCCCGTGTTTCCAAAAAAGATCCGCTTCGCGTCGGACGAGAAGACCGGGTTCAAATCGGGGAACGGCATCGGCGAACGCGTACCCGTTCCCAGCCGGGTGTCGAAGAGCCAGATGTCCGGCGCTACCGCATCCTGTTCCATCGCCGCGACCGCGAGCAGTCGCCCGTCGGGGGACAGTCGCGGGCTGACGTACATCCCGGTCGAGGCGATGGCGCCGACCTCCCGGCCCGTCCGGTCGAACCAGGCGAGCCGCGCCAGCCGTACGTCCGAGGCCGGCAAGTACACGAGAGCCTTCTCGGAAGCGCCGAACGCCGTTCGCCCGGTCGCCGCGAAGTACTCGATTTTTTCGACCAGCTCCACGGGATCTCCCACGACCGCGAGCCGGTCGGCGTCGAACGGGACCGCCATCAACCGCCCTCCCCGCCGGAAAAGAAGGTAGCCGGGCGGCACATAGGCCACGTCCGTGTGCTCCCGCAGGATCTCCCGGCGTGACTCCGAGGCGAGCGAGCCCGCGTAAATGATGGCGTCCTCGGCGCCCTGAAACCGCACGTTGTAGAGGAAGTGCCCGCCGTCGGGGAGCAAGGCGGGAAATCGATGGAGCTCGCGGCCCTTCACCTTCGTGACCGGCGTCGCGTTCCCTCCCGACGCCGCCACGCGATGGATCGGCAACTGATAGCCCTTCGAAAACAGGATGGTTCCGTCGCGGCCCCAGGTGCCTCCCCTCGCCTCCTCGACGTCCGCCAGCGCGACCGGCAACGCGGAGGCAGACGCCTCCACCACCTTCAGCCTGCCCTGGGCGAAGAATCCGAGCGATCGTCCGTCATAGGACCAGAACGGAAACGTGGCGCCACTCGATCCCCGGATCGGAAAGGAGTCGAGAGAGTTGAACGGTCGTACCCATAGGAGCAACCGGTCGTCCGAGTCCCTCGCCGAAAACGCCATCCGCGTCCCGTCGGGGGAGACTGCGGGAGTCCCGCTATTCGCGTCGAGAAACTGAAACTCGGTGTTCGGCGGCGGAAGAAGGGTGGATCGGATGACCTGCGGCCGCGCGGCTTTCGGCAGCGCCGCTCTTCCGAGGAGCGCCCCGATTCCCAGCGCGACGAGCGCCACCACCCACGGAAGCGCCCTCGCAGCCTTCGATGGGGCGGGTGGTCGGATCGCGGACGGGCCGGGACGCTCGCGGTCCCTCGCGATCTCGCGCAGCTGCAGACCGACGTCCCGCGCGGTCTGCCACCGCTCTTCGGGATCCTTCGCCAGGCAGACTTTCACGAGCCGGTCGAGAGTGAGCGGCGTGAGAGCCACGACCTCCGAGATCGGGCGCGGCTCGTCGCGCAGGATCGAGCCGATCAGGCTCGCTTGTGTCGCCCCGGAGAACGTCTTCTTCCCGGTCGCCATCTCGTAGAGAAGGGCCCCGAAGGCGAAAATGTCGGTTCTCGCGTCGGCTTCCTTTCCCTCGAGCTGCTCGGGCGCCATGTACTGGAGCGTTCCGAGAAGCGACCCTTCCCGGGTGACCGGAACCGCCTGAGTCGGCAGCGCGGTGAACTGCGAGACGGAAGAAACCGGAGCGAGCACCTTTGCCAGCCCGAAGTCGAGGAGCTTGACGCCCGACTTCGTGACCATCACATTGCCCGGCTTCAGGTCCCGGTGCACGATCCCCTGCCGGTGCGCCTTCTCGAGGGCGTCGGCGATTTCGCTCCCGTAGCGGAGCGTCAGCTCGAGAGGAAGCGGTCCTTTCGCGAGGCGTTCCGCCAGCGTCTCGCCCTCCAGGTACTCCATGACGAGGTAGTCCACCTCGCCCTGGTGGCCGACGTCGTAGAGCGCGCAGATGTGCGGGTGCGAGAGCTGCGAGATCGTCTTCGCCTCCCGCTCGAACCGCAGCCGCGACTCGGGCGATGACAGGTGCGCCGGCAGCACTTTGACCGCCACCGTGCGATCGAGCCTCGTGTCTTTCGCCCGGTAGACCTCGCCCATCCCGCCCGCGCCGATCGCCGCGATGAGCTCATAAGGACCCAGACGGGTGCCCGGGCCAAGCGTCATGCCGCTCCAATCCGTTCGATTCCCGGAAAAACGTCCAGGCCGCGATCGAAGGAGAGGATTCGAGTCACTCCCCGACGCTGCATGACCGCGAGGTGGATGGCGTCGCGGGCGGAAAGCTCCTCGTTCCCGAGCACGATCGTCTTCGCCCTCTCGACGGCCTGTGCGTCGACCGGGAGCACTTCGTCCGCGATCGCGAGCAGTGCGTCGAAAGCCGGCTGGATCGCATCGCGGCGGCGAATCGCCACGTAGCGGTGGAGAATCTCCTGGAGCACCTCCGCGTCGGTCACGAGCCGTTCGCGGTCGAGGATGCACTTTTCGAGAAGCCGCTCGGCGTCCGCCTTGTGGGGATGCTCCGCTCCGACCAGATACATGGGAACGTTCGAGTCCACGAAGATCACCGCGGCGCCGCCCCCCGGTAGCCGCTCTCGATCTCCTCCAGCATTTGCTCGACGTCTGCCGTCGGAAAGGAATTCCTCGCCGCCGCACGAATCGCCCCGAGCTTGCGATCCGGATCGCGGGACGGCACGCCGCGGCGGGCTGCGCGGAGCGCCTGACGGACCCACTCGGCGACCGTCATCCGCTGCGCCCTTGCAGCCCGCTGGATCTCCCTCAACTCCGGCTCTTCGAGAAGCACCTGGAGCCGCTTACTCATTGGTGGAGTCTATTTGACTCATCATAATGAGTCAAACATCCTGTAGAGTCACTTCTTCTGGAGCATCTTCGTCCAGTTCAGCGCGACGGCGATCGTGTCGGGGTCGCTCTGCGCGGCTCCGCGGATCACGAGGAGGCGCTCTCCATCCGGAAAGACGTCGTACTTCCGGCGGAAGGGAAGCAGGGTGTCGTTCAGCCGCAGCTCGAAGAGCGGCTGCGGAGACCCGGTCTCGAGGCGGGAATCGACTTCGCGGACCGCGACCGACATCAGCATTCCGTCCCGCGAAAGGAAGTAGAGCTCCTTGCCGTCGCGCCGCCAGACCGGCATGCCTCCGCCGCTCGTCGAAATCCGGTAAACCGGTCCGATCGGAAAACCCCGCACGTAGACCTCGACCTGCCCCGAGTCGTCGGACTGGTAGGCCAGCCAGCGCGAGCCGGGCGAAAAGGTCAGGTAGGTCTCGTCGAACTCGGTTGTCGACGTCACCCGGGTCGGACGCGTTTCGCCGTCGAGTGGGAGGTAGGCGAGATCGTTGAAGCCTCCTGTTTCGGAGGAACAAAAGCCGAGGTACCGACCGTCCGGCGAGAGCTCCGGATACGTCTTGTCGTATTTCGTTTGCAGGATCACGCTCTCGGTTCCTCCGCTCACCGATCTCGAGGAAAAGTCGTAGAAGCCGGCGTGCTCGGTGATGTAGCTCACCCGATTTCCGTCCGGAAACCATGAGGGCGAGAACTCGTCCGTGCGGTCGGACGTGAAACGGGATGCGACGCCCGAGACGGCGTCCAGGATCCACAGATCCAGGTTCTGACCGTGCGCCGCATCTCGCCGCGTCACCGCCATGCGCCGGCCGTCGGGTGAGAGCACGACCTCTTCGTAGTCCCCGACCTCGCCGAGATTTCCGAGCTCCCGCCCCTTCCGATCGACCGAAACGATTCGCTTCTGGTGGTTCCAAAGACCGTAGAGCAGAGTTCCGTTCGCCGCTGCTGAAGCGAGGAGATAGCTCTCCGGAGTGAGAAAGCGCACTTTCTCGACCAGTGGGATCGCCTCTCCCTCGATCCGGAGTCGATCGGCATCGAACTTCTGAGCGAGAAGCGTGCTCTCCCTCGCGAAGAGCAGGTATCCGGGAGCGGCGTAGACGGCGCCCGAGTCGGTCCGGAAGAGCGGGCGCGTCTCGTGCGAGCCGAGCGTGCCCAGCGCAATGACGGCTTTCTCGGGATCCAGGTTCCGGGCGATCAGAACGAAGTGGCGGCCGTCGGGAAGGAACACAGGCCAGAGGTGCGCCGAGTCGCCGCGCGCCGCCACGAGCGTGGTCGCGAGCACCGGCTCTCCGCCGGCGGCGGGAACGGCCGAGATCCCGGCGCCGAAGATCGGGCTGAACAGAATCGTGCCGTCGGGACCCCACGTTCCGCCGAATCCGAGCCCCGACCGGCAGATCGTCTGCGGTGAACCGCCGTCGGCCTCGACCCGGCGGAGTCGCTGGTTCGAGAAGAACGCGATCGAGCGTCCGTCGGGCGACCAGAAGGGGAACCGCGCGTTCTCGGTGCCAGGAAACGAGCGCAAGGCGAGGCCGTCGAGGGATCGAAGCCAGAGGGTCGCTTTCCCACTGGGGTCGAGGGCGGTGAACGCGAGGCGGCGGCCGTCGGGCGAGAGCGCCGCGGACGGCCCGAGCTGCTGCCCCGGCGGCGCGGAAAGCGTGAAGCGCACGACCGTGTCCGTCCCGGGAGAACGGCGCAGCATTGGGGTCACGACCGCCGCAACGATCGCCGCGGCGGCGACGATCCACGCGACGGCTTCTCGCCAGCGTTTCCGGGGAGAACTTGGATGGATCGACGGCGAGGTGCCCGCGTCCTCGGCGGTCCATTCGAGCTGTCGCGCGACATCGGCCGCGGATTGCCACCGTTCGTCGGGGTCTTTCGCGAGGCACGTCGCCACGACGCGGTCGAAGGCGCGGGGCGTCGTCGGGCTCAACGTCGAGATCGGTTTCGGGTGGGATCCCATGATCGCGGAGATCAACGAAGCCTGACTTCCGCCCGCGAACGCCTTCTGCCCGGTTACCATCTCGTAGAGAACGCACCCGAGCGCGAAGATGTCCGTTCGCGCGTCGGCGTCCTTGCCTTCGAGCTGTTCGGGCGCCATGTATTGGAATGTCCCCAGGATCGTGCCCTCCGCCGTGAGGCTGCTCGGAACGTGCGTCGCCAGGGTCGACAGCGGCGAGTGTTTACCGGACGGCGCCACGATCTTCGCCAACCCGAAGTCGAGGAGTTTCACCCCGGACTTCGTGA
Source organism: uncultured Acidobacteriota bacterium (assembly GCA_963765835.1). GTDB lineage: Bacteria > Acidobacteriota > Thermoanaerobaculia > UBA5066 > Gp7-AA6 > Gp7-AA6. The sequence continues at coordinate 23,949 of CAVXYF010000017.1, read as the reverse complement.
TCATCACGTTCCCCGGCTTGAGATCCCGATGAATCACGCCCTGGCGGTGTGCCTTGTCGAGCGCGTCCGCGATCTCGACGCCGTAACGGATCACCTGGTCGTAGCCCAGGGGCCCCTTCCCTATCCGATCCGAGAGCGTCTCGCCCTCCAGGTACTCCATGACCAGGAACTCGACGCCATCCTGGTTGCCCACGTCGAAGAGCGCGCAGATGTGGGGGTGCGAGAGCTGCGAGATCGTCTTCGCCTCCCGTTCGAAGCGCTGCCGGGAGTCGAGGGAGGACGACAGGTGTGCCGGCAGCACTTTGACCGCCACCGTGCGGTCGAGTCGGGTGTCCTTCGCGCGGTAGACTTCGCCCATCCCGCCCGCGCCGACCGGCGCGACCAGCTCGTAGGGTCCAAGGCGGGTGCCGGCGGAGAGGGTCAAGGGCGCAACTTCGGCGAGATTATCCCCTCCGCTCGGGCCCGCCCCGGGGCTCCGCGCTCCGAAACCCGGGCCTCCGCCGCGCGTATGGATAATGGAACTGACCGGTCAGTTCCAAAAAGATGGCCAGAGCCCGCACGCCCGACAAGGAAGGAACGATTCTGGATGCCGCTGCCCGGGTGTTCTCGGGCAAGCCCTTCCATGAGGTCCTGATCGACGACGTCGCGACCGAGGCCGGCGTCGGAAAGGGCACGATTTATCGCTATTTCGAGACGAAGGACGACCTCTACTTCGCGGCCATCCTCCACGGCTTCGACGAGCTCTCGGCCGCGCTGGCCGAAAGCCTGACGCACGAAACGTCCCCCCGGCGCCGCCTCGAGCGGATCGCGCGGGAGGTCCTGTCCTTCTCCTGGGACCGCCCGGAGTTGTTCGTCCTCCTCGTCAACGACGAGCGAAGGTTCGCGAAGCGCGAAGAGGAGATTCAGAAGCGGCGTGAGGCGGTGTCGAAGCTGGCGCAGGAGGCGATCCTCGAGGGCATCCGCCGGCGCGAGTTCCGGGGGATCGACGCCCGGATCGGGGCAGGCCTCTTTCGGGGAATGATCCGCGCGGCGAACGGCCTTCGGAGTCCGGAGGACACGGTGGACGGACTGGTGGCGGAGATCGTGAGCATTTTCACGAGGGGAATCGAGAGGGCGCCCGCATGAGAAGAGGACGCCACTTCCTGGCGGCCATGGTCGGGCTCGCCACGCTTCTGGCGGCCGGCGGCTGCCTGACCTCGGACGTCGACGCCCGCGTCGCCGAGCGGCCCGGGACGCCATGGCAACCCCCGCCGGAGGCGAAAATGCCGGCCCCTCCGCCGGCCCCGGCGCCGGACATCCCGCCCGCGTACCTGACGCCGGGCGCGACGGTCTCCCTCGAGCAGGTCATCGACGTGGCGCTGCGCAACAATCCGGTGACGCGCACGGCGTGGCACCAGGCGCGAGCGGCCGCCGCGAATCTCGGGGCGAAGCGGTCCGCGTACTTTCCGGACCTGGAGTTGAACGCCAACCTCACGCGGCAGAAACAGACGTCGGTCGGCAGCCGATTCGTAACTCTCCAGACGACCTATGGCCCGGCGCTCAACCTCTCCTGGCTTCTCTTCGACGTCGGCGGCCGCGCCGCGGACGTCGCCGAGGCGCGCAACGCTCTCTTTGTCGCGGACTGGACGCACAACGCCGTCATCCACGATCTCGTCCTGCGGGTCGAGGTCGCGTACTACCAGTACCAGAACGCCAAGGCCCAGGCGGCCGCGGCCGAGGCGACGCTGAAGCAGGCCCGGGAAAGTCTCACGGCGGCGGACGAGAGACACCGCTCCGGGGTCGCCACGATCGCCGACGTTCTCCAGGCGCGGACCGCGGTTTCCCAGGCGGAGCTCGCGCTGGAGACCGCGAGAGGCGCCATCCAGACGCTACGGGGCGCGCTCGCCACCGCCGCCGGCGTCTCGCCGAACGTCCCCGTGGACGTGGCGGATCTTCCGAGCGACGTCAACGTCGAAGAGATCGCGGAAACCGTGGACGTCCTGATCGAGCGCGCGGAGAGCCAGCGACCGGACCTCGCCGCCGCTCGCTTCGAGGTCCTGCGCGCGGAGAGCCACGTCCGATCGGTCCGGGCGGAGGGTCTGCCCTCGCTCGCCGCGGCGGGCTCGATCAACCGCGTCTACTTCTACAACTCCACCGACCTCCCGTTCGCGAACAACTACTCGGGCGCGCTCCTCTTTCGGTTCCCCGTTTTTACGGGGGGCCGGAACACGTACGAAACGCTGGAGGCCCGCGAGCAGGCACGGTCCGCCGAGGGTCAGGCCGAGACCCTGCAGGACCAGGTCGTTCTCGAGGTGTGGACGAGCTACTACAACCTGAAGACGGCGGCGCAGCGCGTGAAGACCGCGCGCGACCTGCTCGCCTCCGCCACGCAATCCCAGGAGGTGGCGGCCGGACGCTACCGCGCGGGCGTGGGGTCGATTCTCGACCTGCTCGTCGCGCAGAGCGCCTACGCGAACGCGCTGGCGCAGGAGGCGCAGGCTCGGTCGGACTGGTTCGTCGCGCTCGCGACGCTCGCCCACGACACCGGATCCCTCGGCCCCCTGAGCCCGCCGCCGCCGCCCGCAACACCCGCCCAATCCGGGGGAGCCGTTCCATGAAGATCCCGAAGAGATTCGTCACCGCGGCGGGCCTCGGTCTCGCCGTGGCGGTCCTCGCCGCCGGATGCTCCAAGAAGGACCCGGGCGCGGAGGCCGCTCCCGAAACGGCGCCCGTGACCGTCGCGAGCGTCGCGCGGCAGGACATTCCGGTCGAGGTCCGCGCCATCGGGCACGTCGAGCCGTTCACCTCGGTGGACGTGAAGGCCCGGGTGGGGGGACAGGTCACTCGGGTGGGCTTCCGGGAAGGTCAGAACGTCCGCAAGGGCGACGTGCTCTTCCAGATCGACCCCCGCCCCTACCAGGCCGCGCTCGCCCAGGCGCGCGCGCAGCTCGCGCGCGACCGAGCGCTGGCCCGCAACGCGGAGGAGGACGTCAAGCGGTACACCGCGCTCGTCGAGAAGGACTACGTGACCCGGGAGCAGTACGACGCGACGCGCGCGAACGCCGCCGCAGCGCTGGCGTCGGCGCGGGCCAACGAGGCGGCCGTCGAGAACGCGCAGCTCCAGCTCTCCTATTGCACGGTGACGGCGCCGGTGTCCGCGCGGACCGGCAGCGTGCTCGTGCACCCGGGCAACATGGTCCAGGGCAACGACGCCACGCCGCTCGTTGTCCTGAACCAGATCCAGCCGGTTTACGTGACCTTCTCGGTGCCGGAGTCCTCGCTGGCGCAGATCCGCGATCGGATTCGTCCCGGCGAAAAGTTGAAGGTCATCGCCACGCCGGGCGTGGGCTCGGCCGGGCACGCGTCCCGCGCGCAGACCGGAGAGCTGTCCTTCGTGGACAACGCCGTCAACGCCGGGACGGGAACGATCCTCCTCAAGGCCACGTTCTCGAACGAAGATGAAGGGCTCTGGCCGGGAGAGTACGTCGACGTCGTGCTGACGCTGGCGACGGAGTCCCAGGCGATCACCGTACCCTCGCAGGCCGTTCAGACCGGCCAGGCGGGACAATACGTCTGGGTCGTCCGGAAGGACCTGACCGTCGAATCGCGGCCGGTGACGGTCAGCCGGACGCAGGGCCCCCTGGCCGTGGTTGCGAGAGGATTGCAGGCCGGGGAGCAGGTCGTGACCGAAGGACAGCTGCGGCTGGCGCCCGGGGCGCGCGTGGAAATCCGGAAAGGCTAGGAAAAGCCCGCATGAACATCGCCGAGATCTTCATCCGCCGGCCGGTCATGACGACCCTCGTCATGCTGGCGATCCTTCTCTTCGGGGCCATGGGATACCGGCTCCTGCCAGTGTCGGACCTGCCCAACGTCGACTTTCCGACGATCCAGGTGTCCGCGAACCTCCCCGGCGCGTCTCCCGAGACGATGGCGTCGGCGGTCGCGACTCCGCTCGAGAAGCAGTTCTCGACGATCTCGGGGCTCGACTCGATGAACTCGACGAGCATCCTCGGGTCCACGCAGATCACTCTTCAGTTCAACCTCTCGCGCAACCTCGACTCCGCCGCGCAGGACGTCCAGTCGGCGATCGCGGTGGCGAACCGACAGCTGCCGCCCGAGATGCCGAGCCCCCCCTCGTACCAGAAGGTGAACCCGGCCGACTCGCCCATCCTCTACCTCGCGCTGAGGTCCCCGACGATGCCTCTCTACGAGCTCGACGAGTACGGCCAGACGATGATGGCCCAGCGCATCTCGACGATTTCGGGCGTCGCGCAGGTCAACGTCTTCGGCTCCCAGAAGTTCGCGGTGCGGGTCCAGCTCGACCCGCGCCAGCTCGCCACGCGCGGGATCGGGATAGACGAGGTGACGACCGCCATCCAGGGCGCCAACGTGAACCTCCCCACCGGGACGCTCACCGGCGAGAAACAGGCGTTCACCGTGCAGGCCAACGGTCAGCTGACCGACGCCGAGGCGTACCGCTCAGTCATGGTGGCGTACCGCGACGGGTCGCCAGTGCGGCTCGACCAGATCGGCGACGTCTCGAATAGCGTCGAGAACAACAAGACCGCGGCCTGGTTCGTCACACCGGACTCCATCGCCCGAGCCCTCATCCTGGCCATTCAGAAGCAGCCCGGGACGAACACCGTCGCGGTCGCCAGCGAGATCAAGAAGCTCCTGCCTACGTTCCGGAAGCAGCTGCCGCCGTCGGCGACGCTGGACGTGCTGTTCGACCGGTCGGAGTCGATCCGCCATTCCGTGAACGACGTCAAGTTCACTCTATTCCTGACGCTCGTGCTGGTCGTTCTCGTGATCTTCCTCTTCCTCCGGAACGTCTCGGCGACAGTCATTCCCAGCCTCGCGCTGCCGCTCTCGATCGTGGGCACGTTCGCGGTCATGTACTTGCTGGGGTACACGCTCGACAACCTCTCGCTGATGGCGCTGACGCTATCCGTCGGGTTCGTCGTGGACGACGCGATCGTCATGCTGGAAAACATCGTCCGGCACATGGAGAAGGGCGAGGGCGTGCTCGAGGCGGCCTTCAAGGGGTCGAAGGAGATCGGCTTCACGATCCTGTCGATGACGCTGTCGCTGACCGCGGTATTCATCCCCATCCTCTTCATGGGCGGCATCGTGGGAAGGCTCTTCCACGAGTTCGCCGTGACCATCGGAGTCGCGATCCTCGTTTCGGGCTTTGTCTCGCTGTCGTTGACGCCGATGCTCTCCAGCCGCTTCCTGAAACGCGACCACGGGAAGAAACACGGTCGCTTCTACGAGACCTCCGAGCGGTATTTCGACGGCATGCTGAAGATCTATGACAAGGGGCTCGTCTGGACGCTGGCCCGACGGCGCATGACGATGGTCGCCTCCGCCCTGATCCTCGTGGCGACGGTCTTTCTCTTCCTGAAGATCCCCAAGGGGTTTCTGCCGAGCGAAGACACCGGCCAGGTCTTCGGCTTCACGGAGGGCGCCCAGGGGATCTCCTTCGGCGCGATGGGCGAGCACCAGATGGCCGTCGCGAAGGAGGTCCAGAAGGATCCCAACGTGGCCGCCTTCATGTCGAGCTACGGGGCGCGCGGCTCGAACGCCGGCAACTCCGGCACCCTCTTCATGCGGCTGAAGCCTCGCAACGAGCGGAAGGCCTCGGTGGACGAGTTCATCCAGGAGATCCGCCCGAAGCTCGCGAAGATTCCGGGCGTGAAGGTCTATCTCCAGAACCCGCCGCCGATCCGGATCGGCGGAAGGCTCACGAAGAGCCTCTACCAGTACACGCTGCAGGACGCCGACACCGACGAGTTGTACAAATACGCGCCGCTCCTCGAGGAGAAGATGCGCAGCCTGCCGGGGTTCCAGGACGTGTCCAGCGACCTCCAGATCTCCAACCCGCAGGTTACGGTGGACATCGACCGCGACAAGGCGGCAGCGCTGCAGCTGACGCCGCAGAAGATCGAGGAGGCCCTCTACACCGCGTACAGCTCGCGTCAGGTGTCGACGATCTACGCGCCCAACAACGACTACCAGGTCATCGTGGAGCTCGCGCCCGAATACCAGGCGGATCCCTCCGCGCTGTCGCTCCTCTACGTCCGGAACTCCACCGGAAACCTCGTCCCGCTCGATACCGTCGCGAAACTCGGGCAGGACGTCGGGCCGCTGGCCGTGACGCACTCCGGGCAGCTGCCGTCGGTGACTCTCTCCTTCAACCTGAAGCCGGGCTACTCGATCGGGGACGCGGTCGCCGCCGTCAACCGCGCGGCGCGGGAGACCCTGCCCGCCACGATCACGACGAACTTCCAGGGCACCGCGCAGGCCTTTCAGTCCTCGTTCCAGGGGCTCGGGCTACTGCTCCTGATGGCGATCCTCGTCATCTACCTGGTCCTCGGGATCCTGTACGAGAGTTTCATTCACCCCCTGACGATCCTCTCGGCGCTGCCGTTCGCGGGATTCGGCGCGCTCGTGACGCTGCTCATATTCCGCACGGAGCTGTCGATCTACGCGTTCGTCGGAATCATCATGCTCGTCGGTCTCGTCAAGAAGAACGGCATCATGATGGTGGACTTCGCGATCGAGGCGCAGCGGAACGAGGGGAAGGACGCGCAGGCCGCGATCCACGAAGCATGTCTCGTGCGGTTCCGCCCGATCATGATGACGACGATGGCAGCGCTCATGGGCACGCTGCCGATCGCGCTGGGACTCGGGGCGGGAGCGGAGTCGCGCCGGCCTCTCGGTCTCGCGGTGGTCGGCGGCCTGCTCTTCTCGCAGCTCCTGACGCTGTTCGTGACGCCGGTCGTCTTCACCTACATGGAGCAGTTCCGCGAGTGGCTGGGACGCCGGCGCGGAAAGGGCGGTCCGGCGCGGGAAGTCGTGGAGAAGCCGGCCCCCGAGCGCGAGCCGGAGCGGATTCCGGCGGCCGCGGCCATGCGGTCGATGACCCCCCGCACCTGACCCGCGCTTCGACGCGTTCGACCGCGGTCGCGATATAAACCGCGCCCAGGTCGAAATGAGCGTCCTCCGGAACGTTCTCCTGGCGGCGTCCGACAATCGCTGGTTGCGCGAGCGCGCGGTCCACTTTCCGTTCGTGCGCCGGGCGGTCACCCGGTTCATGCCGGGGGAGTCCTTCGAGGACGCGCTCGCCGCGTCGCGGTCCCTCGGTGTCGGCACGGTCCTGACCCGGCTGGGCGAGAACCTGCGTAACGCCGGGGAGGCCGCGGACGTCGCGCGGCACTATCGGGAAGTACTCGACCGCGTCCACCAAGAAAAGATGGACGTCGAGATTTCGGTCAAGCTGACGCAGCTCGGACTCGACTTCTCTCGCGAAGAGTGCGAGGCCCACCTGCACGCGCTCGCGCGGCACGCCCAGTCACTCGGCAACTGGGTGTGGGTGGACATGGAGTCCACCGCGTACACCGAGGTCACGCTCGACGTCTTCCGCCGCCTGCGCTCGGCGTTTCCGAACACCGGCCTCTGTGTGCAGTCCTACCTCTACCGGACGGCTGGCGACGTCGAATCGCTCATCGCGATCGGCGCGGGCATCCGGCTCGTGAAGGGCGCTTACCGGGAGCCTCCCGACAAGGCCTACCCGAAGAAGGAGGACGTGGACGAGAGCTACTTCCAGGTGGCCGAGCGGCTCCTGTCCGACGGCGCGCGGGAAAAGGGAGTCCGCGCGATCTTCGGGACGCACGACCCGGCCTTGATTCGCCGCATCGAGGCGCATGGGCGATCGCTCGGACGGAAGCCGGACCAGATCGAGTTCCAGCTCCTCTACGGGATCGGCCGGTCCGAGCAGCTGCGCCTCGCGGCCGCGGGATACCGGTTCCGGGTCCTGATCAGCTATGGCGAAGCGTGGTTTCCCTGGTACATGCGCCGCTTGGCCGAGCGCCCCGCGAACGTCCTGTTCGTGCTGAAGAGCCTCTTCTAGGGGGGGCCAGGTCTCCATTTACCACTTTGGCCGCAGGTGACCGGCCACCAAGAAGTTACAAGTGGGTCGAGAGGTGAAGTACCCCCGGCAGCGGCGGTGCGCCGCCTCTCAAAGGTCCAGGCGCGGAGGGGGTACTAGGATTCGCGAAACGCGGAGAAGACCCGTCGGCTCAATTTCTTGGACCCGAAAGTGGTAAGTGGAGACCTGACCCCCGCTTACCTCTTGACGAGGGCCGGCCAGTTCGAGACAAGGGTGAACGGAGTGTATTGCGCCGTTTCGGGAGGAACAGCCATCAGCTCGCGATCGCCGCTCCGGTCGCTCCGGAAAAAGGTCGCATTGTTGGCGTTGAAAAGCACTCGCGGTAGCCCGGTTTCGAAACCGGAGACGTCGGCTTTGACCTCCACGGACACCTGCTTCCGGTCGAGTGTGAGATAGGTAATCTCCCTGCCGTCCTGGCGCCAATCGCCGCCGAGGGCTCCTCCGTTGGAAATCTGCCATCTGCTGCCCGGCCCCGGAAAGGGCGCGACGTAGAGCTCGCGCTTCCCGGGCTCGTCGGACGTGTACAGGACCCACCGTCCGTCGGGAGAGAACTGCGGCGACAATTCGTCGAACCGTGTCGCGAGAAACGGGAACGGTTTGCGATCGCCAAAGAGCGGCAGGACCCAGATGTCGGACTTCGTCGTGGCGACCGCTGCGACAGTCTCGTAAGCGAGATAGCGCCCGTCCGGTGACCAGGATTTGGGACATATGTCGCCGCTGCCTTGAAAAAGCGTGTCCTCTCCGCCGCCGCCGCTCAACGGCTTCGCGACGATCCTCGTGAGAAGAGTTTTCTCCATCCGCTGGAAGGCGATCCGGGTTCCGTCGGGAGACCAGACCGGACACATCGACGGACCGGGGCCGAAACTGAAACGCGTCCGGGTACCGCGGGAAAAGTCGGAGACCCAGACGTCGCCCAATCCCGTGGTCGAATCCTGGACTTCAGCGGCCAGGCGCTTTCCGTCCGGAGAAATCGAGAAATCCCGGTAATCGACCGGATCGCCGAACGGCACGCCGATCGGCTTTCCCGATCTGTCGTACCACGCGAGGCGCAGCCTCGTGCCGCCGGCGCCGGCCGCATAAACCAGGATCCCGCTGTCCGAAGCGGAAAAGGCTGCCCGGAAGTAGTCGGGATCGTAGAGAACCGAGTCGCCGAGCGGAACGGGGTCGCCGGTCAGACGAAGGCGCTTCGCGTCGAAGGGCTGAGCAAGGAGCGTCTTTTCGAGCACGTAGATCAGATAGCCGGACGCGAAGGCGACGTTCGATCGGGCCACGAGGAGAGGCCGTCGATCCTTCGAGTCCAGCGAAGCGAGGTAGATCACGTTGGTCGCGGTCCCCGCGCCGGTAGCGTGCGTTCCGGCCATGTAGAGGAAGTGGCGGCCGTCCGGAAGAAACGTGGCCCAGCGGTGCGTGGTCTCCCCTTTCGATTCGTCGAGCTGCGTCACCGGGGTCGCGGGGCCGCCGCCGGCGGAGACGCGATGAACCGCGACGGTCGTATCGGGCGAAAAGAGGATTACCCCATCCCGGTTCCAGGATCCCGACCTTCCCCTCGTCGCCTCGCACAGAGTGAGCGGGGGCGCGCCGGCGGCATCCACCTTTTTCAACTTTCCATCCGCGAAGAAAGCGATGAACCGGCTGTCGGGAGACCAGAACGGCCACGTCGCGCCTTCCGTCCCGGGAATCGACCGCGCGGCGCCGGCGTCGAGCGGCCGAAGCCAGAGCAATTTCCGGCCCTCCGCGTCCTTGGCCACGAATGTGATCCTCCGGCCGTCCGGCGATATGGTCAGCGATCCGCAGTCGTCACCGCCGACTTCGAAAGTCGTCTTGTCCGGGGGCAGGAGCGAGGAGCGCAGGACCGGAGCTTCGACCGGCGCGCGCCGGACATATCCCAACGTCGCGAAGGCAGCGATGAGAATCGCTCCCGCGGCAACAACCCAGGCGAGGCGCTCGCGGCTTTTGCGGCGGGCCGTGACCACTGCAGGCGCCCCGGCCTGCGAACCGCCTTCCGCCACCCACTGAAGCTGAAGCCCCGCGTCGTGCGCGGTCTGAAACCGATCGTCGGGGTCTTTCGCGAGACAGGTGCGCACCACCCGATCGAGGGCGGGCGGCGTCATCGGCTGGACCGTCGAGATCGCCGGAGGCTCCCCCTTCATGATGTTCGAGATCAGCGACGCCTGGCTCGTGCCGGAGAAGGCCTTCTGGCCCGTCGCCATCTCGTAGAGAACCGCGCCGAACGCGAAGATGTCCGTGCGCGAGTCCGCGTCCTTCCCCTCGAGCTGCTCGGGCGCCATGTACTCGAACGTCCCGAGGATCGAGCCCTCCCGCGTGAGGTTGGAGCCGACCTGCGTTGGCATCGAGGTCAGACCGGAGGGCAGATTCTTGTCGAGCGGCGCGATCGCCTTGGCAAGACCGAAGTCGAGGAGCTTGACTCCCGACCTCGTCAACATGATGTTCCCGGGTTTCAGGTCGCGATGCACGATGCCCTGCCGGTGCGCGCGGTCGAGCGCGTCCGCGATCTCAATGCCGAAACGGAGGACCTGATCGGTCGAAAGCGCGCCCTGGACGAGTCGCGCCTCCAGCGTCTCTCCCTCGAGGAGCTCCATGACGAGGTACTCGGTCACGCCCTCGCGTCCGACGTCGTACAGCGCGCAGATGTGCGGGTGAGAGAGCTGCGAAATCGTGCGTGCTTCCCGCTCGAAACGCCGCCGGCCCTCCTCCGAGGCGGACAGGTGGGGCGGAAGGACCTTCACGGCGACGGCGCGGTCGAGACGCGTGTCTCTCGCCCGGTAGACCTCGCCCATCCCGCCGGCGCCCAGCGGGGAGAGGAGCTCGTAAGGCCCCAGGCGAGTCCCCGAGGGCAGGCTCATCGCGCGAATCCTTTCAGCGGGCGGAACGAATCAGGAGAGGACGGCGGGTTCTCCGTAGCACGCGCGGAGGAGATCCGCGCTCGAGGCGGGACACAGGCCCAGGAGACTCTCCTCGCCCTCCCGGATGACGCGCACCTCGCGGATCGTGCTCGTCACGACGCGGTTGCCGAACTCCAGCCGCAGTCCGCGCGCGGCCACGAGATCTCGCTTGATCGCGGTCCCTCCCCAGGTGCAACCCGCGATCGAGGTCGTCGCCGGCGAGAGACCGTTGCGGTCGAACCAGCCTCCCGAGATCGAGTACGTCCCGTCTTCCTCGACGTGGATCGTGTAGAGCGAGTTCTCCGTGGCGACGAGGACCCGATCTCCCCTCTTCAGGTCTCCCTTGCGGAGAGCCTCGAAGCGGCCAACCTGCTGAAGGATGGCGTCCACCGTCCGCACTCGTGCGATCACGATCTTCGGTCCCTCGGTCCCGTACTCCCTGCTTAGTCTAAATCCGAACCCGTTGCCGTGTCCGGGCGGAGATTCGGCCTCCCGGCTAAGATTCGGGATATGCGCGCCACTATTCGGATTCTCCTCTGTCTCGCCCTGCAGGGGTCGTCCGCTCGCGCGGACGAGACCGGGGCCGTCCCGCCGATTCCGGACTCGGTCCCTTCGCACGCCGTCCGGTACACCGTCCTGTCCGCCGGCAACCCCGCGGGCAATCTCCTCGTCTGGACGACCGCCGACGGCAGCCGACACTCCTTCTACCAGTACAACGACCGGGGACGCGGCCCGAAGATCGAAACGGTGATGACCGTCGGACCCGACGGACTTCCGACGTCGCTCGAGAACATCGGCGTCGACTACCTCAAGGGCCCGGTGCAAGAACGCTTCTCCATCCGGGACGGCGTGGCCCGCTGGAAGAACAAGGCGGAGAGCGGCGAACGCGCGGTCAAGGGCGCCGTATTCTTCCCCTCCTTCTACGGGTCCCCGGACGAGGTCGCTCTCCTGACCAGAGCGGCGGTGCGCTCGGGCGGATCATTGCGGCTCCTGCCCGAGGGGGAGGCGCGGATCGAGAAGGTCCGCGAGATGACGCTCCAGTCGGGCGGGAAGTCCGAGGCGGTCGTGCTTTACGGCATCCGCGGCTTCCAGTTCAGCCCGGACTACGTGTGGCTCGACCGGCAGAACAACCTCTTCGCGAGCGGCGGCCGCTGGCTCATGTTCATTCGCGAAGGGTGGGAGAAGTCGCTGGAGGAGCTCGCCGTCGCGCAGGACGAGTCGAGCATCCAGTGGCGAACCGGACTGGCGAAGCGGATTTCGCGCAAGCCCGCCTCGGACCTGGTCTTCCACAACGTAAACGTCTTCGACTCGGAGACCGGGAAAGTGCTGCGTAACCGGGTCGTCACGGTCCACGGGAACCGCATCGCCGCGGTGGCCACGTCGGACACCGCGGGAGCCGGCGCGGAGCGGATCGACGGGGGCGGCGGCATGCTGCTCCCGGGCCTCTGGGACATGCACACGCACGTCAGCGACGACGACGGCCTGCTCAACATCGCAGCGGGAGTCACCACCGTGCGGGACCTCGCGAACGACACGGACGAGCTCGAGGCGCGGCGCAAGCGCTTCGACTCGGGCGTCGAGATCGGACCGCGCGTGATCGCGGCCGGTTTCCTGGACGGCCCGGGCAAGTATCAGGCCCCCACGAAGGTGCTCGTCGACACGGAGCAGAAGGTCCACGACGCAATCGCGCGGTACGCCGCGCTCGGTTACCCGCAGATCAAGGTCTACAGCTCGATCAAGCCGGAGCTCGTGCCGGTCATCATCGCGGACGCCCACAAGCGTGGCATGCGGGTCGGCGGGCATGTTCCCGCGACGATGTTCGCGGACCAGTTCGTCCGCGCCGGCGCCGACGAGCTGCAGCACATCAACTTCGTCTTCCTGAACTTCTTCCGGGACGTCACCGAAACGCGGACCCCCGCGCGTTTCACGGAGCCGGGCAAGCGCGCCGCGTCGCTCGACCTCGACTCCGCCGAGGTCCGGGACTTCATCGCGCTCCTCAAGAGCCGCCACGTCGTCGTCGATCCGACCCTGTCGACGTTCGAGTCCACGTACCGCGCCCGGCCCGGGACCGTGGACCCCTCGTTTGCGGCGGTCGCGAACCGGATGCCGACGCAGCTCCGGCGCGGTTTCCTCGCGGGAGGCCTTCCGGCCGAGGGAGAGACGGACGCCCTGTACCGGAAGTCCTACGCGAATATGGTGGCGATGGTCGGGCGACTCCACAGAGCCGGCGTCCAGATCGTCGCGGGGACCGACACGCTCGTGGGCTTCGGACTCCACCGGGAGCTCGAGCTCTACCGCGAGGCGGGCATCCCGGCCTCCGAGATTCTCCAGATCGCCACGCTCAAGGCGGCGCAGGTCATGAAACGGGATACCGAGCTCGGGTCGATTGAGAAGGGGAAGCTCGCGGACCTCGTCCTCATCTCGGGAGACCCAATGAGCGACATTTCCGCCATGAGGAACACGAAGCTCGTCGTGAAGGACGGCGTGGTGTTCGACCCGGCGAAGATCTACGAGGCGATCGGGGTCCTGCCGAAGTAGCTTCTAGGCGGCGACTTCCAGGTTCGCGTTTTTCCAGGCGGCCATGCCGCCGACGACGTTCGTGATCTTCGTGAAGCCCTGCCGCTCGAGGATGCTCGTCCCGATCGACGAGCGGAACCCGCCCGCGCACAGGACCGCGACCGGTTCGTCCCTCGGGAGGTCCGCCGCGTGCTGTTCCAGCGCGTTCAACGGGAGATTGACCGCGCTTGCTATGTGTCCCGCCTGCCATTCGGCCGGCCGGCGCACGTCCACGACGCGCGCGGCGCTCCCCTCCCGGATGCGCGCGTCGAGCTCCTCGACCCCGATCTGCTCGGTCGTCGCGAGCGGGAGATCCGCGCGATGCCACTCGAGCAGACCGCCCTCCAGGTATCCCGCGACGTTGTCGAGCCCCACCCGCGCGAGCCGCGTTCGCGCCTCGCGGACCTGCTCCTTCTCCTCCGACACGAGAACGATGGGGACCTGCGGCGGCACGAGCGCCCCGGCCCACGAAGCGAACTGGCCCGACAGACCGACGTGGAGCGACCCCGGGACGTGGCCCGCGCCGTACTGCGCCGCGGGACGCGTGTCGAGCACGACGGCGCCTCTCTTCTGGAGCGCTTCGACGTCCCGGGCACCGAGAGCCGCCGGGTCCGGGAGCTCCGCGAGCTCGACCGCACCGCCCCGGTTGATCGCGACGTCCCGGGCGAAGTACTCCGGCGCCTCCGGGAGGTCGGTCGTCACCATCCGGACGAACTCCTCCTTCGGCATCGGCTTCAAGGCGTAGTTGAACTGCCGCTGCTGGCCGATCGTGGAGCTCGTCTCGCTCGAGATGTTGCGCCCGCAGAGCGAGCCGGCCCCGTGCGCGGGATAGACCTCGACCGAGTCGGGCAGAGTCAGAAGCTTCCCGTGGAGCGAGTCGTACAGCATGCCGGCGAGCTCTCCGGCGCTCATCGTCGATCCGAGGAGGTCCGGGCGGCCCACGTCGCCGATGAAGAGCGTGTCCCCCGTGAGCACCGCCTTCGGGACCTCGCTCACCGCGCGGTCGATAACGAGGATGGACACCGACTCCGGCGTGTGTCCGGGCGTTTCGAGAAAACGCAACAGAAGGTGCCCCATCCGGATCTCGTCGCCCTCCCGCACCGGGACGTAATCGAACTGCGCGCCTGCCTTTGCGCCGAAGTAGATCTTCGCGCCGGTGCGGTGGGCGAGCTCCTGGTGCCCCGACACGAAGTCCGCGTGGAGGTGCGTCTCGATGATGTGACGGATCTCCATGCCGTTTGCGCGCGCCTCCTCGATGTATTCGTCGACGTCGCGCCGGGGGTCGACGACCGCCGCCTCCCCGTCCGATCCGATCAGGTACGAGGCGTGAGCGAGACAGCCCAGGTAGAACTGTTTGAAGTACATCAGCCCTCGATCTCCACCGCGAAGTCCGGGGTCATCTGCAGTCGCAGCGCGGCGAGACGGCACCTCCAGCCCTCGCGATCGATCCGCTCCGCCACCCTCCGCCAGATCCACACCGCCAGGTTCTCGGCGGTCGGGGGCGTCGTCGCGAACTCCGGGACGTCGCTGTTCAGGTTGTGGTGGTCGAGCGGCGCGTCGACCTCCTCCTTGAGAATCCGGTCGAGGTCGGTCAGGTTGATGACCATCGACGACTCAGGGTCGACGGGACCCTCGACGGAGACCTCCAGCCGGAAGTTGTGCCCGAAGCCGTGCGTCCCTTCGTCTCCGTAGAGGGAGCGGTTGCGCTGCTCGGTCCAGTCCTTTCTCCAGAGGCTTCGACCCGCGTTGAAGTGCAGCGTGCGGGAGAGGCGGACCACGTCTCGAAGCTAGCACAGGAGATTCTTCGCTAGAATCGCGGCCCTCACCATGAACCTCTTCTCGACCGCGGCGGAACTGGACGAAGAGCTCGAGCGGGCCGGCGCCGTCAGCCGGGACGGCCGGCTCGTGGTCGCGGATCCGACCCGGTTCCGGGAAGAGACCCTCGACGGGCTCGTGTGGACCGCGGTGTTCGGCGGGCGCGACTCGCGCGATCCGGCGCGCACCGTAATCCGGGAAGCGGGGGCCTCGCTCGGCATCGTTCCCGTCTCGATCCTCCCGCTCTACGAGGCGCGGGGCCGGGGTGAGGTCAGCGGGTTCACGGTTCCCGCGATCAACGTACGGATGCTCTGCTACGACACAGCGCGGGCCGCCTTCCGCGCCGCGCGAAATCTCGAGGTCGGAACGCTGATCTTCGAGATCGCGCGCAGCGAGATGGGCTACACGGACCAGAGGCCGGGCGAATATGCCGCTGTCGTCCTCGCGGCCGCGATCCGGGAACGGTGGGAAGGACCCGTCTTCCTGCAGGGCGACCACTTTCAGACGAACCCGAAGAAGATGCGCGACGACCCGGAGAGGGAAATCGCGGCCATCGAGGCCCTCATCGAGGAGGCGATCGCCGCGACCTTCTTCCAGATCGACATCGACACCTCCACTCTCGTCGATCTCTCGAAGTCGACGCTCGAAGAGCAGCAGGCCGTCAACTCCAGGCTCACGGCGCGCTTCACGAAATTCATCCGCGCGCGCGAGCCGGAGAACATGCCGATCTCGATCGGGGGCGAGATCGGCGAAGTCGGCAAGGCGAACTCGACCCCGGAAGAGTTCCGCGCGTACATGGACGGCTACCGGGCGGAGCTCGGAGAAGGAAAGGGGCTCGCCAAGGTCTCCATCCAGACGGGGAGCTCCCACGGCGGCGTCGTCGGCGCGGATGGAACCGTTCAGCGGGTGCAGATCGACTTCGAGGCGCTCCGCGCCATTTCGAAGGTCGCCCGCGAGGAGTACGGGCTCGCCGGCGCCGTCCAGCACGGAGCGTCCACCCTCCCCGCGGAGTTCTTCGGGAGCTTCCCGGCGGGCGATTGCGCGGAGATTCACCTCGCGACCGAGTTCCAGAACATGGTCTTCGATCACCCCGCGTTTCCCCTGCCCCTGAAGCGCGCCATGGAGCGCTGGGTGTTCGATCACGCCGACCTCCAGAGGAAGAGGGGGGAAACGGAGAACCAGTTCCTCTACCGGAGCCGCAAGCTGGCGGTCGGCCCGTTCAAGGAACAGGTTTGGAACCTCCCTCCCGGAACACGCGAGGCAATCCGCGGGACCCTGCAGAGAAAGTTCGCCTTCCTGTTCGAAATGCTCAAGGTCACGGACACGCGGGACGTCGTCGCGCGCTACGTCGACGCCCGGATCGCGACCGGACCGGCCGCCGCGACAGCCTCCGGTCCGCGCGAAGGTTACGTCCGGGACGACGAGGCCGGCGATTGAAGAAGACGGGACAGGGGACACGGAACACGGAAGACTTGAAGAAACCGAAAACGTCGGCGCGCAAGCGTCGTGTCCCGCGTCCCGCGTCCCGTGTCCCGCCCCGCATGACTGCGGTGGTCAAGACCAGGCCGCTTCCGGGGCCAGAAGGTACCCAGGTGAAGTCGGTGCCGACGCCGCGTCCCGGTCCGGGAGAGGTCCTGATCCGCGTGCTCGCCACCGCGGTCTGCGGCTCGGACCGCCACATCTACAAGTGGGACGAGTCGATGGCCGCGATCGTAAAACCGCCCCGCATCTACGGGCACGAGTTCTGCGGCGAGATCGTCTCATTCGGGCCGGGCGCGGAGCGGCAGGACCTCCGCGAGGGCCTCTACGTCTCGGCCGAAATGCACGTGACGTGCGGTCACTGCCGGCCCTGCCGGACGGGACAGCGCCACATCTGCGAGAACACCCGCATCCTCGGGGTCCACGGAGACGGGTGCTTCGCGCAGTACGTCGTGGTGCCCGCGTACAACGTCATCCCTCTGGACCGCCACGTCGTGCCGCCGCGCGTGGGCGCCTTCCTGGACGCGCTCGGGAACGCGGTCCACACGACGCAGGTCGCCGACCTCTCCGGCAAGTCGGTCGCGGTCCTCGGATACGGACCGATCGGCGCCATGTGCGCCGAGATCGCGCGGATCTCGGGGGCCGCGCGGATCGCCATCACCGACGTCAACTCGCAGGCCGCGGCGCACGCGCGGCGCTGGGCGACCTCCCGCCGCCTGTCGCACGTTTCGGTCATCGACCTGACCCGCACGAAGGACGCGGCCGACAGCGTGCGCGAGGCTCTGGGGGGCGGCGCCGACGTCGTGCTGGAGCTCTCCGGCGCGGAGGCGTCGATCAACCTGGGCCTCGCGGTGGCGAGGAGGGGGGCAATCCTCTCGCTCCTGGGAATTCCGAAACAGCGGTCGGTGACGATCCAGGACTACACGCACTGCCTGATTTTCAAGGGGCTCACCCTCCACGCCGTGATCGGGCGCCGGATCTTCGAGACGTGGATCAAGATGCTCGATCTGCTGAGCGCCGGCCTCGACGTGGAGGACCTGGTCACCGACGAATTCGAGGGACTGGAGAAATTCCACGAGGCAATGGCGCTCCTCGAGAGCCGCCGCGCGATGAAGATAGTGTTCTATCCGAACGGAAGACCGTAGAACCCTCAACAGGAGCCCCATGCCCACCAATCCGCCTCCGAAGCCGGACCTGTCCGAGGAGTTGAGCGAACGCCGCATCGCCGAGTTCGCTCTCGAAGAGTCCCGCCTGTCCAACGTGGCCTATCGCTTCCGGCTCTCTCCCCGCGCCCGCGTGTGGAAGAACTGGGACCGGACCGAGTTCGAGCCCAACCACTACCAGGTGCTGGGTCTCGCCGGTGTCTGCCTCACGCGGGACGAGGCGGGAGAGGCGCAGAAGGTCGCCTCGCGCGTGCTGTCGGACGTGGACGACGTCCTCTACACGGTGGAGAGGCCCGCGCAGGCCGTCATCGTTCGCGGGGCCGGAGGAACTTCCGAGATCATCAACCGCCCCACGCTCTGCATCGAGATCATTGCGCCGAGCGGCGCCGCGTTCAACCGCGCACTCGCCCTGCTGGACTCGGCTTTCCCGGGAGGCCGCGTCGCGGGAAAGATCCTGTCGGAGGAGTAATGGCCGCTCCCGTCGTGACAGCACCCATCGCACCCACCACCCTCATCGACCACCTTTCCGCCGAGATGGAGAAGCTCCGGCAGGCCGGCACATACAAGGAGGAGCTCGTCCTCCAGTCTCCGCAGGACGCGCGCGTGCGCGTCGGCGGACGCGACGTTGTGATGCTGACCTCGAACAACTATCTCGGCTTCGCGAACCACCCTCGGGTTCGCGAGGCGCAGAAGAAGGCGATCGACCGGTGGGGCGCGGGGATGGCGTCCGTGCGCTTCATCTGCGGCACGGAGGAGCTGCACAAGGAGCTCGAGGCCGAGATCGCGGGCTTCTTCGGGACCGACGACTCCGTGCTCTACATGTCGTGCTGGAACGCGAACGAGGGACTCTTCGCCGCCATCCTGGACGAAGCGGATGGCCTCTACTCGGACGAGCTCAATCACGCCTCGATCATCGACGGCGTCCGCCTGTGCAAGGCGAAGCGCTTTCGCGTGCCGCACGACGACATGGCCGCGCTGGAGCGGATGCTCACGGAGGACACGAGCTCGCGATTCCGGCTGATGATCACGGACGGCGTTTTTTCGATGGAAGGCGAGGAGGCGAACCTCCGGGAGATCGTGAGGATCTGCGAGGAGAAGGGAGCTCTCCTGGCGGTCGACGACTCCCACGCGACCGGGGTGCTCGGGGCGACGGGCCGCGGGACCGCCGAGGAGCAGGGCGTGTTCGATCGCATTCCGGTGACGACGGGGACCCTCGGAAAAGCGATGGGATCGGCAGCCGGCGGATTCGTCGCCGGCCCGAAGGCCCTCGT
The DNA here is from genome assembly GCA_963765835.1 of uncultured Acidobacteriota bacterium. Taxonomy (GTDB): domain Bacteria; phylum Acidobacteriota; class Thermoanaerobaculia; order UBA5066; family Gp7-AA6; genus Gp7-AA6. The sequence continues at coordinate 4,832 of CAVXYF010000017.1, read as the reverse complement.
CGAGACGCTGCGCCAGCGCAGCCGGACGTACCTGTTCTCGAACTCCCTGCCGCCCGCGGTCGCCGCCGGATCCCTCGAGTCCTTCCGGATGCTGCGCGAGGATCCGGCTCCGGTTCACAAGCTGCGGGGCAACGCGGAGTACTTCCGGAAGTCGATTTCCGACGCGGGTTTCCGTATCCCCCACGGCACCCACCCGATCGTGCCGGTCATCGTCGGAGAGACCGCCAAGGCGCTCGCGATGGGGAAAGCGCTCCTCGACGAAGGGGTCTACGTGTCGGGCTTCGGGTACCCCGTGGTTCCGCACGGCCAGGCGCGGCTGCGGTGCCAGGTGTCCGCGGCCCACGAGCGCTCCGACCTCGACCAGGCGGTGGAGGCATTTCGGAAGGTCGGGAAGAAGTTCGGCGTCGTCGCCTGAGCCGGCGTACGGGGGATGGGCCTGGGCCTACTCGTACTCGTCCGAGCCCTGGACCCAGATGAACGACTGGATGTCGATCCGGTCGCGCGGTGCGAGGTCGCGCAGATCCCGCTCGAGGACCTCCGCGAACCAGATGAGACCGGCGTAGATCTCGAAGTCGGGCCGGGACCGGTACTCGAACTCGCAGCCGTACCTTCTCGCCGCGATCCGGGTCACGTTCGGCTTCAGAAAGACGTGCGCCGCCGGAAGCGCGATGAACGGAAAGACGGTCACGACCGGCCAGGTGAGAACGCGAGTCTGTTTTCGAGGGAGGGATTCGACGGCTTCACACCAGCGTACGAACCGCATCTCCGGATTGCCGCGGCCGTGAAGAAACTCGAACAGTCCTTCAGCGAAGATCCGCGCGCCCCGGGGAGTCCGCACCGCGTCCCGAAGGGCCATCTTCTCGAACGAGAAGAGGAGGTTCGTCCGGGACTCGATCCGCACCGCGTGCGCGGCGATCTCGGCGAACCGCTTCGCGCGGAGGAGGGACCGGTAGCGCGACGGCGCGAGAAACTCCATCCACTTCGCGTGCGCCTCCGCCTTGTAGTTTCGCTCCCACTCCAGATACGTGGGATCGCGAAAGCCGCCCGGAAAAAAGCGGAGGAACTTCCGCCGGCAGCGGAGCGCGGACGAAGAAGAAGGCGGCTTCTTCACGCCCGCGCAGGGTGCACGGATCGCGCCACGGGCCGCAGGTCCAGGGACGTTCTTCAGACCGTCCCAGAGACGTCGGCGAACGAAGACCGATGTTCTGAACGGAGGTCGGGCTAGGCCTCCAGCCGCTTCTTCGCGTTCCGAACCAGGAGAACGCACAGCACCGCGAACGCGATGGCGCCGAGGATGCTACCGCTCACGAGACCGTTGCGCAGACCCGGGTAGAGCTTGGCGCCCAAGTCCGTCCGCTGCAGGAGCGTCGGGTCGTCCCAGTGGAGGACCGTGTCGCCGATGAAGGCCAGAAAGGCGATCAGGACCCCTCCCAGCGAGCCTCCCGCAACCAGCCCGGTGGCGTAGAGCATCCCGGAGGAGAGCTCCGACTCCTCGCCGACCGCGCCCTCCTTCTTCTTCCGCCACCAGTCGACGAGCGCCTTCATCATGCCGCCGATCCAGATGGGCGCCGTGGTGGAGACGGGCAGGTACGCGCCGACGGCCCAGGAGAGCGCGTGCGCTCCGGCGAGCTGCGCCATGAACGCCAGGAAGACGCCCACGAGGACCGGCGCCCACGGCAGGTTCTGCGCGAGCAGGCCCTTGATGATCGTGGCCATCAGCGTGGCCTGCGGCGCCGGGAGCTGCGGGCCGCCGATGCCATGGAGCTCGTTGGGGCCGCGATAGGTGCGGTCGAGCATGAAGAGCGTGATCGCGATGACGAAGGCGGAGGTGACGACGCCGATGATGAAGCCCCACTGCTGGGCTTTCGGAGTCGCGCCCACGAGGAAACCGGTCTTCAAATCCTGCGAGGTGGCGCCTGCGTTCGCTGCCGCGATGCACACGACCGCGCCGACCGAGAGCGCGACCGCCTGGTAGACGTCCCCCTTCCAGCCGATGACGACGAAGACGACGCACGTCGCCATCAGGGTCGCGATCGTCATGCCGGAGATCGGGTTCGAGGAAGTCCCGATGATCCCCACGATCCGGGACGAGACCGTGACGAAGAAGAAACCGAAGACGACGATCAGGGCGGACATAAGGAGCGAACCGGGGAACGGCCCGTGCGGAAAGCCCGGAAGGATGGCGAGGATGACCAGGATCGCGAGCGAGCCGAAGATCACGACGCCCATTCCCATGTCCTGCTCGGTGCGCTTCGTGGAGCCGCCCGCCCGGCGCTCGCCGAAGCTCTTCATGGACTCCTTGAAGGCGGACGCGATCGTGGGAATCGTCTTGATGAGGGTCATGACGCCCGCGCAGGCCACCGCGCCTGCCCCGATGTAGCGGATGTAGGCGCGGTAGATCCAGTTCGCGTAATTGTTGTTTTCGCGCCACGCCGCGCTGAAGCCGAGATTCTCCAGATCCTGGACGACGCGGGACTCCGGCACGAAGATCGCGATGAGCGGGATGAGCGCCATCCAGGCGAGGAGGCCGCCCGAGAAGAGCTCGCTCGAGATGCGGGGACCGATGATGTATCCGAGCCCCAGGTACTCGGGAGTCACCGCCACGTCCAGCGTCGAGCTCGGATAGAGAGATTCCTTGCGCGTGCTGAAGAATGTCGAAACCTCGTTCCAGAGGCCGAGCACGCCGTAGAGCACCTTGTAGAGCAGCGAAACGCCGACCCCCGCAAAGACCATCTTCGCGAGGTTGCCCCCCTTCTCTCCGGCGATGAGGACGTCCGCGCAGGCGGTCCCCTCGGGATAGGGCAGCTTTCCGTGCTCCTTGACGATGAGAGCCCGCCGCAGCGGGATCATGAAGAGCACGCCGATGATGCCGCCGAAGATCGCGAGGATCGTGATCTGGATGTAGTTGAAGAACTGTTCGCCGCCCGCCAGGAAGAGGAGCGCCGGGACGGTGAAAACGGTGCCGGCGGCGACGGACTCTCCCGCGGAGCCGATCGTCTGGACGATGTTGTTCTCGAGGATGGTGGACTTGCCGATCTTCTTGAAGACCGCGATCGCGAGCACGGCGATCGGCACGGAGGCCGAGACGGTCAGGCCGGCCCGCAGCGCCAGGTACACCGTCGCGGCGCCGAAGAGGAGACCGAAGAAGACGCCGAGGACGATCGCCTTCGGGGTGAACTCGGCCACCGACTGTTCCGAGGGAACGTAGGGCCGAAACTCCGCGCCGGGTCTCTCGGGGACGTGCGACATCGGGCACCCTCCCTGTAAACGTCGCGGGGACAGGCCCGGCGGGCCTGCACCCGACACCGAACTACGTGGCGGGGATTATATGCAGGCCCCTGTCAGCCGGAAGGCACACCTCTTTGTCATCCCGAGGAGCGAAGCGACGAGGGATCTCTGGCTTTTCGAGGGGGAGATCCTTCGCGGAGCCGGTCCTGAGCCGGACGCCACGGCAATCAAGTAAGAGATCCTTCGCTGCGCTCAGGATGACACCGCGAAGGGCTCAGGATGACAGGCAGTGGGAAGGTCGGCCCACCGGGCCGTCTACACCCCTCACGTCCCTCCGAAACCGACGGTGACTTTTCCGGATTCGACGATGACGGGAACCCGACGGCCGCCCGAGAGGCGCACCATGCGGTCGAGCTGCTTGGCGTCACGCCGGACGTCGACGTAGCTGAAGGGGATCTTTCGACGCGCGTAGTCCTCACGGGCCGCGGTCGTGTGGGGTCAGGTGTCCTTTCCGAAGATCTCGACGAGGCTCTGTTCCATTCGCCCCCCTACGCGATGATAAGACGGGTTCCGCATTTCCCCTCCTTCCTACCGCCTGCCGCCGTCCGTCTCCCGCTTTGGGCTATTATCGAAAAGACGCATGGCGACGCGGGTTTTCGCCGTCGGGGTACTTTCTTTGCTGGTCAGTTCCACGGTCTTCGGCCCCCGCGCCGCGGGCTCTGCCGGCTCCGTGAACGGCCGCGTTCTGCTCCTCAAGGGGGGCGCTCCCCGTCCCGACGCCTCGAACGCGGTCGTCTGGATCGAGGGACCTCGCGGGGCTGCTCCCGGCAGCCCCGTCCGCATGGCGCAGGAGTCGAAACGATTCACGCCCCGCGTGGCGATCGTCTCGCGGCCCGGAACCGTCGAGTTCCCGAACAACGACCCGGTGTACCACAACGTTTTTTCGGTCTCGGGCTCGAACCGATTCGACCTCGGCCTCTACCGGAGCGGCGCCTCGAAGAGCCGTTCCTTCGCGGAGCCCGGCCTCGTCCGCGTGTACTGCAACATCCACCCGCAGATGGTCGGCTTCGTCATGGTCGTAGACACTCCTTTCGCCGCCCTGACCGAGCGGGACGGTGCGTTCCGATTCGAGGATGTCCCCGCCGGGGCGTGGACCCTGAAGGCCTGGCACGAAGAGGGGACCGAGACGAGCATCCCGCTGACCGTCCCGCTGGCCGGCAATGCCCCGCTCACGATCTCGATCGACACGACCACTTTCCGACCCGTTCCGCACCGGAACAAGTACGGCAAGGAGTATCCGCCGCAGTCGGGATCGGAAGATGAGCGCTACTGAGAAGGCTACCCCGACTCCCACGGCGTTCCCTCGGCCCGTCGTCAGCGGGCTGAAGCTTCCGCCGCCGGAGCCTCCCCGGTTTTCCCTCTCCTTCAAGATCTTCTTCGCAGCGGCCCTGCTGATCCTGATCACTGTCGGCGGGGCGATCGCGATCTCCGCGACCCGCGCCCGGGCCATCGCCGACTCCAAGATCGCGGAGGACCTGAAGAAGTCGGGGGGCGCCTGGGAGTCGTTCCAGCGGAACCGCTACGAGGAGCTCCACCGCGCCCTC